>CAZEMO010000063.1:0-1554 GCA_964513375.1 uncultured Bacteriovoracaceae bacterium | reverse complement strand
CAGTCGCCCCATACTTTCCCCCTCTCACAATCTCGCCTGGAAGGCAGTCCTGCACCTATGCCTGAAAACCATCCGTTTTCACGCATCCCCGGCCGAGCTTTCCTTTTCATAATAGAAGTAAAGCAAATGCAGGAGAAGCCTTGATAATTCTCCTAAACACATAAATTATTATGGATATACAGTACTAATCTATTATCTTGTTGGAGGCGTGACCACGACTTTCTTATGGCAGACATACAAGCTGTGAGCAACAATCTTATGCTGGGCCAAGATGGAATATGGTATAGCAAAGACAGTCACGATATAAGCTATCCACCGGATGGGAATTCAGTGTGTTTCTCAATTGAAGACAGATCGTTCTGGTTCAAACACCGGAATAACTGCATTCTTTCTGCCATGAAATCCTACCCGCCTGAAGATAATGGAACGCTTTTTGATATTGGCGGTGGCAATGGCTTCGTGTCGCTAGCACTGGCTGCTTCCGGCTTCGACGTTGTTTTGGTGGAACCGGGAAGAACTGGCGCATTGAATGCAAAGCGCAGGGGTTTACCTACAGTGGTTTGTGCCTCGACGGATACAGCAGAGTTTAAGCCGCATTCACTCTCTGCCATCGGTCTGTTCGATGTGCTTGAACACATTGAAGATGATTTGTCTTTTCTGAAGTCTTTAAGAGGCCTAATAAAAGAGAAGGGGACCCTTTATATTACCGTGCCAGCCTATTCTTTTCTTTGGTCCGGGGAGGATGTCGCTGCGGGACACTATAGGAGATATACACGTAATAATCTCTGTAAATTGATTGAGCATGCCGGGTTCGAAGTGAAGTATTTCTCGTATATTTTTCGTTTATTGCCAATCCCCGTTACGCTCTTTCGGGTCCTCCCTTATCGAATAGGCTTGACATCTTCGAAAAATAAGTTCGAATCAGCAGCCTCTGATCATGCTGTGCATGGCGGTATAATCGCCAACGTTTTCCATTTTTTTCTGAAATCAGAAATTGCGAACATAAAAAATAACCGAACAATGAGTTATGGTGGGAGTTGTTTGGTTGTGGCAAAGAGCACCTAACAAGTTCGGAGCCCGACCGAATGAATCCGAATTTACCGATGTTCCATCTTGCATCGGATTATCCGTCTTGATATGCTAATGCTTTCTTCCTGTTCCACAGGTTCAGGGTTCATGAAATCAATGGGAAATTCCATATTGAGGTTCCATGCCATCGATTAAGTTGAAAATCGTCGATCCGGCCAGGAAGATCCGTTTGGCACTTGTCGGGTGCGGCCGTATATCCAAGAATCACTTCGAATCCATTCAGAAACACGGTGATCGAATCGAACTGGTAGGGGTTTGCGATATCGACCCTTACGCTCTAAAACAGGCTTTATCGATAACGAAAGTGGAAGGGTATGAGCAGTATGAAACCATGTTAAGAGACTGCCATCCGGACATCATTTCGATCTGCACCCCCAGCGGTCT
The DNA here is from genome assembly GCA_964513375.1 of uncultured Bacteriovoracaceae bacterium. GTDB lineage: Bacteria > Desulfobacterota > Desulfomonilia > UBA1062 > UBA1062 > DATCTV01. The sequence goes on along the minus strand of CAZEMO010000063.1, from coordinate 81 downwards.
TCATCCCCGACAAACCATTCAGGCCGCAGAAGCCGGATTTCATGTGATGACCGAAAAGCCGATGGCCACGCGATGGCACGA
>CAZEMO010000062.1:0-1584 GCA_964513375.1 uncultured Bacteriovoracaceae bacterium | reverse complement strand
TTTTCGTAAGGCTTGTTGCTGCTGAAGAGAGTCACCATCACGCCGAAAGTAAGGATACATGCACCGATAAGGAATGTATATTTAGCCGCCAGTGCAGGAGTATCTTTGTAAGTATCTTTGAGCAGTGCTACCATCTGAGGCCCGACAATACCTGCAGCCGACCATGCAGTAAGGACGGTTCCGTACACGATTGCATGAGTTTTGGCGCCGAAAACATCAAGAATAAAGGCAGGCATGGTTCCGAAACCGCCGCCGTAGCAGAGAAGAACATAGCAGAGAACGATAGCGAATATCCAGGGATTCGGAACATAAGCCAGAGCGACAAAGCAGAGGATCTGTGAACCGAGCATGATCCTGAAAGTCTGTGTTCTTCCGATTTTGTCGGACATGCCGCCCCAGAAGAAACGGCCGAGTCCGTTGAAGATGGATGTAACGGCGATAAGGGTTCCGCCGTAAGCGGCCAGAGTCATTTTGTCAAGGCTGGGGTTGACTTTAGCCCACAGGTCCTGGAACAGAGGAGACTGGAATCCAATGATGGCTATACCTGCGGTAATGTTGCAGAAGAAGATCAGCCATATGATAAAGAATCTTCGTGAAAGGATGCTGTCCTTGGCAGAGAGAGCATCCAGAGCGGAAGAAGCGGCTGTAACTGCCGGAGGAGTATAACCTGCGGGTACATAACCTGCCGGAGGAGGAGTAATAAATGAACCGATAGGAATTGTAAGGACAAGGAAAATGATTCCGAGATACAGGAAGACTTTGACAAGAATTTCCTGCTGTGCTGCGGGATCAACTGCACCTGCGAAATTGAAATAACTCATGAGCATAGGTGCGAATATTTTAGACATGAAGAGAGCGCCAAGACCGAAGCCCATAACGACCATACCTGTGGCAAAACCCTTCTTGTCAGGGAACCATTTCGCGACAGTAGAAACAGGGGTTACATAACCGGTACCGAGACCGCAACCGCCGATCACACCATAGGTGATGAAAAGAAGGGGAGCGCTCTGAATTTTGAGGGCAAAGGATGCGGTAATGTACCCGAGGCCGAACAGGAAACCGCCGATCATGGCCATTTTCCTTGGTCCGACTTTAGGCATAAGAACTCCGCCCACAGCGGCTGAAAGGCCGAGAAAACAGATGGCCAGGCAGAATGCCCATGCCGTCATGCTCTGAGACCATCCGAAAGCCGTACTTAAGGGTTTTTGAAAAAATGACCAGGCATATGCCGTACCGAGACATATCTGAAGGCATGTACCCATGATGGCGATAAGCCATCTTCGTGAATCCAGATTTGTGTTACCCATTGCTGACTTCCTCCAAAAAAATATTTAATTAAAATAAAGCCCTGATTCTGAGACTGTATAACTCAATGAACCTTTCCGCCGTAGTATGTTTTCAGTGATTCATCACACGCAGCGCACTTGTAATGCGGATCGCAGTGTTTAATGAATTCATCCTTGGCGTATTTCAGCATCGTGGTTATCGGTAATACTGGAGACTGACCAAGTGCGCATAATGACGCTGTCTTCATCAGCCCTGACGTTTTTATCAACAGATCGATATCCGACGGGACGGCCTTTC
>CAZEMO010000061.1:0-1596 GCA_964513375.1 uncultured Bacteriovoracaceae bacterium | reverse complement strand
TTCTTCTTCTTTCATGACTTCTGCCCGCCGCCGGTGGCCGACATGGCAAAATAGAGCGGCATGAAGGTGATATGTTTTTCAGGTAGTTCCGCATATGGTCGCAGGGAGAATACAAGGCCTTGCCCACTGGATTGATAGCTTTCCAAATATTGATGCAGGCTCTTCAAACTTCCAGAAGCGCTGCTTTTGACCTCGACCGGATGAACGATACCATTCACAACCGCCAGATAGTCCACCTCGGCCATGCTGCTCTTGGCTTGCCTGTCCCAATAATAGAGCTCGCCATTCTGAGAAATGAGCATCTCCTGGCCCACAAACTGCTCGGCCATGGCGCCACGATACACCTGCAACAGATCGCTCTTCGCATACTCAATATCTACAGACATGCCGGAAAGACTCTGCATAAGCCCGATGTCCGCCATAATCGCTTTGAATATGCCGTGTGATGCAGAGGCTCCCAAGGGAAGACCGCCAGGATTAGAAGAGGATATCTTGCGCACAATCCCTGCCAGGCAAAGGAGCTCGAACGCCTTTTTCAATGTCGGATTCGAATAGCCCTCGGCAAGCCGGGCATATTTTATTTGCCGCCCCACGCTCTGGGAAAGCGTGGTAAACACACTGTTCAAACAGAATTTATCCGCATGGGGGGCATATTTTGCAAAATCCATGCGGTAGGTCTCGATAAGCTCTTTGTGCACATCGAAAGATTCACGCAAAGAGTTCGTATCTACATAAGCCTGCACACATTCCGGCATGCCACCGATAAAGAAGTATTTCCGAAGCTCGGCAATAAGGTAATCATGCACTGAAGGCGATATCTGCCCGGGGGGAGAGAGGACAATCGCCGCAGCTTCCGCCTTGCCTATCGCCTCCAGGTATTCGGCAAAACAGAGCGGGTACATCTGCAGAAACTGGACCCTGCCGACGGGAATAGAGATATCCTTGAGGGCAAATTCCAATAACGACCCGGCCGCGATAACATGCAGGGCCGGCATCTCTTCAAAAAAATAGCGTAGGGCTGCCATGGCCCGCGGGGCTGCTTGTATCTCGTCAATAAAGAGCAATGTCTTACCGGGTTGTATCTTGCTGCCTGTCAGAACCTCCAGATCAGCACAAATGCGCCCGGCATTCAGATCCCCTTCGAAGACCTTCCGCCACGCCGGGTTGCGTTCAAGATCGACAACTACGGTTTGCTCGAAGCTGCTTTTTCCAAAAGCCTTTACCGACCAGGTTTTGCCAACCTGACGTAAACCTCTGAGAACCAGCGGCTTGCGCCGGGGGGTTCCTTTCCATACTTCAAGTTGTTTTTCAATAAAGCGTTTCATTGCGCTGCCCAAGATAGATCATTTAAAATTACAAGGTAGTTTTATCATTACTTGTTTAAAAAGGAAAGGATGAATAGCGAAATATGGTTAAGTGGTTAAGGACACCCACTTTTCCCGGTGAAAAAAGCGAGTGTCCTTTTCTTCTTTCCCTTTTCTTCATTGAAATATCATAGCTATTATATGATTTTTCAATGATATTGTGTTAAAATATTTTGCATGATACCCAGGCCAACAGATAAAGCCGCCTTGGAAAGGCTTATGAAACATTTCC
>CAZEMO010000060.1:0-1655 GCA_964513375.1 uncultured Bacteriovoracaceae bacterium | reverse complement strand
ATGATTATGATCATTGTCCCCGTGTTAAGCATCAGTAGATGGGAGAGTTCCAGATTCACAGGGACTGTTTTTATATAGTATGAGCTTGGATCGAGCGAGATAATCCCGGTTTTAAGCTGAAGAAATGCAAGTCCCAGGCCGATTACATTCCCCCACAGCAATCCTTTTGCAATTAGCCAGCCTGCCTGATAGAGGAATATTTTCCTGATTGTCCCGTTATCCGAGCCCAGCGCCTTGAATACCCCAATCATGTTTGTCTTCTCAAGTATGATAATAAGAAGTCCCGAGATCATATTGAATCCTGCAACCAGGAGCATGAGAGTAATTATAATGAATACATTCATGTCCTGGAAATTGAGCCAGTCGAAAATCTGGGGGTACCGTAACCTTATATTTGTGACCTTGAATTTGGTTTCTTCCTCAAGCAGCCTGTATCCTACCTGGTTCCTTACTGCAAGCGTCATCTCATCGAGCCGGTCGAAATCATCTATGAATATTTCGAAACCGCTCACCTGGTCGTCTGTCCAGCCATTCAGTCTTTTAATATGGCCAATATCGCAGAAGACATACATCTTGTCGAACTCTTCCAGGCTGGTTTCATATATACCGCTGACTGTGAACCGGCGGCTGCGGGGAGGGTCCTGTACAAAATACATTGCAAATGAGTCACCAGTTTTCAGTCGCAGCATATCGGAGATTTTTTTTGATATGATCACCTCATTTGTGCGCCCTGTATCTGATACTGAGAACACAGTGCCGTCGACTATGCTGCTTCTGAAGAAATTCCAGTCGAAGTCGCTTCCTACACCTTTAAGCACAACACCCTGGATGGCCTCTGTGGTCTTGATGATTCCGGCTTTAGTGGCGAAGACCTGGACATGCTTTATCCCGTCCATTTCCCTTATCCTGGGGATAAAAGCCTGAGTATCGCTTACCGGAATTGTTTCGAGCGACAGGTTGGAGTCAAAGTTGAGTATCTGGATATTTGAACCGAATCCCACTATCTTGTCGCGGATCTGTTGTTTGAATCCTGTAAGAACCGCAACTGCGATTATCATAACCGCCAGTCCCATTGCAATTCCCACGATTGCAATCACATTGATCGGCCTCGAGAATGACATCTTCTCGGTCCGTCCCCTGATGAGACGCCGGGCTATGAAATACGGAAGGTTCATAAAGTAAAGTCATGTCAAAAGTAAGTATAAAAGTGCTAAATTTACATTAGCAAAACGCGTATAGATGAAAAAGTCGGTTCTTGTCGTTCTCATACTGGCAGCTTTTTGTATACAGGTATCATGCAGCGGACCTGCTGAGCCTCCTGTCCCCGGGGCCTGGCAGATTGACGGGTACAGGGAGCTTATTGCAGGGAAACCTGTTGCCGTGGTGGCAAACCAGACATCAATGGTCGGAATGACTCACCTTGTCGATACTCTTACACGTTCAGGCTTCGACGTAAGGGCTATCTTTGCTCCGGAGCACGGGTTCAGGGATCTTGCCGATGCCGGCGATCATATAGCTGATGGAAAGGATGTTTCAACCGGCATCCCCATAATAAGTCTTTACGGAGGCCATTTTAAGCCGCAGCCTGAAGATCTTAAAGGTATCCGCGTGGTGCTTTTCGATATTCAGGATGTCGGCGTAAGGTTTTACACATA
>CAZEMO010000059.1:0-1735 GCA_964513375.1 uncultured Bacteriovoracaceae bacterium | reverse complement strand
ACAATTCCCGGCTGAAAGCTGAGATTGAAAAATTGCACTATTTTGAATCCCTGGCAAAAGAAACCGAAAACGTTCATGCTCTGGCTGAAAAGGCCAACAGGATCAAGAGTGATTTCCTCTCCATGATGAGCCATGAAATCCGTACACCTATGAACGGTATTGTAGGGATGACAAGTCTTCTGCTCGACACCAAAGTATCACCCGAGCAGCGGAATTATCTCGAAACTCTGCGCGTGAGTGCCGACAATCTTATGGGCATCATAAACGATATTCTCGATTTTTCGAAAATAGAGTCGGATAAGATGGTACTTGAAGAAAGCAATTTCGAATTGCGCCGCTGCATCGAAGAAGCCCTGGATGTTTATGCGCCGCGGGCAATCGAGAAAGGTGTCGACCTCCTATATATGCTTCAGCCCGATGTATCTCCATTCCTGATAGGCGACATGAAACGGCTGAAACAGGTCCTTGGAAATCTCGTCAATAATGCCATAAAATTCACCGATGAAGGCGAGATATTTATCTCCGTTGAAAAGTCGACCTCCGACAGTGATTGCTGCGAGATACTTTTTTCAGTGAAAGACAGTGGCATAGGTATTACGAAGGAAAAACTTGAAACAATCTTTGAAGCTTTCACCCAGGGCGAATCATTTGCGACCCGGCGTTATGGCGGAACCGGACTTGGACTCTCTATTGCCAAACATCTTGTTGGCCTAATGGGTGGACGTATGTGGGCCGAGAGCATACCGGGCAAAGGCTCAACATTCTATTTTACCGTTCGGATGAAACAAGCCGAAACAGGAACCACAAAACTATATATCCGCGGGCAAATTCCTGAGCTCAAAAATAGCAAAGTACTCGTGGTTGACAACGATCCGGCATCGCGGCAGATATTTACTGCACAGTTTGATGCCTGGGGAATGCGTGCCTTTACGGCAACCACAGGTAAGGAAGCCCTCAGAATTATTGATGATCAGGATAGCTATTTTGATCTGGGCCTGATCGATCTGCATCTCCCTGAGATGTCGGGTGTGGAACTTGCAAAAAGCATACGCGATATTCCATTTAAAGGTGATTTCCCATTCATCCTATTGTCATCTATCGGCAAAGTGACAGATTTACCGCAAGATCTTTTTGATGCTCAGATAACCAAACCGGTAAAACTTGCCGAGTTATTCGAATATATTCTCAGTGTTATTTCCGAGTCGCGTGACCGTCGCAGAACAATTGCTGACCACAACTTTGATAAGAAATTATCTGATAAACTTCCCCTCAACATTTTACTTGCCGAAGATAACATGACAAACCAGGAACTTGTGGTTACACTCATGAAAAAGATGGGATACAATGTTGATGCCGTAGAAAATGGCAGGAAAGTATTGGATGTGATGGAGCATAAGTCATACGACATCATCCTGATGGACGTTCAGATGCCGGTAATGAATGGCACTGAAGCGACTGCTGAGATCCTAGCCAGGTATCCGGAGCCTGACCGGCCATATATCATTGCAATCACTGCAAATGCCATGCCCGGCGACCGTGAAAGATTTCTGGAGTGCGGGATGGTTGACTATCTCTCAAAACCTATTCGTTTCAAAGATGTACAGGATGTTCTTATCCGCTGGGGCAGAAAAAGAATGATGTTGAAAAAGGAGCAATCAGAATAAGAATGGAAATCTCATTAAAGAAAAAAGCTGCACGAAAATGCAGCTTTTTTTGTAGCGGGGACGAGAGTTGA
>CAZEMO010000058.1:0-1744 GCA_964513375.1 uncultured Bacteriovoracaceae bacterium | reverse complement strand
ATTTGGAATGGGAATGAATCAGATGCTTGGGCATCTACCTTTTTGGCTACGATGTGTTTAAGCGGTCTATGTACCTCGACCCCATTCAGGGCTGGCATCTTGCACCCTCATCCCGCGTTATGGTTATTAAATGACAGTAAGCTCCTTCCTTTTCAAAAAAGTTTGAAATTTTAAGAACAGTCTTTTGTAATTTTTCTATTTGATAAGCAAACATCGAGCCCTGCAAAGGGAAACAATAACGTAACTATATGTAATCACATTATATTTCAGCGAAAATACTTTGCGGCATAGCATGTGCATTTACTTCCTGATTATGTGGACGGAGCACATAATCACCTGAGAAAATCATCTTCCCGGTGAAATACAGACTTTAGAGAGAATATGAAAAAACAGATAATGCAGGGAAATGAAGCAATTGCTCGTGCCGAAATCTTAATAGAAATAGCAGCTACCTGCCCCGAAATATATGCCGAATGGGCGCCCGAAGGAAAGGTGACTCTTGCCGAAAAAAATAATTGCAGAATACTTCATTCCTGCCATGTATGAACTAACCCCGGAAATTATCGAAAAATCTCTCAAAGGAAGTGACTATGTTGTTCCGGAAATACGGGTAAAGCCGGAAGGTCGATCCCTACAATATCAAGGAAACAATGCAGGTCATACAGGAAGAGATGGAAAAGGACGAACCGTTACTAAAAGCTAACCCGGAGAACAATGGATCTTTTCGAGAAACTGAGAACGAGTGGAATTCTCCTCATAGATGACGACAAGTGGATCAGGGATTCTCTGGCCATGTATTTCGAAGGTGAGGGGTGCACCATATCGGTCTGTGAAACGGCCGAAGAGGGGCTGAAAGCTTTTGAAGACATGCGATATGGAACCATCATTGCCGATTATCTTCTGCCCGGAATGGACGGTATGGAATTTTTCAGGCGGATCAGCACATCTCGTCGACGTGTAGCAAAGGTACTTATAACAGCATATGGGAATGATACCATCCTTTCCGAGGCTAAAAGGATTGGTATCGATGCGGTCATCGAAAAACCCTTCACCGTGGAGATTCTTAAACTGACTCTCAGCAGGCTGATCAGGGTGGGGCCGCAATGTCAGGGATAGGAGTAATATCTTGAGTAAGGGAGGTGAGAAGGGCAATCAGAAAAAGGGAGGCGAAGTCCTGGGAATCTCACGACCAGACGCATCGAGACAAAAACAAACAAAAACACAAGCAGGAGGAACAGTATGGGTTTAGAATGGATGCCAAGAGAACACGGATTGAAAGACCACAGCAGACACGGGACCAATCACTGGGGTACAGATGCACCGTCAACAGTCTATGAAAAAAGACCCCTGAAAGACCCGAAGGGCAACGTTGTACCTGGCCTGTATGTTGCATGGATCAGACTGAACAACCCCGCCCAGTATAACTCCTATACCACCGAGATGGTAAAGGGCGTTATCGCAGGATTCGAGAACTCCTCCACAGACCGTACGGTTGTAGCAACGGTCTTCACAGGCACAGGCCCGAACGCCTTCTGTACCGGCGGCAACACGAAAGAATATTCGGAATATTACAGCATGAGACCGGAAGAGTACGGCTCATACATGGAACTGTTCAACAATATGGTTGACAGCATTCTTATGTGCAAGAAACCGGTTATCTGCCGCGTAAACGGCATGAGAGTCGCCGGTGGCCAGGAAATCGGCCTTGCCTGTGACATCGCCATCTCCTCCGACCTCGCCATCT
>CAZEMO010000057.1:0-2120 GCA_964513375.1 uncultured Bacteriovoracaceae bacterium | reverse complement strand
CGTAACCGTCTCCAAAATCCAGAAAGGCACCCTACTACTCGTCAGGCTGCCTGTGCCCAAACATCCTGGGAAGAAACTATCTCCTCCGTTGAACAGATGATGTGGATGACAAAATATCAGTTATTGCTAGAGAAAGCCGTTTTCCTTGTACCAGTCGAAGGCGTCATCAATCATCCGGCTCACTGGAATGCATTTGAAGCCCAGTTCTTTTTCAGCCTTTGATGAGTCATATCTGGGAAAAACAGACATGTATCTTGCCTGTCCGGGATTGAGATCGGGTGGTTTATTTGTAAATCCGGAAATGAACTCCATCAGGTAGCCATAGGCAACAGTCATCCATGGAGTCATGGTAAAGGCGGGCGGTTTGGCGCCCATCTTTTTTGCGATCAAAGAAAATACGGTTTTGTAGGTTTCATTGACTCCCCCGCAGATATACCCTTCACCCCTTGTGCCCTTTTCAGCAGCAGAGATATGGGCTTTTGCAACCTCGGCAACATGTGCCCAGGGAGCCCCTCCGGGAAGAAAGCCGGGGACCTTGCCGTCGCGCAGGTCAGCAAAAAGCCTGCCGAACTGAAGTGTGAAATCATAAGCGCCTATCATGCTGCCTGGATTTATAATGACTGCATCAAGGCCTTTGCCAACGTAAAAACGGACGATCCTTTCACCGACGCGCTTAGTATCGGCGTAATTGTATCCGGTGCCAGCATAGTTGTAGTCACTCCAGTTCTCATCGGCCAAGCCTTTCGGATTAAACCCGAGTACATCTACCGTACTTGTATGAACCATACGTCTCACGCCTTTTTTAAGGCATGCTTCGGCGACATTAGAAGGACCTTCAATATTGATTCTGCGCTGCCTTTCAAAAAGCTTTTTCCAGAATGAAGTGTCTCCCGCGACGTTGAACACAATCTCCGCACCATTTACCGCTTTTTCGACATCAGATAAACACGTCACATCACCGAAAGAAATCTCGACAGGAAGGTCTTCAATGTATTTTACATTCGAACCTGGCAGGCCGAAAGCTCTCACTTCATATTTTGCCTTTACAAGCTCATATACAAGGTTAGTGCCGAGGAAACCTGTTGCTCCCAGTACTGTACATTTCATCGCGTCAGCTCCTCTTCTCCTGAACTTTTGATATTTGAGAACTCATGACCATATCGACCAGCCATGGTGCAAATCTCTTCATTGTATAGACGAGTTTGCCGTCAAATCCAGGGATAACAAGAAATGAACCTTTTTTCATACCCCTTATCATTTCCACTGCAACATCTCCCGGTGTCATAAGACCGCCACCTTCAGAAACGGCGATTGTTTCGGCAGGTTTGGTTGTATTCTCAACCTTAAATCCAGGGGTATCCGTATCAGGGGGGCATAAAACAGTCACTCCGACACCAAATTTTCTGAGTTCGCTTCTCAATGCTTCCGAAAAGCCCATAACCGCAAATTTTGATGCGGCATAATCCGTGTATCCGAAAACACCCAGAAAGCCGACCATTGATGAGACATTGACTATATAGCCCTTATTCTTTTTTAGATAAGGCAGAAGCGTCTTTATGGTATGCCACTGGCCGGTAAAATTTATAGCCATGGTATCATCAAGCTGCTCATCGGTAACTTCTTCAAAATAATGAGGGTAGGCTCTTCCGGCACAGTTTATAAGTATATCCGGCTCACCAAATGTTTTCACAGCCTCGGCCATGACGGTTTTAATATCATCTTTTTTTGATATGTCGAGGTTAAGCCAGGATATTTTCTGGCTATCTGATGCTTTAAAGGCGTCAATCTCGATAACAGCCTTTTCAAGACCGGTCGTGTTCCTGGCAAATATTATAACGTCCGAACCCATGTTTGCGAACAGTCTGCCGGCAGCCAGCCCTATACCGCTCGATCCTCCGACCAGATAAACCCGTTTGGCTTTGAACTCCCTACACTTTAACGGCATTGAACTTCCCCCTGTTTTACAGGATTTGTATTAAATAAAATTTGTTATGCCATTTTTTGCTTAAGTTCAAGGAATTTACAAGGATATATTGAGTTATAAACTATACATCCTGTCCCGGGTAATATTCCGGGACAGGATGCTGTCAAAGGATCAATCTTTGTCGTATTCACCCGGA
>CAZEMO010000056.1:0-2185 GCA_964513375.1 uncultured Bacteriovoracaceae bacterium | reverse complement strand
GAGCTCACCTTTAAATTGGTCTTTAAAAAATCACCCATGACCTTAACTAATTTTTCAAATGGTTCATCGACATACGGATCAAAGTGATTCATGGGCATACTGATATATCTGGCCTTCTTCATCTTATCAGCCATCTTCTTCGGCCCGGTCGGTGGAAACAGCGTATCTTTCTCCGCGCCGATAACCAGTGTGGGACAGTTAACTTTTTCAGCATAGCTTATCGGTCTGTATAGGCCCAGCGTTAAGGTTATATTGCCGGGGCAGAAGTTATTTTTTTCGAAGTCTTTCGTCGCATCCTTTCCATAAAGTTTCATTAATCCATCCATAGAGTCCGGTTTACTCATTATAGCAAATGCCTCACCGGGCCTGCCCGCAATACGTACATGATGGCGATGTTTAGTAAAGATGGAGGCGAACACATCGGCAAAACCATGATATGTTCCTTTCAGAGCAAATATTGGTTCCGAAATCATATAATTCCATTCAGTCGATACGCCATCCGTGAATGGAACCTGCGATACTACCGCCATTATTTCTGGATGTTTTGCCGCCTCGACAATGACATGCCCACCACTGAATGATGTTCCCCACAAAGCCATCCTTTTTGCATCAACATTGTCGAGGGTCTTAACATAAGCAATTGCTGCATCCCAATCCTGCAGATGACGTGAAGGTTTAATATAATGACGAGGTTCTCCTTCGCTATCGTTGAACCCACGATAATCAAAAACAAAGACCGCCATACCTATTTGGGCGAATCTTTCCGCATAGGCTGGCAGACGTATCCAGCGTTCACCACCGAAGCCGTGGGCCATAACAATTACAGGAGGCTTTAAGACACCCGCGGGTAGATAAAGCCAGGCTTTCAATCTGTCTCCCTGACTCATGAAAGTTTTGTCCACTCTGGAAAATTGCACAGAGGAGTCTCGCAACTTATCTTTATTGACAGGCGCATTTTGTGCCCACGAGGATGAAATCGGAAGAAGTAGCAATAAAGGAATCAAAAAACGATACTTGAACATTTCAACACCTCTTTCATTTAATTATTCTATTTCGTGTCTAATCCAAGCGGCAACACAAGCCATGCCAAAAGCGAAAGTACCGGCAGCACAACCGGCTACGCCTACCATCGGTGTTATTTCACCAGCCAGATATGCCACACTCATGGTATAACTTTAGTCATCCCGCTTGTGCTAAGATACGTCTTTCCTCACAGATTCCAGGCGGTGTCGAAGCCTTCTCTCACTGCGTTGGGGATACGCTCGGGCTGTCGTGTATCGCTTAAATTCCTGTTTCCTGAACTGGCATATTTTTTTTAGGGTGAAGCAACTTTTTTCATTAGCCAGGCCATATTCTGTCCGAGCGTTTTCATTGTCTGCAACCCCTCTTCGTCATTCAAAACTTCGCCGATGCCTCCGCCCATACCTAAACTCCAGTAAGACGACCCGGGCATAACCATCTGCATATAGTGAAAAAACAAGTTCATGCTGGATAAGGCGGGAATGGCTCCGGCGCGCCGTACAGCAACAACACCGACACCAACTTTTCGTTTGAGCATATAGTCATTGGCCCGCGCTACAAAACCGCAGCGTTCAATGAAGGCCCGCATATTCGCGGTTACATCCGAGAAGTAAGTGGGCGACCCCAGGAGGATACCGTCAGCAAGAAGCATTTTATCCAGAAGATTATTGAGCATGTCTTTTTTCTGCACACAATGCCTGTCTTGTGTTTCAAAACACTTATAACAGGCGCGGCAGCCATAAAGTGTTTCTCCACCAAGCTGAATCAATTCCGCTTCCATCCCCTCAGCCCTCAATTCAGTGAGAACGGTGTTGAGTAGGATTGAGGTATTGCCGTCTTTGCGTGCGCTGGCGTTTAAAGCCACAACCTTCATATTTTACCTCCGTCGTATGGTACCCGATAATTCATTTAAGGCTTCTGCTCAGAATGAAAGATTACTACTTAAATTGTTGTATCCGATATAGCTGGTGATAACGATTCGGGGAACTACTCCCCGAATCGTTCTATTCTTTGCTCCCCTGTGGTTTTTATGCTGGCTGCAAACCAACCATTTCATGAATGCGATCAGTGATCTGAGGGGTCAGCCCTAGTCCGGCGGCCAGTTGACTCAGATAGTTTTTCTCCTCTTGCGTATCCACTTCGATAGCCAGTAGCGAGGCTGCAT
>CAZEMO010000055.1:0-2216 GCA_964513375.1 uncultured Bacteriovoracaceae bacterium | reverse complement strand
TGGCTATCTTACGGCCACCTTTTTCCAGGATAAGGTCGATTTCGCTGCCTGAAGCAGTGCGATAGAAATAAGGTGTCCACTCGGGCATATTCATAATGATATTTTCAATCACAAGCCCTTCCCACGAAGCACCGAAAACCGGGTTGCCCAGCAACGTATTGAAATCAGGCTGCAATAAAAGGCGGTGAAGGATGCCGGTATCCCGCAAATAGACTTTAGGTGATTTGACAAGCCTTTTCTTAACGTTTGCCATATATGGCTGTAATGTTCTCAGGATGTAAGTCTGTTCAAGCAGGTCGATGTATTTTCTGACTGTGGTATGAGTGAGGCCCAGCGATTCACCCAGCTTTGAGCTGTTGAGCAATTGTCCCTGGCTGTGTGCGCACATTACCAGCAACCGCCTTAGTTGAAGGGCGGGAATTTGAATGCCAAGCTGCGGAATATCCCGTTCAAGGTAAGTGCGTATAAAACTCTCAAGCCAGATCATCGAATCTTCATCGTTCTTGCTAAGATAGCTTTCAGGGAAGCCGCCTCTAAGCCAAAAGCGTTGTAATGAATAACCTGGTTCAAAATGTACCTCGTCAATAAGGAATGGCGAAAGTTCAATGATTCCGATACGTCCGGCAAGTGACTCTGAGCTTTTCTGCAACAACTCCCTGGATGCGGATCCCAGAAGAATAAAACGCCCGTTTCGGCGGTGCTTATCAATAGCGCTTCTCAGCACTGAAAAGAGATTTGGCGCAAGTTGAATTTCGTCGAGGCAAATAAGAGCATCCTCGTTGGTTTCGAAAAAAAGGTTAGGATCTGATATCCTGTTAAGGTCCTGGTAATCCTGGAGGTCGAGGTAGATAAACCTGCTGAACCTGCCGGCCAGCATCTTCACGAGTGTGGATTTTCCGCACTGGCGGGGGCCAAGTATTGCTACCGAAGGGAAAATGCCCAGGTATTGCAGAACGGTCTTCTCAGATTGTCGGGTTATAAGATCATGCATATTGAAAGGAGAGATTTCAATTTGCACAAATATAACGAATAATTGCATGCTCTATTCACTGAATACGAAAACAAAGGATGGAATATGAATCAGTGGCAAGAGAATTGGGAGATGGGTGGTGATAGCACACTGATAACACTGGTTAAGACGGATGACTACGGATCGGTGAATAACAGTAACAATCCGCTGAATCATCGTACGGATTAACGGGGCATGGGGAAAGGGTTGTGTGAGTTGACGGAACAATCCTGTCTGCCTTGCGATAGCCTGCGGGTAACAGGCAGGGATGACACGGATTAGGAAAGGTGACCACAGATCAGTGAAAATCAGCAGCATTCGCGTTATCAGCGTTCCATTTATGTGGTTAAGAAAGCGGTTGAGGAATATGTTGCCAGGAATGAAACAAGCTGAGTCATCGAATATCAGGCATACACCTTCGGCTCTATTTCGCCTTTGAGGACCATGAGCCCGTTGAGTGCCAGTGCCCGCATTTCATCCTCACCGGGATAGATATACACCGGCGCAAAGCGGTAAACCCGTTCGATGATAAGGTTAGTGATCCATTTGCTGTGAGCTACGCCACCGGTCAGCAGGATAGCATCTACCTGCCCTTTTAATACTGTGACCATGGCGCCGATTGATTTGGCTACCTGGTATGCAAATGCTTCGAGAATGAACTTTGCCTGTGAATCACCATTCAGGGCATTTTGCTCGGCATCGTAAACGCTGTTAGTGCCCAGAAAAGCAACCATGCCACCGTTACCGACCACCATTTTCAGGATTTCCTTTTCGGTATGCTTCCCGCTGAAACAATAACGGATAAGATCGCCGGTTGGCAGTGTTCCGCTTCGTTCGGGTGAAAAAGGCCCTTCACCGTCGAGGCCCTGGTTTACATCGATCACGCGCCCTTTTTCATGCGCCCCTACCGTCACACCGCCACCCATGTGTACCACTACAAGGTTAAGGTCCTCGTAGCGTTTCATGATGCTTTTGGCGTGCTGCCTGGCAATCGACTTCTGGTTAAGGGCATGAAAAATTGAAATCCTCTTGAACTCCGGGTGTCCCGAAATCCTTGCGATATCATTCATTTCGTCGACCACAACAGGATCAGCGATATAAGCCCTGGCGTTAGGCAGCGACCGGGCAATTTCGTCGGCAATCAGTCCGCCGAGGTTGCTGGCATGTTCTTTTATTGGATGATAGTGGAGGTCGTTCTTCATGGCCT
>CAZEMO010000054.1:0-2331 GCA_964513375.1 uncultured Bacteriovoracaceae bacterium | reverse complement strand
TTCTGCTTTTTTTCAACATAATAATCCTGGGCCCTGCAATGCCGCGAATAATCCTTTGAAAAGTAATGGCTGCCGTCGTTACGTGAAACAAAGAAGAGGTATTCTGTTGAATCAGGGTAAATGGCTGCTTCGATTGCGCCTTTGCCGGGCGATGCGATTGGTGTGGGCGTAAGGCCCTGGTGTTTATACGTGTTATATGGCGAATCCACCTCCAGGTCTCTCAGGAGCAGGTGGGGAATTGTTCTGTTAAGAGCATAGAGAACTGTTGCACAGCTTTGAAGCGGCATATTCTGTTTCAGCCGGTTATGGAAAACCGACGATACTTTTTTCTGTTCATCCTTCACCTTTGCTTCTTTTTCAATTATCGATGCAAGGGTAAGCATCTGGTGAGTTGAAAATCCGGGACGCTCCTTCCAGTTAAGCGAAGCGAGCACGCTGTCCATCTTCTTTTTCATTATGGTGATCACATCGCGCGCATCGGAATCCTGCGCAATTACATATGTCTCGGGAAACAGGTAGCCCTCAGCCCTGTCTGCATTTATCCCTATGCTTGCAAGGAATGCCCTGTCGCGTGAATACTTGACGAAGTCCGATGCCTTGCATATGCCTGCCTGTTCCATTGCATCAGCAGCCTGTGCCACGGAATAACCTTCGGGAATGGTAACACGCGCAGTTACAACCTCGCCTGAATGAATCTTCTTCAATATGCGCGCAACCGAATCTGACGAATATATGCGGTACCTTCCTGAACGGATACTGCGTGTGCCTGTTATGTATGACATGGCCACAAAAAAGTCCGAGCTACGGATTATCCCTTTACTCTTCAGTTCGTTGGCGTTCTGCCTGAGCGATGAACCCTTTGCAACAGTGAATAATACAGACTCTTCATCCATGGGGGAGGATGACATATAAATGAAAAGGATTACCGCAAAAATAAGGAGGCTTCCGGCGCATGCAAGGATCAGCCTTGCTGCGTATGACATCTGAAAATTGAACAGTTGTTTGAGTTTATTAAAAATTTCCATGTTTCACCCTGGTTAATAAATATAATCTCATGATGCGAAAGTACGACAGGCACCTCAATAAACAGGACAGAAATACTGTTTATGAGCGTAAAATCAAGTACAATTCTCCTCAATGCTTTGAGTCTGATTATTGTGCTTTGATATAGGCAAGTCCCCTGAAAAAAGCGATTTTTGTTTCATCGCTGGCAGTAACAGTTATGTGGTAACTCCCCGTACGCCTGGTGCGCTGCACCTCCTCCGCAGTTGCAACGAGCCTGTCGCCCGGCCTGGCAGGCGCCATGTAATCCATCGTTACAGAGAGCGCGACGGCTGGTGTTCCATGAGAGTTGCATGAGAGCGCGAAGGCCGTGTCTGCCAGTGTGAAGAGGGCTCCGCCGTGTATTGTGCCGTGGAAATTGGTCATGCCGACCCGGGCAGTCATGGCAACAACTGCCCTTCCGGGGCTGAGTTCAAGCAGCTCGATGCCGAGCGATTCAGGGAACAGGTCGCCGGTTTCAAATTTTTCTTTTAATGCGCTTATATGATCGTTCATGACAGTTCAGCCTCAATTAGAACAGGTGCATGGTCTGAGCCCATGACTGCGGGAAGTATGAAGGATTTTTCCACCTGAGGCATTATCTTTTTTGACACAAGGAAATAGTCTATGCGCCACCCGATGTTCCGCTCCCTGGAATTTGCCATATTGCTCCACCATGTGTAGTGGCCTCCATCCTTCGTGAACTCGCGGAACGTATCGACGAACCCTGCTTTGATATAGTTGTCGAATCCCTCGCGCTCCTCTGGAGTGAATCCCGCGTTCTTCATGTTGCTTTTTGGGTTGGCAAGGTCTATCTCTTTATGCGCCACGTTGAAATCCCCGCATACAATAACAGGTTTTTTCTTTTCAAGCCTTTTAAGGTAAGCAAGGAAGTCCACGTCCCAGCTTTTATGGCGGTACTCAAGGCGCTCGAGCCCGCGCTTTGCGTTCGGCACATAGACATTCACCAGCCAGAACTTTTTGTATTCCAGGGTGATGACCCTCCCCTCGCCGTCATGTGCAGCCATGTCCAGCTCTTTTGTGAATGAAAGCGGTTCTGTCGTGCTGAAAACGGCAGTTCCCGAATAGCCCTTCTTCTCTGCCGGGTTCCAGAATCTGTGAGGGTAGGCATCGAGTTCAAGCTTCACCTGGGACTCATCGGCCCGCGTCTCCTGGAGGCAGATGATGTCGGGCTTAACTCTATCTACGAATTCATGGAATCCCTTTGTTATTACTGACCGCAGCCCGTTTACGTTCCATGATACTATTTTCACTGATCCACCTCTTTTG
>CAZEMO010000053.1:0-2559 GCA_964513375.1 uncultured Bacteriovoracaceae bacterium | reverse complement strand
CGGCATACGATTTTGTCTTGAAATGTTCCCATGTTTTTAATATGCTTGATGCCAGGGGCGCAATCTCTGTTACAGAAAGGGTGGGATACATCACCAGGGTACGCAACATAGCGCGTAAGTGCGCAGAAAAATATGTGCAGGTCCGCGAGGAGCTTGGATATCCCCTCATTAAACAGGATATAAAACAGGAGGTTCGATGAACCAGTCTATTCAGAACCTGGCAGACTTCATCAAGAAAAATGATAAATTCATCATTTCAACTCATGAGAGTCCCGATGCTGACGGCCTGGGTTCTGAAATAGCCTTTCTGGACCTTCTCAGGCAGCTTGGAAAAACTGCCATCATCTTCAATTCCGACCCCACACCTGAGATATGCATATTCATCGATGCAGATAACGAAATCAACATACTGAAGGACCAGTCACAGCTTCCCGAAGACATAGAGGAGTATTCACAGTTCGTGCTGGATACAAACGATTACGACAATATCGGTTCGGCATACAGGGTACTCAGCGGCCTGGTCAAAAACTATTTCATAATTGACCACCACGAGGGGTTTCTTGAAAGGACCGATGACAACTACATCAAGGTTGAATCATCATCCGTATGCGAAATTGTTGCAACAATCATCGAGCACTACGGGTGCGAACTGAATTTTAAAACCGCTCAGGCCCTCTACGCGGGCATGGTTTTTGACACCGGGTCGTTCAGGTATCCCAAGACAACATCCGAGACACTGCGTATTGCATCAAAGCTTGTATCATACGGGGTGAACCCGTTCAGGGTATACGAACACCTTTATGAAAGCAATTCGCTTGCAAGCTTTCAGCTGCGCGGAATGATATTATCGACTATGGAGATAATGCACGACGGCAGGATGATAGTCATGAAGCTCACGCCGGATATGGTTACTGAAACAGGGGGTTCATTCTCGGAGGGCGAGGCAACGATCAATATGCCATTTACAGTAAAGGGCGTGGTTGCCAGTGTACTGGTCAAGCAGGATATAAATGGCCCTGTAAAGATAAGCATGCGTACAAAGGGCGATCTTGACGTTGCCTCTATTGCTATAAAAAACGGCGGAGGCGGCCACAAGAATGCTGCGGGATTCAAGGCAAACATGTCCTTTGAGCAGGCTTATGACCGCGCAATTGAAGAGATGAATATTTTCTTTACCTGATATCAGCCGTATCTATTTTACCGTAATACCTGGCACCCTCGGACCCCACAACAAGCGATGCAGCATAGCTTGCAATCTTTCCCGCAACCTCCGGGCTCATACCGGCAGTAAGACCATAGATAATCCCTGCAGCGTACATATCACCCGCGCCGTTGGTGTTCACGACCTTAACCGGGCATGGATCAATTTTTATTATGCTGTCACCCGACTTGATCACACTCCCCCCGGCGCCAAGCTTAACGACCGCGAAACCCGCTTTTTTACCGAGCACCATGAGGGCATCTACCTCCCGCAGGCCTGTATATGCATGGGCCTCCTCCTCATTTGCAAATACAATATCGGCAAACCTGTCGAGTACATCGGCAAACACATCCTTAATCCTTCCGATAAGTGACGGGTCAGACAGGTCAACCGATACCAGGCCCCCCTTCTCCTTGATTCTCTTCATCGCCTCGTAGCAGATTTCCCGCTGCACCTGCGGCTCAAATAGGTAGCCTTCAAGGTGAAGAACTGAGCTCTGCTCAATTACGCTGAAATCCACATCTGACATTGAAAGGCTGGTTGCCGCGCCAAGATGTGTTGCGAAGGTCCTCTCCGAATCAGGGGTAATGAAGGTTATTGCATGGCCTGATATTCCGCTCCCCTTTTTAATAAATGATGCGACACCGCTCTTTTCAGTCTCAGCGATATATCTTTCACCGTTAGAATCGTTGCCCACTTTGCCTATAAAAGCAGCGCTTCCACCCAGCGCAGCAAGCCCGGCAAGAGCATTTGCGCTGCTGCCGCCAGGCACTATACTCATCTCCATGCGACTTATCTCTTTCAGTATCGTTGAACTGACAGTCTCATCAACCAGCTGCATGTTCCCCTTGGCCAGGTTTATTTTTGACAGGAAACCTTCATCCACATTTACCATGAAGTCCAGGAGCGCGGAGCCTATACCCGCTGCATCGTATTTAGCTTTTTTTATCTTCAAGTTTTACCTCTGTAATAATAATTTATCAGTAATAATTCCTAAATATACTTTTTAGGGTAAAATTATAAATTATATATGCCCGCCGCCTTCGGCGGCGGGCGTATATATTTTTTACGAATAAAAAACAGGTATTATTCTGGGGCTGTCCCAAATGTCATTCCCGCGCAGGCGGGAATCCATCCTGGCACCATATATACTGTATATGTTAATGGATTCCGGCTCTAAAGGCCGGAATGACACTATTCTAAGCAGAATGTATTCTTTTTAGACAACCCCATGATAGATACCTGGTCTCTTTCCTGCGCCATTATCTAAAGCGTAAAAACATCAATAGGCCCTTCAATATCCCCTTCAATAAACTGGCGCGCATAACCGTCACTCTTACTGAAAAAATCGCCACAGC
>CAZEMO010000052.1:0-2811 GCA_964513375.1 uncultured Bacteriovoracaceae bacterium | reverse complement strand
TTAATATAAAGAGTTAAAATGTGAACAATTTGAGGTGAAAAATGGCCAGCGTGGGTGTAATACTGGGCAGCGATTCTGACCTGCCCAAGATTAAGGAATGTTTTGAAATACTCGACAGGTTCGAAGTAAAATACGAGGTGATTGTCTCATCAGCACACCGTACACCGGATCAGACAGCTGAATGGGTAAAGGGAGCCAGAGACCGGGGCATCATGGTCATAATCGCAGCCGCGGGTGGCGCTGCTCACCTGCCAGGGGTTGTTGCATCGCATACCATTCTTCCTGTTATTGGTATTCCTGTTGAATCGCCCATTGCAGGTGGACTCGATTCGCTTCTTTCGATAAACCAGATGCCGGCCGGGATTCCTGTGGCAACAATGGCCGCCGGTAAAGCCGGTGGTGCAAACGCAGCCCTTTTTGCGGCAAATATACTTGCTCTCTCGGACAGGAAAGTCGCTGATAAACTTGCAGAATACAGGAAAGAGATGCAGAAAAAAATAATGGAAAAAAACGAGATGATTAATCAGACAGGATTGATGAACTACATCAGGATGATGGAAGGAAAAAAATGATCGAACACAATACTGCAATTCCCCGGGAAAGAATACTGATACTTGATTTCGGTTCCCAGTATACACAGCTCATTGCAAGAAGAATCCGCGAACTTAATGTTTATGCTGAAATTGTTCCGTTTCATCATTCGATTGATGACATAAAAAAAGAGAAGCCCTCTGCGATAATTCTTTCAGGCGGGCCTTCGTCACTTTATGAAAAGGATGCGCCTCGGGTCTCTGATGATATATTCAAAATGGGCGTGCCCGTGCTCGGTATCTGCTACGGGCTGTATGTGGTGGTAAACGCTTTTCATGGCGGGAGCGCGGGAGCCAGTTCCAGGGAATACGGCAGGGCAATAATAAATATTACCAAAAAATCCGGTCTTCTGAAAGGTATGGGCAGGAAGGAGCAGGTCTGGATGAGCCACGGAGACAAGGTCACGAAAATGCCCGACGGATTTACTGTCACCGCGTCATCTGACAATGCGGAAATTGCTGCAATAGAAAATCCTGAGCGGAAAGTATACGGCGTGCAGTTTCACCCGGAAGTATATCACACAACAAATGGCATAAAGGTGCTGAAAAATTTTCTCTTTAAAATATGCGGACTCAAGGCCACATGGAACATGGATTCGTTCATAGACTCATCCGTAGAGGCCATACGCAAAGAGGTCGGCAACGGTACAGTGCTGCTGGGGCTTTCGGGAGGCGTTGATTCATCCGTCACAGCCATGCTGCTCCAGAAGGCAATCGGAGACAGGCTGTACTGCGTGTTTGTAAATAACGGCGTACTCCGCAAGAACGAGGAGAAACAGGTCGTTGAGAGATTTAAAAAGCACATGAACCTGAACCTCATATATGTTGATGCATCGAAAAGGTTCCTCGATAAACTGAATGGTGTTGAGGACCCCGAGAAGAAGAGGCGCATTATAGGAAAGGAATTCATATCCGTGTTCATGGAGGAGGCAAAGAAGATCGGAAGGTTCGACTTCCTGGCACAGGGTACACTCTATCCCGATGTAATTGAATCAGTTTCAACAAAGGGTCCGTCAGATACTATCAAGAGCCACCATAACCGTGTCCCTGAAGTTCTGAAGCTCATAAAGTCAGGGAAGGTAATTGAACCTCTCAAAGAACTCTTCAAGGATGAAGTCAGGGAGCTCGGTGTGAAACTCGGCATGCCCGAGGAGCTCATACACAGGCACCCGTTCCCCGGCCCCGGTCTTGCCATAAGGATCATCGGTGAAGTTACTCCGCAGAGGATAAAGATTCTGCAGGAGGCAGATGATATTATCGTGCAGGAAATAAAGGAAGCAGGTCTGTACAGAAAGCTCTGGCAGATATTCGGTGTGTTCCTGCCGGTAAAATCCGTCGGGGTCATGGGCGACAAGCGCACATACGAGAATGTGATCGCGGTTCGCGGCGTAAATTCGGTTGATGCGATGACAGCGGACTGGGCGTACCTGCCTGAAGATCTTCTCCGCCGCATATCAAACAGGATTATAAACGAGATTAAGGGAGTCAACAGGGTAGTGTACGATATTTCCTCAAAGCCGCCATCGACGATTGAATGGGAATAACAGATGTTTTACTACGAAGTTCTCAAGGAGTTTTATGACAATCAGTTGAGATATATGATTGTCGGGGGGTTGTCCCTGAACCTTCATGGTGTACCACGGGTTACACAGGATATTGACGTTGTCATAGCTCTGGATGAAGATAATATTTATCGTTTCATCAGCATAATGGACAAACTGGGTTATGTTCCGGGCCTGCCTGTCAATGCAGAGGACCTTGCTGATACCGTTAAACGGAAGTTATGGATAGATGAAAAAAACCTTATAGCTTTTTCTTTCAGGCACCGGGACCATGATTACAGGACTGTGGATATAATACTTTTTCACCCGCTGGATTTTGATGAGGCATACAAGAGGAAAACTTCAAAAAAGTTCAGGGATTTCGAGATAGACCTGGTGTCGATTGATGACCTGGTAACGATGAAGGAATTCAGCGGCCGAAGCCAGGACCTGGCTGACGTTGCGATGCTCAATAAACTTAAAGCATTTTTAGGTGAATCTGATGGAGGTTAAAGGATTTGCATACACCCTTGAGGATGAAAAGATCCTTGAATACATGAAACTCACCGTTGAGGAAAAACTGCAGTGGCTCGAGGAAATCATGGAACTCACCGAGGCCACGCTTACAGAAAAAGAGAAGGAGTTCCGCAGGATGCTGCTGGAAGGCAGCCTGTAAAAAG
>CAZEMO010000051.1:0-3026 GCA_964513375.1 uncultured Bacteriovoracaceae bacterium | reverse complement strand
GTGGGAGCATGCCTATTACATCGACTACAGAAACAGGCGCCCTGATTATATCAATGGCTTCTGGGAACTGCTCGACTGGAAGGTGATCGGTGAGCGGTATGACGAAGCACTTAAGAAATAAGATTTTCCTGCAGCCCCGGTGAGGGGCTGCTTCATTTCCGGGCTTTGTGTTTTTACTGCGGAAGACGGGATCGGTGCGTTCGCCCTGCTTTTTTCCCTATCTTTGCGCAAAACCCCGACTATGAACCTATATCAACTCATTGAAAAGACAAGAACTTACCGCCGGTTTGACTCGACCCATACCGTCTCCCCCGACACCCTGGCCTCACTCGTTGAACTGGCACGCCTGTCGGCTTCCGGTGCCAACCGCCAGCCACTGAAATATCTCCTCGTTACTGAACCTTCGCAGCGCGAAGTTATCTATCCATGCCTTGCCTGGGCCGGTTACCTCACCAACTGGGAGGGACCTGATCCGCAGGAAAGGCCCTCTGCCTATATTGTCATTCTGGGCGACAAGGAGATATCCGAATCGTTTGGAATTGATCACGGGATTGCTGCACAGAGCATCATGCTGGGCGCAACCGAAGCCGGCCTCGGCGGATGTATTATCGCTTCCGTCAAGAAAGAGAGGCTCAGGGCAGCCTTTGACATTCCCAAACAGTATGAGGTACTGCTTGTCCTTGCCATCGGCAAGCCGGTTGAAAAGGTGGCCCTTGAGACCATTCAGAATAACGATGTAAAATACTGGAGAGATGAAAAAGGCGTTCATCATGTTCCGAAGAGGACGCTTGACGAGATCATCATTGGCAAATAAGCTCTCACAGGCACTCCTGCTTTTTCTTTTTCTCTTCATGCTGAGGCAGCCTGAAGCCCTTGCCCAGCAGCCGGGACCAATACTCTTTCACGGCGTCATTTTGGATGCCGGCACAGGTCAGCCTCTGCCGGATGCGCATTATTCTGTCAGGGGCCGTGCTGCCGGAGCCGCAGACAACAGGGGCATGTTCTCACTCTATGCCCGCTGGTATGACACAATCACCTTCACCTGCGTCGGGTTCCGTGAGTACAGCATCACGGTGCAGGATACCCTGCGGGCTAAGGAATACACGGCTGGCATCTACCTCACAGGTGACACTACGATGATACCGGCAGTAATCGTCATTCCGCGCCTGGGTAACATCAGGGCGGAGATCATGGCGGAACGTCCCTCCTCCAACCAGGAGATAATCAATGCTTCCAATAACCTCAGGATGGCAGTATACCAGGGTCTTACAACACAACCGGAGCTTGGCGACCCGGTAACCAATTATGAGCTGCTGCGACAGAAGCAGCGGATGGAGGCCTACGAGAAGGGACAGATCCCGTCGGGGCAAATACTGGGTCTGAGTCCCCTGATACTTATACCTGTATTATACAGGCTTGCATCCGGTCCGCCGGAAGATCCGGTACCTCCCGCCCCGCACATCTCTGCCCGTGATATGGAACACCTGCGAAGGGTGCATGATTCGTTGATATTCAGGCATTAGAGGGCCGAGCGTATGAAAATGACCCTGTGGGTCATTTTAGCGTATTCTAAGACAAAAACAAGCATAATGAAAGATTTTTGAGTTTTTATGACTCAAAAATCTCTCATGCTCGTTTTCATGATTTTCATGCTGCATACTGGCACATTGGCACATAAGGTGTTCCTCTTCTTACGACAGCAAATACCCTGGCCAAGAGCTTGTTTCTTACGGCATTGATAGTATTCATCTTATGCTTCCCCGTATCTGTTCGGCGTTTATAATAAATCCTCATTTCGGGATCGTATCTGATTGCAGAGACAGCACAGGCACTGAGCAGAGACTTGAGCCGCATGTTTGCCAGGGAACTGACTTTTGTCTTTCCCTTAATACTTATGCCTGATGTATAAGGGAAAGGTGCTACCCCGGCATAACTGGCAAGCTTTCTATGGTCATCAAACGACAAGAAGTTGTTGGTAACCACTATTAGTTGCAAGGCGGTTTGCCGACCTATCCCGGTAATGCTGGTGATGAGCCTGTAATTATTCATTACTTCAGGATTTTCGTCCAGGACAAGATCTATCTCTTTCTCGATACTTTCAATCTGTCTGTTAAGTTCCTTGATTAGTTTCCGGGGTATAGAAAATAATAATCCGTTCTCTGAACTTTCAATAAAATCAGACAGATCTTTTAATGACGCCTCATAACCGGCACGCTGTTTTACCAGCTTCTCCCTAAGAGAAAGGTGTTGTCGTATCTTATTTATGCCTGCCTCCGGAAGTTGATACAATATCACTTCCTCTTTCCTGCGGTAAGCATACTGTGCAATTTTCTTCGCATCTATCTGGTCATTCTTGCCACGCTGTATGCCCAGCGATCGCTTAATCTCCAACCCGGGAACAATTACATAGTTCATATGTCTTTCTGACATATAACTGGCAAGCGCGTAAGAATACATCCCCGTGTGCTCAAAACAAAACAGAGCCTTTTCAAGTAAGCATCCTGTGCTTTTGGCAACCCATGAGAAGAGCTTGTTGTACCCTTTCTTTGTATTGGGTAACTGGGTAAAGATCTGCAGACTGTGAATGCATGCGTCCAGAGTCTTTTTACTCACATCAATTCCAATAACTTCTTCAAATTTCATACCTTTGACTTTAAGTTTATTATAACAGTTTGTTGCGGAACTAAAACCTTTATTAGGCCTCAAAGCCTATAATTCTAATTGGTTCTTGCAACTATGAAAGAATGGGGTCTAATACGCTAATTAGGACTAACTTCCTGAAGGAGCCAATAGTTCACCCCATTCTTTCTCTTAAAGGTATAATTATTAAATTGCACGGCTAATCTAAAGGAAGGGGCCAGGGTGCGGGCGAGGGGTTCGAGCCCTTTGCAGAAACAGTGAAGCCGGCATTTCTGCCGGCTCCTGTTGACCCACAGGGGGACCGAGCGTAAAAAAAATGCCCGGTGGGCATTTTTAGCGTATTCTAAGACAAAAACAAGCATAATGAAAGATTTTTGAGTTTTTAT
>CAZEMO010000050.1:0-3123 GCA_964513375.1 uncultured Bacteriovoracaceae bacterium | reverse complement strand
AATGTTTGACCAAAGATGTCAATTGCGTGATTCAGGGCGCATTTGATGGTGGAGCGCAGCAGGTTACGGTAATTGTTCCGGCAGGAGAAATTAAACAATATGCCAATGCTTTATTTTCATTAAAAAAGTGAATTACGTCTATCAATTCTTGAATAAAGATCAGATCATTTAATCCAATGCATGGCATATTATTTTTAACCGGTTTAATGTCATTCGGCGGCGTTTCAATAAATGGGTGAGCCTGACTTTGACATAAAGCACTGCAACGAACTACAATCTGTAGTCATCACCTTGCTGTTTTTCAATCGACGTGAAGGTGGATAAAACAACGAGGACGGCATTCTTTGAGGTATATTCTATGATCAGATCTCTGAATGATTTTTTAAGGGTTGCACGGGAGAAGGGACCTAAGAAGCTGGCGGTTCTTGCCCCTGAAGATGAGGACTTTATGCTTGCGGTGAAAGCGAGCTGGCAGAAAGGTTATACCGAACCTATTCTCATTGGAAATATAGAAAAAATGGAACGGGCGGCCGAAAAAATCGAATTCGATATAAGCAGATTCGAAAAGATCATCGGTGACGACAGGCAGGCCATTGCCGATCTCGGCATAAATATGCTCTTTACGGGAAGACTGGCAATCATAAGCAAAGGGCAGATACCCACCTCTTATATCTATCGCTCGATCATCAAAGAGGAAAGCAGAGCAGGCTCAGGCATGACTGTGAGTGTTATTACTTTCTGGGAGATTCCCGGACTCGATCACCTGGTTGCCTTCACGGATACAGGAGTCAGCATCAAACCGGATTTCAAGACGAAAACAGAGATTCTCAAGAATGTTCTTTTTGTCTATCGTCTTCTGGGATACCCGAAACCGCGGATCGCTGTCCTTTCCGGCCAGAGGGAGATCGGAGGTATGTTGGATTCATACCGCGATTTCGAGTTGCTGCAGAAGGCCGCTTCCGCGGGAGACTTTGGCGATTGTGAAATTGTTGATGCTACTTCGTTTACGGAAATCTTTCTTGGCGGCAGAGGCCGCCTGGGTAATAGCTGCGGGATGAATATGGAGAGGATGCCGTATATTCTTCTTGTTCCCTGCCTCGATACAGGCAATATTATTTGCAAGCTTGACTTCTTCCTCGCTGTGACCCGCTGCTCGCTTGTTGCAACGTCCAGGGGCCCGGTGTGTATCCCGTCCCGATCCGACTCCGGTGATAATATCGTGGAACAGCTCGCGATGTGCGTTGTGGTGGCGGACAGGATGAAAACGGAGGTGAAGTGATATGCTGAAATCATTCAGAGATGTTCTTGAAGCTGACAAAGAAGGAGGAACAAAGAAACTGGCGATTTCTTCTGCGGAAAAGAAGGACATTGATCTCCTCGGCAAGGCGGCGGCGGCCGGCCTCGTTATGCCCTGCTTGATAGGTGACGGGAAAGTGATGGAAGGCATGATCAAGGGTACTCCGCTGGCATCACTGGAACATGAGATCATGAATGAAAAAAAGCCGGACAAAGCGCTGAGCATGGCGATAGGACTTATCCGCGAAGGTCGTGCCGACATGCTGATGCAGGGAGCCGTTAAGCAGCAGATGCTGCTGGATGCCGTCATGGATGTAAAGAAAGGTCTTAGACAGGGAAAGCTTGCGAGCTGCGTTTCCGTCTTTGGGTTGCCGAAACCGGAAAAACTGATATTCGTTACCGATACTTTCATAAACAACAGACCGAATCTTGCCGAAAAACAACTTATCCTTGAACATGCAGTCCGGCTCGCGGGTGTACTGGAAATCGAGGCGCCGAAGATTGCGGCTCTTGCCGCCATCGAACAAATAAACCTCAGCATACCCTCGACACTAGATGCAGCAATACTCTCCAAGATGTCTGAAAGGAGACAGTTCGGAAATGCTATAGTTGAAGGTCCTCTCGACATAGACTGCGCCCTGAGCAAGACTGCGGCAGAGAGGAAAGGACTGCAGAGCGTTGTGACGGGAGATGTAGATATATACCTTGCCCCGGAAATAGATACGGGCCTCCTCCTGGCTGAAGCACTCGTCTTTTTCGGAAAGATGAGAACCGTGGGGGCAATCATGGGAACGGCAAATCCGGTGATCCTGAATCTGCCTTTCGTCCGGGAAGAAGACAGAATGGTGGAAATTGCGATTGCAGTCTTGGTGTGCAAAAAGGGGAAAAACGATGCATAAAGAATATCGCCTGCTCATTATCAATGTCGGCTCAACTTCAACAAAAGTAGCATGGTTCAAGGAAAACGCTCCCCTGATTCTCGAAACAATCCGGTATGACAGTGAAGACCTGGCACGTTATTCTTCTCTTGATGAACAGCTTCCTCTTCGCGAAAAGGACCTCCTTGAATTTCTGAATAAGAACGGCATAGGCCTGGAAGAAGCAGATATGATTGTCAGCCGCGGGGGCTTGGGCAATCCTGCGCCTGCGGGGGCTTACGAAATTGATGAAGCCATGTGCAAAGACCTTCTGGATGGAAAATTCGGGAAACATCCTTCAGCCATGGGGCCGGCCATGGCCCTTTTATTCTCCAAAAGATACGGGATGCCCGCCATTGTGATCGACCCGCCGAGTACGGATGAATTCCAGCCTCTGGCCAGGTTCTCCGGTCTTCCCGAAATTGAAAGGAAGAGCGCCTTTCATGCACTGAACCAGAAGATGGCGGCACGGCGGCTTGCCGGAGAATTAGGGGAGAAATACGAGGATATGAATCTTATCGTGGCCCATCTGGGCGGGGGTATAACCATCGGGGCCCATCAGAAGGGCAGGGTAATTGATTGTACTCATGGACTCGGGGAAGGCCCCTTCACGCCGGAGAGGGCCGGTTCTCTTCCCACGACAGACCTCATTGAAATGGTATTTTCGTGCGCCTTGGACAAAAAGCAGATTTTAAGCAAGCTTACAGGCCAAGGCGGCCTTTTTGCTTACCTCGGCACAAGCAACGTTGAAAAGGTGCAGGAGATGATCAGGGCGGGAGATGAAAAGGCGAAACTGGTATATGAGGCCATGGCCTATCAGGTGGCCAAGGAGATCGGCACAATGAGTGTTGTCCTGAAGGGGGAAATCGACGGCATCATCCTGACGGGGGGGCAGGCAAATTCCGCGATG
>CAZEMO010000049.1:0-3181 GCA_964513375.1 uncultured Bacteriovoracaceae bacterium | reverse complement strand
ACATATGTCAAGGAATATCTAACAGCCGTTTAAAATGCGCTATTTAATCATATAGTAAAATAATGATTGACACTATGCAAACAATGTTTAACAACATAAACACCGGTATTTCATATCACAAGCGGAGTGTATTGATGAAACCAAGGCATGTTGCCGTAATACTCTTCATAATCTTCATTTACCCTGTAAACGCACTACCAGCACCCAAGAACATTATCAATGAAAATTTTCAGCGGATGAAAATCGGCAGGTCAATGGAATTCCTTGAAGATCCGTCCGGAAAAATGACCCTGGAAGATGCGCAGAAAAACGCAAACTGGAAACTCAACAAAGATGATGCGGTCAATTTCGGCTTTCTGAAATCCGCATTCTGGTTCAGGTTCACTGTTGAAAACGCAACTCCGGGAACAGAATCCTGGTACCTGGAGATATCATACCCCATGCTCGATTCAATAATACTATATACTCCTTCAGATGAGGGAAAATACAGTGCAATTGAAACTGGGGACCACCTTCCCTTCAGCCACAGGGACGTGGATAATACCGGTTTTGTTTTTCACCTCGTGGATTCACCGGGTACAAAAACATATTATCTGCGGATACAGACATCAAGCGCTATAAACTTTGAGCCGCTCATGATGTCGCAGAAATCTTTCTTCTCAAAGATAAACAGCGAAATGCCCGTATTATGGATCTATTACGGCCTCATGATAGTAATGGCTCTGTACAATCTGCTCATATACCTGTCCACACGGGATAAAAATTATGTGCTTTATGTTCTGTTCATCATATCCTACATCCTTATGCAGATGTCGCTGAACGGACACGCTTTCCAGTACCTGTGGCCCAACGCTATCTGGTGGGCCAACAATTCACTGCCGTTTTTCATAGTGCTCTCACTGCTGTTTGTAGTGCTATTCATCAGAAGTTCCCTGGAGGCAAAAACGAAATTCCCGGGGCTTGACAAGATCATGCTTCTGCTGGTTGCGTTTCCGTCAGGGGTCATAGCGGTGCTCAGCCTTACAATAAAGTATTCCATAGCCATTAAACTGGCTACGGCCTTTATAGCCATCGGCGCTGTTATATGGTACGCGGGCGTTATATATGCCATGATCAGAGGGTCAAGGGAGGCAAAGTTCTATGTCCTTGGATTTACGGGCCTGATTATCGGAATTGTACTTTATGTTCTGAAAACATTCGACATACTGCCGCTCATGTTCCTGACACAGTGGAGCCTTCAGATAGGATCTTCACTGGTCGTAATCCTCCTCTCCCTGGGTCTTGCGGATAAAATCAACAACATGCAGGTGACCCAGACACTCCTGCTTGAAAAATCCAGGAAAGACGAGGAGTTTATAAAGGAGAGGGCCGAGACCCTGGAAGGCATAGTCTTCAGCGCAAACTCGCTTACTGCTGAATTCATGAAGATGAGCGATGAACTTAAAAACATCACCGAAATGTTCGGCAAGGTCTCGCTGGAACAGGCATCCTCAAGCAGCCAGATGTCAGCCACTTTCGAAGAGCTCGTCGCTGCCACTGATAATATCTATGACTCCAACATAAACCAGAGAGAGGAAGGGAAAAAATCCAGGGAATTTGTAGGTGCCCTTTCTGATGCGCAGAAAAACATGATAAAAGAAAGCGTCCAGGTGCAGAAAAATATCGGGAGCATTCTTGAATCAACGCGTGAAACTGAAAACAATATCAAGATGATGACCTGCAAGATGGATGTCATCAATACAGGAGGCCGCGAAATCGTGCAGTTTGTATCGATGATCGACGACATATCTGACAGGATCAACCTTCTATCTTTAAACGCGGCCATTGAGGCAGCGCGCGCAGGCGAGGCCGGCCGAGGTTTTGCCGTTGTCGCAGATGAGATCGGCAAACTGGCCCAGGCCACTTCTGATAACTCCAAGCAGATAGGAAAGCAGGTGGCAAAGATTATCAGCGATATTGAAGAGGGCGCGAGCATTATGAGCAACACCAGTTCCTCAACCGATGTGGTGTTCAGGATGATCGGAACAATTCAGAACAACGTCGAGTCGGTGCGCAAAATAATGGTAACACAGAACAACGCGCTGGATATGGTAATAAGCCAGAGTGAAATCATCGAGAAGATGTCGGGCGAGATTGTAAACTCCACCAATGAGCAGAAGACATCAATGTCAGAAACGATGAAGACAGTTGAAAGGCTTTCCGAGATGGCCCAGGAGATTGCCGGCGCAAATGAAAAGATCCTCACGTTTATTATGCTCATAAGCAACAAGGCAAAAGAGCTTCAAAGAGTTGTAAATATGGGGGAATGACCTGCCGGTGACAGGCAGTTCTATTTCCCGGCCCTGGTTTTAATCCGGGGCTTTACAGCACTTCTTCGTTTAAAGTGTGACAGCACATGACCGGACAGGGTTGCCGCGTCTATCCCGTAATCGGCGAAGAGTTCACCTGCAGTGCCATGGCTGATAAACCTGTCAGGGAACCCGGCGCATGCAATTCTTTTTACGCACAGTGAGGGCTCAATCTGAGAGTATATGTACTCGCCCAGGCCGCCGCTGGAATACGCGTTCTCTAAAGTGATAAACTTTTTGCATCCGCTAATTGCTTTTTCTATCCCTTTAACATCAAGCGGTTTTATTGAAAGTACATTCACCACCGATGAACTGACCCCCTGCCCTTCGAGAATGCTTCCCAGTTCAAGGGCTATGGCAACCATGTCACCCGCTGCGATAATTGCAAGGCCGCTCCCCCTGGTCATGACCTTAATCCTGCCAGGGACAAAGGGCCGGTGCTCCTCAACATTGAGCCGCTCCCTTGCAGCCGTACCCCTGGGATAACGGATCGCAAGTGGCCCGCTGTCGTGCTCATGGGCGTAGTATATCATGTCGCGGAGCTCGGCGCCGTCTGACGGCGCGAACAGCATCATGTTTGGAACATTCCGCATCATTGAAATATCAAAGAGCCCGTGGTGGGTCTCACCGTCCTCGCCAACGATGCCTGCACGGTCTATAAGAAAGCGTACAGGCAGGTTCATCAGGGCAGTATCATGTATTATCTGGTCAAGGGCGCGCTGGAGGAAAGTCGAGTATATTGCCACAAATGGTCGGGCGCCGGTTGAGGCAAGCGCGGCTGAGAAGGTAACGGCATGCTGCTCGGCTATGCCCACATCAAAGATCCTTTCGGG
>CAZEMO010000048.1:0-3262 GCA_964513375.1 uncultured Bacteriovoracaceae bacterium | reverse complement strand
TCTTTAAGATTAGTGAGGCCAAGACGGGTGTGCGAGGAAATAAACACGGCAGGTAAACGAGGCAGTTCTTTCTTAATGAGTTCGACCATCTCGTTATCCAGAAGGTCACTTTTTGTAATGGCAAGTACACGCGCCTTGTCCAGCAACTCCGGGTTATATTGCTTTAGTTCGTTAAGCAGTATCTTATATTCCTTCCTGATGTCTTTACTATCGGCCGGAATCATGAACAGCAAAACCGAGTTGCGCTCGATATGCCTGAGAAATCTCAGTCCGAGGCCTCTCCCTTCGCTGGCGCCTTCGATGATACCGGGAATATCAGCCATAACGAACGATAATCCTTCCCGGTACGAAACAATGCCCAGGTTAGGCCTCAGTGTGGTAAAGGGATAGTCAGCAATCTCGGGCTTTGCTGCTGACAGAACCGACAACAGTGTCGATTTCCCCGCGTTCGGGAATCCAACGAGACCGACATCGGCTAATATCTTCAATTCTAAGATTTTCCAGCCCTCAATACCGGGCTCTCCGGGCTGTGCATATTTTGGTGCCTGGTTAGTGGCTGATTTGAAATGATCGTTGCCAAGCCCTCCCCGGCCACCCTTCAGCACTATTTTCTCTTCTCCGTGAAAGGTAATTTCACTTTCCTGTTCACCGGTTTCAGCATCTTTAACAATCGTACCCAAAGGAACTTCTATCACAACATCATCCCCTTCAGCACCTTTTCTCAGAGCGCCTGAACCACCGGTGCCATTTCCGGCTATCAAATGTTTGGTGTATTTGAGGTGCAGCAATGTCCACATCTGGGCATTCCCCCTGATGATGATATGTCCGCCCCTGCCTCCGTCACCCCCGTCGGGACCGCCGCGCGGATTCAATTTGGTCCTGAGGAAATGTGCCGAACCCGCCCCGCCGTTGCCCGATTTGAGAAATATCTTCACATAATCAACAAAATTGGATGAGGCCATGGTTACTTTTCAGGTTATGTTAAGGTGTGACGCGAATATTCTACAAATCAGGTGGTGCCTGCTTTCCGGCAGGTCTCTACCTCTTTTTCTTCATTACTGCATCTACGGCTGCCGATAATCTTTCAATTACCTCTTCTCTTGAACCGGTGGCATCCACTTCAAGGAGCTTATTCTGTTTCCTGTAAAGCTCCATTGTTGGTTTGGTTTTGTACTCATATTCTTCGAGACGGTGAACGATAAGTTCAGTGGACTGATCATATGGGCGGCCTTTCTCACTTTTCCCGCGCTTATCGAGGCGGCGGATAAGATCCAGCATTGGCACCCTGAGTTCAACGGCACATGAAACGCGCATGTTCATTCGCCTCAACAATCCGTCGAGGATATAAGCCTGCAGAACCGTTCTCGGAAATCCCTTGAATATGAATCCGTTAACATCGTCGTGATGCTTCATCTCCTGCTCAATGAGCGGTATCACAATTTCGTCGGGGACAAGGTCACCCTGTGCCATTTTCTCCTTCACTTTCAGACCTATCTCGGTCTTGTTAGTCACTTCTTTCCTGAGTAAAGCGCCGGTGGAGATATAATAAAGGTTGAATTTCTGGGCCAGCAATTTTCCCTGTGTGCCTTTCCCCGAGCCAGGATGTCCTGATAGCACCAGGTTAAACCATTCCTTCTGAAGTGTAAGCTCTATCTGGGAGGTAAGCCGCTCGAATATTTCAGGAATTGGGCCAACACCATCGATGGCATAGTAGAGATTGCGTTCTTTATAATATTCTTTTACCGGAAGGGTCTTGTTTTCATACTCTACTAAGCGTCGCTTAATAACCTCCTCGGTGTCGTCGGACCTGCCTGAGATTTTCCCTCTCTCAATAAGCCGGGTAATGAGTTCATCGTTTGGAACTTCGAGGCTCAACATGCAGGATAACGAGGTGTTGAGTTTCAGCAATAGCCCGTCGAGAATATAGGCTTGCACAAAAGTGCGCGGAAAACCATCGAATAATATGCCGTTGCTGTCGGTGCTCGAGATGATCTTTTTTTCGATAAGTTCCACCATGATCTCATCCGAAACCAGCTCTCCCCGCTGAATGATATCTTTTACGCGGTTACCCAATTCAGATCCTTCTGATATTTCCTGCCGCAGCAGATCGCCTGTTGAGATATAGGCCAGGTTATATTTCTCAATGATGAGTTGTGACTGGGTTCCTTTGCCTGCACCCGGCGGGCCGAAAAGCGCAATGTTAAGCATATGATTTTGAATGTTTTATTGACAATTTTCCTTTAATGAATTAACTATTAAGATGACGGACGTTGCTGAATTCTACTCCGAGATTTTATAAATATCAGCTGAATTTCTGCCAAGTCCATCATAATCAAGGCCATAGCCAACAACAAAATCATTGGGAATCCTGAAACAAACATAATCTATCGGGTAGCTCTTCTTATAGGCATCAGGCTTGAGTAAACAAGCGGCGACCTTGACATCCAACGCATTCATAGCCCTGATTTTATCGATAAGTTTCACGATTGTAAGGCCTGAATCAACAATATCCTCAATCAGTATAATATGCCTGCCTTCAGCCGGGATATCAAGCCCTATCACTTCTTCGATTTTCCCCGTGCTGTTCACCCCTTTATATGATGACACCTTGACGAAGGCAATCTCGCAATCGATGGTGATACGTTTCAGGAGGTCAGAAGCAAAAATGAAAGAACCATTTAAAACCACAACAAAGAGCGGCTTTTTCCCTTGGTAATCAAGGTTAAGCGTGGCGGCGAGCTTCTTAACTCCTGCCTGAATTTTCCTTTCAGACATGTATTTTACAAACGTTTTGTCATGCAATTTCCAGGGTTCGGTCATGGTTCAATTCCTTTTCAGCAAAGATAGAACATCCTGTAAAATCGCAATCTATCTGCCTTCATTTATGTTCTTTAAACTTGAGGACCTACGTTCGGAAGCAATTTATCAGCACACTTTTTTCTACGACTATTTGCGGTTAACGGTGACAGTATTATCTTCGCTTATTAAAAAACCGAAGCTATGAATGCAATCGTGAGTATAATAATGGGCAGCACCAGCGATCTGCCGGTAATGGAAGGCGCTGCGAACGTTTTAAATGAGCTGAAGATCCCTTTTGAAATGAATGCTTTGTCGGCACACCGCACACCTGAAAAAGTTGAAGAATTTGCCACAAAAGCCGCAGCGCGCGGAATCAAGGTGATTATAGCTGCAGCGGGCATGGCAGCGCATCTCCCGGGGGTGATTGCTGCATTCACACCTGTACCTGTGATTGGCGTTCCTA
>CAZEMO010000047.1:0-3331 GCA_964513375.1 uncultured Bacteriovoracaceae bacterium | reverse complement strand
CCGGTTCCGGCAAGAATCTGCCAGTGCTTGGGAACTCATAATCAACCATTTCCCCTTCAAGAAATATCCAGACTGTGCGACGCTGAAATTGTTTCGAAAGTTGCTGCCGCACCGGGGGATTGCATTTTACGGAACGGTCGCTGCAAAAAAATACGAGTAAATCGTCCTTCGTCACATTCGCATCCTGACTGTAGAAGTCAACACGGCGGGGAAACAGGGCGCTGATAACCGGCGAAGCGTCAGGCTTCTCTGTCCCTGAAAGATCGCATAAAATCCGGGCAATCCCTTTTCCGTGAAAACCCGTCACCGTCAGGGCATGTCCTTTATGGTGTAACACTCTGTCGTCCCATCCGAAGGAAAACAGATGGAGAAAATATCCCCATTGTCGATGACTATTTTGAAATCCCGTAATAATGTAAATAACACGGCTTATAATGTCTATGTAGCTACCCAATCCCTTCTCTGTATAAAGAATGACCGACCTATATGCATCGATCGGGGTATCGTAACTGATCTGTCCATAGATTTTCCTTGACTGCCGGGCATGACCCGACTCGATCTCGGGAGCATTGTTTCTGACGAATCGTGTCAAATCAGACAGGAAATTATTAAGAGGTTTCTTCGGCATAATGGCATTATCCCCCTATCCTGTGACATGAAGTGAGATTCTCCTAACGGCTTGCATCATAGTTCAGAACTGGCCAAGTCTCGTCAGACAATCCCTTAGGTTCACAAATGGTCGCCACCCCGGTTGGATCCATTCCCTTCATCTGAGACCCGGGCTAAGCAGCAGTATAGATAAGAACTCCACGCCACTCAAAAAACCAATTCCGGCCGTCAGGGGCAAAACAATCCCAAAGGGCTCTCTATCCTTCGATTTCTCCAAAGTCAGTGTTGAATAGTATGGCAGATACCTCTCAGAGCCTGATGGTAGTTGAAGGAAGTAGCCTCAAGACGACGTTTATACCCTTAAAGATGCGACGGTAAGAACGCCAAAGAATCCCATCCCATTTTGTCGCAACAAAGATGACGTTCCTGGTTATATCAGGACAGAATTCCAAAACGTGAACTGCGGCTTCGCGAAGCCGACTAACAATATCATCCCCCGTACCGATGGCTACGAGGAGAGTACGCCGGCATTCATCCGTCGTATCGGAAGGAATCACGTTTACACGCTCACCTTCCAGCCGCCTCAATAAGTGTTTGGCAATCTGCTCTCCGCTTCTCCACGGCCAATCAATATCCGGAGCATATACCTGTTCTTCGCTTATAAACGGCCAATCTTCGGCAATTTCCTCATCAATATCCGTAGCATCTGCTATCTGATCAAGTATTCGGTCTATGCCCTCGTCTACATACATCTTCTCTTCCTCCTTAAAAATTCTGATTTTGTCACTGGTTAATGGTTGAATATAGATCGTTTCTCCGGAACGTAGTTTCTCGAAAAAAGGCTTGCAGGACAGCCACAACCTTTTGTCTTTCTTCATCTTTGTACTATTAGTCGCGCCACCGAATATTCTGTTCGGGAAAACACCATTAAAGGTTACC
Organism: uncultured Bacteriovoracaceae bacterium; assembly: GCA_964513375.1. Lineage (GTDB taxonomy): Bacteria > Desulfobacterota > Desulfomonilia > UBA1062 > UBA1062 > DATCTV01. Next base: position 1,783 of record CAZEMO010000047.1, on the reverse strand, counting down.
AATGTAAACTTTTTTCCGAAATAACCATGAAACATATCTTGAGCAGGCGTTAAGTTTTCACCGGTGATTACGATTAATCCCCCGCGGTTAACCTCCCAATCCTTCATTGTGTGCCGTATATAGGGCCTGTTGGTTTCGTAAATATATCCACTTTTCAGACCATATATCCTTGGGGTCTTGCGTCGCAGTAATCTTAGGAGTTCGTTGATGTCCCCTATCCCCAAGCGCCGATATATGCGCCACGAATTATAGATACCACTTTGATAATTTGCAAGACGGAAAAAGGTGTCAACAGCGTCTTTCTCCCTCCTGTTTTCAAGGTAGAATAACGGGTAGACCTGCGCAAACAACTCCTTATCAAAGGGGTCTGCTAGGTTAAAGTACTCCCATATCAGACCCGAATTCAGCCTGTTCTCTTCTCCCAGGTGGGTAACTGCATGTGACACTTCGTGGAGTGCCACAACATATTCCAGCTCGTCATAAGCTACCTTGAGCGCTGAGGCAGTCACGGCACACATCTTATTATAGATTACGATCTTCTTCTCTTCTGAAAAGTATTCACCGAGAGTATCAATAATGGACATACTTTCAGGATAAATCCTTTTCTCCTTACGCATTAATTCATCTTGCCGGGCAAGGATGTTGTTCACATAATCGTCGCTAGAAAAAAAATCTCCGCCTAGGTGTTTTAAATCACCTGGGTCGAATAGCACGCCCGCATTTACCAGGATTTCCACCCTTTGTTTGTACTCATCAGAAGATTCGATGGGAATCGTTGTATTGAATTCCAACCCGGCAAGTTTCGATACATCCCGAAATAGATGGTCATACTTCATGATCTGCCCCCTTATGTTTCGTAGTATGAATTTTTCACAACCCTATGAGCACCCTGCAAAAAAATATGTAAAGCAAAGGCTTTTTATCAGCATATACCCTTGCATTACCTGTCGACAACCCCTGAATAGCCGTTACGAACATTTTTCAGCGATTACAACAATCCCCTGTGTCGAGACCCCTTACGATCGGGGCAATTCATCTCCGTGGCGTTTGTCCTCGTTGGTTGCTTATAGTTGTGTCCGGCACATGGCTGGCAAAACACCACAAGGGTCCTTGAAGAATAACCTGTCTCCCCTTATTCCGGGAGACACCCTCATCCAAGTCGTACGGAAAACGGCCCTCCCCCCTGTTTGAGGGATACGAAGTCCTTTTCAATGATAATTTCTGGTTCATATGTGTCAATACCGCTATTCCCTTCCGTGACCCAGACACTTTTGATTCCTCCGTACAAGATGCAGGCTGCCACTTTTCGGACATAGTCGGGTTTTCCTTTCATAAATTCCCGGACATAGATCACCGCATCCTCCTCGCTTATATCGGCGGGCAACGGTACAACGGGATAGACGCAGGGCATTTCCCGGTACTGAAAGTATTTGGGTCTGGTGGCACACTTCAGCGCCTCATGGTAGTCTTCCTTGTCGAAATCGAGAATCCAGAACAAGTCCTTGCCGGAGATACCAAGGAGGTCCATAAATTTCATCGGAATCTTTCCTTCCAGGTCAATCCATGAGTGCAGACGTCTGAGGAACTTCGTTTTGTTTGTTCGATGAAAGATGGCCAGCCATTGTTCTATGTCTCCCGGCGTTCCTCTGCCGTTCTGCGGTACATCCCGATATTTAGTTTTGAGAAACAGACGGGTGTGCCGGTAGGGCACATAATCTTCCACCGACTTTACCTTCGGAATAAGCGGAATAAGGTCGAATATGCTTGTGTTTTGAATCCCTGT
>CAZEMO010000046.1:0-3568 GCA_964513375.1 uncultured Bacteriovoracaceae bacterium | reverse complement strand
CACAGTCGCCTTTTGCCAGGTCGTTCCAAACGAATACCATGGCTATGCAGCGCGCAAGTCCTATCATGATAAGCCCGATCATGTACTCGGGTTTGTCATGAAGGAATATGATCGCGAGCGTGAACATGAGTATCGGGCCGACAATCCAGTTCTGGATAAGCGACAGCCCGAGCACCTTGAAATTTCTGAACACCGGGCCCATTTCCTCATATCGTACCTTGGCGAGTGGCGGATACATCATCAAAATAAGTCCGATGGCAAGCGGCAGGTTCGTCGTTCCTAAATTGAACCGGTTCCAGAAATCGGGAATTTCCGGATAAACATACCCCATGCACACACCCAGCGCCATGGCCGCAAAAATCCAGACTGTAAGATACCTGTCCAGAAACGACAGCCTCTTTGAAATGTGCTCACTCATATTCTGATCCCTCTTTTAAATGATTTTGAATGTGTAGATCAGTGCATAGTAGCCGCCCACAATTATGAAAATTGCCCCGGTTGCGTATCTCGCCCATTTTTCAAAACGGGTAATTACCTTGAAGAAACTGCCAAGAGAATGCATTCCAAAGGCTATCAGGAATGCAAAGAATATTACCGGCAGGCCTGTTCCAAAACCGTATAATGAAGGAAAAATGACAGGCGAATTTACCGACAATGCAAGCGGAATGAGGCTTCCGAAAAAGAGCGCCGCTGAGACCGGGCAGAAAGCGAGCGAAAATATTACGCCCAGAAGGAATGGCCCCGCAACCATGCCTTTCCCCGCAAGGTTCTTGAAGCGGTCAGTTCCAATTCCGGGCAGGTTTATGTTGATGAATCCGAACAGGAATATGCCTGTTACAAAAAGCATGGGACCCAGAATCGCGTTCATGTATCTCTGCAGAAAGTTTGCGACATCCGGAACGGATGAAAGTCCGGCGCTCAACATTACGCCTACAGCCGCATAGGCGAAAACCCTTCCGGCAGTATAGGCGATGCCGGAGATGAACACCTTCATGTGAGAAGTCATGTCCTTGCCGATATACGAAATCGCCGCAATGTTGGTTGCAAGAGGGCAGGGGCTGATAGATGTGAGAATACCCAGCCAGAGAGCTGCCCAGATGTCCAGAAGTGTCATCTATTTAGCGCCTTTCATGAATTGTCTTAATTCATCAGAGATATACAATTTGAATTCATTTTCATTCCTCAATTTTTTCCATATCTGATCGAGATTTTTCCAGCGTACCTCCTTGCCGTTCTTTACTTCGGAAATTATGACGGACTTTGTGTAAAGACTGTAATCCTTTATGTAATGCTTGTTTTCAGTAGTCATCACATCGACCGAGCGGAATTCTACAAGCCCGCTTTTGACATCTTTTGCAAAACCCTTCTCTATGGTGTCTTTTGTCATCTTCTCCATCTGCACGCATGAATAGCAGCGGCCTGTGGTACGGAAATAATAGACGATGTATTTTGTGTCACTTTTTAAGGCGGCTTCAACCAGAGTCGGGCAAAGGAGAAGTGCCATAACAGAAAACATTAATAATGTTTTTTTCATCAGATATTCTCCCAAATTCTTACAAGTGTTTCTTTATATCTTCAGGTTTGAGCACTTTGCCCGCGCTTATCACTTTACCGTCAATGGCTATGGCGGGCGTACTCATGACCCCGAAGTTCATGATTTCTTTTATGTCTGAAATCTTTACGATCTCAGCATCAATTCCAAGCTCTCTGATCGCTGTTTCGGCATTTGCCTTGAGCATGTTGCATTTAGGGCAGCCGGTTCCGAGAATCTGTATTTTTTTCATATAAGTCCTCCGAATAGTTTTTTTAAATGATTGCTCCGTAAATCATGCCTGATATTGTCGCCATAACGACAACTAGAATTACATATACAAATGTCTTTTGGGGGCCGATCACGCTGTTTATAACCAGCATGCTGGGAAGCGAAAGCGCCGGGCCTGCAAGCAGAAGCGCCAATGCGGGGCCCTGTCCCATGCCGCTGTCGAGCAGGCCCCTTACTATAGGCACTTCGGTAAGTGTGGCAAAATACATGAGCGCGCCTGATATTGAAGCAAAGAAATTTGTCCAGACAGGCCATATCAGATTTAGCCAGTCGGGCGCTGAACCGGACATACCTGTCAGCGTCATGAAAGCATAAGGCGTATTTCCGACAAAAGCCTGAATCCATATGCTGGGAATGATACCCGCGTCTTTGGCTTCAGGGCTTCCTAAAAGAAATCCTGCAACCAGGACGCCTCCGAGAAGAAGCGGGGTGATCTGTTTTGCAAAACCCCATGTCTGTTCTCTCCAGTCTGCCATTTCAGAACCTGAATAGAATGTAATTATTGACAGCGCCACAACTCCAACTGTAACTGCCGCGGAAGGCATATCAGGAATGACGAATGTTATGGCGGTGGTTGCAACTGCGCCGATTACTAGATAGATAAGTTTAACCTTGAAAAACCGCCACAATGTAAAGGCGAATAATATTCCGAATAATGCTGTAACGAACCATTTTACCGAAAATATCGCATGCCATATCCCTGTTGTCTCAACTGGTCTTCCCCAGTTTGCAAAGACCAATATGCCTATCATGGAAAAGAAGAACAGCACGGTCTGCCAGAGCGGTTTTTCATTTTCTATTTCATCGCCGTAATAAACTTCACCTGCCGTCTCAACTTTAGCTCGTTCTTCTTTAATGAAAATAAAATGCATCAAAAGCCCAATGACAACACTGAATGAAACAGCGCCGACAGCTCTCGCCAGCCCCATTTCCCAGCCGATGACTCTGGCGGTAAGCACTATTGCAAGAATATTGATTGCAGGGCCGGAATAAAGGAAGGCTATTGCAGGACCCAGGCCTGCACCGCGCATATAAATGCCTCCGAACAGCGGGAGCACCGTGCAGGAGCATACCGCAAGAACGGTTCCAGATACCGATGCAACCGAGTATGACAGCCATTTCTTTGCAGTAGGCCCGAAGTATTTCATGACGGATGCCTGCGAAATGAACACACCTATTGCGCCTGCAATGAAAAAAGCGGGCACAAGGCATAAAAGGACATGCTCCCTTGCGTACCACTTTAAAAGCCTGAAGGCCTCAATTATGGCTCCCTGAAAACGGAGAGAATCAACCGGCAGAAAAAAAATCACCGTAAAAGCAGCTAAAAGCCATAAAAGTATTTTAAGCTCTTTGCTCATATATCAAAGCTTTTTCATGATTTCAGCATGACGTGCGAGTTTTTCCATCAGCACATTTTCTGCACATCCTATCGCGTTCAACATGCATGGCGTTTCAAGGTGGTGGATAACCCGCATGCCGTCACGCCTTTCGCTTACAATGCCCGCACGTTTAAGCTGTGCAAGATGCCTGGAGACGCTCGACTGATCAAGATCGACAAGTGCGTTAAGATCGCATACGCACATGTCGCCCCTGCTGAGTGCATCTACAAGGATTATACGCACAGGGTGAGCCAGTGCCTTTAAAATATCCGCTTTTACTTTGGCTTGTTCATTTGTCATGCACGCACCTTCCCAACACCTCTGCAAAGACCTACAGCTGGAGTATTCCGAACGCGCCTTCAACCCA
>CAZEMO010000045.1:0-3610 GCA_964513375.1 uncultured Bacteriovoracaceae bacterium | reverse complement strand
TTTACATTTAATTTTTTGTATTTTCCCGATATCCAGTTTTCCAAATCCGAGCAGTACCATTTTGAGAATCTCCGGTCAGACGGTCCTCCTGCCAAATTGGTGTAGATATCGTCCGTGGAAAGATCTGTAACCAATCTGAAACTCGGAGCAAAAGAGGTTTGTCTGCCGGCGCTTTCAAAAATCTGTCCCTGGTGCGGTGTTGCGAGGCTTCCGATGATCGTTATGGGTCCACGGTCGAACCCTAAAAATTTTGGAAGCTTGCCGTCAAAAAGGATATTTTTCATAACGACTTTCCGGGCATTACCCCATTTTTCAAGCGGTTCCTTCAGCGCTTTTTCGGCTGCTTGTAAATAGATATCTTCTCTTTTTCTGCCGCCGAACCATAATGATTTTTCAGAAAGGAGTATGCGGTCGAAGTTGATATAAAAATCGTTGAACATGCCTGTATGCTTGTCGATGTATCCAACAACCTCTGTGCCGAAACCGTTCTTGCCGAAAACTTCCAGGTAAAGTTCTTTGTAAAACCTGTCAAAGAGAAAAGCTTCTTCCGAATCAGCAGAATATTCAAAATTCCAATTCTTGAGAATTTTTCCTGGTTTTGTATCAGGAAGAAGAGGACCGAGAATCTTCATAAATAATTCAGCCTGCGTGGAATACACGTCATAATGTAATTTGAACATATACTCACAGGTAATTTTATTGTTTTCAAAAAGAAGTTTGCCGATCCGGTCTGAGCGATAGGATCCCATTCCGACATTGATGGGATCAACCTTTCCATATTCATTAAGGTTCTGGTTGGTTGTCACAAAGTAGCCGCACTCGGGGTTGTAGCATCGCGGCAGGTCTTCCGGTTTTTCAAATCCCTGCCAGTCATTTTTCTCCTCCCAGCCCGGCAAGGGAACAAATCCACTGATCCCTTTCCTTCTTTTCGGCATCAGGCCGGACATCTGATATCCGATATTTCCGTCCTTGTCCGCAAGGATCCAATTCCATGATGTTTCGACGCGGCCCAAAAGATCCATTCCTTCCGTAACCGTCTTCGCGTCCAGCACCTTGATAAAACTGTCCAAGGTGGCAGAACCTGAAAATGCAGGAGCCCAGGCAGTGCTTATATAATGTCCTTCCTTGTGCGGATCCCCTTCCAGGACACCGTGGTTGTTTTCATAAAAGACTATTTTTACGGGATCATTTTTCTTTCTTATTATTATTTCTTCCCTTTCGGTAAATGGCATCCATTGGTCAGGTTCACGTAAATATTTACCGCCTTTACATTTTTCAATCCAGGAATCTGTACCGTCCATAAATGTATACGTCGCACTCCATGCCAGGTTTGGATTTCGGCCTACTAAAAGGGCCGGGGCGCCGGGCATGGTTCCGCCCATTGCATAGGTGTCTTGCGTTTGAAGGACCATTTCATACCAGACGTTCGGAAGCCTGTTTACTTCCAGGTGAGGGTCATTTGCCAGAATCGGCTTTCCCGAAGCTGTCTTTTTTCCTGAGACTGCCCAGTTATTGGATGCCATCATCAATGGTGCGGCGATATTCCAGAGAGATGCAGGAGAAACGAGCCGTTCCTGAAGTTCAACTTTTTTTACAAGATCAATATCGAGACCTCCCAGTATTCCCGGGAAAAGCTCGTCTAATCTTTCTTTGTCCAGGCCTGCCTGGACTAACTCGATAAACAATCTTTCCATTTCGCCCTGGGACTGTGCCAGCGTGAGATAGCCGACCATCCGTGAGATAAGAATCACGTCTTCCGCGCGCCAGGGCTCTGGTTGATAACCGAAAAGTTTGAATTCCCACGGAATTTTTTCCGCAAGAGCCTTGTTTATTCCATGACAGTATGCATCAATTATTTTTTCCGCTTCGGGAGAGAATTTTTCAATTTCCGAAGCAGTTGAGCCGGCCCAGTTCATTCGCTTGAAGAATTTGTCGATTCCCAGCACTTCGTCGCTTGAATCAAGGATTTCAGAGGCGCGGCCCTGTCCCAGGATACGCATTAAAAGTATCTGCATTCCCCTGTCTTTTCCATGGGCATATCCCATCAGTCCGAAGACTTCCGTCTTGTCTTTCCCCGCAACGTGGCAGACACCGTGCTTATCTCTCCAGATTTTCTCGCTTGTATTCATATCTCCTCCTCATTCCAGGTTTGGATAATGAAGCAACCAATGGGCTTCCAGCTCAAACTCTCAGTCTTTTCTAAAATAGCTGTTATGCATTTTATGAATCCAGAACTGCCGTAAGAGCTTTTACCACATATTAAGTTAGAGTTCTGCCATTTTTTAATTCTCGATTCTGGAACGTCTCCGGGGCTGAAGAAAAGTAATTCAATCAGATGCGTGGCTTCGTACCGGGAAAACAAGATTTCATACCACAATAAATGACGCTGTTTTTTCCTCTTTCAAAAAAAATAAACAGTGCTAGAATGATAGCCAGCCGATATGCAAACACAAGTGATTCAAAAAAACAGGGATGACGCCCAGACCTGTCCGCGCTACATGCGGATCAGGGAGACGCTTCTCTCCACGCCTGTCAGCCTGTGCCCGGAGCGCGCTCTGCTCGTCACCGAGTACTTTAAAAGGCATGACCATAAAAAAGAGCCTATGGTTGTGCGCAGGGCCAAGGCCCTTAAGCACATCCTTGAGAATAAAAAGATCAATATCTATGACGATGAACTGATTGTCGGGAATATGGGCAGCAGCCGCATCTCGGCGATTATGCAGCCTGAACTGGCCGGAGTCTTCATGAGTGAAGAGCTCCTTTGGATCAACAGGCGTAAAACAACGCCTTTCAAAATCCCGTTCAGGGAGCGCCTCAACCTTTTTCTGAAAGTAAACCCCTATTGGATGATGCGGAACATGGCCTTCAGGGCTTTTTCACCGCACCTTGGCGAAATGGCTCGCTATGTCAAAGAGCAGTTGAACGCCACATACTATCTGGTCAATGAGGCCGGAGGCATAGGACACTTCCTGCCGAATTATGAAAAGGCTCTTAACCTGGGACTAAGGGGCTATTCGAATAAGCTGAAGGGCAAAAACGGTGACTTTTACCAGGCGGCACAGATTGCCTGCGAGGCGCTCTCGATGTATGCGACAAGACTGGCCGGGGAAGCGGCAAAACTGGCTGATCATGAGCCTGATGCTTTGCGTGCCTCTGAACTGAGGGAGATTGCCCGCATCTGCCGCAAGGTACCGATGGACCCGCCCGGGACCTTTCATGAGGCACTGCAGGCCTTATGGCTCCTCCACATGGCCGTTAATCTGGAGGGGCTTAACTCAGCCATATCCTTCGGTCGGATCGACCAATATCTATATCCGTTCTTTAAAGCCGATCTCGAGGCCGGAAGGATCACGCCCGAGAAGGCAAGGGAATTGCTGCTCTTGTTTTCAGCCAAGGCCGTTGAACATGTATTCCTCATCTCAGAGCGGACAAGCCAGTATCACGGTGGCTATCTTGTCGTTCAGGCCGCGATCGTGGGCGGCCTCAACGAAGGGGGTGAGGATTCGACCAACGAACTCACTTATATATTCCTGGATGTCATGGAACAATTGGGGCTCAGGGATCCCAACTATCAGGCCAGGATCCATAAGGACTGCCCCGAATCCTACTT
>CAZEMO010000044.1:0-3863 GCA_964513375.1 uncultured Bacteriovoracaceae bacterium | reverse complement strand
CGGTGATTGGAACCAACAATGTCGACCATTGCGCCCGGCTCTGACACAGCTCCACCGTGGCCGGTCTGGCCACTGCATTCGGTTCCGGTGCAATGACAAATTCGATAGAAGATCTGGAAGAAAGCAAATGCTTCCTTGTAACGGGTTCCAACACAACAGAAAATCATCCCGTTATTTCAACATTCATAAAAAGAGCGGTAAAACAAAAGGGCGCCAGGCTTATTCTTGCTGATCCCAGAAATGTAGTGCTTTCAAAATATGCAACCATTCATCTCAAACAGAAACCGGGCAGCGATATTGCCTGGATCAACGGTATGATCAACATCATCATTAAAGAAGGTCTGCTCGATGAAAAGTTTATTGCCGAAAGAACCGAAAACTTTGAGGCGCTGAAGGAAGCTGTAAAGAAGTATACCCCGGAATACGTTGAAGAAATATCAGACATCCCGAAAGAAGACCTTATCAATGCTGCAAGGCTATATGCTTCATCAGGTGCATCGGCCATAGTATATGCAATGGGCATCACTCAGCACATAACAGGTACAGATGCAGTGAAATCTCTGGCCAATCTTTCAATGGTCACAGGAAACATAGGAAGGCCCGGTACAGGCGTGAATCCTCTGCGAGGTCAGAACAATGTCCAGGGCGCCTGCGACATGGGTTGCCTGCCCGGGAATTTCCCGGCCTATATACAGGTTGCGAACGATGAGCACAGGGCCAAATTCGAGGCGGCCTGGGGCTGCACTCTCAATCCGAAACCCGGCCTAACAATTCCCAAGATCATTGATGGCGCTGATAAGGGTAAAATCAAAGCTCTCATCATAATGGGTGAAAATCCCATGATGTCCGATCCTGACATTACCCATGTTGAGCATGCGCTTGAAAAACTGGATCTGATGGTCGCTATGGATATATTCATGAATGAGACCACGGCACTTGCTGATGTCGTCCTTCCGAGCGCTTCATGGCCGGAAAAGGACGGTACTTTCACAAATACAGAGCGCAGGGTCCAGCGCGTGAGAAAGGCCGTCAATGCACCCGGTCTGGCGCTTCCGGACTGGAAGGTTCTGGAGATGCTCGCCAATAAAATGGGTGCTTCATGGAGCTATGCAGATGCCAATGCCATAATGGAAGAGATCAGAACGGTAACGCCTTCATATAAGGGCATAAGCTATCAGAGGCTTGAAGATGAAGGTTTGCAGTGGCCATGTCCGAACGATGAACATCCCGGCACACAGATCCTGCATTCCGCTGCATTCACGCGGGGTAAAGGTCTTTTCACCGTGAATCACTATCTGCCTCCTGCCGAGGTGACCGATAAACAATATCCTTTCATCCTGACAACAGGCCGCATCCTTCAGCAGTACCATACAGCGACCATGACCAGGCGCTCAAAGGGGCTTGTTTCAAGAACACCCGATGCCTTTGTAGAGATAAACCCTGCTGATGCAAAAAAGCTGGGAATAGCCGCAGGCGACAAGATCGAAATATCTTCCCGCCGTGGAAAGATAACGGTCAATGCGGATGTAACGCCAAGCGTTGATAAGGGGGTTGTATTCGTCCCGTTCCATTATCATGAGGCCGCAGTCAATAGACTCACTAATGCCGCTATGGACCCCATCGCCAACATACCGGAATACAAGGTATGCGCTGTAAATCTAAAGAGGGCTTAGTTAATAGTATTAATATTTGACCTACATTGAACCAGATATCTGCGGATAGCCCCTTCAGGCTATCCGCAGATATCCCATGATTTTTCCCGTGAACTCCTAACCTGAACATTTCCAGCCAATTTCTATTTCCTATGAATACAGTTAATGCTGTTTTAACACCATTAACATAATATCCTCTTGACAGCACAAAAGATGCATAGTATGACTAAGCATACTTGAAATAATAATGTTGTGAATTTTCGAGGGAGGTCTAATGTTTTTATATAATGTATTGAGGAGGAATTCCCTGATTGCCGTGCTGATTGTCCTGGCTTTATCATCATGCAAGCCTCAGGCTGTTATTGTTGTCGACACGGAATCAGGGGATGCTCCGCTTGTTGTTAACTTCGATGCCTCCGGGAGTACGGATAAGGGGAAGGACATAAGGGAGTATACCTGGGATTTTGATAATGACGGAACTGTCGATGCATCAGGTGTCAAGGTAGGGCATACATTCAACAATCCCGGCGAATATACCGTTAAGCTTATCGTGATTGACGCAAAGAACAAAACCTCGGAAGCTTATAAGACTATAACGGCGAAAGAGGTACTGCTTAGTGCCAGAATCGCTGCCGAGTCTTCAGCCTGCATTTTAACCCCTGTAACCTTCGATGCCTCGGCCAGTTTTGACAAGGATAACGATATAATCAGCTATGAGTGGGATTTCGATAATGACGGGGTTATGGACGCATCAGGTGTAAATGCTTCTCACAGCTTTCCCGAGGAAAAGATATACAATGTAAGACTGAATGTTCACGATGCAAAGGGCAACACATCTGAAGCCTTTCATGACATAAGGATATACGGCAGCCCGTCCCTTGAGATTTCCGCTGATGAAGAGAGCATAGTATATCCCTTTGCAACTACATTGAGATGGCATGCAAAGGATATTACGAACCTGAGCATAACAGACAACAATAACGGCTATAAGATTTATGAAGGCGCAGCCTCTGATGATTTTGTAAATGTCCATCCGTACAGGACCACCACATATACGGTAACTGCGACAGGCCCCTGCAGAGATATCTCAAAAGACATCACGATATACGTGTATCCCTCCCACAGCCATGCAGTAATAACCGCATCAGTGAATTCAGGATGCCTGCCTCTTTCAGTAGACTTTGACGCATCTTTGAGCACCGACATAAATAATGACATATCGGGCTATGAATGGGACTTTGATGGAGACGGGACATATGACGCCTCAGGGATAAACTCATCCCATACATTCTCAACAAGGGGGGAATACCGTGTAGGGTTAAGGATAACCGACCCGTTAAACCATACATCGGAAACCACATTGATAATAAGGGCCTATGGACAGCCCCATGCAAACATAAAATCGGACTCTCTTATCGGTCCTGACGGCAAGGTCACTTTGACCTGGACGACAACCGATGCCACTTCGGTTACCCTGGACAACGATCCGGTATCCTTAAATGGAACAATCACCATGCCCCAGACAGGGACAAAGACCTATACCCTTACAGCCACAGGCCCGTGCGGAACGGCAACAGATATAATAACGATAATGCCTGATATGCCCATATCGGTCACGATAGAAACTCCTCATTCCTCTCAGAGTATTAACAGCCCTGAGGTTCTGGTAAGGGGGACCATAAGCAATCCTCTTGGCGGAGAGACCATGGTTATAGTAAACGGTACCCCGGCCTTCCTGTATGAGAACCAGTATATAGCTTCAGGCGTTTCTCTTTCTCCCGGCAGCAACACAATCACGGTAGAAGCAATAGGGGAATATGGGAACAAGGGTCAAGCAAGTCTTACAGTCAATTCGACCTCATCCGAAAAGCTCATATCCATATCCGGCACTGATATAACCGGGGTCTCTCCCATGGAGACGACACTCATCATAAAAGTACCTCATGGTTTCATTCCCGTTCTTTCAGGCATACATCCTCAGAACGGCAACATAAATGTCCTTGAGCAGACGCCTGACTACCAATATCGCATAAGACTCACAGGCGAAGGCATCTACACCTTCATTGCCAGGACGACCGATGCCAATAACAACGAATACTCCGACACGCTCAGCATCATCGTGCAGGATAAACAGAAAATCGACACCCTCCTCAGGGCCAAATGGGATGAGATGAAAACAGCCTTGAGAAACGGAGATGTTGAGGGGGCGGT
>CAZEMO010000043.1:0-6226 GCA_964513375.1 uncultured Bacteriovoracaceae bacterium | reverse complement strand
ACCCCTAAACAACACAGGAGCTACTGGGCTCGTTTTGAGAAGTGGGTGAAGGATAACGGCATGCCTTTGTAATCCAGGCAGGATGAATTTAAGAGCGATCTCAATGACTGTCAGTAATCAAGAAAATAATATCCAGGTAAGCTTTTTTTTGTAGAATATCGATATTTTCAAAAATTTTTTAAAGTTTTAATTTTGAAATTCCGAATACGGTGATTAGCAATAAACAAACCAAAGGAGGAGTTATGAAGAAACTACAGGTAATAGGTATTATGGTAGCGTTGCTGGTCTTAGGTTTTGCCGGCTGTGCGCAGGCAGCTGAGATCGGAAAGGATTGGAAAGTAGGTGTAGGTTTCGAGAGTATGTATGCCGGTCCGCTATTAAATGGACTCAGCGTTAGGGCTTGGACAGGTCCCTTGGGGATGGAGGCAGATCTCTTACAGGGTAGCGCAAAGGTTAAAGTTAATGGTGTCGGTGACGACAGCGAAAGTGTGGAAACAAAGGCGAATATGTGGGCAGGTGAATTGAAAGCCATGTATGCATTTGTTCAGAAGAAGAACAGTAATTTCTATGCCGGTGCAAACGTCAACTATGCAAGTTTCAAGGTTGATGTCGATGATGGCAGTGGGAAAGGTTCTTTATGGACATTCGGGCCATTCATAGGCTCAGAGTTCAATTTGGATGCAGTACCAGAACTTGGCTTTAATTTCGAAGTCGGCTATATGTTCAACAGTGGCAAGGCTGAGATTGATGATACTGACGTCGATGCTAAAATTGACATGTACGGGATTAACGTAGGCATAGGTGTTCACTATTACTTCTGAGGACTGAAACCAGGATTAACATTAAAAGGACGTTGATGGTAAAATTGATATAAAGATAAACGATAAATATTTAATTCTTCCAATCAACGTCCATTTCTTTTTTCTTTAACATTGTTCTGACAGGCATCTTTTAGGTATAGTTTTAAATCTGCCATCTTCTGCAATATTAGATTCTAAGGATAAAAGGTGCATGGCCTTGATCCATGATAAATTGATTATTTTGTCCCAATTCAAGGCCTATTATTAAAGTATTCAAGTAAGGGTCAATCAATCTTTTTGAGCTTTTCTATCTCCTCACGGATGACCTTCTCGATTATGCCGGGCAGGTCCTTTTTCACCGACGTGACGATTTCATTTAAGAGTTCCATAATGACCGGTCTTGCTATCGATTCCACCATTTCAGGGATATCTTTCATCAGAGATTCCCTGGCAACTTCGATCACGGTCTCTTCATCTGCAGGCTTTACGTATTCTTCGGTCTTGATCTCAAACGTTTCTTCTGCTCTCTGCTCAGATGTCTCTTCTGCTTTCTGTTCAAACGTCTCTTCTTCCTGCTGTTTGAATATGTCTTCAACCGGAGTCTCCTCGGGCTTTGCTTCAAAGGGGAACTCCCGATATTCTTTCTTCGTGGGCTGTTCAGGCTCGGGCTTTTGGGGAGTGGCTATGCTTTCCAGCGATTCCCTGAATATCCTGTCAAAGTCGAATTCCTTCTTCGGTGTTTCCGAGGGGGTATCATCTTTTGAAAGTTCCCTGCCTAGGTCAAAGGTTGCTGTTTCGGGTCTGGTTGGTTTTATATCAGGCGCCGGGGCAGCGGGTGACTCTTTTTTGGCAGAATCTTCTTCATCCATTAATTCGGTAAGGTCAATAATAAGGTCGTCATTGTCATTTGACATGATGATCTCCTTCGCTTCTTAATCAGTTTTTCATTATCGGCTGGCCGGTTGATTCCATGACGCTCATCCAGAGCGGTCCCTTGATGTCGATCTTTTTTCTTTCTCTTACACTTAAAGCGATGGGTATATGCACATAATTGTTTCCCCAGTTTCCTATCAGCATATCTGTCTTGCCCGACATACCCGCATGGACCGCCATCTGGGCAAGGAGACCGCAGAATATGGAATCGGTGGCGTCGGCCTCGACGCTGCGTATCATGTAGCTGGGGTCGATGTATTTGAGGTTGATAGGCATGTCTATCTTTGCGAAGAAATTCTGGATTGCGTCTTTCAGGAAGATTCCGATATCACCCATTTTTATATTCCCCGAGGCGTCCTTTTTAGCCTTGGTGCTGTCGAAGAATTTGAGGCCCGCGCCCTCTGCGACGACTATGACCGCATGGCCGCGCTCTTTGATCCTTTTCTCAAGGCACGATAGAAATCCGTTTTCCCCCTCGAGGTCAAAATCCATTTCAGGGACAAGGACAAAATTTGCATCGCCCTGGGCAAGCGCTGCATAGGCTGTGATAAAGCCGGAATCCCGGCCCATGAACTTTACAAGGCCTATACCGTTTGGTGCGCCTTTGGCTTCGGCATGGGCGCACATGATGGCATTTTTGGCTTCTTTTACGGCAGTGTCGAAACCGAAGGTCTTGCTTACGAAGCTTATGTCATTGTCGATTGTTTTGGGGATGCCTATGACTGAACACTTGTAGTTCCTGGCAAGAACTTCCCTGGCCACTGCTGAAGTGGCCTTAAGCGTCCCGTCGCCTCCAATGAAAAAAAGGATATTCAAGTTGAGCCGTTCTATTGCATCGACGATTTCAGCTATGTCCTGGCCTCCGCGCGATGAGCCGAGGACCGTTCCTCCCCTCTCCTGTATGTGCTCTACCGATTGCGGCGTCAAATCCATTATGGGGTGGGCATATTTAGGTATGAAACCCTGAAGCCCGAAAGGTATACCGCATATATTACGGACACCGTACATATAATAAAATTCCATGACTATGCTTCTTATGACGTTGTTTATACCCGGACAAAGCCCGCCGCAGGTGACAATGCCAGCTTTTGTCTTTGACGGGTCGAAGAATATCTTTTTTCTTGGTCCCGCAATTTCCAGGGTTGAAGGATATCTTCCCTTGAGTCTGCATTTTTCCAGAAAGGCTAGCGATGTGTCGATCAGCGTTCGCTCGCCGTCTTCAACGAACATTGTGCCTTTGACCGGCGAATCTATGCTGGCTTTTCCCAGGGAAACGATTTTCGTATCGATATCGCCTTCCATGTATTCGAATGAATTTTCCGAACCCATAAGTCCTCCATGCAATTATATTATCGGTTTTGTAGGGGCATTTCTTTATTCATTGGTCTTAAAAAATCGTTTCAAACCGCTTTTGATTAGAAGCGTATATGTGATATAGCCGCCTTATGCAAAAAGGCAAGTATGATTTATTTGTATTAGGTGCTGGACCAGGAGGATATACCGCTGCGATACTGGGTTCAAAAAAAGGGCTCAAGGTAGGTCTAGTTGAGGCGGGAAGACTGGGCGGTACATGCACGAACCTGGGGTGTATCCCGACAAAGAGCTATTGCGAGAGTGTAAAGCTGTTTTCAGGAATTAAAAATGCGTCAAGGTTCGGGATAGAGGCGGAAGCAAAACCGCTCAGCCTTGGAAATATGTACAGCAGGAAAGAAAGGATTATATCGAGGCTCTCCAAAGGTATTGAGCTCCTTCTGAAGACAAACGGCGTTGAACTTATAAAAGGCGAAGCTGCTGTTGCAGGCAATAATGCTGCGTCGGTCGGCGATGATATTTATAGCTTTGACAACCTGATAATAGCTTCGGGCTCAAAACCCAGGCCTTGCCCATTCGATGTGCCTGGGATATGGACCAGCAATGAGGCTCTCTCGGCAAAAGAGGTCCCGCAGTCGTTGCTGATTGTAGGTGGCGGCGTCATCGGGATGGAGATGGCCGGGATATTCTCAGCCCTGGGCGTTCAGGTAACTGTCGTCGAAGCACTCGACAGAATTCTACCGGGAGAAGAGCCGGATGCATCACAGTTCCTGGTCAAGACGATGAGAAGTGTCCGCTTTCTGACTTCAGCGCTGGTAAAAGGGATTGAAAAGAAAGAAGTATTCAAGACCTCGATCTTGTCTGGTGAAAAAACAGAGGTGATAGAAACGGAGAAAGTCCTTTGGTGCACAGGAAGGTCACCTGTCATACCTGTCGGTCTGGAGAAGCTCGGGGTTGAAATGCATGCCTCGGGCGGCATTAAGGTTGATAAGGGTATGAGGACATCTGTTCCGGGCGTATATGCAACAGGAGATGCCACCGGCGAATGGATGCTTGCCTATATTGCATCAAGGGAAGCAGAAACCGCAGTCGAGAACATTACAGGCGGGAACGCACTAATGGATTATTCATGCGTGCCTTCGATAATATTTACAAGTCCGGAAATAGCATCCGTCGGCACTGTGTCCCATGATGCTCCCGGTTTAAAGAAGGGGGCATTTCCTGTATCGGCCCTGGGAAGGGCCCGGACAGCAGAGGCCAATGACGGCTTTGCAAATGTCTATATTAATGGCGAAGGCAGGCTGGCGAGGGTGACGATAGCTGCCCCGCATGCAACCGATCTCATTGCATGGGCGGCCCTTGCTGTAAAAAAGGGCATGACTATAAGCGAATTTCTTGAACCGGTGTATACGCACCCGACATTTTCCGAGCTTATTAAAGAGGCTGCGGAAGACATACTTGGGCTGAGCGTTCATAAAGGATAAAAAAATAATGGAAAATGCCTTAAAGGGGATTGTGATATCCGTCAATACCAGCCTTTTGAAGGGTGAAAAAAAATCACCAGTAGAAAAGGTCGACATCGTACCCTGCCTCGGCATCGAAGGGGACGCTCATGCAGGGCCGGGAGAGCGTCAGATAAGCCTTCTCGCATTGGAGAGCATCGAGAAAATGAGGGAAAAAGGCTATGATGCGAAGAACGGTGACTTTGCCGAGAACCTCACTATCAAAGGCATCCTGCTATGGGAATTGAAGCCCGGTGACGTGCTGAAGGTGGGCGGTGAAGTTATCCTGAAAATAACAAGGATAGGCAAGATATGCCATGAGAGATGCGATATCTATTATCAGGTTGGCGACTGTGTAATGCCGAGGGAAGGAGTGTTTGCGGAAGTGGTGAACGGTGGCGTTGTAAAACCCGGCGATTATGTCGAACTCATAAATAATGATGATAAACGTATTCCTGCTTAAGTTTGTATATGCATTCTGACGTAATGTTTTTAAGATGAGAATAATTATCCTTGCCTGTCTCCTTGTTGTTTTCTGTTCTGGCAATGCCTTTGCCCTCAATTCGATTAAAAAAGACGGTGTTTATTTGTACTATCCTGATGGAGAGGAAGCGTTAGCCTCATCATTGACAGCAAAGCTTGATCCGATAAAAGCCTTTCTCAAGTCATATGGCCTTGTCGTGCCGAAACCACTTCATGTGATAATCGATGAAAAGAAAGACTATCCCGGAGTGGCTGTACACGTGATTCCACATTTTGAGATCCGCATTCCCATAAAGGCCCCGGGTGTGCTCGATGAGGGGTATATGGAAGAAAACCCCTGGGGATACTTCCTGTTTAAGGGGATGTGCCTTGAGTCAGTGTACACGACCAGGTCGGGTTTGCCGGATGCCATGCATTATGTATTCGGCGAGGTGATGTCGCCCAACGGCATTATGGCTCCGTGGTTCGACGAGGGGTTCTCAAGCCTAATGTACAAACTGTATTGCGGCAGGGAGGTTCAGGACTCATATGACAGTGCGATATTCGTGGCATCGCTGAAGCCTGATATCGCCAAGCTGAGCAACCACCCCGGGATATGGCCTGGCCATTTTGCCTACAGGATTTTCGGCAGACCCTTTATCGAATGGGTGTATGAAAGGTACGGATTAAACAAGATTATGGATTTCATAAGAGTGCACGGCAAAGGTATTATACCCTTGGAAATAGACCTGAAGGCAAAAGAAGTTTTTGGAAAGACCTGGCATGAGATGTGGGAAGATTTTATGAGTGAAACAGCCGGAGATGCCGATGATGAGGAAGGCGTATTTATCCAGGGATACTGGCCTGAGCCCTTTATATACTGGAACAATTCGGGTGTTTATCCCGGAGTGGAAAGAAATTCTGTATGCGGCAGGTATGGCTACAGGAATAATAGAGGGACGCTGTGGCTTCAGGAATATGACTGGGAGGGAAAATCGCGCATTGTTGCATATGTGGATGGTTTTTCAAGAATTACCGAGGCCAAGCATATATGGGATGCCGGGCCGGGCGATGTTGCAGTTACACGCAAGGGCCATGTCCCGTATCTGATTGACCTTAAATCCAGGGATATCCTGGGCATAGAGACAATAATGAAAAGCGCCGGGTTTATCCCGGGACCTCCCGGCGCCATCCAGATGTCCGGGCCTGTCAGGGATG
>CAZEMO010000042.1:0-10363 GCA_964513375.1 uncultured Bacteriovoracaceae bacterium | reverse complement strand
TACCCCGGGGATAACAGGCTTATCTCCCCCAAGAGTTCACATCGACGGGGAGGTTTGGCACCTCGATGTCGGCCCATCGCATCCTGGGGCTGGAGTAGGTCCCAAGGGTTTGGCTGTTCGCCAATTAAAGCGGTACGCGAGCTGGGTTTAGAACGTCGTGAGACAGTTCGGTCCCTATCTTCCGTGGGCGTAGGAAATTTGAGAGAATCTGTCCCTAGTACGAGAGGACCAGGATGGACGAACCTCTGGTGCTCCAGTTGTCGCGCCAGCGGCATAGCTGGGTAGCTAAGTTCGGCACGGATAACCGCTGAAAGCATCTAAGTGGGAAACCGTTCTCGAGATAAGTTCTCCCCCTCCTTTATGGAGCTGAAGGCCACCTGAAGACTACAGGTTTGATAGGCTGGGTGTGTAAGTGCAGCGATGCATTGAGCTAACCAGTACTAATTGGCCGTGAGGCTTGACTTACTAATTACTCCCTTCCGAGTTTCACCATATTTATTCTCGGACTTATACGAATTTTTAAAAAGACGTTCCCGGTGACCATGGCATAGGGGAAACACCCGATCCCATCCCGAACTCGGCAGTTAAGCCCTATAGCGCCGAACGTACTGCATGGGTAACTGTGTGGGAGAATAGGACGTTGCCGGGATCATTATCACGAAGCCCAGAGCTTTTTAAGCTCTGGGCTTTTTTATTTTCTACGCCAGAGCGCAATAACTGCGCATCTCATTGTCGCTTCCTTGGCTCGTCATTCCGCCGTACGTCAAAGTACGGCTCATTCCTCGCTGTCGTCGCTCCTCGACCTGCTTTGTTCTAGCACCCTGGAAAACATGAGACTTTATTTACCTTGTAACAACTGTGAACCAACAGGGGACGCCCATGAAAATATTAATAAAACAAATAGAACCAAGCCTTGAATATTTTCAGATGAGGCAAATGTCTTTTTTCAAGATAAGACCCTAAGCAGTCTGGCTTTGATTCTTGATAAATTTAAATAATCCCGATCAGTCTTTTTTGCCTTCCGCCATTCTGTTCGATCATGAATACAATGTTACCTGGCCTTACACAGGACATTCTTCGGTAATTCGGTTGATATGGATTTTTTCTGCAACTGCGAGGATCCTTTTAACGAGATATGAAAGCCTGAGTTCGCCAACTCCGGGACCATGAGGGACGTTCATCGATAATTCGGTTTAACAGAATTGAAGGTATTAGTCCTTGGAATGAGATAAATCAATCAATGATGAAGGAAGGTAGTTCGGGACGCTCTGAGCCGTATAATTGACCCCAGAGGTGAGAGTGAACAAAGCTGACTTCAGAGCTGGGCATTAAAAGAAAATGTCTTTGATTAGGAATAATAGTCTTCTGTCCATTCATTCAATCAATGTTATCCCCGCTCCAGGATATACTTCCCTTAAGCAGCCTCTGCTTAACCTTTAAAAGACGGCGTGCCTTGTATCTGGCATGGCTTGATTCTCCGCGTTCATTGCTGATGTTTGAATCCTTATCAACAATCTGGAATTCAGCCAGAACATGCACTACCCTGGAGGTCAGATTCAGCCCTGGGGCCCAGACTTCCAGATAATGGTCCTGAAGGCGCAGAGGAAGATCAACAATAAAGTTGACTGTCCTGAATGTATCGCTGGTATCGGGATTGGGGGTTGTAAGCATTTCATTTTCAAACTTCATGTCCACATGTAGTTCAGGTATCATTTTCGACATGCGGGGGTGACAGCGTACGTAGTCCGTAAAATCAAAGAGAGTATTATGGCTTTCTCCTGGAACCGTGTAGTTGAATGGGAAAAGATGCTGACTGAGATATGCGATTACCGGAACAATCTCTTCAGTATTTGCTGTGACAATCCGGAACCTGAGCATATCGTAAAGCAGAGCCCTGTTGCCCTGTCTTTTGCTCAGGAGTTTTGTAATTATGGAGTCATGTGTCTTTTGGCTGCTCTTGAAATCAATGATCGGATACCCTTTATCCTTCATATCATTGATAACCTGCTGCGTTTTATCTTCAAGAAGATGATAGAGAGCATTATCAGATATGTTCAGCCTCGCCTTGAGTTCCCTTGCCTCGATATGATGAATGACAAGCATTACCTTGAGAATTGTACATGCCTGGCGTCTTAACACGGCATTTCCGCCAGACGCCATAAGCATAAGATCACTTGTAAAACATGCATTGCATATTTCAGGGGAAAAGGAGAATCCAAAATTTCTTTTAAGGTAATCAATGGCAGATACCTGAATCTCTTTAAGGTGAGCGGTGTCTTCTTTATCCAGCACCTCAAATCCATTCACGCGCAATATGGCTTCGCATTCCTCACGAGAATTCACATTAAGTCGCCGCCAGTCGAGAACTGAACCTCCCCTGAGTACCAGGCGGGCTCGTTCTACCTCTCCGAGCGATAATCTGACTATCATTTTTAATACCCCCCGTGATCAGGCATTTATGGACATGTTACAGGATTCGAAATGCTTCAGTCAATTAATTGCATGGTTTAAATATCGTATCGTAGGGGGACGTACTTTAATAATTCACTTACCTTCCCAGATCGGCACGAACCAAACAAGATATCAAGTTCTCATCAATCTTAACCTAATCAGCAGGGCATTATAACAATTCAGGTCAAGAAGTGACGAAGCGGGAATGCGAGGCATACTTGAACGTATGTCTCTTCGCCTTCGCTTTGCTTGGCTCTAGGAGCCAAAGGATGAAGTTCGTGATCCCATTTTCTGAGCGTTTCCGCCAGAAGCGTCGCAGAGATGTGAAGTTATAATGTCCTGCTGATAAGGGCAGCGACTTCTTTTCTCACTTCGTCTATCACCTTCCCATCATGCGTCCATGGCGGGCTCAGAGGGTTCCAGATTCCCAGCACCGGGGCTGTTCCAAGTTTGGTGTAGGCCTTTGAAACCGCCTCTTTCACCGCATCCTCGCCTGCGACGCCGGCAGCTATCTTGAACATCTCCCAGTCTTCGAGACCGTCTCTTGTCTGCTTCAATCTGATCGAAGTTACCGGGCCGTTTATTGAAACCTCATCAGGCGAGCCTACCGGCGCCGCCGTTCCGTTATGGTCGCCGGGATAGAACAAAAAGCCGTCGCCGTTGCGCGAGAATTCCGGATAAGCCAGGGGATCATCCCATGGGTTAACCTCTTTCCAGGCGGTTGTGCTCCAGTAAAGGAAACCCGTCGCCTTTTCATACCACGCGCCCCACATCATGATGCGCGGTTCAAAGCCAATCATCGTGTCGATATCATAGCCAGCGTAGGGCGGAATGGTTGCATTGCAGACGTAGAACCAGAGCTTATCGCCCCTCAGCCTCATGGCGTCGTATTCTTCCCTCCCGGCGAAATCAAGGATGCCAGCAGTCAACCAGCCATCATACTTGGTGATTTCCGGGCACCAGATATCGATAAGGCCGTCGAGTTCTTTTACCCACCAGTTGGTGACCATGAATGCGCCTTTCCAGTCTGGGTCGGCTTCGAGCATGAGTTTTATGTCATAGGCCAGATTTTCGTATGGGACATTGTTCCAGAAAGGTTCATCCTGGCAATATACGTAAATCCTGTCCATCCAGCCTTTTTTCTTGAGATGGCGGGCGAATTCCGCGGCCGCTTCCTTGTACTGGTCATCCGTGATCTTTGTTTCAAGAGTTCCGCTGCTTCCGGGGCGGAAGAATCCAGCATTGAACTTGCGCATGCCGATTCCGTCGCCGTAGTAGCTGCCATCCAGCCTCGATTCCATTATCGAGTCATATTCGCTCCAATCGACTGTTAGCAGATGGCCGTCGCTTCCGAACTTGAAGGGGTTTGTTGCAAAGCTCGTGATTCTCGTTACATCGAGCCTGTGTTTGTGAAGCTCAAGCTCGTAATTATAGAGAGTTTCGGGCAGCGTTGAGGCTGCGTGAAATTTTTCCTGTGTGCTGTAGTAGAGACCGAAAGCTGTGGAGATCGTCCTTTGTTCCGGTATACTGAAGTTCCAGACCGTCGCCTTCACATCGATCTCGCAAGGCTTAACGTTATCTGCTGTTACCGTAATTTTGCCTGAATAAACGCCAGACGGGATTCCTTCAGGGATATAGACCTCAACCCAGACAGGCTGGTTTTTAAGCTTGTCAACCTTGAACGGAGCGCCCACCGCCGGATGAGCCGGATCATAGGGGTCGGTAAACGGAATTAGAGGATCGGGATAATTTCCGGGAAGTCTGAGATCGCCGACAACCCCGTAAAGGAACGAAGACTTGCTGGCATGTACATAAAACTCCCGGTAAAGAGTTATGTTTCCGGAAGGGATGACTGCGCCGCCGGGCCCGGCAAGGTCGCCCGCAGTCACGTTCACGTTTGTCAGGCCGTTGGGACCGCCGTTTATTACTATCTGAAAGGATTCATAATCGTTATGCGCAGCGCATAATTCCGCCAGAGAAGTCTTTTTTAAGGCAGAGAACTGCATCACCCTTTCGGTTGAGGGCTCAATCCACACCTTCATGGAGTCTTTGCAGGCAGCAAACAGGATCAATATGCCGATGATAAGAACGAGAGATGTTTTTCTTTTCATGATGACACCTCATAATCAAATTTTAAACCCGGAAGGTCGGATTATAAAGATGTTTACCCGGCTGTTCAAGCAAATATGCCGGTCCTGAAGCATTTTCCGAATGGCTTCATCATAGATGTTTCCTGGCCGTGAACCATGAGTAAGTGAATAATTAAGGTTAACCTGCATCTTGAGACTGGCGTTGCCGGTGAGCACAGCCTCTATTGACATATCTCCAACAATGCAATCCGGTCACGGATCAAGATGTTCTTTAATAATTAAGCAGGATGATTTGGTATTGATATTGTTTTCCTTTTTCTGGAATGGTTCCGTGATTTTGTGTATCATGATGAGCAATAATTTTAAGGAGGAACGAAGTTTATGGCAGTCGTAGAATGGAAAAAGGATGAAAACGTAGCGATCATAAGCATGAATAACGGCGCCAACAAGCATAACCTGGTATTTGCCCGGGCCATGCTTACAGTGTTGGATGAGATTCAGACGGATAAGGATGTTACTTCTGTTGTACTTACCTCAAGCGATGAGAAGAACTTCTCTCAGGGAATTGATGTGGAATGGCTCATGCAGAAGTTTCAGGAAGGAGACAAAGACTCCATCAGGGCCTTCATGTATTGTATGAATGATGTATTCAAAAGGCTCCTGCTCATTCCGCTGCCGGTTATTGCAGCCATCAACGGGCATGCATTCGGCAACGGCGCTATCATATCATGTGCGTGTGATTTCCGCTTCATGAAGTCCGATAAGGGCTTTTTCTGCTTCCCTGAGGTGGATCTGGGCATTCCTTTCCTGCCGGGCATGATCGCTTTTATCAAAAAGGCCATGCCTTATTACCTTTACAACGATCTGAAGCTTACCGGCAGACGGGCAGGGGCCGTTGAACTGTATGAAAAACATTTTCTTAATAAAGTCTGTCCGGATCAGGCCGCGCTCATGCAGGAAGCGATCGCCTTTGCCAAAACCTTCAACAAAAAGCGCGGAATATTCGGTGAGCACAAACGAAGACTTCACAAAGATATCGTCGCCATAATCGACAACGAGGACAAGGCCTTTATAGAGCCCCTTAACCTGATGGTGAACGATTAACAGGAGGAAAGTGACTGGATGAAAGAGGGGCACGTCTGATAAGAGTATTTACAGGCCTTCAAGACCTGTTATCAGAAACGGCCCTCATTTTAAAGGTGCTGATCCGGGCTGTTTTCAAATGTCCATCTTTTTGAAATATCCGAGGTAATCCCTGTTCTGCTCGAACATCTCCCTGACCAGTTCCCTTATCTCAGCCATTGAAAGGACTGCCGCAGTAAGCGGATCGTTAAGAATCGCCCGCATCACGAGGCGGGCGTTGCCTGTCAGAGATGCTTCTATCGCCATTTCCTCGACCATGCAGTTTGTATAAACAAGGGGCGCAAGCTGCGGCGGCAATGCCCCGACATGGACAGGGTGGAAACCGGCCCTGTCCACATAGACCGGGACCTCAACGCATGCATTATCCGGCAGGTTATTGATAAGTGCGGTGTTCGGCACATTGCCGTTGAATGAATATATCTCGCCTCCGGCCAGTGCATTGATGATGAATGAGGCATATTCCAGGCCCCGGCTGAGGTCCTGCGGTTCGAGGGGTTTTGCAAGGTCTTTCTTGACTCTTTCTTTCCAGGTGGCCTCGGTCTCCTGATACTCCTTCAGGATGTATGCATATTCTCCGGGATTCCATCCCGTGCCGGGCAGGCAGTATTTTTCTATCAGATCCGGACGCTTTCTGAACCATGCATTGTATTCCGAATTGTGACCGCTCGATTCGGTCGGATAATAGCCCAGGTGAAGATACATCTCGTTCCTTACAATCTCTTCATTATAGACATCGGGATTTTCAGTCACCGCCTTATATATCTGCGGATAGGCGTCCTTGCCACAATTTTCAAACTTCAGATAGAACGCCTGATGGTTTATGCCCGCACAGGTGTATGTGATGTCGTCGAACGACCTCGCCCCTATCCAGCATGCAAGCATTATCGCCGTTCCCTGAACCGAATGGCACAGGCCGGTGACCGGTATGTGAGTGATCCGCTGAAGGGCCCCGCAAAGCATGGCCATGGGATTCGTGTAATTGAGGAGCACCGCACCGGGGCAGTATTTCTCCATGTCGCGGACGATCTCGAGCATGGGTGGCAGTGTCCTTAAAAACCTGAATATGCCGCTCGGCCCCCTGGTATCCCCGACATTGATGTCCACACCGTATTTTTTCGGGATCTCGATATCATATTTCCAGACATCCGTGCTTCCGGAGAGGATCGTTGTCAGCACGACATCGGCGTCTTTGAGCGCCTTTTTCCTGTCCTTTGTTGCAATCACCTTTGCAGGATATTTGCCTGCCGCCACTATCCTGTTGACCGAGGCCTTCGCAAACTCCAATCTTTCGTCATCGATGTCCATAAGGGCGAGTGTCGAATCTTTAAGCAGATCGAACGTCAGGATGTCGCGAACAAGCTCGGTTGTGAATCCCAGGCTTCCGGCACCGATAAAGGCAATTTTCATAACGTTCTCCTCTTTATTGATATTGAATGACGCATGACCTCTAAGTTGTCCAAAGTTAAAGTTGATGACTTGCAGCTAAAAAAAGGCGCCACCATAAAAACGTGACGCCGCAGTATTATTCTTGTTTGTATCAGAACATGCAGATGAATATGTCCAGAGTGCCATTACGGTTGTCGGAATAGACGATCCGGTTTCCGTCAATATCGTTGAGGTACTGACCTGCTGAGTTGTTTGTCATTTCATAATGGCATTCGCTGATCAGGTCCCAGAGCCCTATATGAGGTTGACCACTGGATGAATCGTTGTAGGACACATAATTACCGCTGATGTGCGCGTTTTCCTGATCGCCTGTGAGCGACAGCTCTTTTTCGGTAAGGGTGTCGAGATCGAAGGCGACAATATTCTTGTCTATAGGCGTTCCCTTTTCGCGCTGGAAGACAACGGTGCAGCCGGAAACGTCGGGGAAACGTTCGCTTGCCCAGGGTGTTGCCGTAAGCTGTGTTGTCATACCGGTTGCCCAAACGTAAGCGAAAACGTCACAGGCATACCCGTCGCAGCGCTCCCATACTATTATGCCGTCGCCTACTGCGGGAGCCTGATCGACGAGAATGTCGCTGGTGATTCGTCTCTCCTCGCTTGTTGCAAGGTTGAGGGCGTATATATCGGCGTTTCCGTCGCGATCATCGGTCCAGGCAATGAAATCGCCGCCCGTGGCAGGGTCAAGCGCGTTCGAACCGGCCGGGTTTGTTATGTTCAACGTCGTGTGCGTAGCCACGTCATAGACCAGCACGTCCATGGTGTTCCAATCGGTGTAGGCAATCCTTCCGTCAGATACCCCTGTCAACTGCTGGTCGCCAGGTGCTGTTGATACCGGATAGGCGAGACCTGTGGACAGGTCGGTGTACCATACATCCGCATCGACGCCGCTGAAGTCGGTATAGACGACAAGATTGCCGGAAATAGCGGGATCGAACTGATCGGCCGGGGCATCTGTTACATTCTTCTCGGTTGTGTCATTGGTGGTGAATTGAAAGGTGTAGCGGCTTAGCATCGGCAGGCCCAGCCCGTCCTTGATACCGGATGTCAGTGTAACGCTGTAGGTCGTATGGGTAGCCAGGATCTGCTCAGGCATGAAAGCCGCCTCCGTCCCGCTGCATGTTATGGTCCCGTCTACGAGGTTGCCTGCCTCATCCTTAACGAAAAATGTTGACTGATTTATGGTTGCAGCATTCGGACTGGAGTTGAAAACAACTTTAATGATTGAAACCCTGGAAACATCACTGGAATTTTTCGCCGGATCGGTGCTTACTACCTTGATGCATCCGGAAAGCCCCAGAGCCAGAAGAATAACTACTGCCATAAGAAATCTCACCGGTCCGGCCCCTCTTTTCATAAAAACCTCCAAATGAATTATTATCCTGATGTCAAATCCCCTATAAGTGCATCATACTGTAAAAAGAGGGCTGAAGAAAACCATTAATACATAAAGCCTTATGTCTGGAAGGGTCAATGGAGGTATTCTCCAAATAAGTTTCAGGCGAAAGCAGGGCATCATGTAACATTTTTTAATACAAGATTCGGCACGTCTGATATAAAGTAACGCTCAGAAATAGGAGATTGCCATGGACTATTCATACGCCCCGGTGCTTGTGAAGATGAGAAGGGATGCCCCTGCCGGGGACGGTGAATACGGGCATTTCAAAAACAGGGACGGATACAATCTGTTTTACCGGCTGTGGAGGGCGGAAAATCCGAACAAGCTTGTGGTCTGCCTGCACGGCGCATTTGCGCACGGGGAATACTTCTCACTGGTGGCTGACAGGTTTGTGCCACTGGGCGCGAGTGTTGCGGTCTTCGACTATCAGGGCCACGGCAGGTCAGAAGGCAGGAGGGGCGATGTGATTCGCTTTTCCGACTGGTACAGGGATGCGGCCGGTTTCATAGAATTCATAAGGCGTGAGGCGGGTTCTGATCTGCCCGTCTTCCTGCTCGGCGAATCTATGGGAGGCCAGCTCGCCTCAGGCATTTCCGTGCTCTATCCCGATCTGCCGGTTTCGGGATTCATACTCTTCTCTCCTGCCGTCAAGTTCAAGTCTGACAAGTTTTCCGAGTTTCTGATAAAGGCCGTGCCCTTCCTTATCTCGCACATATTCACACCCGGAAAAGCCGTTGTAGACATAACGGGCAACCCCGTCGATGGGATAGTGGACCCGCTCCATCAGGAATACGACGCGAGAGACCCGCTCAGATTTTCCAAGGCATCGCCGCGTTATCTGCTCGAGCTCAGCAAGTCCGCTAAAATGGCCTTTAAAAAAGGGCCGGCTGCAACAAAAAAGCCGGTCATTATTCTGGCAGGAACTGATGATACTTCAGTCGAGATCGACGCGGTAAGGGACTATTTTGCATGGCTCGATGCAGGCGGAGACAAGAAGATCATCATTGCCGAAGGCGCAAAGCATTCGATACTGGATGATCCGGCGTTTATGCCGTACTGGAAGGATGTTTGCGAGTGGCTGAAAGCGCATTGACTGTGTTCAGGACGCTATAACTCTGATTCGGGCTGTTGTCGGCCCTCACCCTTCGGGCGTACCTTCGGTACGTCAATTTTTGTTATGCAAAAATTTGTTCTAACGTCCTGACAAAACAAGATTCGATATGACAGATCATGGCCTTATAATACAATCTTAGGAACTTGGGTTTTCTGGTGATATGTTCAATATAAGCTGATCTTATATAGCCTCAAGATAGCTGTTATTTTCTCAGATCGATTTTCAAATCCCGGATAATGTGAAAGCGTTAAAAGCTGAATTATGCCTCTCAAAGCCTCGATCTATAAAAACGTCAAGTAATTCATGGATATTAATGAATCCCTCGATTAAGTTTTCATCATATTAGACCGATAAAATAAATTGTGAGATATCGCGGAAACCAGCCAGCTAGAGGAACGAATGAAACTAACAGATATTGATGTTTATTTTGTGTCTTTTTGCAGGATGTCCTTAATAATATTTACTGCGGTAACATTTTCAACAGGATGCTCTGGAAGCGTCGGCAGCACTGGTATGGGCAGCAGCATCGACCTTGACGCCATGTCATCCGCAAATGGGATAGGATTTGTTGCAGTTGCGGGAGAGAACATATTCTCAAGTACGGGCAGCATTCATATAGATACCAGCTCAACAACCGGTGATGGCGGGAACGTTATTCTTGTTGCAGGTAGTGGAAATCTATCAGTTTCGATCCTTGTCCAACTTTCTAAGTCTGATTGGGAT
>CAZEMO010000041.1:0-10777 GCA_964513375.1 uncultured Bacteriovoracaceae bacterium | reverse complement strand
CCCTGAGCAGACACTGGCGATGCGGCGCACCCTGGCTGTATATGTCCTCGGACGGCAACCCTGATAGAAATCGCGAAATTGCCGGTCAGCGTCTCTCGCCTCGCGAGGTAGTCGAGCTTGACAAGCCCGACCCTGCCTATGATGAACGGATGGCGGAGCTGGAGCCGGCCTGCAGCGCCGCTGCTCCCGGAGATGATCGTCTGTTTGCCAGGTGCATCGACTGCAGGCGTGATTTTCACATCGACCCTTACGGCCAGATGTCATGGTGCAGTTTTATAAAAGACCCGGCGCTTCGCTATGACTTAAGAAAAGGAAACTTTAGCGACGCCTGGGAGAATTTCATCCCATCCTGCCCTGAGAAGGTCCGCGGGGGAAACGAGTGGAGAGAAAACTGCGGCTCGTGCGAAAGCCGTATGAACTGCCGCTGGTGCGCTGTCTATGCATATCTGGAAACCGGGCGCTATTCCGCACCGATCCCCCACCTGTGCGCAGTAGCCAGGGAAGCCGGAAATTTCAAGGCCGGCTGGCAGAAAAATCATCGCCGCTATTTCCAGATTGCAGGCATAACCGTACGGATTGAGAGCGATCTCGACCTCAGTAAAATCAAATTCAAGGATGAACTGAAAGCTTTTGAAGTGCCTGGCCCGGGTGAAGATAACGTAAGCTACAGGCATTATTTCGAGCTGCCCGACCTTACGGGCAAAGACCTGGGAGAAGAACTCTATCGGAAATCCCCCTGGGCGATTTCCCGAAACAAGACAGGCACTTGGTTCTACCGCGGCATCTCCCCCATACCGGGTGATCCTTCTTTGCACAGGGTGGCGGTCTTCAACAAAGATCACACAAGGGGAACGATATACAGCAGACCCGATGATGAGGCGCGAATCCTGAAAGACGGCTGGCAGTCCCTTTCACTCTTTCCGACCGACCAGATATGGCTCGGGCCCTTGCTTGCAGACAGGAACGCGGTTCTTATACATTCGGCGGCTGCAATTGTAAGCGGTAAAGGGTTTGTTTTTGTCGGCCATTCAGAAGCCGGCAAATCCACAACCATGGAAATGCTGAAAAAAGCCCACAGGGAAAACATCCTGGATGCCGAAATACTTTGCGACGACCGCAATGTCATAAGAAAATGGCCTGAAGGCTGGCGCGTCCATGGAACATGGAGCCATGGGACGACTGCGGATGTCTCACCGTCTGATGCCCCCCTTGCAGGTATTCTTTTTTTAAAACAGGATAAGGCCAATATAATAGAACCGCTTCTCGACAGGAAAGAAATCTGGAGAATGCTTCTCGCAACTCTAATAAGACCTATGGTGACATCCGAATGGTGGCAGAAGGAACTTGACGTTCTGGAAAAAATTGTGGCTGAAATTCCGTGCTATACCATGCACTTCGACAAATCCGGCGCAATAATACATATAATTGCAGGAGCAGCCCTTGCATCTGACCATTGTCAGGCAATGCATGCCGGAGAGAGATAGCACTTGCCATTACAAGAATTATTTATATCTTAATGATATACAGGACGATAAGAAAAACATAAACTATACACAGGGAGAACATTAATGGAAAAGAAAGAATGGAAAAAACCTGAAATGACGATTCCTATAAGGAACAAAACCGAGGAGGCGGTGCTTGAAACCTGCAAATGGACCGGCTTTAATACACCTCAAGGAGCATGGACTGACTGCTGGACTGCCCCTGGTATCACTTGTAATGCACTTGGCGAATCATAATGTCATAAAATTAATTAAAACTAAACCTAATAATTTTGTTAGTTTTTTATAAGTTTGTTTAGCGCTGTTTAATATGAACTCTGAAATTACATACAGAACGAGTAAAAATTAAATTTATGAGTTCATATACAACTCAAGTCAAAGCTCTTGATAAACGGTTTGCATTGAAATTGGGCAGCCTTGACATCGAATTGACCGAGCGGTGCAACAACGACTGCATTCACTGCTGCATAAACCTCCCGGCTGCAGATAAAAAAGCCAAAGACCGTGAAATGACAACGGAAAAAATCAAGGAACTCCTCGTACAGGCTGAAAGGCTCGGCTGCATGAGGGTCAGGTTCACCGGCGGGGAGCCTCTGCTCAGACCTGATTTCGAGGAACTCTATGTCTTCGCACGGAAACTGGGGATGAAAGTCCTGGTATTCACAAATGCCCGCTTGATAACTCCGGCTATTGCCGATTTGTTTGTAAGGATTCCCCCTCTTGTAACTATTGAAATAACCTCCTATGGCATGCATGAGGAATCATGCGAAGCCGTAACCCGTATGCCCGGCTCATTCAAGCAGTACCGCCACGGCGTCGATCTGCTGACCGAGCGCGGAATCCCGTTTATCATGAAATCTGCTCTTCTGCCTCAGAACAAACATGAGATAAACGAGTTCGAAACCTGGACAGAGTCCATACCCTGGATGACAAAGAAACCAACCTATTCCATGTTTTTTGATTTAAGGAACAGGAGCGATGACGAAGAAAAGAATGCACTCATAAAATCAGTCAGGTCTTCGGCGGAAGAAGGCCTGGCAATACTGACGCGGGAAGCGCATAAATTCAGAAAAAATACTAAGGAATTCGCATCGAAATTCATGGGACCCCCGGGAAACAGTCTTTTTGGCTGTGGTGCAGGCTGCGGCATGTGCATCGATGCATATGGTCGGGCGCAGCCATGCATGGGTCTTCGAACTCCGGAACTTACATACGATACAGAGGAATATTCCATTGAATCAATTCTGGACAGATTCAAAGCTCTTAGGGAAATGCGTGCGGAAAATCCGGAATATCTGAGACGTTGCTCGGTATGTTTCCTTAAGGGACTCTGTGAGCAGTGTCCTGCCAAGTCCTGGACCGAGCATCATACTCTCGACACCCCCGTCGAATATCTCTGTGAAATCGCTCACGCACAAGCTCGATGGATGGGCTGGCTCGGCGCAAACGAATACGGGTGGGAAGTTCCGGATTGGAAAAAAAGAGTCGGAAGTTAAGGATGATATGTTAATAATTGAACAAAGAATGAAATTTTGATACTTGAGTTTAATTCTACACACGGCAAAGGAAAATGTTTTATGGTGAAAAAATGGGAATCGCCGGAACTGATTGTGCTGGTTCGAAACAACCCGGAAGAAGCTGTTCTTGAGACATGCAAGGACGAGGGAGGAGGTCACGACGGTCCATCCTTCAGTAATCGGAAATGTAACGGTATAACACCGGGATGCCCAAACTGCAGTGAATGGAGAGATTCATGATTCACAGAGATATGGAGCAATGAAAATGGGTATGGATACTAAAACTATATGCTCTCCATCGGAAGATATTGTGGCGCGGGAAATCGAAGGAGACATCATCATCGTTCCCCTTGTCGCAGGTATCGGAGATGCCGACGATGAACTGTACACGCTGAATGAGACCGGCAAGGCCATATGGAAGAAACTGGATGGCGGAAAATCGCTTGGCCGGGTAGCGGCCGAACTTTCCGAAGAGTACTCATCCGATGCCGGCGAAATAGAAAAGGATGTCATGGGCTTTGCATCAGAAATGGTCAGCCGCCGCATCCTTTCAATAAAAGAGTGACGCCTGCAGGTGCCTGAAAAGATCGAGATACAGCAGTTCGGCCTCTGGGACAAGATGAGGTCGAAACGTTCTCCGATATCATTTGACATCGAAGTTACGGCCAGATGCAATATGGACTGCCGCCACTGCTACATCAATCTTCCCGCAGGCGACGATGATGCCCTTTCCAGGGAATTGAGCGTCCAGGAGATCGCTGATATAGCCGATCAGGCCATAGGCATGGGCACCGTCTGGTGTTTATTGACAGGGGGAGAACCTCTTCTTCGACAGGACTTTTTTGAGATTTATATGATGCTCAAAAAAAAGGGCCTCCTCGTCTCCGTCTTCACCAACGCAACACTCATCGATGCGGAGCATGTCGCACTCTTTGAAAAATACCCGCCGCGTGACATCGAAGTCACGGTATACGGCGTGACGAAAGAAACCTATGAACGCGTCACCAGACGTCCGGGCTCATTTGAAAAATTTATGAACGGCCTTGATATGCTTATCGAAAACGGTATCCGTATCCGCTTGAAGGCAATGGCGATCCGGTCGAATCTTCACGAACAGAAGCAGATTGCAGACTTCTGCCGTTCGCGAACAAAGGATTATTTCAGGTTCGACCCGCAGCTTCATCTGAGATTTGACGGCAACCGGAAGAGAAACGAGGAAATACTTTCAGAACGGCTTTCTCCCGAACAGATAGTAATGATGGAAAAATCAGATGAAAACCGGATCAGCGCCATGATTAAAAATTGTGATACGCTCATAAACGAGGAATTCAATGACATCGGCTGCGACCACCTGTTTCACTGCGGGGCCGGCAACGGAAGCTTCAATGTTAGCTATGACGGCAGGTTCCGCCTCTGCTCGTCTTTGTGGGCAGAAGAAACAACCTATGATTTATGTAAAGGAACGCTTGAAGACGCCTGGACAAATTTTGTTCCCAAAGTTAGGGACATGCGTTCTCAGAAAAAAGAATTTCTCGAAACCTGCCGCAAATGTGCACTTATAAATCTGTGCCTGTGGTGCCCCGCCCATGCTTATCTGGAGACAGGCGAACTTGACGGGGCAACGCCTTATTTCTGCAAGGTCGCTCATTCGCGTGCAGAGGCGATCAAAGAAAAAGCCGGAGTTCACAAGGATAATCGAAACAGCCGATAAAGTTATCCGCAAAGAATGGTCATTTCTAAAAAGTCATCTCAGATCTTTTCTCATAACTATCCGTCTGCGACCGGTATTAAGCTTTTCAGAAGAAAGCAGAGGCTCAAGACCTGCGATCTCGGTGTGGGTAAAACCAAGCTTACTATATAAGCTTATGGCGCGTCTGTTATCCTCATATACGACAAGATTTAACTCTTTCGCACCGAGTTCTGCAGCTTTTTCAATAACCTGCCGCGAAAGTTTCCCGCCAATGCCTCTTCCGCGGTATAAGCTCCACACATGAAGGGAAAAGAGCCAGTGCCCGACCCAGGGGAAATTTTCTTCGGGATGGTAAACTGACTGGATAAAACCGATCACTTTTCCCGAGCTCCTGGCTACCCAGTTTATCACATGGGGATTGTCCGGTTGCCTTCTATACATGCTGTGAGAATTGAATCGTTTATGGACTTCTTCCATATCGCTTTCACTTGCTTTATCGATTGCGATTAGATGCGACAGCTTTCTTCCGAACCTGCGATAGAAAAGAAAACCCTGCATAAACATCAGCGCCCGTCCTGCGATGCGGCGTGGCAGAAAGAAAAGCCGCTTCATCCACATGAGATGACCGCCCCTGTTCAACATGGATATCAGAATGCCGGAAAAACCAAGACCGACACGAACATCCCGGCCGCAGCGTTCTATACGTGTCACATACCCGAGTATTTTTTCCGGCATGACGGTTCCGTCTGCATGGGGACAGTTGTCCCCCCGGATCAGAAGACCAGAGTTGTCCCTTGATATGACACGATGTATGGCCAGCTTTCTCGATTCAGGCTGCACAAAAGCGACTACATCACCGGGTAAAGCCTCTTTCCCGTCAAAAGGAGAAATGGTAAGTATATCCCCGTCCCGGATAAACGGCTGCATACTGAATCCGCGCACCATCGTACGCAAAGGAACACCGCGTTCCATCATTCCTTTAATCAATTCGAGCTGGCCCAGATTGGATAAATGAAGTTCTCCGCCTATAAATACATAATCCGAATACATTCTTTCCTGACAGGATTGAGTCGCCTGAGTTTTCATCTTCTTTAATGAAGCATGGTCATTTATAAACTCGAGACATCCTAATGACAGCTCTCAGGATGACTGCAGAGCATTGCATATATTCGGACAGGGATTGTATGGTCCAAAGGCGTAACAGCCTCCCCAGTAGTCATTGGCCGAAACGGTATATATTGGTCCGTTTTTACATCCGGTTAAAACAGCCTCCTCTGGTTTATTCCGAACAAGTACGACCAATTCCGGCTGAATCCAAACTTTTTTCCTTTCTGCTTTTTCATCCATATTTTATTATCTCCAAAGGATTAAATTATTATGAACTTATCATATTATGTCCAAACGGATGACATCTCAGCTATGAACAAGACCACTGCACTGCGTAATGCAAGCCGGTGCGTCCGAATGGCAGAGGTCATGGTGAGACAGGAAACTGTTGTTTGTCAGACCGGCGCCTTTGCAACCGTTCAGTACGACTTCTTCGGCCTGGTGTCTCACCAGCACAATCAGTTCAGGTTTTTTCCATGATTTTTTCTTCATAATTTTTCTCATATGTTTTCAGCTTTATCCTTATAATCTCAAATTTACAGAAATTATATCCTGATGGCAATACGTGTGGCAATCATTGCCTAAAAACAGGTTGTATCAAATCGATTGTAATGAGATAGTTTTCTTCGTGGATGAAAAGATATTTAAAAGCCCGAAAGAGATCTGGGACAATATAATTTTGCTGACCGGAAACCTCATCAAGGCTATCGGCCTTGTATGGGACATTGCCCGAAAATGGACAGTACTGTGGGCATGTCTTCTTATCGTTCAGGGCATTCTTCCGGTTGCAACCGTGTATCTTACAAAAGCTTTCATAAACAGCCTGACCTTAACTGTTTCAGGTGGGGGAGCCGGCGCCTCGAAAACAATATCTCTGGCCCTGCTGTACATTATCATTTATCTTGCGAACAGTATTGCCGGTTTTGCCCAGAAGCTTGTAAAAATAAAACAGTCGGAAATCATACAGGACACCATGACAAACAGGATCCATGAAAAGGCCCTCGAAATGGACATGGCCTTTTTCGAATCCCCTGAATCGTTCGACAAGCTCTACAGGGCGCAGATCGATGCCAAGAACATGCCGCAGACACTGCTCGACAATCTGGGCATGCTTGTACAGAGCTGCATCACCCTTTTTGCGATGGCAGGCATACTTTTTTCCTTCGGAGTTATTCTACCGCTTCTCCTGTTCCTGGGCACAATACCGGCTCTGTTAATAATAGGCTACTATTCAAGGAAGATGAACAGCTGGAGAATAATGAGAACTCCCGACTCCAGGATGGCGGGTTATTATGACCATATGATTACTCACAGAAGCGCCGCACAGGAAATAAGGCTTTACGGACTGGGTGACATCTTCAGGAAAAGCTATCAGGATTTAAGGGCTGTATTGAGGAACGAAAAAATAGCACTCACAAAAGAGCAGGCCATGGCCGAATTCGCTGCTCAACTCTTCGGCATGGGAGTAATAGGTGTTGCAGTCGTATGGATACTTTTAAGGGCTGTACATGGAAAAGCCAGCCTGGGAGAAGTCGCAATGCTCTACCAGGCATTCAACCAGGGACAGGGCCTGATGAGAAACGTATTGGGCAATGTCGGATCCATATACAGGAACAGCATGTTCGTTAACGACCTCTTCCTGTTCTTCAGCATTGAGCCTGCGGTCAAGAATCCTCTGAACCCCGTTGATGCGGCACCGTTACTTGGAGACGGCATCATTTTCGAGGGCGTCACCTTCAGATATCCATGCGGCTCCAATGATGTGATAAGAGATTTCAGCCTCAAGATACCTGCCGGCAGGACAACCGCCATCGTGGGGCCAAACGGCGCGGGCAAGAGCACACTCACCAGACTCATATGCAGGTTCTATGACCCGGGTAACGGCAGAGTGCTCCTGGACGGCATCGATTTGAAAGACATAGACCTTAAAAGACACCGTAGCAGGATAAGCATGCTCTTTCAGGAACCGGTTCACTTCAATGCAAGCGCATTCGACAATATAGCATATGGAAGCATCGAGACCTCACCCGGCATTGATGATGTGAAAAAGGCAGCCGTATCATCCGGTGCGGATGCACCCATCTCCAGATTGCCGGAAGGCTATGAAACGGTCCTTGGCAAATGGTTCGGGGGATCGGACCTCAGCATGGGCGAATGGCAGAGGGTAGCCCTGGCCAGGGCTTTCCTGAGAAACTCGACCATACTGATGCTCGATGAGCCGACAAGTTCGATGGATTCATGGGCCGAAAACGACTGGATCAAAAAATTCAAAGACCTTGCCAGGGGCAAGACCTCATTGATTATAACACACAGGTTCACCACTGCCATGCAGGCGGATATCATTCATGTAATGGACAGGGGCGTCATTATCGAATCCGGAACGCATGAGGAACTGATCAGGAAAGGCGGTATGTATGCCAGGTCATGGAATGAGCAGACAAAAGAAAACGAACATACCTATTGATGCCCTGAAAGAGCGTTACGGCAATGCCGGTAATCTGCTTAAGATTTATCTCGATATCTGCAGATGCCTTTCGGGCAGATGTGCAGAAGTCATCTGGAAAGAATATTCTACTGAGGACTGGCAGTTGTTTGAAAAGCTTGTACTGGAAGAAGGTGTTGCAGCATTTATTAACAGCAGAAAACCCGAGCTGAAACAGCTGATTGACATGATACCCCTCGAATCGTGGCTCAAATTTAGCTCCATGAGGGTACGAATAAAATATACAAATGAGATGAGGTTCAAAGAGCTTTCCGCAAATGTGTTTCCTGCTGTCCTGCCGCAATTTCAGCCTCTCATAATGCTTAAGGGAAGCGCTCTTGCACTTGCGCTCTACGAAGACATCTCTTTAAGGAACATGTGCGACACCGACCTGCTTGTCAGACACGAGTTCCTGGACCCGGCAGCAGATAAACTAA
Organism: uncultured Bacteriovoracaceae bacterium; assembly: GCA_964513375.1. Lineage (GTDB taxonomy): Bacteria > Desulfobacterota > Desulfomonilia > UBA1062 > UBA1062 > DATCTV01. Next base: position 2,042 of record CAZEMO010000041.1, on the reverse strand, counting down.
AAGGGGTCGGGTACAGCATTTTCTATGAATCCATAACCCATTTGAAGCCTGTTTCCTCAACTCTTATCGAGGATAAACACGTAAGCCTTAAAAAGCCGGGTGCGAAAGGCCAGATCATCGAACTTCACTGGAAGCTCGTCAACCTGTATCATCAGAAAGGTATCGACCTCGACAGCTGGTTCTTTGAACATCTGATGCCGATAGAGGATGACGGAACATTCAAGAATACTTCAGGTCTTTACATGCTTTCACATACGGCCTCTTTTGTTCATCAGATACTGCACATATACTTCTCCCACGATATCGCCGCTTCAGGCCTGTTCCATTTTTATGAAACATATTTCATGGCGCAGAAATGGAAAAGTCTTATCGACTGGGGTGAGTTGTCGTACATCTTTGATGAACTGCGGCTTGGAGAAATCCTCCTTCTTGCATCGGACATGAGCAAAGAGCTTTTCGGTACCGCCCTGCCATTAAGAATTCCAGCCGGTTCAGAGAGAAACACATTCATGCTCAAGCTCAGATCTCAACCCATGAAGACATCAACAGTGCAATCTCTTTACAAAATCAGGCAGCTTCCCTTCATAGAGAAACTCAAGTTTATCTTTGAAGCCGTATTCCCGCCTCCGGCATATATGAAAAAGCGCTACAGGGACGAAAAACCGGTAAGGCTTCCTTTTCTGTACCTTCGAAGGCTTTCCGACGGCCTCAAAGATCTGCCTAAATTTGTCAAGGCCTTCCGTGCAACCCGGTCATAAACAAATGACAATGATACAGATTCGAAATTAGTATCAAAAAACAGCTTAATATAGTTGACAAAACGTACGCCGCCCGATTAAACAGAAATCTCAAAAATCCCTTCCGCGGATTTTATTGAGGAGGAAAAATTGCCTCTCTTCAGGACTGACCCGCCGGCCCTGCTCATGCTCGAGGATGGCAGCGTATACAATGGATATGCCTTTGCAGGCAGCGGTGAGGTATTCGGAGAAGTCGTCTTCAACACCGGCATGACAGGATATCAGGAGGTGCTCACCGACCCGTCATATAAAGGGCAGATACTTGTCATGACTTATCCGTTGATCGGCAACTATGGAATAAACCGCGAAGACATGGAATCGGACGCAATCCACATGGAAGGTTTTGCAGTCCGGGAATATGAAAACCTCCCGAGCAATTTTCGATCTGAGAAAACCCTAAAAAGCTTCCTCGATGAATACGGCAAACCAGGTCTGGACGATGTCGATATAAGGGCTATAACAAAAAAGCTTCGCACGGCCGGCGCCATGAAGGGTGTCATTTCCAATGACATCCACAATACAGACAAATTGTCCGACAGACTCCGCGCTTATCCTGGGCTTGTCGGGCAGGATATGGTGCAGCATGTAACAGGCAGGGAGGCATACCTCTGGAGTGAAGGGGCTAAAAAACCCATATCGGAGACAGGCCCGAGAGGCGATCAAAAGCGCGTCGTCGTTCTGGACTGCGGGGTAAAATACAACATCCTCAGGCATCTTGAAAGGCATGACTGCCAGGTTATTGTGGTTCCATCCACTACTTCCTCTTCAGACATCCTGAACTGGGAGCCTGACGGCATCATGCTGTCAAACGGCCCCGGAGACCCGGAACCTCTGGAATATACAATCGAGACTGTAAGAAATCTCCTTGGAAAGCTGCCCGTATTCGGGATATGCCTGGGGCATCAGCTTATGGGCATTGCGGCGGGAGGCAGAACCTCAAAGCTCAAGTTCGGCCATCACGGTGTGAACCAGCCTGTTAAAAACCTCCGCACCGGCCGTGTTGAAATCACCTCACAGAACCACGGTTTTGTCGTTGTTGCCGAGACACTGCCCGATGATGCAGTTGTCACGCACATAAACCTTAACGACAATTCGCTCGAAGGCCTTGCATACCCCGGGAAAAAGGCCTTCAGCGTTCAGTACCATCCCGAGGCCGCACCAGGCCCCTTTGACGCTGACTATCTTTTCAGGGATTTCATGGCGCTCATGGAGGAGAAGTAGATGCCAAGACGCACGGATATAAAG
>CAZEMO010000040.1:0-11420 GCA_964513375.1 uncultured Bacteriovoracaceae bacterium | reverse complement strand
CGGAGATTTCTTCATCTTCACAGGTGAGCTGATCGTTTCATTCGGCAGATTTTTTGCCGGCATGGCCCGTTTCAGGACCAGGGATTTCTTTGTTGTTATTCAGGAATGCAGCATTGACGCCCTGCCGATCGTATCTCTTATAAGCCTTCTCATAGGTCTTATCCTTGCATTCGTGGGATCAATACAGCTTCAGCTGTTCGGAGCTCAGATTTACATTGCAAATCTGGTAGGCATCGGAATTGTCCGTTCAATGGGCGCGATAATGACCGGAATAATAATGGCGGGCAGAACAGGCGCCTCATATGCCGCGCATCTTGGTACAATGGAGACAAATGAAGAGATAGATGCCCTAAGGACGCTGGGAATCTCTCCTGTCGAATTCCTTGTTCTTCCAAGGGTTATTGCACTCACAATAGCAATGCCGCTTTTATCTCTTTATGCAAATATAATCGGTATACTGGGCGGATTTATTGTCGGAACCACGATGTTTGATATCAGTTTTACAACATATTACAACCAGACCGTTAACGCGATCAGGTTCAAAGACCTGTGGATAGGCCTTATTATGAGTACCGTATTCGGCTTCCTAATTGCTACTACAGGATGTTACAAAGGTATTCATTGCGAAAGAAGCGCCGCATCCGTCGGCAAATCAACAACCTCGGCTGTCGTAACCGGCATTGTGAGCATAGTCATTGCAACCGCTTTCATTACTTACATATGTGCGGTACTGGGGATATGAGAATGCAGACTGAAAGTTCAATGGAACACATAAGGGTTGAAGACCTTACAATGGCTTATGGCGATTATGTGCTTCAGAGCAATCTGAATTTCACCGTCAACAGGGGCGACATCTTTATAATAATGGGAGGCAGCGGATGCGGGAAAAGCACTCTGCTGAAATATATGATAGGACTCAGGGAACCGGAGATAGGAAACATTTATTATAATGGTGTCGATTTCTATAAAAGCGATCCTGACGAACAGGAAAGCATAATGAAATCCTTTGGAATTCTTTATCAGAGCAGTGCTCTCTGGAGTTCAATGACGCTGGCGGAAAACATCGCATTACCGCTGGAAGAATATACTCATCTTTCAAAAAGAGAAATAAATGAAATCGCTGCACTTAAACTTGCACTGGTTGGACTCAAGGGATTTGGAGAATATTATCCAAGCGAGATCAGCGGGGGTATGAAGAAACGCGCAGGACTTGCAAGGGCAATGGCGCTTGACCCTCAGATTCTATTTTTTGATGAACCCTCTGCCGGACTGGACCCGATAAGTTCAAGGCTGCTGGATGAACTTATTCTGCAGATAAGAGACAGTCTCGGTACGACAATCGTTGTAGTGACGCACGAACTCTCGAGCATATTTACCATAGGAAACAATTCTGTATTTCTTGATACAGCTACAAAGACCATGATCGCTCATGGAGACCCTAAAAAAATGCTTAAGGAATCAACAAATCTCACTGTAAGAAGCTTCCTGACAAGGGCCGAAAGCATGTGCATTTCAGAGGTGATGTGTGAAAATATTCAGTAAATGCCGCTTTATAAAAGGAGTATTATCATGAGCAAACGGGCAAACTTTAAACTGATCGGACTGTTTGTAGTGGGTGCGATAGGCCTGATGCTTGTAACAGTTGTCATATTATCAGGGGGTAGATTTTTTAAACGTAGCTATCCGTATGCGCTGTATTTCGATGAGTCTATCAGGGGTCTCAATCCAGGGGCGGGAGTATACTACAAGGGCGTGCAGGTAGGTTCAGTGAAAAGCATAAAACTCTTTTACACAAAGGACGATCAGGCTCTTCACAGTGTCGTCATTGTCGAACTCGAACCCGATTCGGTCACAAGCCTTGATACAATGCAGAAAATCATGGGAACCCCTGATGAGATCTCATTGTTCATCAAAAAAGGTCTTAAGGCACAGCTTACAATGCAGAGCATTGTCACTTCTCAGCTTATAATCATTCTGGATTTCTTCCCTGAAATGCAACCCGTATACCACAGATATCTTAAAGAATATGATGAGATACCGACAATACCAACGCAGCTTGAGCAATTTACCCAGGCAATTCAGGATCTCAGGTTGAAAGAAACTGCGAAGAAGCTAATAAAGACTATTGATGGAATAGAAAACTTCATTAATTCTCCCGAAACCAAAGAAGGGTTGAGGTCATATGTCGCTGCTGGCAAGTCTGCGCATGAACTTCTTGAAAAAATGGATTCCCAGATAGTTCCGCTCCTCAAAGACATTCAGGAAACCTCTGAGGCCGCCCGCCAGACGATGATCCAGGCTCAAAAGACTCTTGCCATGGAGGATGGTGCACCGGGTCAGATTGCGACTGATGCAAAAAAAACAATAGAAAAGGCTCAGGACACTCTAAAAAAAGTTGACGATAGCCTTGCAACAATAAACAGATTTATGACCGAGAACACAGAGGTATCATATCAGGCCGAAGACACTCTGAAAGAATTCAGTGAAATAGCCGCATCCATGAAATCCCTGATTGATTATCTCGAACGTCACCCGGAATCGCTACTTAGAGGCAAGGAAAAAATAAAAGGAGAAGGCAAATGAAGAAATTTTCTTTTATCCTTCTGATCCTGTTTCTGCTCACTATTTCAGGATGCAGCTTCTCACAACCGTCAAGATTCTACAGGCTCAGCCCCTCTTCTCTTGAAGAGATCCAAGACTTGAACCCGACAGCTCAGAATAAAACTGTCAGCGTAGGGCCGGTCACTATCCCGGTTGTCCTGAACAGGCCACAGATAGCCACCCTATCGGGCAAAAATAACGTCATCATATCAGAATATGACAGATGGGCGGGCAGCCTGAATGACAACCTGGTAAGAACCTTGACGGATAATCTTTCAACCCTTCTCCCTTCAATGACTGTTGTACCATACGAGCTTGGCCGGAGGATCACTTCTTCATACCAGCTCGTTGTTGACATCCAGCAGCTTGATGGAACCCTTGGCAAAACCATAACACTCAAGGCCGGCTGGATAATCATGGATAATGATACGAAAAAAAACATACTCCTTAAAAAGACAATAATTACTGAGGATTTGAAGGGATATGATTATAAAGATTATGTGGCAGGCATGAGCAGTGCACTTGGAAAACTGAGTCTTGAGATTGCACAGACATTTTCCACACTGTAACATCTGTTGTTTATTAAGTCTTTATCGGCGTCCTGGCCGTTGGAAATGTGTCCGGTTGTTAGTCGCTATCTTGGTTTCCTGCTCCACCACAAACCGGTGCTTACTATCATTGCATTATCGATGGGATGGACGAATATTTCTCCATCTCCTACGCTGCCTGTAGATGCAGCTTCCTTGATCAGATCCACCACCTCGGTCGCCTCGGCATCCTTTACCGTCACCTCGATCCTGGCCATCATTGTATCGATATCGTATGAATTTCCCTTAACCATGACTCTTAAATGCTCAGATGCGCTCCGGTCTTCTATCGCTGAGAATATGACACTTTTATGTCCGGTTCTGTTCAGGGTATTGCACACATCTTCAACCTTGTCCGGACGTATAATAGCCTCAATTCTCTTCATGTCACGTTACTCCTTCAATGTTCATCAGGTTAAGGGCGGAAATGAGAGTTCCGCCCTTAATTCAATCATATCGCTGCCTTACCGCTCTCACCTGTCCTTATCCTTATAACGTTCTCAAGCGGTGATACGAATATCTTTCCGTCTCCGATCTTTCCCGTACGGGCCTTTGAAATGATGGCTTCAATGACCTTGTCTGCAATCTCGGCTCCTACGGCTATTTCAATTTTAATTTTCGGCAGGAAATCTACCTGATATTCCGCACCCCTGTAGATCTCCTTATGTCCTTTCTGGCGGCCGTATCCTTTGACTTCAGTTACGGTGATGCCAGTTACGCCGATAGCGTTAAGCGCCTCTTTTACTTCATCAAGTTTAAACGGTTTGATTATGGCTTCAATTTTCTTCATGATCTTACTCCTTCCTGTATGGATATGATTATCTCAGATTATAGCCGGTCTCGCCGTGCAGACTCTGGTCAAGACCCTGGACTTCTTCTTCCTCTTCCACACGCAAGCCTGTGATTTTTTTCACTGCCAGCAGGATAACCGTGGTCATGAACAGAGAGAATACGATTGCAGTACCTGATGTTATGAGCTGAACAACCAGCTGATGAGCATTGCCGTAGAAGAGACCGGTGCCGCCGATTGATGCGAACAGTCCGGTTGCAACAGCGCCCCAGAGGCCACCCACACCATGGACCCCCACGACATCCAGGGAATCGTCATATCCTAATTTCTCTTTCGAAAGCACTGCGAAATAGCAGATTGCCCCTGCGACAAGCCCTATGATCATTGCAGGCACAGGTGTGACAAAACCGGAAGCCGGGGTGATGGCTACAAGTCCTGCGACTGCGCCAGATGCAAACCCCAGCGTAGTCGGTTTCTTGCGGATTATCTTTTCACAGATAATCCATGATAGAGCAGCAGCGCCGGTTGCGATTTGAGTTGCGAAGAATGCATATGTGGCGGTTCCGTTGGCCGCTGCAGCGCTGCCCGCATTGAAACCGAACCATCCGAACCATAGAATACCAGCCCCGAGCATTGTCATGGTGAGGTTGTGGGGATACATGGGCTCCTGGCGATACCCTTTTCTTTTCCCTATAATGATAGCGGATACTAGTGCAGCAACACCGGCGTTAAGATGGATTACCGTCCCCCCTGCAAAATCGAGCGCCCCCATCTTCTGGAGCCATCCCCCGCCCCATACCCAGTGACACAGGGGAAAGTAAACGAGAGAAGCCCAGAGAACGATAAAAAGCACAAAAGCAGAGAATTTCATACGTTCAGCAAATGCACCCGTTATGAGGGCCGGAGTTATTATGGCAAACATGAGCTGAAACGCACAGAAGAGCAGATGCGGAATTTTATCGGAATATGGACCCGGATCACCCCCGACTCCTGTGAGGCCTGCCCAATTAAGAGATCCAATTAATCCTCCGATGTCCGGCCCGAAGGAAAGGCTGTATCCGAAAATAACCCAGAGTATGGATACAAGCCCCAGACACATAAAACTCTGCATGAGGGTTCCAAGAACATTCTTTGAGCGAACCATCCCTCCATAAAAAAAACCCAGACCCGGTGTCATAATCATTACCATTGCCGTGGCAATCAGCATCCATGCTGTGTCGCCTGAACTGATCATAACTGCTTCCTCCCTTTGATGTTTTGTTATATCGTTCAGAGCAAGAGACGTGCCACGTTGTAACTTATTGATATATCATTTGATTGTTCTTTTTTATGCTCCCATAAGGTTCATTTATGTATCATTTAATTATTTTAGGTGTTTTATTGTATCATTTTGAAATTGATGCGCAATATCTTCACGTTCTGAACATGTATCACTTGTCGGGCTCCGGCTTTAAATATAATCAAAGACCGGCCATGTTGAGAAGTATCATAAAGTTTTTTACCCTGCCGGCTGCTTAGGTCCTTCCAAAAAGGCTCTTGAGTTCATCAGGCTGACTGGATTTCATCAGTGCATCATCCTGAGAGATCGCACCGCTTATTACAAGCTTATGAAGCGCCGAATTAAGCGTCTGCATGCCGTCTTTAACACCGGCCTGGAGCATGTTGACTATCATATGCGTTTTCCCTTCCCTGATCAGGTTTCTCACTCCCAGAGTGCCAATCAGGATCTCCATTGCACATGCCCTTCCCTTCCCGTCTTTCTTTGGCACGAGCGTCTGGCAGATGATGCCTTCAAGGGTCGTGGACAGCTGCATCCTTATCTGGGCCTGCTGGCTTGAAGGAAAAACGTCAATAACCCGGTCAATAGTCGAGGCGGCACTTGTAGTATGCAATGTTGCAAAAACGAGGTGCCCGGTCTCGGCAGCGGTGACTGCCAGCGATATGGTATCCAGATCCCTCATTTCACCAACGAGGATAACATCAGGATCCTGCCTGAGAACATGTTTCAGCGCCTCGGAGAATGAAAGCGTGTCGCTTCCGAGTTCCCTCTGCCTGATTATACTTTTCTGGTTTTTATGCAGAAACTCTATTGGATCTTCAATGGTTACAATATGTTCCGACCTTGACCTGTTTATATAATCTACCATTGATGCAAGAGTTGTTGACTTGCCGCTGCCCGTAGGGCCGGTAACCAGGACAAGTCCCCGGGGTTTTTTGCTGAGAGCTGTTATTATCGGGGGCAGGTTCAGTTCTTCAATTGTGGGAGGGTTTGCAGGAATGGAACGGAATACGGCACCAAGGGTATTTCGCTGATAGAGCATATTCCCCCTGAAGCGGGAAACCTGGGGCATGCTGTGTGAAAAATCAAGCTCCTTGTTCTTTTCAAATGTCTTCTTCTGATCCTCTGAAATTATGGAATAAAGAGCGCCCTTAAGAATTTCATTGCTTATTGTACCGTAATCCGCAAGAGGGACGAGCTTGCCGTCAATACGTATATTGGGAGGAGATCCCACCGCAAGATGAAGATCGGAGGCTCTCATCGAAACCATTTTTCTTAATATTTCATCAATACTGAAAGTACCAGCAGGAGTTTCTATCGGATCCATTTTTAATCCCCCAAATTATTTTAATAATTTATTTATGATAACTGGTTGAATTACTTAACGGCGTTTTTCTTAATAGAATTAGGGATTTTTTTAATATTCCAGGAATTTTTAATAAAGACAGCCGGAGTGATTCTCCGGCTGTCTTTATTTCTTACATCGACATCATCAAACTCATATTACTAATCTACAAAAATAGCATTTGCATAAATAAACGGATATTCTTTGATGAACGGCTTCGTATGGTTTCCCAGCCATTTTTTCAGATGATATGGAACAATCTTGATTTCAGCCCTGTATGCACCTTTTTCAGTCACTGCATATTCAAGGTCAGAATTCAGACTCTCGGCAACCGTCACTCCTCCATCCTGACCGGCCTTAACAATCCTCACCCTGAATTCGGGTTTTTCAAGGCTCGGGTCCATCCTGAAAAATTCAGGGACCTTTATATGCAAAACAGGTGAGTTAGACAGGGACACTTTATCTCCCATTTCAGATGACTGACTTCCGGCATCGGCATAAAAATCAAACCCGACCGGTTCTCCGAAAACCTGGAATGCACCGTACATACGGCCTCTAAATACAGCATCCTCGATCTCTTCGAGATTCTGTTTCTTCACGAGCACATAGTTTGCAAACCATCTCATCATCCTTCGGTAGCTGTCCCCCCTGTCGCCGTCCGGAAGGAGGAACGGCAGAGAGTTCCTGTGACAGTCCGTAGCCATAAATCCCGTTGTGGCACGGTGATAAAGCAGTTTGTCCCAGTGCGTTATATCGGGTTTCAACTCTTCCAGAAAACTCAGGAGCAGAAGGTCCGAATGAGCATCGGCCCAAGAAGGTGTAAGCATATCAAGTATACCCGGGATAAATCCCAGAGATGGCAATCCCAGATAGTCTTCCCTGATGCTTGGGTCGATATTAGCATGCAGGTTGTATGTATCTATGCCGTCAATAGGCAGGTCCAGAATATCTTCGGTCTTCCAGCTTTCGGGATGTGTTACGAAGACCATTGCCCCCAGCGCATGCAGTGCATCCACCGTTTCAACGCTCGTACTTGTCAAGAGCGCATGCCTCTCTTCAGGCGTACCGTCGGGCATTCTTTTAAGGCCGATGGGCATGAGATTGTTTTCGCTGCCCGCAGTGATTATAGCATTGTTGCCGCAGCCACATTTTATTATATTCGCAACCGGCCTGCCGTCCTGATATATCAATTCGTCACCCTGTTCCGGCTGATAGAGCAATACGTCGGGAAACTCATGCCATGAAAAATTATCTGAATGGTCGGACATCATCACATATTGCTGATTCGTACTGCATATGGCCTCACGCAGCTGGCAAAGACACTCAGTGTTGGGCTCTCCGTCAATGAAAGGCTTGTTGTCGCATGCATCATGTGAATAGATTGAATGCAAATGGATCAGACCTCTGATCACTTTGTAGCCTCTGATATCAGGGTGAGCCTGGATCGGAACTACAAGCGAAGGATCCCAATAAATATTGTTATCTGTGAGTCTTGAGAAGTTTGCTTCTGCTCCTCCCAAATTTCTCACATAAACCTGTCTGGCTGTCGGTATAAAAACACCTTCGCCGTCCGGAACAAGTGTAACAGCATAGCTGCCATACCCAACTGTAAACTTGTAGTTGCCCTGATCATCGGTCACAGCAGTTGCGCTCTTGTCTCCGCTTAATATTACGGTAAGGCCGGGAATACCCGTACCAGCCTCGGTAACAGTGCCTGAAACCTTGCATCCGGCAAAGGCAATCAGAAGAATAAAAACCGGAATAAGTCCATTTCCCCTAGTACTCCTCATCCCATACCTCCAAAGGCTATTAGGCAGGCCTGCCTGACGTATAATTTTCAAATTGCAGCTATATTATTTCGGCCTCAGATTTACAAGCCCTATTGCCGTACCCGAGTATATGCATCCGTCCAGCCCAACCTGGGTTGCGGCATATGCGCTGTTATATTGAAGCCCGATACCGATATTCGAATAAAATGCGCATTCACCGGTATCCCAGTCAACCGCTTCGAGAGTCCAGTATACGCCGCGTTTGCCTACCGCATATAAAAGCTTCGTCGAAGCGCTCATGCAGGGAATGCCGTTGGGAACCGATATCTGCGTGTTTGCCCATACCGATGAAAATGTTCTGGTTTTATGATCCCATTCAAATTTTTCAATACCTCTGGGCGCTATAAACGGGATGCCTGAAATAATAATATTAAGAGTGCGGTTGCCCAGGTCTGCGCCGAGTTCATTATTTACTACGGCCACGCCATAGCCTCGAATACACAGAGACTGGTCAGTCTGCGAATGAGCAGCTTCAGGATCGCCGAACCTTACGGGTACCTGTGCAGCAATCCTTCTGTCTTTTGTTCCGGGGATCTGATTCCAGTCTGCAGGGATATTATCACGCCAGAACAGGACTATGTTCATAAGCTCGCTCCCGTCGGTTATGGCCACGAACCTGTCCTGAGAGCCTGCGCCCATAAGGGTCGGGGTAGTACCAGAACCGTTTCCCAGACGAATCCCGGACTGATCGCCTCCTGTTTCATAATCGGCAATCCATCCTCCTTTTGCTTCATCGGTTGTAAGTTCAGTACCAGTCCATTGAACACGGTACATCTTTTTGCTTGTAACAACATAGATTCCGCCCTGCTCGTCACATGCGATAGAGTTTGATATTTCATCCTTATCGCCAAGCTTAAGATAATACCCCTTCTCAAAGCTTCTCGACAGGGCACAGACCAGTCCTGTGTTCGTAGCAAAGACCAGCATGCCGTCATATGTCATGACCAGGCCCACTATCTTATCATCTGAGCCTTCCAAATGCTCATTTGGAATACTGTAGATATTCTTGATCATGATTTTTGATGCAGGATCACCAGGAACGCTGTCACAGTATGCAAAAATTCTTGTCATATCAGGGACAAAAAACACACCGTCCTTATCTACAAGGGTATAGGCACCCGATACTCCACTTTCGACAAGGCCCTTGTCATCGTCGTCGTTTGAGTCTTTCTTGATCTTGTCTATTTCGATGAGCTTCTTATTTTCTGTGCTCAATTTAAAGACATGTGTGAGGTTGTTGCCCCATACCACACGTTTTCCGCCGTGATATTTGCCAGAGACCGGCATGGTAATGCAGCCCGGTGTGCCTATGATGTAATCCTTGCCGCCTATGCCTTTGTCCGGTCCCGGATATGGAGATGACGCCTGACAGTAGGGATTTCTGTGCGTCATGCTCCAGGGAGAATCGGCAAGATAAGGATTGGCAGGCGGTTCATTTCCATCATCAACAATTTGAGGAACACAACCCGCTAATAAAACGGCAAAAAACAGAATCAACCTCTTCATAAACACCCCCGCTAAAAATTAAATGATTCATTTAATAATGACATAATAATATCGTTGTCCAGCAATATGGCAAGTCCTGTCGTCAATACGGTCAAATTACTTTGATCTCATCCGATTTTCTGTTAGAATTTTTTTTAATGGCAATAAATTTAGAATCAGTGATGTCTGCAATCGTTGTAGGTGTCTTTACCGTTGCCGCATGCCTCATCATCTGGTTCATCGGCTACACCTTCATAATGAATTACAAGACGAGAAACTGGGAAGAAGTCCCGGCAAAAGTACTTGATTACGATATGAAAACAATCAGATCAAACCAAACTGGCTCGATGAGAACTACTTTTAACAGCAGAATCAAGGCAAAATATTCATACTCATATAATGGCAAGACTTATAACGGTGACAGGGTTGATTACAGTTTTGGTTCAGATAATTTCAGCGACAAGAGGCGCTCAAGGCAGATGGCGCAACTCAGAGAGGGCAACATCACGGTTTATGTCAATCCCGACAATCCCGGGCAGAGCGTTTTTGACAGAAGCCTTCCCGCTCCGCAGATAGCATTCGCAATCATATTCCTCATCTTCCCCTGCGGCCTGGGGACCATGTTCATTATCGGCTCCCTCATGTGGATTCTTAAAAAAATCGGCTTCACCTTCACCGACAGGTTCATGATGCCTATCGCAGGCGTTTTTCATGGTGCCCCTGCAATCTATCCGGTTTTCTTCGATCCCGGCTCGCTCGGATTCGGGACCTGGATCATCATGCTTCTATTCCTGGGACTATTTACTTTGAGCTTGATTTCAATCTATCGACGCATAATTGACCCTTCCCTTGGCGAGCCCAAATGGCCTGACAGGCTTAAGAAACCCTATAGGTAATTACCAATGACTTCAGAGCACTTTATAACAAAAAAATATTCGGCAATGCCCCGTCTCCCGCTGGAAGGGAATATAGATCTCACCTACCGCTGCAATAACTCATGCAGGCACTGCTGGCTCAGAATTCCGGCTGATGCCCCTGAGATTAAGGACGAGATGGCTTTCGATGATATCCGCCGCATTGTCGATGAAGCCAGGAGAATGGGCTGCAGAAAATGGGGGATATCCGGCGGTGAACCCATGCTTAGACCTGATTTTCCCGAAATATTCGAATATATAACAAACAAATCCATCGGATACACACTCAATACCAACGGCACCTTGATTACACGCGAAACAGCCCGCCTGCTTACCCGCAAAGGCACAAAGATGATCGCACTCTACGGTGCGACGGCAGAGGTATATGACGCGGTGACACGACAATCGGGCGGGTTCAAGAAAGTTATGCAGGGTATTGCCTATCTTAAGGAAGCCGGCGCCGGGTTCATAGTTCAGCTGATCCCCATGAAAGCGAATTACCATCAGTGGGATCAGATGATTGCTCTGGCAAAATCCCTGAGCAGACACTGGCGATGCGGCGCACCCTGGCTGTATATGTCCTCGGACGG
>CAZEMO010000039.1:0-13457 GCA_964513375.1 uncultured Bacteriovoracaceae bacterium | reverse complement strand
ATTTGTCAATCAACCACAACATGCTCCCACTATCTTATGACATGGTGGCAACCATAAGAACCATGCATGTTTTTATAAGATTGACTTTAATACAGACGTACCGCAAGTTTATATAAAATCTTTAGTTATAAACAATCAGGAGGTGCTTTTTGGCAAACTGGTATTCATTGAAGACATCATCGGTGCTTGAAGAGCTGAAGACTACAACAAACGGCCTGTCCCGAGATGATGCTGCAAGACGTCTCATAGAAGACGGTCCGAATGAACTTGAAGAACATGGGACAAAGAGCCCCTATGTTATATTATGGGAACAGTTTACGGCATTCATGGTTCTGATTCTTATTGTGGCGGCGGTCATTTCCTTTTTCCTTGGTGAGCATGTTGATGCCATAGCCATAATGGTTATCGTCATCGTGAACGGTATACTGGGTTTTCAGCAGGAATATAAGGCAGAAAAAGCCATGGCTGCTCTGAAAAGGATGTCTGTGCCCACTGTCAAACTCAAACGCGAAGGTAATGTGATAGAGGTTCCATCTCTTGAAATCGTTCACGGTGATATTGTTCTTCTGGAGGCGGGAAATCTTATACCTGCCGACGGCAGGCTTATCGAATCGGCCAATCTTCGCGTGCAGGAGGCTGCGCTTACAGGAGAAAGCGAGCCCATAGAAAAGCTTGAAGACACTGTCGAAGGCGATAATATTCCTCTGGGAGACAGAAAAAACATGGCATATATGGGCACGGTCGTAACATATGGCCGGGGTCAGATGGCTGTGACAGCCACCGGCATGTCAACGGAGCTTGGCAATATTGCCTCAATGCTGCAGAAAGTTGGTGGTGAACAGACGCCTCTTCAGAAAAGGCTGGATCAGCTGGGTAAGAAGCTTGCGCTTCTGGCTGCCATCCTTGTTGGCATAATTTTTATTGAAGGGCTTATTACCCAGGGCAGGAGCGCGATAAAAGAACTCTTCCTGACTGCGGTCAGCATGGCTGTCGCGGCGGTGCCGGAAGGGCTTCCCGCAGTGGTCACTATAGCCCTTGCTCTCGGGGCTCAGCGAATGCTCAGGAGAAGGGCTCTCATCCGTAAACTGCCTGCGGTTGAAACACTTGGCTCGGTGACTGTCATATGTTCCGACAAGACAGGCACCCTTACTGAAAATGTCATGACTGTAACTATGCTGGATGTAGCCGGGCACACGCTTGACTTTACAGAGCACCTGAAGAAAACCGGCCCTATGCTTGGTTCTGGCGATCCTGATATACCAAAGGAAAAAGTGCACAGCATGACACTTCTTCTCGCAGGAGGAGCGCTTTGCAATGACGCGGAACTGAATGCCGATCCTTCGAAAAGAAATATCAGCGCAATCGGTGATCCGACTGAAGGCGCCATTGTCGTTGCCGCGATGAAGGCAGGACTTTCAAAGACAGAAATGGAGAAAAACCTTAAAAGAGTTCTTGAACTGCCGTTTGATTCCGAACGAAAACGAATGACTACTGTTCATGGCATATCAGAAGATACCATCATGGATGGGCTAAAAGATTGGCATGTGAATGCAGGGGCCCCTTCATATGTCGCATTCACGAAAGGCGCGGTTGACCAGCTTCTTGGCGCCACTTCATCGGTCTTGAATGATGGGGTTATTGAGCCCGCTGACGAAAAAATCCGGGAAAGCATCCTTGCTTCGAACAATTCCATGGCTGGTAAAGGCATGCGGGTCCTGGGTGTCGCTTACAGGGTTTATGTTTCAAAACCCACACAGGATGAGCTTGAAAAAGACCTTGTATTCGTGGGTATGGTCGGGATGATTGACCCGCCTAGAAGCGAAGTGAAAGAGTCTGTTCATACCTGCAAAACCGCAGGGATAAGGCCTGTGATGATAACAGGCGACCATCCGCTGACGGCGGCGCATATTGCCAGAGAGCTGGGAATTTATGAAGGCGGCAGGATTATTACGGGCCGGGAACTTGCAAGCATGTCGGTTGAAGACCTGGAAAATGTTGTTGAGGATGTTTCGGTCTACGCTAGAGTGTCCCCGGAACATAAACTTAATATTGTAAAGGCGCTTCAGGATAAGGGTCATGTAGTGGCCATGACCGGTGACGGGGTAAACGATGCCCCTGCACTTAAAAAGGCGGATATCGGAGTTGCAATGGGTATAACCGGTACCGATGTCTCGAAAGAGGCCTCCGACATGGTGCTGCTGGATGATAATTTCGCCACAATAGTGGCTGCTACCGAAGAAGGCCGCGCTATTTATGACAATATAAGGAAATTTTTCAAATATCTTATGGCGACAAATTCCGGTGAACTGATTGTTATGATTTCAGCACCTTTTTTCGGAATGCCCCTGCCACTGCTTCCACTTCAGATTCTCTGGATGAACCTTGTAACCGATGGCTTGCCTGCGCTTGCACTAGGGGTGGAACCTGCCGATTCCGATATTATGAAACGTCCGCCTTATCCCCAGAACGAAAGCATATTCGCCCGGGGCATTGGTTATCACATAATATGGGTCGGGATACTCATGGCCATAATATGTGTAGGCATAGGATATTGGGGGTTTATTACAAACAATCCTGAATGGCAGACAATGGTCTTTACGACTCTGACACTTACGCAGATGGCGCATGTCCTGGCGATAAGATCTGAAAAAAAGTCTTTGTTTACAATAGGGGTAATGTCAAACAAACCTCTGCTTGTCGCAGTACTGGCCACGATTCTTTTACAGCTTGCACTGATATACGTGCCTTTCCTTCAGAATATATTCAAGACAGTTGCCCTGGGGCCGGTTGATCTGCTGATAAGCCTCTCGCTGAGCACTGTAATCTTTTTTGCCGTAGAATTTGAGAAGTGGCTGTTAAGGCTGAGAGATTCAAGAAAAGCTGGTATAAGATAACCATGAAGATCGAAAAGTTAAGGCAAGATGTTTATAACGCTATTGATGCAGCTGGAAACGGCCTTCTTATGCCCGGATATATATCCGAAATTGAAAGCCTTATTTCCAACCCGAATGCATCCGTCCGTGATTTGTGTGAAGTTGTTGACGGCAGACCGGATTTATCATGCACCATAATAAATGCGGCCAATTCTCCTTTTTACAGCCTCTCGAAAAGGGCTGTCAATTCAATCCAGGCGGTTCAGGCCATCGGGTTTAAAGATATAATGGCTATTGCAAGGTGTCATGCCGTATATTCATTGTTCGCATCGGAGAAATCAAGTCTGGCTGAGAAGATAATTGTACACGGGAATGCAGTCGGAACGGCTGCTGTACTCTTGTCCATGCATCTGAAATTAAAGCACGGTGCTGAGATATTTCTCGCAGGTCTTGTTCACGATATCGGCAAGATATTCATGTCCTTGTTCATGACTGATAAGTTTGAAAAGTTCATCTGGGTGTTGAACGATCCGGAAAATCTTCTGGGATATCATAAACTTGAGGCTATGATTTTTGGCGTAACACATTCGGAAGCAGGCGCCGCTGTCCTTGAAAGAATCGGTTTTGATAAAAACACCATGGATGCGGTTTTATATCATCATGCCGGTCCTGAAAAAGGGCAGGTCCCATTGCTATCATCCATAATCCATATCGCCGATATTATCTGCAATATAAAAGGTCTTACGCCCTTCAAGGGGCTCACATTTCCTATGGCCGAGCAGGAGATGCTCTTGCCTGTTCAGGAAGTAAAAAAGGATTTCGGTTCAAAGGACATGGCATATCTGGCCGACAACGTGGATATTGAGATTGAGAGATTGAGGCCGTTTTATGCGGCTTTAAAATGAAAGGAGAAGAAAGGCATGGGCAAAAACAATATCATAAACCTGCTTGTCCTTGCTAATGTACTTCTGATTCCGGGGCATGTAAAAACAGATGAAAGTCCGGACAAACATGTTCATAATAATCCTGGTGTTACAAGAACTGCATCTTCTTTAAGCTTAAATTGTCTTTCTTTCGGCAAATTACAGGCAATTCCAGATAGATACTCTTACAGCATGAAACCGCAGTGCTCAGGAGATAACCATTCGCCAACCCTTATCTGGACAGGTGTGCCTGCCGGGACAAAAAGCCTTGCTATCATTATGCATGACCCAGACGGAGGAGACTGGACGCATTGGGTTCAGTTCAATATCCCGCCCGGTGTAATGAAGCTTGATGAGGCAAAGGGCGGTCCTGCAACAGGGATTAAAGGTTCAAACAGCTTCGGAGGCACAGGTTATGCCGGTCCCTGCCCTCCTTCCGATGGTAGAACTCACAGGTATATCTTCACGCTTTATGCGCTCGATTCGGAATTTAATCTGCAAACGGGGGTTAGCAGGGAAAATCTTCAAAAGGCCATGTCAGGCCATGTTATCGACAAGGCTGAACTTGTGGGGCTGAAAAAGAGGGATTAGAAGTTCAGACTGCAGCCTTCTCTAAATCTTGACCCCGAGGAGCATTTTAAGGATAGTATATCCGTCTTCCATAAAGAGACCAGTTGAAAGAGCGTCTTTTTCAGTAAACCTTTTAGGCTCATCCATATTTATTCCACTGTCATAGAGGAGGAACGGCACAGGTTCAGGCGTATGGGTCTTTCTTGCTATAGGGGTCGGGTGGTCCGGCATGAAAAGAAGTCTGTACGGTTCTTTCATTCCGTTGAGCCCATTAATGACAATCGGCATCACCCTTGAATCTATGTCTTCTATCGCCTTTATCTTTTCCTTCAGATATCCGCCGTGGCCGGCCTCATCAGGAGCTTCTATATGGACATAGACAAAATCATGTCTGGTCAAGGCATCAATCGCGGCATTCGCCTTTGCCTCATAGTCGGTATCGATCCATCCGGTAGCTCCGGGAACATTTATAACCTCCATTCCCCTGAGTTTTCCGAGCCCTTTGAGAAGGTCAACGGCCGATATCATAGCCCCGTTGATACCGAATTCATCCATGAGGGTAGGGCATCTCATTCCTTTTCCCTCGCCCCATGGCCACAGGGCGCTTGCCTCGCGCTTGCCTTTTGCCCTTCGGGCAAGATTTACAGGATGGTCCTTGAGGGCTGAAATCGACTTGTCGATTATGCTTCTCAGAAGGTCGTCGTTCGGCAGATACGTCATGACAGCCTTTCCGGTGATGTCATGAGGAGGGGTCGCCTTCAGACTGCTGTTGTTGAATTTATTTATAACCATCAGATGCCTGTATTCAACGCCTCTGAAAATACTGACTCCCGTATGTTTAGTGATTACCGGCCTCAGATGGTCAAGCAGTTCTCCTGCTTCTTCGGTAGAGATATGGCCTGCGGAATAGTCTTCCATTGTCGGACCATCCTGACTTTCGCCAAGGGTCACGAAGTTTATCCTGAAAGCGGTGTCGTCATCGGCAAGTTTTACCCCTATGCTTACTGCCTCGATCGGAGCTCTTCCAGTGTAATAAAGTGAGGGATCAAGACCCAGCACGGCCATGTTTGCAATGTCGCTCCCCGGAGGGAATCCCGGCTTTACCGTTCTTGCCATGCCGAGTGTCGATTTTGATGCGAGCGCATCAATATTGGGAGTAGAGGCCGCTTCAAGTGGGGTTTTCCCGCCGAGTGAGTCTATGGGATAGTCGGCCATTCCATCGCCAAGGATAACAATATATTTCATATCAGCCTCCGGTGAAGCCTTTGCTTCATTCACTACTTCTTAATAGAATTGTCCTCGACCCTTAATACAATGGGTTTTCCTCCGACTTCCTTGATCTGGGAAAGCGTTTTTATCGCCTCCATCATGTCTGCTTCCCTGGCCTCATGTGTCATCATAACCACCTGCACGAACTTGTCTTCAGGCGCCGGTTTCTGGATGACTGAGAGAATACTGATGTCCTTTTCACCCAGTATGCCTGCAATTTTAGCAAGCACTCCGGGTTTGTCCGCCACCTTTATCCTCAGATAATAGTTGGTGCTTATCTCTTCAATTGGCATAAAACTCTTTTTCAGGCTCTGATCCTTTCTATATCCGAGATGGGGAATCCTGCCGGCAACGCCTGCCTGTATGTTCCTGGCGATGTCCGCAATATCGCTCATTACTGCAGAAGCGGTGGGCATCATACCCGCTCCCCTGCCGTAGAAAAGGGTCGTGTCGACAATGTCGCCCTTGACATAGAATGCATTGAATACGCCGTCAACGCGGGCAAGCTGATATGAAAAGGGAATCAGCACGGGATGCACCCGAGCCTCGACCTTATCGCCCCTGTCTATGGCTATGCCTAAGAGTTTCACCTTGTATCCGAGCTCTTTGGCATAGGTTATATCAATGCTGTCCAGTTTCGAGATGCCTTCTACGTACATGCCTTTGAGATCGGGAGCTGTTCCATAGGCAAGGCTGCACAGGATTGCAAGCTTGTGAGCTGCATCGTGACCTTCGATATCCAGCGTTGGGTCAGCCTCGGCATATCCGAGTTTCTGCGCCGTTCTCAGGACATCGTTGAAGCACACGCCCTTTTCGGTCATCTCCGTCAGGATATAGTTGCAGGTGCCGTTCATAATGCCGTGTATGAATATATAGTTGTTGGCGATTAGGGCCTCCCTCAAGGTCTTGATTATAGGGATGCCGCCGCCAACAGCTGCCTCGAAATAAAGGTCTCTGCCGCAGGACTGCGCAGTATCGAACAGAGATTTTCCCTTTGATGCGAGCAGGGCTTTGTTGGCTGTAACAACATGCTTGCCGGCCTTGAGTGCATTTGTAATGAAAGTCTTTGCAGGCTCTATCCCGCCAATCAGCTCCACAACGATATCAATTTCCGGATCATTGATAATCTCGTTTGCATCAGTTGTTAAAATTGCTTCAGGAAGAGTAACTTCCCGTTCCCTGGTAATGTCTATATCTGCAATTTTTTTGAGCGTTAAAGGAAAACCGAGTCTCTCCTCAAGAAGCCTCATATTCTGGATGAGCGTCTTTGCTACGCCTGCGCCGATGGTTCCGAATCCGATAATTCCAATTTTGATCTCTCTTATCATACATTATACCCCAGAGCTTTTCTTATGCCTCTTACCGCCTGTCTGATCCTGTGTTCGTTTTCAACCAGAGCAAACCTTACATGATCATCGCCGTATCTGCCGAATCCGATTCCCGGCGAAACAGCCACTTCGCCCTGTTCGAGCAGCTGCTTGGAAAATTCAAGTGAGCCCATTTTCCTGAACTCTTCAGGGATCTGCGCCCAGACAAACATTGTACCCTTTGGTTTTGGTATTTCCCAGCCTGATTTTGCAAGACCGTCACAAAGGACATCCCTCCTGCTCTGATACCTGCCATTGATTTCACTTACACAGGTCTGGTCTTCATTAAGGGCGATGATGGATGCGATCTGAATAGGCTGAAACACGCCATAGTCGAGATAACTCTTAATCCTTCCCAGGGCATATACAGCCTCCTTGTTTCCTACTGCGAAGCCCACACGCCAGCCTGCCATGCTGTAGCTTTTTGAAAGCGAGAAAAATTCAACCGCGATATCCTTGGCGCCCGGTACCTGGAGGATGCTGGGTGCGACATAACCGTCAAAACACAGGTCTGCATATGCAAAGTCATGGATGATGAATATGTCATGCTCCTTTGCGAATTCGACCACCTTGGTGAAGAAATCGAGATCGACCACTGCAGTAGTGGGATTATGCGGAAATGAAAGTATCATGAGTTTGGGCTGCGGCCAAGTGAGCTTTGTAGCCGTGAGAAGGTCGGCGAAGAAATCCCTGTCCCTCAGCAGTGGTATGCCCCTGACGTTTCCGCCTGCAAGAACCGTTGCGTAGGTATGTATCGGGTAAGTAGGGTTGGGCACAAACACGACATCTCCAGAAGTGATCATGGAGAATATCATGTGCGCGAAGCCTTCTTTGACTCCCATTGTGGTTATAGCCTCGGTATCAGGGTCGATGTCCACATCGAAGCGGCGTTTGTACCAGCTGGAGATGGCTGTCCTCAGTTTGTATATTCCCTTTGATGCAGAATATCTGTGGTTTTTGGGATTGCGGGAAGCCTCCACCATCTTATCTATTATGTGGTCAGGGGTGGGAATGTCCGGGTTGCCCATACCCATGTCTATAATATCCCTGCCGTCGCGCCGTGCCTTCATCTTAAGTACGTCGACTTCAGCGAAAACATATGGTGGAAGCCTGTCAATCCTTACAAACTGCATCCTTTCTCCTCTGATTTTGTCCCCGGATCTCTTTTAATATATCTCCTGCCTTGTAAGAGCTTCTGACGAAGGGGCTTGAGACAACATAACTTATGCCAATGCCTTTTGCAAGCCTGGCCCAAGCCTCAAAGGCCTCGGGTTCCCAGTATTTTAAGACCGGAACTTGATTTCTCGTAGGTCTCAAATACTGTCCGATTGTCAGAATATCAACACCGGCCTCTTTTATTGATCGGATCAAATCCACGATTTCAACTTCGCTTTC
Organism: uncultured Bacteriovoracaceae bacterium; assembly: GCA_964513375.1. GTDB lineage: Bacteria > Desulfobacterota > Desulfomonilia > UBA1062 > UBA1062 > DATCTV01. The sequence continues at coordinate 5,060 of CAZEMO010000039.1, read as the reverse complement.
TCCAAGTCCAACCATAAATCCGGTCTTGACCAGAACACCACCATGCCTTGCTGCGGCATTAAGAACAGCCAGACTCGTATCAAGGTCTGCCCCGGGCCTTATGTCACTATAGAGGGGACGCACGGTTTCAACATTATGCCCGAATACATCGGGTTTTCCCTCAAGTACAATATCGAGAAGGCTGATATCTCCGGAAAAATCAGGGGTAAGCACTTCAACAGATGTCCCGGGCAGTCTTCTATTTATCTCACTGATGCATGCTGCAAAATGACCGGCGCCTTTATCGGTGAGATCGTCTCTGGTAACTGAAGTTATTACAACATGCTTGAGCCCCAGCTCCGTTGCAGCTTCTGAAAGAAGAGCAGGTTCATTCGGATCGGGTGCTCCCGGGCTGCCGCCAGCCACTGAACAGAAGCGGCAGTTCCTGGTGCAGATGTCTCCCAGTATAAGAAAAGTCGCGTCTTTTTTTGAAAAGCATTCGGAAATATTGGGACAGCGGGCTTCCTCGCAAACAGTGGACAGACCGCCTTTTCTCAGCCTGAGTTTAACGTCTCTTAGGCTAGAGGGTTTCCTGTGGTTTCTGAGCCATGCCGGAAGCCTTTCCATCGGCGGCGGTCCTTTCTTTCTCGGCCCTGGCTTTCTCTGCCTTGAAAAGGGCCTCTTTTTCCCTGAGGGTTTTTTCAAGCAGTTCTAACTCTTTTGCGGCATTTTTCTCTCTTGCCCTGAGGTCGGACCCTGAGAGGATATTGTATATGAAAGCTATCAGTGTGCCTGTTATGAACGAAACAAATAATACAAGGTAAAGAGGAAATTCTTTTGATGTGAGCGAAAAGAAGTGAAGGCTCGCACCCTGCTGATTTGATACCCCGAAGAGTATTCCGGCAACAATTATTGCTATAACGATGGCTACCTTAATATATATCAAGAGAGTGCTCCTTTAATTTTGGCAAGGGTATTTTCAATATGTTCGGATACTATATGCACTTCCGAGAGTACAGGCATAAAGTTCGTATCTCCGTTCCATCTGGGTACAATATGCACGTGGATATGATCTGCTATCCCGGCACCGGCAGCTGCACCCATGTTTATCCCGATATTAAAGCCCTCTGGCCGCATCGTTTTCTTTATTGCCGCTGTAAGCTCTTTGACAAGCCCGAACATGTCGGCGCCTTCCTCATCACTCAGGTCATTGATGTCACCGGTATGCCTGACAGGAGCCACCATGCAGTGACCGGCGTTATAGGGGAAGCGGTTCATTATGGCAAATGAGGAACCGCTTTTTTTGATAAGCAGGTTGTGACCCTCTTTCATGGCATTGCAGAAAAGGCAGCCCTCCTGCTTTGGTGCAAGTATATATTCTCCCCTGCAAGGCGCCCAGATATTATTCATAATCTTATTATCTCTCCCCTGATAATTCCTGAATCGACTTCGATTATACCGACTGAACCCTCTTTTGTAAATCTTGAGTCGGTCGGGGAGCCGGGGTTAAAAAAGAAAATACCCGCAACAAAAGCAGAAAAAGGTTGGTGCGTGTGTCCGTAGATTATGGCGCCGGCATCTGGAAATTCACCCATGATGCGCTGTCTGATGCCGTCCGGAGAACCCCATCCATGGATCATGCCAATCCTCACGCTTTCAACCGCGATGATCTTTTTCACCGGATACCTGCTTTTAACCTCTACCGGGTCCATATTGCCCGACACCGCATGAACCGGTTTGCCGGTTGCGTAAAGAGAGTCCAGGACTCCTGGCCACACCATATCGCCTGCATGAATGAACATATCAACTGACTGAAAATGCTTTACGATAACTTGATCGATAATTGGTTCGGGTCTGATAACATGGGTATCCGATATAACACCGATTCTGATCATTACGCAGGATAGCCATACAAGAAGGGATATTTCAAGAGAAAGACAAATATGTTTTGAACTGTTTACAAACCTCTCAAGTGCATATAATGGGGGGAGGAAATGTCATATATCTATCTCCACGATAAACTTAAGAAAGCTTTCGGCAGAATTGAGGAAGAATCCCTCTGCGATGATCTGTCCATAACAATCAGAAAAAAGGATTTTGTCTCAGCATATGCAAAGCTGCTTCCCGGGGCACCTTCCTATTTCTGTAAAGTGCATGGTGAAAAATTTGATGAGGAACAGTCCGTGCAGGAGATTACCGTCAATCATCCTGCAATAGCTATCAATGATTATAATATCAGTAGCAATATCAGCTTCCCCTACTATATAATGAAGAATGCGGATTCAGAAAACTCAAAAGGCGTCATCTTCCTGTTTCACGGGCTGAATGAAAAAAACTGGGACAAGTACCTGCCATGGGCGTATGAGCTTGTCAAAAAGACCGGCAAGGCCGTAATAATGTTTCCCATTGCATTTCATATGGAACGGGCACAGAGCGCCTGGTCGGATTTCCGCCTGATGAGAAAGGTCGCGACCGAAAGGGCCTTGAAGCCTGACAATGCAGAGAGCTCATTTGTGAACGCAGCCATCAGCGAAAGGCTTCAGGCCGATCCTGAAAGGATATTCTGGTCTGGTTTTCAGACCTACATGGACTTTTCAGACCTTTTGAGCACTATAAGAAGCGGTCTGGTTGAGGGCATCTCCGGTGATGCAGGAATCGACTTTTTCAGCTATTCAATCGGTTCTATACTGTCCCTGATCCTTCTTATGGCGGATGCCGGTTCGGACCTAGATAAATCCCGGCTGTTCATATTCTGCGGCGGGGCGACGCTCGACAGGATGTACCCCATATCCAGGTACATCATGGATATGAAGGCATGCATAGCCGTACAGAATTTTTACGAGGAGCAGCTTAATAACAACTTCGCAGGAAAGAAAAGGCTCGGACACTATTTAAGCAGCCAGCATTTCGAGCAGAGCTATTTCAAGGCAATGCTGACCTACAGGCATTTCAGGGAATTGCGTGAAAACAGGCTGAAAGAGATTCACGAACGCATATACGCCATAACACTGGTCAAGGATGAGATCGTCCCGCCGCATGAGGTGCTGAATACGCTCAAGGGTGGGTTCAGGGATATAAATACAAAAGTGGATGTGCTCGATTTTGAATTCCCCTACAACCACGCAACGCCTTTTCCTCTGACTGAAAAGTATAAGGACCGTGTCAATGAGGCATACATGCAGGTAATGGATAAGGCCTGCGATTTCCTGGCTTAGAAGACCCTTTCAGATTTAAAAAGATTCAATCACTGTTTTGCCTGAGCAGCGTTTCACCGAGCCTTTTCTGTTTGATCTTTGATATGCCGTCAGCAATCCTGATCATTTTGCCGAAATCATCAAGCATGATTGAAAGTTTTTCGTCCCCGGCGGCATTTCCTGAAATAAGCTTGCCTGCAAGTTCCTGAAATTCTGCGGCCATTGTCCGTGAAACAAGTATTACGGACAGAAGCTTGTTTTCAATATCTTCATCAAGAGCAGCGGCGGCCTTCCGGGCGATGAATGCTGCAGCCCCGGTTATTGCTTTCATCCTGCCGAGCATGAGCAGAACTTCGTCATTGATTTCGGTATGCCTCGGTATTTTTACTATGCCGTCCATGATAAAACCCATGGCCCCTGTAAGAGGGCCCATCATCATGATATCCTCAACTTCTCTGAATGGAAGGACGATCTCCTCATACGCCATACCTTCGGAGCCGATAAGGTTTTCTTCAGGCACGGCGCAGGGATCGAGTTTGACTGACCCATGGGGCGAAGGTTTGAGAAAAGGCAGGCCCATGTCTGCGACGCTCAGCCCTGCGGATGATTCGGGCACGATCAGGGCGCTGAATTCTTTACGGCCTTCCTTTTCACCTGTGACTGCTATGACGACAAATAAATCCGCAATGGGCGCATTTGTTATATATGCCTTTTCCCCTGTGATTGAATAGCTGTCCCCCGACAATTCGGCGCGGGTTTTCATGTGCTTTGGATGGGCCCCTGTCCCGGGCTCGCTCATGGCGAGGCAGGCGGTTTTACCGCCTGCAAGCATGGCTTTCTGTTCAGGAGTGCCCAGCCTGTCAAAGACAAATCGGCATGCAAGCTGATGAAGCATCCATGACAGCGCAATACCGATATTGCCTCCGAATCTGACAAGCGCTTCGCCTGAAGAACTTATTTCGGAATAGCCCTTCAGGGGCTCAAGCAGGCCATCGGAGCACATCATCTCCCAGAGATCAGAAGGGAAAGGTCCTTCGTACAGGTTTCGTCCTGCAATATGTTCACTCGCAAACTGCTTCATCTTTTCATTGCCTGTGGCCATCAACTGTATTCTCTCCGGTTTTTTTAAGCTCAAGAACTTATCAGCTTAACAGCTATAATACCAGCTCCTCCACGAATTCCATCAATTCGTTCAGCGTCCTCACCTGCCTCAATTCGTTGCAGTAGGGTTCATATGTGCTCATTTCGCTGTCGCCTGTATTCCATACATAGTGCGGCTCGGGATTGAGCCAGATTACCCTTCGCGCCCTTTCCCTCATTTCCTCGAAGATGTCGTCCCTGGGGTTCTGGTAATTTGTCCTGGCATCGCCCATGACGATGAGAGTCGTCTTCTTGTCGAGCGTATCCATGTACTTGTCCTTGAACTCGAAAAGGGTCCTGCCGTAGTCGGTGGGCTGGTTGAATTCAAGCGGAGAGTCCTTGAGGACAAGGTCTATGGCATGGTTTATCTCATGCTCCTTGAGTGTTTTCGTCACATCTGCAAGACCTGCCACGAATATGAAGCTCTTAACATCTGCGAAGCATTCCTGAAGCGAATAAAGGACATTGAGCATGAAGCGCGCGGAAGCCCATACCGAACTGGACACATCGCACAGCGTTACGATGCGCGCCTTTCTTTTCGGCTTGTGGCGCATCCGGATTTCAATGGGAACCCCGTGGTACTTCTGGGCGGCCCTGAGTGTCTTCTTTACATCTATCACACCGGAAGATGCCGATGCCCATCTCCGGGTCACGATGTCCTTGAGCTTTCTCACAAGGTGGTCGATGGTTTCCCTGACCTCCTGGATCTCCTTTTCAGTCAGGCTTCCAAAGGGTTTCGAGCTGGCG
>CAZEMO010000038.1:0-15006 GCA_964513375.1 uncultured Bacteriovoracaceae bacterium | reverse complement strand
TTAATCTTTACAGATTTATCGGCCGGATGACGATATTAAATAAAGAGCAGTTACAAAATAAAGGAGGTGTGCTGATGGGTAAGGTAAATCTTTTTCAGACTGCCCCCGAGATAGCAATGAAAGACTTTGCAGGCCGTGAAATAAAGCTGTCTGATTATCGGAACAGAAATAATGTAATACTTGTCTTTAACCGTGGCTTTTTCTGACCCTTCTGCCAGAGGCATATGGCGCAGTTGCGCCAGGATATTGATAAATTCGTTGGAAAGGATGCGGTAATAATTGTTGCAGGACCTGAAAATGCACAGGCTTTCAAAAAATACTGGGAAAAGGAATCGCTTCCTTTTATCGGTTTGCCCGATCCGGAGCATACCGTATTGAAGACCTACGGCCAGGAGGTTAAAATCTTCAAGCTGGGCCGTATGCCCGCTCAGGTAATTATAGATAAGGAGGGGATGGTCCGTTTTGTCCATTACGGCCATTCAATGTCCGACATACCTGATAACAGCGAGCTTTTATCGCTTCTCGATGAGATTAATGAAAAGACGGCGGGTGATTAGCAGGATGGTTAAAATAAAGAGGATACAATAAACACTACCCTTCTTCCATTTGCCACAAAATTGTGCTAACTCATCAACACATGACAGACCAGTTGCCTTATTCTTACGAAGACTTATCAATGCTCAACAGCATTGCAAAGGTTTTATCCAAGCCGCTGCCACTGAAAGAGCTTCTTGAGATGATACTTGGAGAACTCAGCCAGAAAGCGGGAATGAAACGCGGTATGATTTCAATACTCGATCGTGAAACCGGTATCGCGATGCTCGATGTTGCTTACGGCATAGATGTCAGCGGACTGGACATCAAATTCAATCCTGGGGAGGGCGTTACCGGACAGGTGGCTCATACATGCAAGGCAATCGCAATTCCCAATCTCGGCACCGAGCAGCTCTTTCTGGACCGTACGGGCGCAAGAAGGGATCTTAACAGGTCTGAACTTGCTTTTCTTTGCGTTCCGATAATCTATGACGGCAAAGCGGTGGGTGTCCTTTCAGCCGACAAGGTGGCCAAGCAGATTTTCACCCTTGATTATGAGATTCAGCTCCTTTCCGAAGTCGCTTCACTGATTTCAAAATCAGTGCATTTGAGACGTCTGGAAGATGAAAACATAAGACTCAAGGACATGCTCAACCGCGTTAAACACCCTTATCCCGAACTAAAGGGTAATTCAAAGATAATACGTGAGATCTTCACGCTTATATCCCAGGTGGCGGATTCGAACGCTACTGCGCTGATTCATGGAGAAACCGGTACAGGCAAAGAGCTTGTTGCAAGAGCTATACATTATGGAAGTCCCAGGAAGGACATGCCCTTTATTGAAGTAAACTGTGCTGCAATACCTGACACCCTTATCGAGAGTGAGCTGTTCGGTCACGAAAAGGGAGCTTTTACCGGAGCCCACATGAAAAGACGGGGAAAATTCGAGGAAGCTCACGGAGGCACCATATTCCTGGACGAAATCGGAGATCTCTCACAGATGGCTCAGGTAAAACTTCTGAGAGTCTTGCAGGAAAAGCAGATACAGCCTGTAGGCGCAGCACGCCCTCAAAAAATAAATGTAAGGATAATTGCGGCGACCAACAGGAAGCTTGAGGAAGAGGTGGAAGCAGGAACGTTCAGGACTGACCTTTACTACAGGTTGAACGTATTTCCGATTTACATGCCCCCTTTAAGGGAACGCGGAAGCGATATAATACTGCTCGCGGATTACTTTGTTGAGAAATACTCAAGCGAACTCGGCAAAAATCTCAAACGCATATCGACGCCAGCAATAGACCTGCTGCTTGCATACCATTGGCCCGGGAATGTCCGAGAACTGGAAAACTGTATCGAGAGGGCGGTTCTTCTTGCAAAAGGAGACACTATAGACAGCATACACCTGCCGCCTTCGCTTCAAATGAAAACATCACTTGAGCAGGGAAAAAGAAAGCAGGGCACACTCACATCGCTGGTTGATGCATATGAGCGCTCGATTATTACCGATGCATTGAAGGATGCGCGCGGCAACCAGAGCAGGGCGGCAAAGATACTGGGTTCGACAAAAAGAATTATTCAATATAAGACTCAGAAATACGCGATAGATACTGACAGATTCAAATCCAAGAAAACCTGAACGGCTGTATCCTGAAACATAATAAACAGATGTGTCTGGTAGTATCGGGCGCAATTTTGAGCCGAAAAATATCAAGGGAACAAATGTGTATCTAAACTGCCCGTGATAAGAAGCAAATCAAATCCATAATATCAGACCTAACATGCCGGTATTAATAAATATTGAGCAATTAACGCACCCTTTTAGCAGTTGATGGCATGCTTTTGGCTTTCAATTGATTCGGGAACTGATTCAAAAAAATTCCATTTGGGTCTGGAGTATGAAGGGAGGAAGGAAAACCATGCTGGCATGCAGAACGAAGGAAGATATTTTTGCCGCTGTCACCGAATATGATGTCAGCTTTGTCCAGTTCTGGTTTACAGACGTGTTAGGAAGGCTCAAGAGCTTCAATATAACACCATCCGAACTGGATGAGGGAATAGAAGAGGGAATGGGGTTTGACGGCTCCTCGATTGAAGGGTTTGCACGCATTTATGAAAGCGACATGATAGCAAAGCCTGTTCTGTCAACATTCCAGCTTGTTCCCTGGAGACCCGGCGACAGGCCGGTTGCGCGGATGTTTTGCGATATTCTGAATCCTGACGGTACGCCCTATGACGGATGTCCGAGATATGCCCTGAAAAGAGTGCTCAAGAAAGTATCCGATATGGGATACACTGCTTACCTGGGACCCGAACTGGAGTTTTTTTACTTCAGGGACGAAACTGCACCGGCTATTATTGACAAAGGAGGCTATTTCGACGGGCTCCCGATCGACAAAGGGCCAAATATCAGGCGGGATACTATATTTTCGCTGCAAAAGATGGGAATTCAGGTTGAATACAGCCACCATGAGGTTGCACCGTCGCAGCATGAGATTGACCTCAAATATAATGAAGCCCTTGCAATGGCAGATACGGTAATGACATACAGGACAACCGTAAAAGAAATTGCCAGACAGCATGGGATATATGCGACCTTCATGCCGAAACCCATATTCGGTGAAAACGGCTCGGGCATGCATGTCCATCAGTCGTTGTTCAAGGCTGGCAAGAATGCCTTCTATGACGAAAAGGACAAATACCACCTGTCAATGACAGCAAAACACTATATAGCGGGTATTCTTGCTCATGCGCCAGAGATAACCGCTATTTGCAACCAGTGGATAAACTCTTACAAACGGCTTGTTCCCGGCTACGAAGCTCCTGTTTATGTTTCATGGGCCCGCATGAACCGTTCAGCTATGGTCAGGGTACCGATGTACAAACCGGGAAAAGCCGAAGCCACAAGGATGGAATTCCGCTCTCCCGACCCCGCGTGCAATCCGTATCTTGCATTTGCTGTTATGATCTCTGCGGGCTTGAAAGGTATCGAAGGGAAGTACAAACTGACTGACCCGGTTGAAGAAGATATATTCGAAATGAGCGAAGAGGAGCGCGAGAAGGCAGGAATTGCGTCACTGCCGGGAAACCTTCATGACGCAGTTCAGAATACCATGATGAGCTCTCTGGTTCGTGAAACGCTGGGTGATCATATATTCTTCAAGTTTATCGAAAACAAAAAAAAGGAATGGGACGCATTCAGGACTCATGTAAGCAGATTTGAAATAGAAAACTATTTACCTGTACTTTAACGCCCTTTCACCTCCATGTAGGGTGTTGAGTTTTGGATGGGGGTAGGTCATCACCCCCATCCGATTTTTATATCCAGCTTAGATTCGTAAAACCGAATAATAGCAATGATACAAAAATGGGCCAATCCTTTACGATAAATCAATAATGTATAAATGAGACATCAATATAACGATAATTAACCAGTAATAACGGGATATTAGTTAATAATAGAATTGGCATTCCCTTTGCAGATAATCATTAAACACAGCGGTTTGTTTGAGCGCTGATTTTACAGAACAACAAAAATAGCTGGAGGAAAAAATGAAGGTTATAAATCCTGTCACTGCATCCGAGAGAGATTACAGCGTTGAAAATGAGAAAAAGATCCCTGTTTCAAAATACTATGGAGAAGACATTTTCAGCACCAGGGTGATGATGGAAAAACTCCCCAAGGATGTTTTCAAACGTATGGTCGAGATTATCAACGGCAGCCGCAAAATGGATGCGGATGCTGCAAATTCTGTCGCGCACGCCATCAAGGAGTGGGCCATTGAAAAGGGCGCCACACACTATTGCCACTGGTTCCAGCCTATGACTGGGACTACAGCGGAAAAGCATGATTCATTCATCGAGTTTACCGATTCCGGAGATATTATAGAGAGGTTTACGGGAAAGCAGCTGATTCAGGGTGAGCCGGATGCGTCCAGCTTCCCGAGCGGCGGATTAAGGTCGACTTTTGAGGCTAGGGGTTATACCGCGTGGGATCCGACAAGCCCGGCTTTTATTATCAAAAACGGTCTAGGGACAACGCTTTGCATCCCAACGATATTCATATCATATACGGGGGAGGCTCTTGACAAAAAGACCCCCCTCCTGCGCTCAATAGAGGCCATAAACAAAAGTGCACTCAATCTTCTGCGGTTACTGGGAAATACCGAATCGAAAAAAGTATTCGCAACACTCGGACCTGAACAGGAGTATTTCCTTATCGACCAGGACTATTTCTACAAGAGGCAGGATCTTGTACTGAGCGGCAGAAGCCTTTTAGGAGCAGCGCCTCCGAAAGGACAGCAGCTGGAAGACCAGTATTTCGGAAGCATCAAGGAGAGGATATTGTCTTTCATGCACGATGTGGAAGAGGAACTATACAAACTGGGTATACCGGCAAAGACCAGGCACAATGAAGTTGCTCCGAGCCAATTTGAGATAGCCCCTATTTTCGAAGAGGCTAATCTGGCTGCAGACCACAACCAGCTTGTAATGGAGACAATGAAACGAATTGCTCCCAAGCACAAGTTGAAGCTCCTCCTTCATGAGAAGCCCTTCGCCGGAATAAACGGCTCCGGTAAGCATGTCAACTGGGCGCTTGCAGACGATCTCGGCAATAATATGCTCAATCCCGGAAAAACACCCCACGCCAATATACAGTTTCTGGTGTTTCTTATGGCCACGATTAAAGCAGTCAATATGCATGCCGATCTGCTCAGGGCATCCGTTGCTTCAGCTGGAAACGACCACAGGCTCGGGGCGAATGAAGCGCCTCCTGCTATCATCTCAATATTCCTTGGCGAACAACTTACCCAGATACTTGACAACATTGAAAAGGGTAAAATTACGAAGGCTACCGATGAAGCAATCATAGATCTTGGCATATCAAAGCTACCTGATCTCAGCAAGGACAGCACAGACAGAAACAGGACATCACCTTTTGCCTTTACCGGCAACAAATTTGAGTTCAGGGCCGTCGGCTCTTCGCAGTCCATTTCTTTCCCGGCAACCATACTCAATACAATAGTTGCCGAGAGCATCGACATACTGGCGAGAAAGATCAAAGAAAGAAACGGCAAGAATGTCAATCAAGCAGCACTTGATGTGGTCAGAGAAGAAGTAAAAGCCAATAAATCCATACTCTTTATGGGCGATAATTATACCAGGGAATGGGAGGCTGAAGCAGCGAAAAGAGGGCTGCCCAACAAAAAGACAAGCTGTGAAGCGTTGAAAGACCTCAAGTCCGATAAGGCTCTCAAGCTCTTTGAAAAGTATAATGTCCTTTCAGCACTCGAGCTGAGGTCGCGTTACCATGTGCGCCTGGAAAAGTACATCAAGGAGATTGATATCGAGGCGGTAACGCTCAATAATATGCTCCAGAACCAGATCATCCCTGCAGCGATAGGTTATCAGAGGAAGATAGCCCAATCCGTAAAGAGCGTAATCGAAGTAGTAGGCGACAGTAAGGATTTGAAAGCTCAGAAGGAGCTTGTAAAACTTATAAGCGGGCTTATCGGCGAAACGCAGGTGCTGGCCAATGAACTCAGGATAAAGATCGCCAAGGCAAATGCGATTGCCTCCGAAGAAAAGAAGGCAGCCTGCTTCTGTGATGAAGTAAAAGAGATAATGAATGACATAAGGGAAAAGGCCGACATGCTGGAAAACTATGTGGACGATGAACTATGGCCGATTCCCAAATACTGGGAGATGCTTTTTATAAGCTGAAAAATTTATCGAATCAGAATATGAATAAAAGCAAGAGGGCGGTGATGGATATCACCGCCCTTGCTTTTGTATTATAAACACATATGTTGCTTCTTATATAAGAGCTTTTCTGATGGCTTTTATAAGATTTGACTGCAATTCCCTGTCCTCGATTTTTTCGCCGGTTTCAAGGGCGACATAAAAGATGATTGCTGAAATATCGGCGTCTGTAGTTATGAATGCACGATGTATTGACAGGCTGCTGTTACTTATCGTTTGAGATATCAGAAAGAGGAGATCTTTGGCGCGCGCCGCCCTTATTTCTATTATGGAGAAGAAATCCGATGACTGATTGTCGATGCTTATCAGAGGCTCGACCGCAAATTTAGGCTTTTGGGGAATATGAAGCAATGCCGGTATTTGTGAGATTGCAGTGAAAGTGTCGGTTTGCCCTGAAGACAGTTTGTTGAAAATTTCGGCGAACCTGTCCCAGTCATCATATCCGTTCCATGGGGGTATTATATCGAAAGTATCGACAGCTGTGCCGTTGTGCCAGGTGAAGACCTTTGCGGAAAGCACTTCGAGGTGCATGCATGCCATAATGCAGGAGAGTTCGGCAAAAAGGCCTGGTTTGTCTTTTGTGACAACCGTCAGCCTGACATGGCCTGTTTCAGGAATTACTTCAATCTTTATGGGCTTTCCTTTCATAATGTCTTCGCACAGCATCAGATGTCTGATTATATCGGTTGTGTCGTAATGCAGGAGATAATGCTGGGGAAGCGCCCACAGCCTTCCCGAATACTCAGCCGGGATTGTTCTGAGCAGCTCTTCCCATCCTGAATCGAGCCTGCGCACAGTTTCACTGCTTTTTAGCTCCCCTTTTTCAAGGAAGTATAATGCCTTGACGAACAGTTCATTGAAAAGTGCACTCTTCCAGTCATTCCAGGCCGCCGGGCCGGTTGCGACGGAATCGGCTATGCTGAGCAGATAAAGCATGCACAGGTTTCCTACCGAACCTGCTGCACGGGCGAATTTGAAAACGGTTTTCTCATCCGATATGTCGCGTCTAGTCGCCGTATGCGGCAGCAGTAGATGGTTTCTGACAAGGAATGAAACAGTTTCGGCGTATTCGGTTTTGAACCCCAATCTCAATGCAATATCATATGCCAGGGCCGCTCCTGTTGCCTCATGACGGCCGCCGCTTCCTTTTCCTATGTCATGGAGCAGTGCAGCAAGCATGAGCATATCGGTATCATCAATCTTTGAAAATGCAGGGTTCTTCTGCTGTTCAAGGTGCTTTAACTCCGTTAATGTATTGATGCTGTGCATGTCCACAGTGTTGACATGATATGCGTCAAACTGGATCTTTGATCGAATCCTCGTAAATTCGGGAATAAAGAGTTCAAGAATGCCGGTCTCAAGCATCGGAATAAGTCCAGCCTTTGGATAATCGGAATTCAGTATCTTAAGTAAAATGCTTTTGGTCTGAAGAAATTCCCTGCTTGCAACAGCAAAATCAGGATTATTCCTGATGATTGTTCTTGCCGATGGATGGAGCTCCAAACCCGACCTTGCACAGGCAAGGAGAGCGCCCATTAATATGGAAGGCTTGAGGGGATGGGCCATGCTGTCTGAAAATGCGACCATGCCGGATTTGATTGCAAGATTGGTATTAAGAGGTTTGTCAAACCTGTCTTTTATGAGAGAGAACATATCCATTATCGAAAATGTGAGGTTTCTTCCAAGCGTTTTAATCGTCGAAGCGCTTTGATGAAATCTTTTCATAAAAGCTTCAACAGGCGTTTCTATTTCGGAAAACGGCAATCCCATAATACCGGAAAGCTTTTCCTGATATTCGAAGCCGAGATGGTCCTGTTTTCTTCCGGCAACTTCATGCAGGGTGAAGCGTGTTTTCAATAAAAAATCGGCCGCATCTTGAAGGTCGGCTGAATCCTTTGCTGAAATGAACCCGCTTTCAACCAGATTTTCCAGCCCCTTTGCTTCAAGGATGCTTCCGGCCATCCACAATATACTGTGAAAATCGCGCAGCCCGCCCTGACCATCTTTTATGTCGGGCTCCAGGATGTATGCATCATCGCCGAAGAGCTCGTGCCTTTTCCTGTCATGAATGACAAGATCGGCGATAAATGAAGTTTTCCACTTTCTGTTTGAAGTTATTTTCGCAATTGATGAGGCAAGTTCCCTGAAGAGCGTTTGATCCCCGCAGACAAATCTTATGTTCAGCAGAGACGTCTTGAGAAAAAAATCCTTTTCCATATCACTGATCGTTTCTTTTATTGTGCGGACACTGTAGCTTGCATTAAGCCCCAGGTCCCAGAGCGGATATATGAGGTAATTTACAAGGCTGTCAGCATCTTTTTTCATCCCCCGTTTACCTGCAAGAAGAAGGATATCGACATCCGAATAAGGGCACATGTCTTTTCTGCCATACCCTCCGACAGCTACGACAGACCAGCCCTTTGCTAAACTGCCGGGAATGCTGCCGAACAGACCTGCAATTTTAGCATCAACCTTTTCTGTCAGGATTGAGCTCTGATCATTTTCACTTGTTTTGCTGCATTCCATAGAATTAAAGCAAGGCAAGGATCATGCCACTTGCAGTAATATCTAACCGATGGATATTACATTTTAAAATAATAATGATAAAAATAGCGATACATTATTGTGCATTAAATGAAGCATGATACTGAAAACCTTCAATTATGCACCCTGAATTTAATGTCTGGATTTAAATTGACATTCAAGACAACGCTTCTTATCCTTTTTTTCAGAAACAGTAATCTCCCATCAAAATAAACGGAGGACATAATTCTATGGAACGTCGCGAATTCATGAAGAAAGCCGGACTCGGAATGGCGGTTGTTGCAGGCACCTCTGTTGTCCCCCAGGCAGCGAGATCTCAGGAGACGGGTATGCCGGCCATTAAGTGGCGGCTGGCATCGAGTTTCCCCACGAGCCTGGAGGTTATTTACAATGGTGCTGCAGTACTATCCAGGCGGATTTCAGAGTTGACAGGGGGTAAATTCGAGATTCAGGTATTTCCTGCAGGTGAAATTGCACCACCGAACGGAGTACTGGATGCCGTAGAAAAGAACACTGTTGAATGCGGCCATACCTGCAGTTACTACTACCATGGCCGGAACAAAGCCTTTTCGCTCGATACAGCCATTCCTTTCGGACTCAACGCAAGGCAGATGAACGCCTGGTACTATTACGGGGATGGACTTAAACTGACTCGCGACTTCTTTGCCAAATATAACATCGTTAATTTTTCCGGCGGGAATACAGGCACGCAGATGGGTGGATGGCTCAGCAGGGAAATCAAAGGGCTCAAAGATATCAAAGGTTTGAAAATCAGGATTCCGGGCTTTGGCGCCGAGATATTTTCAGCGCTGGGCGCAGTCGTAAAGCGGGATCTGCCCAGTGCCGATATCTACCCGGCATTTGCCGGCGGCTCTATTGACGCAGCCGAGCTGGTAGGTCCATATGACGACGAAAAGCAGGGTTTATACAAAGTTACCAGGTTTTACTACTATCCTGGCTGGTGGGAACCCGAAGGAAGGATAACTTTCTACGTTAATAAAGGACAGTGGGACCAATTACCAGGATCTTATCAGGCTGCTTTTGAATCAGCGGCAGCAGAGGTCGATCTCCGGATGCTGGCGAACTACGATGCATGGAATCCGCCTGCTATTAAGCGTTTGATGCAGAAAGGTGTCAAGCTTCGACGCTATCCCGACGATGTCATGAAAGCAGCCTATAAAAAGGCAGAAGAAATTTATACCGTCGAATCGAACAAAAATCCGGACTTCAAACAGATATTTGATTCGATGCGCGATTTCCAGCGGGTCTCTGATTTATGGACAGGAATGGCTGAAAATACTCTGGCTAATTTCATGCAGAAACAGTTGCCCAAACCTTGAGGGAACGCACCCTTGCAGAGTGTAAAAATATGGAAGAAGAGATAATGCCATGTCGCTTGTGAGTTTGAAAGAAATTCTGGATACGGCGAACAAGGGCGGCTATGCCGTGCCTGCCTTTGACGCGCTGGATCATGCCTCGGCAGAGGCCATAATCGCGGCGGCAGAGGAATTGAACCGCCCCGTGATACTTATGGTACCTGAAGCAGGGCTTCTCCTTGTCGATGGGGACATATTCATGCGCTTCCTTGTGGACAGGGTTAAAATCGCAAAGGTCCCCATTGCGCTCGAGCTTGATCACGGCAAAAGCTTCAGTGTCATAATGAAAGCAATTGAGTGCGGGTTTACTTCGGTTATGATCGACGGGTCAGACCTTCCCAACGAAGAAAATATCGTACTCACCAGAAAGGTAGTCGAGGTCGCCCATGCTGCGGGTGTGAGTGTAGAGGCAGAAATAGGCCATGTAGCAGGAGGGGAGGGAAGCTTTGAGGGTAGCGTTGTGGATGAAAGCATGTATACAAGGCCTGAAGATGCAAAGGCCTTTGTGGAAGCAACCGGCGTTGATGCACTGGCTGTTGCTTTCGGCACTGTTCACGGGGTCTATAAAGGTACGCCGAAACTGGATATAGACCGTCTTAAGGCGATAAAAGATAGTGTCACAATCCCGCTGGTCATGCATGGCGGTTCCGGCGTATCCGAAGAAGATTTTGTGAGAGCCATTCAAAGCGGCATCAATAAAATCAATCTCTTTACCGAGATTTCAATGGCTGCGGTTGCAAAGAGTGTTGCGCATGCGCAGGCCAGAGAAAACAAGCTCCATTTTGCAGAGCTTATATATGTGGCGAAGACCGAAGTCTCAAACATAGCAAAAAAATATATCCGGCTCTTCAGTCTCGATAAAGTTACAAAATAAAATATTAAACCGAGGTTATCATGAAAGAATATGTTGTTGTCATCGACCGCGGAAGTACGAATGTTAAGGCAGTCGCATTCGACACAAAAGGAAACGAAGTCTTCACATCAGCTTGCGCAAGCCAGAAGCCTGTTTCCGTAAAGCCGGGCTGGTGGGAACAGGATATGGAAGTTATCTGGGAAAACACTGCAAGCGCAATAAAGGGCATTTTCAATGGCGGCATCCTTCCCGAAGAGGTAATCGGCATTTTCGCAGTGGGGCAGGGCAACGGCATGATGCCCATAGATAAAAACGGAAAACCCTCGCGCATGGGCATACTGTCTTTGGACAGCCGCGCAAAGGGCATTCATGACGGATGGATGGCGGACGGCCGCTATTCGCAGGCCATTGAAAAGCTTGTATTCCCGTTTGTTGTCGGTTCCCCGGTGTCGCTTCTTGCATGGTTCAAAGAGAATGCGCCAGAGGATTTCAACAGGGTCGATAAGGTCCTCTTTTCAAAAGACTGGATACGCTACAAGCTGAGCGGCACCATCTGCACGGACCCGAGCGATGCAAGCGGCGCAGGCCTGATGGACCCCAGAAAAAATGCATACGCATTTGACGTATTCGAACTGCTGGGCCTCTCTGACATAAAAAATAAGCTTCCCGAAATCCGCCCCTCTCATGAGGTGGTGGGCCGCGTCACAAAAGAGGCGGCACTGGCTACAGGCTTGAAAGAAGGAACGCCTGTCATGTGCGGTGCACATGATATTGCCGCATATCCGTTCGGGATAGGTTCGATGGACTCGAAAGAGCTCGTTACAGTTGTGGGCACATGGGGTTTCAGTGTTGTTCCTGTTGCAAGTCTCGACGGGATGTTCATGGCATATTACCATACGGTCCCCGGCTATTTCATGACCGGCATCGGCGACGGCAATTCAGGCGGCTGTCTGGATATCATCATCAACAACCTGTGCGAGTATGAAAAAGAGCTGGCCATCAGAAATGGAGTTTCCGTTTACGAATATATCGAGGATATGATCGAGAACACAAAAACGACAGGCATACTGTTTCATCCTTTCGTATTCGGCAATATCTTCTTCGGTTCTGCGAGCGGCTGCCTTTACGGCATAAGAAACTGGCACACAAAGGCTGATATAATGCGCGCCGTGTATGAAGGCATAGTGATGGGGTACCATTCGAATATGAAGCTGATACCGGGAAGCACAAATTTCGAATCCATGTGGCTCATAGGCGGCGGCGCAAAAAGCAAAATATTCGGTCAGATTTTTGCAGATGTCACAGGCCTTCCGGTCAAGGTGCCAAAACCTTACGAGATTACTGCCAGAGGCGGTGCAATGAATGCGCTCGTCGGGCTGGGCGTCTATAAAAGCCATCAGGATGCCTGCATACCGCCAGAGATCAAAACCGTATATCATCCTAATCCGGATATGCAGGCCTACTATCAGAAAAAATCCGCAGCATATCAGCAGATTTTCGACAACAACATGCAGATCTGGGATACGCTGAGCGGGTTGAACGGCTGAAAAATCTATAGGGCTTTATTGACTTTATTGCCATAGAATATCAGCTGGGGAAGATTGATATGTTCTGATTTTATGACATATTTTATTTTTTTTAATTCTTTGTTAAATACAGTATTAATTGCTAAGTGAGAATAGAATGACAAAGAATAAATGGAAATTTGTTCATGATTATCCAATCACAGAATACAAATGTGGTTTGAAAGCTGGCGATAAGGTCATGTTAATAAAAGACATTATAATTACTGACCATAAAGGAAAACCAACAGGGGAAATATTTAGCAAAGGTGAAATATGGACTATTTTATCTGGAGCAAAAGAAGAGCCAGTTGTCGTGTGGTTACTTCAAGCTGATGGTGAAAGGCATACATGGGATGATGATGAATCTATATTCGATACATTCGAGAAAGTGAATGAAAAAACTACCTAGCAAATCAATCTACAGGACTTTTTTATCATCGGTAATATCAAGTGCTGGGAGAGTCAATTGAAGTATAGAAGAGAAGGAGTCAGCCGCAAACAATTAACAATATAATGTAAAAAGTCGAGACGCGGCCCCTTTGGTAAACCGTGCATGCGGTATAATCATTAGTTCGATGGATAATGAATTAAGAGGAAGTCATGGGTTTTGATAACAGAGAAGCTGAGAAACTACTTTCTGAATGTGGCAGACGTTGTTGTATTTGTGGATATTTGCACCGTATTCAAGTGCACCACATTGTTCCTGGTGACGATAATATTGAAAATGGTATTCCACTTTGTCCCAACTGCCATGATGAAGTTCACACGGCATATTCACCAGGCAGAACAACCCGAACCTATAGCACTGAAGAATTAAAACAACACCGCAAGCGTACAATCGAACAAGCAAGTAGTCTAGCAAAGCCAAAAGATATTAGAGTTGGTAGAACTGCTGAGGTTATCGAATTTTCAAGGTATGCTAAATCACTCATCGCAGCATTAGAAATTTATCACGAAGGTTCTACGATGTTGGGCATTGAAGGACCTATACGCAGAATTGCTTGTATAGCAAAATCAATAGGGATACCTGTTCCTATTGAAATTCAAACAATTCCTTATCCTGAAGGCCAAGTTGCACATAATCCATTTCTTCAAGATCGTTTTGAGGGTTCTTGCAGTATTCAATTCCCAGATGGGTCAGCGGAATCAGATAAATGTGCACATGTCTCTGGATTAGAATTATTAGTGAACGCACGTGATTCTGCAATTGTTGCACTTAAACAATGGCTGATTGAGCTTGAGCATACTCCTCAAAATAATAAAAATATCGAACCTTAAAATTCAGATGACACAGGAAGAAGAGAGGCAAGTCCCCAACAATTGACAGAATAATGTACGACCCCTTTTGTATATTGATTTATTGGATATTTAACCTTTCGCATTTATCCAACATTTCGATTTATCTTGATAAAGTATATCACCCGGTGGTATGGTATATATTGTGAATTATTATTGCAAAACCAGAAATTTCTCGAAGTGGGCAGTTAAGGCAAACCTGAATGACAAATCCCTTATGGCTGCCATTCTCGAGATACGATCCGGTTTATATGAGGCTGATCTCGGCGGTGGAATCATCAAGAAACGTGTTGTATTGCCCGGCAAAGGAAAAAGGGGCGGCTCAAGAACGTTATTGGCTACTAACCATGGAAACAGGTGATTTTTCATCTTCGGATTCGAGAAAAGCAGTCAGGATAATATAAGTAAAAATGAGCTGGAGGCATTGCAGACATTGGCGGCTGATTTGATAAGATTGGATGACGCAAACATCAGTAAGGCGATCCGGGAAGGAATTCTGATTGAGGTGATAGACGATGAAACATAAGAGCAAAATATTTGAAGCGGTACATATTACGGCCCAGGACCTTCACAAACTCGGTTTTATTAATAAACGTGCAATGCAAACGTATGATGCATTGTGCCTTGAGCCGGTTCCGGACTATAGCCCTGAAGAAATACGCAAACTCAGGGACCGTTATCGATTAAGTCAGGCAGTGCTTGCATCAATGCTTAACACAAGCCTCTCAACGGTGCAGAAATGGGAAATTGGAGAAAAGCATCCCAGCGGGCCATCTCTCAAACTCATAAACATACTTGACCGCAAAGGGATCGAAGCCCTGATATGATGGAACTACCGGGGACACGCTCATAATAATAACTTATTTTTGTAATAAGTTCAGTTATCAGCGACCCTGATTATTCCGCGGCGCCAGATTTCTCTCTGTAAGAAAGGAAAAAAATATTTGCCGTTATGACGTTTTAGAGCTATAGTTGCATAACGTCTAGGGGGTGATATTATGGGAACAGCGGCAATGCGCGCAACAGTTTATATAGATCCGGAATTGCACAAGGCATTACGATTGAAAGCTGTAGAGAC
>CAZEMO010000037.1:0-17725 GCA_964513375.1 uncultured Bacteriovoracaceae bacterium | reverse complement strand
GGCTGTGTCTCCGGCAACATGCCATGTGCAATGGACCCTTGAATATTTCGGCAATGTCCAGGATACCGCAAGCGGGCTTTCTTATTCATTCACACCTGATAAAAAAGGGGTGTTTCAGATGACAGTGAATGTGACTAGCCCGCGTGGCAGCAGTGAAAACCGGATATGGGTAATCTATGTTCAATAACTCTGATTATTCAAGGGAGTAAGATCATGAGAAAATTATTCTATATAACTATTCCGATATTTTTGTGTGTTGTTCTCTCAGGCTGCTACTTTCCTTTTCCCACGAATTTCGAACCCACAAAAATGGTTGCCACCAGGACCATAACGGGATTCGGTATTGAGGGACAAAACCTATCGGGATTTGAATGGTATCTTGACGGAGAGATCGTGACCGCACAGACAAAAAACATTTTTTTCTACTCGCCCAGGATGGATGATATCGGCATGCATGAGCTGACTGTATATTTTTACCAGAAAGGCAAGAGCCATTCCTACTCATGGGATATATCAGTCTCTGCACCGCCTTTGTCCGATTCGGAAAGTGAAACTAAACAGCAAGAAGAATAATAAAACAACAGTTCTGGGCGGCAGGCCATATGTGTCAGAGCGAATAGAGGTGCTGCATCAAGGTCTGAACTCCGGGTCAAATACAGCCTGAAGCTGAAAATGATACAGCTTCGATGATTGAAGATTACTAAATAATATTCCTGGAGGATATTCAGGGTGCTGGATCAGATGAGCATACCGACACTGACTGTCGTCCTTTATATAATAGAGTTCTTCTCGCTCGTTTATTACCTGATATTATGGAAGAGCACAGGTTCGAAGTCGGCTTTGTACTTCAGTTTTGCCACAATATACATGATTTTCGTGAACATCATCGGTTTTACATATTCAGGCGACCATAATCCGTTAATCTGGAAAATATATATCTGCCTTCTTAGCTTTTTATGGCCGTTTTTCGCCTTCAGCATAAGCATTTTCAACAATCCCCGGACAAAGGTCAGCATGTTCGTATTGTCAGCTGCCGTATTTTTTATGATAGCCCTTTTCGGGGTAGTAATTCTGAATAAGAATATAATTGCACTTCAAAGTAGCGCGGCATCGATGGTTTTCGGTCTGGGATACGGGTCTTTTATAATGTTCAGGCTTGACAGAAAAATATACACTTCAGGGAGATTCATAGGCATTTTAGTATTTGCAGGCTATGCCATTACCGGTTTGATACGGGCTGTAACCGCTTCTTTCGATGCGGCATGGGAAGAGCATTTTTATGTCAATCAAACACTCGAACAATCTCTGTATTTTCTTGCAAGCGTTATTTTTGCCAGCCTCATGCCGATAACAGTTTATGTGCTTCATACCGAAAGAAGCACTGATGAACTTAAGAAGAACGCGCGACAGATTGCAGAAGAAAAGCAGAAGCTTCAGATTTCACTGGAAGAGGTTAAGACCCTGCGCGGTATTATACCGATATGCATGCATTGCAAAAAAATCAGGAACGATGAAGGTTACTGGGAGGATGTGGCCGTATACATACACAATCATTCATATGCAGACATGTCTCACGGTCTGTGTCCCGATTGCATGGAGAAACTCTATCCCGATGTATATGATAAGCTGAAAAGCTCAGGAAGGGTAAAACAATGACAGGATTCAGCCCTTTCTTTTTTGGAAATAGATGTTATTCTTATTAAAGTCTTATTGTTTGAATAGTTTTGAATGGGTATTTATGTAAACGGTTTCTGATGCAATTATTGTTTATGTACCAGAAAGGATTGCATGAATAAAAGCAAAGAAAATAAAAATCTTTAATATACGGGAGGATACAAAATGTACGAACTGGATAAACCTGACAATTTGGTTGAGGTTCTCGAGGAAAGCGTAAAGAAGTACCCGAACAATAAGTTATTCGGAACCAAGAACAGCAGCGGCCAGTATGAATGGATAACCTATTCTGAGTTCAACCGGATGGTTGACGGGATAAGGAGCGGTCTTGCCGGTCTCGGAATCAAGAAGGGAGATGCCGTTGGCATCATTGCAAATAACCGCACTGAATGGGCTGTCTGCTGCTATGGATCTTATGGTGTAGGCGCAAGGTATGTCCCGATGTATGAGGCCGAACTCGATTCCATGTGGAAATACATCATCAAGGACAGCGAGGTAAAAGTGCTGTTTGTTTCCAAGAGGGACATATATGAAAAGGCCCTTACATGGAAAAATGAGATAGATACTCTGAAGCATGTATTCATAATCAATGAAACGGGTCCCGGAAGCTATCAGGAGCTTATGGAAAACGGGTTCAAAAACATTGTCCCCTCATTCAAACCCACTGCGGAAGATATTGCGGGTCTGATATACACCTCAGGCACAACAGGGAACCCGAAAGGAGTTCTGCTTTCCCACGGTAATTTTACCAGCCAGGTCCATGCACTTCGCAAGGCATTTCATATGCTGAGCGACAAAACACGGACTCTTTCGTTCCTTCCATGGGCGCATTCATACGGCCAGACGGCGGAACTCAATACACTTCTCATGCTTGGCGGCTCGACCGGATTCGCTGAAAGCCCGGCGACTATCGTGGGAGACCTTCAGCTTGTTAAACCGTCAATGCTTGTTGCTGTGCCGAGAATATTCAACAGGGTATATGACGGCATCCAGCAGAAGATAAGGGACAAGGGCGGCCTTGCACAGAAGCTGTTCAATATGGGTGCGGAAGAGAACAAAAAGAAGCGCGAACTGGCAAAGCAGGGAAAGTCGAGCCTTATTAACGCCCTTAAGATCAAACTGGTCGATAAGATCGTATACAGCAAATTAAGAGAGCTCTTCGGCGGTAACCTTGAACTTTCAATCAGTTCAAGCGCAGCGCTGAGCGCCAACATCGCCCAGTTCATGTTCGATATAGGTGCTCCAGTTTACGAGGCGTGGGGAATGACCGAGATCTCGCCTGCCGGAACGGTCAATACACCTGCCGATTATAAGGTGGGCAGCTGCGGCAAGGCAATAGACAAGGTCAAGCTTGTGATAGACAAAACAGGTATGGACGCAGATGCAAATGACGGCGAGCTGATTATTTACGGCCCTAATGTCATGCAGGGCTATCACAACAAACCCGAAGAGACAAAAGCTACCATGACTGATGACGGCGGGTTGAGGACAGGCGACAGGGCCTTTGTTGACAAGGAAGGATTCCTTTATATCACAGGCCGCATCAAAGAGCAGTTCAAGCTTGAAAACGGCAAATTCGTTTATCCTTCTGCAATGGAAGAGGAAATAAAGCTGCTCGGAAGCGTGGAACAGGCAATGATATTCGGGCTTAACAAACCTTATACCATATGCGTTGTCGTCCCCGATTTCGTTGTTATGAAAAAGGTTGCTCAGGAAAAGGGCCTGCCTGTCGATAAAGAAGCATTCGTCAAAGATCCCAAGGTAATAAAAATGTATGAAGATGAAATCACCAATCACCTCAAGAAGACGTTTGCAAGCTATGAGCTTCCGAAAAGGGTGCTGCTGCTTTCGGAAGGATTCACGGTTGAAAACGGCATGCTGACTCCGACCCTTAAGCTTAAACGCCGCGAGGTTCTTAAGAAATACCAGGATATGATCGATTCACTCTTTGCATAAACTTGTAAGCATTTAATTAAGTATTCTTACGGGTAAAAATAGTGCGGCAATGCCGCACTATTTTTTTGTTTTATTTTCCGAGGATTGTTTTCAGATCCTCATCAGGTGTTGAAACCGGCATTATATTGAAGTTATCCACCAGGAAATTAAGCACATTCGGAGAAACGAAGGCTGGGAGGCTCGGCCCGAGTCTGATGTTCTTTATACCCAGATAAAAGAGCGAAAGCAGTATCGCCACGGCTTTCTGTTCGTACCACGAGAGGATGAACGAAAGTGGCAGGTCGTTAAGACCGCAGTTGAAAGCGCCTGCCAGGGCACTTGCGATCTGCACTGCAGAGTAGGCGTCATTGCACTGGCCGACGTCGAGCAGTCTGGGAATGCCTCCGATATCTCCGAATTCCAGCTTGTTGAAGCGATATTTCCCGCAGGCGAGAGTAAGTATCACACAGTCTTCAGGGACCTTTTCTGCGAATTCCGTATAGTAGTTGCGTCCCGGTTTAGCACCGTCGCAGCCGCCGATAAGGAAAAAGTGCTTTATGCCGCCGGACTTGACCGCTTCTATGACCTTATCTGCAACTCCAAGAACTGCGTCATGGCCGAATCCGACCATGATGTCCCTGCCCTGCTGTTCGGAAAATCCCGGAAGTTCAAGGGCGCGGTTTATCACTGCTGAGAAATCATTCCTTGTGACGTGCTTTACGCCCGGCCATGCTACGAGGCCTGTAGTGAAGATATTGTTCATATAGCTTTCCGCCGGTTTCTGGATGCAGTTGGTGGTCATGAGGATAGCTCCGGGAAACTCCGGAAACTCCTTCTGCTGGTTTTGCCATGCGCTGCCGTAATTGCCAGCCAGGTGGGGATATTTTTTCAGCTCCGGATATGCGTGTGCAGGAAGCATCTCGCCGTGCGTGTATATGAAGATACCTTTGCCTTCTGTCTGTTTGAGCAGGAATTCGAGATCAAGCATATCGTGGCCCGAAACAAGGATTGCCTTGCCGGCCTTTGTTCCGAGGCTGACCGGAGTGGGAACCGGCGTTCCGAAATGCTCTTTATGGCCGCTATTGAGGATCTCCATGGCCCTTATGTTTACTTTCCCGCATTCAAGGATAAGCCCCACATAGTCATTAAGGCTCAGCGAATTATCCGTCATTGCGGCCAGGGCCTTATGTATGAATCCGAATATCGCATCATCCTTCTTTCCTAGTATGAACGCGTGGTCTGTGTAGGCTGCGATCCCCTTTATTCCAAAAAGCAGCACCTCTATTGCCGAGAGGATGTCAGGGTCGGCATTCCAGCTGGTGATCCCATGTTCATTTCCCTTCCTGATCATCTCAGCCATGTCATCGCCGGGGGTCCAGGTTGTGAATTCATTCTGAGGGGCTTTTATGCCTTCATTATCACAGAGACCCTTTGTGGAGACTATCAGCGTCTTGCAGTCTTTCAGCAGTTTAACGAGTCTTTCAGGATCGAAATTGACGTTCGTTATCGTGCTGAACAGGGCTTCGACTGTGTACCTGTTGACCAGATCATCAACGATGCCGGTCTTCTGCCTCAAAAGGTTTGCATAGACCGACAAACCTTTAAGGCCGAAGATAAGGTTGTCCATGAGGGCTGAGACTTCAGGCTTCTTCCCGCATACTCCGGATATATTGCATCCGGTCCCTTTTGCCGTTTGTTCACACTGGTTACAGAACATATATTCCTCCTTGTCTGATATTTTACATCTGAAGTCTGGTTCCGGGTTTAGGTGTTTTTATAAGTTCGTCATCTTTCACTCCTTAATTTTTATTGCCATCTGGTAACATGAAAGAATCATGACAGGTTTGACCTGGGTCAAGCCGGATAAAAAAATATTTTTTCAAAGAAAATAAAACCTAAACCTTGCTTTGATATTCAGTTCTGATAAAGTTGTTGAAATTCTATTCCGGAACGGCAGCCAGCGATGTTTCCTGCATATCACAATTCCGGGGAAAAATATACTTTTCAGGAGAACCTGAAGTGAAGAGACCTACCTGGGATGAATATTTCATGATGCTTGCGAAGCTTGCCGCTTCGCGTTCGACATGCGTTTCGCGACCTACAGGCTCGGTGATAGTAAAGGACAGGCAGATACTTGCCACAGGCTACAACGGTGCGCTTCCCGGACAGGGACACTGCGTTGACGACGGGATCTGCTTCAGGAGGTCGGTCGAGTGGCCCGAGGCAACCAAATACGACATGTGCCGCTCGGCACACGCCGAGGCCAATGCCATAGCACTGGGCGCAAAGAAGGGTGTTTCGCTCGAAGGCGCCACGATCTACTGCACGCTTGAGCCCTGCATTACCTGTGCAAAGCTCATCGTCATGTCCGGCATAAGCCGCGTCGTTTACGAGCATGCCTATGAATCGCCCATCCCGGAAAGAGACAAATACTGGAAAGAAGTGCTGGCCTTAAGCAATACGACGGTCGAAAGGCTTGTCATAAGTGCGGAGAAGACAGAATACGCAGCGGATTTCCTGAACCCCGATACATCGAGGAGAAGGGTGTAATGGTCCTTGGTGCGGACAGGATACTTGACCTGGTGAAGAACGGCGTCGAGGTTGAAGACCATGAAACCGGCAGAATGATTTTCAAACCTCTTGTTGAGAATCTCGCTCTGGACCAGATTGAAGGCATCGAAGGCACGACGCTGGATTTGAGGCTCGGTGCAATATTTAAACCCGCAGGCGGGGCAAACCTGATGCGTGGCTCAAGAATCACGCCTGAAATAGAAAAGCTGATGGACATCATTGATTCACCAGACGGTGTGTTTAAAATCAGTCCCGGAGATTACCTGCTGTTTCAGACGATCGAGCAGGTAAATCTGCCTGCCTGGCTTTTTGCATACATAAGGCCCCGCACCACCATGATACGCTCCGGCATACCTCTTGAGACGGCGTTTGTTTCACCGAACTATCAGGGAAAACTCACAGTCGGTATGAAGCATCAGGGCCATTTCGATGTTGATATCCAGATGGGCTTCAGGATTTTATGCATAGCCTTCATGCCCATAGACGGCGTTGCAGTCCCTTACCGCGGTGTCTGGCAGGGCGACAGGGTTTCAACCAACGGCGAAGTTGAAAGGCCTTATTAGCTTATAAGGATATGGCTTCTTGACATCAGATGCATTCTGCATATAAGTGCGGGAAAAAGTAATAAAAACCAATAATCAAGGAGAGCTGCATGCCACTTAAAGACCTCGAACAGACACTGGTGCTCATAAAGCCTGATGCCATGAAAAATTCACTGACGGGTTATATCCTGTCAATGCTTTCGGAATTTCATACGGGCCTGAGATTTGCCGCAACAAAGATAGTAAGCGTCAACAGAATGCTCGCGGAAGAGCATTATGCCGAGCACAGGGGCAAGGCATTCTTCCCTTCGCTGCTTGAATATATCACGGGACAGATTCATTATCCTGAAGATCAGTGGAAAAGAAGGGTCATGGCATTTGTTTACCAGGGAGAGGATGCTATTCTCAAGATAAGGAAGATAGCGGGAAACACCAACCCCCATATAGCAAGAGACGAAAGGCCCGGATGCATAAGATCGCTGGGAACCATAGTGCCGATAAAAGATGCCGCAGGAAATATCATCAGTGACAGGATGGACAACCTCATACATGCCTCCGCCAACAAAGAAGATGCCGAAAGGGAGATCAAGCTCTGGTTCAAACCCAATGATATACCGCCGCTTATGCAGCCTTATCCGGTAATAGTCAGCAAGGAGCATTACTATTTTAAAAACGGAAAACTTTTCCTTACCTATGAACCGGGCAGCCTTTGTTTTATCGCACCCGGCGATATCGTATGGAAGAGCGATTATGAGTCGCTTGCCAGCCTCAGCAAGGACAAGCCCGGGAAAATCCCTTTTGAATCCATTGTTGCGAAATATCTCATTAACAAGGAAGTCAAGAATACAAGTGAGGCATGATGGAAAAGACTCTGCTGCTGATTAAACCTGATGCAATTGAAAGGGGCCTCACAGGAAAGATAATTTCCAGGTTCGAGGACAAGGGCCTCAAGATAACAGGCATGAAAATGCTCAAGCTCGATCTTCCCATGCTTGAAGAGCACTATTCACACCTCAGGGACAAGCCGTATTTCCAGAGGATAACCGATTTCATGATGTCGGCCCCTGTAATCGCCATATGCATAGAGGGCATCGACTCGGTAAGGATTACAAGGTCGATGTGCGGGGTTACGAATGCACGGGAGGCCTCTCCCGGGACAATCCGCGGAGACATGTCCATGAGCATACGCTCCAACCTTGTGCATGCATCGGACAGCATCGAGTCTGCCGGGATTGAACTGAAGCGATTTTTCACGGATGCCGAGATATTTTCTTATAATAAAAAGCTGGATGAAGTCATCTTTATCGATGCAAAACCCTGAAGTCCTGCCCGACGAGACCGCCGGAAAACTGACAGCCGGCGGTCTTTATATAATCCAGAAAAAAAAAGGATACCGCTTTTCCATCGATTCATACCTGCTTGCCGCATTTGTCGATGAACCAGAAGGCTCGTCTGCTGTGGAAATAGGTTCCGGCTCTGGCGTCGTTTCAATACTGCTGGCCGGGGTGAAGAAGATAAATGTGACAGGTATCGAGATACAGCCAGCTCTCGCAGAGATGTCCAGGCGTACGGTCGCCATGAACGGGCTTGAGAAAAAAATTGAAATCATCAGCGGCGATATTAAGGATTATGCGGGCGCGGGCTTTGATGCTGTTGTCGTGAATCCTCCGTACAGGCCTGTAGGAAGCGGCAGGATAAACCCTCATGGAGAAAAGGCCCTGGCAAGGCACGAGATAAAGCTCACGCTGGAGCAGATGCTCTCCTCAGCAGGCCGTATGATAAATGACGGCGGGAGGTTTTATGCGATATATCCTGTCTGGCGCATGCCGGACATGATTTGCACAATGCGCAAAAACCATATCGAACCCAAGAAAATCATAATGATACACTCCCATCCTGGGAGCCGCGCAAGCCTCTTTCTGGTTAAGGGGATCAAGGGAGCGGGCAGGGAACTTTTTGTCGAGCCCCCGCTTTATGTTTATGAAACAGGGAATAAACACACCGCCCGAATGATGAATCTTTTCGAAAATCTGATTATTCCTTAAGCCGTCATCTCATTTTTATTATATTTCCGGCTTTTTTGAAAACAGCGTCCATATCGACGAGCTTGCCTTTAGCAATATCCTGTTCACCCTTTAAAAGCATCTCAAGCAGTCGCCTGTCATGTTTTGTTTTTGCATATAATTTGGGGCTTTGAATGACACCGGCGGTTCTGCCCCTCTGGGTGATGAAAACAGGCTCATCGCTTTCAATCGCCTGTTTAAGGATGTTTGCAGCATTCTGCCTCAAGTCCGAGACAGGAATTATGTTTGGCAGTGATCCCATTGGAAATACCTCCTTTAATACAATCAAGAATGAATCAGAATGCAATACAGTTCAACAAGCAACTTAACCTTTCAGACATTAATTAATTCAATTTTAAAAATTCTGCGTCACAGGGTTGTCGAGATGGGGTGGCTTCTAAAATGTTATAGGACTAATAAAACATATATGACTTATAAAAATATCAGTGTAAAATTAGAATGGTAGTTTAAGAAATAAATTTGTTTTGTGCATTTTTCACCCTTATCTTTCTGGAGAGGCGATATTTAAATAAAAGGGATGGGTTTATTTATTAAATGGAATATTGGGCGCATATAAGAGAATCAGATAAAGAAAAACAGAGTCTTGAAGATCACCTAAAAGGTGTTGCTGAACTTGCGGGGAAATTTGCGGAGATTTTTAATGCAAAAGATTGGGCCTATATTGCAGGTCTGTGGCATGATGTGGGCAAATACTCTTCGGAGTTTCAAAAAAGGTTGATTGCTTCATGCGATAATAATGAAAACAGCGAATCGATTCCTGGAAAGGTCGATCATTCGACTGCCGGGGCTCAACATTCATGTGCGAATCTCAATCAGCCTGGAAAGATAATTGCCTACGCCATCGCTGGTCATCATACCGGGCTTCCAGACGGAAAAAATAATGAACGATCCTCTCTTGAGCAAAGGCTCAAAAAGTCTATCCCTGATTTCAGCGCTTGCCGGAAAGACATACAGGAACATGATTTGAAACCGGCTCTTCCATTTACACCTTCAACCGATAAAAATCGTGCATGCATCCAATTCTGGATGTTTATAAGAATGCTGTTTTCATCTCTTGTTGATGCTGATTTTCTGGACACCGAAGCGTTTATGAATCCTGACAAGACATCGTTACGTGAACGTTATCCCGGGCTTGAAGAATTGTGGAGCAGTCTCACTGAAGAGCTTACAAAAAAGAAATCCGATTCGTCAAAAATAAATATCAAAAGGGCGGAAATTCTGGAGCATTGCTTGAAGGCGGCTAAACTTGAACCCGGTCTGTTTTCTTTGACCGTTCCGACCGGAGGCGGCAAGACCCTTTCATCGCTGGCTTTTGCCCTGAAGCATGCCCTGAAATTCGGGATGAAAAGGGTGATTTATGTTATCCCGTTCACAAGCATCATCGAGCAGAATGCTGATGTGTTCAGGAGGATTCTTGGTGATGATGCGGTTCTTGAACACCACAGCAATTTCGAACCGGATATTGAAGATTTCCGCTCACGGATGGCGTCTGAAAACTGGGATGCCCCGCTTGTAGTGACAACGAATGTCCAGTTCTTTGAGTCAATCTTCGCATGCCGGACTTCAGCAAGCCGCAAACTTCACAATATCGCAGGAAGCGTTGTCATAATTGATGAAGCGCAGATGCTGCCTGCCCACTTGCTCAAGCCCTGTCTTGAAGCCTTGCGTGAATTGACTGCTCATTATCAGGTAAGCTCAGTGCTTTGCACGGCAACGCAACCGGCATTGCTGAAAAGACAAGACTTCAGCGACGGCCTTGAAAATGTAAGGGAGATCGTTCCCGACACGGTTTCTTTGTATGAATCATTCAAGAGGGTGCAAACAAATATCCTGCCGGAAATTTCGGATGATGATATCACCCAAAGGCTTTCGGATTGCAGACAGGCGTTATGCATCGTCAATAAAAGAAACCACGCAAAAGAGATTTTTGAGAAAATCAAAAACTATGATGGCGCATTTCATTTGAGCGCCCTCATGTGTCCTGCGCACAGAACAAAAGTTCTAGGTGGAATCAGGGAAAGGCTATCAAAGGGCGAGACGTGTCGTGTTGTATGCACATCACTCATTGAAGCGGGCGTCGATATCGACTTTCCTGTCGTATTTCGTGCACTGTCGGGCATAGATTCAATCGCCCAGGCCGCAGGAAGATGCAACCGTGAAGGCAATTTAGACGGTGCAGGTAAGGTTTTTGTGTTTACACAGAAAGGGTCATTGCCTCCTGGATACATGAAAATGTCGGCGCAGACAGCGGAGCCTGTTCTTAGAAGGCATGAAGATCCGCTTTCACTCGAAGCAGTTGAAGATTATTTCAGATCACTTTACTGGCTGAAAGGCAGCGGCCTTGATCAGGAAGGCATACTTGCCGATATTGCCGAAGGCGGCAAAGCAGGCGATTTTCCGTTCAGAAAAATTGCTGAAAAGTTCAAAATCATTGACGATAGAACCTTCCCAGTTATCATTCCCTACAACGACGAAGCCCGCCGAATTATCAATGAAATCAAGTTCAGCGAGTTCCCTTCCAGGTCTCTAAGAAAAGCTCAGAGATACTCGGTTCAGATTTATCAAAATCAGCTCGCTACTCTTATAAATGCAGGAAGCATCGAAACCATTGGCGGGCAATACTATGTTCTGGCGAATACGGATATCTACCGTGATGATATCGGATTGTTCATTGATGATCCCACGTTCAGAACCATTGAAGGACTTATCGCATAAATCATTGAAGGAGGGTGAAATGTCATATGGTGTAAAATTGAAAGTCTGGGGCGATTATGCCTGTTTTACCAGGCCTGAAATGAAGGTCGAACGGGTAAGCTATGATGTCATGACGCCTTCCGCCGCCCGTGGCGTTCTTGAGGCGATTTACTGGAAGCCTTCAATCAGATGGGTTGTTGACAGGATACATGTTCTCAAGGAAATCCGGTTTGACAACATACGCCGCAACGAGCTTGGAAGTGTTCTGCCGATAGGTTCTGTCAACAAGGCGATGAAGGATGGGAAATCTCCTGTCGAAACATTCATCGAGGAAGACCGCCAGCAGCGCGCCGCAATGGTGCTTAAGGATGTGGCCTATGTGATCGAAGCCCATTTTGAATTTACCGGCGAGGAAGACAACAATCCGGCGAAGCACAAGGAAATGTTCGAGCGCCGCGCAAGGCAGGGCCAGTATTTCCATCATCCTTATCTTGGCTGCCGTGAATTCAGCGCGAACTTCGAGATATTCGAAGGCGATAATCCGGCCACGCCTTTTACAGGAGAAAAAGATTTCGGCTGGCTGTTGCACGACATCGATTTCAAAAACAATATGGAGGCCGGATTCTTCCGCGCAATCATGAAGGATGGCGTCATTGCAATCCCGCCTTTCAATTCAGCGGAGGTGAAGTCATGATACTCCAGGCGCTTAACGAATATTATGAAAGGCTTAAAAACCAGCCGAATTCCGAAATTCCTGTTCAGGGGATGAGCAGGCAGAAGATTCATTTCGCCATTGTCATAAATAAAAGCGGCGAGCTTGTTCAGATTCTTGATCTCAGGGAAACTGTGAAAAACAAGAAATTCCCGAAACAATTAGTGGTTCCCGAACCTGTAAAGAGAACTGTAGGCATTGCCCCGAATTTTATCTGGGACAATTCAGGATACGTCTTTGGCGCTGACAATAAAGATAAGAAAAATAGGACACTTGAAACTCATGAGGAGTTCAAGGCGCATACTCACCGAATTGGAGATTCCATTGATGATGAAGGCATGAAGGCGGTTTTGTTATTTCTTGATAACTGGAATCCGTCCCAAGCGGAAAATCTGAGCGACTGGAATGAAATAGCCGGAAGCAATCTTGTTTTCATGCTCGATGGAGAGATGGGATTTATTCACGAGAGGCCGGCGATATCGGATGCATGGCTGAAACATTGTTCGGAAAATTCTTCCGAGAGCATATCCATGTGTCTTGTAAAAGGTTTGAAGAAGCCAATTTCAAGGCTTCATCCTGCAATAAAAGGCATCAAGGATGCTCAATCATCCGGGGCTGCGGTAATATCATTTAACCTTTCATCGTTTTGCTCTTACGGCAAAGCACAGAATTTCAACGCACCTGTTAGCGAGGAAGCGGCCTTTGCATATACGACGATACTCAACCATCTTCTAAGGGGCGACAGTCGCCAGAAAGTTCAGATAGGCGACGCCACGACAGTCTTCTGGACGGAAAGGGAATCAGCCATTGAAGGATTTATGGGGATCATACTCAACCCGGCAGACAGTGCAGGCGATATCAAGGATGTCAGGGATTTCCTTGAAGCTGTCCGGGATGGGAAAAGTCCGCCAGGCATTGGAGATGAGGACATGAAATTTTATATCCTCGGTCTGTCGCCAAATGCATCAAGATTGTCCGTGCGCTTCTGGCATGTCTGCACAGTCGCCGAAATAAGCGACAGGCTCGGGCAGCATTTCAGAGATCTGGCAATAGTAAAACAATATGCCGATAAAGACCCTGATTTTCCGGGAATGTGGAGAATTCTGCTTGAAACGGCGGCGCAGAGAAAAACGGAAAACATTAGTCCACTTCTTTCAGGTGCAGTAATGCGTTCAATCCTGACCGAAGCGCCTTATCCGCAAACCCTTATATCATCGGTAATCGGCAGGATAAGGGCTGATCAAACGATAAATTATCTGAGGGTCGCCATTATCAAGGCGTGCCTCGTCAGAAAGGCTAGAATAAATCAAATCCCATTGGAGGTAAGTATGTCATTGGACAAGGAATCGAAAAACGTGGCTTATAGATTAGGCCGCCTGTTCGCCGTGCTAGAAAAAGCTCAGAAAGATGCAGTCCCAGGGGCGAAATCGACCATAATGGATCGATATTACGGATCGGCATCGGCCACGCCGAGAGTCGTTTTCCCACAGCTGATCAGGCTCGGACAGCATCACATTCAAAAGTCCGATTACGGTTTTGCAGTGGATAAGATGATTGAAGAGATAATCTCAGGCATACAGGAGTTCCCCGCGCATTTGAGCCTTGACGATCAGGGCGTATTCGCAATCGGCTATTACCATCAACGCCAGGCTTTCTTTACAAAATCAGAAGACAAAAAGGAGAACTAATCATGTCAGAACCTATAAAGAATCGTTATGAATTTGTGTATTTATTTGATGTGGAAAATGGCAATCCCAACGGTGACCCGGATGCTGGCAACATGCCGCGCATCGATCCTGAAACAAGCTTCGGGCTGGTTACGGATGTTTGCCTGAAAAGGAAGGTCCGCAACTTCGTTGAGATCGTGAAAAACAACCAGTCGCCCTATGAGATTTATATCAGGGAAAAGGCTATTTTGAACCAGACTCATGAAAGGGCGCGTCAAGCAGTGGGCGTGGATGACAAAGGCGACGGCAAGAAAAGAAAAGGCTCAGGCGAAGATGTTGAAAAGGCCCGCCAGTGGATGTGCGCTAACTTTTTCGATGTGAGGGCTTTTGGCGCAGTAATGTCAACCGGTGTCAACTGCGGCCAGGTCAGGGGCCCTGTTCAGATAAACTTTGCCCGCAGCATGGAATCCATTGTTCCGCTTGAAGTCAGTATTACCCGCATGGCAGTGGCGACAGAAAAAGAATCGGAAGCCCAGTCAGGCGATAACCGAACAATGGGCCGCAAACATATTGTTCCTTATGCCCTTTATCGTGTTGAAGGCTACATTTCAGCCAAACTAGCCGAACAGACAGGCTTTTCAGAAGATGATCTGAACCTTTTATGGGAAGCGCTTGCTAATATGTTTGACCATGACCACTCGGCTGCGCGTGGCAAGATGAATGCAAGAAAGCTTGTTGTGTTCAAACACGAAAGCACGCTTGGAAATGCACCAGCCCATAAACTCTTTGAACGGGTTACCGTTGAAAGGATTACGGATAAAATTTCCCCAGCTCGTTCATTTAAAGACTATTCTATAAAGGTTGATTCAACAGGACTTGAACAGGGTATAACACTGGAGGAGAAACTTTAAGTCATGCCCGCTGATAATCTCATCCCGCCGCATGGGGGATACAGGGAGCTTAAGTCTTATCAGATGGCGGAGATTGTGTATGACGCGACTGTCGTGTTTTGTGACAGGTTCATTGAAAAACGCTCGCGGACGAATGACCAGATGGTGCAGGCTGCCCGAAGCGGCAAGCAGAACATCGCCGAGGGCAGCATGGCTTCCGGCACATCCAAGAAGACTGAACTTAAACTGGTGGGAGTTGCCCGAGCCAGCCTTGAAGAGCTGCTGCTCGATTATCAGGATTTTTTGAGACAGAAGGGGTTGGCGCTCTGGGAAAAAGAGCACCCGCAAGCGCGGGAAGTGAGAAGGCTTTGTTATAAGTCTGATAGGACTTATAAGACCTATCAAAACCTTTTTGAAAATCAAAGCTCTGAAGTTGCAGCGAATACCGCAATCTGCATCATCCACCAGGCCAATTACCTTCTTGACCAACAGCTTCGCTCGCTTGAAAAGGCTTTTCTGGAAGAGGGCGGTTTCACAGAGAGGCTTTATCGCGTGAGGTCGCAGGCAAGAAAAAAGCAGAAAGAATAGGTCTTATTGGACCTATAGGACTTATTAAAACAATGCCTTATGACGAAGACGACCTGATCCAGCTTTCGGCGCTTCAGCATTACATATTCTGTCCGCGCCAGTGTGCACTTATTCACATCGAGCAGGTGTGGAGCGAGAATATACTGACCGCCGAAGGCAGGCTTATGCACGAGCGGGCGCACGAGGAAGGCTCTGAAAAAAGAGGCGATGTCAGGATCGAGCGTGGCCTGCCGATACGCTCACTCAGACTGGGCCTCTCCGGCAAGGCTGATGTTGTGGAATTTCACAGACAACTTGAAGGAAACTGGCTGCCGTATCCTGTCGAATATAAGCACGGCAAGCCAAAACCGGACGACAGCGACCGTATTCAGCTTTGCGCACAGGCTTTATGCCTGGAAGAAATGCTGGAAACAGCCGTTCCTGAAGGCGCCCTGTTTTACGGCAAGACACGGCACAGGCATGATGTGATCTTCGATGAAGCGCTAAGGGCCGAGACAGAAAGTATCGCAAAGGCGGTGCATGAACTTCTCGATGATGGCTGCACGCCGCCGCCAGTTTATTCCGGCCGTTGTGAAAGCTGTTCGCTTCTTGAACAATGCATGCCAAGAACTATCCAGAAGCGCCGGACTGTCAGCAGTTATCTGAAAAGAATGGTGGATGAATAATGAAGAAACTTCTCAATACACTGTATGTAACCACTCAAGGGGCATACCTTTCAAAGGATGGGGAGACTGTTTCTGTAAGCATTGAAAAGGAAGTCAAGCTTCGCGTTCCTGTACATACGCTTGGCGGTATAGTCTGTTTCGGAAATGTCATGTGCAGCCCTTTTCTTATGGGGTTTTGTGCAGAGAATGGAGTCGGCTTGAGTTTTCTGACCGAATATGGACGTTTTCTTGCGCGTGTCCAGGGGCGGGTTTCCGGAAATGTCCTGCTTCGCCGCGAGCAATACAGGAAAGCGGATGATGAACAATTCAGCGCAAATGTGGCCAGGGCCATGCTCACCGGAAAGATTGCAAATTGCCGGACAGTTTTGCAGCGATCCATGAGGGACCATAATGAGAAGATCGATGTCGAACAGGTCGCATCGGTCTCAAAGCTTATGGGTAATTATATCGGCAGGCTTGAATTGAGCGCCGAACTTGATATTGTTCGCGGCATGGAAGGGGATGCCGCAAGGAATTATTTCAGTGTCTTCAATCAGCTGATAACCACTCAGAAGGAAGATTTCATTTTCCATGACAGAAACCGGAGGCCGCCGCTGGATAATGTAAACTGCCTGCTCTCGTTCATATATACCCTGTTGATGCATGATGTCCGTTCAGCACTCGAATGCGTGGGGCTTGACCCTGCCGTCGGATTCCTTCACAGCGACCGGCCGGGAAGGGCGGGGCTTGCGCTTGATATGATGGAAGAATTCAGGCCATTCATTGCCGACAGGCTTTCACTGTCACTGATAAACTTAAAGCAGGTTCAGGCGAAAGGTTTCAGCAGGATGGAAAACGGTGCGGTGCTCATGAGTGACGAGACAAGGAAAACTGTCCTTGTCGCTTATCAGGAGAGGAAGAGGGAAGAGATATTGCATCCGTTTATCGACGAAAAAATTCAGATCGGGCTGCTCTTTCATGTTCAGGCGATGCTGCTCGCAAGATACCTGAGGGGTGATCTTGACGGCTATCCGCCGTTCATCTGGAAATAGGGGAGGTATAAGGTGTTTGTCATAATCAGTTATGATGTGGCTGTAACCAGTGAGGGCGGTCAGAGCAGATTAAGAAGGGTTGCGAAACTGTGCGAGGATTACGGGCAAAGGGTGCAGTTCTCGGTATTCGAGTGCATCGTCGATCCCGCACAATGGGTATCAATAAAAAGGAAGCTCATAGATGAGATCGAACAGGAAACCGACAGCCTGAGATTTTATTATCTGGGATCAAACTGGAGAAGGAAGGTTGAGCATGTCGGCGCGAAGAAGACAATCGACCAGGAAGGGCCACTGATTATTTAAAAGCAGGAGACGGCAGTAAGGAGTCAGGAGATAGTAGTAAGGAGACAGTAAACAGTAGAAAAGATGTGTTCATGAAAGTATTTGTTGATGGAAAAGGTGTTACCAAAGCTGCTGCGGACATGAAGCTGGCAGTGTTTCCCGGGTATGTTCGCGGGCAAGTTAATATATTGAATTCTAAGGAAAATTAATGGTGTTCTTTGAAAAGATATAGATGATTTATACGGTTAAGATGGCGGTTCGCAAAATTTTCAAGATTTTAAATGGGATTTCGATAAGTTACATTATATACAGTCGCGCCCCGCGCGGGCGCGTGGATTGAAACCCTGCCCGTCGGAATACGCGAAGGGATCCCCTCCTCTCTCCCCGCGC
>CAZEMO010000036.1:0-18339 GCA_964513375.1 uncultured Bacteriovoracaceae bacterium | reverse complement strand
AGCCGATGCAACTTCGGGTAACTACGCTTATCTGGTTGACAACAGAGGCTTTGTTATCGCTCATCCGAACGATTATTTCATTGCCGGACTTTACAAGGATGGTACAAGAGTTCCGCAACTGAACTCTTCAAACTATCAGGAAATGAAAAAGAAAGGTGAAGAGGTAATCAATTTTAAAGACCTCGGCGGAATCGAACCCATGCTTCCCGAAATAGAAAAAGAGGCTGCAACCGGGAAATCCGGGATAAAGACCTACACCTTTGAAGGCAGCACGAAGGTAGTAGCTTATGCACCGGTTCCCTTCTTCTCTCAGGAATTCCCGAAACCGGCAGGATTTGGCTGGGTAGGTATGGGGGTCGATGTAGACAAATTCCACGAACAGGCCCTTCTTTCTCAAAAGAAGATAGAAAAGGAAGGACAGAAATGGCTGACCACAATCATACTCATCATGTTCATAGCAATGGCCATACTGTTCGCAATCGCTGCAATTCTTTCCCGCGGTATCAACCGGTCAATTGAATCTGAGGTTCCTGAAGATTCAGTATCTCCGGGTGAATACGACAAAGATTGATCCTTTGACAGCATCCTGTCCCAGGAATACAATCCTGAGACAGGATGGATAATTTTTTTAAACTGCATAAAAAATTTCTTTTCCGGATCAAAGCGATGTAATCCCTTCCCTTACTGCATATTTTGTCAATTCGGCGATGCTTCTGAGGCCTATTTTTTCCTGAATCTTCAAGCGGAAGGTTTCGATTGTTTTGATGCTGAGGTTAAGGTCAAATGCTATCTCCTTTGTTGATCTGCCTTCCGAGAGCTTTTGCAGAACATCCCGTTCCCTTGGCGTCAGTATGGAAAAAGCTGACAAGTCAACAGAATCTGCAAGCTGAATATAATCCCTTACCATGTCATCTACAAGAGAATGGCTTATGTATATACGGTTTTTAAGTATTACCTTGATTGCATTTACAAGTTCATCGGAAGCGCAATCTTTCAGCAGATAACCTTTTGCACCAGCCTTAAGCATTTTAATAAGAAAGCCTCTGTCCGCATACATTGACAGCGCAAGAACTCTGGACCCCGGCATTTCGCTTATTATTCTGGATGTTGCTTCAATCCCGTTCAGGTCAGGCATATTGATATCCATAATGATGATGTCAGGATGGATCTTTTTCGCCAGGTCTACTGCTTCAATTCCGTTTCCTGCTTCGCCTGCAACAAATATATCAAGATTTTTTTCAAGAATCGATTTAAGCCCTTCCCGCATTATTTTATGATCGTCAGCAAGCAATAATTTTGTTTTCACCTTCCCGTACCCCTACTTGTTGACTGGAACAAGGATGCTCACAACTGTCCCTTGCCCTGGGCCTGACTTTATATCAAAAAATCCGCCGATATTGTTCAGGCGTTCCTGGATACTGAAAAATCCGAAGTTCTGAGATTTTCTCCTGATTGCCTCATCAACATCAAAACCAATGCCGTCATCCTTGATACCTATGAGAATATGGTTGCTTTTCTTTCTTATCGACACGACTGTTTCTCTGGCTTTCGAATGTTTGGCTGAATTGTTTAATAGTTCTCGAATTATCTGAAAAAGGAGAATCCTCATTTTCTGGGTCAGTTTATCTTCAAAGCTGTCACTCTCAATCCTGAACAGGATACCCCTCTTTAATAAGATATTTTCTCCGAGCCATGCTATTGCCGGTTCAAGCCCGAGTTCATATAAGACCGGAGGGCTTAATTCAAAGGTCAATGTCCTTATGCTCTGAATTGTCCCGGAAATGATTTCCTTCAGTTCATTGACGGTATTCTCTGGCTTTGCAGCTGAAGTAACTTTATTAAGTTCATCAAGTCTGATCTTGCAGTATGCGAGATTCTGAATAACATGGTCATGGAGTTCCATGGCAATGCGCCTTCTTTCATTTTCTTCAGTTAAAGAAAGTTGCTGTGTTAATGCCTGTAGATCACTTTTATATTCATGAAGTTTTTCCAGAGTCTTCTTGTACTCGGTAATGTCACGGGCGATGCACCCGATCTGTATTGTTTTCCCCTGGCTGTCCCGTATAATGTGCTTTTTGTCATGAAGCCATGCTATCGAACCGTCAGAAACAACTATCCGGTATTCCTTCTGCGAATAACCGGATATGAAAAGTTCGTTAAGACTGTCTACTGCAATCTGTTTATCTTCGGGATATACAATGTCAATCCAGAGGCTGGGATTTTCTTTGAAATCAAATACTGTTTTTCCATAGAGGTGCTCGAAAGATGGATTTATATAGTAAAGCTGGTTACCGTCCAGGGACATTATCCACACTACATCATCAGCAATCGATATTAACTTATAGAAACATTCCAGGGTTACCGACAGAGCTCCTTCTTTGATTTCCGGTACGATTGTATCCATATTGCCCTCATTATATATAAATAATATCGTAACGGTTTAATTCAAGGCGCTAAAAAGAAATTCCATTATTAATTCCTTATCAGGTTTTTTGAACCGGCAAATAAGGTAATCCCTGATTACAAAGTACTGACCCCCGGCAGATTATATAAAAATGAAAGCTTTAATCATAAGTTTCGACAATTTCGAAGACCTGGAACTGCTCGTTCCATACTATCGCCTTAAGGAAGCGGGTATTGAAGTTGATATAGCATCATTGAACAAAAGAACCATAACAGGCATACATGACTACAAAGTGGCTGTGGATATGTCGCTTGAAGATGTAAATCCTGATGAATATTCCATGCTGGTCCTGCCGGGAGGGAAAGCACCGCAGACAATAAGGAATGAGGCCAGGGCAAAGGAAATTTCCCGCAGCTTTTTCACGCACAACAAACCGGTCGGGGCCATATGCCATGGGCCGCAGATTCTTATAAGCGCCGATCTTCTCAAAGGCAGGCGTGCCACAAGCTATATATCAGTTGCAAAAGAGCTGAAAAATGCAGGCGCCATATACGAAGACCAGGATGTTGTCGTTGACGGAAACCTCATCACTTCAAGGGGTCCATCCGATTTGCCGGCTTTCATGCGCGAGACGATGAAAATACTCGGAATCAATAATACACACGCAAAAGAATCGAACTGCCATGAAGGTGAGGATAAGTCACAGAAATAAAAAATACTG
Source organism: uncultured Bacteriovoracaceae bacterium (assembly GCA_964513375.1). Classification (GTDB taxonomy): domain Bacteria; phylum Desulfobacterota; class Desulfomonilia; order UBA1062; family UBA1062; genus DATCTV01. Next base: position 15,214 of record CAZEMO010000036.1, on the reverse strand, counting down.
CACTGAATTCAATCTGATCAGATAGCTCAACCTAAAAAATCTGTACTAATTTTTTGAAACTGATTGATTTATCAGGAAGATAAAATTTTCGGGCATTTGGACTTACACACCCATTATCTTCCTTGCTTCCTCAGGCGTGGCGAGTTCCCTGCCAAGAAGCTCTGCGATGTGTGCCGCCACTTCCACAAGTTCATAACTCCCCTTTGCCATATCGCCGTTTGGAAGCCTGATGTTGTCCTCAAGACCCACCCTCATATGGCCGCCCATTATGCATGACTGCATGATTGCCGGAAATTCCTCGTTGCCAACCCCGCACGACGTGAAGTTCGACTCTGGCGGCAGCGCATGAACAAGCGCGGCAAAAGTCTCGGGGCGCATCTTCTGTCCGCCCGCCACACCCCAGACGAAATTGAAATTGAAGGGGGGTTTGAATATCCCCTGCTTCTGAATGAGAAGCCAGTTGTCGAGCCCGCCCATATCGTAAATCTCCATCTCGGGCCTGACCCCCAGCTCCTCCATGGTCCTCCCGAAATCCTGCAGCATCGTGAAGGTGTTTGTGAAAACCATGTCAAAGAAGATCTGCCCTGTTTTCCTGTTGATGATGCTGAAGTTCATCGTGTTCGTATTCAAGGAGGCTACTTCCGGCTTTAGCTCGATGATCGGCGCCAGACGCTCTTCAGGGTTCGCCCCCACCGAAGAGGTAATGTTTATTATCATTTCAGGCGTCCTCTGCCTTATAGCATCAACCACAGCTCGAACCTTTTCAATCTCGGAAGCAGGGAATCCTGTCTCCTCATCCCGGGCATGGATATGCAGCATGCGGGCACCGGCCTTGAAGCATCTGGCCGCCTCTTCGGCAAATTCAGCCGGGCTGTATGGAATCGCGGGGCTCTGGTTCTTGAACGTTGCGGAACCCGAAAGGGCGGCGGTTATTATGACCTTTTTATTATCCATTCAATCCCTCCTGTTTGACTTAATAGTTTTTTCAACAACCATTTTTGTCAATTTTTCAATCAAAGCCGTTGATTTAAAATTCGTTCACAAGTCCCTTAAGGCTCAATGATTCCTCTTTTTCTTGCCAGCTCCATCATCATGACTGCGCTGTTTTCAGGCGGCACCCTGTATTTGTCAGGCGGCTTTGTAAAAAGGCTGCTGGCCTTAACAGGGCAAGTTGTGACGCAGAGACCGCACCCTATGCACCTGTCAAGGTCTATATCTGCAATTCCTGAATCATCAAGATAGACGGCCTCCATCTGGCATCTGTCAAGGCAGATCCCGCAGCCTGTACACTCTGCTGCATCTACCCTCGCCTGGTAATTGGAAAATACTATCTCTGCAGGCCTCGGGTGCTTCTTTACTGATTTGAGGACGCCGCAGCAGTCACCACAGCAGTTGCATATACCTGAAGGATTCCTCGTTGTCGCAGGCTGTGTCACAAGACCGGAATCCTGCGCAGCCCTGAGGATGCTTATTGCTTCGCCCAGATCCAATTGCCTGCCAAGATTGTTCTCTATATAATATCGGGCTAGTGACCCGAAGATGAAGCATGCTTCAAGCGGCTTGCCGCAGGCTTTGTCAAGCTTCATTTTTTCAGTCCTGCATATGCAGTCAGCAACTGCGATTATGTCAGCGCGCTTAAGCAGCTCAATCGCATCTTCATATGCCGCGACACTGTGCTGAAGCACAATGGACTCCTCAACTGGCACCGTGCGCATCAAAAGGCCTTCGGTGCCGGAAATTGCCTTGTGGAATGCCTCCTCGAAATACTGTTCGAACATTTCGCTCATTTCCCGGCTGAGCTTTTTGACCTGAAACTCAAGGATGCCCATCATGAACGGGATCGCTGCATATCTGACGGTCCCGCCTTTTCGCTGTCTGAAAAGGAGTCCCCGGTTTACCATGTCTTCAAGCTTCTCTTTCAGCTCTTCTTGAGGCATGCTGAGACGTTCTGCCAGTGATGAGAGTTCCTCGAGCCTGTGGGAAAGGGCAAGGAACATCCCGGCATCATCCTCGGTGAAAAGCTTTTTCAGGATCTTTATCTCGATGCCGGACGCTGTCGCCGGGTATCCAATCAAATACAAATTCAGCCTTTGCTGCAGATCTCTGAATATATCTTCACCCATGTATACCTCTTTCGCAGATTCTAAACCGGTATTCTCATTTGCCCTTATCGAGGGCATCGATTAGAGGAACGATCGTCTTATTATAATATTCTGCGGCACCATGCCTCTCAAGCAGGGACTGAACCTGCGAGGCATACTGCGCCGACTTTTGAGGGTCGCTCCCTTTGTATGCCCTTTTAAGTACAGTAAGCCTGTAAAGGTCCAGCTCCGGGTACCTTGCGGCAGCCGTTTCAAGAAGGCCTGCAGCCTTCTTCATATCTTTTTTCCGGTAGGCCGCAATTCCTGCATAGATCTGGTATTCCGGATTTGCCGGGTTCATTGTGAAGGCTTTATTTGCATAGTCTGCAAAGGTCTCCATTTTTGAAAGCCTGAAGGATTTATATGCGACAATGAATTGTGCATTGGCATCATTGCTATATTCACCTGCGAGCCCGATGAAAGCCTTAAGCTTGTCCGCTTTGCTGATCAGGCGGTTCTCTATTATGGCCGCTTTCTCCACCACCGGCGCTATCGGGACAGCAGGCATGAAAAGTTCCGGCTGCCTTGAGAAATCATTGTAGTAATGGTAGATGTTCTGCCTTGCGGCATAATACGGCCCGACCGCCATGTAGAACCCGTCGCTCCTGCTGTCCCAGATCATCATCTGCGAGGCCATCCAGTTACACACGGGAAACTTCGTGCCGCTCCATGAATAATCGGTCCCGTCAGGGCCGGTCTGGGCACGCACGAAATTTATTGCATCCTCGATCGTATAACAGGGCTTTTTCGGGTACAGCGAAGCTATGGCCTCCCTGTCCGAGCTTATGTTGCCTATGTTGCGTGAGGGCTTCTGCTGAACGGCCAGCTTGGGGTCATAAAAGATGTTGAAGTTCCACAGTAGCGTTTCCTTCATTTCGTTTTTAGACCATTCTGTCGGCGTCAGTTCGACCACTGCACCTCTTCCGGCCTTCAGGTCAGCCCAGACAGTGCCGTATCCGCCTATGGTACGGTATTTGTCGAAGAACGGGTATATCTCATCGAGCGAGGATGCCTCCTCCATCACCATGCGAATAAGATACGGCAGGGAAAAACCGCTGGGGTTCGGCTTCTTTACATGAAGTGTTTCCTCGCCAAAGCTCAACCCCTTGTCGTTGTATCCCGTCTCGACACCCATGTAGAAATAAGGCACGTCCATGTGCGTGACGGCGTTCTTACCGTCGGCCCTGTGCCGCACAACGATGGTCATCTTCGCCAGCTCTTCGCCTCCGAAGCCTGCCGAATCATTGTTCCGCCCCTGAATAATCGAGCCGTCTTTGCCTCTCATCAGGACTCCTGTGCAGTCCATCCCCATGCCTATGTCATACATCAGGCCGATGCTTATGATCGAGTCATAGGGAATGCCGGAGCCTTTGGAAACACCCCGCATCTCGTCCTGGTACTGCTGCGGCAGTCTCGCGGCCATCTGCCGGGCTTTGAACTTGACCAGCGCGGTCATGGCGAAAAGCGGCACCCCCATTTCCTGGGCGTTCCATTTCAGGATCTTCAACATGGGATCCATGCCGTTCACCAGATCCTTTCGCAGCAGCACCCCGTACTGCAGTCCCATCTCATGGTAATCGCCAGCTACCTCCAGCATGGGGGGCATGCCCGGATAACGATACACCACCCCGCGCTGGAAGGTAGATTTTGTACCAGTTGTCACGATCTGCGACTCATTGCCGGGATCTTTTATCGTGCCGGGGAAGCGCACAAGGTCAGCTACATACACTGCAATTCCTATACACACGACCAGGAGCACTGCGATAATAATCCGCCCTTTCGTAATCTTCATAAGCCCTCCCTCCCCGATTTATCCATTTCAGGCTTCACGCTCGATAACGGTTGCAACACCCTGGCCTCCGCCGCAGCACATCGTGGCAACGCCGTAACGGCCTTCCTTTCTGCTGAGTATGCGCGCAAGCGTGCCTGTTATCCTTACGCCGCTCACACCCATCGGATGTCCTATCGCAAGGCCGCCGCCCATTACGTTCACAAGTTCGGGATTTATCCCCAGTTCCCTGATTGCGTTCAGCGCTACGATGCTGAAAGCCTCGTTGATTTCCCAGTAATCGATGTCCTTCACCTCGAGGCCGGCCATTTTCAGGGCCTTTCTGCTGGCAGGTACAGGGCCTGTTCCCATAATCGACGGATCAACGCCTGCGAAACCGATCGACCTTATTGTCGCCAACGGCCTTATGCCTTTTTTGAGAGCCAGGTCCTTTTCCATGAGGATCATCGAGGACGCCCCTGCATTGAGCGGGGAGCTGTTACCGGCTGTTATGGTACCATCGGGTTTGTATGCCGGCTTCAATTTTGCGAGGTCCTCAATGTTCACATTTTGACGTATTCCCTGATCCCTATCAACGATCAGTTCAGTCCCGTCAGCCTGCGGAGCAGTAATCGGCATGATCTCCCCGCTGAAAAATCCGTCCTCCTGAGCCTTACATGCCAGCTTATGTGAGCGCACTCCCCACGCATCCATATCCTCCCTGCTGAATTCTGACTGAGCCAACAGCTTCTCGGCAGTCAGTCCCATGTTAAAGGTGGTGAACATGTCCCAGTGTTTGTACTGCTCTTCCGTGAAAAGCCTCATGTTGGGGGAGATTATGCCCTTTTCATACAGAGCCATTCCCATGGGTACACGCGTCAGATGTTCAATCCCGGCAACCATTACCATGTCAGCATTTCCTGTCTGTATCTCCATGGTCCCGATATGTATGCCTGCCATTGACGAGCCGCAAGCCTGGTCGACGAATTTCGCGGCGATTCTTTCCGGAAGATTCGCCATGAAAATCGGGCACCGCCCTCCCAGAGTGAAGTTTTCCGTAACGCCCCATCCCGATCCAACGATAAAGTCATCGATCTCTTCGGGGTTCACGCCGGTCCTCTTCACAAGCTCGGGAAGCAGGCGTTCCAGCATCTCATCGGTCCTGAGATTTCCCAGCCAGTCCCGCGATGGATCGGATGGCTTCGATTTTGAAAGCCCGGTTCTAAGATATCCGGCAATCACAGCTTCTTTCATATCATCTCTCCAATTTTTACTGTCGAGCCGATCAATACTTGACGAGCCGGTATAGTATCAGCATCATGATACCCGCAACACAGCTCACTATAGCCAGAGCGACGATTCCCATATAGAAGCTGCTGGTAGCTGATACCACGCTGCCCAGGATTACCGGTCCCAGCCCTCCCCCGATGAGCATTGTAAGCCCGTTATAAACACCGATTCCGGTGGCGACGCTTTTCCCCGGCAGGATGTGCTGTGCTATCGCAAACTCGTTTGCGGCATAGGTCATCGCGAAGATGCTTGCAATCGCAAATACCGCAATCAATCCGGTGAGTGTGGGCATGTTTATGCTGACAAAGACCAGGGCCGCTGTGATAAAGGGCCCAATGCAGGAGACGATGACCCGTTTATTTGTCTTGTCTCCCAGATACGCCCATATAAGGATTCCAAGCACGCTGAAACCCATGGGAAGTGATACCGCATACCAGAGGTCGTGAAACGGGAGTCCCCGCTCCTTGGTAAAATATGTCGGAAGCCAGTTGAATATCCCATGAGCAAAAGCATTATTGGCGGAGCCGCACATAACAGCCACCCAGAAAGTACCCGACTTGATGAAGGGCCTTATTTTGGCCCAGAAGGTGCTTTCGGCATCATCCTCTTCCTCCTCCATACCGCTTTCAATGTATGATATCTCCGCATCGCTGATACGAGGATGATCGCGCGGTGTGTTATAAATAAATCTGAATATAAGCGGAATAGATACTGTCATGCCAAGGAGTCCAAGAATCACGAACATCCACCGCCAGCCGACCAGTTCCACCATCGGGACCATCAGGACCGGACCCAGGAGAGTAGACATGAATATTCCGGCCGTGTAAATCGCGTTACCGCGGGAACGTTCGCTCATGGGAAACCATGACTTGGTAAGCATGTTCATCATCGGATAATGCGTACCTTCTCCCAGGCCGAGCAGGATTCGTGTAATAATGAAGGGCACGAATAACAGACCCACGACTCCACCGAGAGCCGTAAAAATAGCCCAGATAGTAACCAGACCTAAAAGGCTTTTACGCGGTCCGAATTTTTCAGCAAGTGGACTGATAAAAATATTTGCCAGCCCATACGAAATATAAAATATGCTTATTAGCATTCCTCCATACTGTCCGGTCTGGGCTGCGGTCCATCCATAACTTTCCGCTATCTTGGGAAGGGCCAGGCTGACATTTATCCGGTCAAAGTACGCAATAATGATGGTAACGAGCAGGACACTCGGTATTGACCATCGCACCTTCCCACCGGTTGATGTAACATCCTTCATAACCATACGATCCTCCTTTTTCAGCGTCGCACTGAAATAATTATTGGTTCTCTTAAAAACGCGATGCTCCAAGGTGCCCGTACTGCTGATATCATTTGCGTAAACTTAATATCGTCAGCAAGCCAGCAGCGACTTTCATATCGTCAACCCCTTATCCCGAGCATCACACGGGCCTCTTCGGGAGATGTGATCTCTCTTCCGGCCATCCACGCAAGCTCCTTCACCAGTCTCACCTGATCCCAGCTCCCCCGGGCCAGAGAATTGTCGGGCATGCGGACATTATCTTCCAGTCCCACACGCACATGTCCACCCGTGATAATGCTCATGAACGCCGCAGGCATCTGGTTCGGCCCGACACCGCAAACACTGAAGGTCGAGCCTTCCGGGAGCATGTTTACGAGCGAGAGGTGCAGCATGGGGTCAAAGGTCATCCCGCCAGCCACGCCGTACACGAACTGGAAATTCAGGGGATGGTTGAAAAGGCCTTTCTGTTTGTCCAGCAGAAGAACGTTGCTCAGTCCACCCGGATCGAAGATTTCGAACTCGGGACGGCTGTTTGCCTCGAGCATTTTCTTAGCCCAATATACCTGGTCTTTGAATGTATTCTGATATATGAACTCGAGGAGCACTTCGCCTTTTTTATAGTCGACGAAGGCGAAATTCATGGAATTGGTATTGAACGAGCACATCTCGGGCCTTAAGACTTCGACAGGTCTGATCCGCACCTCCGGGGTATCCATTGCTGATCCCGTGCTGATGTTGATGATGAGCTCCGGGCTTTTTGCACGCACTGCATCGAGGATCTTCCTGTGGACTTCAACATCCATGGTCGCAAAGCCGGATGCCGGGTCCTTTGCATGCAGGTGAACTATGCTCGCCCCTTCCTGATAACAATGAAGGCACTCCTGTGCATACTCCTCGGGCGTATAGGGGACATTGGGATTATTGTTCTTGGTAGTTGGCCCTCCAGTGAGAGCCGCACAAATTATAACTTTTTTCTTTTTCACCATGGGTTGCATTCTCCCTTACACATGATTCTATGGTAGTCCTGGCCTTTTCACGCCCTTCAACATTCGCACACTAAAAATCAATCATGGAAAATTTGAGCACGGTCATGGAGTTTCCTGAAGGAACAATCCGGTAACATACACCGGGAAGCAGTGCGCACTTGTCGCCCGGCCCAAGCCGTACCTTCATCGTGGTACCTGTCACTTCCATGACCCCATCCCCGGACCACACCTGAACCAGTTCACCCGTGCTGTTCCACTCGATACCCTTTCCCCCGGCAACTACCGCCTGAAACTCGACCCCGTAGGAACCCCCCAGTTTCCTGGGGTCGTTAATTGTATTGAATCCCGGATCGAGCTGTTCAAGTACCGGTTTAAGAGGAAGCCCGTTAACTTTTCCGATATTATTGGAATACGCCGAACAGGACACATCATATGGAGAAAGGTCTTTCGGAGGATAATCCCAAGGGATATCTCCTCCTGCACAGAAATGCAATTCCAGGGGCACGGTACTATGGTTGCAACCTCCGTGCGGCGTATCTGGAGGCACGCTGATAATATCCCCGTTTGCAAAATCCATTTCACAACGGATATCCCCCAGCACATGGCTGCCTTCCTGCCCGGGAAGGACGAAGTGATATTCCCAGTTAGGCCTACTGGCGAACCTGGAACTATGGATGTGTCCGAAACTTTGACCGGGGTTTACGTAGGCCGTATGAAGGCCTATCCTGTTTGACAATGGACCGATGTGTATCCGCAATCCCTGGCTCTCAAGATATACGGTGCCGTGCTCAAGAGATATGCCATCATTCTTGCGTGCGACATATGGCAGCTCTGCATGAAGTATTCTGTTCATCGAGTGAATAAAACCCAGGTAAATCTGTTGCAGAGATATGCTCCCCGCCCCGTTTCCACCAGGGCTGCCGGAAGAAGTCATTTTCTCATTTTCAAGTGCTTCACGCAGGATCGACTGGATCATCATAATCTGTTCGATTTCCAGATCGACGCTTTCGGCAGCAGTTTTGCAATCAAGGGGATTCGGCGTAAATCTGCGGGCAATTGCCTGATTGAGAAGCTCCTCCACCTGCACAAGGCTTTCCCTGACCTCATCATTCACTTCAGTCTGCCGGATTCTGCCTGCCAATACGTGCAGGAACCCCTCCTGGCGGAACGAATCCAGCTCGGTGCGGAAAAAAACGGCATTCTTATCGACGAGAGTATGTTGTCGATGCCGGCTGATAAATGCTCCTCTGTCGAGTGTCGGAAGATTCCCGACAGTATTTTCTATGCCGCTTGTCTCTTTAAGCAAAGGTAACCTCCATGAGTGCAATATTAATCATATCTCCTTACAGAGCACCCTTCTCAACGTTCATCATGGCTTCTTCCAATCCTGCCGTGTCATAATTTCACGTTTCGCCTGTACTCTTCCGGCTGACTATTCGCTCACAGAAGATGCGGCGTCTTTTCCCTGATATACGGCATCAACAGTTCGAAGCTTTCCTTAACCTTCTCCACGCAGGAGTCCACTTCCTTTTCCGTCATGGGAGTCGAGATGACGAATTCATTGCGGCACGCAGCGAAAATGCCCCTGTTGAGGAGCTCCAGATGCAGGAGTTTCTGTAGTTCCATGCACGGGAACAGGGCCATTACAAAATCCAGGGCATTGGAGATTTTCTGGTCCGTGTAGTTTATATTGCACTGCGAGCCTATGCCTGTGGCCTGGCATTTTAGTCCGAGTTCCTTGAAGACGCCGCTGAACCCTTCCATCATCCTCTTGCCAAGATCATTGATTTTATCGACAGCTTTCTGGTCGAATTTTTTCATCGATGCAATGCCTGCGGCCATGGTTATCTCGTTACCGTTGAAAGTGCCAGAATGGGAGATCGATTTCGGGTCAAGCATGTCAAGCGAAAAGCGTTCCATTATCTCGCGACTGCCACCGAACGCCCCGACCGGATAGCCTCCGCCGATTAGTTTGCCGACGGCACTGATGTCGGGCCGCACGTTTTCGCGCACCTGCATCCCCCCTATGCTTGCCCGGAATGACTGGACTTCGTCGAATATGAGCATGATACCGTACCTGTCGCAGAGGTCCCTCAGCCCTTTTAAATAGCCTTCCTTCGGGACAACTGTCCCCATGCTCGCAAGGTATGGCTCTACGATGAGGCCGGCAAGCTTTTCCTTGTGTCTTTTCATAAGCGTTTCCGCTGCATCGAGATCGTTGAAAGGCGCGATGACGATATCAAGCAGAGTGCTCTGCGGGATTCCCGAGCCTTCAAGATGGGGCTTCGGAAGGTCACCGGGATTGAAGTCCGGTATCATTGACACCTTTGCGTCATCATGGGTTCCGTGATAAGAGCCCTCGATCTTTATGATCATGTCCTTCTGCATCACGGCCCTTGCAGTCCGTATGGCGAACATCGTGGCTTCGGTGCCGGAATTGGTGTAGCGGACCATATCGATGAACGGTGTGCGGCTGCACAGCATTTTTGAATGCTCAATCTGAAGCACCGATGGAGAGCATAGGGATGACCCCTTTTCCAGCTGTTCCCTGACTGCAGCCATAATGTCAGGGTCGCAGTGCCCATGGATGAGAGATGTATAGTTGTTGAGGAAATCTATGTATTCGTTCCCGTCATAATCATAGATACGACAGCCTTTGCCGTGTTCGATGAAAGCGGGATAGGGCTTGTAATTTACGGCATCCCTGGTATGGCCGCCTGGCATATGCCTGACTGCTTCGGCATGCAGTTCTGCCGATTTCCTTGTTCTCTGTGAATAGCGTTCATATATGCTCTCCAAGATTTTCTGTGCGTTCGAACCTGACATAAAATTCATCCTCCTTTATGATTTCTTTAATGTGCATCTATTACCTTTTTGCTGCATCTCTCAAAGCCTTTACCGTCTCAACCTGATCAGGAACGTTGAAGGACAATCATCAATATGAAATAAAATTACTTGATTTTAATGTATACAATTATTTTTTAATTGATTCAAATATTTTTTTATAGGTTAAAACTATATTGACTTCAAGTCCATTAACTGAGAAGATCGTTACAAATGGATATCGAGGTCAGTTCTTATGAATAAAGCCGCAAACCGTCTTGAAAGAAAAGAATGGGCCGCTGAACAGCGGCGCGGACGGATTGTCGAAAAGGCTATCAAGCTTTTCAGTAAAAACGACATCGACAATATACCAATGGAAGAGATAGCAAAGGCATCCGGCTATACGGTTCAGAACCTGTATTCCTATTTCCGGGACAAAGAGGAAATTTTCGCCGCTGTCCTTCTGAATGGCTTGATAACAATGCTCTCAGCCTGCAAAAAAGCATATGATGAGAGCGGAACGGGGATTGACAAGGTCCTTGCGATAGGAGAGCAGTTTTTTATTTTCTCTCTGAGAAACCCCAAGTATTTCGACCTCAACCTGCGCTTTGAGAAGAAGTATTATGTTTACCACAAAAAACCTCCCAAGGGACAACAGGGCGACTTCATTGCCAAATGCCAGAAGATGATCGATGAAATGACCGACTTGTTGATAGAATCAATAAAGATCGGTATCGCAGACGGCTCCATCAAAACAAGCCTCGATCCGAAGCAGCTGAATCTGATCCTCTGGGCTCAGATCATTGGAGGTATCCAGGTAATCATAATGCGGCAGAAATATTTCACGGATATTTATAAAATAACTACTGAAACTTTTACAGCGGAATTAAGATCCTTCATTCGTGAATATTTATCGCAGACAAAATCATAACCTGAGTATCCCATTTCACTTTTATGGAATAGCATGATGTCCGGACCGGTTCGTTATGGCTGGACCTGTTGAGCTACCTTCAGAAAGTCAGCTTGAAGACGCCTGTTCTCCTTAGGCTCAACATGTCCATGAACAGCTTCCATTTTCTGGATACTGAAAAAATACAGTCCTTGCGATATTATGTGCACTGATGATCTTCAGGTTCGGGGCTGTACTTTCACATATAAACACCTGTCTTATCTTTCCTGTCCCTGATCTTCTGCCAAAAATCGAGAGTGCAGCAAACCCTTCTTTGCTCTTATGGTCATGCTCCGGTAATGCATGCTAGCTGAAAAGCTTTCTGGCGATCATTGCCACATGCCTTCCCTGATACCTTGCGCCATCAAGTTCATTCGCACTCGGCGAACGCTCACCCGAAGGGCCTGCAATAGTGGATGCGCCATATGGAGAACAGCCGGTAATCTCATCAATGCGGGATTGTCCTTCAAAGGCATACGGCAGCCCGACAATGATCATGCCGTGATGCAGCAATGTGGTATGAAAACTCAGAATCGTCGATTCCTGCCCGCCATGCTGGGTGCCGGAACCGGTAAAAACACTCCCCACCTTCCCTACAAGAGATCGCTTTGCCCAAAGTCCGCCGGTTGCATCCAGGAACTGTCTCATCTGACCGCACATATTCCCGAAACGTGTTGGAGCACCGAATATTATAGCATCGGCCCCGGCGAGCTCTTCCATACCGCACAGAGGAACATCGGCAAACATTTTCCGGGCGTCAATCGCTCCCATTTTCTTGAGTATTTCATCGCTGAGAGTTTCAGGAACTCGCCTCAGTTCCGCTCCTGCTCCCTCCACTTCAAAAACGCCTTCCATGACAGCCTTTGCCATCCGATAGATATGACCGTACATCGAATAGAAAATTACCAGGACTTTCACATTATCCTCCTGTCCCCACAGCTTTAATGTATCAGAATATGCTTTCCTGATTACTGACGGGACTTATTGAAAACAGAATATCTTACCTTCTCCGCATTACACAGAGGACACTTGTCAGGGATTTCCCCTTCAATTGTAAAACCGCAGACATTACAGACGACGATCTGCCCCAGTTCGACATCTCTTTCTTTCTCAATGGCCCTGATCGCCTTTTCAAAGAGTCTTTTATGCTCTTTATCGCCGTTATAAGAGTATTCAAACCTGCGCATAATCCCTTTTTCATCCTGAAGCCTGGCAATCTGAATATATGCAGGATACATATCATCTATTTCATGGGTTTTATCCATTAATGCACTATGTAGATTCTTCTTTGTGTCACCCGGACCGAAAACCGGAATACAGTTGGATGAAAATCCTCCTTTGAGCCGGCTGAGTTCCCTGTAATAATTCATGGCATGGACATATTCGGCATGCGCGATGGCCCGGAACAATCTGGCAGTGTTATGATATTTTTCCTTAACCGCCTGAGAGGAGAAATAAAGATAACGGACATAAGTCTGGCTTTCACCAGCAAATACATTGACAAGATTCTGGGCAGTCATATGCTTCATATGATCTGATTTCGCTTCTGATATGTCCAGGATCTCATCAATACCTACCCTGTCATAATTTGTGAACCTGATGCCGATTCCCTTATCAGAAACATGTACGACATTTCCACGTACCCATACAACCTTGCCGTAAACCTCCAGATCAAGGTCAGCCTGAATTTTTTCGCCTATTTTATGTTTTACGCTGGATTCAAATAACATTCCGCCATTGCTTATGTCCTGCACCCGGCCCATATGATCACCATTCATCTGGCTCCTGTAACTAAGGGGAATGGAGATCTTCCTTCTTGAATTTTCCCGGCGTTCATTCATTTCTGTCTGTTTATTATTCGATGTCTGCACCATTTAACCCTCCGCTTGGCGATGGAATTTGCTGTAACACTTAAATGACAATATCCTCATTTATTTATCATCACATTATGTTAAAGGTATTTGAATCAGGGCAATCCTTATTTTCCGGTTCAAAATACCTGAAAGATTTTTGCTGACCAAATTCACGCCACTGTTATTTGACAATCAGGAAACATGACCTTATTGAATTTACGATACATATTGGGAAATAAACTTATGAACAGTCTTTCAAAAGAGAAGAGCCCTTACCTACTGCAGCATGCGCAGAATCCCGTGGACTGGTATCCCTGGGGTGAGGAGGCCTTCACAAAAGCCAGGAACAAAGACAAGCCCATTTTCCTTTCAATAGGTTATTCTACCTGCCACTGGTGTCACGTCATGGCTCACGAATCTTTCGAAGATGACGGTACGGCAAAAAGGATGAATGATGTTTTCGTAAACATAAAGGTCGACAGGGAAGAAAGGCCCGACATCGACGGCATTTACATGAGCGTTTGCCAGGCGCTTACAGGAAGCGGCGGGTGGCCCTTAACAGTTATTATGACACCCGATAAGAAACCCTTCTTCGCCGGCACATATTTCCCGAGGAAAACCGCCCACGGTATTCCGGGAATGAACGATCTGATTGATAAGATCGAGAGCCTCTGGAAAAACGAACGCGACGGCATCCTTGAGTCGGCAGACAAAATCACAAACTGGCTCAGGCATGAAACGAATACGTCATCAGGGAAAACCCCGGGGACAGAGACCCTGCACAAGGCCTATGGCGAGCTTGATGCAAGGTATGACACGAAGTATGGGGGCTTCAGTCCTGCCCCCAAGTTCCCCACCCCGCACCAGCTCACTTTTCTTTTAAGATACTACAAGCGATTCAAGAAACCTCACGCACTGGATATGGTTGAAAACACATTAACAGCCATGTTTCAGGGCGGAATTCATGACCATGTCGGGTCCGGTTTTCACCGCTATTCAACAGATGAAAAGTGGTTTGTTCCGCATTTTGAAAAGATGCTTTATGATCAGGCCCTGATCGCTATTGCCTCAACGGAAACATTTCTTGCCTCAGATAAGTCCATTTTTGCAGGTATCGCCAATGATATATTCACCTATGTCCTTAGAGATATGCTTTCGGATACAGGCGCCTTTTTCTCAGCGGAAGATGCCGACAGTGAAGGTGCCGAAGGAAAGTTCTATCTCTGGAGCGAAACAGAGATCAGGGAAGCTCTGAACAAGAAGGAAGCTGCACTCTGGATTAAGGCCTATGGAATTGAACCCGGCGGCAACTATACCGAAAGAGGCTCACAACAATCAGGCTGCACGAATATTTTATATTTGAAAAAATCGATACCGGAACTTTCCGGTGAAACGGGTATAGATGAAAAAGAGCTCAGAGAAACCATCGAGGCTTTAAGAAAATTTTTGTTTGCCGCCCGCGAGAAGAGAACCCGCCCGCAACGAGACGAAAAGATCCTGACAGACTTAAACGGTCTTATGATTGCCGCTCTCGCAAAAGGCTCCTCGGCTTTTGATAACCCGGCTTATGCTGAATATGCAGAAAAGGCGGCAGATTTTATTCTCAGCAAGATGCGCACAGATGACGGCGGGCTTTTCCACCGGTACTGCGACGGACAGGCCGCAATCCCTGGATTCCTTGACGACTATACCTTTTTCATATGGGGGCTCATCGAACTTTATGAAACGACTTTCGATGCTAAATATCTCGAGGCCGCCATCAGTTTGAACACATACATGACAGAACATTTCCAAGATAATGATGCAGGCGGTTTCTTTTTTACATCGGACAGACAGGAAGAACTGCTTATACGGAAAAAGGACCTCTATGACGGGGCCATACCTTCGGGGAACTCGATTGCAGCTCTCAATCTTATCCGGCTGGCAAGGCTTACCGGTAATCCCGGATTCGAGGCTATTGCCATGAAGACAGGAACTGCTTTTTCCCGGCAGATAATGGAAAATCCGTCGGCATTCACGCAATTTCTTTCAGCCCTTGATTTCATGATCGGGCCTTCTCATGAAATCATCATTGTCAGCGGCGATGAAAGTGATAATGCTTCGGAAATGATCC
>CAZEMO010000035.1:0-22938 GCA_964513375.1 uncultured Bacteriovoracaceae bacterium | reverse complement strand
GACGCCGAAGATATTGAAGCCTTTGAGGAAAGAGCCAGAGAGCCGTTGATCAGCTATGATGCGATGCTCAAGAGGCTGAAAAAAGATGGCCGAATATAAAATCTATTTTAAAGAATCTGTTGAAAAGGATCTGCGTGTAATACCAAAGAAAGATATCAAGAAGATTATTCTTCGGATTGAAGCTCTTGCAAGTGACCCGAGGCCGCCGGGCCACGAAAAGCTCACAGGGCAGGAGAGATATCGTATCCGCCAGGGTCATTATAGAATAATATATTCTATTCAAGATAGAGAATTAACAGTCTGGGTAGTAAAGATAGGACATCGAAAAGATATTTACCAATGAAGAGTCAAAGATGGAAGAGGTGTAACTCCAGACAATTGACAATATAATGTAAAATGATGGGACACGACACCTTTGGCACTGCTTTAGCGTTCCTGAAAAACAAGTTTGCATACTATTATGCCTGTGTTTATAATGGTAACGAGAATATTCTAAGGAATTTTATCTGGATTAAGCAAGGAAACGGCGGTTAGATATGATTGATTTGCTAATAAAGATTAAGCGCGCAATTCTTTCTGGACGATATGTCTTCAGCGAAAAAGCTCGTAATGAGATGGAGATTGATTGTATTACAGAATTGGACGTTGCTGAATCAATTGTTAACGCAGTGGCTATTTACAAAACAATCAGATCGATCAGCCCATACAGAAAGAATCAAAGGGAGTATCTTCATATTATTCAAGGAACAAATCTCGAGGGTCTGGCAATTTACACAAAAGGTAAGCTTGTCAGGGAAGAAGGAGAGGAAGTATATTACTTCCTGATTTCATCAAAAAAATCGATTTGAGGTTAAAGATTATGAATAAAACAATTTTGATAAAAAAATGCCCGGTATGCGGCAGTTTAAAAATTAGAAAAGTCAGAAAGGACTTACAAGGAAATGTCGGAGATATAAAATATTCCGTCCAGGCACTTGAATATTATGAATGTCCTGACTGCGAAGAAAAAATTTATGACATTAATGCAATGAGAAGGATTGAAGCTGTTTCACCGGCTTTCAGTAAACCTGCACATCGCAAGACTGCTGTTTTATAATTTTAATTTCAATTCTTTTAAAGGCAGCTCCCGACAATTGACAATTTAATATAATATCGGAATGCGGCCCATTTATCACTATTGGTTGTCAGGTAGAGAAGGATAGGAGGGTGCGCATATGAGAAAAATGCAGATCAGTAAAGCGTTTACATTGATCGAACCCGGTCCGGTTGTTCTTGTTACGACATATGACGGGAAGAAGAACAATATAATGACTATATCATGGACCATGGTGGTGGACTTCTCTCCTGTATTCGCCATGACCACCGGGCCCTGGAACCATTCCTTTGCCGCTCTGAGCAAAACGAAGGAGTGTGTCCTTGCAATCCCAACTGCCGACATGCTCGATAAGGTCGTTGGAGTAGGGACATGTTCCGGCACTGATACGGACAAATTTGAAAAGTTCATGCTGACTCCCGTGAAGGGAAAGCATGTCAAGGCGCCCCTGATAAAAGAATGCATAGCAAATATCGAATGCAAGGTTATCGACATCATCAGGAAGCACAATATCATTATCCTTGAATGCCTTGCAGCGTATATTGATGATTCACGAAAGGAGAAGCGGACTGTTCACGCAGTAGGCGACGGGACTTTCATAGCGGATGGCCGCAAGCTTGACCGGAAGGAAATGATGCGCTCAAAGATCCCGGCCGGTCTCTGATTGCATAACTGTACGCTCAAGTCGGACTCACCGCTGCGGGGCCGTTCAGAACAGACATCAGGACAGGGAGGAACAATGAAACAGACAGTCAATATTATCGCAGTCGCAACGCTTTGCCTGATTTTTTCAGGGTGTTATGAAACGATTGAACTTGTGGGCTATGGGGGCCCTGTGCCGCTTCAGGATGGTTTGGAGGTACGTCTGATCAATAATGGCAAGGAGGGCGCGCTGCTCTATGTGAAAAATACAACGAACGAAATTATTTCAGTGAACCAGTCGCCTCTTGCTTTGAAGATCACGGTTCTCAGAAACGGACAACCGGTTACGCCATCAGGGCGAATAAAGATTCATATGGATACGAAACCCAGACCTGATTTATTTGTAATTATTGCACCAGGACAAACCAGAACAATTTCGATACCTGTTTCATATAAAGCAGATCGATACCGTGCATTCGACGCCGAATACAGGATTGAAAAGGGGATCCTTTATGATGTTGAAGTACAACTCGATCCTTACTTCGGCACATTTACAAAAGAGATCGCCGATAAGACCCTGAGTGATTTCAAGATCCCAAACTATCTGCATAAAACCATCAGGGCAAACACAATGACAATACGCCTGAGATAGGTTTGACAAAACGTATAAGAGTACATCGCAAAACCTTTAATGTCCAAATCCGGGTGGCGGCCTCATTCTTTGTCTGATAAAGGACTAGTGAGAACATCTGTGGTCTATCCACCTGTGCCCTGGTAAAAAATCTTTTAAGGGGTGATGATATGACAGATCAGATCAAAACGGGCATGTCCGCATCAAAGAAGATAACCGTATTCGCCATACTGGGAGCGGCGCTTGTTCTGGCAGGCTCCGTGTTCGGCGTCGACTGGATGAATTATTTCACGGGAACGAATCTGCTCTATCCGGCCTACGGCAAACCCGCGATAACATTACTTGCCATGATCATAGTTCTCATTACCGGCAAGGACAGGATCAGCAATAAGGACTACAGGCTCCTCCTGGCCGCATTCTGCTGCATGCTTCCCACCGACATCCTTATGAGCATTGTGGTAGTGAGCCCGTCCCTGAGCGTGGGGTCATGGGTCTTCATGCTGGGAGGCGTTCTCTCCATCATTGCGCATATCTTTCTGATAATACGCATGAGCCGTGGCATGCCGTATCTTAGGAAGGGCGCAGGCGGGGTCACGCGTCTCTGGCTGCCTCTCGTCATATACGGCTCGGCGGTCCTCGTAATAATCATCCTCTGGAAGGATATCGTGCGTGTGGGCCATGCGGCGATAGCGCCTGCGTACACCGCATTTTTCTGCACGACCATGTGGTTTGCATGGGAAACGCTTCGCAGCAGACTTTATCCGAAGATAAATGCATGGATGGTCTCGCTCGCCTCTACCTGCTGGTATATTACGGAGATCACTGGAGAGATATACAATCTGGGGTTGGGCGATATTTCGCAGATCATGTTCAGGCTCGTATGGGTTTTCTACGGGACAAACGTTATCCTGTGGGCGCTCAGCGGATACAGATGGAATTCAAAAAACCCTGCCGGTCTATGATGTTGTAAGGAAAAAAGAGCAGTTAGCTGCCAGCAATTGATAATATATCAATCAAGTTATGTCAGATAAAAGTGATGGCTCCCGTTTGGCTTTCTAAAGCATGACATCAGGGAGCCATTTTCTGCAAAGTGTAAAAAAACAGCTTTAAATCTTCTGCTCGAGTACCATCTTCCTGAGTTCCCTCTTCAGAACCTTTCCTACGCCGCTCACAGGAAGCTGGTCCATGAATATAATCTTTTTGGGGACCTTGTATGCGGCTACATGCCCCTTCAGATGGCTGATTATTTTTTCGCGCTCTTCATCGCTTTTTTCGATGCCCGATTTCAGGACTATTGCGCAGGCGACCCTTTCCGAACCGGCCCTTTCAGGGTCGGGAACGCCGAATGATGCCGCCATCTCAATATCGGGATGCTCGGTAAGTACATCGTCTAGTTCCCTTGTGAACACCTTGAATCCGGAAACGATGACCATATCCTTGAGCCTGTCGACGATGTAGAAATAGCCGTCCTCGTCCATTTTTGCTATGTCGCCCGTGAACATCCAGCCGTCCCTCAGCGCATGGGCGGTCTCTTCAGGCTTGTTGTAATATCCGAGGGTGAAGACCTGCGGGCCGTATATGGCAATCTCTCCCGGTTCACCAAGTGCGGCGCTATTACCTGTTTCCGGGTCGATCAGCCTGAATGTGGTATCTGGCATCGGCATGCCGATTGACCCGGGCTTTTTCTTCCCGTAGCGGGGAAGGCAGCATGTGACGGGCGAGGTTTCCGTCATGCCGTATAGTTCGACAAGTTTTCCCTGTCCTATTATCGATTCGAATTCCTTTATATTCTCGGGAGGGAAGGGCTGTGCGGCCGACATGCACCATTTTATGCCGGAGAAGTCAAGCGCCCCGAATGCGGGCTGTTTCATCAGTTCGAGATATATGGTTGTTACATTGACCAGAGCAGTCGGTTTGTATTTTTTGATGGATTCAATAAGAAAATGAGTGTCCCTGGGATTAGGAACTGCTATCTGAGTCATTCCTTTAATCATTGATACTGTTCCGAGTATCAGGCCTGCAATATGGAAAAGCGGGAAGGCGCAGAGAAAGGTATCTTCTGTCACGATGTCCATCCAGGTGGATATCTGGTTGACATTGCACATGATATTTTTCTGAGTGAGCAGGGCGCCTTTTGCAGGACCGGTCGTACCTCCCGTGTACATCATGAACATGGGCTCATCCATGCCTTTTATTTCATCCACGGCGTCTGCCGGCATGGCCTTCAGAGCGTCTGTGAACCGTTCAACATTGATTCCCGTTATGGGTTTTACTTCCGCTGACGGTATTTTTTTAAGAAGTTTACCAAGAAAGGCCTTTACCGGCGGGAGGAAATCGGCAATGGATGAGACCAAAACGGTTTTAAGGCCTGTCTTGCCTGCAATTTCATATAACTTCTCGTAAAGGACATCCACTGTCAAAGCTATCTGTGCCCCTGAATCTATTATCTGATGAGTAAGCTCGCTTGCAGTAAGAAGAGGAGACAGTCCTGTTGATATGCAGCCCGCTTTCTGAACTGCAAGGACTGCGATATAATGCGCCGGGATATTCGGCAGATGCAGTCCGACGACCATGCCGGGCTTAATACCGATTTTTATGAAATAATTCGCAAGCTTATTTGACAGGTTGTCCAGATCGCTGAATGTAAGCATTCTGCCGAGATATATAATGGCGGGCTTGTTCGGTAACTTCTGAACAGTTTCTCTGAATAATTCACAAAATGTTCTGTTGTCATACGAAATGTTCGGTGGTACGTGTTTGTCGTAATTCTTCAGCCATGGCTTTCCCAGATAGATATCTTCCATTATCAACCCCTAAATTTAATTATTTTTAAATTAATAATTTTAAGTTCTATTTCTAAATGAAGTTCAAAAAAAGAGATGCGATATTGCACGTCGGGATAATAAAATTTCTAGGGTTATTATATAGTAGTTTGTTGACATTACAATTTAAAAAATGCCTGAGCAAATAATGGGGAGGCAGGGATTTTAATCCCTGCCTCAGGGAATTTAATTGGTGAATTCTTCCAGTCCGTCGTCGTTTGCAGAAGAAGCGACAGCCTTTTTCGGCTGTATTTTTCTGTAAACATCCTTTGCAGGTTTTTTCTTACCATCAACTGTCAAAAGCCTTTCTATGCTTATGTCAAAAAGGCTTTCATTTTCTTTGAGATAAGGCTCGATAAGCTTCCAGTCGGAATCAGTTATCCTGGCAAACTCGCCGCCGTTAAGCTGTTCATCGAGGAGCTTCTTGTGAGGATCTCTTACATATATCGCACCGCCTGATGCGAGAGAAAAGATATTGGAGCCGGGATACGGCGAATCGTATTCCCTTATCGACCCGTCGCTGTCATCAAAACCTATGCCGTTCAGGATGACGAAACCGCCACCGTTTACGGGATCGCCAGCCATGAACGATTCTGCAAGGTAGTCGAGCGCCGTGCCGTTGATAACGACCCTGGGTTTGCCGACGGCATTGATCAGCGGGCGGCCTGCTGCATTACCCATGATGTAGGCGGTTCCGCCTTTTGCGCCGTACATGAATGTCTGGCCGACATCGCCGTAGACGACAAGTTTGCCTTCCTTCATGATTTGGCAGAGCTGGTCCTGGGCGTTGTTGTGTACATGGATTTCCATGCCGTCGATACCGGAGGCAAGATAATCGCCCGAAGAGCCGTATACGTCTATCCTGACATCTTTTGTCCCGGGTCCGAAGCCGCAGCCGGTGAAGCGCTGACCTCTGTATTTGTAGACGATAAAGCGCTTCCAGCCCAGTTTATATGCCTTCACAATCATCACAGCATCACAATCATCACCTTCGGGTTCGAAATTTTCGGCATCTATGATCAGGGTGGTTTCGCCTTTGCCCGGCGCCCTGAGCTTATCGCGAGTTGAAAAATCGATCAGGCTGAACTGTCCGGCCGGTTTACCGGTAATCTTTGGAGTACCTGAAAATATCTCATCGAGACTTATTTTAATTATGTGCTGAACCGAGCTTCTTTTTATCGAGCCGGTATCGTATCTGAGGTCATATAAGAGTGTGAGGGCATTTATGACAGTTTCTCTGCTGTCGTCATTTTTTAATGCTGATTCTTTTATGGTTTCGATCGCGAACCTTATGCTGTTTGAATCCATGTTAACGATTTCACTTTTGATGAAGGCGAATATTTCCCGTGCAGCATGGGCTCTGTCATTTCCAGCAAACAGTGACTCGATGTTTTTTCCCAGGGCCTTGCACGATGCAGTTACATTGATTCCACCCAGCACATCGCAGGAAGTCTTATCTTTGGGGATGACGATTGCCTTTCCGAACTTGTCAGTGCAGGTAAGGATTTTTGAGCCTGTGCCGTCTTCAGCATCTTTAAGGTTGAATATGAATGAGCCGCCGTCAGTATAGCTGCCGCCTCTGGCATTCCAGTATTTATCAGCAATGGGCTTGAAGCGCGGGTCTTCTCTTTCAAGTGATATCAGAGTGGCGTCGATGGCCTGCTTTTCAGAGCAGATGAGTCCGATCTGAACCTCGCCGTCCTGCAGGGCAAAGACCTGGGGCCTCAGCATGGCAGTATCCGTAATGCCGATAAGTTGGAACTGGCTGTTCTTCACGTCGTTTCTGGCTATGATAAAGAACCAGGGCCCATCGGGAGATGCATTTACATGATGCGTCTGTATGGCCTTGTAAAGTTCCTGCTTTTCCGGGGGCAGCATGTCGAAGTCCATCTCGGATGTGGGGGCCATCGCTTCGATAAGATACTCAAGGGGATATTTGTAGATACGGCTCCACAGATCGAGCAGGAGTGCTGCTTCCTCCGTATCCGTAAGAAACAGCGGGTGGTAGTTTCTCTGCTTGAGATATTCGTAAACCGACTGGTAGTTTGCAAAGTCTCCATTATGAACAAGCGCTTCGTTCAGTGCGCTGAACGGGTGGCAGCCGCCCGGATGCCACACACGGCCGCGTGTCGGATAGCGCTGGTGGGCAAGCCATGCATTAGCCTTGAAATCGTCGAGCCTGTAATACTTTACAACGTTTTCAGCATAGCCCACTATTTTAAGAATCATCATGTTCCTGCCGTGGGACATGACAAAGGCCTTTTTTTCGCCGAGAGAAGCATAATACTTCGTGTTTATTTTAAAGCTGTTCTGATAGATGAACTCATCTTCGGCATCCCGTCTGTCAATTGAGGCAAAATTGTTGTCCTTTATGTATTTATCGAGGATGTTATCCTTGACACGGACAAAATACCGCATGATGTCGGGAGGCCTGACATCAAGGCCTATGCTCCGGTAATCGTCTATGGTCGGGAGCTTTTCGGACTTGTCGATCTTGAAGAAGGGCTTGATGAATTTGTCTTCGATCTCGGAAGCGACGCTTTCGTCAAGCAGGGCTATGTGGAGCATATAGTCATTGTCGAGCACATCCCGGGTTACGCCAAGAGCCTCGGGGATGAACCCGACAGCCCCTATGCCGCCGCCTTTTCCATTGCCCCTGTTGTGCATCTGCACGGAAGGCTCGAAGATGTTCTTACCGGTGACTGGGATGGAACTGATGAATCCCGTGACGCCGCATCCGCCTTCTTCCTCGGTATTCGGAAGAAGGACAGGGACTTCCCTGCAAATGTCTGTTCGCGACAGTAATATTTTTTCTGCGTTATCCATTATATGAATACCCCACTTTATTTGCTGTAATCCACGTGCTCGAGCAGATCGGTGCGCCCGACCAGTTCCCTGACGCTTTTCATGCCGAACTTCTGCAGGATATCTACAAGCTGGAAATTCCATGCATGATACATATTTGTAAGCCTTTGCGTCGCCCATTCCTCGTTGAACAGGTCAGCGAGCTCCGAGTCGGTCGAAGCTATGCCTCGTGCGCATCCGCGACCGGATTCGCAGTTGCCGCAGCGGACGCATTCGAGAGATACCATCTCGGCTGTTCCTATCACCGCGCCGTCTGCGCCGAGACAGATGGCCTTTGCCAGATCATGGGCCGTTCTTATGCCGCCGGAGGCGATGAGCGTCATGGCATCGCGCGCTCCCTCTGCGACCAGGAAGTTGTGAACCTTGGTAATGGCATATTCGATTGGCATGGCGATGTTCTTTTTCGCAATATCAGGCGCCGCGCCGGTTCCGCCGTATCCGCCGTCGATGTGAATGATATGGGCTCCTGCATAGTAAGAGCCTACTGCAACCATATCGACGTCATTGGGCGTCGACACCTTGACCGAAACAAGGGCGTTCGGATTCATCTCCTTGATCCAGTCTATGTGCTTCTTGTGGTCTTCGATCGAATATACCGAGTGGAACGGGAAGGGTGAAAACAGGGATGTTCCCTGTACCGCTTCTCTCATTCTGGCAACGCTTGCCGTATTCTTTTCGCCGAGAAGGTGTCCGCCAAGGCCCGGTTTTGCGCCCTGGGCATATTTGAATTCAACTATTTTAACCCGCTGGATGGTTTCTTCGCGCACGCCGAAAAGACCGGTAGCGACCTGTGTGATCACGTGGTCGTCATAAGGCTCGAGTATTTCCGGGTAGCCGCCTTCTCCGGTACAGGTGAATGTATTCCAGATTGAAGCGTTTTTTGCCTTCGATACCATGGTGGGAAGGCTGACCGAGCCGAATGACATTCCGCCTCCGTAAACCGGAGTGGAGATGACGACATTGGCCCTTCCGTCATTCCTGCGGTTGAGTTCAATGGCGGTTGAAATCTCATCCCTTTGAATGTCTGGAGGATTATCCGGGAATTTAAAGCGCAGCTTGTCGAAACCTCCGCCGGAATTTCCCACATTGTATTCAAGGTCCTTGCGGTCCGGCGGATAACCAGTCTCCGCCATAATCCATGTGGCGGTGATCATGTCTGCAGTCCAGCGGTAGTCGCCTAGAGTTTCATACATGGGATTGTATGAGAGTGTTAAGGCCTTTCGGGGGCATTTTGCTATGCAGCAGAAATTGCGTTCAAGGCATTCGAATCCTATGCATTTATAGTCAATTGGAGGTTTTACCCTGTTGTGACCCTCCAGCCTCTCATGAACGCCGAACGGGCATGTATTTGCGCATGTCCCGCAGTTGATGCAGGCATCGGACCTTGTGACCTTGTACTTGGGCACATGGTGTTTGAATCTCGATGGCGTTTCCTTGATTTTTACTGTTGTTGGTTTCATAAGTTCACCGCTTCTTTTTTCTTGAACAGTCTTCCAAAAGTGTCATTGTCGATATCTTCAAAGAATATGGCCCTGCCGGTTTCGCCTCTGAGCCTGCGAGCCTCCCTGATGCCCATGGCGCCCATCATTTCCAGTATCTGGGAATGCCATGCCCCAATAAGATTGATGATTCTCTGGGTGAGAGTCTTGACAGTCACTTTCTCCAGCCCGACAGGGAAGACGAGCAGCTTTTCCGGCCCTTCGAACAGTCTGGCGCCGAGCCCTATCATTATGGGAAGATCGATCGCGGTCAGGTCGGCTCCGCAGAGCATGGCCTTGGGAACGTGTTCAGCCATTGATATCCCGCCGGAAAAGATAAGAGTTACTTCATCGCGTATCTTTTCATCAACAAGCCTCAAATGAACCGAACGTATGATGTCCTTTACGAGACGGCCGTCTTCGCCGCATCCGCAATAGTCTGTGATAATATGGATTACTTCGGCGCCATCGTGTGCGAGTTTTGAGACTATGCCTTCAATATCATGTCCGGCCTTGACGCGGACTATTGTCACAGCATCGCTTAATTCTGTAATTTTCTCTCTGATTTTCTGGAGATTCTTTATTGATTCTTCATCATATTCTAAAGAGATCAATTTTGCATCCTTAAGCAGCGCCTTGCGGTCATCGATCTCATCGATATTGATTAAAGGAATTATGCTCCCGGTGTATTTTTCTACTTCCCTGCCGATATCGCCGGCAGGCATTACAACAAAGGTTGAAAGCTCTGATGCAGCTTTTAAAAGAGCTGTCAGAACATTGCCGCTCATCTCCTCAGCAGGGATATCAAAGATAACAGGGATGGGAATATCAATGGTTCTGTGGATCTTTGAGAGAAGCGTTCCGCTTTGATCAAATTTCAGGTGATTCAGCTTTCTTCCAAGTTCGACAGAGGTGCTGATGTACTCACGTCCATGGATGCCGTCTCTTGTAGGCCTTACGATTTCGGACATGTCGGTCCACATTCCGTCAAAACCTTCTCCGGTAAACGGCCCCCGGTACCCTGCTCCGGTGACCGGGACCTTTCCGTCCTCGGATTGCTTGAACAGAGTTATGAACATATCCGGCTTCCAGTATGAACCTCCGATGTTCCTGAAATCCAGGTCTATTGATTTTTCAAGGGCGCCTCGCGGACATTCCTGGATGCACCTGAAGCAGTTTCTGCACACAACAGTGTTCGGATCGGCCATTTTTCTGGGGTCGCGTTTGCCCCGTTTGTGAGCTTCATAGATGCACACTTTAGAGCATTTGCCGCAGTTGATGCAGTTTTCTCCCCGGACAATCTTGAACTTGAAGACATTGTCCACCTGAAGAGGTGTAGCCTTGGTATTAATGTGATATTTTTTCGGCATTGTTGTTTTCCTTTCTTAACTCACAACCAGTTTCCATCAGCTGTTCATCTCTACCATGTCCCAGTATTCCCTGCTTTCATCGACCTTTTTCAGAAATTCAATTATATCCTTTTCTGGTCTGCCGTATTGGGACTCAATCCTTTTTTCCAGTGTTTCCCATAGAGTCATGAGCTCCAGATTGGTCTGGCATATCTCCTCGCATGCCTTGCATTTCATGCACATGAATGCCTTGGCTGCCTCTTCAGATGTGATGTCCTTGCCTTCAGACAGCTTCTTCGCCAGAGCGATCTTGCCCTTTGCGGTAACCGCTTCGTCTTTGGTGACAAGATAGGCAGGACAAACAGCAATGCAGTTGCCGCATTTGGCGCATGCATGAGTGGTGAGCTCAAAGTCGAGCCTGTCGACCTTCTTGTTCTTTCCAAAAATCATGATGATTATCAGTCCGAGAACTGGTGCAACCAGTGAGAGAAGGCTCATCGAGATATTGAAGAACAGCGGATTGAAGAGCCCCCTGGTGATGATGTTGGAATCGACGCTGAAGAATTTGCCCGGATTGAGGATGTTGTTCGGGTCGGCCTTGTGTTTGTATGTCCTCAGTTCGAACTGCTTCTGCTTGCTGTAAAGGTAGTCTATGAAAGAGGCGTTCCACAGACCCAGACCGTATGGTTCTGCCCCAAGGCTTACGGCCGTCTTGGTAAGCAGCGAGACGAGAGGCATGCTGATAAAATACTTCTTGCTTCTCGAATCGCAGAGGAACGTGGCCATGATGAGCGCGCTGTGATTGTTGATTATGTACGAATCTATGCAGACCTCTACGCCGAAATACGTCCCTATTTTTTTTGCCTTTGTTGTGAATGAGGCTGCTGATTCGATCGGGATAATGATTTCGCTGGCGAGTATTGTAGGTCCAAGTCTCTTTGTTTTCATACCGAAAAGTCGTTCGTTCCAGAGATAATTTGATACATAGGAGGGCGCCTCTTCCACGCTTGCGTTCAAAGCCATGAATTTAATGAAGCCTTCGTTTTCTTCCTCACTTCCGAATTCAACCATGACCGCCGCCGACTTTTTGAATATTGACCCATGCAGCATCTCGTTTATGTCGCCCAGGTGGTTTTCATCGACAAATCGTATCACGTTGGGATTGAGCTTCTTTTCCCTGATGGTTTCCGTCAGCTCCCTTATGAATGCAAACGCCTCTTTATCGTTTGTGAAATACAGAAGATGGGGATAAGTCGACTGCGGCATGTCGCGCAGCTTGAGAGTCACTTCGGCTATAATCCCGAATTCACCTTCAGTCGAGACGAAATAGTCGAATTCATGGTCCTCCGGAGTGAGGGTCTTCATCTCTCCCGAACCTGTTACAACTGTCATCGTAACGATGTGCTTCGATATGTGACCGTACCTGAAGCTGTTGATGCCGTAGCCGCCGGTCGAAATCCATCCTCCTACCGTGGAGAACTTGCTCGATGGGTATGACATCAGGCACAGGCCGTTCTTTTTAGCAGTGGTATCGATATCGCTCCATCTGGCGCCTGCTTCAACTGTCACGGTCTTCTGTAGCGTATTAAGATCGAGGATTTTCCTCATCGGCGAAAGATCCATCACTATCCCGGAATTTGTCGGTATGACACCCCCGAATCCCCAGGATGCAGCGCCTCTGGCTATCACCGGGAACTTCTTTTCGTTTGCGAACTTCAGCACCTTCTGAATTTCATCCTTGTCGCGGGGCTGCACGACAAAATCGGGCATTGTCTTAAAGAACGCTTTCGTCATGATAAGAGGAACATCGCCTATATCATGACTGTACATTTCCAATTCCTCGATTTTATCGATTACCTTGATATCGCTTTCGATCTTTTTGAAGTCCTGCGCTTGTGTTTTCATAGTTTAAATGTCTCTTTCTATTGCTTTTGTTTTTTAATGCCGTGCATACAAAGCATTGAATTTAATTTCAGCAAGATATATGCCAGAACATGTATCTTGAATGTTGCGGTAACAACAAATACACGCGGCTTTGCATAAAAGAGGCAATATGAAGTCTAATACGCACACATATTAAAGGCTAATACCTGAATACATAAATGAACCATCGAAAATAATGAGACAATAATGTTGTAAAGCACAAAAATGTTGCAATAATATTCGTGAAGACATTATATTTGTTTATCAAGGGGAGTATCATTATTCAGTCTTGAAGAATCTTACCGGTAAGCTATTTGACTGTTTTTGTCCTGATGTCCGATCTCGGCAGGCTGTAAAAAAGTTTTATGGTATATTTATTGTAAAGAGATGACAAATATATCAAGAGGTGGCCGCATGGGACTTTCTGCAAGAGTTACTACCGGAATAGAGGGGCTTGACAAAATAATCGACGGCCTCAGGATGGGAGATAACGTAGTCTGGCAGATAGAAAATATAAACGATTACAGGAAGCTTGCCGAATCCTTTGTAAAAAGCGCTGTCAGAGATAAAAGGCGCGTCGTCTACATGAGATTCGGCCATCATGATCCGCTCTTTGGGCCGGATTCAGGTCTGAAAATATATTCGCTTAATCCGGACGCAGGTTTCGAAGGGTTTTCATCGGAAGTTCATAAAATAATTACAAATGAGGGCAGGGACGTATTCTATGTTTTCGACAGCCTGTCCGAGCTGCTTTCATCATGGGCGACCGACCTTATGATCGGCAATTTCTTTTTTATTACATGTCCCTATCTCTTTGACCTTAATACGGTTGCATATTTTGCGCTTCTGCAGAACCGCCATTCACACCATACCGTTGCCAGGATAAGGGAAACGACACAGCTCCTTATGGATGTGCACAGCACCGGAAAGGATTTCTACGTACACCCTTTAAAGGTATGGAAAAGATACTCGCCCACCATGTTTCTGCCCCATTTAAAAGACGGTGAGACCTTTGTCCCTATAACGAGAAGCCTCGATGCCTCAAGGCTCCTGTCTCAGATATCGAAGAGATGGGACGAATCCACAAGGAGGCAGATGGATTACTGGGACAGGCTTTTTCTTCAGGCCGAAGAGATGCAGTCAAGGGATGTCAGCCCAGATGAAAAAAGCATAATGATAGACCAGCTCTGCAGGATCATGCTTGTGAGGGAACCCAAAATGCTGGAGCTTGCCAGAGAGAATTTTACTCTTGAAGATCTGCTGCAGATAAAGACGAGGCTCATAGGCACAGGATATGTAGGCGGGAAAACTGTCGGGATGCTGCTTGCCAGAAAAATCCTGACGACGGATACCAGCATCGGATATGAACAGTATTTTGAACCCCATGACTCGTTTTTCATCGGTTCGGATGTCTTCTACACCTATATCGTTCAGAACGGCTGGTGGAAGCTCAGGATGAAACAGAAGACTAAGGAAGGATATTTCAAGGTCGCCAGGGAGCTTAAGGATGAGATGGCGAATGGCATTTTTCCGGACGAGGTCAAGGAGCAGTTCTTCCAGGTTATCGAATATTTCGGGCAGTCACCCATAATAATCAGGTCTTCCTCTCTGCTTGAGGACTCCTTCGGGCATGCTTTTGCCGGCAAATACGAAAGCTTTTTCTGCGCGAATCAGGGTTCCCCTGAAGAGAGATATGCCCAGTTCGAGGAAACAGTCAGGAATGTTTATGCATCGACCATGAATGAGGATGCGCTTATTTACCGGAGGCAGCGCGGTCTCGAGGATCGTGACGAACAGATGGCGCTCCTTGTGCAGAGGGTCTCAGGTTCATACAGAAAAGACTATTTTTTCCCGGACCTTGCAGGTGTCGGGATGTCGTACAATACCTTTGTCTGGAACAAAGGGATGGACCCGGGCGCCGGAATGCTGAGGCTTGTCCTGGGTCTCGGGACACGCGCCGTCAACCGTATAGAAAACGATTATCCGAGGATGGTTGCCCTGGACGAACCGCTATTGAGGCCTCATGCCGGAATGAAGGATTTGAGGACATACTCCCAGAGGAACGTCGACCTCATAAATATCAGGGAAAATGAGTTTCAGACCGTCTCCCTCATAAAAATGTTTGAAGAGGCTGTGGACATACCGTTTGAAAAGATCGCAGTCCCTGATTACGAAATTACGGAACAGCTAAGGAAAACCAGGGGAGAAGATATCGAATCATGGCTCCTTACCTTTGACAGTCTCCTGACGGACACGTCTTTCACCAGGGTGATGCACGGTCTTTTGAAAAATCTCGAGAAGGCCTACAGCTACCCGCTTGAAATCGAGTTTACAGTAAACTTCAATGAGGTGGGGGATTTCAGGATAAACCTGCTTCAGTGCAGACCGCTGCAGGTTATAGGCGTCGAAAAGAATATAGAATTCCCGGGTAAGATCGATGCCGATAAAGTAATTTTCAGCATGAACGGCAATTTTATGGGCGGCAGTATCGTTCAACCAGTTGACAGGGTCATTTTTATTCAACCCGGGGAATACAGCGCACTACATCAGCAGGAGAAATATGAGGTGGCCAGGACTATCGGGGAACTCAACAGGATGATAGAAGACAGGAACGACCTGCCCGTAATGCTTCTGGGACCCGGCAGATGGGGAACAACGACTCCTGCGCTCGGCATACCGGTTCATTTTTCCGAGATAAACAACATGGCTGTTCTGGGTGAGATCGCATACCTTGACGGCAATCTCATGCCAGAGCTTTCCTACGGGACGCATTTTTTTCAGGACCTTGTCGAAAACAGGATATTTTATGTCGCCATCTTTCCATGGGAAAAAGGCGTTGTTTTCAACAGCAAAAGGCTTCTGAAAGGGAAAAGTATTTTAACCAGACTGCTACCCGATGCGAAAAAATTTAAGGATGTAATTAAGGTTTACGAGGCAAAAGGATCAGGGCTTAACGTGGTTTCCGATGTGGTAAAGCAGAGAATCATGTGTTTTTTTAAAAAATGACATGACAGCCTGTGGTGAATCAGGCAGGGGCTGTTATTGTCCTTTTAACCGGTTTTACATCGACCCTGTGATGCTTTTCCCTTAGCTTTATATGCGCCGGGCGGATTACCTCGTTTGCGATCCAGAATTCCTCGGCCTTGCTCAGAGATTTATCGTAGTATTCGTTCAGATAAAGAGGCTCGCCGATTTCCATCTTGAGTTTTATAGGGAACGCGAAGGGCAGGCAGAGTATGTCATCCGGCTTGTTGTCTTTTTTGAAAAGCTTTACGACAGGGCATGCCTCGGCAAAATTTATGAGCGCAACAGGCAGCACAGGCACCTTGTAATGAAGCGCCAGCCTCACAACCCCTGGAAAATATTTGAACACTGTGTGCCTGTCCTTTAAAAGAGGAACGTTTCCTTCGGGATAGATGCAGATAAGACCGGGATAATTTTCGCCGCCTTCTTTGAGGTACGGGTCGGTGTATTCATGGCTGATGCCTCCAGGCACGCCGAGTGGCAGTCCGGAACCTACATACCATCTGCCCCATGCATGGTTGATGAAGTGCCAGTCATCTACAATAAGAGTAACAGGCTCCCGCTTTTCATGTGTGCAGTAAGAAACCGCGAAGATGTCAAGCTCCATACCGCCCGGATGGTTTGGGGCAAGTATTGCCGGTCCGTCAGGGATGTTTTCCCTGCCTATAACCTCAAGCCTGTGAAAATACCTGAAGTATTTTTTTAAAAAGGCGATCTTGAATTTATTATAGACCGCAAATTTACGGTGATATTCATTGGAAAGCATCTTGTAGGTCTGATAATCCATAGCGTCTCCCGTTTAAGCTGTTAAGTATATATGAATCAATCAGCCGGTTTTTACTGATCCGGCTTTAATCCATATATAAAATATTAAGCTGAAAGGGTATGCAAATTGTTGGTAATCAAGTATGAATTTTTTGGGACTTTTATTTCATAAAAAACCGGCAACTTTTTTGAGTTCAGCAAGCAGGTTATCCTCTATATCTATCAATCCCGTTTGAAGGCGCTTTCTGGCAAGGAGGCTTTCCTTTTCTCCCGGGAGGAATATTTCTTCAACTGATTACCCGCCGCTTTATTTATAGCTGTCTTTGTGAACATCCTTTACTGCGCGGCCGGAAGGGTCAGCCATTCCGGCAAAGGCCGCATCCCATTTGATCGCAGTGGGTGTCGAGCAGGCGACCGACGGTCCTCCCGGGACACACTGTGCAGAACTGTCGAGCGGGAAGAATTCCTGGAAGATCGTCCGGTAGTAATAGGCCTCTTTGGTTACAGGCGTGTTGATGGGGAAGCGGTAGTGGGCGTTCTCCATCTGAACAGCGCTGACCGATGCCTCGGCTACCTCTTTGAGGGTGTCTATCCAGTTGTAGCCGACGCCGTCCGAGAACTGCTCCTTTTGCCGCCAGGCTACCTCGGGGGGGAGATAATCTTCAAAGGCCTTTCTTAAAATGTGCTTTTCTATCTTTCCGCCCGTGCACATCTTGTCTTCAGGATTCAACCGCATGGCAACATCCATGAACTCCTTGTCAAGAAACGGCACCCTGCCTTCCACACCCCAGGCTGCAAGAGACTTGTTCGCCCTCAGACAGTCGTATTTGCTCAGCATGGAGAGTTTTCTCACCGTCTCCTCATGGAATTCTTTCGAATCCGGCGCCTTGTGAAAATAGAGGTATCCGCCGAATATCTCGTCAGCGCCTTCTCCCGACAGCACCATTTTAACGCCCATCGATTTTATCTTGCGCGACATCAGATACATGGGGGTTGAGGCCCTTATTGTGGTCACATCATAGGTTTCAATATGATAGATCACGTCTCGAATAGCATCCAGGCCTTCCTGAACTGTAAATGTAAAGTTATGGTGTACCGAACCTATGTGATCGGCAACTTTCTGTGCCGCAGCAAGATCGGGCGAGCCTTCAAGGCCTATTGCGAAAGAATGAAGCTGGGGCCACCAGGCATCCTTGAGTCCTCCGGTCTCCACGCGTTTTGCCGAATACTTCTTTGCAACTGCCGAAACGATGGAACTGTCGAGCCCGCCTGAAAGAAGAACTCCATAAGGGACATCGGACATAAGCTGGCGCTCAACCGCCTCCTCCAGCGCCCTGTGAAGGTCTTTGATGCAGGTGCTGTTGTTTTTTACATTGTCGTATTCCATCCAGTCCCTTTTGTACCATCCGACAGAGGCAGAATCTCTGCTGCAGTAATAATGGCCCGGAGGAAACTCCTCAACCTTGCTGCAGACGCCCATCAGTGCCTTCATTTCGGAAGAGACAAAGAAGTTGCCGTGTTCGTCATGGCCTGTATAAAGCGGAATTATTCCGATATGGTCGCGGCCTATCAGGTACATGTCCTTTTCGCTGTCATACAAGACAAAGGCGAAAATGCCGTTCAGATCCTCAAGAAAATCAATGCCCTTTTGTCTGTAAAGGGCCAGGATGACCTCACAGTCCGATTCTGTCAGGAAATTGTATGGTTCTTTGAGAGCTTTCTTGAGATCCTTGTGGTTGTATATCTCGCCGTTGACAGCTAGAGCGAGTTTTCCGTCAGCGGAATAAAGGGGCTGTGCGCCTTTGTTTACATCGACTATGGACAGCCTTTCATGGGCGAGTATGGCCTTTTCGCTCACATATATTCCGCTCCAGTCAGGACCCCTGTGCCGCATCTTGCGGCTCATCATAAGGGCTTTAGCCCTCAGTTCTTTTACATCCGACTTGATGTCAAGAATTCCCAGTATTGAACACATCTTTTTACTCCTTCATAGCTGCCAAGCTGATAAGCTGTTATGCATGATCAAAGAAAAGCTTTTATCAGCATAATTACTTGTTTTTACACGTAGGCAGGTTCTTTTAAATTGCATCTTTACCCCGTTCTCCTGTTCTTACCCGGATTACATCTTCGACAGGCATTATGAATATCTTGCCGTCGCCGATCTTGCCTGTCTTTGCGGTCTCCGAGATTTTTGCAATCACGGTCTCGGCCATTTCCTTTTCGACAACGACATCGATCTTGATCTTGGGGATAAGGTCTACAAAATATTCGGCGCCGCGGTAGATCTCCTTGTGACCCTTCTGCCTTCCATAGCCTCTGACCTCGGTTATGGTCATGCCCTTGATGCCGATTGAGCTTAATGCTTCCTTAACTTCATCCAGTTTGAACGGTTTGATAATTGCCTCGATCTTTTTCATATTTCCTCCATGTATTAACGGCTGTAGGCTGTTTCGCTGTGTTCGCTCAAATCCATGCCCATAACCTCGGATTCAGGAGCAAGCCTGAGTCCGATAAACTTATCAATTATTTTCAAAAGCAGCCAGCTCGCAACAAATACGAATGATCCTATAACTATAACTGCCAGAGCCTGGACTCCGAGAAGCGACAGGTTTCCGTTTATAAGGCCGTCCGCCCCTGCTGCATTAACTGCCTTTGATGCAAATATTCCGACACATATACTGCCGATTATCCCGCCCAGACCATGAATGCCCACGACATCCAGAC
Source organism: uncultured Bacteriovoracaceae bacterium (assembly GCA_964513375.1). Classification (GTDB taxonomy): domain Bacteria; phylum Desulfobacterota; class Desulfomonilia; order UBA1062; family UBA1062; genus DATCTV01. The sequence goes on along the minus strand of CAZEMO010000035.1, from coordinate 3,622 downwards.
TGTCGTCATATCCCAGCCTTGATTTGGCAGTAACTGCCGCATAGCATGCGCCGCCGGCCAGAAGTCCGATGATTACTGCTGAGTTAGGACCAACAAAACCGGAAGCAGGAGTTATGGTTGCAAGACCTGCAACAGCACCTGATGCCGCACCCAGGGTTGTCGGCTTTCCCCTGTGAATCCATTCGACTGCTACCCACATGGCCATACCGGCCATTCCTCCAAGGTGTGTGGCGATATAGGCATTACCGGCAACTGCATTTGCAGCCAGTGCGCTTCCGCCGTTGAAGCCGAACCAGCCGAACCAGAGCAGGCCTGTACCAAGGAGTGTCATGGGCAGGCTGTGAGGAATGAATTTTTCATGGCCGTATCCTTTTCTTGCGCCTGTTGCAAAAGCCGCGGCAAGGGCAGCAGCACCGCAGGAAAGGTGCACCACAAGCCCGCCTGCAAAATCGAGAACGCCCATATTTTTAAGCCAGCCGCCTGTTCCCCACACCCAGTGGCAAACCGGGTTGTACACAAGGACAGCCCATAGAATGCTGAACAGGAGGAAGGGCCCGAACTTGATTCTCTCAGCAAAGGTTCCGGTTATGAGCGCCGGAGTAATTACTGCAAACATGCACTGAAAAATCATAAATACATTGTGCGGGATTGTGGCGGCGTAATCAGGGTTAGGTACCGATGAAACACCGCGAAGGCCTATCCATGCGAGACTTCCCGTGATGCCGCCAATATCGGGTCCGAATGACAGGGAATAACCCAGATAAACCCATTCCAGAGTTATCAGCGAAATCAGTATGAAGCTCTGCATGATTGTGCCAAGAACATTCTTGCCTCTGACCATGCCTGCATAGAAGATTGCAAGGCCCGGCGTCATAAGAAGTACGAGAGCGGATGATAAAAGTACAAATGCAGTATCGGCCGCTTGTATATGCTCCATATAAAAAACCTCCGAAGGAATTTACCTTGATAAGCAACAGGAATGCCAGACACACACGACGCATAACCATTGATTAATAAAATGGAAATTTGGCATAAAGGTTTTCATGGCAGTACATAATTGTATATTTATTATATGTTGAAACAATAATGTGAGTTAATTGATCATAATCTGACAGGCTGAAAATTCTGCAAGAACTATTCTATGAATAAATAGCTTATGATTTCACCGGTATAATCCCCGTGCGGTTTGATATAACGTGTTGGCACACGTATTGCTGAATAATTAATGTTAATAAGGAGATAATAACAAGACAGTAGAATCAGACCGCAGGTGCGGATGAAAAAATACAGGAGGAATTTATGACTTTTATAGGCGAGGATCTTTTCCATTTCCAGGCATCCCTTATTCAGCAGGGATCTTCATTCGAAGAGTTCATAAGAGAGAACTACATCAACAAGTGGGTTGGCGATTCTGTATATGCAGCCATGAATGTGCGCACCACAATGGTGACTGCCGTACATAACTTCCTGGAAAATGAGGGACTCATGAATCTAGAAAGGGTTCAGATGAGCCCGATTACCGATCCTCTTGCCCATGATGTCGAGCATGTCCCTGTAATTCATTACAAGGGAATGCCATATGTGACCACGCATTCGATGATTTACCATAAATTCATGGCATGCTTTAACCCCAGGTTCAAAGGGATATTCGTGGATTCCCCGAACGTAAGGCTTGAGATTGAAAGCCCTCAGAGGAAACAGCGCGGAAAGTATCTGATTGACTTCTCTCAGATAGACATCGAAGTTAAAAGGGGAAGAGATATAGATTTCGAAACGTATAAGAATGGGCCTGAAAAAGTTAAGGCTATACTTAAGGAAGATATAGAGAAGGCTTATGACTTTTTCGAGAGAATGCTCATTCATGCAGTAAAGGCGATTATAGAAAAGAACGAAGACGATCTGAAGGCACTGGACGTAGCTGTCGATGTTCCTTCTCAGCCGTTTCCGAAGCTGAAGAACGATGAAATACTGAAAAAATACGGAAGGGCAGGTGCCGAAACCGGTGCGGGAGAGGAGGCAGGCTCGCAGTTCTTCTGGATAACGGGGCTTATGCGCGAAAATTATGATCTCATTTATCCGTACATTCAGAAGGACGGCAGCAAGATTCCCATTTCATCTTTTACTTCCGATATGATCTACAACTATGACATATGTGTGAGGGCCAGGAGCAGATCCACGGGAAAATATATGCCAGCCCTTGAGATTCTTTCAGGAGCGGTCCGTGAATGGCTTTATGAGCCTATCGTGGAAAAGCTCATTGACAACAAGGTCATAGTTGAAAGGCCGGTTTTCAATGAAGGCAATATAACGAATATCGACATACTGGACGGTTACGGGCCATTCCTGGCGGCTGTTCACATGAAAGATGCAAATGGCAGAGCGTATTTCCCTGATACTTTCGGCGGCGGACTGGGAGTGGAGCGCCTGCTTTACGGATTGTTGAGGGGCAGCAAGATAGAGAAGATAGACGACGTCACATTCTTCGGCAAAAACCCCGATTCTTTTCCTATATTCCTTTTCTAGATTAAAATCTGAAAGAGGGGAAATCAGATGCCCCTCTTTATTTCCATATTAAAAAGGTTATTCCAATTCTGTCGTGAATGAAGTTGTTGATGACGTTGAGAATATGTCGCCATAAATATCTTCAATCGTTGCATCAACATAAATACTATATATGGTATCAGGAGAAAGGTCGCTGTTTGGGATGAAAAGTATTGTATTTGCAGATGCCTGGATTAAAGATCCATGCACCAGCTGGCTGGTCTCGGTATTTATAAGATAGAAATCCTCATATAAAGCGATTGTCTCCCAGTTAAGGTCATAGTTGAATTCAACAGTGATGTTCTGGTTTAAAGGCACATTTGTCGCTCCATCCGGCGGGTTTATAGATATGATTCTGAAAAAGTCATCATCGGAACCCGAGTTGCAGGCAGGTATAACAAATAGTACAAGCAGACCGAATGCGATTAAAGTGAGTCTTTTCATCTAATAAAGCACTCCTCTTAATTGTTTGATAAGGGATATATCGGCAGTTTGCGGTATTTTCTAAAGGTATAACTGCCTGGAACAAGCAGAGAATATTAAATAATTATTTTTAATGTTATAAAAACCTGATCAGGTTAGTTAAAAGGAAACGCCGCTCAATGATAAGAGCGGCATCCCTCAGTGCTTGAACTATTACAGGTTACTTTTTAATTTCATAGTCGACAGCAGCCTCGACCCTTCTGTTCTTTTGTCTGCCCTGGGCGGTTTTGTTGTCAGCAATGGGATTTGCCGGGCCGTGACCTATGGACTTCAACCTTGCAGCATCAACACCAAGTTTTTTGACAAGATAATCCTTTACGGCATCTGCCCTTTTCTGTGAAAGGGTTTTGTTGAAGGCTGCAGGACCAGTGCTGTCAGTATAGCCTTCAATGACTACTTTCAGGTCAGGGTGTTTTTTAAGGATGTCTGCGAAACCGGCCAATTCGGCCTCGAATCCGGGTTTTATGATTGCTTTGTTTAAATCGAATTCCACATCAATTGTTGCCCTTCCTTTTTCAACGATATCTTTCTCATCACCAACAGGTGCGGCAACAGGCGCAGGGGCTGGGAGCGGGCATAGGAGGTGATGCGCTTGATC
>CAZEMO010000034.1:0-27429 GCA_964513375.1 uncultured Bacteriovoracaceae bacterium | reverse complement strand
GAATGCTCCTCGACATACGTCAAAGTATGCCTGCGTCGCTTCCTCCTCGACTCCTAGACATCATCCTGAATATAAACCGGAGGTCATTGTAGATTCTCACATCTCATCATTACAGCGTAAAAAAAGCTGTTGTATAAAACATTACGTGTCAGGCCTTTAACCTTGACAAAATAAAGTATATTCTACTTATGGATATTCAATTCTTAACGGTATGCCCATGAAAAAAATTAAACCAATTAACTTATTTGTCAAGGTTAAAGGCCTGACACGTAATGTTCTTCAAAACTGAGGGCGTAGCGCCTTTTGCCTGCAGCGATTTGTTTGGCGACATGGTTAGTAAATTAGATTAGCACCAAAGTCTGGTATCTTGCCCGCCTTTACATCTTTGGTCCACTGATCAAGCTTATCATGGCCCATTTCCCAAAACTTCCGACAAAGATCGAAATACTGGAGCACCACCTCTCGCTCGCCTTTTTCCAATAGTTCTCTCGCCAAACTCATGGTTGGACCAAAGCTGTTCATCTGTGGTGAGCCCGGACTCTTGCCCGCTTCGATTAAATACTGCTTCGCTTCCTCTATTCGTCCTTCCTTTATTGCGATACGCCCCAACACAAGGTTGCCATCCTGAATTGCGTTCCCATAATTCCAGTTACCCCGGTACTTTGGCGCAAGAGCCAGCAATTCTTTGGCATACTTGCTTGCATCTTCAATCTTCCCGACCTCAAAACTCTCCTTTGCAGCATCATCCAAAGCATAGAACTTCTCCTCTTCGCGAGATGCGCTAGCTAGTTTATTGGTTGCTTTATCAAGCCGCCCCTGCGGTGTGGTGGGACAGCTGCGCCCACAACCCAGCAGCAAAACACATAGGAGAACTAGTATGCAGTATTTCATAAACTCGTAGTTGCCGAACAAATGATTATACCGCAGCGGTATTTTGTTGAAACATTGCCCTTGGTCTTGTTCAAACCTCTTGGTTTCTCTCAAGAGACTCTCCATTTTGCGTTAATAAGTTGTCATTATCAATATAATACAACATCGGCATAATTTTGCTGAATAATTAATCATGACTTTATATGTCATTTTTCTTGGCTACTGCGTCTAAGGTGATGCATAACTGAATTAAGGCATTTATCCAGTCGCCTCCTCCTATCTTCTCGAAAGCTTCAATTAGTCTATCAGTATATGCCATGTTCCCTTTTATTACCGAGCTTCTGCTTGGTAGCGAAGTTTGTAGGTTGGGTTGACGCAGGAAACCCAACAAAACCAATGTTGGGTTTCGCACCTGACGGTGCTCAACCGCAACCTACATAATACTCCCTGAGACCTTTATTTTTCAACGTTCATTCAAAACCATCAATATCTGTAAGAGTATGAACCTCCTGAAAGGCTCTCTTAAGTCGAGCGACCTGCAAAATTGCATCGCAGCTGAACAGACTCTGCTGTCAGACCAGCTCTCAATTTATGCTGATTCAGTTTCACCTTTTTTGAGCTTCAGTTTGGCCAGCGTCTCGGCATGTGTTTTGCGGTTGATGGGGAACCAGATCAGGAGAGGCAGGCTGATGAACGTCACCAGTGCCGGGATCGGGCCGAAAAAGAGTTTGATACCCAGGAGTGATTTAGCACTCTGTGCTGCCTCGGGCACAAAGCCGAAGAGCTTCAGCACCCATCCGCCCACGAAAAGCCCCAGGGCCCAGGCGACCTTGTCGGTCAGCCCCTTGACGCCGTAGTAGATACCTTCGCGCCTCTCTCCGGTTATCAGCTCATCATACTCAATCACATCCGGAATTATCGACCATGGCAGCACCCACTGGGCCGAGAATCCGAAACCGGCCACGAAGACGATAGGGTATATCCAGAAGCTGCCTCCCTGAGGCAGAAAGAATGACAAGGCCGTGGCACCGAAAGCGATGAACAGCCCCAGGGCATAGGTCGGACCCTTTGCCCATTTGTCGGTGACCCATTTCCAGAAAAAGAGAAAAGCGCCTATCGTAGCCAGAAGCAGGACCATCATGATGGGTATCTTGTCTTTCATGTTGAGCTGGTAGGTGAGGTAAAAGGCCATGTACGACATCACAAGGACAAAGCTGATGCCGGTGAACAGACCCTGGATGATCAGAAACACGTAAGGCTTGTTTTTGAAGCAGGTTATGATTGAAGGAAGCACCGGCAGCTTGGACGGCGGCCCCTCCAGTTCCTTGCGCTGTTTGACGCCGAAGGCCGTGATATAAAGACACATCACGGCAAAGACCGCGAACATGATGCCCATCATCCTCCATCCGATCTTCCCGGTTGCGAACAGACCCGCGATAAAGGGCGGCAGGGCGGCGCCCGCCATGTAGCCCACGGTCCCGCCTATCATGCGGAAGGTCGTCAGGCTCGTGCGCTCGTCATAGTCGCGCGTAAGCTCCGGGGTCATGGCATAATAGGATACGCCGACGATATTATCGAAGGTATAGTAGATGAGAAATGTGACGATGATCCAGACAGTGGTCATGACGCCGGTCAGACCTTCGGGCATGGCCCAGAGGAGCGCGAATGACAAACCCAGCGGGATCGAACAGTAGTAGAGATAGACCTTGCGGCGTCCGTGGCGCGATTTGGTGCGGTCGGAAATCCATCCGAAGAGAGGGTTGCTGGCGGCATCCCAGAGCTTGCCAAGCAGAAGGGCCGTGCCCACAAGGGCCGGGTCGACCTTGGCCACATCGGCATAATAGAACAGTATGAAAAACGCCACGGCCGACAGGCATATGGATATGCCTATGTCGCCGAACAGATAAAATATTTTTGTGGAAATGCTCAGCCGGTCTCTTTCTTCACTTATTTCCATATTCACCTCACTTAGAAATAGATAACGTATTATCTGTCAGATGCAATGCCTTCGGTCTCCTTATACAGGTCCCCCAACTTCGGATAAATCTTCCGGTAGGTCCTGTACATCTTTTCATAGGTCCTGTGATTTTCCAGCACAGGTTCGAAGTGGTCTTTGACATGCACCATCTTTTCTATCCCGGCCCTGAAATCAGGCAGCAGACCCGCGCCCGCCGCGGCACATATGGCCGCCCCCAGGGCGCCCGCTTCGCCGACACTTGTGCGGACAGCAGGTATGCCGAAGACATCGGCCAAAATAGCAAGCAGCATGTCGCTCTGAGAACCTCCGCCGGAGACACGTATCTCGTTAAGCGTAAAACCGGTTTCTTTCCGGATGGCCTCATACCCGGCCCTGATCTCATATGCCATGCCTTCAAGAATTGCCCGGTAGAGGTGCGCCCGGGTATGGGCCATTGAAAAGCCCAGCATTGAGCCCCTGGCCTCGGGCCGGTGGAAAGGCGCGTTCCAGTACGGCTGAACCATAAGGCCGAGCGAACCCGGCGGGATGTCACGGATGGTGTCTTCAAGGATATCTTCGGCAGGCCTGTTCTGTTCTCTGGATAGTGCGGCTTCGTGCCCTGCAAGCTCCTTCACGAACCATGAAACGGTCAGCAGGCCGCCTCCCACACCTACCTCGAGAATGTACTCATCCGGGATCGCTGATGGCCAGGGCAGAAAGATGAGATTTTTGTCATTGATATATTTCTTCGAGGGGATATTTAGGCCGATGGTCGTCCCGAGCACAAGGGAGGCGTGCTTTTCATCGGTTACGCCCATACCGATCATTGCCGACTGCTGGTCTCCGCCGCCAACGACAACAGGCAGACCCTCGGGGATCATGGTCTCATGAGCGGCTTCCCTGGTAATCCGGCCGGTTATGCTCTGCGGCCGCATCAGCTCTGGCAGCATCGCGGGCGTCACCCCGAATGCCTCGTGAATCCCCCTGAACGGATAGAATTTGAATTTCGTGTAGTCTATCGGGAACATGCCGACCATCATGGCGATGGACTCGTTTATCTGCCCGGTAAGCCGGTAGTTAAGAAAGCTCGCGACCTGCATGAACTTGTGTGTCCGGCTGTATACATCGGGCTCGTTCTCTCTGATCCACAGAAAGCGCGAATGCCTGCGCACATAGTCGATGGCGCTTTTCTTGCCTATGGCTCTGAAGAAGATGCCCCAGAAGCCTCCCAAAGGTGGAAGCCCGACGGTTTCGCGTCCGTCCAGATAGATAATGGCAGGCCGCAGGATATTGCCGGACACATCAATGGGTATGACAGTGCCGCGCTGTGAGGTAAGCCCGACTGCCTTGAGATTGCTTATGCCGGGGCCGATTGCGCCAAGCACCTCACGTACCGTGGCGCAAAGTTTCTTCCAGTAGTCTTGAGGGTCGTGCTCCACCCAGCGGGGGTGAGGGGCCGAATCCGGTTCGTTCGCCATCCGCGACAGCGCAAGCTGATTGCCGTTCAGATCGAATACGGCCGCCTTCACGTTCTGGGTGCCGCTGTCTATGGCCAGGATCAGATCATCTTCGTAACTCATCCTGACGCTCCTTTAAGAAAACAGTCAGCTCTTATTGGATAAGAAAAATTTGTTCTTACGGGCCAGAGCTGCATATTCTCTGACTTCGTCTTCGATGCACACATCATTCCAGCCAAGATATGCCGCCATGCGTCCGGCCACTTTTCGGCCCAGCTCTTCATGTTTTTCGCGCTGGTGCAGCGAGAGGTTCGTACGGCGGAGCAGATAGTCCTTCACGTGGGTTATCATTTCATATTCCATGCAATAGGCGATCTCGGCCATGATATCGGGCTGGCCGTATGTAACGAGCTCGGCAAGGGATGGATCGTCCCTTACCATTTCAAGTATGGCGATGCCGCCTCTGCCATAGTTCTGGTAGATATGCTCGATTGTCCGGGCGTCAAGGCCGGGGCCTTTGTCTCCGAATGTTTTGCGAACGAGATCATTCCACTCGTCCTTTGTAAGCGAAATGGAAAACCTTTTTTTAGAAACTTTGCTGTCGGGTTCGGTGATGGAGAAAGCCTCCCTCGCCGACATGTAATTCAGAAGCTTGAGCGCCATGGTCCTGAAAATGGTGAGTTTGCCGCCCGTAAGCACGAAAAACCCGGGCTTCACTTCGTCGATATATTCCCTGCGCGAGGTCTTGTCTTCGGAGAGCCCTTCCTGGTGCACCAGCGGACGGTTTCCGGCATAGGTGCCTACAAGATCTTCTGGCTCGAATTTTGCGGCAGGCAGGCTCGCATTGGTGATATTTTTGAAATATTCATACTCTTCCTTTTCGGTGTAGCAGTTGTCCAGGTCGCCTGTATATTCGGTATCGGTGGTCCCCAGATAGGTAAAATCTCCGTGGGCCAATACGAAAACGCCGCGCTTATCCACCGGGTTCTTTACATAGAGCCCTCCGCGGTTGCCTATCGCCTCGCGCTTGACCACGATGTGCACGCCCTTTGCCGGCCTGATAAGGCGGCTGCCTTCATTATAATCTTTGTCAAGCAGATCGTCGGTCCAAGGCCCTGAGGCATTGACGACATTTTTCGCCCTTATGGTGAATATCTCGCCGGTTTCCCGGTCAATAGCCTTAATGCCAGCGGCTCGGCCGTTTTCCATGAATACCTCTTTTGCCTTTACATAGTTGAGCGCCGTTCCCCCCAGCATGACCCCTTCCTTGACGACCTCTGCGGTAAGCCGGGCATCGTTGGTTATGCACTCGTAGAGAAGGTATCCGGAATGTATGCCCTTAAAGGTCATATCAGGTTCGAGCTTCCTGATCTTGTCTATGTTTAAGAAGCGAGAGATGCGGTAATTTTTCCAGCCGGACAGGGCATCGTAAATAGCGAGCACTATCCCGACCATGACCGCTTCCTTCAGGCTGTAGCAGGCAAAGATGATCGGCACCGGCCGCACAAGGTTTGGAAATGCGCCGCGCATCCAGTCGCGCTCGTGCGTTTCCTCCCGCACCAGGCCGAACTCGCCGTTGATGATATAGCGTACCCCGCCGTGTGCCAGTCGCGTGCTTTTGGATGATGTCCCGAAACCGAAGTCATCTTTTTCAATGAGGGCCGCCTTGATCCCCTGCAGCCCGCATTCGCGCAGAACGCCCGCGCCCGTAATGCCGCCTCCAACTATCAATACATCGAATGTGGTTTCTTTGAGCTTATTAAGATATTCAGAACGGTCTTTCGCGCTCCATGATATCAATTCTTCGTTCATTGCAGACACCTTTCAAGGAAACTGGAAATGTCGAGGATTTCCAGTCCGGAATCCCCGCCCTTTTTCATGTTATCGAGCAGGACACTCCGGCATGTGGGGCAGCCGGTCACAAGGACATCCGCCTTTGACTCACGAGCGACGTCAATCAGGCGGGACGCCATTTCCCGCATGACCTCGGGATGGCTTATCTCGAGCCCGGAGCCGTAACCGCAGCACGGGGCCTGATCGCGGGAAAAAGCCATCTCGACAAGTTTTATGCCGGGGACCATGCGTATAATATCTCGCGGCGCTTCGAACACACGAAGTTCTCGGCCCAGTCCGCAGGGGTCATGGTATGTGACTCTTCTTTTTTTGAAGCCTGCAAGCGCTGGCTTTTTTTCTTTGAGAACTGCAAGCAGGAATTCCGGCAGGCTGATGATTTCGATGTTTTTGATATCGAGGCCCAGTTTAGGATATTCCAGTTTGAGCATTCTCAGGTCATCGGCCGACAAGACCACAAGCCTTTCAGGCGCGTGCGATTCTATTGTCTCTTTGAATTTTTTTGCCAGCCCTGCGGCCTCTCTGGAAAAGCCCAGGAAGTATGCAAGCTGTCCCGTGTCGGGCTCTTCGGGAAGAGCAGAAAATTTGATGGCGAGTTTTTCAAAAATATTCACGGTGCTCCGTACCGTATCCGCCCCTGACGCACGCAGCCTGCGCCCGAAATACACCAGGGTTTGCGCGCTATTCTTTGCCATATAGGGCCTTAAGATCGAATTGACCTCAATGGAATCCGCCGGGTGGATCGTGCCTGAAACGATATCCGCTTTTTTTGCCAGCACAGATGCAGGCAGCAGTGAATCTTCAAGCCCGCTCCTCGCACTCAGCATGATCTCGCCGGTATCGATCCCGGTCTCGCAGGCTTCCCTGCAGGCCTTGCACATCGAGCAGCGATAGAAATAATCCACGATATTGCTGTTCAGGTCGGCCTTCCCCTGCATGATACGATAGGCAAAAAAACCGCGGTTGTGCGGGGAATCGGCCTCATGCCGGGTGGCGGCGGCAACGGAACAGGCATCGCGGCACATCTTGAAGCAGACGGAACAAAGCCGGGAGTTTTCTATCAGGTCGCTCATGCGTTCATCTCCTTTAAAGTGAATTCCTCACCATATTTAAAGCCCGAGTTTTCCGGGGTTCATGATATTATTGGGGTCCATGGCCTTTTTTATGCGGCGAAAATTCTCAAGCCCTGTTTCGCCCAGCTCCAGCTTCATGAAGCGCCCCAGGTTGATCCCTATCCCGTGATGGTGGTTGATGGTGCCGCCCAGACTGTGAGACAGCTCTATACCCCTGCGCCAGACCTCGTTATACGTGCGCGCGGCCTGTCTGCCCTTTATCAGCTGGCCGACAAAGGTCGGATAAATCATGCCTCCAGATGTATAGAAATGCGAGAAGTGCGCGGCCAGGAACATCTGCATGCTTTCTACTATTTCCTTCAGTCCGCGCTGGACCTTCACCAGATAATCGAACGTGCCTGCCGAATCGATGCAGCCGGAGACCCTAACGAACCCCGGGGTTGGAATGCCGAAGAGCGGATGAGTGCTGGAAGGGAAGGCAACCGAGAACCGCTTGTTTTCCCACCAGTTCTTTGCAGGACCTTCGCCGAGATCCTGGGCCTTGAGCTTTTTTGCTATCTTCATAACCTCCCGGTGCTCAAGTTTGCAAAGGTCTTCGAACCCGTCGAACATCAGGATCATTTCCGAGCCGGCATCGTGGTGGTGAAAGTATTGCGTTTCGAGCTCGTCCGATATGCGCATGGCTGCAGGCCACAGGCCGCGCCGCATGATGAGGCGCGCCCCGTTCATTGCTGTGGGAAGGTCGGCAAACAAAAGCCCCAGAAATTTTCTGGTCTCCGGAAGCGGCCTTATCTTGAAAGTGGCCTCGGTGATAACACCGAGCGTGCCTTCGGACCCCATGAACAGATGGTTGAAGTTGGGCCCTGCCGCCGAATTGGGTACGGCCTTGGTGCGCATGATCTCGCCGGTCGGCAATACGACTTCCATGCCCAGCACCATCTCGGATATCTTGCCGTACTTGGTGGAAACGACGCCCGCGCTGCGGGCGGCCAGGAACCCGCCAATGCCGCTTACGTGCTGTGACTGGGGCAGATGGTTAAGTGTGAATCCTACGGCGTTGAGCCTTGATTCAAGCTCCTGGCAGATGAGCCCTGTCTGGGTGGTCACGGTATGGTTCTCGGTATCTATTTCGATCACCTTATCGAGCGATTTGGTGTCGATGATTATGCCGCCGAAAAGGGGCAGGGTGCTGCCGCTTCCCTGTGCTCCGCCGCACTCGGGAGTCACCGGCACCTTGTGAACATTGGCGATCTTGATGATCTCGGAGACTTCCTTTGTGGTTTTGGGCCAGACGATAAAATCCGCCTGGGGAGGTTCGAAATCACCTTCCGGCTGCGGGCAGTTCCATTCAACGATCATGTCGCGGGAATAAGACAAGCGGTCGATGGGCGATGTGGATACCCTCTCGGGGCCAAGCGCTTCTATAAGTTCGGTTTCAACCAGAGACTTTCGGAAATCATAGAACGGTTTCATGTAACCCCCTATGCTTCAAATCATCAGAATGAATAATCTTATAACATATCACTCCTTCACAGAAAAAGGGTTTATCGCATGGGTATCACATAAGAAGAACCGGTTCATTTTCATCGGAAGTTATCAGGCTTGCTTGAAAACCGGGTCACATCATTTTCGGATATTGACACGCCCGGGATTGATCCCGGGCGTTTTATACCTATAAATCTAGGCGTTATAAATACTGCCTGATTATTCTTTATACATATCCTCGATGACACTGCTGAAATGGGCCATAACGACTTTTCGCTTCACTTTCAGAGTGGGAGTGAGTTCACCTGTTTCCTGGCTGAAAGTGCGGTCGATGAGAGTAAACCGCTTGATCTGCTCGACGCGGCCCAGCGGTTTGTTCAATTCTTCGACGGTCTCGCTGAATTTTTTGACCACTTCCGGGTTGGCGATAAGTTTCTTCGGATCGGTCTCGGTTATATTATTCGAGTTCGCCCATTTGATCAGTTCGGGGAAACAAGGAACGATGAGGGCCACCAGAAATTTCTTCTGGTCTCCAATGATAGCGATCTGCTCTATGAGCGGGTGAATGGCAAACATGCCTTCAATAACCTGTGGTGAAACATTTTTGCCGCCCGCAGTGATCAGGATGTCTTTCTTGCGGTCTGTTATCGTAAGGTAGCCTTCACTGTCGATCCTGCCGATGTCGCCTGTGTAGAACCACCCGTCCTTTGTGAGGACTTGAGCGGTATCCTCCGGCTTGTTGTAATATCCTTTCATGACCTGAGGTCCGCGGATCAGAATCTCTCCGTCTTCTGCAATTCTGCATTCCGTGCGCGGGAATATCGGGCCGCAGGTGCCAAGCTTTATCGGTTTGATATGTTTGAACGTGTTCAAATGCGTTATCGGGGTGGTTTCCGTTAGGCCGTAGCCAAGGTGCACTTCTACGCCTATTATCTGGAAAAATGCGTTGATCTCGTCGGACAATGGCGCCCCTCCCACTCCCAGGGCCTGCATGCGGTCGAGTCCGAGGGCCATGCGGAGTTTGGAATAAATAAGCTTGTCGAAAAAGCGGTACGCAATCCCCAGCGGAAAAGGTATCGGCCTGTTGGAAAGGATATATGGCAGGGCTTTTTTGCCTACGCTCATAGCTGCTTTGAAAAGTCTTTTTTTGCTTTCCGGAGCCTTTCGCAGCTGGCTCATTACGCCTTCGTAAATCTTTTCCAGAACGCGCGGCACATAAACGGCCAGCGTCGGCCTGATATCCTTAAGATCTTCAACAAGCGTTTCGGCACCCTTTGTATATGCGAGGGTCCCGCCCTTATACATTACCGTGTTGTAGCCGACCGTGCGCTCAAGCGAGTGAGAAAGGGGGAGCAGCGATACGCCGAGTACCAGCTTCGGAAACGGGTGATGCTCGATGAACTGCTTAACATTGGACACAAGGTTATTGTGAGTCAGCATGACTCCCTTGGGATTGCCTGTCGTGCCGGAAGTATAGATAAGGGTTGCCGTCTCTTCGACATCGATGCTTCTGAGCCTCTCGTCTATTTCCTTGAGATCGAGGTTGAGGCCGCCTTCCTCAAGGGCCTTTGAAAACTTGACCACCATCGGGTCCTCGTATTCAAGCTCGTCGAATACGATAATTTCCATAAGGGTTTTAAGCCGTTCCTTTTCCCTGAGCAGATTGTCGACCTGGAACTTGCCCGCACACATGCATATCTTTGATCCCGAATCGCTCAGTATGTATTCGGCTTCCGGGCCGGAGTTCGTCGGATATATGGTGACGTCCGACGCCCCTATTGAAAGGGTAGCGAGATCGGATATCACCCATTCAGGCCGGTTGACTGAATAGATGGCGATTTTATCTTTGGGTTTTATGCCTTTTTTCAGAAAATACGAAGCCAGGGCGTCGACCTTAGCGCTGATTTCGCCGTAAGTATAATCTTTCCATTTTTTGTTCTCATCGCGAATTTTAAGAAAGATTACGTCGCGTGACTTCTCAACCTGGTTCCTGAAAATGCCGGGGATCGTTGTTTCATCGTATGGTTTAAATGCGCTCATTGCGTCCCTCCATCTATGAAGTTTATACGGGTTTTAAAAAACCGGTATTCTTGACATCAGGCTTACTTGAAGCATCTTTTTTTACATCAGAAAGCCTGTCTTAATCAAATGATTTTTTTGATCTTTTTTATCCTCGGCTATACTGCCTTCAGGCAGCATTCGACAGCCTTTATGGCGTCGATTGCCGAGCTGGTTATGCCTCCGGCATAGCCTGAACCTTCCCCTATCGGATAGAGATTTTTTATATTTATCGATTCATGCATTTTCCCGCGTTTTATCCTTACAGGTGATGACGTCCTTGTTTCCGCACCCAGCAATATCCCGTGCCCTGAAACGAAGAGGGGATAATCTTTTTTCCATTCATTGAATGCAGACACAAGGGCGGCATTTACAAAATCCGGGAAAATTGCCTTCAGGTCGGCCGGGACCGTTCCTGTCCTGCAGGAATTTTCATTAAGGCTTACGGTTTCCTTCCCGCATAAAAAATCCGTCAAATTCTGGGCCGGGACTTTCCAGTTTCCTCCGCCTGCAATGAAGGCCTTTTTTTCAATTGCCTTCTGGAATTGAACGCCTGACAGCGCTCCTTCTGATTTATAGTCATCTATACCGCAGCTCACTATAATTGCCGCATTTGAGAATGCCCCCGAGCGAGCTGAATAGCTCATGCCGTTCAGCACCATCATGCCGGGCTCCGATGAAGCATTCAGGACCTCGCCGCCAGGACACATGCAGAATGCATTCACGCTCCTTCCCGTTTGTTTATCCCTGAAATTAAGAGAATATGTCGCGGCGCCCAGGCCTTTATAATCCTTATACTTATCTCCATACCTCATGAGATTGATGATCTGAGCCGGGTGCTCCACCCTTACGCCTATGGAAATCGGTTTGGGCTCGATGGCCACACCCTTTTCACCTATCATCTCGAATGTATCGCGGCTGGAATTTCCGGGCGCAAGATAGATGCTTGAAGACAGGTGTTCCAGATTGTTGTTGATTACGACTCCGACGGCTTTACCTTCACTTATAATCAGGTCCGTCATCTTTGAGCCGTAATGAATCTCGCCGCCGTGATCGAGGATATAGTTCCTCATGTTGATGACTATCCTGCACAGCACGTCAGTGCCAAGGTGAGGTTTGTGGATATGTTTTATTTCAGGAGGTGCGCCGAATTTTATGAAGGTATCGAGCGCCTTGTTCGCATAACGGGAATTATTGATCCTGGCAAAGAGCTTCCCGTCAGAGTATGAACCTGCGCCGCCTTCGCCGAACTGTATGTTTGATTCAGGGTTGAGCACTCTTTCTTTCATAAACTTCTGAACATCGATCGTGCGCTCTTCTATGGGTTTGCCCCTTTCGAAAATAACCGGTTTGATCCCATGCTCGATAAGTTCGAGCGCTGCGAATATCCCGGCCGGACCGAAGCCGATTATAACAGGCCTTTCAGTGAAATTCAGGGGTTTTGCGGCAGGCTCTTTTTTATCGATATATATTGGGAAATTATCCCTGTTGCCAAAGCTGTCATTCATACTTACCACAATTGAAACCGCGAAATAGAACTGCTCTTTGCTTGATATATCAAGGGCCTTACTTAATATTTTTATAAACCTGACATCTTTTTCATCAACAGCCATTCTTATTGAAGCAGCCTTCAGGTATTCATCAATACCGTCTTTTTCAACGGGAATTTTTAAACTTTCTATTATTAAATCCAATAAAGGCCTCCCTGCTTTTTATCTGTTGAGAGTTGCAATATTGCATCGCCAGCGGTTTTAATCCAGAGACAATCTCATCCCTCTTTTCCGGTATCATGCCATTTTTGTCAGAAACTTATTCAACTGATTGGCGAACCCGATAGCATCTTTTTTGCTGAAAGGGGCCGGCCCTCTGGTACTCTCACCTGTATCGCGAAGTTCCTGCATCAGGTTCCTCATCGATAGAAGGTTTTTGATATTCTCAGTGCTGAAAAGTTTGCCATGATGACTGATGGCATGCGCTTTTTTTGTAATCACGCGGTCAGCCAGCGGGATGTCTGCCGTTATAACCAGATCTCCTTCATTAACCATCTGGGCAATAAGGTGGTCTGCCTCATCCGCGCCCTCATCAACCAGGATGTATTGGATATGCCTTGATTCACCAATATTGATGCGCTTGTTCGATATTACAAACGCAGGCAGTTCCAGCCGTTCAACAGCTCGAAGCAAAATTGGCTTGAGCATATTCGGGAAAGCATCGCCATCAATATAAAGCGTCATTGACATATCTCTTTGACCCGTCCGACATCTCCGCTTGTCAAACGCACTTTTATGCCGTGGGGATGCATGGCCGATTTCGTCAGGATATCCCTGACAACGCCTTCTGTCAGTTTGCCGCTTCGCTGGTCCTCTTTCAATACGATCCTGACCTTAAGGCCCGGCCTTATGTTCAATCTATTTTGTCCATCCATATCCATGCTACATACTCCAAACTGCGGCCATAACCATCAATTGTTTTTCAGCATATAAATTTTTCGCGATGAAATCGGAATAAGTGGTGAGTGGTATAATATTGCAAAATCATTTATCCTGCTGCTTCGACTTATTTTTCAATCCAGCCTTTGTTTAGCCATCTAGAAACCAGGCTCAACAATGGACAGAGACTTGTTGAATATTGCGCTCTGAGCCTGTTTCGCATTTTCTCACCACTCACCACTGCCAACTCATCACTGATTTTAATACCATCATCTCGAATGCAAGCTAACGGCTCTTTACCTGAACCCAGGATAATATACTTGACAAGGGTAATTTATCCGAATAATTTTCCCTTAAATGAAAATCTTAAAAAGGCTTTTCAATCTTAATCTGCCGCGTGGAAAATCGGCTTTTCTCTGGGGACCGAGAAAGGTCGGAAAAACTTACTGGATTTCCCATTCGCTTAAGAATGTTGAAATTATCGATTTGCTGAAAACGGATGTCCTGGCAGATTATATTTCCAGACCGGCTCTGCTGAGGGAACGCTACCAGAATCATAAAGGATTGTTAGTCATTGACGAAGTCCAGAAAGTCCCGTCCATTCTCGATGAAGTCCAATGGCTTATTGAAAACAGAAATCTGTCATTTTTACTGACAGGCTCAAGCGCGCGCAAACTGCGGCGCGGCCATGCCAATCTCCTTGGAGGACGCGCCTGGCGCAGAACCATGACACCTCTTTCCTATATGGAAGTAACCGGTTTCGATCTTGAACGAATCATGTCCTCAGGAATGCTCCCGTCGCATTACCTGTCGCCTGATCCAATTGAAGACCTGCGATCTTATGTTGCGGATTACCTAAAGGAGGAAATTCTCGCCGAAGCTCTTACACGAAACATCCCGGCATTCAGTGAATTCCTGCGAGTAGCGGCCATCACATCAAGCGAGCTTATCAATTATGTCAACATCGCCCGTGAGACAGGGGTTTCGCACAAGGTCATCCGCACATATTTTAATATACTGGAAGATACTTATCTCGGTTTTAGAATACCGCCCTGGAAAAAATCCAGAAATCGTCGCATGATCACCACTGAAAAGTTTTACTTATTCGACGTGGGCGTTGCAAATTACCTTGCCAGACGCCAACCTAAAATCGGCAGCGGCGAGTTCGGCAAGGCTTTCGAGCACTACATTTTAATGGAGCTGAAGGCCTATCAGGCCTATCGCAATCCGGAAATGCAGATTTCCTTCTGGCGAACCTCAACGGGTGGCGAAGTCGATTTCATTCTTGGAGACAAAGCCCTGGCATTGGAAATCAAAGGTTCCGCGCGTATTCATGAAGACGACATAAGATCCATGAAGGCCCTCCTGGAAGACGGGCCGGTCAAAAAATGCTGCATAGTCGGCCTGGAAAAACAGCCCCGTTATCTGACAAAGGATGTTGAGGCAATCCCCTGGCAAATGTTTCTCGAAAGACTATGGCATGGGGAATTTGAGTGACAGACATATTCAAGAAAAGGCTGATAAGTCGGGATTTCAAAATATTATAAAGCAAGACCTGACCCTGAGCTTTTTTAAATTAATCGTCTTGATGCAAACATTCCCTTGTGATACCCGAAGGCGTTCTTATTGACTTCCATTGTGCATTCAAGATGATGCCGAGGAAGCGAGGAAGGAAGCGACGCAGGCATACTTTAACGTATGTCGAGGAGCATTCCGACGAAGCCGACAATGGCAGGGCTTGAATGCGAAATGGAAGAAGGAGAGCCACAAGCATGATTCATCTGACGAACATCAGCAAGCAGTACGGCTCGCAGATACTTTTTGCAAACGCCAGCTTCCAGATCCTTCCCGGCACAAGGACCGGCCTTGTCGGCGCAAACGGAACAGGGAAAACCAGCATATTCAGACTGATTACTGGTGAAGAGGATTGCGACAACGGAGAAATCATCAAGGCAAAAAAGACCGTAATAGGCTATTTCTCCCAGGACACGGGAGACATGTCCGGCCGCAGCGCGCTCGCTGAAGTAATGTCAGCTTCCGTGGAGGTAACTGAACTTGCCCATGAGATAAAAGAGATGGAAGCCGCCATGTGCGAGCCCATGAGCGATGATGACATGGCGGACCTGCTGGAGCGATACGGGGAAGCGATAACCGAATTTGAGCACAGGGACGGCTACAACCTTGAAAACCGCGCCCAGGAAGTGCTTACCGGGCTCGGCATCGGGCCTGACGTTTACAACAACCCGGTTGAGACCTTCAGCGGCGGCTGGAAGATGCGCATCGCGCTTGCAAAGATATTGACTCTTAACCCTGATGTGCTGCTTCTGGACGAACCCACTAACCATCTCGACATCGAATCCATCATCTGGCTGGAAGACTGGATTGCGACTGTGTTCAAAGGCGCGCTCCTCATGACCTGCCACGACCGCGATTTCATGAACCGCATTGTAAGCCGCATCGTGGAAGTTGCGGGAAAGACCATAAACACATACAGCGGCAATTATGACTTTTACCTTCGCGAAAAGGAGGTCAGAATTGAGCAGCTCCAGGCTTCCTACCGCCGCCAGCAGGAGATGCTTGCAAAGGAGGAGGATTTCATCGCCCGCTTCGCTGCACGCGCCTCGCATGCCGCACAGGTGCAGTCCCGTGTAAAGAAGATCGAAAAGATTGAACGCATTGAACTTCCACCCGAGCAGAGAAGGGTTAAGTTTCAGTTTGCCGAACCGCCAAGGAGCGGAGACGACGTGTTTTATCTTGAAAACCTGGGCAAGACATGGACACGCTTTGACGGCGGCCTTAAGCCTGTTTTCAGCGGCATTTCTGGTTTGATCAGGCGCACGGAAAAGATAGCTGTTGTAGGTGTGAACGGTGCAGGCAAATCGACGTTTTTAAAAGTGCTCTCGTCACAAACCGAACCCTCGACCGGCACCTTCACGGTCGGCGCGAATGTGAATATCGGCTATTTCAGCCAGCATTCAATGGACCTGCTTGACCCTGATAAAACTGTTCTGCAGACCATGCAGGAGGCCATGCCTAACGCCAACCTGGGCGTTGTGCGCAACCTGTGCGCAGCCTTTCTGTTTCAGGGCGACGATGTTGAAAAGAGGATAACCAGCCTTTCGGGAGGTGAAAAGAGCCGGGTCGTGCTGGCGACCATTATGGCCCGGCCTGTCAATGTGCTCATCCTGGACGAGCCCACAAACCATCTTGACATACTGACCAGGGAAATCCTCCTTGAAACGCTTCAGGGCTTTTCAGGCACGGCCATACTTGTAAGCCATGACAGGCACTTTCTGAGGCTGCTGGTGAACCGCGTCTTTGAAATAGATCATGGGGAGATGAGGGTATATGAAGGGGATTATGAGTATTATCTACATAAATCCGGACGCGATCATCGTATGGTGTAATGTGGTTCCTGTTGCATTCAAGCCCTGCCATTGATTCGGGCAGACAGCCCTCACCCTTCGGGCGTACCTCCGGTACGTCATTTTTCGTGATGCGAAAATTTGTCGGCCGCGTCGGAATGCTCCTCGACATACGTCAAAGTATGCCTGCGTCGCTTCCTCCTAGCCTCCTCGGCATCATCTCGAATGCAAACCGGAACAAAGAATTGAAGCGCGTGATAACTTTGCATACCTCTTGGCTTCCTCTTCTTTCCCCCTTTGACAAAGGGGGATGAAGGGGGATTTTTGTCATTCCGAACGAACGTGAGGAATCATGCCTTTATATCTTTTGCTAAAAATCAACTTGGCAAAAGGTATTGATGCACGTCCCCTAGAGGCTTACATATACCATTTAGGTAGTAATGAGTTTGGTTACAGTTGTTCTATCACCAAGCACAACGTAACGATTCTAATACCATCAACAGAAAGACCTATTAGTGTTGAGACACAATCACTAAGAATCCTTTATTTAACTTCCTTTTATAATATATATCATGTCCTGAATTTCTTTTGAGGATATCCCACCTTTATCATCATCCTTTGTTATAATAAGAAATCCGTTTTCTCCACCCCCTTCTTCTATTGGCAGAATTCCGTTTGATTTGTACCATTTCAACTTGTCTATCCATCTTTTTTCGTACTCTGGGTTTTTAAGCATCCCAAGATGCTCCCAGTAGTATGTGAGTCCAGTATCAGGATCGTTTATGGTGAAATCTGGTAATTTTGTCCCATCATCAATCTTTAATTCTTTTTCATACCTGTATCTTATTTCATTGCTATAAAGCATATTGGCAATCACCAACTCTGATTTTGACCTCACCATTTCACCTTTCAAGGTAAGGTGTATCAGGTTGTTATCGAATATCTTATCTGCAACTTTCACGGGATCTGGATTTTCAAAAAGATTTGTCATTCTGCGGGCTGTTTCTGAAAATATGTCATTTGCATATGATTTAAGCTCTCCTGGTTCCCCTTGAAAAAGTATTACAATCTTCTCCTTTTGGCGTGTAATCGCAGTGTAAATCATTTCGCGTGTCAGTATCCTACAGGGTCTTGGTACAATGAGGATAACTAGTTTGAATTCAGAACCCTGGGCCTTATGAACTGTCAGCGCATAAGCAAGATTAAGGATTGGGGATCCATCTTCATCGAATTCATTTTCATAAAACGGATATTCCACCTCTTTCTGAGTGGAAAATGCCACCTTAATAAAGTTAGGTCTCTTGCTGTTCTTCTTCCAGAAGTTTCCTGTCACTATGCCTGTTTCACCATTATTTATATATTTATCAGAATGGTCGGGATATGAGGTTTTTCTCTTCATGTTTCTTGTATTTATAATTTTATCGCCATATATGATTCTTTCAGGCCCCAATGGTTTTGTAATATTTATATTCTTTTTGATTATCTTATCTATCCATTCCTTCTTGAATGTCCCATGTATAAGCCTGTTCAAGAGGACGACACCGTATGGCATGCCTCTCACAGGACTTAATATTTGCCAATTGTCTACCTGGGTAACTGCATTAAGGTTAAAATACATATATTCATCTGATTTGTTGACTTCACCACCTATTGACTCATCGAACCCGTAATAATCATCAACACCTTTGAGCTTAAGTTCCTCTATGAGAACTTTTAATATCAACTCTACTGCGTCTTCAGGTGTTTCCCATGTTTCAAACCTTACATTCTGCAATTGTTCGCCTTTTACTATCTTTTCGAAAACATCATCTTCAGAAGGCTGAACCTGTTCCCCGCTGAACCACTCCGATAGACGAAGATCATCCCTGGCTTTGCCATTCTGCCTGACCCTTACCTTGAGCTCTACGTACCCTCTCTGTTTTGTGAATCCGTCTCCATCGACTTTGTCCTTAAGGTATTTCACAATGTCGAAATATGGTTTTCCTGCCCCTATAGGAGGAAGCTGTCTGTGGTCGCCTATTAGAATTATCCTCTTTGCGTCCTTTATGGCTTCTATAACGGCAGCCAACATATCTTCAGTGAGCATGCTTGATTCATCAATAATAACTGTCATATCGTCGCATTGACAAGGAAGACCTGACATAAGATATCTTCCTGTATCAGGGTCATATCTGTCATATTTTATCAGAAACTGGGCAATGGTTAAGCCCTTCATCTTCGTTGAATCTTCAAGTCTTACCCTTGCCTTCCCTGTAGGAGCAAGGAGAAGAACCCCATTTTTCTTAATCTCAGGATGATTACAAAAAACAGATATAAGCGTTGTCTTTCCGCAACCCGCAGGACCTACAAGTACGGAGAACCTCGAAGCTGCTATTGCTTCAAGAGCGATGACTTTTTCCTTTATTGCTGCTTGTTCCTGATCGTCATTAAGGTCAACTTTACCCTTTCTCTTTAGTTCTTCTTTAAGAAGTACTTTCCAATCAGGCTTAAATTCTATGGTTTTCCCTTCTGTCCTTTTTTCAACAATTCTTTTTAGTATCCCGCTAATTTTTTTGTAACGTCTTAACTGGTATGCTTTATCATTATTCTTTGTATAACAGACCCATATTTCTGAAGCAAAATTGCTCATTATTCCTTCAAGTACATCAGTCGTAAGAAGGAATTGGGGCTTTAGATTCAGACCATTCACATTATTAATGATATCCTCGGTTGACATAAGGGTGCTTCCCTGGTCAGCCGCATTTTCTAATTCTCTGATTGTGTATGCTCTTATCCTTCTCCAGTCAGAACCATCAGGAATATCTGAAGGTTTCGGAATTGGGTGTTTTTCAATTATTATCTCATCTGGGAATATGCCTCTCTCTAAAGTCGAAAGAGGTATTCTGCATTCCTCAATCGCCAACCTTGTTGATTCATACAATAAGTAGGGGTTCTCAAGTATGTTCTTGTCGTCAATATCATTAATTCCCTGACCTTTTCTTTTTATATCATTGAACATTGTTGTAGCCTGATCTTTTGTCAGGTGGAACCTACTTAGTAGTTTCATCAGTGCTATCCGCTCAGGATTGTTTATAATGACATTCCATGTTGATTGTTGTGTACTGCCTATTCCCTTGGCCACATTCCTTGATAGGTGTCGGCCGGGGTTTTTTATTACGTCATCTACGATTGGCCAGGGATCATCATACTCTTTAAGTTTTAATTCTATTTCCCTTGCCACAAATATTCCATTCATTATGCCCATTGCTGTCAGTGCTGATCCAAGACCTGGATACGGGCCTCGCATCTTCCATATCTCAGTCAACACATTGTTTATCCAATTGACACAGTCATCCCAAGGACCATTGAACTTCCCCTTGCACTTCATCAGCACAGAGGCGCAGTCAGAAAGGACAGCTATTGCAGCGTCATTCGTCACATGGTTTGACCCATATGAAAAATCGATAAAATGTTCAGGCGATACTATCACGGTAAATTCCGACGGATCGAAATCTTGGTCACAGTTCATTCTCTCAACCATCTGATGATATGGCATCAAAAACCCGTCACTGAATTCAGGTCTTATCGAATGCTCGATAATTCGGTCCCATATTGCGGGTATGTTCTTGTTCTTTGTCACTGATTCGTAATGCTGAATCTGTCCTATTTTATTAACCCTTCCTACTCCAACCACTATCCTTACTGGGTCTTCTATCATCGGAGCCTGCTTGACATAAAATAGACAGAGTGAATTCTGGGGCTTGATGTGTCCGAAAAAGGTTTCCAATAGTTCTTCCTGGTTTTGACCGTCTTGAACCCATGTCTTCATGAAATCAATTTCGGGCTCTTTTCCAGGGTCAATCTTTAACCCGTAGTTATTTATGAATTCTTCCATATTTTGTTTAAGCATCCAACGATAGGGAACTGCCGCTGCTGAAAATGCGGGGTATCTGAAATCCGTGTCTCTTAGGTGTCCATGGGTGTCTGTGCTACTTTTCTGGTATGGGTGTTTCATTACTGTATCAAACGAGAAAGGGGCCATGAAAAATCCCTTTTCCTTTGTACATACAGGTCTTTTGTCAACAGGGAGGTCCATTATCTTTTTTCCTGCATACTTGATCTCGTCTTCATCATTCCTGTCTTCTGAAATCCTTGGGAGCCTAAGACATGAAGCATTGCAATCAGGCTCTTTGCAGACAGTTCCATCCCATTCAGAGTCATGCCAGGGAACGCGAAGAGATATGTGCATTAAAGGCAGATGTTTCATTAGGACACCTCCTTAAAGTATAAGATTATAATTTGTATTTGTATTATATTAGATTTACATTAATAATGTCATATAGGCAATGATTCGCCGTGAAAACATTCATATCATCGAAACTAACCTTTCCTTTGAAACCTATTCCTTTTTTAGCGATTAAAATCTTGCAAAAAAATTCACAAAGAGTCAGTCTCCAACAATTAACAGAAACTTGTTAATGGTTGTGATCTGATCCTGTTTTTTATGTTTTGTGTATTTCTGATTTTTCTCACCACTCACCACTCACCACTTTTTCTTTCTCCTCTCTGATCACAAACAATGCGCCCTTTGAGCATGACGGGAAAATAGATGGACATGTCATCAAGGAGACTGTCTTCCTTTGTTGTATTAACAACATAGGTGAAGACCATGTCAGCCCCTTTGAGCGCGGGATGGGATTTCCCTGCATAGATCAAAAGCTCGGGACTTCCCTGTTCGCCAGGGGTGAAAAAACAAGTTTTTGTGGACCAGGGTCCGGTCAAGGATTTAGCGGATGCCATAGTCAGGCAGGGGTTCATTACGCTTAATGTCTGAACCTGGAGGTATCTCCCAAGTTGAGCCTGATATTGAACGGAGAATTCCATCTGGCCGTCTGATATTATGCGCTCAGGTCTGACATTTTTTTTCCGTTCCCAACCTGCCCTGTCACCGGCCCACCACTGTGGATTTGTGAGCGTTCCGGTAGCGGCTGAACTTTCCGGCCAGCGCACCAGATATACCGCGCGATCACTGCTGTCTGCTGCGAATACCGTAAGGAAGCCTTTCTCAAGGAGAGGATTGCCGGAGCCGACAACGAGACCCTTCATCTGCGGGCTGATAAGATAAGTCAGTTTCCACCTGTCAGGCTCCTCCTCAGGATTATCAATCCATACGGCCTTCCAGCCGCAGGCCTCAAAGCCCAGTTCATTTTCGGCTGTTCTTATTTCCATGAGGAAGATAATTAAATGCCTGCCGAGCATTATGCCCGAGGCCGGCCAGAACCATTTATCTCCCTTATGCGCAAAAAAGGCCCCGGGTTTACCTTCCCGCATGTTCCAGAAAAACTTCATCGAGGCCGTGGATGGGTCATACCCTGTCTGGACGGCAAGGCTGTTGCGAACCAGGTCGGATGAACGGCGGGAGCCTGTACCGGCAATATCGATGAAACTGTCACCGAAAAGCCAGAGCACCCGGCCGTTCCCCAGGTCTATCGATGTTGCGCCGTCGCCGCCCTGCCAATGCGAATCAGAGCGGAATATATTCTCAGCCTCGACCCAGCGTCGGGCTTCTATATTGAAGAACTCTTCCGCCGCAGGAATTCCCGAGCAGAAGAGCAGGATCAACAGCGGTACGGCAAATAAGAATGCAGAGAGATGGCGGCGGAAAACCTTCTTGTGCAGAAAGAATATTCTTTCATGACTCATAATGAAAATTGTAGCACTAAAGCAGGCTCTATTTCCAGTGAATGGCCAAACCTGAAAATATAATGTCCGGACGATTGACAGAACCTGAAAATTTGTAGAATGTTTGAGGTGCATATTCTTCGGTCCAGATAATTAATAACCTTATTAAAGGAGGACAGGATGAAGCATGGTATTACATTTTTTCTGGGATCCCCGCGCAAAAACGGAAACACGGCCCGCCTGCTGGATAAAGTGAGTGAAACGCTCAAGGAAAAAGGCGCAAAATCAAAGACAGTGTTTCTCCCCGATTATAAGATAAAGCCCTGCATTGAATGCTTTGCCTGCCAGAAAACGGCCGGAAAACCGGGCTGCAAAATCAAGGACGATATGCAGGAAATGTATGATAAAATTCTTGCCAGCGACGTTATTGTTTTCGCCGCCCCTGTTTTCTTCTGGTCATATCCTGCACAGATAAAACCTTTTATCGACAGGCTTTTCTGCCTTGGCAAGTATGATAAGGAGCCGATTGTTTCCCTTGTGAAAGGCAAGAAATGCGCTCTTGTACTTACAGCAGGCGGCGACGAGTTCGACGGGGCCGACCTTGTGGTTCAGAGTTATGCCAGAATGGCTGATTTCTGCGGGATGAACAATCTGGGGCATCTTGTCCTCGGTGAATATACAGGGCATGACAAGCTTACCGGAAAAGAAACCGCCCAAAAGATCTCAGCTTTTGCCGGAAAGCTGTTAAACGATGAAAAGCAGAGCGGATAAAGGCCATCGCACTGTTCCTTCCCTGGCCTTAAATTCCTACGCACTGATTTTTTCAGGATCTGATCCTGCACCGCTATCCGGCAAAAAGGAATTCGTCTCCCTCAGGAAGGCCTATAAAAAATCCTGGGACATAAGCCTTCAATTGACGAATCCCGATGGAGAAGGCGGCAACGATATTACCCGTTGCGAACTCTGTGGATTGCCCCAATGCCTTCAAACCCGCAAGCTGGTCATAACCGAGGCCCTCAGATGGGGCGAGCCGGTCATCAAGCTCTGCGCCGGAAGACATTTTCTCTGGGCGGTCCCCGTCATGTTAAACCGTGAGGTTCTGGGCGGGATAATCGCCGAAGTCCCGGAAGACACGGTCTTTCCTGACAACACGGGAAAGGCTTCTCTTGATATCGTAAAGGCCTCCGCCGATCTGATGCGGCTTGCAGGCGGATTCAACCTGACCAATCTGGACCTGCTGGAGAGCCGGCAGGCATTCAATAAGAATGAAGAGTTCAGGGCGCATTCAATCCATTATTTCAAAGCTCTTGGAATTTCCGGGATAAGGGAAATGTATTCTCAGATCGAGCCTGCATTGCTTAGCGCAATAAGGCATGGCGATAAAATTGAAGCGCGCGGCCATATCAACAACCTGCTTACCGCGATCATGTATAAGGGACAGGGTAATTTCGAACATATTAAGGGCCAGTTCCTTGAGCTCGTCATAACCATGTACAGGACCGCCGTCGAACTGGGCGGGGCTGCGGATACCCTGCTGGGAAAGAACTATGCCTCTCTCGTCGAGCTTTCCAAAATCAGGACAGAGGAAGACCTGTCATTCTGGCTTACAGGCACTCTGGATATAATAATTGATTCGATCCGCATGCACAGCGTCGATTCAAAGCCTTTTCAGCTTCAGACGGCATGCGAATACATGAAAGAGCATCTGTCCGCGAATGTAACCAGGGATGATGCGGCGCGCATGGCCTGCATGTCGGCGGCGCACTTTTCACGCCAGTTTAAAAAGCATTTCAAATGCGGCTTCTCGCAGATGCTCAATAGAATGAGAATAGATAAAGCGGCCGAGCTTCTGGTGAACACGGAGCTGTCGATTGCAGAGATCGCACAGAATACCGGCTTTAACGACCAGAGCTATCTCAACAAGGTCTTTTTGAGGCTAATGCAGAAGACGCCTCAGCAGTACAGGCTTTCTGGCAGAAGATGAGATTTCAAATTGCGGCAGCTGTTTCAAGCATAAAATTACAAAAGAAAGTGTTTATTATCCAAGATGAAATGACCGGTTTGTGCTATTTGCTGTAATTGAGATATATTTTTTTAATGAGATGAATAATAAGCCGTTGGGTTTTAGCCTGCGGATTGAATGATAAAGGGAAGGGAGGGTTTTTCATGCTTACTGATTTGTCCAGTGGATTTATCGAATTTAAAAAGGATGAAGTTCTAGCTTTAATCAAATCCAGGATTGAAAAGGGCGATGAGGCGTTACAGATCCTGGATGACGCTCACATTGCAATGATCGCTGTCGGAAAGAAATTCCAGGAAGGTGATATCTACCTCGGAGAGATGCTGCTGGCCGCCGAGATATTCAAGGAAGTCCTGGCTCTGCTGGAACCCCAGCTTGTACTTTCGCGCTCTCCCGAGCCGAGCGGCAGCGTTGTGCTGGCAACGCCCAGGGGCGATATACACGATTTGGGAAAGAACATCTTTGCAACGCTGCTCAGCAGCCAGGGGTTCAAGGTATACGACCTGGGAGTGGACGTTGATCCGCAGCTGGTTTTAGATAAGGTAAAAGAAGTCAAACCTGATTTTGTTGGCTTCTCGGCGCTTATCACCACATCATTCGCCAGTATGAAACAGCTCACTGATATATTTGAAAAGGAGGCCCTTCGCAGCGGATTCAAACTCATGGTGGGCGGAGGGGTGACTACTCCCATCCTCAAGGACCATATCGGGGCGGATTTTCAGTCGACGAACGCAATGGACGGCGTGAATTACTGCCTCAAGGTCATGGCGGAAAAGACCTCACAAAGCAGCGTTTGAAATAATCTCTTAAATGAAAGTGATAATAATTGCCGGTTTTCTGGGATCAGGCAAGACCACCCTGCTCCTTCAGATGGCGAAGATGTTTTCAACCGCCTTGAAGAGAACCGCCATAATAGAAAACGAATTCGGAGAAATCGGCGTTGACGGGGACTATCTCGAGCTTGAGGGTCTTAAGGTCAGGCAATTACTGGGCGGCTGCATATGCTGCACCCTGTCATCCGGCCTCGTCGAGACGCTTGAGAGTCTGAACCTGAATTATAATCCCGATACTGTCATACTCGAGGCTACAGGTGCCGCTGATCCAAAAGATATCACCGGCAGTCTCAGGCTTTGCCGGTTCGCTATACAATGCATAAAAATTATCACGCTTGTCGATGCCAGACGATATGAAATGCTGATGAAAATGATGACGCCCCTTTTGTCATCGCAGATAAAAGCAGCGGATGTCATTGTCATAAACAAGACCGACTCGGTTGAATCCGAAACGGTTGATAATATCATTCAGGATATAGGCGGCATAAATAGCCATGGCTGTATTGTTGCCACATCCCTTGAAAAGGGGACCGATTTGAAAATGATAACGGACCGGGCAGAATGCTGAGAACTGACGGACATATTCTTCCGGTCGTATTCGCACAAAAAATGGGCATCGATTTTGATGCCGCAATTTATGATGCGGAACTGAGAAACAGGGTTGAGCGGTTTTTAAGGTATCTGACGCAAACCCTTATGAACAAAGGGTGCGAACTGATCGGCCATATAAAGGGCCTCATTACCGCGGGAACTGATGGATATCTCATGTTCAGCCTCACCTCGCATGACGAACCGGTAAGCTTCAAGGGTAAATTGAAAACGGGGATAAGAAGGGCGGAAATGACAGTCAACATCATCGTATACGGGGTCGGCCCTGAGACAGTAACAGCTGCGTTTGAAAAAGCATTTAAAGAGTTATGTGTTACAGAATCTTAAATTTTAAGGGAGGAAGCTGAAATGCGTAGCGAAACCATGAATTCAATTGAGAGAATGGAGTGCGCCTTAAATCTTGAAAAGCCTGACCGCGTACCTATATGGCCTGACATAACCACGTCTGCCGCCTGTGCTCTGACCGATCAAAAATTCTGGGAAGTTGCGAGTAAGGGATATGAGGCGCAGCAGGATGCTGAATTCAAATTCTTTGATGAGTATGGTGGATGGGATGCTGCCAACCCTGCACTTACGCCGGAGGTATACACGGCGGGCGGGTTCAGGGTGAAGAGGCCGACCGAAAATTCGCCCGAGGTTCAATTTATCGAGGGAGAAGACACCCGGTATGAAGACTATGAAATCATCTCGGAAATCGGCTGGACCAATTTTGTAAGCGAACACCTAATTTACCGGATATCCGACATCAAAGATAAGGCGGAATACGACATGCTGTTCTCTGATGTTATAAGCGGGACCATCCGTGCAATCGATGAATATCGGAAAAGGGGAGTTTATATCTATTATGCCCAGCCCAATAACCATCCGTTCTTCACTCTTTCGCTCTCCCGCTCCATGGTTAAATTCACGGAAGACCTGTATTACAGACCTGCAATGGTGGAAAAGGCGCTTAAGAAAATGACGACAGACTTTATCGAGTTCGGCATTGGCCTGTGCAAAGCGGCAAACGTGACCATCATGAAAATGGCCGAAGAGCGCGCAGGTGCTTTTTTCTATCCGCTCAATATTTTCGAAAGGTTCTGGTGGCCATATACCCAGCAGATCGTCGACGCCTTTAATTCCGAAGGGATCATGATAAGTTTTCATCTGGATACATGCTGGGACAAGAACATCCCCTATTTCAAGAAACTGCCCAGGAAATCGAGTATTCTGGAACTTGACGGCATGACCAATATCTTTGCCGCCAAGGAAGTCCTGAGAAATCATTTGTGTATAGCAAGCGATGTCCACCCAACACTCATGTCGCTGGGAAAGCCCGGGGATGTGGCCGATTACTGCAAAAGACTCATCGATGAAGTAGGCGGTGACGGAGGACATATCCTCTCAACTGCATGCAGCCTTCCTGCCGCTGCAAAGAAAGAGAACTTCAGGGCCATGCTTGAAACAGGCAAGACCTATGAACTGTCAAAGTAGCAGGTAACCGGCCTGCTTCTTAATTTTCAAGATAGGAACCCGGGATTCAATCCTGCGGCAAACTTATTATAGAGACAGCCTGACTTATTTGTAAAAAGAACTCGTCACAGAGTGAAGGGAAGATGCCTTTAAGCCCTTACTCTGTTGAAATTTCTGCAATGAATTTTTTTATCGACAAGTTTATATGCCCTGATGAGACCGTTAAAACATTGTGACCTTTAATAACCTCAAGATATCTATAACTGCATAAATTATAAATGAATATATCTTGAAAGAATAATCTTCTCT
>CAZEMO010000033.1:0-28709 GCA_964513375.1 uncultured Bacteriovoracaceae bacterium | reverse complement strand
TTCGCCGTGAATCCCAGTCGCCTCGCCAGCTTCCTCATGCTGAGGTTCGCATACCCCTCCTCGTTGATTATGAACAGGGCCTCCTTCAAGATGCGTTCGCGCGTCGCTTCAATGGCTTCCTGTGTGGCCGGAACCTTGGGCATGTGTGCTCCAGTGATGGTTTCCTTAATAAGGAATCATCCGTAATTTTATTCAGATGCTACGTTAATCGCAAAACCTTTGTCAATGACGTGCTCTCAATCCTTGACATATCCTCACAACAATGACTTTCTTTCAAAAGAGAGATGAACATGGGAGGAAATTAATGGAGATCAGTCCAGCATTCGCAGGAACCCGCCTGAAAGATTACAGAAGTGTCCTTACATGGCGGCAGAGCATGAACTATGCAGCGGCCGTTAATGACATCAATCCGTGGTATTTTGACGACGAGAGAGAAGGAGGCGTCATCGCCCCGCCCTTGCAGGCAGTGGCCCTCACCTGGCCTGTTCTCGAGCATATCGCGGATTATCTTCCAGATAGCGGATTCCCGATGGAAACATTGCTGACACAGGTTCACTATACTGAGCACCTGCATTTTCACAGGCCGCTAAGGCCCGGCGATGAGCTTACAGTCAAAGGCCGTATTGCTGCCATCGTTCCGCACAGGGCTGGTACGCATGCGGTAATCCGGCTGGACGCCTTCGACTCGGCAGGTGCTCCGGTCTTCACTGAACACAACGGGGGTATGCTCAGGGGCGTAACTTGCGGCTCTGCCGGAAAGGGAGAGTCCGACCTCCCGGTTACACCGCAACGGCAAGCCGGAACGTCTGTAATATGGGAAAAGATAATCCATATCGATCCTCTGGCTCCGTTTGTTTATGACGGGTGCACCAATATTTTCTTCCCGATCCACACCTCGGTGCAGTTTGCCCATAGCGTAGGGCTTCCGGGGGTCATCCTTCAGGGCACGGCTACCCTGGCCCTTGCGGTCCGTGAGATAATAAACCGGGAGGCCGGGTCCGATCCGAGGCGTCTGAAAACGTTGTCATGCAGCTTCAGCGGCATGGTTCTTCCAGGCGAGGACATCTCGGTTAATCTTCTGGAAAGGAGGCCTGATTCAAAAGGCCTTGATCTATTCTTCGAGGTGGGTAACGCTTCAGGCGGCAAGGCCATCAAAAAAGGCTATGCACGAATAGAGGACACAAGGGGCTGATATGAAAACAGATAACACAAAAGCCGGTTCAGCCAAAGCCCGTGAAATAAAGATCCGCGGGATGAGCATCGATGACGTTGCGGACGTGTTTCATCTGGGCGAAGAGCTTTTCACTTTCAGCACATTTCCGAATATGTTCCGAACCTGGGACGAGTTTGAGGTGATAGATTTCTTTTCTTCCGAATCGGAGTTCTGTCTCGTTGCCACACGCAAAGAAAAGATTGCAGGATTTCTTCTATCCACGATTATTGAAAAAAGGTCCCGCAAATACGGTTATCTGGTCTGGTTCGGCGTTGATGTATCGGTGCGCAGAAAAGGGGTCGCCTCGAAGCTCTTCGATAAGATGAAACGCATAATGAAAAAGAGCGGCGTGAACATGATCATAATCGACACCCAGGCGGATAATACCGAAGCCCTTGACTTCTTTAGGAAAAAGGGCTTCTCCTCACCGCAGGATCATGTCTATCTTTCACTGAATATCGATTGAATAATGCACCTGCTTAACTGCGATTACCCGTTCATCCCCTTGAAGATGAGGTTGAAGAACTGATCTGCGATATGTTCGATACTGGGCAGCTTCTTTTTTTTGTGGTTAAGTACAAAGTAATAATAAACGACACGCAGAAGGGCGCCGATTATCATGTTGGCTATGATCTCCGTATCGAGGTCTTTGTTGACGAAACCTGCATCCACGCCTTTTTGCAGGTCTGTGACGACATACTGAACCATTTTGCGTTCGAAGATGTCGTCAAAGGATACATGCAGCTCGTTCACGCTTGGTCCGATCTTCAGGTAGAGATTGCAGAGGTCTTCATGCTCCTTGAAGAATTTCAGACTGCGGGTCACAAGGGCCTTATAGTATCCAAGGATATCCTTCTGCGCGAGTTCTGATAAAGGGACCTGTGCCGCCTGTTCCCATTCATCAAGAAACTTTACAAGGATTGAAATAAAGAGTTCCTCCTTGTTCTTGAAATAAAGATAGAAGGTGCCTTTACCTATCCTGGCCTCTTTCAGGATGGTTTCCACATGGGTATTGTAATAGCCGTTTTTTGCGAACAGCTTTGTGGCGCATGTAATGATCTGGTTTTTCCGTAATTCAGCTTTCATCGCTTATCCCGCCTTTTGCCTTTCCTTGTACAATGTAAACCCTGATTTGCTTGACTTCAACTTTTATTGGCGTATAAAAATAAATATTACAGACCTGACGCGTCAGGTCAATTTAATTTATAATATCGTTTGAAAATTTCAAGATGAGCTGGAGGGTACAAATGAAAGATTCCACCAGAATCATGATGAAAAAACACGGATGGCGGTATGACAGGTTTATCCACAACTACATCTACTTCGTGTTTTACCGCCCTTATGTTATATTTGTCCTCTGGCTGTTTCGTGTCCTTTCCTGGAGTCTGGCATGGTTCAAGCCGTTCAACAGCATTTTAAGTATGGCTTTTGCAAGGTATCATGCAAAATTTTTGAGCATGAATGACGCCACCAAGATATTCAAACTCAACGAAGACGTCTCGGCAACTTCCGAAGAAAACAAGCGCATAGTCCCCTACGACTATGCCTACAAGATTGTGCTCAAAGATGCCGAATGCGTAGCTGTTATGGATTGCCCGTGCATTGTGGCAAAAAAAGGCCGGGATAACCTTGGCGACTGCGGCCCCATAAACCGGTGTTTTGCGGTTGGGAAAGGTCTGGCTACTTTCTGGGTGGACCACTGCCGGAAGTATAATGCACACTTTATCTCCCAGGCGGAGGCCATCGATATCATAAAAGATTTCCGGAAACGCGGACATATCACACAGGCCTTTTTCAAGGTGGCCACAGGCGGAAGCACGGGCGTCTTCTGCAACTGCTGCCCTGAATGCTGCGTGAGCCTGGAGGCAACCAAACTCGCACAAAAGTTCAACTCCAGCCTCTCAATGGCAGCTCAATCCGGATATTCGGTAGAACATGACATCAATAAATGCAGAAATTGCGGGACATGCGCCAGAATCTGCCACTTCGACGCCATCGATTTCAGGGACAGCTCTCGAGGTTTCTACAGCAGATGGAACTGCATGGGGTGCGGCCTCTGCACGGAGCACTGTCCGACCGGCGCCCTGAAGCTATACGTTGACAGCGACAAGCCTTTACCGCTCGATATCGACCTGGTCAAGGAAAGGTTTGCTGATTAGGTAGCGTTCCAGCATGCATGGCCGAGCCGGATAGTAATTAAATTCCGTAAAATGGAGGTCTTATCAATGCAGAGAGAATATGATGTTATCGTTTCAGGGTCCGGTCCCGGGGGTGCCACGGTTGCACGTGAAATGAGCAGACGCAATAAAGAAGTCCTGCTGATTGAACGCGGAGGAAACTGGCAGGCGCTTGGAAACACCCTGTCAATAGCCATGATAATGCAATGGGTTCCATTGATATTCAGCAAACAGGCCAGTGTCGTTATGGCCGCTTCCAACTACGGTGGGGCTTCGGTAATCTCGAGCGGTGCCGCAATTCCACCTCCCAAGAAGGTATTTGATAAAGTAGGGATCGACCTTTCAGCCGAGGCGGAAGAGGCCAGGAGCGAGATGTGGATTAACACACTGCCTGATGTTCTTGTCGGAGACACCAACATGCGTCTGCTGGAGGCGGCAAATGACCTGGGATTTCACTGGACAAAGACCGAACGCTTCGTTGACTCCAACCGCTGCATACCGGGCTGCGCTGATTGCATGCTGGGATGTCCGCGCGGGGCGAAGTGGTCTTCCCGCATTTTCGGGGATGACGCCCTCAGGCATGGGGCGGATCTGGCACTCAACACCCGCGTCGACAACATCATCAAAGAGAACGGAAAGGCAGTAGGCGTTGAGGCAAGCCACTTTGGTCGCAAAGTAAACTATTTCGGTAAAAAAATTATATTATCCGGCGGTGTGTCCAATGTCGGCATCCTCAGGCGTGCGGGCATAAGCGAAGCCGGCCGTAGCTTTGCCGTGGACTGGCTGCAGTTTATAGGCGGAGTAATCCCGGGTATGGACACTGTTCATGAGCAACCCATGGCAGTGGGCACTCTGGAACACTATGAATCCGACGGGATAATATTGCTTCCGGTATTTCCCAACTGGGCAATGTTGGCGGCCATGCTTTCTCTCAAAGGTCCGCAGGCCCTGCCTTGGATGCGTAACGCCTTCAGATGCAGCGGCATCATGGTAAAGGTACAGGATGAGCTGAAAGGGGAAATTTTTCCTGACAACCTTCTTTATACATGCAGCAAGGAACCGTCCGAACAGGACAAGAAAAGGCTCAAAAAAGGGGCGGATATAGTCCGTAAGGTCCTGATGAAGGCTGGGGCCCCCGAAGCTTCAATAATTGAACTCAAACCTTCAGGCGCTCACCCTTCGGCGGCCTGCCGGATCGGCGAGGTGGTCGATACCAACCTCAAGACGCGGATAGATAATCTCTACTGCTGCGATGCGAGCGTCGTTCCCGAATCGCTGGGCCTTCCGGTGGTATGGACAGCAGTCTCCCTTGGCAAAAGGCTAGCAAAGCACCTTGATCAGCAGCTGAATAATTGATTTAGACGATAATGGAGATGAATTGATTTTCATCCCTTTTTTCGTTCCCTGGCTATTTTAAGGGAAAATTTTCAACATTTAGCGGGGTAAGAGGCATGCTGAGACTGTTTAAATTAAGATATATCCTTGCCGTATCGGTACTGAGTCTACTTGTTTGGATAGAACGGGGCCATATTCTGCTTCCCTCGACTTTTCCCGCCCTTAAATGGGTCGGCATCAAACGGCTTCTTAAAGGTGAGGGATTTAACGGGATCCTCTACGGCCGCTGGATCCCACAGTACATTCGTGCCGTGTCTTTCCTGGCGAATTATGCAGGGCCCGGTTTTAAAAAATGGGTAAAGCATACTTATCACGGCAAAGTCCTTACACATGAACTGGCCAGGGCAATTATTTCGATCGACAAGGATATTCCGCTCACCGACCTCGGGAAAAAGATCATTCCCTACGAACGTGCCCGCGATGTCATGATAAAAGCCGATGATCTCGATTTCGTCGTGACTCGATGCGGATGCAAAGCGCGCAAGAGCGAGCCTTGCAAAGTGGCAGAGCCACCCTATCATACCTGTATCCTAATGGGTGAACCGGTACTGACAAGTTTTCTGATGGACCACCAGCCGGATGTGAGCCGCAGGGTGAGCCGTGAAGAGGCTTTAGCTCTCCTGGAAGATTTTCATGCCAAAGGCTTTGTTCACAATGCCTGGTTCAAAGACTGCATCAGGGACAGGTTTTATGTAATCTGCAACTGCTGCTCCTGCTGCTGCCTAGGATTCGAAATGATGAATACCTTCGGGGTCGATCAGATTACATCATCAGGATATGTTGCGCGCGTCGATCAAAACTTGTGCAAGGGTTGCGGGGCCTGCCTGGATGCATGCCATTTCAAGGCCAATTCGCTTTTTGATGGCAAATCGAGCATGAACTGGGAATCCTGCTTCGGCTGCGGCCAGTGCGTATCGAAGTGTCCGAACGGGGCGCGCAGCCTTATGCTGGATGAGCGCAAAGGCCTGCCATTCGATGTGCGTGCACTGGCATAGAACGCGGATAATACACACGTCTATAAATAGTCAGGAAAGCCCGCATCTGATATATGGGTCTTATGGAAAGGAATGATAAATCCATAACCGTTTATTCGACTGAAAGCGGGCGGATATGCCCCGGCTGCGGCCAGCCTCTGGACAGGTGCAATTGCAAAAAGCAGACGGTTTTACCGAAGGGAGACGGCACAGCGCGGGTAAGCCGTTCCACAAAAGGACGCGGCGGCAAATGCGTCAGTCTCATTACAGGTATGCAGCTTGAACCCGACAAACTCAACAGGCTCGCCAGACACCTCAAGCAAAAGTGCGGCACAGGCGGCACTGTTAAAGATGGTGTTATCGAGATCCAGGGCGATCATCGCGAACTTATTGTCAAAGAGCTTGCCGTGCTTGGCCACAAGGCCAGGCTTTCAGGCAGTTGAGTGAGAAGACCAGACCCTGTCGGATAAACTTTATAAGTTATCAGATATTAACGCTCCTTAAGCCCCTCGTCCTCGCATGAGGCCCTATTTGAGCGGGACGATCACTTCCTTGCCGTCCTTGATATGCAGGGCATACTGCATGTTCTCCTCGGTCAGTATCGTCGGGGTGTCGAAATTAAGCTCTATGATCCCGCTGTTGCCGGGTTGAAGATTATCGGAAAAAGTGGTTCCGGGCGTATAACCGACAGGGTCGTATTTCCTGCTCTCATAATCCGTCAGCCAGAACAGGGCGGTCACATTCTGGGGAGAGGAGCTAACGTTTTTGCATGAAATGGACAGGGTGCGCGTTTCCGAAATATTCTTAACTGTATATTCTATATTATTGGGGGCAATCTTTTCGC
Organism: uncultured Bacteriovoracaceae bacterium; assembly: GCA_964513375.1. Taxonomy (GTDB): domain Bacteria; phylum Desulfobacterota; class Desulfomonilia; order UBA1062; family UBA1062; genus DATCTV01. The sequence continues at coordinate 22,106 of CAZEMO010000033.1, read as the reverse complement.
CGACCTTGAACTGCACCGGGGCCACCGGAAAGGCATAGTAGCTTGCAAAAGCAAGGGCCACAAGGATGACACCTGCTATCCAGAAATAGTGCATCTTTGAAAATTTGCCTTTCTTCTTGAGGTCTTTTTTCGAATGCTCCATATTTTCTCCTCGATTCTTTATTTTTAATCTGGCGGATAAGAACTCGTCAGAAACATATCGGTATGTTCCCGGATAAGGTTTAATACGGGAATTTCCGAATTCGGGACATTATGATTCACTCAATAAGACGTGCACGGGCTGAACGGCTGCTGAGTTGAGCAGTCGTCAACGAACCCTTCAGGTATTACCACTCCCATAGCCCCTGCTATTTGCTGGAGAAATTTCACGCGGTTCTTTGCGCCGGGCCCGCATTCCCGGCCTCCGTTGATGATGTTTATAATGACACCGAAATTCGCTTTTGTTCTACCGCAGGCGACATCGTTATAATCCTTCCTTGCATTGGGAGTGGAAGCGTTCGACGGCGTCCATTGGCCCGTCAGCACATTATGAGCCGAGGGCTTCAGGGGAATATTCGGCGGAGACCATTGATTGCGTTCCGTATGCCCCCAAAACCATATCGAGCCTCTGATGCCGATAAGCCAGTCTTTTGTCAACAGGTCGGGATCTTTAAAATACTTATCTCCCGCTCCCATTGCTTCGCTATACATTTGATAGTTGTAATCATGCGTAAGCTGATGAGGGCCTCTTCCGGCATATCCGGCCTGGGCGCAGGTTTTTTTGGGCTTGCAGACTTCACTGAAAGCCTGTGATCCCCAGTAGGCACCACTGCCTTCCTGTATGAAGCAGCCTGGCCCTCCGTATGCATGGCTTGAGTCCGAGCCTGTTTCCTGCGCAATATTCGCCAGAAAAGCCGCTATTTCAAGCTTCTTTAAATTGTCGTCCCCATAGTTGGCGAACTCTTCAAGCTGCGCCATCCCCTTTATCACATTCTCGTATGTGTAATACCATTTGCCGTTGATTTCGTCGCCCAGGCCGAGCGCCTCCCTGTTTCTTTCCTTGCAGACGACATTGTTGCGCGAATCCTTTGTGATTTCATTGTAAACTGATTCCGGCAGAAGCCTTTTCAACTCCTCGACCCTTTTATTGACATCTGTTGAAAGGCAAAAATCATACTCACCGCAGCTGGACTCGTTATCGCTCGGATGCTCCACATCCGGTACAAATTACTGTCAATATTGAAATGAACAATATCCTTGTCGTATTTATCAAGGTCATTAAAAGCCTCCAATGGTTGTGTATTATTTCAAATAATAAATCTAAATGATAAAAAACCAAGGATTAATTAAATTATGCGTGCTTCTTACAAAGAAAAACACGACCGCTGGGTGGTCATACTCTGCAGAAGCTGCTGTATTAAAACCAAGAGGCCTTCACAATGACAACCGAAGGCGGTGCTGTAACGCAAGGTTCAACTATAATGAATATCGAAAGGCTCGACCCGCTCGCACCTGGGACCTGCTCATAGACGGGCGGCTTATCAGGAAGCTCTCCGGCGTATCGTCATTGCCCCTGGAAATAGGCCTCAATCGCAAACGTGACATAGTATTTGTGGCCGAATGAAACGATCTGCCATGGAGGTTAATTAGTTATAAGCGTGTCCTGGAATGTTTCATGAGAATGTCTGCGCGGCGGGCTAGATCGCTGAGGACCTGCATATGGTTTGTGGCACCGGGATGGGTGCTTTGGGGCATTTTACCGGCCCATTCACAGTAGCAGCTTATCAGGACGGGCATGACGAATTCGGAAGGCATGGAGCCGACTGACACATTTTCCACTGCCTCGTCAAAGTTAAGCCCCTTCTCGAAGCATCCCCGCGACTGGCTTATCAGGCGCTCGAGGAGAAGCCTCTGCTCTTCGACGTCCTTCCTGGTTCCTGGCTTGCCATGGCCCGGGACATAGATTTGTGCATCAAGCTCCTCGATTTTTCTGATGCTCGCTATGGCCGCTGTTGCACAGCCTTCGGCTGGCAGGGGAGGCAGGCCGTTCATGAAAAGGTCCCCGCAGAAGACGATGCCTTCCTCAGGCAGGTGGATGATGACATCGGACTCGGAATGGCCGGGCCCGAGCTCTATCATGTGGATTTCGCGGTCTCCCTGATGAATTGTCAGCCCGCCGGAAAAAGTCATATCCTGAGGCTTATAGCGGCCGCCTGAGAAGTCCACGTCGTGAAAGAGTCTGGCAAAAGTCTCGTCGTGAAGAGATTGCTTCGACATGAATTCAAGCGTCTTTTCCCTTCCTTTTTTCGAACATACAGATGTAGCCGAATCAAACATGTGGTTGGTGTACACGTGATCCGCATGGGAATGCGTATTGATAAGGAACTTTACAGGCTTCTCTGTAACTCTGCCAATTTCCCCGAGCAGGTCTCGCGTCATTTTCTCATTGGTCAGACTGTCGATTACAATGACATCCTTATTGCCCACGATCACACCTGCCGTACTGTACCAGATGAGCGCGGGCTGAATGAAAGCATATACGTTTTCGGCGAGTTCCCTGAATTCATGCATAAGTGGCCGCCTTTTCCCAGATGAGACGGGCTCTCTTTTCTCCGAGGCAGAGCCTGCTGTCTTTGAATTCAAAATGGCGATGCTGGTCGTTTCCTGCCCATGAGGGTATAAGCCCTAATTTCACATGGTGCACGATTATCCCCTCTTCAATGGAAAAAGAATATGTGCCGCAATAGGATAGATATGTATTGTAGGCCGCGACTCGGTCTTTCTCGGGAAGGCTCTGCGCGAAGGCGGGCTCCAGGGGAAAGACCGCATCGCTCTGCCGCCTGTCCGTGTCCATTATCGCCGCGGACATGTAGCCGTCTGCGGTATAGAGGATATAGCCCAGAGGACTTTTCCCGTATGGATACGTGACCACGCCATCAGGATCGGTGTTTTCCCAGGAAACAAGTTTCCAGGCCCCAATAAACGGGTTACCTTTATCAGCTGATTCTTCAGACCTCTCCATCACAGACCTCCAATACTTGAAGATTAACTGCCGGAATCATTGCTAAACACCACACAGAAAATAGCACTCGTTTAAAAGCTAAGCAATGATCGCTTATAGAAGCAATCCGGTTTGCAGTGAATAGAAGACGGCAAAGCAAATGCTGAAAAAATTTTAGAACCTTGTTGTTCATCAGCTGTTGAGACCTGAGTTCTTTAAAATTCGGGATTGGAGGTTTTAAGATTTACATGAGAGCTGTCCTGTCATAATTTGACCTTGATATGACTAATAACGATATCCTTCGTAGAATCCGGTATGCTTTTGATTTGAGAGATCAGACTGTGTCTGCGATTTTCAGCCTTGCCGGTTTTCAGGCAGGCGGTGAGCAGGTCGCAGGCTGGCTCAAAACATCAGATGATAGCGCATATCAGGACCTCACCGACAAAGAACTCGCGATTTTCTTAAACGGTTTCATTAATTATAAAAGGGGTAAAAAAGAGGGCCCGCAACCAGAGCCCGAACAGCGGCTGAACAACAACATCATTTTCAGAAAACTTAAGATCGCCTTGAACCTGCAGGCGGAAGAAATAATCGAGATCATGAACCTGGCCGGTATGACCATGAGTAGCCATGAACTGAGCGCCTTTTTCCGAAAACCGGATCACAGACAGTACCGGGAATGCAAAGATCAGATCCTGCGTAACTTTTTGAAAGGCATTCAGCTTAAATACCGGGCTGGCAATTGACTGGAAATTTCAGCTGTCCGGCAAGCGGTCAGGTCTGAAAGACACAGAATGTTGATAATTTCATACTGCAAGATATGTTGTTCAGGAGTGAACATCTCTGAAACGTCACTGAACCCAATGTTCAAACAGTCTGCGATTGAGTTGAGGCATGAAGTCAATTCGTCAAGAATAAAGGCCTGATGGTTTTCCATTCAACGCCCACTCTGCTTCGAAATGACAGGAAAAAACGAGACAGGCACAACTGATGATGGTACTAGGATGCAATATGCAGGACAAAGAAGACACTGTCATGCCGGATGCGATCCAGGATATGGCCGCCTGCGTAGAGGACGCCAGGCGCGGCGACCGGTACGCCATGAATGCTTTGATGCAGACCTACCGGGAGGACATCTACCGCATGGTTTACTACCGTACCCGCTGTCAGATGGATGCCGAGGATTTGACTCAGGAAATCTTTCTGAAGGCCTTCAACAACCTGACTAAACTCAAAGACACCGCAACCTTCCGTTCCTGGCTCTATCGGATCGCGGTAAACCGGGTGAACGATTACCATCGTAAACGAAAGTTCATGGCGCTTTTCATACCCGTCTCGAACGAGGATGATGAACCGCATCAGGGCGATATGGGAAATACGCCTGCGGACGCGCTTAATCAGGTTATGAACAAGGAATTCTGGCAGGAAGTGGGTGTTTTTATGAAGCATCTCTCGCGGCTGGAACGCGAGGTGTTTCAGTTGCGCTTCATGGATAATCTCGGTATCGCCGAAATCTGCCAGGTACTGAAACGTAATGAAAGCACGGTTAAAACCCATTTATACCGGGCCATCAAGAAATTCCAGGGCCAGGACCGTCTCCTGGAATTAATGAAAGGAGCAGCAGTATGAAACAGCAGGACCATTTGAGCAAGGATGAGGTGATTCGGGCCGTCGTTGATGAAAGCGGACTTTCTCATGCCCTGCACGATCATCTGGCCGAATGCGACTTTTGCCGCAATGAGTTCAACCGCCTTAAAGGCGAACTGAACTCTTTTGCCGTCATGTCGAGCTCCCTCATGCCGCCCATGCGCAAGACCGTGATGCTTCCCGCCTGCGAACCCGAACACCGTGTACGCTCCGCGGGATTCCGCCTCGCGCTTGGTTCGGCCCTGACCGCGGCCGTTGTAGCAGTAGTGGCGGCAGGCCTTTACATTAATGGAATACCCGGCCAAGGGCCCAAGGTCGATAACGAGCTGGCGGCCTTGCAGCAGGAGGCCGCCTCGGATGAGCTGCTCATGAATGAAGTGGCCCGGCTGGTGGATAATCCCATGCCTCAGGCCTGGGCGGATATGGAACGCGTCTCGGATCTGGATGGGGACGTCATGGATGCCATCGTCCCGGGGGGCGATGATGATTATTGGCTTTCATAAGATAAAAGATGGAGGAAAAGATGCTGCAGAAAAAATTATTTATCATTGCCGTCCTGATTGCTGTCTTGGTTCCAGCGCTGGCCTCGGCCGAAAATGATTTCATCGGCCGCTGGTGGCGTATGCCGGCCACGGCCTCCAAGCTCACGCTCACTGAAACGGAAAAGCTCAAATTAGACCAGCTTTATCAGATCAACCGTAAGAATCTGATCGATATGAAAGCGGCGGTGGACAAGGAACGGTTTATCCTGGAAGATATTTTGAATAAGGAGCCGTTCAATGAGGCCAAGGTAAAGGAGCAGTTTCAAAAGCTGGAGAAGAGACGCGCCATCTTGAGCGAGGAGCGGTTCAGATATGTCCTTGAGGTTCGCAAGCTGTTGGGCGCCGAACGTTTCAAGAAGCTGACCGTCATGGCTGAGGAACAATGGCGCGGCCGTCGTTAGGGCATAAAAGCTCCGAGATGATTCCTGAGAAGTAAGTGGTCATTTCAGAGGGTTGCTGATTTGAGTTTAAAGAATTATTCATGAAGATTCATCAGAAAACTTTTTATTGTCCGGCTGATCCGAAATAGTTCAACGAAGCCGGAAGGGCTTGGTATCAATATTTGACTTTATTGTTGATTGTTGAGACATGGCCCTTTTGATTCTCACCGGTTTGCATCCGGAGTCCGCTGAATTCAGGTTCATAGCCGATCTTCCCGGTTTTTCAGAAAGTTTGTAGACAAAATCCGGACCTCCTACGTCCATAGAGGCAAAGTTAACAAATGATAGTTAACAAACAATAAGGAGGATTTAAATGAAACACCTGAAAAAATCATTTTTGATTCTTGGTACAGTTTTCTTGGTAAGCCTTTTCTCTTCCAATCTGTTTGCATTTGAGGAAAAGGTAACGGTTTATAACAATTTGGATTATCCGATTATTGCCATATACAGGGCTGTCGGTTACACAGGCGTTTACTGCGGCTACTACGAACGAGAGGGCACCAGTCTTGATGGCAACTGTGTTACACTCGTAAAGACGGCCGTTGAAATACCCGCACATGGCAGTGGTTATGCTACGTTCGGCGCCGGGACATCGGCACGGCATGTTGTTATTGCGTTACCAGGGCAATCCGTAACAGGGGGTCTGTTACGCTCTTCGAATGGTGTCTACAATAAGGCTGGGGATACACCAGATTGGTCGTGGTACAGATATTTCGTCGGCAAGGATTTAGTAATAAATTCTGACAGCTTTGTCGTTGACTGGATTGATTATGGCGAAGGCTACGCCGAAGACCCTATTATAGCAGAGATAGTAGGTCACGGATGTGATCATAAGTTTAATGTTGGCCTGAATAGATCAGGTACTCTTACGGTAAATGAGATTTATTTTACAGGGGAAGTGCCTTCAGAGGGCGATCTCTTGACAACATTTAATGCCTATTGCGACTGCGAAAAAACTGAAAGCCGCAGATAATGATTATCACATGCTGCTCGCCGGGAAAGGGCCGGACCCTAAGGCGGGCAGCATGAGTAAGACTAACAGGAAACCGCTCATGTCAAGCCTTGAAATGGAACAAATCAATCAAATTATTAATGATCAAGGCCTGGCAGTTTATTTCACTGGAATTAGTGAAAGGCAGCAACAAGATGAAACAGCAAGATCATTTGAGCAGGGATGAGGTGATTCGGGCCGTCGTTGATGAAAGCGGACTTTCTCCGGCCCGGCGCGATCATCTTGCAGGATGCAGCTCTTGCAGCAATGAGTGCGGCCGCCTTAAAGGCGAACTGAATTCTTTTGCCGCTTTGGCGAGCACCCTTGTGCCGCCAATGCACAAGACCGTGACCATTTTGAGTAACGCTCATTCTTAATTAACCTGATTTTGCAAATCATATCCTGCGCAACTTCCTGAAAGGCCTTCAGCTTAAATACCGCTCAGGCTGATAAGAATCGTTAAGTACGCGTATTATTTGTCATTTGCAGGAGCCCGGTTCCTCTTGTTTATTCGGACATCTTGAAATCGGCAATGGTTACTCTTATTTTATCAGGTGTCTTAAGATAGATTTCAGAAACAGGGGAGGAAATATCCATGAAAAAGCTAAGAATATATTGGCTTGTTACAGGGTTTCTTCTGATTTCTACGGTGGCCCGGGCGCACGTGCCTTATCTTGAGAAAACCGATTTCACCGCCAGTGAGCCATTTAAATGTCCGATGGCATTACAGTCGACTGCAGTATACTCATGGCTGGAAAGCGACTCGGACGTTGACTTCTGCACCATTACAGCCTACACCTCCATACCGTTATTTGCCGAAGTGATAGTGCCTGTGTTTGACGTGTATGCTGAGTTCCGGCCCAGCATTGCCCTTATAGGGCAGGGGCTGCCTGACCCTGACGAACTTCTGCCCGTGCCTCTCGCCCCCGGTGAAGGTGCCATAGTGCTGCACGATGCCGGTCTGGAGCCGAGGCCGCAGTTCTATGAACCGTTCGGGAACAAATCCTATTATCAGGGCCCCAGGCTTGAGATGAACATAAAAGCCGGCAAATACAAGCTGATATACTGGGATCCGGAGGGGATGACGGGCGACTATACAGCAACGATTGGCAAATATGAGATATGGCTGCTTAAAGATATCATAAGGGCCTTCATTGTTACGCCTATGATCCGTGCCGGAGACGAGCTTCATTTGCCCTGAGAGAGCAGAAGGATCTTGCCGCATTACTGACTTGCAGGAGGTCTGTTGTCGATGCCAGGCATCCTGCCTGCATTCTTAATTGGAAGATCAGATCGTGAGACAGGGATGTTGATTATTCGATAACCTTTCGTTTCATGCCTTGACACGGAACAAATCCGTTAATTTGTCAAGGTTCAAGGCCAGGCACCTTTTGTTTTCTGTGCAAATAAAATTGTATCAGCGGGGATCAAAAGGGTTTGCTTTGCTGAGCCATATCTTATGAAAGAATCCGCTGATATTTTAAAAAAAGGAAAAGTCGATTTAAAAAGGTTCCAAGGAGTTAAAAGCTCAGCATAATTTAAATTTTACCGATAAGTACCAGGGGGAGAGGTCATGAAAACAGAAAAAAAGAAAGAAAAGAAATTGATAAAAATTCAACAAAATCTTCTTGCTCAAGGATAAAAATAGATCATTCTGAAAAAAAGGAATCTTCTAGCAATACAACTTATGAAAGTGTTACGAAAGGCATGCCATTTACAATTAAACTTTATTGATTATACAAATCTATTTTAATTAGGAAAACACAGCTACAGTCTTTTAGGGTGGAGCAAATATAAAAAGCACTTAAAGAGCTCCGATTATTAACGGTAGTAAGCCCATAAACACAAAAACCTAACCCCCTTGAAACCAAGGGGGTTAGGGTAAATTCAGGTTTAAATCTTTTTTTTGGCGGCGCGTCAGAACAAAGCAGACCAAGGCGCGACGCAGTTGTTTTGTTTTATCACATTGGAACAATTTCGCTTTGCATTCAAGATGATGCCGCGAAGGCCAGGAGGAAGCGACGCAGGCATACTTTAACGTATGTCGAGGAGCATTCCGACGCAGCCGACAAAGGTAGCGCTTGAATGCGAAGCGAAATATTCACGCGCCGCAATCGCCCTATCGGTGATCCGGACACTTATCAAAGAACGCGCGGTCTTTTCCCGTCGTCTTTACAATCCACTCCACCTGCTTTTCCGGGATATACGGCCTGTCGCAGACACTGCATCTTATCATTTTGAAGTCCTGCTGCCAGATGCGTCGGACGCCATCTTTTTCCTTGAGGCTGATCGCACCTGTAGGGCATGCGTAAAAGCATGCGCCGCAGCCTATGCATGTTACAGCCGGTTTTTTAAAAGGTGTGCCGGGCTTTTTATCGCCACCCCTGTTCTGCATGGAGATGGCTGATACACCGACAACATCTTCACAGACCTGTGTACAGAGCGAGCAGGCGATGCATTTATAGCGGTTTTCTTCGCCCTCGTCTTTTTTAAAGCGTGGCTCCGTGATGCCTTCTGCTGCAGCCATCTTCTGGATTGCTTCGGCATCGGGCGTACGGGCCAGCAGCAGTTCGAGAACTCCCTTCCTGATCTTGTGGACGAATTCGGTGTCTGTTTTTATTTCAAGGCCTTTTCTCACCGGGTAGTTGCAAGATGTGACCATGCGCATTCTGCCGCCCTGATGAGCTTCAACAAGACAGACCCTGCATGAACCGCCGCTGTTTGAAATTTCCTCGTTATGGCAGAGGTGCGGGATATAAACACCATTGTCATGAGCAACCTGAAGTACCGGGGTATCCTTGATAGCCTCGAACTCTCTTCCGTCGATTATCACTTTCACCTTTTCCATGTCAGCTCACCTTCACTGCGTTAAAGTTGCAGACATCCTTGCAGATTCCGCATCTGATGCATTTTGCAGTATCAATGACATGCAGCTTTTTCCTCTCTCCTGTGATGCATTCCTGCGGGCATTTTTTGGCGCACAGGGTACAGCCGGTACAGGCATCGGTTATCGAGTAAGTAATCAATGCCTTGCAGACGCCGGCCGGGCATTTTTTCTCATTGATATGCGCATCGTATTCTTCGCGGAAATATTTTATCGTCGAAAGCACCGGGTTTGCAGCGGATGAACCCAGCCCGCAGAGAGCAGCCCATGTAAGGGTATCGCATATCTCTTCAAGCATTTCGATATCACCTGCTTTTCCTTTGCCTTCGGTTATTGCGGTAAGGATGTCGAGCATCTTTCTCAGTCCGTCGCGGCACGGTGTGCATTTCCCGCACGACTCTCCAACCAGGAAGTTGATGAAGTATCTGGCCACATCGACCATACAGGTCTCTTCATCCATCACAATGATGCCGCCCGAGCCCATCATCGAGCCCGCCTCGGTCAAGCTGTCGAAGTCTATCGGGAGGTCGGATAGTTTTTCCGGGATGCATCCGCCGGAAGGACCTCCGGTCTGCACCGCCTTGAATTTCTTTCCGCCGAGCACACCGCCGCCTATATTCTGAACAAGTTCACGGATAGTGACGCCCATCGGCACTTCGACGAGACCCGTGTTGTTGACCTTGCCTACAAGGGAAAAGACCTTTGTGCCTTTGGAGCCTTTCGTCCCCATTGAGGCATACCAGTCTGCGCCCTTGACTATTATCTCAGGGACATTCGCCCATGTCTCGACATTGTTGAGAACTGTCGGTTTGTCATAGAGGCCCTTTTCGACAGAGCGGATGTATTTTGCCCTTGGCTCGCCTACATTTCCTTCTACCGAGCGCATAAGCGCCGAACTTTCTCCGCAGACGAACGCGCCGCCGCCCCTGCTTATCTTAAGGTCGAATGCGTATCCCGTGCCCAGTATATTTTTGCCCAAAAACCCTTTTTCACGCGCGGCGGCAATCGCCTTTGTGAGGTTCTTGACGGCAAGCGGATATTCGTCGCGGACATAAATGTATCCCTGGTGCGCGCCTACGGCTATCGCACCTATTATCATACCTTCGATTACGGAATGCGGATCGCCCTCCATGACGGAGCGGTCCATGAATGCGCCGGGGTCGCCCTCGTCACCGTTGCATATGACATAGCGGACATCGCTTTCGATTGCCTTGCACGAACGCCATTTCGTCCCGGCAGGGAACCCTCCGCCTCCACGGCCGCGCAGCCCTGATTTCTCGATCTCGGAGATGATCGCGTCGCCGTCCATGGTAAGGGCCTTTGCCAGCCCGTCATAGCCGCCCTTTAATATGTAGTCGTCAATATTCGTGGGGTCTATGTCGCCAATATTTCTAAGAGCTATCCTGTGCTGGTTTTTGTAGAACGGTATCTCTTTATACTGGGCGACAAGCTCTCCCGTATTCTTATCTTTATAGATAAGCCTCTCGATTGTCTCATCACCCTTGATGCTTTTCTCAACTATCTCGGGGACATCCTTTTCCTTGACCTTGAGATAGAGGATGCCCTGAGGCATAAGGGCAACCAGCGGGCCGTTTTCGCAATATCCGTGGCAACCGGTTGTTTTCAGGCCTATGTTCACATCGACCTTGAGCCCCTGAGCGGCTATTTCTTTGGCGAGGGCGTCTGCAACGGCCTTTGCCCCGTTTGCAAGGCAACCCGTTCCCCAGCATACAAGGGCGTAAGGCAAATCCTTTTTCAGTCCGGCCTCAACCTTGGCCCTGTATGTACCCAGTTCATTTATAGAGGTTATCGCTGACATTGGCATCCCCTCTTACTCATATTTCTTCAGGACATCGCCGACTTTTGACGCCCTTGTCTGTCCGTAGTAGTCTTCATCAACCACGGTAACCGGAGCCATTGCGCATGCCCCCACACAGTTGACGCATTCCAGCGTATATTTTCCGTCTTCCGTGGTGTTTTCGCGCTTGACCTTCAACTCACGCTCGAGAGTTTCTATAATCTGCGGTGCACCCTTCAAGTGGCATGCCGTACCCGTGCAGACCTTGATTGTGTGTCTGCCTCTCGGTGAAAGCGAGAGCGCCTTGTAGAATGTCCCCATTGCATAGACCTTGCTCTCGGGCACATCCATCACCTCGCAAAGACGTTTCATGCCCTCTTCGGGGACATAGAAGAATTCCCTCTGGAAGTCCTGAAGAATCGCCAGAAGCGCCTCCTCGGACTTATCGTACCTGTTTATGATCTCATCGACTTTATTAATATCAATCATTGTCTAGCCCTCTTCGCACAGTTTAAGGATTTTTTCATATTCCTTTGTGGTGTGCTCCTGTATTTCCTCGATCATCTGCGGTGTCAGGTGTCTGAAACGTCCCTGCCCTTTGATATATTCAGCCACAGGAAGAATTTTTTCCGGCGTATATGTCATGGAGTATTTGCCGTTTATCACCTCGTAAAGGGGGAACACGCACGTATCAACAATAAGGCGCCCGTATTTGATAGCCTCTTCCGTCGGTATGCGCCAACCCGTGGGGCATATGCTCATCACGTGCACATAGGCCGGGCCTTCGATCTCGGAGGCCTTTTTCACCTTTTCCATAAGATCAAACGGAAAGCTGGAGCATGCCGTCGCAACATACGGAATGTGATGGGCAACAGCGATTTTGGGCATGTCCTTTTTCTGCGTGTGCTGCCCGATTGATTTCTTGCCTGCCGGGCTCGTCGTCGTGCTTGCTCCCCAAGGCGTTTCGGAAGAACGCTGTATGCCCGTGTTCATGTAGGCTTCGTTGTCATAGCAGACATAAATCATGTCATGGCCGCGCTCAAGAGCGCCTGAGAGCTGGCCCATTCCGATGTCGGCTGTGGCGCCGTCGCCGCCCATTGCCACGAAGTTGATCTTTTTCTTCGGAATTTTGCCTTTGCGCATCATAGCCTTCATGCCGGATTCGCAGCCGCTTGCAACAGCCGAGCTGTTTTCGAACGCGACATGGATCCATGGTGTTTTCCAAGCCGTAGTAGGCAGCGGCGATGATATGATTTCCATGCATCCGGTTGACATAGCCACTATGGTGTCGTGCCCAAGCGCCTTCATCACGTGCCTGACGGCAAGCGCCTCTGCGCACCCCTGGCAGGCCCTGTGTCCGGATGTAAAATTTTCAGCCTTTTCTACCAGTCTCGAAGAGAATACCGAGAGCTTTTCCATAAGAGTTCTCCTTATGAAGACCTGAGGCCATACAGAGTATAGCCCTTGGTTTCACCTTTTTTAGCCCTGGCCTTGCCTTCCAGGATTATTTTCTTGAAGTCGTTAACGGCTACATCTCTTCCTGCAAGTCCTGCAACATAATTGACTATTTTAGGAGCTCCTTTTCTTTTATACAGGGCGCTTCTCAATTCCTGCGCAACCGGGCCGCCTGGACCGCCGAAACTTATGGCCCTGTCGAGAACAATCAGGTGCTTCTTGCCCGCCGCAGCCTTGTAGAAATCTTCGAACGGAAACGGCCTCCAGAGCCTTATCCTTATACCACCTACCTTCTCGCCCGCAGCCCTAAGCTCATCGATAGCGCTCATGGCAGTTTCACCGAACGAACCCATGGTCACTATGCAGTATTCGGCATCATCAGCCCTGTATGTTTCTATCGGATGATATCTCCTGCCGGTAAGTGCCGCCCATTCTTCCCAGGCTTTGATGCACACTGGATATGAATTTACAAGCGCCTCTTCACGTGCATGCTGAGTTTCGGTGTACATCTCAGGCATTGCGAAGCAGCCCATTGACAATGGGTTGTCAGGATGGAGCGCACCCTCCATCTTATGAGGAGGAAGATATTTTTTTATTAATTCCGTGTCCTCGAAATCGATTGGTTCAATCATATGCGTCATAATAAAACCGTCGAGATTCACAGCCACCGGCAACCTCACGTCCTTGTCCTCGGCCACCCTGAAAGCCCAGAAGGTGTTGTCATAGGCTTCCTGGCCGTTTTCAACGAACACATGAATCCATCCTGCATCACGCACCATCATGGTGTCTGTATGGTCGTTCCAGATGGAAAGCGGCCCGGACAGCGAGCGGTTGGCGAGCGCCATGACGACGGGAAGCCTCAGGCTGGACGTGATGAAGAATATCTCGGCCATAAGAGCGAGGCCCTGCGAACTCGTAGAGGTGAATGACCTTGCGCCTACTGCGGATGAGCCGACGCAGACGCTCATTGCTGAGTGTTCGCTTTCTACTGGGACGAATTCGGCATCGAGATGACCTTCAGCCACCAGTTCGGAGAGGTGTTCAACAATATGGGTCTGCGGCGTAATCGGATACGCGCTTACCACATCCACATCCGCCTGGCAGACCGCTTCCGATATGGCCAGCGATACTTCTATTCCTTTACGTTCTTTGGCCATTTAGACTTCCTCCTCGCCTACCATGGCAATACAGCCCACCGGGCATTCATGCGCACATATGCCGCAGCCCTTGCAGTATTCAAGGTCAGCCTCGAAGTGACCGTCAGCAGCCCTGACGATGGACATGTCCGGACAGAACAGCCAGCACACGCCGCATCTGATGCACTGGGCAGCATTCACGACCGGCTTTGCGGAACGCCATGAACCTGTCTTGTAGTCCATGGCATTTCCCACCTCGCTTACGGCCGCTCCAATTTCCAGTTCCTGCCATGATATTTTTTCCATTGGTTTAGCCATGGCCTACTCCTTTATAACGACTTCATTAAAAGCCCTTTCAAGCGCTTTCATGTTCTTTTCGCCGAGTTTTGGCCCGAATCTGTCCATTACCGCCTCACGAATGTCCACAACTTTCATGAAACCGGTCGCCTTCATGACAGCTCCGAGCATGGTCGTATTTACGATGACACGGCCAAGCTCCTCTTTTGCAATAATGTCTGCATTAACCGTAGCCACACGGCATGATGCCGAGCATACATTCAGGACTTCGTCAGGCGATTTTCTTGTATTGACAATAAGGATTCCGCCTTCCTTCAATCCTTCCAGTGGATTGACAAGCGTGATCAAACCCGGGTCCAGCACCACCACTACATCAGGCTCATATATTTTCGCCCTGATTAGTATTTTTTTGTCATCGACCCGACAAAATGCAACAACCGGCGCGCCCCTCCGTTCCGGTCCGAAACTCGGGAAGGCCTGGGCAAAATTGCCCATTCCGACTGCAGCGATCGCAATCAATTCAGCCGAGGTGACAGCGCCTTGCCCGCCTCTTCCGTGAAACCTGATTTCAAGCATATGCGCTCCTTGAAGTTAAGGATTTGAGTGTCATTAACTATCATTTTTAATATTGGACAGTCAATGAAAGGTTAATTAAATTTAAGGCAGACTTATTCAATATCGGGGAGCAATTTTAACTATATTTCATTCAGCATAGGAATATTTTTTCTTTAGTGATATATGCGGGCTTATGAAACTATACAGGCAAACCATGAATTGCAGAATGAAATCGGCGGCTTCATGACAAAATTTGGCGACTTCAAGCTCGATCCCAGACTTCTTGAGGGGATTTCGGATGCCGGATATACCGAGTGCCTGCCTGTTCAGGAGGTCACTCTCAAGGATTCTCTTCAGGGCCGTGATGTATGCGTTCAGTCTCAGACCGGAAGCGGCAAGACAGCGGCCTTTCTTGTTACTATCTATCAAAAGCTTTTAACCGAAGCCTCCTTAAAAGGGAGAAAGGCATTAATCATATCGCCCACCCGCGAACTTGCCGTGCAGATAGGAAGAGAAGCGGATATCCTTGGAAGGCATACGGGAATAAATAACTGCGTCGTATACGGCGGGAGCAGCTATGATGTTCAGGAAAAGGCCATAAACGGTGGCGCCCAGATCATTGTTGCCACACCTGGCAGACTTCTCGATTTCATAAACCAGAGGAAAATAGATTTAAAACAGTATTCCATATGCGTCATAGACGAGGCGGACAGGCTTTTCGACATGGGGTTCCTCCCGGATATAAGAAGAATATTGAAAAAACTGCCGCCTGCCAATAAACGACAGACCATGCTTTTCAGCGCGACTCTTGGCTACCGGGCAAGAGAGCTCTCCTGGGAGCATATGAACGAGACCGTAGAGATCGAGATGTCGCCTGAGACTGTGACTGTCGATTCAGTAACGCAGGAACTCTATCATGTGAGTGCGGAAGACAAGTTCGGGCTGCTGCTGGGCATCCTTAAACTGGAAAATCCGAAAGCCGCAATAATTTTCACAAATACAAAGGATGAGGCTGTCAGGGTGACCGAAAGGCTTGAAGAAAACGGTTTCCCAAGCGAATATATCATTGGCGACCTGCCGCAGAAAAAAAGGACCCGACTCATTGATAACCTTAAAAAAGGACATCTCAAACTTCTTGTAGCGACAAACGTGGCATCTCGTGGACTCCATGTTGCAGACCTCCCGCTGGTCATCAATTACGACCTTCCGGAAGACCCTGAAGATTATGTACACAGGATAGGCCGGACTGCCCGCGTAGGAAAAGAGGGGAAAGCCATAGCAATCGCCTGCGACAGGTTCGTACACAATCTTGAAGCAATCGAAGAGCTTATTGGCATGAAAATACCGGTTATCTGGCCGGACGACGAGCTTATCGTGAGGGACTATATACTGCCTGCCCGATCAGCAAGGTTTAGAGCGGCAAGGCCAGGGGAAAGACCTCAGCGACAGGGGGAAAGGCCCAGGAAACAAGGACAAAGACCTCAAAAGACAGCAACCATGGCGAATCGAAAAACTGCCCCTCCGGCTAAAATGAAAAACCAGGAAGGATCAAACAGGAGAGAACGAGTAAAACGCCCGAAGAAAGAATCGCCTGTGAATCAAGGAACAATATCGTCCGGCCAGAACATCGAAGACCGGCTGGAGTATTACAGGAAAAAATACGGGGAGACATTCAAGGTCAGGCAGGATTAAACCGTTTGCCGGGCTGACTCTTTTTTATTCAAAGTCAATCAATTTCATCAGCCTGTTAATCCTGCTGGCCGGATCTTTTATTCCTGATGAATAAAAAATGATCTTTCCTTTCTTGTCGTTCTTTGTTTTTTTCATCTTTTTTACGGTGTTCAAGAGGTTCCTTGCCGTTCCGTCGTTTCCATCTATAACAGTTATGTCTTTACCTGCAATTTCTTGAATCAGCTTCCTGTAATAAATGAAATGAGTGCAGCCTAGCACTATTGTCTCATACTCCCCCAAAGAAATCCGGGTCAGTTTTTCATTCAAATACAGATTTACTTCGGTGGAATTGAAGTTGAAGTTTTCCGCATACCCCACCAGCCTGTCCATCTCCATTTTCTTCACCCTTTGTTTTTTGTCCAGAGTTTTAATAAGTGCTTGAAGTTTGCTTTCTTTTAATGTCAAAGAAGTCGCCAGGACCAGAATCTTTTTCCCCGTATTGTTGAGAATTGCCGGTTTTATGGCGGGTTCCATACCCAGGATAGGAAAATCGAACCTCATTCTCAATTCAGATATTGCAACGGAAGTGGCAGTATTGCAGGCAATGACCAGGGCCTGGATATCTTTTCCGGACAAGAACTCTGCCGCATCAAATATATATTTTTTTACTTCATCTTTCGGTTTGATCCCGTAGGGAGCATTTTTAGTATCTGCGTAATAGATATAATCACATTCAGGAATCAGCTCTATGGCTTTTTTCAATACTGTAATCCCGCCGATCCCCGAATCAAAAAATGCAATACGCATTAAATGATCTCCTTTTTTCGCTGTTACTGCCAATGTCTGTACCCATTGAGTTATTTTGTTAACACATTGTCATCGTTAATACAAAAATACTGTTTAAGAATATTTCTTCGCATATAAACAAAAAAAGCCGCAGGCGATTAGCCTGCAGCCTTTGCTTTACATTTGTTACAAGCGGTTTTTTCAGACTAGCGTTTGCCTAGAAGATTCCTGGCAATGACCACTCTCATGATTTCGTTTGTGCCCTCGTAAATCTGCGTGATCTTGGCGTCGCGCATGTGGCGCTCCATCGGGTATTCGCATGTGTAACCATAACCGCCCAGAATCTGCACGCCTTCGATTGACGCTTCCATTGCAGTGTCTCCGGCGAAGCATTTCGCCATTGCTGCTTCCTTTTCGAAAGGCAGGTCGTTGCTCTCAAGCCATGCCGCCTTGAGTATCAGAAGTTCCGAGGCTTCAATTTTCATCGCCATGTCCGCCATCTTGAACTGCAGCGCCTGAAGTTCGGAAATGGGTTTGCCGAACTGCACCCTTTCCTTTGAATATTCCACAGCCTCTTCCAGACAGGCTTTTGCGATTCCGCAGGCCTGTGAGGCAATCCCTATCCTGCCTGAGTTGAGTGTCATAAGCATCTGTCTGAGGCCGTGACCGCGCTCACCCATTATGGCATCTTTCGGAATCCTTGCATCGACGAATACAAGCTCCGACGTGCCGGAAGCGCGGATTCCTATTTTTTCTTCGACCTTGCCGACTGAGAAGCCGGGCGTATTTTCAAGATCGATGACGAACTGGCTTATACCCTTCGAACCCTTCTCCCTGTCCGTAATAGCAGCCACAACTGCATACTTTGCGATATTGCCGTTTGTTATAAACTTCTTTTCGCCGTTTAAAATCCAGCAGTCGCCGTCGAGAACTGCTGTCGACTTCATGCCTGCGGCATCAGAACCTGCGTTTGCCTCGGTAAGGCCGTAGCAGCCGTGTGAAGCTCCTGATGCGACCGGGGTAAGAAATTTAACCTTCTGCTCTTCCGAGCCGAATGTCTTTACCGGAAAGCCGTAGAGTGAATTATTAACCGACATGATGACGCCTGTACTTGCGCATCCGCGGGATATTTCTATCAGTATTAATGCATAAGCAAGATAATCCATGCCTGCCCCGCCGTATTCGCACGGTGCGGCAACGCCCATGAAGCCCATCTCGGCCATCTGTGCTATAATGGCGTCCGAATGCCTGTGGTCCTTGTCGAGTTGAGCGGCTATGGGCTTGAGCTCTTTGTCGACAAACTTTCTCGCCATATCCTGGACCATCTTGTGCTCATCGCTAAGTGAAAACTGCATACTTCCTCCTGAATAAGATTTTTCTTTTTTAAGAAATGAACACTATTCTTTTATTATAGACTCGACGTCAGCGCAACCGCATTGTTTCAAGCGTGGATCTTCATGGCTGCAGAATGAATATCTTCAGGTAATTCCCGTTTGCCCTGTAAAACCCGGAAGTTATCGATTCATATCCTCCGACATGGCCTTCACCCCGCTCTTCAACATGATTCCGAACAACCATCTTCCGACAGGGCCTGTAAGTTTCAATATCAGCCCCGGTGCACAGGCCACGGTATAGGTGAGCTTTGTTTTTCCGCCGTCAGAAGTCTCAAGCTGAAAGTCTTCGCAGAAGGCGCTTGCAAAAGGGGCGCTCATGGACGTGAGATAAAAGGTGAACCTTATTCCCGGCTCCCAGACAATAAATTTTTCGTATGCGGTCATCCCCTTGAATGCCAGCGTTCTGGTTGAACCGATGCCATGAGGTTCCGGGCTCGACCACTTGACGCTCTTTATGGTCTTGAACCACCTTGGCCACGAATCCTCAGCTTCCAAGGCTTTGAATACCCGCTCGGGAGAAGCCGCAAGTTCCACTTTGTTTATGAATCTGATGGATGCTGCCTCAACAAAATTTATGTCCACCGGTTTGCATTCAAATCCCATATTTTTTTCCTTTCATGCTTAGTTTTGAAATCTGATATTTTTAAAGTACTGACTTTGGGTCTGTTTACTTTATGTTAAGGTCTATCACCAGCGGGCCTTTCACCGCATCCATCACCATGGAGGCAGGCAGCCCGTTTTCAAGGAGCATTGCCATCACCTTCAAATATTTTGAAATATGGCTGAAAAATTTTTTATAGCCCTCACACAGGTAATGGACGCTTTGACCGTCATCTCCTGCACGTGAAAAGCGGTGTTTCGGGCATCCCCCCCTGCAGGCCCTCAGGACACTGCACTCCCTGCATTTTCTTGGCAGGTCTCTCTCTTTTGCAACCCCGAATCCGGATTCTATGGATTTATCGGCCATGTCGGACACTGTTTCTGTCAGGACGTTTCCAAGCCTGTACTGAGGGTAGACACAGTGGTCGCATGCATATACATCTCCGTTGTGCTCTATAACCAGCGACCGCCCGCACCTCTCGGCATGGACGCATACGGGCGACGGATTGCCGAGCCACGCATTGAGCGCCCATTCGAAGTTCATCACGAACATCTCTCCTACGTCGTGCCTTACCCATTCCTCGTATATCGCTATCAGAAAATCGGCATACCCTTTCGGGTCCACGGTAAACGGCGTGACCTCTGCCTGGCGCCTGCTGCGGCTCACGCTCGGAACCGCTAAATTCAAGCCCAGCCTTTTGCTCTCTTCATCAGGCATACATTCAACCACGGGCGTGAACTGTATGAACTTTATGCCTTCGTCGCGGAAGAATTTGTAGACTTCAAGCGGCCGGGCGGCAGTTTCTTTTCCGACACAGGCCAGCACATTGAAATCGATCCTGTGTTTCTTAAGAAGTTCAAGGCCATGCATTACCCTCTCGAATGTTCCGTTCCCCTTGCGGTCCCGTCTATACCTGTTGTGGATCTCTTCCGGCCCGTCCATGCTTATGCCCACGATAAAATCATTCTTCTTCAGAAACCTGCACCACTCTTCCGTGAGGAGCGTGCCGTTTGTCTGAAGGGAATTTCTGATTGTCTTTTTGGCAGACAATGGTTTTTGAAGCTCAATGACTTTTTTGAAAAAATCCAGACCCAGCAGAGTCGGCTCGCCGCCCTGCCAGACGAATTCAACCACCGGTGTGGGCTGGGAGGTTATATATTTTTTTATGAAGGCAGATAAAACTTCATCGCTCATCCGGTATTTTTCACATGAACCGAAAAGAGCCTTTTTCTCAAGGTAGAAGCAGTACTCGCAATTGAGGTTGCAAGCTGGGCCTGCCGGTTTTGCAACGAAATGAAAACCCTGTTCCATAAACTTCGTCTCAATCTGCATTTTGCAAAAGAAGATTACGGGCGGGCCCGGTAAAGCCCGCCCGTGGTTTTCTTAATCGATCCGTGCTTTCGCGATACGCTCATTATCCTGCTGCTGCTTTTTTTCATTGGTGCTCATTTTCGAATCTCCAAGAGTAATGACGACCTTTTCTATCTGGCCGTTGAACTTGAACGGCACATCGTAATCCAGGTTGACGGGCGTTCCCGTATCTTCACCCACATCGAAGGTTTCATCAAGCGATATGCGGGCAGGCATAGTGTTGTCGATACGTCCCTGCGCCGCCTGTTTTCCGTCTATGCTCAGCGTGCCTGTACCGCCTTTGCCTATTCCTCCGTCATACTTGAAATCGAAGACTATTGTATGCCTTCCCGGCTTCAGTGCCTCTTTCGAGGCGATGCTGTAGTGCGCGATATTTGCGAAGTTGTAATGGAACACAGGTTTGCCCGATTTGAACATCAGGGCATAGCCGGCACTCACGCCGCCCTGTGTCAAAACGACACCCTGCGCGCCGCTCCTGGGAACAATGACATCCGCTGTAATCCTGTATGATTTGTTCTTCAGATTAGGGGCTGATCCTTCAGGAATGCGGATAACCGTTCCAGAATAGGAGAATTGAGTCCGCCCCTTTGTCAGGCTTGGACGGATGGATACGTCGGTCCTCGGAATCCTGCTATGGTCTAGCGGAAGGACATTGTATCTCGCCGCCTCGGCATAGAAAAGCAACTCCAGATCGTGGAGTTTGTCAGGATATTTTTCCGCAAGGTTGATGGCTTCACTGAAATCATTCTCTACATTATAAAGTTCCCATTTATAGCCGTCGATGACATCAACTGTCGGGTCGCTGGAAACGCCAAGCGGCGCCAAAGGCGTTGTACAGGCTACCCAGCCTTCGTGATAAATGCCCCGCATGCCAAAAATCTCGAAATATTGAGTCCTTCGGGTTGACGGGGCCTTCGGGTTGTCAAAGGAATAGGCCATGCTCACGCCTTCGACGGGCTTCTGCGCGACACCGTTCACCGATGAGGGCATCTTCAGTCCGGTTGCCTCCAGGACGGTCGGTGCGATATCGATCACATGGTGCCACTGCGTTCGTATGCCGCCATTGTCCTTGATGCGGGCAGGCCAGGAGATGACCATTCCGTTTGCCGTTCCGCCGTAATGAGATGCATACTGTTTTGCGTACTGGAAAGGAGCATTCATGGCATGAGCCCAAGGGACCGGGTAGTGATTGTGGGTCTTCCATGTGCCCAGTTCGTCCATGTGTGCATACATCTGTTTGAAGTCATCGTGGATTCCGTTCAGCGAGGCTATTTCGTTGTAAGTGCCTTCGATGTTGCCTTCAACGCTCGCGCCGTTGTCACCAACGATATAAATTACGAGGGTATTGTCGAGCTGTCCCAGTTTATCAATTGCGTCGAGAACCCTGCCGGCATTGTAGTCAGTCTGCGTAAGATACGCTGCATAAACTTCCATCATATATGCCGATAGCTTCTTCTGCTCAGTGCTGAGCGTATCCCAGGCAGGCAGTTCCGGATGACGTTTTGTCAACCGGGTGCCCTCCGGGACAATGCCGAACTTCTTCTGCCACGCCAGTGTT
>CAZEMO010000032.1:0-31579 GCA_964513375.1 uncultured Bacteriovoracaceae bacterium | reverse complement strand
AGCCCGGTATCAGTGGTATCCTCGGAACAATTCTTTCAGCTCCGGCCCTGTTCAGAATCGAAATGAAATTTGCGAGAATTTTCCCGTTTTCTTTTCCGGTAAAAGCTTTATGTTTTGCCGCATCGATCTGTTTGAGGTCATAAAGAAACAGGTCGGTCAGAGGAAGCAGCTCATCAATCAGGCCATCGTCAAAATATCCGCAGGTCTCGATTGCCGTATGGATGCCCGCATCCTTCGAAATACTCAGCATATCCAGCAGAAAAGCATTCTGCAAAGTGGGCTCGCCGCCTGAAAATGTCACTCCGCCTCCGGAGTTGTCATAAAATGGTTTATCCATAAGAACCTTTTCAATGACATCATCCGGGCAGGTCTCATTGCCGATGAGCTGTGCCGCCCCGTTTTCACAGACAGCGGCACATCTGCCGCAAACCGTGCAGATTGATCTGTTGCGTATGATGCCCTTTGATGTAATGTCTAAAGGTCGGTTGCCTGACGGGTTTTTTCTGAAACTGAGCGTTCTTTTGCATTTGCTTAACAGTTTCTCAGCTTCAGGCATAAATTCTTGTTTTATAGCTTCGTTCGGACAGGCTTCAACGCACTTTCCGCAGCCAACGCATTTATCCTTTAGGTAGCCGATCTCGGGTTTCATTTTCTGCGATTCAGGATTCTGGCACCATGCGCATCTGAGAGGACACCCCTTCAGGAATACGACGGTGCGGATGCCGGGGCCGTCATAGACCGAGTAGTGCTGGATATCGAAGACAATCCCGGTTCCGGTTCGCATTCAAGTCCTACCTTTGATTCGCGCTAAGATGGCGCTCACCCTTCGGGCGCAACTTCGTCGCGTCAATTTTGTGAAGCAAAATTTGTTGTCTGCGTCGGAATGCTCCCCGACATGAACCAAAAGTATGTCTGTGCCGCTTTTTACTTGACGCCCCGGTATCATCTTAAATGCGAACCGGAACATTATGTTATTTTCAGTATCCAAGCATTTGCACATGACATCAGAACTTTGCAGACCGAAGAGCGACGAAGAGGAAATGTGAGGCGTACTTTCAGCGTACGCCGCAACGTTTCCGCAAGGAGCGACAATGGTATGCGAAGTTATCACGTCATATATTCCTATGCTCCGAGCGGGATATGATCTCTTCCTGTATCTCATAGCCCAGGTCCACGAAATACGCGCTGTAGCCGCCCACCTTTACTATCACGTTGCCGTATGCATCAGGGTCCTTCTGCGCCGCTCTCAATACTTCAGTGGATACGAC
The DNA here is from genome assembly GCA_964513375.1 of uncultured Bacteriovoracaceae bacterium. Classification (GTDB taxonomy): domain Bacteria; phylum Desulfobacterota; class Desulfomonilia; order UBA1062; family UBA1062; genus DATCTV01. The sequence goes on along the minus strand of CAZEMO010000032.1, from coordinate 30,311 downwards.
TGTCGGCTGGACCTGCTCTCCTCCTATTTTAAAATACGTATCGATCAGAGATATCCACTTATTCCTTATCTCCACCGTTTCGCCGATGCCGGATGGATGCATGCGTATGTTCACGGCGCAACCCAGCACATGCGTATAGTCGATTGCCGCAACAGACTTGAGCACGCCCGTCGGACCTTTCGTGTCGACATTATACGGATTGCAGCTTGCGGCGAAAGGCTTTGCGGCCTTCCTGCCGTCCGGCGTCGCTATGAATATGCGTCCGTCATAAGTATGCGCTGTCATGCTGTTGATGAAAGGTGCATAGACTCCACCCTTGTACGTCCTGTATTTATTCATCTCCTCGAAGATTGCCGTCGTCACCCTGTGCGCGATTCCGTCGGTTTCGGGATTGCCGTTGCCCCATTTGCCGGGCAGGGCCGTTATGCGCGCGTGCAAGTCCCTGTATCCCTCATAGTTGTTGTCGATTGCTTTGAGGTATTCCCTGACGCTGATGAACCTCTGTTCATAGACGAGCTTCTTGATCGCATAGAGAGAGTCGACGAGGTTCGCTATGCTGTTCATGACGAGTATGCCTTCGAGGTCGTATACGGCGCCGCCTTTGGTCACGTCCTTTCTCTTCTCGAGGCAGCCCTGCATGAATGCCGAGATGAGGGGCGCCGGGAGGTTCTCGGCATGAACCTTGTCCCTCAGGTATGACGCGCGTGCGATGTTCTTTATCTGCAGGGCGGCCTGCTTTATGAAGGCATTTTCGAACTTTTCGTAAGAATTAAACAAATCCGGATCGCCAGTTTTCAGCCCCGCGTCCCTGACGAGACATATAACGACCTGGGCGTCTCCGTTCCTGAGCGTCATGTCGAGCGTCCGGCACAAGAGGATGGAGCTGAACGCCTCGCCGCCGGTCTTGCCGGGCGCACACATGTCGACGCAGCCCGTTACTGCGTAGTCGAATGCATCCTCCTGCGAGAACCCGTGCCGGATAAGCGCTTTTATTCCCATTTCATCGTTCATGAGAGATATGCTGGAGTTGCCCTTGCTGTGGAGTTCGGCGACCTTTTCCATCAATTCCTTCGGGGAATCGCTGTGTATGCGCACGGCGAAATTTAGGGCCGCCTTCGAGGAGGCCGCGGCATCGAGCATAACGTAGGTGAGCTCATTAGTGGCGTTACGGCCTTCTCTCGTGAGCCCGCCCATTGTAACCGGTTCCGAGCCCTCATAGCGCTGCGTGAAGTATGCGGTGAAGTTCGAGTACGGCCTCATGTTGTGGCTCATGATCTTTAAGAAAAGTTCCTGAAGGAGGATCGAAGCCCCCTCTTCGTTGATAAGCCCATCTTTCAGGTCGTTCATATAATACGGGTAAAAGAGCTGATCGAGCCTGCCCGGGGCATGGACGTTGAACGGGACAGCCAGTTCGACCGCGGTCTTTACTGTCCAGTATGACTGGACCGCTTCCCTGAAGGTGCGGGCCGGTTTGAGCGGGACGTTCGAACATATTTCGTGCATTTCTGAAAGGATGCGCTTTCTTCCGGCGTCGGTCTCTTTCTTGATCTCTTCCGCCAGCTTTCCGGCCAGGCGTTTTGAGAAGACGATCACACCTTCCAGGGCCGCTTCGACGGATTTGAGAAATGCATATTCCTCCTCAGCATCGCTGCAGGTAGCGGAAATAAGCGCGCTCACCTCATCCTTCATAGCGAGCAGCCCTTTTTTGATGGGCGTCTTATGATCGAGTATGAGATGGCCCTGCCATGTTCCGAGTGCCGCGCCTGCCGAAATCACCATGTCGTTCCTGGATGTCGACTGGGGCATTGACGCAGTGAGGCTTTCCATCTCACCCCTGTGAATGTCAGATTTGTCTAGTGCGGTCTTGATTTTGTCGACCAGGGTTTTCCCCTTCCAGAAGGGCAGGAGATCCTTTTGAAGGATTCGTTTGTCTCCCGGCCTTATTGCATACGGGTTTATCTTTCTCTTCTCCATTGTGGACAGGCCGATTGACGGCATTGCGATGCCCAGGCCCTTCATCTTTTTAAGGTTCTGGAAGAAGTTTGCTATGCCATGTCGTCTGAACATATAAATAAGGAACGAGGCATTGGATTTTATCTGATAAAAAAGCATTGAGCTTCTATCCAGTTCGATCTCGAAGACATTATTGAAAAGCCCCCTTTCGATGTCAACGGGAATGCCTAGGAAGTTTTCGGTCCATGTCCCTGCTATGCGATCGTCGGGGTCGATAGAAAAGTTCATGTTCTCGTAGACGTGCTTCATCGCAAGCGCCGCTCGGACGCCGCCGGAAAGGCCGGAGCCCTCGGTTCTGCGCCATTCATCCGTGAATAGCCGGGCCCTCTCGACGGAAATAAAAGGGGTCTCTTTCAGGTAGCGGCGTCTGAGCCTCTTTATTCTTTCATCGTGCGTTTCGCGGAACATCCTTATTCCCCCTTTGCATCGAGTTCCGAGAGTATCTTCTTATGGAAGGCATCATCGATAGGGTAAAAGAAGATTAGGACGAGCCCGAGGATGATGAATGCGATCGGAACGAATGTTATCAGAGTCCTGATGCCCGAAAGAGCTCGTTCTGTCTGCTGGACATTCGCGGCATAGCCGAAGAATGAAAGCCCTGTCCCTGCGATATATCCCGATATGGCCGAGCCTATCTTGAAGCACAGGAAATAGACTCCGTATATGGTGCCTTCGCGCCTTAGCCCAGTCTTCCATTCCGAATATTCAACGGTGTCCGGCACCATGGCCCACGGGAAGAGGAAGACAGTGGACATGCCTATTCCGGCAAGGAAGAAAAGTGCGAATATGATGTAAAGGTTATTACCTGAGACGAAATATATACCCGTAAGCGCTGCGATGAGGATAAGCATTCCTATGTTGAAGCCGAACTTCTTGCTCTTCTTGTTGGAAAGCCATACGAATGCGGGGATGAAAACAGCCGCGGTAACGAAAAGGGCTATGAATGCGACCGGCACAAGGCCTTCCTTGTTGAGGTTATACTTGAAGAAGTATGTGACCACTATGGCGAGCAGGTTGATAGCGACCATGTACAGCGTAACGCCGCCCGCAAGGAACAGAAACGGGACGTTTCTGAATATCACTTTGAGGTTCTGAATGAAGGGCAGCCTCTCCTCTTCCGTATGCCTCACCCTTTCTTTTACCGATGCGAATGTTATAAGGACGATGACCGCTATTATAACACCGTATATCGCACCTACCCACCTGAAACCGGTTGCTTCGTCGGGGAACAAAGAGACCAGAGGCTTGGTCGCAGCAGCTGCGAAGAGCGTACCGAAGAGCGCAAAAGTCATCCTGAAGCCAGATATTCCGGAGCGTTCTTTTGCATCCAGCGTCATATCGGCCGTCAGGGCTCCGTAGGGAACATTGGTTGCCGCAATGACCGTACTGAAGATTATGAAAGTCGCCGCCGCGTAGATGATCTTCATATGATAGGAAAGATGAGGGCCAAAGAAGAGCAGGAATGTGACGAGCCCAAGAGGCACAGCCCCGAAGAGCAGGAACGGACGCTTGCGTCCCCATCTCGTATTCGTATGATCGCTTGCTACTCCTATTATGGGATCGCAGAGCGCATCCCAGACTTTGGATGCCATGAATATCGTACCCGCAACGCCTGCCGGAAGCATGAATACGTCAGTGAAGAAATAGAGCAGGTAAAGGGCGCATACCTGATATCCGAGGTTGAATGCGAAATCGCCCGCCCCGTAGCCAAATTTCATGCCGAGAGGGACCTTTTGTTCCCCCGGACCTGCCGACGCCGTTTCATATCCTTCTGACATAAATTGCTCCGAAAATAGATTTGAAATAAAATATTACTGAATCTTATTCATTTATAATTCCTGTCCGCAGATCAAGTCAATAAATACTTTTTCAGACAATTGTGTTTTTCCGGTAATGACGGTGTATGGAAGGTAAAATAAAAAAATAGCGGGAAAGTGACTTTCCGGTCTTGCTTTCCCGCTACTTTTTTATGAAGTTCTTTGGTTTTATTTGAATGTCGGTTTTGTCTTCTCCCAGAAAAGCCTTTCCTCTGAGCCGGGATCGTCGACAACCATGCATTTTTCGTTGAATATCATAGTAGCCCTTGTCTTGGTATCGTATCTGGGCCATTCCGGGATACCCGTATGGTTGGGGTTTCCCGTTCTGGCAAAAGCGATCCATGAATCCATCATGTTTTCGGTAAGGTTGGCAGGAGGGTTGTCGCCAACTTCCGCGTCCTTATTGTCCAGGACGAAACGCAGTTCGAGCGCATGGCGCGAACCGTAGACGCCTTTATCAATAGGCGAATCCCATGTGAAGAGATACATCCAGGTATTACCGAACCCGGCCTGGGCCTCGGCCAGACGAATCTGCGGCATGCGGAAGAAAAAGTCCGTGGCTATTGCGAGTCCGATGTCTCCGGTCTTTGCATCGGGCATTTTTTTCTTATAAAAATCTATTACGTTGGTCTTTGTTGAAGAATCCCAGCCTTTGGTATCAGGGGTGAATGTCAGTAGTACGGAAGCCGGGATGTAAGGCAGCAGGGGTTCGTATTTTATCCAGAACCTGGCTTCGTCCTCGGTTGTACCTGTAAGAAGAGAAACATTCTTTGCCGAACCTTCGGAAATGGCCTTGATCGGGTCGATCGGGACGACCCTCCCGTCCCTGACCGGTCCGAACAGGCGGTCGGTTGCAAGGCCTGCTTCTTTTAAGAGTTTCTGCTGTGCTATAAAGAAATCATTCGTAGGAAGCGCTTTCAGGCCTTTAATGTCAGATACGCCTGCCAGTTCCATAAACCGCTTGGTCACGCTTTGCGCATATTCTATTGATCTCGTAATCCTTATGGCGCCGCTCTGCGGAATGGCTTTTGTGAAAAGCCCCTGAGCCTGGCTGACAGAGAGAAGTGTCGAGACGCTTCCAGCGCCGGCAGATTCACCGAATATAGTCACATTGTCAGGGTCGCCCCCGAACGCTGCGATGTTGTCATGAATCCATTTGAGTGCCGTTATCTGGTCGAGCACTGCAAGGTTGCCGCTGTCCGCATATGCATCGCCGCCTACCAACGAGAGGTCGAGATATCCCATCGCACCCATTCTATAGTTAAAATTAACTGCAACGATCTTTCCTCTCCTGGCAATGTTCCCGCAGTCATATAGAGGGTCCATTCCCGAGCCCCAGAGATAGCCACCGCCGTGGATGTATACCATTACGGGACGTTTAGCGTTATCGAGAGCGGGAGTCCATATGTTGAGCGTGAGGCAGTCCTCGTCCTGAAGATAAAGCGATGACGGTTCTGTCTTGTCATAAGACTGCGGGAAGACAGGTCCGAAAGTGTGCGCCTTCAGGATACCTTTCCATGGCTTGAAAGGCTGGAGTTTTTCAAACCTCAAATCACCCACTGGAGGTTCGGCATATGGTATCCCCAGAAAAGTCAGGAACCCGTCAGGCTCCACCCTGCCTGCAATGCGCCCCTTATCCGTAACAGCGATTACCTGGTTTGTTATGCGGCCCTTCGCCAGGTCCGGAACGCCTGATGGAATTGCCTTGTTGTGCGAGCATCCTGCGGAATTAAAAATAAAGAATAATGTAATGAGAACAGCTACAGGTATATTGAATGCTATTCGTTTCATATTGTTCTCCTCTGAAATCAATCGTTATATATGAATGGATTATAGTTTTCTAATCATATCTAAACCAGAAACAGACAACATGCAATAGCTGCGTGCTTAACATTTCAGTTGTAATTGGATTTTTCCGAGATTCCGCTGAAAGTCAAAACAAGGGCTTCTTTTATCAGGGTCTCAAGTCCGCAGCCTATTACGTTTTCAATATTATGCCGTTCGGCAAGCAGTATCAATCCGTCCATCATGCCCCAGTAGACGTTTGCCGTTCTCCATGCATCGACTGCTTTGATCTCCCGGGTTTCAATGCCCATTACAATGACCGACTCTATTTTTTTCATAAGAAGTGATGTCTGTTCATTAACGGTGTGGCTGATTTTTGATTCGGTTTCCTTCAGTTCGGCAGGTGTTGCACTTAATACTGCGATGATTTCAAAGAACTCATGGTGTTCACAATAAAATCTGTAATAAGTTAGAGCAAGGTCTGCCAGCCTGGGTAAGGCGCCTTTGAACGGTCTTGACAGCGTTTCCTCCATCATTTCCGAGAGTATTCGAAGGCCGTTGAGCTGAAGCGTTTTGTATATATCTATTTTACTTTTGTAATAAAGGTAGAATGTCCCTATGCTGACGCCTGCGTTTTTTGTGATATCGGCAATGGTTGCCCCGTAGTATCCGCGTGTGATGAAAAGCTCTGTGGCCGATTCCAGGATCCTTTCCCTCATCATACCCTTATCTTTATCGGTCCTTGAACGTTTACGTGAAGGTTTCTTGTCGGATATTTGCTTTTTTGAATATTTATTCTGTGTCATGTGCATTGTTCATGAAAAGAAAGGGCGTACGTTCGGGTACGCCTTTTCGATGTGTTTTGTGAGAAACATGTGTTGCATTCAGCCGTCAGTCTCCGGCATATTTGCCTTCGGCCCTCAGTTTCGCCTTTTCCTCTTCTTCTAGTGTGTTGAAAGCTATCTTTCCGACAAGGGTTTTGGGCAGGTCGTCCCTGAATTCAATTTCCCTCGGGCAGCTCCAGAGAAGCAGATGCTCACGGCAGTGCGAAATAAGCGACTTTTCGACGTCAGGGCACGCTTTTGACTTGTCCTTCAATACGATAAAGGCCTTTACGCGCGATATCTGGGCCTTATCAGGCACGCCGATAACGCAGGCCATGTCGACATCAGGATGAGTCCTGAGGACTTCCTCCACCTGGGCCGGATAGACGTTCATGCCTGAAGATTTTATCATGCGCTTCAGCCTCAGCTTGAAATATGTGAAGCCGTCTTCGTCCATCGTCGCGATGTCGCCGGTATGGAGCCAGACTTTCCCGTCGGCGTGCTTTTTAAGTACGGCTGCCGACTCTTCCGGTTGGTCCAGATAACCCAGCATCACTGCCGGGCCTGCGAGGCATATCTCGCCTTCTTCGCCGATAGGAGCCTCTTCTGTTGTGCCGACTTTGACGATCTTTGAGAGCATGTCGGGGAAGGGCACTCCCACACTTCCTTCACGGTATTCTTCCATCGGCATGGCCATAATAGCCGTGACTGCTTCAGTCAGGCCATAGCCTTCAAGCAGTTTCACCTTGCCGCCCTGCCTTGCAACGATCCGCTCGAACTCCTCTTTTACTGCACGCGGCAGCGTGTCGGCGCCGCTGAAGCAGCCTTTCAGGCAGGAGAGGTCGGAATTATTGAACTGGGGGTTTCTGGTGAGCGCATCGAATAGAGTTGGCACACCTACAACGAAGCTCGGCCGTTTCTTTGCTATCAGATCAGCAACAATTTCAGGTGTAAACTGTGGTACGAGTATGCTCTGGCCGCCGCCCATGAATGCCGCATTTACGCAAACGCCAAGCCCGAATCCGTGGAATATGGGCAGGATTGCAAGGATCTTATCCGTTTCATCCATTTTTCCCCAGTGAGCTACCTGCATGCCTTCACTGATGAAATTCATGTGCGAGAGCATGATGCCTTTGGGCACTCCGGTTGTTCCGCCCGAGTACATGATGACTGCCATCTCATCCGGATCGGCCTTGGCTGCTTCAACTTTGGGATAGCCGACGTTCATCATATCTTTCCACCAGACCACCTGATTGTCGGCTGGCACCTTGGGAATCTTTCGTCCTTTGGTCAGATTAAAACCGATTTTCTTTATCAGAGGCAGATAATCCGGAATCCTTGCAAGCACCAGGGTCTTGCACGGTGAATTTTCCATACCCTGTTTGAAGTTCTTGTAGAACGCATCGATTGTAAGGGCGAAGGTGCTTTTGCTGACATTCAAATAGAATTCAATTTCCTTCGGCGGCGAAAGGGGATGGATCATACTTGCAATTGCCCCGATCTTTATAATTGCGTAGAAGCAGATGATTCCCTGAGGGCATGTCGGCATCGATATGGTCATGCGGTCGCCCTTTTTGAGCCCCAGGGCGGCTAGTGCGTTTGCACACCTGTCGATCTCTTCGGCGAACTGCCTGTATGTTGCGGTGTAGCCCATGAAATCCCATGCTGTTTTATTCGGGAAGCGTTCGACCGTCTTTATAAGCGCCTCATAAAGGGTCACTTTCGGATAATCGATGGTTACCGGAACACTGCCATAGAACTTTGTCCAGGGTTTGGTCTCAAACATAAATCTTTCCTCCTCTTATCCTTTCTTCTGTTTTATCAGTTCCATGAAGGCATCTATTCTCGTATCTATCTGACTTTCGGAAAAGCTTCTCTCATCGACCATGTCGGCCTCTATCATGACGCTGGGAACGCCGGTTGCCTTTTGTATCATGCGCTGTATGTCGTACTGGCCCAGAGAATATGGTTTGCAGCTTCTGTTAGAGTGCATGACGATGCCATCGACATCATATTTCTCGACCATTCCCTTTACGGTATCGACCATCTGATCAACCCCGATATTGAGGTAAATCATCGTATAGCAGTCCACCATCGATTTCACGAAATCGGACTTGTCAATGTAATCAAGCTGTTTGCACCATGCCGATGTATAGGTATCGGCAACAAGGCAGGCGCCATGAGAAGCGAACTTGTCCGAGAGCCATTTTGTCTTGTACCAGACAGGCAGGTTGTCCCAGAGGAGCCTGTACTTCTCATTGGGGATTGACCCTATTTTATCGGCGGCACGCTGGCGCATTTCCTCGATAAGCTCGGTATAGTAATCGACAACGGTTTTTGTGCCCCTCAGCGTTACGATAAGGGCGAGGTGGAAGAAAGCATCAAAAGCGGATAAAGGCGCGGGTTTGCTGCGAGCCGTTTCCAGGACTTCTCTCCAGAGCCTCTGACCTTCATAGGAATAATCCAGCACTTCTCTTGCCTTATCCTGGTCAAACTTTTTCCCGCACACCCTTTCCAGAAAATCTATGTATTCCAGGACCTGCTTTTCGACATAATGCCTTGCCTCGATGCTGAACTCGGTATGGCAGAACGGGGTGTCGAAAATGAAGAGCGGTACATTGTAATATCGGGCCTGCACCTCGTACCATTTGAGAACGGTCCCGCAGATGTTGTTGCTGCATACGAGGAAATCAGGTTCAGGAAGCCCGCCTATCGGCCCGCCGTTTACGGTCGAACATGCGATGTCGGCCCGTGCATAAGAGCACAGGTCACGGCTGTAACCCATGTTTTCAGCAGTTTCGCAAAGTCCGACCCCCATCTTGGAAGCCCCTATCATGGCCCCGTGATTTTCCGGGTAGACGGGTATGACATCCATTACATAAAGAGGTTCGACCGGTCCACCGCTTGTTATCCAGGCAACTTTCTTGTTGTTCTGCCGGGCGGTCTTTGCGTCTATGTAATATGCGGTCATGATTTCCCGCATCTTCTTTATCGATTTTACCTTTGGTACGGCGTCTTTCTTTATCTCTTCAGACATTGTTTTCTCCTTGTCTCTGGCGTCTAAAGCATCTCGATGAATGCATCGAAACGCGTTGCAAGCTGTCCGGCGGACGGCAGTTCCTGTTCGACTTCGAGCAGCATCGAAGGTATGCCCGCATCGTCGAGCATCTTCTTCATGAATGGATAATCAAAGGCATGCGGGTCGCAGAATTTGAGCAATATGAATATGACGCCATTTGCCTTGTTCTCTTTTGCAATGCCCACAAGATTATCTCCTCTCATGGTAAGCGATGCATGCTTTGCAGGGCAGATCGTCCTGTTTGAATATCTTGCCGCCAGAGCCTTTATCGGATCGCCCTCTTCTGAAATAAGTCCTTCAAAGAAGCGTGAACCTGTGCAGAGGTCGTCCCATACCACTCTGGCGCCTGCTTTTTCGATCAGGTCATATATCTCAGGATGGTCGCAGATGCCGCCCGATATGACTATGCGCTTTCCAGTTCCCTTTGCGGGAACGGTTTTCTGTTCCAGTTCGGCAACAAGCTTTTCAATAAGGTCGGCAGCGTCCTTCCTGTCCATAACCATTGTGCCCTTGACTACTGCATACATATCGCGGCCGCTCAAGGCTTCAGGATTTGTGCTTTTGATTTCATAAAGCCTTTTCATGAGCGATCTCAGGCGGTTGTAAAGAGCGATGGCCTGCTTCAGAGCATCATCAGTGATTTCCTTGCCCATCCATTCACCGAGCTCTCTCCTGAATTTGGCATGGGCGTCTTCCATATATTCACGTGCGCTTTGCGTATCGAGCTTGACGGGAAGCATTATGTCGTTATGCCATGTGGTTTTGATATTAAGGCGCCATATGTCGGACAGTCGCTGGATTGTGTCACAGGTATGAGGAAAGACCATGCCGTCAAGGAAATCGAGATTGCCGAGAATTGCGTCCTCCATGATGCCCCGGACAAGGGAGCAGCTGTAGGCCTGCAGATGGGCATCGGCCTTTTCAATGCCGGATTTGATTCCAAATAGCCTTACAGGTATTGCGCCTGCTGCATATATGATTTCCTCCGGGGTATAGGTGCAGCAGTAGCCGATAAGCTTCTTTTTCTTTTCGCCGGTTCTTTCTCTGGCATATGTTACGGGATCCTGCGCTGCGTTGATGAACTCCTGTAAAATTTTCATAAACCACCTTTCTTTACTTTATTGTGCAGTTGGTCTCTGCAATTGGACATTCTATTAAAAGGAGCCTGCACTGTCAATGTAAAGCGCCATCCGGAAGTTAATATTTTACTTAATCAGCAATTAAAACTCATATCAGGTCTCAACTTTATTATTCCTGTTTCAAGGCCGCGTTCTGTTTAAATCAATTCAATATATTATTTTGTCAGTCCGATATATTTATGGACAGGTATTAAATAACAGGGAAGATTAAGAAGGAGGAATCATGAAAAATTTCCTGACGATAATAGCTTGTTCGTGTTTGCTGGCGGTATTGTTACCCGGGAACTCTCACTCCTGCGGGAGTTTTCGGGTTACAGCTGATGACGGGTCAATTCTGGCTGTACGCTCGATGGAATTTTCGATTGATCTGAAATACGATATCATTGTTGTCCCGAGGAACATGGATTTTGAGAGCCCGGCTCCTGACAACAAAAAAGGCCTGAAATGGAAAACCCTGTTCGGTTATGCCGGGGTGGCGGTTTTTGGCATGGAGCATGGCGCATCAGACGGCATGAATGAAAAGGGGCTGGCAATGAGCCTGCTCTGGTATGAAAATGACATGATATGGCAGAATGTCGGCCCGAAACAATCATCCAGAGCGCTGGCCCAGACATATCTTGTCGATTGGGTTCTCGGCAATTTTTCAACCGTAGATGAAGTGAAAAAAAACATCCAGAATGTCAGGGTATTCAGCTATGCCGAACCGTCAATAAAAATGTCTCTTCCATCACATTTTATCGTTTATGATGCTTTTGGCGGCTCGATCGTAATAGAGTATGACAACGGTGTGTGCAATGTCTATGACAACCCGCTCGGGATAATGACAAACGCCCCGAACTTCCCGTGGCAGATGACGAATCTGCGCCAGTATATCGGCATGAGGACCGAGAACCCGGCTTCCCCGATGATAAAAGGAAAGCTGGTTCTTCCAACCGGCCATGGGGAAGGGATGATAGGCCTGCCGGGCGATTATACCCCGCCGAGCAGGTTTGTGAGATTTTATGTTTTAACGAGGTATGTCGACAGTCAGCCTGATGCAAAAGGAAATCTCAACCTTGCGCAGCATATCATCAACACCTTTGATATACCGCAGGGCATCATAACCGATTTGCAGCCGGACGGTAAAACAGTGCTCAAAGAGCTGACGCAGTGGGTGACATTCAAGGACCTGACAAACCGCATCCTGTACTTCAGAACATACGACAACTTCAATATCCGAAAAGTGGACTTGAAAGCTCTTGATTTCGGCGCAAAATCAGTCAAACGAATTTCCATGTTCGACAGGCCTGAAGGCATAACAGATGTTACGGGCCAGACCCGGTGACATGCCGGAGTTTAAGGGGATCAGGCCAAAAATTGACAGAATAGACCCCAATTTTTCGTCCCCCATCAAAAAACAAGGAGGAGGGATTTAACAAGCAACTATCAATTCATAAACCCTGACAGGGCCGGGTGATTCAAATTTCTTTCAGTACGAGAGAGATCATCCTGATGCAAGCTGATTGGTGACCCGGTCAGAATGTTTTATCAACGCCTCCTTTTTTATTTGTCGAATATACCCTCTATGAGTTTCTGTACCTTTTCGTCGGTATCCTTCGGTATTGCGATGCCGGTTTTTTCTTTGAGCTTTTCCATGCCTTTTTCAACGGCTTTTTTTGAGAAGAAATCGGCAAGGGCCTTTTTGAAAGCGTTAGTGTCAACCGAGGGAGAGGGTTTTTGTATGGTACCGGTTATCGTAAGCGGAAGGGTAACCCTTCCGTTGTTATCCTTTAAGGATTTGAACGCGCTCACACTGTCGATTAATTTCGCAGAGGTCTTTTTAGGCAGGGCGATTGTTCCTTTAAGATTAATTGAGCGGCTTGAAAGATTCATTACGCCACTTAGCCTTGCAATTGAATCATGTTCGCTTCCCATGCGCAGACCTTTAAGCTGCATGGAGGTTATTTTCATAAGGCCTTTTCCAATTGATGTATCGGAAGACAGTAGATCAAATTTTGTGGTGCGGTACGGCTCGATCCTATCCCTCGTAATTCCAGTGATCTGAGAAAAACCCGGAATGATTAAAAGGCTTGAAAGTGCACTGTCGGACAGATTGAAATTCAGCCATTCGCCCTTTTCGATGTGCATCGAGGCGGCTGCATTCAGGTTCTCAAGGGTTGGTTTTCCTGCAATACCCGATGCAGAGGCTTTACCTGAAAGGTTTCCTGTGAAAACATCCTTGAAACTGCTGAATGCGCCCAGAACATTCCCAGCCTGGAGATTTTCAAGGCTGGGGAAAGCAGCCCATTGTTTGTTTTTTAAATTATAAGATGCGTTCATATCAGCTGAGCCCTTGAACATTTTCATATTCAGAGATTTTAAAATGAACATATCCGATGCGTAAGAGAAAGCGGCGTTCAGATTTTTGCATGGAAGATCCAGGAGATGTCCTTCATCGGCCTTGAATATTCCGGCTGCTTCAAGAGTTTTGTCTTTTTTTAGAATGTTCAGGTCAAGCCCGGCCTTTGTAAATCGGCCTTTAAAAGGTTTAGTCGGTTTGGCCCTGTCCTTTCCTGTTGAGGATTTGTCCTTTATTTCAAAGTCAATGGAGGGGAATGCAGTTGAGGTGTTTATTTTCAAAGTGTTTTTCTCCCCTTTGATATTTCCTCGCATTACAGCCGTGCCGGAAGTATTGTATATCGCTATCACCGGTACATAGCGGGAAAGGCGGCTGAGGGCTGCCGGGGTAGATTTGAATTGAATATCATAAACGCTTGATTTGCCTTTCTTAATGATGTCCCCGGAACCATCAGTGATGATGTTGTCAAAGGTGAGATTGAATGTCCGTATGTTTGTGATGTTTTTGTAGATATCGGTTTTTGTACTGAATGAAGCCTGCACGCCCTGTGGTTTGGAAAAGGTTTCTCCCCAATTAATTAACATAGCCTTCATGTCTGCAAAAGCGGCAATCTGAAAAGCTTCTTTTGTTCCTGAAGAGTTTGCAGTGAAGCTTAAAGGTCCTTTCATCCGGAGTTTTGAAGGCATTTTGGCTGATAAGTTGGGAATGGATGATATCAGGGGATATATGTTGATTCCATGAGAGGATACGGAAACATCCCATGCCGGTTTTGAGGAGAAATTAATTATATTGCCAGATAATGAGCATTTGTCCGCACCTGATTCAATTGTACTTGATTTGATCTGGATCTGTTTTCTTGCATAATCAAAAAGTATCAGAAAGAAGGCTTTGATATCAGGTACGTTTGAATTTCCGGAGGTCTCTTTTATCCCTGATATCTGAACCGAAGTTTTTATTGAAACCGTCTGTAAAGTTTCACCTGATATTTCGGATTCCATACTCGCATATCCTGAAGAAAAAACCGATGATCTAACAGGAAGCAGGGAAAGATTTATTTTTTCAAGATTCAACCTTATTATTACAGGAGTGGCTATTATCTCTTTTGTTTCATTTATCGGCCCGAAAGATCCTGTAGCTTTAAGGTTCTTGCTGCCTTCATTCATTAGAGAGGCGCTCAAATTAAAAGCAATTGGCTTGAATGTCGATACATTCTTGGCATTCATATCTATTTTCTGGATTATAACAGGTTGGTTTCCATACTCTGGCTTATCGGGGGCATAAATGATTTTCCCACCTCTTATCTCGATTTTTTTTATAAGACCTTTAAATCTCCCGGGTATTTCAGGTGCTTCCTTTCCCCTGGGTTTTTTGACAAGGACGTTCTTGATATTATATGTACCGTCAGGCTCCTTAACGATATTTATTTCCGGTTTATCAAGAATGATTTTTCTTATCTTTATCTGTTTTTTCAGCAAAGGCAGGATCTCGATATTTACCTTTATCCGTTTTATTTTCAACAAATTTTCTTTCGGTGAATCCTTTGAACCGGAAATATTAAAGTTGTCAATCTCGGCGCCAAGTCCGCCTAAAATGGTAAGCTTGATTCCAGAGAAATTAACATCATTTATTACATGCGGTTTTATAAGGCCGATGATTCTGTCATGGTATTTGTTCAGATCAATAGTGAATGGTAATATCAGAATGATTATAACGATTGATATTGTAATGCCGAATATAAGCAAAAGGACCTTTTTCATAAGCCGATCCCCCTTTTCGAAAGTGTATGTGCTTATATCCTAATAATAATACCCGTAGTCAAAATGGACAACCCGCTGTGAGGCGGGATATGAGCTAGGCTTTACTTTTAATGAGTAAAGACTGATTTATTAAACAATACAAAGGCCTCAAGTCTTACCAAGTAAGTATATGAAGATTTGTTGAATGTTGGAGTTTGATTCTTCAAATTAAGTTTTAAAAAGATTGCTGATTCCTCCGAGCATGAATGATGCGGTTTCCTCGGCGATGACCCTGCTTTTTTTAGAGCTGTCCTGCCAGAGAAAATAATGGCACGCAATCCTCTCGTATATTCCAACAATGCAGACGGCGATCAGTTCAGGCGAGAAATCGGAGACGAAGGTCTTTCCCTGCTCTTTGCCAATTTTCGTCACTGCCTCTCTGATGTCAGCGGTCAGCTTTATGAAGAGCTGCTTTCTCTGTTCCTCGACTTCGGCGCTCTGTCCCACCGATTCCCTGAAAAATATGGTGATTTTTTCGGGATGCCGCATGCAGAAATTTTTTAAAAATGCATATGGGATGTTATTGAACCCCTTCAGAGAAAAATCCGTCTTCCCGAATTCCTCACCCAGAAGCTTTCTCAGAAAATGACCTATCTCATGCATCAGCTTTATGAGCAGGTCATCCTTGTTTTTGAAATAAAAATACACTGCGCCTGTCGAAACCTCGGCGAGATCTGCGATTTCATCAATGCTTGTCTGGTTAAAGCCCTTTTTGTAGAACAGCTCTTCGGCGGCCTTAAGGATGGTGTTACAGCGGTTTTCCTTTTCCCTGAGTCTGCGTATCGACCTTCTCGGCATGTCGGTGTCTGCTTTGATTTTCTTTATCATACTGCCTTCAACGTCTCCTTTTTATTGATTAAACTTCCAGTGCCCTTATACTTGAAAGCAGAGTATGCGCGCCAGAGATAATTTCATCGACAACCTCGGAAATGGGCTTGATCTCATGGATAAGGCATGCGCACAGGCCGCATGCTATAGGCACGCCTTCAGCATCCCCTATTGAATACATCTGCCTGCCTATTTTCCCGCTTACTACGGTAAGGAGTTCTGCGAGCCCCGCACCTCTCGCTTCCATTTCAAGGCATGTATCTGTCGCCCAGTTTTTCATGCAGCGCATGGGATTTTTTAGGCTCCTCATGATAAACGTGGTGTCTTTTTCCATTACTTCAAGATAGCGCTTCTTGATGTTTTCATGCATGGTGCTCTCGGTTGTCGCTACAAATCTCGTCCCCATCACCACACCTGCAGCCCCATAACACAGAGCGGCGGCGAATCCCCTTGCATCAGCGATGCCTCCGGCTGCGATTACGGGAACGGGTAGCTCATCAACAGCCCTCGGCAATATGACTGAAATGGGTATGTCGTCCATGCCCGGATGTCCGCCGCATTCAAAGCCTACGATGATGATGCCGTCAACACCCCCGGCAACGGCCTTCTTTGCGAAGCGTATATTGGGGACCTTGTGAAAAACCTTTATGCCGGCCTCCTTCAGTACCGGAACCAGAAATGCAGGATCATGGCCTGCGGTCTCGACCGCGGCAACCTTTTCTTCAGCTGCAACGCGTGCGAAGCCAAGTGAGCGTTCACCGTTTCCCAGTTCTGGAAGCATGCTGATATTCACCCCGAATGGCTTATCTGTCAGAGTCTTTGTCTTTCTGATTTCATCGCGGAAGGCCTCATGCGTAGGCCATGTCTCGGCAGTCAGGAATGCCATAACACCTGCATTTGCGGCTGCGGCGACGAATTCGGCAGTTGAAAGCCACTGCATTCCCCCCATCAGAATCGGATGCGTAATGTTGAGCATTTCAGTCAGTCTTGTTTTGAACATCAGCTGTGAACTCCTTTCAGTTTTAAAAACCTTCTACCCGGGCGATGATTTCGCACATTACCTCGTCGGCGCCCGCCCCGATGGACATGATCCTGGAGTCTCTGAAATAGCGAGAGATAAGCGTTTCATTCATGAAGCCCATGCCCCCGAACATCTGCAGGCAGCCGCTTGCCACCTCGGAGATGAGCTGGCCTGCTGTCAGCTTCCCCATGGATATCTCGCGGGTGACGTCAAGTCCCTCCATCTTCATGCGTACTATATGATAGGTCAATTGTTTCAGACATTCATTCCTGGTAAGCCACCCTGCAAGACGGTGCCTCAACACCTGCTTTGTTATGAGCGGTTTGCCGAATACGATCCTCTGCCTTAAATAGTCTACCGTCATGTCGATCATGTCTTTAACGCATACATACACTCCGGGTAAAATGGAAAAACGTTCGTGCTGGAACTGTTTCATCTGGTAGATGAATCCTTCCCCCTCATCTCCGATTATGTTTTTTGAAGGTATTTCAACGTTGTCAAAAAACAGTTCCGCCGTATCGCTGCTTCTCAAGCCCACTTTATCCAGCTTCTTACTGACAGCAAACCCAGGGAGATTGGTGGGTACCACAAAAAGGCCGAAGGAATGGTAGCCGGGCTCATCACCTGTTTTTGCGAGCAGCGTCAGGAAGTCGGCCTGAGTCCCATTGGTGATGTAGGTCTTTGACCCGTTTATCACGTAGCTGTCCCCATTTTTCCGCGCCCTTGTCTTGATGGCGAATACATCCGAACCGGCGTCCGGTTCGGTGACGGCTATGGCCGAGACCATGTCGCCTGCGATTGCCGGCCTTAAATAAGTCTCCTTCAGATATTCGCTTCCATAAGCTGCAATGGCAGGCGTTGCCATGTTTGTCTGTACTGCTATAGCTGTTGAAACACCTACTCCATGTACATGTCCGAGTTCTTCCAGCAGGATGGTTTCAAACCAGTAGTCAAGACCCTGCCCGCCGTATTTCGGGTCATAGCGGATACCCAGAAATCCGAGATCTCCCATCTTCTTGAAAAGACTGTGAAGCGGCGTGCCCGTCTCCTCCCATTCGTCCATGAAGGGGTTGATATCTTTATCGATAAATTTCTTTACCGACTGCCTGAATGCCTCATGCGTTTCGTTAAAATACATTATCCCTCCCGTTTTATATTTGATTTATCTGAGCGCCTTTTTATCGACTTTGCCCACGGCGGTGAGCGGAATGGCGTCTATGAATTCAATGATCTTAGGGACTTTATACGCCGCAAGATTTTCCTGGCATTGATTAAAAAGCTCATTTTTCAGTGTTTCATGGTCCCTTGTTTTAGCTTCTTCCGTAAGCTGAACAACGGCCTTCACGATCTGGCTGTCGGATCGTTTTGGATTTGGAATTCCGATGATCGCACACAGTTGAACCGAACCGTTCTGGTAAAGCAACTCCTCGACCTCTCTTGAAAAGACCTTGAACCCGCCGACGATGAGCATGTCCTTGGCGCGGTCGACAAGGTAGAAATACCCGTCTTTATCCATCCATCCGATATCGCCCGTATAAAGCCACTTCTCGTTTTTGAATTCACGCAGCGTCAGTTCTGTATCTTCAGGTTTGTTGTGGTAGCCCTTCATGACCTGAGGTCCGCTCACTATGATTTCACCAGCCTCTCTCAGGGACATTTCCCTTGTGCCGGTCTCGACATCAACCACCTTGAGTCTGGTGTTCTGCATGGGCAGGCCTACCGAGCCGATCCTCTTCTCACCTTTAAGAGGATTCATGCAGATGAGTGGGCTGGCCTCGGTCATGCCGAAAATCTCCACGACTTTACCTTTTCCTACGATGTTTTCGAGAGCTGCCATGCCCTCTTTTGAAAATGGGGATGCGCCCGAGATGCAGACTTCGCATCCTGAAAAGTCGAGGGTGGAGAATTTGGGGTTGTCCATTAGCATCTGATAAAGCGACGGCACATGGAGCATGACGCGCGGCTTGTGCTCGGCAATCTCTTTGCAGACGTTTTCAGTGTTTCTCGGGTCCGGGATTATGCACTGGGTATAAGCCATCGCCATTGTCGTCATGCCGAAATAGAGGCCAGCCTGATGGAAAAACGGAAAACCCGAACAGCCTGTGCCGCTGCCCATCTCGAATTTGAGCCACTGAACGGCCTGCCTTATGTTGGCGACTATGTTCCTGTGAGACAGAACTGCGCCCTTGGGCATGCCGGTCGTGCCGCCTGTATACTGAATCAGGCATGTATCATCGGCGTTTATATTTACCTTTGGCTTTAATGCCGGGTATTTCTTCAGAAGCCCTTTGAATGAGATCACATCCTTATTCGGTATCGGTTCAATCTTTCCGGAGGGGATTTTTTTGAGAAGCTTTCCCAGATATTTTTTATAGAAGGGAAGAAAGTCGGCGATGTTAGTTACGACACAGCTTTTGAGTGACGGCACATCATCCTTTATCTTCTGCACCCTGTTTTCGAAAATTGCATCCAGGGTTACGAGAACTTTTACGCCCGAGTCGTTGATCTGATAGGCCATTTCCTTGGGCGTCAGGAGTGGAGAGACCCCGCTTGCCACGCACCCTGCGCGCATTATGCCGCATAGGGCTATCAGATACTGGGGCGTATTCGGGAGATTGATGCCTATGACATCGCCAGGGATACACCCCATTTCGCCGAGATAGCCTGCAAAGCGCTGCGAAAGCAAGTCGAGCTGACCGAATGTGCATGTGCTGCCGAGAAAATGAAACGCAGGTTTTTCAGGATACCTGCTCATGGATGTCTCAATAAGATCGGCATAGGTGTCTTCGTTAACAGCGATCTGAGGCTCAACATCAGGGTCATAAGATTTGAGCCAGGGCATTGAATCATAATCCGTCATTCTGCACCTCCTTATTCCGCCACGCATTAAAGTACTTCCTGCCTCCTCGGCATCATCTTTAAAGCAAGCCGGAATTTATAAAAGGGTATGGGATAACCGCAAAGATTATCCGCATCCCTGAGTTTATGATTCTGGTGCAATTACCTCCGGGAGTTCGATGATCTTTGCCCTCAGATATTCTCCCAGTGTCTTTGCCTGGGGGTCGCTTCTGAGCGATGCGGCGACTCCTTCGCCGAGGACGCCCTTGATGTAGAAGTTGACTGCAAGCAGATTGGGAAAGTCGTAGCGCTCCATCTCGAAGGCGCTTATGTCCTTTAAGAGCTCCTTTAATTTTTCTATGGTCAGGAAATCTCTCAGAAAGGCATAGGCCTCAGGGGTTTTCGCCCAGACGCCCAGGTTTGCATTGCCGCCCTTGTCTCCAGAGCGGGTCGCGAAGACCCTGCCGAATGGTATCCTTACAGTCCTACCTTCAGGCTTAGGCGGAATTTTAACAAGATTCGCAATGATTGCATCGACAGCTGAACCTGGTGAAACAGATTCAATGATTGTTACCCTCTCATCAAGAATGACTTTCTGCTGGATATGCCTTTGCGAGATGAGGCTCGGCCAGTGTATGATCGCAGGGCTTCCTTTTCCCGGAGGCGCGGTGGCTGTAAATCCAGGGATGTTTGCAAGCCCCAGTTCCACGATCTTAGAGGAAAATTTCGCAACCTTCTTTGCGTCCGGATCCATCACCGAGACCCTGAGATAGGCAAACGCTTCGTCATTTGTCCCGGGGTCCTCCTTGTTCGACATGATGAGCTGGACATCCTCAACCGCATATTTCCCTCTGCCGCCAAGGCTGGCAAACAGTGCGTCTTCGAAAATCTTCGCCTTCTTTTCAATGTCCAGACCGGTAAGCACTATGGTCATTGAATTCCTGTGGCCGCCCAGATTATTGATGCAGACCTTTGTCGTTTCTGGCGGAGCCTCGCCCCTGACACCGGTTATTTTCGTCCTGTTCGGGCCTTCCTGCGATATCTCGATTGTATCGAAGCGCGCAATTACATCAGGGGTCAGGTATCCGGGACCCCTAACCTCATAGAGGAGCTGCGCCTTGACCGTATCGACTGAAACAAGCCCCCCTGTGCCGGGATGCTTTGTGATGATGGAAGACCCGTCCTCGAATATTTCCGCAATAGGATAGCCCACATTTATAAACGACGGCACCTCGTCGATGAACGAATAGTTACCGCCCGTGGCCTGAGCCCCGCATTCAATGACATGCCCTGCGACAGAGGCGCCTGCAATCCTGTCCCAGTCGTTTCTTTTCCAGCCAAACCACCATGCCGCTGGGCCGACTGTAAGGGATGCATCCGCAATCCTGCCACCGACAACAATATCGGCCCCTTCGTTAAGCGCTTCGACTATTCCCCATCCGCCCAGGTATGCATTGGCAGTGATGGGCATGGCGCCTGATTCCTTAAGGCTTATGCCCTTATCCATATGGATGAACGCTTCGCCCGCTTCCTGAAGTCCGGCAAGGTTTCCCATCAGGTCATCGCCCTCGATATAGGCGATCTTGGGATTAATCCCCAGGGTCACTGCGATTTTTTTAAGTTCATTTGCCAGGGCCTTCGGGCCGAGCCCCCCTGCATTCGATACCACACGGATGCCCTTATCGAGGCACGTTCCCATGACCTCTTCCATCTGCTTTAAAAAAGTTGAGGCAAATCCCGCTTCCGGGTTTTTCATTTTAAGCCGGAAGAGCAGAGCCATTGTGAGTTCGGCCAGATAGTCTCCGGTGAGTATGTCGATGGGGCCGCCTTCGACCATCTCTTTAGCTGCCGAAAGCCTGTCCCCGAAAAAACCGCTGCAGTTGGCGATGATGACTCTTCTTTTATTGTCCGGATTTTTTGTGCCCATGTATTCCCCCTGTTTGATATTTTTTTCAGCGGCCCGTAAATACCGGCTGACGTTTTTCGATGAATGCGGTGATGCCTTCCATGGCGTCCTCTGTGCTGACCACCTGCTTCAGCTTCTCGGACAGAAAAATAAGGGCGTCTTTAAGAGGCATATTCTCCATTTCATGAAAGGCCTGTTTGCCGATCTTCATGCCGACAGGACTCTTCAGGACAAGTGTGCCGAGGACCTTCCCCACTTCCTCATCAAGGGCCGCCGCAGATACGACCCTGGTGATCAGGCCCATTGTCAAGGCCTCCTGGGCGCTCAGACGTTCCCCCAGAAGGATCATCTCCATTGCCTTTTTCTGGCTGACATTTCTGAAAATAAGCGCACCTATCATCATGGGCCACAACCCGACATTGACTTCGGGTGTTCCGAACTTCGAATCGTCGCTGGCAATGACGATATCGCAGGCAAGCATGAAGCCCATTCCTCCTGCCAGACAGAAACCCCTGATACGGGCAACCGTAGGTTTTGGGAATGTCGAAAGCCTGTATAAAAGCCCGGCATAGCTTGCGAATATGTCCTGACCTTCAGTAGAGAGCCCGCCGCTCAACTGCGCTCCGGTGCAGAAGGCCTTTTCGCCTGCGCCCGTAATAAGGATAGCCCTGACTGTGTCATCTTTTTCAGCTGCATCGAGGTATTCGTGGAAGAGGCTGATGGCCTCCGGTGTGATGGCGTTTCTCTGCTGTTCGCGATTAATCGTTATATATGCTGTTCCATTCTCAACCCTGTAGAGCAAATGACGGTCTTCCATTTAAATCTTCCTCCCCGCGATAAAAATTATTTTTCAGGAGTCAGCCTGATCGACTGTTTCCTCCAGCGATTTTTCGATATCTACAAGTATCATACCGGGCATGACCTTATCTCCGGCCGCAACGTTTATCTTCGACACCTGGCCGTCAAAAGGCGCAATCAGTGTGGTCTCCATTTTCATGGCCGCCACAACGACGATACCGTCGCCTTTTCTGACCTTATCCCCGACAGCAACCATTATGCGCTCGACTACTGACGGCATGGGCGGTGTGATTTCCTGGGGCAGTCCGCCTGGGCCTTTCCTTGATCTTTTTGTCTGCCCGGCTATGTCCTCATCTTGAACGAGGTATGAAATTCCGTTTATCAGAATGGTTTTTCCCTCTGCGCCTTTCATTATGAATGCATTAAAGCAGGTGCCTTCAACGGCAAGTCTGATTTCGTTTTCGGTAACGGCTGAATAATTTACATCAAAGGTGCGCGAACCTTCAGCCACTTTGATGGCCTCGGGGCCTGTAATTTCAACATCAAAACAGCATTCGCCTTCATCTGTCCTGAATCTGTACTGCATTATTTAAGCGCTCCTTTTAATATTCATAAATGTCACATTCGCCACAGGCCAAGACTTTCCCACGGCGTCGGGTAATCAGCTGCTGCGGGGCCTTTTTTCTGGACTTTCTTTTTGCCTGAGATCTCATCGATAATGTATGCAATGCGTGCGATATCAATGTCCGGCCTTTCCGGTTTCCAGCATGGGAAATTGGAATTGATGAAATCGGTATATGTTTGCCCCCGGTTGAAGGCATCAGAGCGCAAGATGTCTATCAAAAACGCTATGGGCGTCTTTATGCCGAGGATCACATATTCCCTTAAAGCGCGGATCATGCGTTCAACTGCGTCTTCACGGCTGGCCGCATAGACGATCAGTTTTGAAAGGATAGGGTCGTACTCTACAGGGACATGAAATCCCGAATATATGCCACAGTCATTCCTTATGCCGGGACCTGACGGCTCTTTCATGAACTCGATCTTTCCCGGCGAAGGGAAAAAGCCCTGTTCCGGGTCTTCTGCGTATATGCGGCACTCGATGGCATGCCCCCTGCCGGAGATGTCTTTCTGCGTGAACGGCAAAGGTTCTCCGGCGGCGATATTTATCTGAAGCCTCACCAGATCGAGGCCTGTAATCATTTCTGTAATCGGGTGTTCAACCTGGAGGCGGGTGTTGACCTCCAGGAAATAGAAGCGGCTATCCTTATCGAGAAGGAACTCGACAGTGCCGGCATTTACATATCCTGAGGCCCGGGAAGCCTTAATGGCGGCATTTCCCATCTGTTCCCTGAGTTCAGGCGTCATGGCCGGCGAGGGTGTTTCCTCGATGATCTTCTGGTGCCGTCTTTGTATGGAGCATTCCCGTTCGAGCAGATGAACGGTATTTCCGGAAATGTCGGCCAGGATCTGGAATTCGACGTGTCTGGGGCAGAGAATGTATTTTTCAAGATAGATGGAGGCGTTTCCAAACGCCCGATTAGCCTCGTTTGACGCAGATGTGCAGGCTTCGTGAAGATCAGCGGGCTTTTCCACCAGCCTCATGCCTTTGCCTCCGCCCCCGGCTGCCGCCTTTATCAAAACCGGATAACCCAGCTTACCGGCTTCTTCCGCCATGATTTCATAATCCGTTTCCGGGCACATCATCCCCGGAATTACAGGGACATCATTTTTGATCATAATCTGGCGGGCAATGGTTTTATTTCCAAGGTCCCGTATTACCGAAGAGGGAGGCCCAATAAAAATGATGCCTTCAGCCTCGCATCGCTCTGGGAATTGTGGGTTTTCCGCAAGAAAACCGTATCCCGGATGGATCGCCTCAGCTCCGCTTTCCTTTGCGGCTGCTATGATCTTTTCTATGTTAAGGTAGCTTTCAGAGGGTTCCGAGCTCCCGAGATATTCTGACTGGCATGCTTCCAGCACATGCAGGGCTTTTCTGTCCGCGTCTGAATAGACGGCGACGGTTGCTATTCCCATCTCGTGGCAGGTGTTCATGATGCGAATAGCGATTTCTCCCCTGTTGGCGATCAGAATCTTTTTAAACATGATTTACATCCTGAATATTCCGTACCCATAGATATCGTTCCGGATGGGGGCGTTCATGGCGGCCGATATGGCGAGCCCCAGGACATCCCTCGTGTCGGCCGGGTCGAGAATACCGTCGTCCCATATGTTCGCCGTGCTGTAGTACGCGTTGCTCTCCTTTCTTGCCGTGGCAATTACCGGTTCCCTGATAAGGTCTTCCTCCTCTTTTGTCATCGGAGGCAGCCCCTCCTTGGCCAGCTGGTCGTTTCTAAGTGTGACGAGAACGCCTGAAGCCTGCTCGCCGCCCATGACCGCGATTTCGGCATTAGGCCACATCCAGAGAAAGCGCGGAGAATACGCCCTGCCGCACATGGCGTAGTTGCCTGCGCCGAACGATGCGCCGATGATGACCGTGAATCTGGGGACTGTTGAGCAGGCGACCGCGTTCACCATCTTGTGGCCGTTTTTCGTGATGCCCTGGCGTTCGTATTCCCTTCCTATGATGAACCCATTGATATTCTGAAGGAATATTAGCGGGATTTTTCTTTTGTCACAGAGCTGTATGAACTGGGTCCCTTTCAGCGCACTGTCGGAAAAGAGCACGCCGTTATTTCCGAGAATGCCTACCGGGTAGCCGTGTATGTACGCCCATCCGCATACGAGAGTAGGGCCGAAAAGCTCCTTGAATTCCAGGAACTCGCTTCTGTCGACGATCCGGGCAATGACCTCCCTCACATCGTAGGGGACCTTGAGCTCGCGGCTTACTATACCGTATATCTCTTTCGGATCATAAAGAGGCGGGGCGGGCTCCTGCATGGAGAGCCTAGATTTTTCATTTGATGGAAGGTTTTTGATGATGTTCCGTATTATGGAAATAGCATGTGCATCATCATCGGCATAATAGTCTGATACCCCTGATTCGCGGCAGTGCAGGTCGGCGCCGCCGAGCTCTTCAGCGCTCACTTCTTCGCCGGTTGCAGCCTTTACGAGCGGCGGCCCACCCAGAAATATTGCGCCTGTCCCTTTTACATGGATGGTTTCATCCGACATGGCGGGGACATATGCCCCGCCAGCGGTGCAGAGCCCCATAACCGCGGTGATTTGCGGGATGCCCATTTTTGACATAATCGCCTGGTTGTAAAAAAGCCTGCCACCATCATCGATGTCGGGAAAGACCTCGGACTGCATCTGTAGATAGCCGCCTGCAGAATCGATAAGGGTAACAACAGGCAGGCGATTCTCCATGGCTATAGTCTGGGTGCGAAGACTTTTCTTTACCGTAAGCGGGTAGGTGGCTCCTCCTTTGATCATAGCGTCGTTACCGCTTACCATGACCTCTTTTCCGCAAATGACGCCTATGCCGGAGACAAGGCCGGCGCCGTGAATTTTACCGTCATACATATCCCTGGCAGCCATGGGGGCGATTTCAAGAAATGGCGTGTTTTTATCCAGAAGCAGATCGAGCTTTTTTCTTATTGGCAGCTTTCCCTGGGATAGAAGGCGCTCGACGGCCTTGGGGGACCGGTCATCCCTGGCCTTTTTGAGTTCGTTCTTCAACTCGGCCACAAGGGCTATCATGGCATCATAATTCTTAATGTATTCAGCGGATGAGGTATCGATTTTTGTTTCAATTACATCCATACACAAGAACCTCCGTGAGGGGTAGTTGCCGATAAGTTTGCAAATAAATAATAAAAACGAATAATGTTAAATAACATAATATCGTTCAAAAACAAAGTCAACCAATAAATAATATGTTAAGTCGGTAAAGAGGTTGATTTCAATATTATGGTCACAAGCAGCAAGATAGCATCGACATCCCTGACAGTTTTCCTAACTGTTATGAATTAAACCATTGACCAAATAGGATATTTGTTTAATAATACTGATAAACATTAATTATTTTTAAACGGAGGAGATCAATGGTTGCGGATGTCCTGGAAAGGAAAGAGCAGATTCTGAACGAAGCTCGAACTCTTTTTGCCAGACTCGGTTTTCGCAAGTGCACGACCGACGATATTGCAAAGGCATGCGGTCTGACAAAGGCAGCAATATATCATTATTATGAAAACAAGGAGATCATCTTTGTCGAGGTGATAAAAAAGGAAGCCTCTCTCCTGATGTCGGATATCCGTAAAGCAGTTCAGACTTGTGTCCGTCCGAGCGACAGGCTTATTGCATATATGCTGACCAGGTTTGACAGGATCAAGCAGATGACAAACCTTAATGAAATATCCAGGGCCATGGGAAACGAAGCCGGTCTTGTCGCCGGGAAATGCCGCGATGCATTTTTCAAACAGGAAACCGAACTATTGAAGTCAATTATCGAGGAAGGCCAGCTCAAAGGCGAGTTCCGCAATATACCCGCTTCAGTCGTCGCAGGAACTCTTATCGCCGCATTCAAGGGGATAGAAGCCTTCATCCCTGCCTCGGCTGGTTCCGAAACAATGCAGGAAGGATTGAAGGAGCTTCTCGATATCTTCTGCCGGGGATTATTAATCAAAAAAGAAGCCTGAAGTTTATCAGACAAGGGATTTAATAAGAATATGAAAAGGGGATATTTTTTTGGCTTCGTGTTGAACAAAATAACATATTGTTCAATGGTTCAAAACATTTAACTCAATTAACAGGGAGGGATTATGAAGTGGCTTGTTTACTGTTTTATTACGGCGTCGGTTCTTGGCTGGATTCTTGAGGTCTCCTACCGTTCGATTAAGGCCGGAAGGTTTGTGAATCCGGGTTTTCTGTCGGGATGTTATCTGCCGATCTATGGTTTCGGCCTGCTTCTGATAATTGGGATACGAAGCATAACTGCAGATTATGTTCTGCCTGTAAAGTTTCTTGCATATCTGATTGCATTGGGAGGCCTTGAATTTTTCACCGGCTGGGCCCTCGATAAACTTTTCAGGATCAGGCTGTGGGATTATTTCGACCAGCGCTTTAACATTAAAGGCTATGTGAGCCTGAGCTTTTCCATCTACTGGGCATGCATGGCCCTTGCAATCGATGCTTCAACGGGGGTGATCGCACCTTATCTTCTCTCGGCCTGCGGATTCCTGCAGCCGGTTCCGGACATAATCATTTCAGCAATTGCAGCTATTATGACAGCTGATCTGACAATAACCTTAATCCGCAGATTCAGGCAGCACCATGAAGGTTTTGACGAAGGTGCTTTAAAAGAAGATTTTATCAACATTGCTTCAAATCTTCTTTTGAATGAGGACGTCACAAGGCTGAAAGACTGCAACCACCATTTCGGTAAAACGAGGCTTGATCATGTCCTTCAGGTATCATGGATGGCGTTCAGGCTGTCCAGGTTTTTATCACTCAACACCAGGGAGACCGTCAGGGGCGCATTGCTACATGATCTGTTCTACTATGACTGGCTCAGAGAGGGGCCGCGTTTCCATGGCTTCAGGCATCCGGCGATCGCGCTGAAAAATGCAGAGATGCTTACCGAACTCTCGGCAAAAGAACGGGATATCATAAAAAGGCATATGTGGCCTCTTACCGTAATTCCACCCAGATATCCTGAATCATGGGCTGTTTGTATTTCCGATATCTACTGCTCGTGGAGCGACTATATCATCCCGTTTATTATATTTCTTACAAGACAGCAGAAGGGAACCGATAACAAGAAGTTCCCTTCCTATGAATGCCTTATTGAAGAAGATCTTGAGAATAGAAATTTCACCGGGGAGCCTGGGAGGATGGGAAAAAAGCTCAACATTCTCCTTATCGATGCGCAGCCGAGGAGTCTTCCCTATACAGCTTTCAGGACATTGACTCTGCCCAGACTGGCCGGCGCCACTCCCGAAAAGCATAACGTAAGAATCATCGACGGACGTGTGGAAAAAATCGAGATACCGATAGAAGGGTTTGATCTTGTGGGAGTTACATTCTCCTGCAACAACGCCATGCTTGCATACGATATCGCACAGGAGGCAGCTTCCCTCGGGATCAAGACCGTAGCCGGCGGTCCTCATGCAACGGCGGTCCCGGAAGAAGTCCTGGAGCATTTTGACTCGGTCCTCATCGGAGAGGCGGAAGGCGGCGCATGGGAGGCTCTTCTGAGAGATGTGGAGACAGGGAATCTTAAAACGCGTTACATGAATGATGCGCCGCCTGACATATCAGATCTCAAAAGGCCGAGGGTGGATCTGCTCCGTTCAAAATTATACCTTCCGGTATATCCTGTCGAAGCTACCAGGGGCTGTCCCAACAGGTGCTCATTCTGCTTCAACAGGAATATCCATCCAATCTACCGTAAAAGGCCAGTCGAGCACGTCGTTGAAGATATCAGGCAATCGGATTTAACTGACATTATATTTATGGATGACAATCTGCCTGTGGATGGAGAATATGCAAAGGAGCTCTTCACAGCAATCAGGCCGTTAAAAAAGAGATTGTATTTCCAGACGCAGCTTGGTGTAGCCGTGGACGAAGAGCTTGTACACCTTGCCGCACAGGCCGGTTGCAAAGGTGTTTTCGTCGGTCTGGAAAGTATAAATGATCAGAGCCTTGATTCAGTATCCAAGTCTTTCAACAATGTGAAGAGGTATAAGGAATTGCTGTCTGTTTTTGACAGGCATGGCATCTTTGTAATCGGCGGTCTGATATTCGGCCTTGACGCGGATGACGAAGGCGTGTTCCGTCGGACGCTTGATTTCCTGAATGACAGTTCGCTGTGCAGCGTAGCGGCAAATCTGCCTATTCCGTATCCGGGCACCGAGTTTCATGCCTGTGCGGAAAAGGAGGGCAGGCTTCTTCAGGCTGTGTCATATGAAAACTATACGGGCTACAGCGTCATTGTACGTCCCAAAACCATTGATGCAGACACACTCGAAAACGGCTACAGGTTGTTTCTTAACGATTTCTATTCCCCGGTCAATGTCGTAAACAGGTTTATCAGGCAGCAGCGTTCATTGAGACAGTTGCCGGTTTTCATAATGGTCAATCTTGCACTGTGGCTGCCCAGACGATCGAGGAGTCGGGGGCTGTGGGGATGACAGTACAGTAAATGGCAATTCCGGAGGTGTAAATCCGACATTAATCTCTGCCGCAGCAGTGTTTGTATTTCTTTCCGCTGCCGCAGGGGCAGGCTTCATTGCGTCCTATATTCGCGCGAACTGAGGATGGATGGTTTTCCGGGGTTTGACTGCGCCTCCATTCGGCGACGAGCCTTGTGAACTCTGCATCGGCATGCTTGAAAAAGCGTTTGAAGGCGGGGCAGTAATAATTGAGTCTGCCTCCGCCATCGCCCATTCCGCGCTCCCTCGGGCATCCCCCCCGGCATAAGGCTAGCCATGTGCAGCCTGTGCAGGCAGGCGGGAGGTCAGCTTTGACACGTCCGAATACCGTCTGCCTTTCCGAGTTGAGCATGTTGTCGAGCCTTTTCTGCATGATGTTTCCCAGCCTTGTATCCTCACCTACGAAAAAGTCGCAGGCAAAGACATCGCCGTTATGCTCGACCACGACATAGTTTCCGCATTCGGGGCTAAGCGTGCATTCCATGGGCGCTAAACCGGCATAGCTGAACAGGAGAGATTCGAAGAAGCGTACGGATGTGGTCTGCCTGCCATCCCTGAAGTCGCCAAGCCACAAGTCGAATATGCGGCAGAGGAAATCGCCGTAGGCCTCCGGTGCGACAGAAAACGGTGCTGGATGTCCTCTTTGTGCAGGATCGGTTTCGAGACATGGTATGAACTGCATGTATGTGAGGCCGAGACCCTTGTGAAATTCGTAAATGTCGTCCGGGAAGCGGGCGGAATAGTCGTTTATAACGGTAAGAGCATTTACGGAAACATCCGAATCCAGCATGAGCTTTGCACTGTCGCATACCGCACGCCATGTCGGCTGTCCACCCTGCTTCCTGCGGTAATGGTCGTGTATGTGCCCGGGTCCGTCGATGGAAAGCCCCACAAGGAAGCTGTATCGTTTTAAGAATGCGGCCCATTCTTTGTCTATGAGGAGGCCGTTAGTCTGCATGCCGTTGCCAAGGGTCTTTCTTTTCCCGAAGTGCTCCTCAAGTTCGACAGCCTTCA
>CAZEMO010000031.1:0-33205 GCA_964513375.1 uncultured Bacteriovoracaceae bacterium | reverse complement strand
CCGTTGCCAAGGGTCTTTCTTTTCCCGAAGTGCTCCTCAAGTTCGACAGCCTTCAGGAAGAACTCAAGCCCCATGAGGGTCGGTTCGCCGCCCTGCCAGGTGATCGAGACCTCCGGGCCCGATTGTTCCATGAACTGACTTATGAGTTCGGTGAGCACCTCCTCGCTCATCCGGTGGACTGATGCATTCTTGAATAGCTCCTGTTTGCATGTGTAGAAGCAGTAGCTGCAGGCCATGTTGCAATCCGGCCCGGCCGGTTTGACCAGGACGTTCTGTAAGGGCTTCTTAATCATTATTCATTAATGTGTAAGGGCGGTTGCCTTATCGATCAGGCGTTTGGCGTCCGTCATTTTCTTGTCAGCCATCCTTTTCTGTTCGTCTTGATGTCCTTCTCCCAGTCGCTCATGATCTTTTCCATCTTTGCGCAGACATCGGGATAGCGGGATGCCAGATCGTAATTTTCGCCCGGGTCGGTCTTCAGATTGTAGAGGTTCGGCCAGCTGCCGAGGAACCTGTCCTGAGACATCTTTCCGAAGGTCGTGGTAGGCTTGTCCAGCGGCTGAGGCCATGTGTAATGATTGATATAGCGGAAGAATTTCCAGTCGCCCGAGCGTACGCCTTCCAGCTGCTCCACATGATAGAAGTACAGGGCGTCATGCGGCGACTTTTTGCTCTCTCCTGTCAGGAGCCCGGTGATGTCTTTGCCGTCTATGATGCGGTCAGGCGGTGTGCCCACACCTGCCAGCGCAGAAAGCGTGGGGAAAAAGTCTATGTTCTGAGCGGGTTCCGTGCATGTGCTCCCTGGTGCAATTTTTCCCGGCCATCTGACTATGAGGGGAACGCGGAAGCCGCCCTCGTAGCTCTCACCCTTCCTGCCCCTGAACGCATCGCCAGGATTGCCGCTGTACCAGGGTCCGTTGTCGCTGGTGAAGATTACGATGGTGTCGTCTTCGAGATTGTTTTCCTTGAGATATCCAAGGACCTCGCCAATGCCCCAGTCCAGCTCCTCTACGACGTCTCCGTAGATGCCGGCGCCTGACTTGTCCTTGAAATTTTCCGATGCATAGAGAGGCAGATGCGGGGCGTGATATGCAAGATATAAGAAGAAAGGCTGGTTCCCTTTATTGCGTTCGATGAAGCCGATCGCTTCCTTCGTTGAAAGACCTGTCAGCCGGGCCTGATTGAGGCCGATATCCTTTTCAAGCATGGTCTGGTTCCTGTAAAGGGGGTTTGGCAGTTCGTCGTTTGTCATGGGTGTTCCGAAGAATTCGTCGAAGCCGTGCTTCATGGGATGATACTGCGGGTCGTGGCTGAAGTCGCCCAGGT
Source organism: uncultured Bacteriovoracaceae bacterium (assembly GCA_964513375.1). Taxonomy (GTDB): domain Bacteria; phylum Desulfobacterota; class Desulfomonilia; order UBA1062; family UBA1062; genus DATCTV01. The sequence continues at coordinate 31,879 of CAZEMO010000031.1, read as the reverse complement.
GCCACTTGCCAATCATGCCGGTTCTGTATCCCGCGACCTTCAGCGCATCGGCTATCGTGACCTCTTCATCGGGAATGCCGCCCACCATGCTCTTCACTGACATGTCAATGGCTCCCAGCTTTCCGAATCCGCGCGCAAGAGACTGCATGAATTTGCTGGTCGTGCTCTGGCCGCCTGACTGGAGCGGGAACACTATCCCAGAGCGTATTGCATATCTGCCGGTTAGCAGTCCCACTCTGGAGGGGGAGCATAGGGAAGCCGAAGAATAGAAATCGGTGAAGCGCACGCCTTCGGAAGCAAGGCGGTCTATATTAGGGGTGCGTATGGTCTTGTCTCCGTAGCATCCCGGGTCGCCCTGTCCGAGGTCGTCGCACAGGATGAGGACGATGTTGGGCTGTTTGTTAGTAAAGCCCGGAAGTTTTTTTACTGGGATCGTTCTGGCAGGTTTATCCGCCGCATATACCGAGCCTGCCGGTATATCAAGCAGGTCCGAAACGATGCATGCCCCTCCAGGGCAGACTGTCGCCGCCCCTGCGATCGCCCCGAGTTTCATCATGGTCCTTCTTGTCATAATCTGCTCTTTCATGCCGAGCTCCTCTTTCATAAGGTATTTGTCTGAAAAGTGTTTCCACAAAGCTGATCTGCAATTCTGCTGCCAGTAAAAAACTGTTCATGAAAATTACATTGGATATGATACCTGTTGAGGGCGCATGCAGTCAATTTGCAAAATAAACTCAGCCACAGGTGATATTTTATCTTTATGCATGTTATCGAAAAAGCATGATAAATATTTGTAATCAGTTGATATAGGATCTTTAATTTGATAGTTTGTTTTTCAGATGCATTAAAGAAATATCAACACTTAAAAGTAACTGATTTTTATTTTCATTTCGCTCGATTCATTGCGGGATAGTGGTATGGAAAGAAGGGATTTTAAGAAAAGGAGGCTTTTAATTCAAAGCCTGTCGGTCCTGACAGGAATTGTTCTGAGCATATGTGCGTTTCTCTATGCGAAAGACAGGGCCGACCTTCACTTCATGCAGCGGTTTAATGCTATCGCCGAGATCAGGACCTCAATCCTGACAGCCAATCTGAGCTACAGCCTTGAATATGTAGAAATTCTTGGCAGCTACTATGATCTTTCAGGCCAGATATCAAGAAAGGACTTCGACCGTTTTGCAAGCCCGCATATCGTTAATGACAAGTGCATACTTGCTTTTGAATGGGCGCCGGCCGTGCCCGATGCCTTGCGTCGTGTTTATGAGGAAAAAGCAAGAAAGGAAGGCCTGGGCTATTTCAGGATTTGGGAATACGGTTCGCACGGTAACGCGATTCCTGCAGAAAGCCGTAAAACGTATTATCCTCTGTATTTCAAATACCCCGGTGACTACAGCAGACAATTGCTGGGACTGGACATTGGTGCGAATCCGGAAAGCAGGAAATTGCTGGAAGAGGCCAGGGACTCCGGTGAAACGCTGGCTACTCGACCTTTCGTTCCGTTAGAGTTTAAAAATCGGGAATACGCTTTCCTTGTCGTAAAGCCTGTCTACAATAAAAGTATGGCTTCTGATACGGTTCAGGAAAAGAGGAAGAGCCTTAAAGGTTTTATAATAGGAGTGTTCGGGGCGGCAAATATTGTGGAATCGGCAATAAGAAACACACCGCAGATGAACATGCCTTTTGACATCTATGATATATCGGCTCCTGAAGGATACACGCTGCTGCATCACAGCAAACCCAGAAAAGGGCCGGAAAAGTGGAACTCGTTCCTGTCCGTTTTTTATCCGGATTATCCTCATTACGAAAAGGAATTCCCGTTTGCAGGCCGCAAATACATGGTGTCGATAACCGCAGGTCCTACTTATCTGAAAAACAACTACTCACTGAACTATTATCTTATATTATTGATTGGAGCTGTACTTACATTATTTGGCGTATTTTATATAAGGTCTGTTCTCCGGCAGAGGGAACAGACAACGACTCTTATCGACCAGCGTACGATGGAGCTGTCTGAAAGCCGCGAGCTTTTCAGGAACGTATTCCAGTATTCAGGGATAGGAATAGCCATGCTTGATACCCAGGGAAATTATCTGGAGGTCAACAGAACTTTTTCTTTGATAGTGGGATACGGCATTGAAGAGCTTGTCGCATTGAATTTCAGGGCCATTACCTTTGCGGATGACATCGAATATCAGAACCGGAAGATGCAACAGATTCTGGATGGCATAATAGACACCTACAGCATTGAAAAAAGGTATGTCTGCAAAGATGGCGGCATCAAATGGGTGCTCATGAATGTCTCTGTAATACGTTCGGAAGACGGGGCTCCAAAATATTTTATTTCGCACCTCTATGATATCACGGAAAGAAAGAGGACCATCGAGAAGCTGATCGTAAGTGAAGCGCGGTATGAACAGACCGTATCGATGATAAGCGACATAATCTGGCGCTATGAAGTGGATGCTCAGGGAGGGTTCGTATCGAGCTACATTTCGCCAGTTGCCGATTCTCTGCTGATGCAGCCTAAGGGAACCATAGGCAACAGCTTTGAAAAGTATTTCTCCTTTGTTTCTCCTGATGATTTGCCGGCTGTAAGAGATATTCTGTCTTCGGTTCTGGCCAATCCCGAAAAGGATGTGACAATCGAATACCGGATGCTGAGGCCGGATGGTGCCATACTCTGGTTTTGTTCAAACGGATCGGCCCACCTTCAGCCGGATGGACATGTTGTCGGATTCGGCACCACTACCGATATAACCAAACGAAAACAGGCAGAGATTGCTCTGCTCGAATATCGTGACAACCTGGAAGAGCTGGTGAGCAAGCGCACGCTTGAGCTCGAAGAAAAGAATCTGACACTCGCTCTGGAAATTGATGAAAAGAAACGGGCCGAGGATGCGCTTAAAGAAAGCGAGCAGCGCTTCAAGTCCCTTGTGGAAAACATAGAGGGCCTTGTCTGGCGGTGCCTCAATGACGAAAACTGGACCGCCCTCTATGCGAGCGATTTCATGGAAAAGCTCTCGGGATATCCAGCCTCCGATTATATAGGCAACAAGAAACGTACTCTGGCCGGAGATATCTATCCCGAGGATGCAGAGCGGGTGTTCAGTGAAATTGATGAAGCAGTAAAGGAAAGACGGTCTTACAGCATCGAATACAGGTCGATACGCAGGGACGGTTCGATACTGTGGGTGAACGAACGGGGAAAAGGCGTTTTCGATGATGAAGGAAAACCTCTCTATCTTGACGGCATAACGCTGGACATAACGGCAAAAAAGCAGATGGAGCATGCACTTGCGGAAAGCGAGAGCCGCTTCAGGACACTCTTTGAAAGTTCGCCTACTCCCATGTGGGTCGAGGATTTCAGCCTTGTAAAGAAGCGGATGAATGAACTGAAGACCACAGGAATAAGTGATCTGAGGGCATATCTCGATGAAAACCATGATGATATCCTGGACATGGCATCCATGGTCAAAGTTATTGATATAAACCATGCCAGCCTCAACGATCTGAACGCTGAAAGCATTGAAGAGATGGCGGAAAATATTTCCATGTATTTCACTGGCGAGTCGATTGAAGTCTTCAAAGAAGAGCTTGTCATGCTGTATGAAGGGAAGACCACTTTCGACTGCGAAATTCCGGTGGTAAATGCCGATGGAAAAAGTATCCTGTATCACCTTTATGTCAAGGTATGGCCGGGACATGAGGAGGACTTGTCAAGGTTAATGCTCTCATTCTACAATATTACAGAAAGGAAGAATATTGAGCAGGAGATCAGAAACAGTCAGGAACGCCTCAGGCTTATCATTGAAAACTCAAATGACATATTTGTGCTGATTGATAGAAAAGGCAATCAGACCTACATAAGCCCCATAGTAGAAAAACTCACAGGCTATGTACCCGAAGAACTTCTCCATAAACCTTTTGAAGTTGTGATATACCCGGAAGACCTCGTTCATGTAAATGAAGCATGGAAGAAATGCCTTGAAAATCCGGGCGTCCCTGTCAGGCTTATCTACAGGCACATACACAAAGAGAAAGGTTATGTGTGGTTCGAGGCCATCATCACAAACTATCTCGACAATCCGGCGGTATGCGCTGTAGTGGACAATGTAAGGGATATAACTGACCGCAAACAGATCGAGGAAGCTCTAAAGGAAAGTGAAGCGAAATACCGGTTTCTTGTCGATAACATGTCCGACGTTCTCTGGACCACAGACCTTGGCATGAACACTACTTATGTAAGCCCTTCAATCATGCAGATGGGATTTACACCGGAGGAGAGGGTAAGGCAGAAAATCGAAGAGCAGATGACTCCCGAATCAATAAAGAAATGCACCGAAAAGATACTGTATGAAATGGAAAGAGACAAACTGCCCGGGATCGAAAAGGACCGTGTTGTGATGATACAGATTGAACAGTATATGAAAGACGGTTCAACCAGGTATTTTGAACACAGGATTAAACCCTTAAGAAATGAGAACGGCGATATAACAGGTTTTCAGGGTGTGGCCAATGACATCCATGAACGGAAAAAAGCTGAAGAGTATATCAGAAAACTCTCGGGTGCCGTTGAAGAATCTATGGCATCTATTATCATTGCGAACCGAGACGGCATGATTGAATACGTTAATCCGTCATTCGTCAGGAGCACAGGATATAAATCCGGGGAGGTCATCGGTAAAAGCATCGGCATTACCAGCCCTGATCTGTATCCGGATGGAATCGAAAATGAACTGTTGAAGATAATTGAGACCGGTAAAGATTGGAAAGGTGAGGTGCGCACGCAAAAAAAATCAGGAGAGCTTTTCTGGGAACATGCTTCGCTTTCGGCCATACATAATGAATCCGGAGAAGTTACACACTTTGTGGCTATAAGGGAAGATATCTCCCAGCGGAAAAAGATGGAGGAGGAGCTTTTTCAGGCGAAAGAGGCGGCCGAAGCCGCCAACAGGGCCAAGAGTTCTTTCCTTGCCAACATGTCTCATGAGCTGCGTACGCCGCTCAATGCAATAATAGGGTTCTCTCAGGTTCTGAAAGAAGACTTTTACGGCAGGCTGAATGAAAAGCAGCTCGAGTTTGTAGACGATATCGAAAAGGGGGGGTATCACCTGCTTACTCTGATAAATGACATACTTGACCTTTCCAAAATAGAGGCAGGAAACATACAGCTTGAATTGAAGCAGTTCAATATAAGCGAGCTTGTCCGTACGAGCATGACCGTAATTGAACAGAAGGCGGCCAGGCATGGAATAAACCTCAATTTCGAGTGCGCCCCTGATGCGAAGGATATCAATATCCTGGCAGACGAGATAAAGATCAAGCAGGTTTTATATAACCTTCTCTCAAACGCATCCAAGTTTACGCCGGACAACGGCAGCATTTACCTCAGACTGCACAGAGATAAGAACATGATCTATATAACCGTAGCTGATACCGGGATAGGCATTGAGCCCGGGTTTGCCGAAAAGATATTCGAGCCGTTTTTCCAGGTGATGGGAAGTCATCAGGAGAAGGCCAGAGGAACAGGACTGGGCATGAGCATAAGCAGGCAGATAATAGAGATGCATGGAGGACAAATATGGGTGGAGAGCGAAGGACTCGGGAAGGGGAGTTCGTTTACATTCACTATTCCGGGAATAATATGAAGATAAGAGGAACTTTATTATGAATTGCTGTCAGAAAAAAGCGAGGTCTTTATGAATAATTCACCAGTAGTGCTCATAGTCGATGATCAGGAATCCAACCTTTCTGTCCTTGAATCTATGCTTCGGCCGCTGGGATACAGTGTTGAGAGAGCGAAAAACGGGCTTGAGGCGCTTAAGAAAGTTGAAGAAAATCCGCCCGATCTTATCCTGCTTGATATTATGATGCCGGTAATGGATGGATTTGAAACCTGCAGAAGGATAAAGGAGAATCCAGACACAAAAAACATCCCGGTCGTCATGGTGACAGCGCTGGTTGCAGTTGAGGACAGGGTGAAATCGCTTGAAGCCGGCGCAGATGACTTTCTCTCAAAGCCTGTGGACAAGACCGAGGTCAGAGCGCGCGTTAAATCGCTGCTTAAGGTGAAGGCTTATAATGATTTCATGGTGAGCTATCAGCAGGAGCTCGAAGACGAGGTTACCAGACAGACGGAAGAGCTCAGGGAAGCATTTTTAAAGCTGAAAAAGGCATCTCTTGAAACAATTGTAAGGCTCTCAAGGGCTGCTGAATACAAGGACGAGGACACAGGCGCCCATGTGCTCAGGATGTGCCACTATGCGGCCGCTATTGCCCGAAAGATGGGCTTGCCGGAAGAGCGTTCCGACATGATTCTCAATGCCGCACCCATGCACGACATCGGCAAGATAGGCATTCCTGACAGTATTCTGATGAAGCCTGCCAAATTGACGGATGAGGAATGGCAGATTATGAAGCAGCATACTATTATAGGAAAGAGCATACTGTCAGGCTCGGATTTTGAAGAGATTAAGCTGGGCGAGTCCATAGCATATTCTCACCATGAATGGTGGGACGGGAGCGGTTATCCTCAGGGGCTCAAGGGAGAGGAAATTCCGATTGAAAGCAGGATTACAGCAATCGCTGATGTGTTTGATGCGCTGACTTCAAAAAGACCTTATAAAAAAGCATTTCCGCTTGAAAAGGCTTATGAGATCATAAAGGAGGAGAACGGAATACATTTTGATCCTCAGGTTGTCGATGCGTTTCTATCGATTGAGGACGAGGTGCTTCAGATAATGCACAGATTCGAAGATCACAGCTGAACCTGACGAAAAGATGTACCACTTTGCCGTTCGTATGTAATGCTTTATGAAAGAGTAATTTGTTTTTATTGACAGGCCCCTTTTGCATAGTTTAGACGTGCCTTTATAGTGGACGGACAAACAATCAAACAAACTTTTCTTGCCTATGGTTCACTTATCCGTATTGCTGCCGTTCTCATCGCAACTTTGACTGTCATATTAATCGGCCAGGCAGGCCGCGAACTTCTGCCGCCCGATGATCTGAGAGAGGCGGAGGTCGCCCGTGAGATGTATATAAACGGCAATTATGTCATCCCGTATCTTTCAGGGCTTCCTTTCATCGAGAAGCCTTCGGGATTTCCCTTTGCTGTAATGACGGCCTACAGGATTGCTGGAGGCCCCAGTGAAACGGCAGCCCGGATGACTTCGGTATTTTTTGCCTTTTTATCCCTGATGTTTGTCTTTCTTCTGGGGAACAAAATCCTGGGTGTGGAAGGTGGTGTTTTCTCAGCCGCAATTCTTGGCCTTTCTGTCCGGTTTTGCAGGACAGCACATGAGATTCTTCTGGATAATGCGCTTACGGCAGCTGTGGCAGCGGCGGTATTCTTCTCATGGATTGCCATAGACACAGACAAACCGGAAAAGAAACGATTTGCCTATGCAGGTGTTGGATTCGCATTGGGTCTGGCCTTTCTTTTTAAAGGGCTGGTTGGTCTGGTCGTCTTTTCTTCGGGATTCCTTCTGTATATAATATTAAGCAGACGCATTTCCGAATTTCGCCATATCTTATCCCCATTGCCAATAGCCGCTTTTCTTTTGCCCGTGTTAGGCTGGCTGATACCGTTTTTACTCAGCGCTCCGCCTGATATAATCCATGAATTTTTTATCAAAAATCATCTTCAACGTTTTTTCTCTGCCTATCAAAGCAATGAAAGGCCCTTTTACTTTTATTTTCTGAACGTATGGGTAGATTTCATACCGGCTGGAATAATTCTGCCCCTCTCGGTTTTTATGGCCTGGAAATCCAGGAAGGATCTAAAAAAGCAGGCAGGGTTGTTTTTCCTGTCCCTCTTTATAGCTCCGCTTATATTGCTTTCATTCTCAAAGGCGAAAGACCTTGTGTATTTTCTTCCCGTACAGCCATCGATGGCCATGCTTGTTTCATGTACTGTATGGAGAAAAAACCTGTTCGAACACGGCAGACTGCGCTTTATCCCTTGGGTCATGATTTATGCGGCGATAATCCTGTCTTCCGCCGCTCTCGTAATAACGGGTTTGTGGGGCGGCAGTCCTTTGGCCATAGCCTTTCCGGCGGTTGCAATAATTGTTTTTTCCTATGGTGGAATCATGGCGCTCAGAAAGGGTATGCTTGACTGGGCTGTAGCCTGTTTCTTCGTCCTCATCTCATTGTGCTGGTGCTTATGGTTTACAGGGCCGATCGCAAAAGCCGAGATAGATGAAAAAGGTATAAGCAGGCAGATGAACGAGGCGTTGGCCATTGTTGGAAACCGTGAAACGCTTCTTTACATGCCCACTGACGGCCTCAGAGGATATGCGGGCTTTTATGGAAACGGGACTGTAAAAGAGATCATTTCACCTTATTACGTAATGAGCCTTCTGAGGGAAAACCCAGGCAAAACGGTTGTGCTCTCTTTTTCATCTGATAAAAACGTAATCCCGGTGGACTTGACCGCTGCCTCAAAGAACAGGGGATATGTTTTTAATATAGAAGGGGCCATCGATTTCGGAAGAAAATATCTTCTCGTTATCAGTTTAACACCCTGAATCTGACTGGAAACGGATTCTTAGCCTTCACCAGAGACAAAACCTTCGATCAATTCAGCGACTGCTTTGGCAGACCTGCCGTTGAGGTGCAGATGATCAGTAAGAAGATACTGGCCGTTGATTTCGGAGATTTTGTCAAAGTTCTGTCCCAGAAAAAGATGCCTGGCGATAGCGATGTACATTAAGAAGTCATCCGGGGAATATGAGAACCTGGGTTTATGGCCGCTTGAAATCAGCATTTCTGTGAGTTTTTCGTTGAGCGGTATGTATGTTACGCGCTCTTTATCTGCCACATCCTTTATAATAGCGCTGAACTTCTGAGATTGTTTGAATGCTGCATGCTCGGGTTCCTCTCCGATGGGTGGGATCGAGAGCAGCGCAATCTTAGCCTTTGTGCTCGACTTTAATGTTTCACAGAGTTTCGTCAGATTCTCTCTGAACCATGCCTCGTCAGGCGCCTGCGGGATGCCGACTTCCTTTGCCTGCCTTTTTGCCACGACCGGGCTGAAAGCGCCATTCGCGTCGTTTGTACCGATAAGGATCGTAATATAGTCCGGATTGCAGGCGATGATGTCGCCCACCCGGTTCATCACGTTCCAGGCCGTCTCGCTGTTGATGCCAGCATTAACCACTTCGATGCCCTTCGGGGCCAGATCATCCCTTATAAGCTTGACATAATCATAGCTGACTCTGCCATGTGTAATGCTGTCGCCCACGCATACCAGCACCTTATGCCCCTGATGCTTTCCTCCGTTTTTTACAAATACCTTTGGATTGTTTTCAGGTAACGCCTGCGCCCTGTTGAATGCGTACTTGTAAACGCCGAAAGCCAGCACAAGAAGGATGACAATGATAATGATTATTTTTTTGACCATGGTTACAACCTCCTGTAAGATTCAATAACACTTCCGCCGGGGACTGCCGCCCCTTCAATGTGTGCACAGTTGCCGATGCTGCATCCTGTCCCGAGATTCGAATCCTTTATCCATGCGCCGGGCATGATGACGGTGTTATCCCCGATAACGCTTTTTCCCATTATGTGGACATTGGGCCAGATCTCGACATCGCGTCCTATTTCTGATTCCGGGCTTATCCATGTACTTCCGGGCGCCTTGATTGAGACTCCCTGTCTCATGTGTATGAGGTTTATCCTTTCCTGCATCACACCTGCGGCATACGCAAGCTGGTCTCTCGAGTTTATGCCGTTGGCTTCATCCGGCTCCATAGTCTCGGCACCGACTACGCCTTCTGCCATCTTCACGATGTCGGTAAGATAATACTCACCCTTTGCATTGCCGTTTCTGATCCGGCCCACAGCATTTATCAGGAAGTTCCTGTTCACGATATAGACGCTTGTATTCACCTCGTCGATGGCCTTTGTTGCGTCGTCGGCGTCGATCTCTTCGATAATGCCTGTAACGTATCCGGAAGCATTACGGACTATCCTTCCATACCCGAAAGGTTCATTCAGTCTGGCCGTAAGGATGCCCATCTGTGCGCCCGAGGATTTGTATATGCCGATCAGTCTTTCAACCGATTCTTTTCTTATAAGAGGCATATCGCCGGGGATGATTATTATGTCATCGCATTGGTTCTGCTCTATTATTTCACGTGCGACGAGTACCGCATGCCCGGTGCCGAGCGGCGGATCCTGGACGGCGGTTTTTATTCCCATTGATGAGAGATAAGGCCCGACCTGCTCCCTTCCATGGCCTATGACGCCAATGATGTCAGGGCCCAGAGACAAGCCTATCGTTACAGTGTACCAGACAAGAGGATGGCCAAGTATCTCATGCATGACCTTAGATTTTTCCGATTTCATTCTGGTGCCTTTGCCGGCAGCCAGTATAAGGGTTGATATGCTCATGGGCGGGAAAAATAGCATAATAAACAACATTTTCACAATAGCGATATGGCATTTTAAAGATTCGTCCATATTTTTACCGAAATGATAAGGATATATTATCACTGAAAGAAATGAAAGTTGCCGGGAGGAATGAAATGAAAAAAACCGATTATATTGGCATAATAATTGTGCTTGCGGTTATGCTTTCAGTGCTGGTTTTTGCCGGCATATTCCCAGGAAAGAATATCGAGGCAGTCAAGCCCGGAGGTGAGAATAAAATCCGGATAGGGGTCAGCATGGATGATCTCAGGCTTGAGAGATGGCAGCATGACAGAGACATCCTTGTAGAAAAGGCATCCGAACTTGATGCAGAAGTTGTTGTCCAGTCGGCCAACGGTGATGATCAGGTACAGTTTGCCCAGTGTGAGAACCTCATTTCTCAGGGCATAGATGTTCTGGTCATAATACCGCACAATGGCGACACTATGGCGCCGATTGTGGCACAGGCCCACAAGGCGGGGATAAAGATTCTTTCTTACGACAGACTCATCACCAAATCGGACGTCGATTATTACATCTCGTTTGACAATATAAAAGTAGGTGAGCTTCAGGCGGAAGCAGTCACAAAAGCCGTTCCAGAAGGAAATTATTTTTTAATGGGCGGCTCTCCCACAGACAACAATGCCAAACTCTTCCGTCAGGGTCAGATGAATATTCTTCAGCCTCTCATTGACAGAAAGGGTATAAAGGTTGTCGGTGATCAGTGGGTCAAGGACTGGCTTCCTGAGGAGGCGATGAAGATTATGGAAAATGCGCTGACTGCGACAGGGAACCAGATAGATGCCGTTGTCGCCTCGAATGACAGTACTGCCGGAGGTGCGATTCAGGCATTGGCAGCACAGAAACTGGCAGGAAAGGTTGCGGTTTCCGGACAGGACGCCGATCTGGCTTCCTGTCAGCGCATTGTAGAGGGAACACAGCTAATGACTGTTTACAAGCCGATAAAGAATCTGGCGGCAAGGGCCGCCGAAATTGCCGTTGCCATTGCGAATAATGAGAAGATTGAAATAAACGGTAAAGTGAACAACGGCAAGATTGAAGTCCCGTCAATCCTGCTGGTCCCTGTGGCAGTGGATGCATCCAACATGGCCGGGACGGTAATTCAAGACGGGTTTCATTCTAAAGAAGATGTCTATAAAAACATTTCGGCATCCTCCCTTAGGGAAACAGGATCTGCCAAATGAGAGAATACTTCCTCGAAATGAGGGGAATCTCCAAGGAGTTTCCAGGTGTAAAGGCGCTGGACAATGTAAACCTTCATGTCAAAAAGGGTGAAGTTCATGCCCTTTGCGGTGAAAACGGTGCAGGCAAGTCAACACTGATGAAAGTGCTTGGCGGATTTTATCCGGCAGGAGAATATTCAGGCAGCATTGAGCTTGACGGCTCTGAACTGAAGCTCTCAAACATAAAACAGGGAGAGAAGGCGGGAATTGCTGTCATTTATCAGGAACTGGCGCTGTTTAATGAACTCACGGTTGCCGAGAATATATTCATGGGCCATGAGAACGCTAAGTTAGGCGTGCTTGATGAACCCGCCATGCTTTCCCTTGCAAACAAAAAGCTTACCGAGCTCGGTCTGGACATCTCGCCATATTCAAAGGTCGGCAGTCTGGGAACCGGCAGACAGCAAATGGTCGAAATAGCCAAGGCGCTGTCCAGGGATGCCCGAATCATAATAATGGATGAACCAACGGCGTCGTTGTCCGATACCGAGGCCGCTCTTCTTCTCTCTATAATCAGGCGGCTTAAGGATAACGGAACAACAATCATTTATATCTCACACAAACTTGATGAGGTCTTTTCGGTAGCTGACACGATAACCGTTTTAAGGGACGGAAGCACGGTGCTATCTCAACTCTCATCAAGCTTGTCAAAAGCGGAAGTCATAAAAGCTATGGTCGGCAGGGAGATGGCGGAATTGTATCCGGCAGGCAGTGGCGCATGCGGAGAAACTGTAATGAAAGTGGAATCCTTCAATGTCTGGGAAGATGCTTCAAAGACAAAAAAGATTGTTGATGATGCGTCCTTTTTCGTTCGCCGCGGTGAGGTTCTGGGCTTCGCCGGTCTTATCGGTGCAGGTCGCACTGAACTCATGTCAGCCGTTTTCGGGAATCCCCCGGGGCCTTATACCGGTAATGTTGAAATATTTGGTGAGATCTTCAAAGCAAAAAATCCACAGAATGCACTGATGGCGGGAATAGCAATGGTTCCCGAGGACAGGAAGCGCTCCGGCATAGTGGGCATAATGTCGGTGCTTGAGAATATGACTCTGGCCCATCTTGATAAGTTTGCAAACATGGCGGGTATAATAGATGAGCCCAGGGAATTGAATGATGCCCGGTCGATGTCTGAAAGGTTGAAGGTCAAGGCTTCAAATATGGACACACCGATTAACAATCTAAGCGGAGGAAATCAGCAGAAAGTGATAATCGCACGCTGCCTGATGGGAGGTATCAGAGTGCTTATCCTTGATGAGCCTACCCGCGGGATCGACGTGGGTGCAAGATATCAAATATATACGCTTATCAGAGAGCTTACAGCCCAGGGCATAGCTGTTGTGATGGTGTCTTCAGACCTTCCTGAAGTCATAGGACTGTCTGACAGGATTATGGTGATGCATGAGGGAAAGATAAAAGGGGAGTTTTTAAACAAGGGCATTACACAGGAAATGATTATGGGCTGCGCCCTCGAAGGGGAGTGATGCATGGAAAATGCCACAATTACTCTTTATTTAAGGAAGAATATCAGGACATATGCGATGATTATCGCACTTGTAGCGATCTGGGCTATCTTCACTTTTGCAACCGGCGGTGAATTCCTGACATCCAGAAACATGTCGAACCTTTTCAGACAGATGTCTATTACGGGAGTGCTAGCGGCAGGTATGGTAATGGTTATAATAGCCGGACAGATAGACCTGTCGGTCGGCTCATTGCTTGGCCTGCTCGGAGGGATAGCGGCAGTGCTGGATGTATGGGCGCATCTGGGAGGCCTCGCTTCTATTTTTGCAGCAATTGGAGCAGGCATTTTCTTTGGAACGCTTAACGGCTGGCTGGTGGCATATCAAAAAATTCCTCCGTTCATTGCGACCCTGGGCGGATATCTTGCATATCGCGGAATACTGATCGGGATTACCGGTGGGACAACAATATCATCACTGGATCCCATATATGCGACGATCGGCGATTCATATCTGCCGGTTTGGTTCGGGATACTTTTTGCACTGGTGATAGTAGCCGTAATAGCATTCGGTATGCTGTCCAACCTGAGGCTCAAGCAGAAATACGGCATAAAAACCCAGTCCGATTTTATGACATGGCTCAAGGTGGCAGGCATTGCTGCAATAGTGACTGTGTTTGTGCTTGTCATGAATGCTTATAACGGAATCCCGGTCCCTGTCTTCATAATGCTGATTCTGGCAGGAATAGTAGCGTTCATCCTTGGCAGGACGGTTTTCGGCAGGCGCATATATGCTATCGGCGGTAATATCGAGGCGGCAAGATTGAGTGGTATCAACACGCGATTTTTAATGATGCTGCTGTTCACAATAAACGGGCTTATGGCCGCTGTTGCAGGAATATTGCTTACGGCAAGGCTGGATGCTGCATCTGTTGCAGCCGGACAGAATGCTGAACTGGATGCCATAGCGGCCTGCGTTATAGGCGGTGCAAGCCTGATGGGCGGAGTAGGCAGTGTGGGTGGTGCTCTCGTCGGCGCCCTTGTCATGGCAAGTCTCGACAACGGTATGAGCATGCTTAATACGCAGACTTTCTGGCAGTATATCGTTAAAGGTAGTATACTCGTTGCAGCAGTCTGGATTGACATAGCTTCCAAGCAGAAGAAGTAAAAAATAAATTCGATATTGGAGGAAACATGGGAAAAAGGGGATACCTTCCGTTCATTGTCTTAATCATGGTTTTTGCCGCATGTGCCCATAAACCCTCATTTGAGGTGAAATCACAACCGGATATAAGTCAGGTAGTTATTAATGCGGAAACAGAGTCCGGAACGGTCGCCGGATACAGGATGGAAAGCGAGATCAATGCTTTTCTGGGAATTCCCTATGCGAAATCGCCGGTGGGAGTGCTTCGATTCGCCCCTCCCCGGGAAATCGGGAAATGGGATGGAATCAGACCTGCAAATGAATTCGGAGCAAGCTGCCCTCAGATTATTGACGAGTATGAACCGGCATCACTGTATAAACAAAGTGAAGACTGCCTGAGCCTGAATATATGGACGCCCGGGGCGGATGATAAAAAAAGGCCGGTCATAATCTATATACACGGTGGAGGCTTCGTTAACGGCGGCACAGCTGATCCGCTGTATAACGGTTCATATATATCTAAACGCGGTGATATCGTTTTCGCCAGTGTGAACTACCGTGTAAATGCGCTGGGCTATCTTTATCTCGAGGATTTCGGGGCCCAGTATAAAGGCTCGTCGAACCTGGCCATTCAGGACCAGCTCATGGGCATCAGGTGGATAAAGAACAACATTGCAAATTTCGGCGGTGATCCCGATAACATAACCATCATGGGGGAATCGGCGGGCAGTGCGAGCGTTATGATACTCATGGGGCTTCCCCAGGCGAAGGGGTTGTTCACCAAAGCCATTGCCGAAAGCGGCGGCTGTAATCTTGTCAGGACCAGGGAGCAGGCCTCACGCTATACGAAGCAGTTTCTGAAAGCGGCCGGTGTGAAAGACATAGAGTCCCTGAGGAAGCTTTCAGCAGATGATATTGTTAAGGCAGTCAACAAACAGCTTAATGAAGCTGGTTTCGAGGCTGACCTCGTGTTCGCGCCTGTCGTGGATGGGGACATTATCCCTGTTGATCCATTAAAATCGATTGACAATGGCTCGGCCAAAGAGATTGCTTTTTTGAACGGCACCAATCTGGATGAATACCGCTACTGGATAAACTACTCAGGGATTTTAAGGTTCATTCCCATGGGTGTCATGCTCGATGCCGTTCCTGATGTGAAGGCAAGGCTCGGCGGCAAGGATAAGGAGCTGATTGAATTTTACAAGAAAAAGAACCCGCACTCGGGCATCAGTGATAACATGTTCGAATTCGCCACGGATATGATGTTCCTGATTCCGCATATTCAGGCAACGGAAGCGCAGTCGAAATATGCAAACGTGTGGATGTACCGATTTGACTGGAAATCACAGGCCAAGGATTATTTCGGCGCCTGCCACGCAATAGAGCTGCCGTTCGTATTGAAGACCTTCGATTCCCCGACGCGCTGGCAGATAGTGGGCCCGAATCCCCCCATGGATCTTTCTGATACGATCATGGATGCATGGGTGGCGTTTGCACGCACCGGCAATCCGAACCATGCAGGCATGAAGACCTGGCCTCAGTATGAGGCCGGACAGCGGGCCACCATGATATTCAATACTGAATCCGAAGTTATTAACGACCCGGAAAAGGATGTGAGGCTCATCTATAAGGGCATCACGTATTAGCGCTGTCTTTTTGAAGCTTTTATCCGGCACCGGAGCGCTTGAATAAAGGATGCTTAACATGTATGTTTATAAAAATCCCTGTAAGGAGGAGTGTGCCTGATGGAAGGAAAGAAGCTCTCAATCGGTGTTAAAGCTGGATACGGAGTATGCGATTTTGGAGGCAACCTTTTTTTTACCGCCACTGCATTTGTTCTTATGAATTACATCACCGATACCATGGGACTTGCCGCAGGGCTTGCAGGAACAGCGCTTTTCATAGGGAGAGTATGGGATGCCTTCTATGACCCGATACTCGGATATTTTTCGGACAGGACAAAAACACGCATGGGCAGGCGCAGACCTTATATGCTTGCAGGAGCTATTCCACTCTTTGTCGCGATGGTTGTCATGTTTACGAACCCCTCGTTTTTCAAGGAGGGCATGAGCCAGACCTCCCTGTTTGTATTCACAACCATTGTTTACATACTCCTCTGCACCGCCTATTCGACCGTAAATATTCCCTATTCTTCGCTTTCTCCTGAGCTTACGGACGACTATCATGAAAGGACATCACTGAATGGATTCAGATTCGGATTTGCAGCCATCGGCACGCTTGTCGGTGCCGGAGCCGCCTGGCCTATAGTAGGCCTTATGAAAGACAAAAACATGGGCTTCGTGCTGCTGGGAATAGTCTACGGCGGCATAATGCTGGTTACAGCCCTGATAACCATAATCACTGTTAAGGAGCCCGAAGATCTGAAGCCTGCAAAGTCAAGGGGATTTATCGAGACATACATAGAGGTTTTCAAAAACGGGCCATATCTGCTGGTTCTTGCAACATACGTTCTTCATATTATTGCCATAACCATAGTGAGCGGCGTAGCGGTCTATTATTTTGATTATGTTCTTGCAGCAAGACAGGCTATCGATTCCAAGGCGCAGACGACCCTGGCCATGCTTATACTCATAGGCACTGCATTCGTATTTATTCCAATTAGCGTATTCCTGAGCAAAAGAGTCGGGAAAAAGATTGTCTACAGTCTGGGTTTCATAATCATAGCAGCTGTACTGATGGTGCTCTTCGCCTATGGACACAGGATGCCGGTGAGCTTTACGCTGGGTATGATGTGCGTGATGGGTACCGGGTTTGGATTCACGTATGCCCTGCCTTATGCAATCGTTGCGGATGCTATTGAATATGACTATATGCGCACCGGGGAGCGCAGGGAAGGTTCCTTCTTCGGCATATGGACTTGGGGGCTCAAGCTGGGGCAGGCCCTTGCAGCGCTTTCGATGGGCTGGATACTACAGTCGATGGGCTATATAAAAGAAGCCCTTCCTCAATCGCCTTCAGCCGAACTCGGCATCAGACTGCTGCTCGGGCCTATACCTGCGGCAGTATTCATACTGGCGGCGATTGTTCTTTATTTCTACCCGATAACGGAAAAGCGCTATGAAGAAATTCAAGAACAGATCAAGAAGATGGAAGGGGCGAAGGAATAGTAATCAGTAGACAAATGTCAGGAGTAAGAAGTCAGGAGATAGAAGGTAGAGACAGAACAAAACCTTTAAGTCTGCTGGCGGGTTAGAAGCTTTTTTGCCTGTCTCCCTGCTGATGGATATTCAAGACATTGAAAACATATACCGAATGGTAATTGAAAATAATATATACTAGCGAGGATAAAATGAACCTTAAACCCCTGTTTGAGCCAAAGACTATGGCAGTAATTGGTGTATCGCTTCATAATGATTTGAATCCGGCAAATGTAATCTATTACAAGAATCTTTTCCGTTATCCCGCAGAGGTTTATGCGGTCAATCCCAAGGCGGGAGTTCTGAAAGGCATGCAGTCATATTCCTCGGTTGCCGATATATCTGATGATATCGACATGGCCGTAATTGCTGTTCAGGCCGAGCGTGTTCCGGCAAGCATCGAAGAGTGTATAAAAGCAGGTGTTAAAAGCGCTGTCATTATCTCGGGCGGATTTTCCGAAGTAGGAAGGAACGACCTTCAGGATAGGATCACCGCCATTGCCAGGGAAGCCGACTTTCCGATAATCGGGCCCAACTGCATCGGTCTTTATGTGCCGGAGAAAGTCGACACCTTCTTTGAACCCCAGGAAAGAATCAATACGCCGCTGAAAGGCAACATTGCACTGGTGAGCCAGAGCGGCGGCATGCTGCTTGACATGATGATAAGGTTCACTTCCGAAGGTGCTGGCATGTCCACATGCGTAAGCATAGGAAACAAAGCGGTCATCAAGGAGAAGGATCTAATCAACTATCTGGCCTCCGATGAAAAGACCAGGGTCATCTCATTTTATATAGAAGGGTTCAACGAAGGGGAGGGCCATGAGTTTGTCGAAACGGCAAAGAAATGCGGCAAGCCCGTAGTCGTCCTTAAATCAGGCAAGACCCCCCAGGGCAGCAGGGCCATAACAAGCCATACCGCATCGCTTGCTGGCGACTACAAGGTGTTTTCCTCGATTATGAACCAGTACGGTATTGTTGAGGCCGCCGGGCTGCTCGACCTTGTCTATTTCAGCCAGTGCCTCAGCTGCTATCAGGAACACATTCAGGGCAGGCTTGGAATACTCACCATAAGCGGCGGTCATGGGACGCTTGCAACAGACCTTGCTCTCAGTTACGGACTGGATATTCCGGCCCTTGACGATTCCCAGCAGGAGGCGATCAGGGCCGTGCTTTCTCCGAGCATAAAGAACATAGCCTCGTGCCACAATCCCGTTGACCTTACAGGAAGTGCGGTTGACGGAGATTTCGTAGAAGCGGCCAAGGCCCTGTCAGTCATGGACAATATAGACTGCGTGGTAGCCCTTCTTCTGCCTTATGCACCGGCGCTCAGCATGGATTTGGGCGCACTCCTCAGCACGGTCAAGAGGCGCTATAACAAGCCGATAATCGCTTATGTGCCGAGGCTTGAAAAATACAGGATACTGATTGACGGCTTCGAGCTCAACAACATTCCAGTCGCCCACAGCATAGAAGGCTGCATGAAGATGGCACAGGGCCTGCTCAAATATAAGGGAAGCGATAAATAGAACTGATGAGTAACACATTCTACTGGATCGATATCACAATAGCAGTCTCAATCCCTGTGATTTTTATTATACTGTATGCAGCACGTTTGATAAGCCGGTATGTCTGGATTCTGTTCTGGGTCGGCTGCTGTATTGGCGCTACCTGGGAAATTCCATTTTATTTCATAGGCCCTGAATTTTCTCAGAATCCTCTGTATATGCTCGGGACTCCCACACCCTATCCGCTCTTTTTTCTGCACTTAGTGCACTGCTTCTGGGACGGCGGACTGCTGGTGCTTGGGTATCTTTTCGTACGTTTGTTTTGCCGGCCTCCCCATTTCGTGCGTTTCAGGGCAGCGGAGCTTGCAATAGTGCTTGTGTGGGGCGGGCTGCAAGAGCTTGCAGTCGAGTTAATTTCAACAGGTTCGGCTGGCTGGGCATTCATTCCGCACTGGTGGAACCCGTCGATGTTTATGTTCAACGGTGCCCATATAACACTTATACCCCAGCTGATATGGGTGGCTGCCCCGATCGTATTCTACCTTGTTGCATTGAGAATCAGAAGGGCCATGGCATATACCTTATGAGACGTAAATATGATGCGGTAATCTTCGATATGGACGGCACTCTCCTTGACACGCTCAAGGATATTGCCGATTCCATGAACATGGCGCTCAAGATGACAGGCCAGCCTGAGCGTGATTTCGAATACATGAGATTCAGCGTGGGCTACGGTGTCGATGAGCTTGCCAGGCGCGCAATGCCTGAACAAAGCATCCCTGAGGATATCATGAAGTGTGTCGGCAGGTTCCGCGAAATATACAATGAGCACTACAGAGATTCGAGCAGGCCCTATGACGGAATACCTGAGATGCTTGACGAACTTTCAAGACAGAATATCCCTTTTGCGATACTCTCGAACAAGCCCGAAGATTTTACGATAAGAATGACGGAGGAGCTTCTCGGAAGGTGGAAATTTGCTGAAGTTCGCGGTGTCAGGCAGGACAAACCCAAAAAACCCGATCCCGCGGTTGCCATCGAGATTGCACAAAAATGGCGCATCCCTCCTGAAAGGATAGCCTTTGTCGGGGATTCCGCAGTCGACATGCAGACCGCCAATGCAGCAGGCATGTTCGCCATCGGTGTGCTATGGGGCTTCAGACCGAGAAAGGAAATAGAAGAGGCCGGATCAATGGCCCTTATCAGCCATCCACTGGAACTGCTTGAATTAGTTAAAACTGAGTGACGGCTGAGTAAAATTATTTTGCTCCATCTTAACTCCTAACTCCTCACTCCTTACTCCTTACTTATTACTTCTCACTTCTCTATTGAACAATCCGGCGCTTTTGCCTTATAAGCATACAATTCTTATATGGGGAGGGTTAAAACAATGAAATACAGTTCTTACGAAGAAGCATACAACCGTTCGATGAACGATCCCGACGGGTTCTGGGCGGAGGCCGCTGAAGCGGTTGCATGGACCAGAAAATGGGACAGTGTTGTCTCGTCTCCCAAGCCGAATTTTTACAGGTGGTTTGAAGGTGCGGAGATGAACACCTGCTATAATGCAGTAGACAGGCATGTCGAAGCCGGCAGAAAAGATCAGACCGCAATCATTTATGACAGCCCTGTGACAGGGACAGTAAAGAAGATAACATACGGCGAACTCCTTGCCCAGGTGTCGCTTGTTGCCGGCATGCTGAAAAAGTTCGGCGTTGAGAAGGGCGACAGGGTAATCATTTATATGCCCATGATACCGGAAACGCTTTTTGCGATGCTTGCATGCGCACGAATCGGAGCAGTGCACTCGGTCGTTTTCGGCGGGTTTGCGCCCAACGAGCTTGCAATAAGGATTGAAGACGCCAAACCCAGGATAATGATAAGTGCTTCCTGCGGGATCGAGCCCAAAGGTGCAATTCCTTATAAACCACTGCTTGATAAGGCGATCGAACTCTCCAGCCACAAACCGGAAAAATGCATAATTTTTAATCGTGAACAGGTTAATGCCGAGCTGATTGCCGGAAGGGATGTCGACTGGAAAGAGGCTATTGAGGGTGCCAGCCCTGCGGAATGCGTTACGCTCAAGGCGACAGACCCTCTTTACATACTGTATACGTCAGGCACTACCGGGATACCGAAAGGGGTTGTCAGGGACAACGGCGGGCATGCTGTTGCAATGATGTGGTCTATGAAAAACATCTACGGAATAGAACCTGGCGATGTCTACTGGGCGGCATCCGATGTCGGCTGGGTTGTCGGCCATTCATATATCGTCTATGCACCACTTCTCTATGGGGCAACTACGATAGTCTATGAAGGAAAACCGGTTGGCACTCCCGACCCCGGGGCCTTCTGGCGCGTCATTAACGAGCACAAGGTAAAGGTGCTGTTTACTGCGCCGACCGCATTCAGGGCGATCAAGAAGGAAGATCCGTCAGGCTCGTTCATTAAGAAATATGACATCTCATGCCTCAAATATCTCTTCCTTGCGGGAGAAAGGCTTGACCCTGATACATACCACTGGGCATGCGATCTCCTTAATATCCCTGTCGTCGACCACTGGTGGCAGACCGAAACGGGCTGGGCCATTGCCGCCAACTGCGCAGGTATAGAACTGCTGCCGATCAAGGCAGGCTCTCCGACAAAGCCTGTGCCCGGATATAATATCAAGGTGCTTGATGAAAACGGGAACGAACTTCCGAACGGTTCGGAAGGAACGATTGCCATCAAGCTGCCGCTGCCTCCGTGCTGCCTCCCGACGTTATGGCAGAGGGATGATGCGTTTGTTTCCTCGTATCTGAGCAGTTTTGAAGGTTATTATACTACCGGCGACGGGGGATTCATGGATTCGGACGGCTACATCTATATCATGGGCAGAGTGGACGACATAATAAACGTGGCCGGCCACAGACTATCAACCGGCGGTATGGAAGAGGTTGTCGCCAAACATCCCGATGTCGCCGAGTGCGCGGTAATAGGTGTTGACGACCAGCTCAAGGGGCAGGTCCCTGTCGGGTTCGCGGTCCTTAAGGCCGGTGTTAAAAGAGACCCTGCCGAGATACAGAAAGAGGTCGTCAAGATGGTCAGGGATCAGATCGGAGCTCTTGCATGTCTAAAGGATATTGCGATTGTTCCGAGGCTTCCGAAAACCAGGAGTGGAAAGATTCTGCGCGGAACAATGCGAAAAATAGCGGACGGCAAGGAATACAAGGTTCCCTCGACAATTGAGGATCCGTCTGTTCTGGGCGAAATAGGAGAAGCTCTTAAAGGTGTGGGCTATCCGAAACAGTAACTAATGATACAGCTTCATTGAATAACCCGGTTTAAAAAAACACAGGCAGGTGATTAACAAGTTCCTGCCTGTGTTTTTGATTTGTATGTCCATTAATACGTATGCGGGAATATTTTTCTCCCGGATTAATAAATCAGGTTCCGCCTGCTGCTTTTACAGGAGCTGTTGAACTGATGTTTGATTTTCCCTCGGGTGATTTCTTTTTTTGACTCCCGTTTTTATCTGTTGCTGCAGCCGCTCTTGCAGCGGCCTGAGTCGCTTTTTTCTCGTTAAGCCTGGCTATAAAAGCCTTGCAGTCAGGTGTCGAATACTTTTTCTTCTGTGCGGTCTCCATTGCGGAATAACTGTATGTGTACTTATTCTGTGGACTCCAGAAAAGCCAGCCCGTACCGCATGAATCAAGTGTCGCTTTTATCTGAGACTCCATGTACCAGGGGCCGAATCCCTTGGTTATGCCCATTGGAAATGCCTGAAGCCACGGCCTTACTATTACCTTATCCCCAATGAGTTCTTTCATCATTGATATGCCGTCATAAACAAACATGTAAGGTTCGTCGGCGGGGTTGCTTATGCCTGAAAACCCTTTTTCAAAATGCGACGGGTAAAGCATAGGGGAAATGATATCTACATACTGAGAAAGCATTTTTACGTCCTGTCCCACAACCGTCACATCCATTGGCCTTTGCCAGATGACTATCCCGAACATATCAATTGAAAGGAGGATTCCTTTCGGTGATGTTATTTCATGAACCCTTTTTATGAAGCCTGTTATGATATCAGCCCTGGCTTTACCATCGACTCCCGTATGATTTTCTGAATCAGCATGATAACGGATATAATCCAGCTGGATCTCGTCGACACCCGTGTTTGCTATTTCCCTGATAACGGTAAGCAGATATTCCTGCACCTCGGGTTTGGATGGGTTCAGAAAATGTTTTGTATAGACCCAATCTGGTCTGGTTCGAGCCATGATCGAATCTCTGAAAACAACGACTCTTGCAACGACATGTATTCCCATTCGATGAAGAAGCTCTATCATTTTGGGGAGTTCTTCGATATTCGGTGTGTAATTCTCATTAGGGCAATATTTTTTTGGAATATCGCTTCTGAATGTTATGGCCCCAAGATCGTCTTTTGCATCGAAGACAATCGTATTGCCTCCGCACTGTTTCAGTTTTTCCGCCGATTCAAGTATGAAGCGGGTCCCGGCGTTTGAGGGATTTATATAGATGCCTTTGGCAACAAATGTTTTTGGCTTGGGGATAGTATGGGGCTTCAACGGCTGCGACCATGCAATCGGGATTTTTATTGTCTGGCCGCGTGACAATGTGCCTGTGATACCGTTAAGGTCCTTGATGGTGTTCATGAGTTCTTTTTTTGTGTATGCGGAAGTGAAAGGCATAAATTTTGAAGCTATCCTGCTTAGCGTTTCCCCGCTTTGAATTGTATACAGGTATGTTCCGGGCTGAGGGGGAAATGCCTGCTGATAAGGCTGTGGGACTTGTTGAGGCTGGGAAACCGCTACCAGAGATGCAGACTGATTGCTTTTCGCCGAATAAAGAGGTTCCGTAATCACCAGAACCAGGCCGATTGCCAATAGAATTTTAACAGGTCTTATTTTCATTGAATCATTATATTACGACGCAATTATTATTCACAAGTAAGATATAAGATGTGGATGATATTTCTAAATAAGGCCTATGGATTCAAGTTTTTTCAGGCACTGACCCGCATTTTCAAATAGGATTGTTTTTATGCCCAGTTTGCCTGCCGCGTCTGTATTTGCAGGTGAATCGTCAATGAACACTGTATGGGCAGGTTCAAGATTATATATTGATAGTATATGTTTAAATATTTCAGTATCAGGCTTAACCATGTTGATCCTGCATGAAATGACAACGCCTTTGAAGGCATCCAGGAAAGAGTAGGTCTTTTCAAGATAACTGATGGACTCTTTATGCATGTTTGAGAGGCAGAAAAGGTCATGGCCTTTGTTTTTGAGTAAATGCATTGTCTCAATTGTTTCAGGAATGGGTATCAAAGAAAGGGGGACGCTTTTCATAAACAGAGATATCTGTTCAGGACTTAATCCGGTCCTGTCGGAGCATCGTTTTATCGCATCTGATAATGAGAGTGTTCCACGGTCCAGTTCGATCCAATCCGGATGTCTGATTAGTTTTGATAAAACTATATCCTGAACTTTTAAGTCATCGGTGAAATCCTGTACCAGTTTTTCAGGTTCCCAGGTTACGACCACTCCGCCAAGATCGAATATTATGTTCATGGTTAATGAAGCCTGCCCGGCAAAAAAAGGCTGGGCAGGCTGAATGGATCAGCAGCCGAATTTGTCTTTTACGGCCTTGAAGGCTTTGTCAGATATATCAAGGGTCTTATTGATGTCTTCTTCTGAATGTGCAGCGCTCAGGAACATGTTGTGGTGCCAGAAAAAATACACGCCGTTAAGCGAGCATTCCTTGCAGAACAGCTGGGCGCGCTTGAAGTTCGTTTCATTCGTGAAGTGGATAAACGGGATGGAATTCGGCCCCGTAACCTTGAACTGGAGACCATGACCCGAAGCAAGCTGCTCGAGGCCTTTCCTGAGTTGGAGGCCGCGTTCATTGCAGATTCCAACTGCATCTATGGCATTCATCTCGTCGATACATGCGATTGCTGCTGCCATTTCTGGTGAATTGTTCCAATATGAGCCTGTCTGGAAGGTCTTTGAAGCGGTTATCTTCATTTTTTCGCTTCCGACGATTGCGGATATCGGATAGCCGTTTGCAATCGCCTTGCAATAGCATGCAAGATCTGGCTTGAAGCCGAAATGATGGGCGGAGCCCTTGATGTCCAGCCTCCATCCGGCCCTTACGTCGTCAATTATGAGAACTATGTCGTTGTCATCACATATTTTCCTTATCGCCTGCCAGTATCCAGGGGCGGGAAGTTTCTGTTCTTCAAACACCGGGTGGTGATATGGCGTAAACATGGCGCCTGCAATCTGACCCTTGTTTTCGTCTACGAGCCTCTGGAAGTCAGCTGCATCGCCCCAGTTGACCATCAGTATCTGAGATCTGTCGGTGGGAGAGATTCCCGTATGATTTGTTCCGGCCCAGGGCTGAGTCCCGTGATAGTGGCCTTTGCATAGGATAATCTTGTCGCGCCTTTTGAACCCTCGGGCGATTACCAGCGCCCAGGAGGTTGTGTCGGCGCCGTTTTTTGCAAACATAGCCCAATCGGCTATTTCGACTGTATCTACCATTTTTTCGGCAAGCTCGATAAGAAGGGTGGTAGGCGGCATGGTTGATGTGCCCAGTTTTGCCTGTTTCGCAAAAGCCTCATCAACTTTATCATTTGCATAGCCAAGTATCATCGGGCCGTATGCGCATGAATAGTCGATGTATTCATTTCCATCAACATCCCAGAACTTAGAGCCTTTCGCTTTGGAGATGAAGTAAGGATATGAGCCGGGAATAAGTGTGGCCGGGTTGAAGTGGCCGTATATTCCCTGAGGGATGACCTTGAAGGCCCTCCTGAATAGATCCATTGATTTATCGAATTTATATGACATAATTTTACCCCCTATTGAAGATATGTACCGACTTTGTCGAGGTATGTGTTTACAACATCTCCCATGTGGAGATCGCCTTCAAGAATCATGTCTCCAAGGCATATTGCTGCAAATACATCGACCTTGTCGTCTGCAAGGTTCAGGAAAATGTCTTCATTTTTAAAACCCATGATCAGGTCAGCTTCTTCCGCTCTGCCGTTTCTCCCTGTAGTTGTTCCTCCTGTGAAAAGAATATTGGCTGCAGGGCCGTTTTCAATGCTGAGCTCCGCCACACCATGAAGTGTATTTGCTGATTCCTTTGATTCGGGTTCGTGATTGCAGATGGCGGCAATTGTTTTGGCTATAGTGTTAAGAAGCAGTTTTGCCTTGAGCTTCTTCGGAGGATTCGGTCCCTGCAGAATTTTATCAAGCCTGTCCCCAAGCTTTATAAAAGTCAGAAGACCTGATGCCTTGTGTAATTTCCAGGGCAATATCAAAGGAATCGGGATGCCAAAGCCCTTCTTGGAAAGCATATTATTCATCCATTTTTTGAATGGGAAGAACATTATAATGTCAGGATCTCCGGCTTTGCCCGGTGTGACTTTAATCGCTGAATCGCAAATGCTTATGGTTGCCTTTGGGCCGCCTATTCCCGCGATGAACAGGATGTTGACGTTTTTGCCGGCAATCAAGGCTGCGGATTCAGGGTCATCCTGAGCAAGGATCTCGAAATTCGTAAAGACCGCGTCTAGAAAAACATGCGCTAAAACATTTTCATTCGGCATATATACCTCCTCTTTATTGATGGGTGCGAGCGATTGCTCACTCACTATTTGCTATCATCTATCATATTCATAGTCAATACAATTTTCTCAAGTCATACGCTTGCTATGCCATAGCGTTTTAGATGGCTTCCTATCAATTCTGAAATAATTGTTGCAAAAAGCATGTCTTCCCTAGTGAATCCTTCAGGTGCTTTGTCAGCTAAATTCAGTACACCTTCAATTTCGTTGTCGTCTTTAATTAACAGGCACATAAAAGACTTTGTGCTGTATTTTTCTTTATTGTGGAAACCGATTTCCTCCTCAATGTTTCGTATCAATAAAGATGTATTGCGTGAAATCGTCAGGTTCATAATGCTTTTATCGTGATCGGCAACATGAATAAAAGGGTCTTCTCCTATATCCTGATGATTGTGTGCCTTTAATTCAAGCTCTCCCGATGAATGGTTTTTTATAAAAAGCGAACAATATCTTGCACCGACTGCAGCAGACAATTCCTGTGTAATGATTTCAATCAATGAATCAAGTGTTTTGGATTCATTGATAGACTTAATAAGATTATAGATTCTTTCAAGATATGAGCTTTCCATAATTTACCCTCCACTTATTCAATCACTTCTTCTTATTATCGGTTTCCTTTTGCATTATGCTTTAGCAATAAATAAATATTTGTAAAATTTAAAATTTCACACCATGGGAGTTAGGTTTGAAAAATAGATGCTTGACATGAATGATTATTATGTATGTATTATATTATAATTAATTAAGATTAACAGGATGGGGTACTGATTGGAAATACTTGATACGCTGGAAGAGAAAGTTAACCAACTATTACAAACGGTTGAAGCCCTGAAAAAGGAAAACGGCAGGCTCACCGAAAAGCTTATAGAAAAGGAGGAAGAGGCTAACGGTCTCAGCGCGCAGATCGAAGCAATGCTAGCTGAGAAGAAAAAAGTAAAAGAGAAAGTCGAACACCTTATAAAGAGTGTCGAGACATTTTAAAGACTTGCAGAACTCGGTATCAATAAAGATATTTGGACAGGAATATAAAGTTAAATCCAGGGGAGACGATGATTACATTCAGTCATTGTCACGATATATTGAAGAAATGGTCGATGATGTTCAGAAACAGGGTAATGCTGTGACCACTTCGGATCTTGTGGCTATGGTCATGCTAAATATGGCGGATGAAATAAAGAAAACAAAGACTGAATTGGAATCTTTAAAGGAAATTCTGAATATCCGGATTGGTCAACTGATCGATAGGATGGAAAAGAAAGGCAATTAGTTTCTCCTGAGTAGCTTTTATTATTGTCTTCCGAGGTGTTCTAAAAATAAGTCTCTTTTATTTTGCCCTGGCATAAATATGAATTTGAAAGCCAGCATCAGGGAAAAGTTTATTAAAAAAAGGGCGGGCATGAGTGAGTCCTCAAGGCATGAACTGTCAATTGCTATCTGTAAAAACATTATGGATTGCAATCTGTTTAAATCTGCAACGACTGTTGCGTTGTATGTCCCGGTCAAATCTGAGGCGGATATTTTATCTTTAACGGCTGAAAAAGGAAAATACTTTGCTTTCCCCAAAGTAGTTAATAAGGATCTTTTTTTCTCTATCGCCGAATATCCTGATGGTTTTATAACTGGAGCTTTCGGCATACCTGAGCCTGCCACTGATGAGTTTGTTGATCCAGGCAAAATCGATCTCTTTCTCGTTCCAGGGATTGCGTTTGATAAAAGTGGCTACAGACTTGGTTACGGCAAAGGCTTTTATGACAGATTAATCTCGAAGCATGCCACAATTACTACATTGGGGGTATGCTATAAAGATTTTCTGATTAAATGCCTTAAAGTGGATCCCTGGGATACCAGGGTTAATTATATGGTTACTGAACAGGGTGTTTTTCACACACATAAAGAGGTGAGGAAATGGTGATGCTTTATATCGTACTGGCAGTTGTTGCCGGTGCTGCTATCGGATTCGGGTTGCACTTTGCAGTAAGTAAAAAAGCCAATGCAAGTGCAGAGATTGAAACTAAAAAGATAAAGGAAGAGGCGATTAAGGAAGCAGGGAGCATTATTACTGATGCAAATCTGCAGGCAAAAGAGATTATTTTTGATTCTAAAAAGAAAAGCGAAGATGAGGCAAAAGAAAGGTTCAAAGAGGTTTCTGCAGCAGAAAAACGCATTCTCCAACGGGAAGATCTTCTTGATGGAAAGCTGAATCAACTGGACAAGAGAGAGCAGGAAGTTAAACGTTCAGAGAAATCAATCGCTGATAAGACAAAACATGTGGATTCATTGAAGGCCGAAGTTGAAGAAATAAGAAAAAAACAGATATCGAGGCTTGAAGAAATAAGCTCCATGACAATCGACCAGGCTAAGCAGACCCTGATGGAAATGCTTGAAAGCGAAGCACGGCATGAAGCCGCCAAGATGATTAAACAGATTCAGGACGAAGCCGAAGCTGAAGCAGACAGGAAGGCAAAAGAGATACTTTCGACAGCCATTCAACGCTATTCTGCTGATGTTGTAAGCGAGAGGACCGTTTCGATTGTCAACCTTCCCAGCGAAGAGATGAAAGGCCGCATAATCGGAAGAGAAGGTCGCAATATAAGGTCGATCGAGGCAGTGACAGGAGTCGATCTGATAATTGATGATACACCTGATGCTGTAATAATATCCAGTTTTGACCCAATTAAGCGCGAAATAGCAAGGCAGGCTCTTGAACGGCTTGTCGTGGACGGCAGGATACATCCGTCTCGCATTGAAGAGGTTGTGGAAAAAGTCACCACAGAAGTCAATGAAGGCGTCTGGGAATCCGGCCAGCAGGCAACTTTCGAAGTTGGTGTCCACGGTATAAATCCTGAGCTCATAAAGCTTGTGGGAAAGCTCAAATACCGGACGAGCTTTTCGCAGAATGTATATCAGCACTCTCTGGAAGTGGCTCATTTATGTGGAATAATGGCTGCTGAACTGGGCATCAACCAGAAAATAGCCAAACGCGTCGGATTGCTCCATGACATTGGCAAGGCCATTGATCATGAAGTAGAGGGGTCACATGCCATTATCGGGGCCGAAATAGCCAAGCGTTACGGCGAATCAGCAAAAGTTGTAGAGGCGATCGCATCTCATCACAATGAGGCACAGGTGAGTTCGGTCTATTGCTTTCTGGTTCAGGCTGCAGATTCGCTTTCAGCAGCTCGTCCCGGTGCAAGAAGGGAAATGCTGGAAAATTATGTGAAAAGGCTTACAGACCTTGAAGAGATAGCCTCCTCTTTCAAGGGGGTCGGCAAGTCATTTGCTGTTCAGGCGGGAAGAGAGCTCAGGGTGATGGTTGAAGCGGAAAATGTCAGCGATGAAGATACTCAGATGCTGGCAAAAGATATTTCAAAATCAATAGAAGCAAAACTGACTTATCCCGGACAGATAAAAGTTGTCGTGATAAGAGAAAGCAGGGCCGTTGAATTTGCCAAGTAAGTAACAGGGGACTGGAAATGGATATCGATAAACAGTTGAGGGAAATTAAGCGCGGAGCTGTCGGAATAATATCCGAAGAGGAACTGGAAAAAAAGCTGAAGAAGGGAAAACCTTTAAGGGTTAAGGCGGGTTTTGACCCGACAGCACCAGACATTCATTTCGGCCATACCGTGGTGCTCAATAAAATGCGCCAGTTTCAGGACATGGGCCATGAAGTCATATTTCTCATAGGCGATTTTACCGGGATGATAGGAGACCCCAGCGGGAGAAGCTCTACCAGAAAGGTGCTGACGCGTGAGGATGTCCTGGAGAACGCTCAAACCTACAAGAGGCAGTTTTTCAAAGTCCTTGACCCTGAAAAAACCGAAGTAAGGTTTAATTCGGAATGGATGGATGGCATGACGGTTTCAGATTTCATCAAGCTCACATCTCACCAGACCGTCGCCCGCATGCTTGAACGGGATGATTTCAGCAAAAGGTTCAAAGGTGAGCAGCCGATAAGCATTCACGAATTCCTTTATCCTTTCGTTCAGGGATATGATTCCGTAGCGCTCAATGCGGATATTGAGCTTGGCGGGACCGATCAGATATTCAATCTCCTGATGGGCCGTGAGATGCAGAGAGTATATGGCCAGGAACAGCAGGTGGTGATGACAATGCCGCTGCTGGTAGGTCTCGACGGCGTTCAGAAGATGAGCAAGTCCTTCAACAATTATATCGGGATAAATGACGAACCGCCGGAGATGTACGGCAAAGTCATGTCCATATCGGATGATCTCATGTGGCTGTATTATGAACTCATCAGCCGCCGGACGCTGGATGAAATATCGGAAATGAAGCAGGATGTCGCCTCTTGGAAGCTGCATCCTATGGATGCCAAGAAAGCTCTGGCATATGAGCTTGTTGAAAGGTATCATGACCGGCAGCTAGCAGACAGTTCAGCCGAGATATTCATGACAATTCACAGCAAGAAGGAAATTCCTGACGATATACCCGAATATGCTTTGCCAAAGGAAAAGGCCTGGGTCTGTACCGTAATGAAGGAGACAGGTCTTGCCAGCAGTACATCTGAGGCTAGGAGGCTTGTTAAACAGGGGGCGGTTAAGATTAATGAAAAGAAAATTTCAGATGACAATCTCAATCTTGATGATGGGTCTCATGTTATTCAAGCAGGCAAAAGGCGCTTTGCACGAGTCACTATCAGCTGAATGATGTAACATAATGATATTATGAGATAATATTATTTAAAAAAAAAGATAAAAAACTCCTTGACACCATAAGGGGTTTGACATAGATAAGACGAGCTTTTTGCGGAACGCAGTGAAAAAAAACAAATAAAAAAAAGTTATTGACACTGCCTGAAATATCTAATAGACAACGTGACCTTGCAACAGAAATTGTCATTAAGCCGATAAGATAGAGGCTTGACAATTGAAGAGGCAGATACTAATAGATAATCTGGATTTATGCCGCTTTTGATCTTTGAAAACTGAATAGTGGAAAGTACGATTTGCTTTGCGGATTAAACATGAGAGTTTGATCCCGGCTCAGAATGAACGCTGGCGGCGTGCCTAACACATGCAAGTCGAGCGAGAAATCCCGGGTTCGCCTGGGAGAGTAAAGCGGCGCACGGGTGAGTAACGCGTGGGTAACCTGCCCTATAGTGGGGGATAACCTACCGAAAGGTGGACTAATCCCGCATACGACCAACATACATATGTATATTGGGGAAAGATGGCCTCTTCTTGAAAGCTATCGCTATTGGATGGGCCCGCGTTGGATTAGCTAGTTGGTAGGGTAATGGCCTACCAAGGCTACGATCCATAACTGGTTTGAGAGGACGACCAGTCACACTGGA
>CAZEMO010000030.1:0-34303 GCA_964513375.1 uncultured Bacteriovoracaceae bacterium | reverse complement strand
ATGGACACTGGATGATGCCCTCATCCCTTCGGCAACAGGGAAAACATACACCTATGAACCTGAGAATGTCGATGCAGGTGATCATGTCCTTATCGTCACTGATGGAACTGGTGATTCCAGGACATGGAACATTACGGTAGTCTCAACCGAACCTGAACAGCAGATAGTCGTTTACAGGGACAATACCGAAAATATCCTCAATCTGCCGGTTACTCAGGAAACAGGCGTGGTGAGAAACAACGCATACTCGGTCGGACCGATTACCGTTCCCCCGAACAGCCTTGTAGAGGTATTCTTCCAGTGCGAACTCACCAACGACCTCGGATACAATGTGGGCGTAGGCAGGCAGATCATAAGGACTACGAGCGCTACTGCCACTACCGGAACCGGCATAAACCGCGCAGTCATGAGCAATTCAACACCGGCTGAACATCATTATGTCCTTGTTCATTTCGGTACGGAAGTCGTCGGCACGACCGGACTGACAAATGTCTATTACAACATACCTCTCTGGCTCGTTTCGACCTCGGCAACACCGGGTGCCACGATGAGGCTCGAGCCTGGTTACGGCGAACTGGTGGTGAAAGTATCTCCCATGGATTAACCGCTCGATTATTACAGTGGGCATTGAACCGCCCGCTGTGCTATCATGCAACCCTGCCGGAAATTTTCCGGCAGGGTTTTTCATTACCTCAGGAGGGGAGTTATGGTTATTCCTGAATTTATCCTCAGAAAACTTTTTGTTAAAGGAAGCCTTAAAAAAGAAGGCGTTGGTTTCAGCTTCTCTATAAACAACACGTTTGCACCGGCAACGCTTTTTTCAGTCGGGCTTGATGTCGACGGAATTTCAATTGAAAAAAGCAAGCTTGCGATGGGGCCTGAAGACAGCGAGCTCATGGCTGCAGACAAGATCACTCCTGACAATCCCCTGCCCCTTTCCGTGGGTGTTATCTATAAGATAACCGCATCCGCCTCCTCAGGAAACGGAAAACTGACGATAAGGATAGACACGAAAGAGGCAGGCGAAATAGCCTTCACGGTCCAGGCGTCAGATGATGAGAAGTCCGATTCATCATCAAAGCGGTTGAAAGTCCCTTCTTTTCTGATCCCTTCACTCAAAGCGCATGTGACAATAGACCTCGACGACGAACTGGGGGAAATCAATCCCTTTGTTTACGGGCATTTCATCGAACACCTTGAACGCTGCATATATGACGGCATATGGACCAGGGACGGCTCTTCCCTCAGAAAAGACACGTTTGACCTTATAAGCGCAATGAAGCCGCCTGTCATAAGGTATCCGGGCGGAAATTTCGCAAGCGGCTATCACTGGGAGGACGGCATAGGCCCCAGGGAAAAACGCCCCGAGAGGTTTGATGAGGCTTGGCAGTCGCATGAGACAAATCTGGTGGGCACTGATGAATATATAAAATTCTGCCGCATGGTCGGAACCGTTCCTTTTCTTGTGATTAACGACGGCAACGGAACCCCCGAAGAGGCAGCCCGATGGGTCGCTTACTGTAATGAAAAGGCTGACGGCCAGGAGGGCGGACGCAGAGCTGCCAACGGCTGCACTGAACCCCATAATGTTAAAATCTGGGGAGCAGGCAACGAGGTTTGGGGGCGCTGGCAGATAGGACATACGGGCCCCGCGGAGTACACGGACAGGCTCAGGAAGTTCGTCTCTGCCATGCAGGAGGTAGACCCAGAGATACACATAGTCGCAGTGGGCGATAAGGTTCATACGGATTCACCTGACGATCCCGGATACGTCTGGAACAAGACTGTCCTTGAAGATGCAGGCGACATAATCGATTCCATATCGTTCCATATATATCAGCCGGAAAACGAGGGTTGGAAGGAGAGCTATGACCTGGAAAGCCTCCACAAAACGGTCTGCGCTGCGCCGCTATCAGCTGAACGTGTCATAAAGAGGATTGCCGGACAGATAAGGAAATATGCGCCGGGATCCAATATCGGCATAACCTTTGATGAGTGGAACCTGTGGCTGCCGCCCGAACCCGGTGCATCATCGATGCACAATATAAACTACTGCATGCGTGACGCCGTTTACTGTGCAGGCATGCTGAACGCCTTTCAACGCCAGTGCAAAGACCTGTTCATGGCGAATCTGGCCCAGCTTGTCAATGTGCTGCCCGCAATCGTTACTGACGCATCAAGGGCCTTTGCGACTGCCATATATTATCCGTTTTTGATGTACACAAGGATGCAGAAGCTTTCCATAGGATTGAGGATTGAGAGCCCCCTATTCGACTCTGAAGCGCTGGGTAACATAGAGGCCTTTAAAAATGTACCGTGGCTCGATGCAGTGGCAACACGCTCTTACGATGAGAGGCGCCTCGCAATCGGCCTTGTAAACCGTCATCCCTCAAGAGGGATGAAAATAGGTATAAGCCTTAAAAATACTGGGCCCGGGATTCATCCTGTACGCATAAGCATACTCTCAGCCGAATCGCCGCTCGTTGAAAACAGTTTTGTTTCTCCGCATGCCATAAAACTTGAAGAAAAAGCTTTGAATGTTAAGGCGGATTCATTTAGTATCGAAATTCCGGCATGTTCGGTAGCAGTGCTGGATTAAAAAACCGATAAATTAAAACTCAGGAGGAATTTATGAAGTCTAAAATGTGTGCTGTAATTGGATTACTGCTAATGTTTTCTGGAACTTATATCGGTTGTACAGGTGGACTCGGGGCAGCAGCAGTCGCCGGCGCTATTGTTTATTATGAAGCAAAGTCGAATTCAGACATCGCCGAGGTTGAACTGAAGGCAACACCCGAAGCAATATATCAGAAGGCCCTGGAAATCGCCGGTAAAACCCCTGATGTGAAAATTTTAAAACAGGATAACAAAAAATTGACCCTCGAATTTTCAAAAGGGGAACGGACTGCCACCCTCGAAATTAAAGCCAAAAAAGATGGATTTTCTCTGCTGACTATCGAATCAAAGAAGACAAAAGGTGACGAGGAGAAAACACCCAACCTCGTCCTTGCTTCTGTCACAAAAATCTGCGACGAGATGGGCATAGAATACAAAATTGAAAAAAAGAAAAAATTCTAACAGTTATTTTACCGCCTGCTTACTGATATATTGAAGCAGGGTTTTTGCAATTTGAGAGCCCTGCTTCTGAACATCCTTTTCTGATGCGCCCTTCGAAAGGACAAACTGGGCCGCCATCGTATATGGGTTCCTCGTTATCAGCCCGCCGGGAGTCTTTTTTGCACCGCTTTCGGAACCGATATGCAGAAATGGCCCGCTGGATTTTCCGGAAAGGTCATAAACATCAACTTCAATCTGGATGCTTCCGGAACCTTTCCCGAAACCAACCGTAGAGCTTAAAGCCCTGTTGCCTTCATCAACTTTTGAAAACCATCCTGCCACAAGCCATCCTTCAGATGGCAGGTTGAAGTCCTGAGGAATGAAATCCTTTCTGAGTCCCGACGGATTAGGATGGTACTCCACCTTCTGTCCGGCATCCTGCAATCCCTTGACAATGGAACCCGACAGCGCGGATATAAGCTTTGAAGCCTTTTGAGACGGGTCATCATCAGGTTTGAGGGCATCGAGCCTCTTTTTCACAATGCCATCCCTTTTGATTATCGACTCTTTCTTCAGCTGTTCGGGATCGAGGTAGAAATCCGTAACATATATGATGGAAGGTCTTGCTTCCGCTTTTGCCTGATTTTCCCCGCCCGGCATGATGTCAGTATCATCCGTACCGGTTGAAGTCTGATTAACTGCTGCAGCGGCTGTGCCTGCTGAAAGGTTTAATATTGCCGTAATACCGCAAAAAACAACCAGTAGAACAATCTTTAAAATCTTCGGCATATGATCTGGGTCCTTTTTTGTTTACACTATTAGTTTATGCCATTTTCATTGTAAGAGAAAAATAAAAAATTAATTTGCTCAATATAAAATTGAAGATTACCGTTTAGTCATTATAATATTGAGTGAACAGTAATCAGGAGGGATTATGAACCGGATGAAATCATTTTTCTCATTAAAGGGGCTGAGACCTGAAACAATCAAAAAGATTACATCTGCGGCGCTTATTTTGTCCTTATTAATAGGCGCAGGCTGCGAAAAGATTAAAATGATGAAGGTAAAGAAAATGCTCGGCAACGCCGAAATCGCCGTAAGCATCATGACAGTTAAAACCAAGGATACACCAATAGTTTTTGAGTACATCGGCGAAACCGAGAGTTCCCACATGGTCGAAATCAGGGCCAGGGTCCAGGGATTCCTCGATCGGCAGCTTTACGAAGAGGGACGCATGGTCAAGGCCAACCAGCCCATGTTCATAATAGACCAGAAGCCGTTCAAGGCCAACCTGCAGGCAGCAAAAGGACAGCTTGCCCAGCAGAAGGCCAGACATTCAACCGCACTGGCCAATTTGAAAAGGATAAGGCCGCTGGCTGCAAAGAATGCGGTCAGCCAGAAAGACCTTGACGACGCGGTCGGTTCAGAGCAGGAATCCGCCGCCGCCGTCCTGGCGGCCGAAGCTAATGTCACCGAAGCAGAGCTAAACCTGAGCTACACTGTGATCAGCTCGCCAATAGAAGGGTTGTCGTCGAATGCAAAAAAACAGACGGGCAGCTATATCTCGGCAGGACCGGACAGTCTTCTTACATATGTCGCACAGATTGATCCGGTGTGGGTAAACTTCAGTATTTCCGAAAACGAATACCTGAGCCTGTCGAAACAGACACAGACAAAAGAAATGATAATACCTAAGTATGAAGACTTTGATGTCGAGATAGTCCTGGCTGACGGTTCGATATACCCCCAAAAAGGCAAGCTCATGTTTGCTGACCCTTCATTCAGCCTGGAAACCGGAACCTTTCTCGTGAGGGCCCAGGTCGACAACAAGCAGGAGATGCTTAAACCGGGAGAATTTGTAAGGGTTCATATGAAGGGCGCAATAAGACCAAATGCCGTTACCGTCCCGAGAAGTTCCGTCCTTGAAGGCGCAAAAGGCAATTTCGTATGGATAATCAAAGATGGCGATAAGGCGACCGTCAGACAGATAACCCTTGGACAGTGGGTTGGCAATGATGTCATCGTAACCAGTGGACTGTTCGTCGGTGACAAGGTCGTTGTCGACGGTTTCCAGAAGCTTTCTGATGGTCTGAAAGTGGATGAAGTTACAGAGGTCGCCGCTGCTGACAACACTCCTAAAAGTGCGCCTGTAACAAAAACCAAATAACAGGGGAGAATAGACATGTTCTCCAGATTCTTTATCGAAAGGCCCATATTCGCTTCCGTAATATCCCTGATAATAGTGATCGGAGGAGGAGTCGCGCTGTTTAATCTTCCCATTGCTCAATATCCGGATATTACCCCTCCCTGCATAACGGTCTCGACTGTATACCCCGGTGCAAGTGCAAATGTCGTTTCCGACAATGTCGCTGCCCCGATAGAGCTTCAGGTAAACGGTGCTGATAACATGATCTATATGCAGTCTGCATCCTCCAGCACCGGAAATATGACACTGAGCGTATACTTCGACATAGGCACAAATCCGGACATGGCGCAGGTCGATGTTCAGAACAGGGTGCAGACCGCCATGCCGCAGCTGCCGGATTCGGTCCAGCAGCAGGGTGTCCAGGTTCAGAAGAAATCAAGCGCCTTCATGATGATAATCGCGGTCTATTCGCCGGGCGGAAGGTATGACCAGAACTATGTCGCCAATTATGCAAACCTCTACGTGCTAGATGCGATAAAGAGGATCGAGGGCGCAAACCAGAGCGCCATCCTGGGCATGCCGGACTATGCGATGAGGATATGGCTCAAGCCCGACAGACTGGTGCAGCTGGGGCTTACCGCGACCGATGTAGCAAACGCCATCAAAAATCAGAACCAGCAGTTCGCGATAGGAAAGATTGGACAGTCGCCAACAAACGGCAGGGTCGAACAGACCTTCTCCGTAGCGACAAAGGGAAGGTTAACCGAACCAAGCGAGTTCGAGAACATAATCCTCAAGACCCAGCAGAATGGCGCCATAGTGCGGCTGAAAGATGTTGGCAGGGCTGAACTCGGGGCAAAAGACTATTCGGTAAGATGCAGGTACAACCGCCAGACCGCCACCCTGATAGCGGTGTATCAGCAGCCGGGCGCAAATGCGATAGAGGTTTCCGAGAAAGTCAAGGCCACCATCGCCGATCTGTCTAAATCTTTCCCGGACGGGATTGCTTGCAAGGTGTCACTGGATACTACATCGTTC
The DNA here is from genome assembly GCA_964513375.1 of uncultured Bacteriovoracaceae bacterium. Lineage (GTDB taxonomy): Bacteria > Desulfobacterota > Desulfomonilia > UBA1062 > UBA1062 > DATCTV01. Next base: position 28,062 of record CAZEMO010000030.1, on the reverse strand, counting down.
ATCAATGCATCGATCGAGGAAGTCAAGATAACTTTCCTGATAGCCGTTGTACTTGTCATACTGGTCGTATTTCTTTTCCTTCAGAGCTTCAGGGCTACGATTATCCCGATACTGGCGGTCCCCATATCGATCATAGGCACTGCGGCAGGCATGCTGCTCTTCGACTTTTCAATCAACATGCTCACCCTGTTCGGGATGGTGCTTGCAATAGGTATCGTCGTCGATGACGCCATAGTAGTCGTCGAGAATGTCGAAAGGAACATGACACAGCACAAGCTGCCGCCGAAGGAGGCGGCAATAAGGGCCATGGAGGAGGTCTCCGGCCCGGTCATAGCAATTGTGCTCGTGCTATGCGCCGTATTTGTTCCGGTCGCATTCCTTTCGGGAATGACAGGTCAGCTCTATAAGCAGTTCGCCATAACTATCGCCATATCCGTCGTGCTGTCCGGTCTCATGGCCTTGACGCTGTCTCCTGCAATGGCGGCCCTCATCCTAAAGGAAAGGGGAGAGTCCAAATTCTTTTTCTTCAGATGGTTCAACGTTGCCTTCGGAAAATTCACGAACAAATATGTCAGTGGAGTGAGCAAGGTTATAGGGAAAAAGAAGGTTAGCCTGACAGTCTTCGTGGTCATGATAATCCTGACTGTTATAATGTTCAAAACAGTTCCGACCTCTTTTGTCCCGACCGAAGATCAGGGCTACCTCTTCGGAATCTCTCTGCTGCCCGATGCGGCAAGCCTCGATAGAACGCAGGACATTGACAGCAAGGCGGCTGACTTCTTCCTGAAACAGCCTGCGGTCCAGGATGTCAGCGAATTCGACGGATACTCGCTGATCGACTCTCAGATCAAGACGAATGCCGGTGTCCTTTTCGTATCGCTGAAGGATTTCGAGGAGAGAAAGGGAATGAAACTCTCCGCCCCCATGCTTCAGATTGCGGCAATGCTGGAGTTCAGAAAATACAAGGAGGCACAGGTGTTTCCGGTCAATCCCCCGTCGATACCCGGTCTTGGAAACATGGGAGGTTTCCAGTTCTGGATACTAAACAAGGGCGAGGGAGACATAACCAAACTCCAGGAGGTCACTGACAAGTTCGTTGCTGAAGCGCAGAAAAGACCCGAACTTGCCAGCATATCCTCAACAATGGAAGCCTATTCACAGCAGATGTGGGTTGATGTGGACAGAGAAAAGGCGGAAGCACTCAAGGTGCCGGTTCAGGATGTCTACCAGACGATGCAGATACTCTTCGGCTCCGCCTATGTCAGCCAGTTCACTAAGTTCAGCAGGCTCTGGCAGGTCATCGTACAGGCCGAATCCCAGTACAGGATTACGCCGGAATCACTCGGTATGGCCTATGTACGCTCCAATGACGGCAACATGATACCGCTCAAAGCCGTTATGACTTACAAGTATTCATCCGGCCCGGACATCGTTTCGAGGTTCAACAACTTCCCGGCTGCGAGCGTAACCGGAAACGCTGCATCAGGGTACAGTTCAGGCCAGGCGATTAATGCGATGGAAGATGTTGCGGCAGAAGTGCTGCCGCAGGACTTCAGCTTCTCCTGGATGGGAGAGGCCTTCGAAGAAAAGAAGTCGGGGTCGGCCTCTTCAATGGTCTTTGCATTCGGTCTGGTTATGGTGTTCCTGATTCTGGCAGCGCAGTATGAGAAGTGGTCGCTTCCTCTGGGAGTCCTCATGGCCGTTCCGTTCGCACTGTTCGGCGCCATGCTGGCCATAGTCCTGAGGGGCATCCAAAACGACATCTACTTCCAGATCGGACTTCTTACACTGATTGCACTCGCAGCTAAAAATGCCATCCTTATATTCGAGTTTGCAGTGGACATCCAGAAGGAGGGAAAGAGCGCCTACGAGGCGGCCGTGGAAGCCGCAAGACTGAGGATAAGACCTATCATCATGACATCACTGGCCTTCATACTCGGATGCGTCCCTCTTGCCATAGCCACAGGCGCATCTGCCAACAGCAGACATTCAATAGGAACCGGCGTCATAGGCGGCATGCTTATGGCCTCGCTCGTTGCAATATTCTTCATTCCTCTGTTCTTCGTGCTGCTCTCGAAAGACAAAAAGAAGGGCAAGCAAGATCCTGAGGGTGAATCACAAAAATCCACTGGGGAGGCGGTGTAATATGAAAAAGCTCTCTCTGTATCTTTTCATGGCCCTTGTTGCTTCGGGTTGTGCAATCGGAAAGGACTATAAAAGACCTGATATTGAGATGCCCGACAAATTCAGCATTCAGGAATCATCAGCTAAGGAGCAAATAGATTCGGCGTGGTGGGAAGGCTTCAATGACCCCAAACTGAATGTTCTGATTGTCGAGTCGATAAAACAGAATCAGGATGTCAGGATAGCTGTTGCACGCATAAACGAATATGCGGGACGTTATCAGGCCACAAAGTCCGAGATGTTTCCCCAGGTCGGTGCAGGAGCACAGGGTGGAAGGCAGAAGATACCGGACAATGACATCCTCTCGATGATGGGAATGAACCCGACCTATAACACATGGACTGTCAGCGCCAATGCCAACTGGGAGCTTGACATATGGGGGAAATTGAGAAGGGCCAACGAGGCAGCCAGAGCTGACCTCCTGTCGCAGGAATACTCGAAGAGGGCTGTGCTGCTGAGCCTTGTCACATCAGTGGCGCAGGGATACCTGAATCTTATCAATCTCGACCTGCAGCTCGTAATTTCCAAGCAGACCGCCGACAGCCGCAAAGGGACATTGCAGATTTTCCAGGACAGGTATGCAGGGGGAGTAGTATCAGAGGTAGAGCTGAACCAGGTCATTTCAGAATACCAGCTTGCGCTGGCCAAAATACCACAGATAGAAAAAGCCATATCCCAGCAGGAAAACGCTTTATGCGTATTGATGGGAAGGAATCCCGGGCACATAGACAGAAATGTGGATCCAGACAACCAGAAGCTGCCGCTCATACCTTCGGGGCTTCCATCCGACCTTCTGGAAAGGCGGCCCGACATCATGCAGGCGGAGCAGGCCCTGATCGCGGCCAATGCCAAGATCGGCGTTGCGAAAGCGCAATACTTTCCGAGCATATCCCTCACAGCCGCACTGGGCTCTACAAGCGCGGAGCTGTCGGACCTGTTCACAGGACCGGCGCAGATATGGAATTTTACGGTACCGATCACCATGCCCATATTCACCGCAGGTGCAATAAGAGGACAGGTGAAAGCTGCTGAAGCGATCAGGGAAGAGACCCTGGCCAACTATAAAAAGACGATTCAGTCTGCTTTCGCAGATGTGGACGATTCGCTTACAGGCTATCAGAAGATAACCGAACAGGGAGCTGCTCAGGAAAAGCAGGTTCAGGCGCTCAGGAACTACCGTGACCTTTCATATCTCAGGTATGAAAACGGATACACCGATTACCTTGAGGTGCTTGATGCGGACAGCAGGCTTTTCGATACCGAACTTTCCTATGTGCAGACAAAAAGCAATCAGGCATTTGCTGTTGTGAACATATACAAAGCAATGGGCGGAGGATGGAAAACAGCTGAGACAATCCTTGATCCGCCAGAACAGGAAACCAAAAAAGCGGATAAGAAATAAAAAATCACTCAGGGCGGAGGATTTATAATGTTCAATAGGGCATATCCTGACATCTTGAGATTGAAACCTTCGCCCCATGAGTCCATACCAGATATTGCCCCGGTTTGCAGACCGCCCGGAAAATGTCGGGGTCTCGATTCAGACCTTAAATCGTTCGTTATAATCACATTACTCTCAATCAGCGCTTCAATTATGCTGCTGTCAGGGTGCGGCGGAGGGAGAACAGCCCCGGCGGATTCATCTGCGGTTAAAGTTACTGCGGTTGTCGTGAAAAAGCAGGATACCCCCGTGACATTTGAATATGTGGCCCAGACGGAAAGTTCCCACCTGGTCCAGATTCGCGCCCGCGTTGACGGTTTTCTCGACAGGGTCGCGTATACAGAAGGTGCTTATGTAAAAAAGGGGCAGGTCCTTTTCATGATCGACCCCAAACCCTTCGAAGCCATGCTCGAAGAAGCCCGTGCAATTCTTGTTGAGCAGGAGGCTAACTGGCTGAATGCAAAGGCCGATCTGGAAAGGGTAAAGCCGCTTGCCAGGAAGAACGCCCTTAGCAAGAAAGACCTTGATGACTCAATCAGAGCGGAAAGGTCATCGGCCGGTGCATATCTGGCCGCAAAGGCCAAGGTCAGGCAGGTGGAGTTGAATTTGAGCTACTGCACAATAACCTCGCCAATAAACGGCATATCGAGCCTCGCCAAGAAACAGGAAGGTTCATATATATCCGCCGGAGATGACAGCCTGCTGACAACGGTATCTCAGATAGACCCTATATGGGTCACATTCAGCATATCCGAGAATGAATACCTCAACCTCTCTGAAAGCGAAAAAGAGGGCTCGATGATCGTCCCTGCCTACTCCAGAATGAGTGTGGAGCTTGTCCTTTCCAACGGCAGAAGATATCCAGGCCGTGGAAAGCTCATTTTCACCGAGCCTTCGTTCAGCCAGGAGACGGGAACGTTCCTAGTCAAGACCGAGTTTGAAAATCCCAGCGGACTTCTGAAGCCGGGGCAATTCGTAAAAATCATACTGGGCGGAGTGGTGAGGCCAAAGGCGATTGTAGTTCCCAGCTCTGTGGTCAATCAAGGAACGAAGGGGCCTTTCGTATGGGTGATAAAACCGGACATGACAGTAGAATACCGCGATGTCGACGAAGGTGAATGGACCGGGGAAGAAAAGTTCATAATCAAAGGCCTTAAGGAAGGCGAGCAGGTTGTCGCAGGCGGAGGGCTCAAGCTGTCAACGGGAATGAAGGTGTTCATCAGGGAATATCTAAAGCAGCCGGGGCCTTCTTCAGACAGCATCCTTCATGGTAGAATGGCGGATAAGGCCAGGGCATGATATCGAGATTCTTCATAGACCGCCCGGTATTTTCATGCGTAATATCAATTGTAATAGTAATTTCAGGCCTTCTAGCTATTAAGGTCCTGCCTGTCGAACAGTATCCGGACCTGACGCCGCCTGTGGTGAGCGTTACAACAAACTATCCCGGCGCCAACTCCGAAATCGTTTCCCAGAATGTCGCCGCTCCGATCGAGCTGCAGATCAACGGCGTCGAGAACATGCTTTATATGACGTCTTCTTGCGCACAGAACGGCGATCTCAAGCTGAACGTCATTTTCGACATAGGCACCGACCCTGACATGGCCCAGGTCATGGTGCAGAACAGGGTTGACCTGGTGATGCCCCAGCTTCCTGCAGCAGTGATTCAGCAGGGAGTTCAGGTACAGAAGGTCTCGTCAACGACGCTGATGATAATTGCCGTTTACTGCACCAACGGCAAGTATGACGAGGCATATGTGGATAATTACGCCAACCTCTACATACTTGATACGCTAAAGCGCATACCGGGCGCCTCCCAGACCGCGATGCTCGGAATGGGCGACTACGCCATGAGGGTATGGCTCAGGCCGGACCAGATGTCCCAGCTCGGCGTCACCGCCTCCGATGTAGCAAATGCAATCAGGAGGCAGAACCAGCAGTTCGCCGTCGGCCAGCTGGGACAGCCGCCCATGAAAGGAAAGTCTCAGCAGACGCTGCCTATAACTACCCGAGGAATGATGACCGACCCGGAGGAATTCAAACAGATAATCATCAAAGCGAGCAAAGATGGCTCAGCCATCCTGAGACTGAAGGACATCGGCACGGTCGAACTAGGCCTGAGGGATTACCGCAACAGGACGAGGCTGAACGGACGTCCGGCAACGCTGATAGCCGTATATCAGGAGCCCGGGGCCAATGCCCTGGAGGTTTCAGGGAATGTCATAAGGGCGCTTAATGAACTGAAAAAGACATTCCCGCAGGGTATAGACTATCAGGTGTCACTCGACGTTACCAGATTCGTGAGCGCATCGATAAGAGAAGTGGCCGTGACCCTTGCAATCGCGATTATCCTGGTGATTCTTGTCGTATACCTCTTTCTGGGGAGCTTCAGGGCGACTCTGGTGCCAGTTCTCGCCATACCGGTCTCCATTATCGGGACATTCGCAGGACTGAAGCTGGCGGGCTTTTCCATCAACATGCTCTCGTTGTTTGCAATGATACTCTCTACCGGCATCGTTGTGGATGACGCGATAGTGGTGATCGAGAACATCGAAAGGAACATGCGCGAAAAGGGGGTCGACCCCAGAACGGCAGCAAAGATGTCGATGGATGAGGTCACCGGTCCCGTAATTGCCATAGTGCTGGTGCTAGTCGCAGTATTCGTTCCTGTCGCTTTTCTGTCAGGAATGACCGGACAGCTCTATAAGCAGTTCGCAATCACGATAGCGATCTCTGTCGTCATATCCGGCGTTGTTGCACTCACGCTTTCTCCGACCATCGCTGCCTTAGTGCTCAAGAACAAACCCCAGCAGATAAGGGGCTTCTTCAAATGGTTCAACGAGTCCTTCGAGCGGTTCACAGGGTTTTACATCAAAGGCGTCAGGTTCTCGCTGAGGAGAAAGGCCGTCATAATGGCGCTGTTTATAATCATTTCAGCAGCGGCGTACTTTCTCATGAATGCTGCCCCTTCAGGCTTCATCCCCGACGAAGACCAGGGTTATCTGTTTGGAGTGACCCTTCTTCCTGATATCGCAAGCCTGGACAGGGTCGAAGAGCTTGACAGAATCGGGGGTAAAATATTCGCCTCGCACAAGGCCGTCGAAAACGTTATCGAGGTTGACGGCTACAATATCATAGACGACAGCGACAAAAACAACTCCGGATCATTCTTTGTCACCCTGAAAGATTTCAGCAAAAGGAAGAGCCCGGACATGAGTTCGGATGCCGTCTCGGATTATGCAGCAGCAAGGATGTCGGATATCATCGACGGGATAATGTTCCCCGTATCTGCACCCCCTGTCGAAGGACTGAGTACAGTGGGAGGCCTCGAATTCTGGGTGCAGAACCGCAACGAGGGCGGTGCCGCCCAGCTCGGACCGGTTATCGAAGACCTTGTCGAAAAGGCCTCAAAGAGAAAGGAGCTCGACGGGGTTTCAACGACATTCAATGCAAACTCCCAGCAGCTCTTTGTCAAGGTGAATGCCGACAGGGCCGAGATGCTTGGTGTACCAGTCGAGCAGGTCTATGAGACCATGCAGATGCTTTTCAGCCCGTATTACGTGAATCAGTTCACGAGGGAAAGCAGGCTCTGGTACGTAATTCTTCAGGCGGAACCCTGGTACAGGAAAAAACCTTCGGACATAAGCAATATTTACGTGCGTTCGACAAAAGGCGCAATGGTCCCGCTCAAGGCCCTTGTCGAGATGAAGCACGCCAAAGGCCCCGACCTGCTTACACGCTTCAACAACTTTCCTGCAGCCAGAATCAATTTCGGTCCGGCCGACGGCTACAGCACCGGCCAGGCGATAAAAGTCATGGAAGAGACTGCCAAAGCCTCACTTGCGCCGGGATTCACTTACGACTGGAGCGGAATAGGATATGAAACAAAAAAATCGGGGAGCGCTTCAATAACGGCATTTATCTTCGGCCTCGTTATGGTCTTTCTTATCCTCGCCGCACAGTATGAGAGATGGACACTGCCGCTTGGAGTATTGTTGGCGGTTCCGTTCGCCCTTTTCGGGGCGGCGCTGGCAATACTCATAAGGGGGACAGAGAACGACATATACTTTCAGATCGGCCTGCTCACTCTGATAGCTCTTTCCGCAAAGAACGCCATTCTTATATTCGAATTCGCAGTCATGAAGAAAACTCAGGGATTGAGTTCGTTCGAAGCAGTAATCGAAGCCTCCCGCCTTAGGATCAGGCCTATAATGATGACCTCTCTCGCATTTATTCTGGGGTGCCTGCCTCTTGCCCTGGCAACAGGCGCTTCTGAGAACAGCAGGCATTCGATAGGCACAGGCGTGATCGGCGGCATGCTCGCCGCATCTCTCATTTCAATATTCTTTATTCCGGTGTTTTTCGTTATTGTAGAAAATTTTTCAGGCAGGGATAAGGGAAAGTGATAGATACATTGAAGACGGCCGTAAAGGCTTGGAATTATTCCGGGTATAAAAGGAGAGTTATATGAACAAATCTAAAATGCCGTTAAGAGACAAAATAACCCTGGGATTGATGGTGCTCATGTTCGTTTTCCTTCAGGCTGATACAAACGTCATGACAGGAATTTTAACCGAGCTTCAGAAGGAATACGGCACAAGCGTTGTCACCCTGGGATTTATAGGCTCCCTGTTCACGATACTGGGGGCGGTCATAAGCATTTTATTCGGTTATTTTTCAGACAAGGCATCCAGAAAATGGCTGCTTGTTGCAGTCGTGCTTCTGGGAGAGGTACCATGCATCCTTACAGGTATTCCTGCGCTTACGAAAAACATCGAGATGTTCGCATTGTGGCGAATACTTTCAGGCATCGGCCTCGGCGGAATATTTCCTCTGACATTTTCGCTACTGTCCGATTATTTCCATGAAGAACACCGGGCTGTGGCGTCAGCCTGGCTCGGGGTTGCCTGGGCCATCGGCATACTTTTCGGGATGATTGCGGCAGGATTCCTGACGCCCATGAATCTATTCGGCCTGAGCTGGCGGATACCCTTCATCGTGGTTGCCCTGCCAAACATCCCTATCGCCATAATATTTGCAATCTATGCAAAAGACCCCCAACGGGGCAGGAAGGAATCAGCTCTTGAAGAGCTGATCGAATCCGGTGCGGAATACAGGCAGAAGATACATCTGAGAGATTTCAAACATGTCTTTTCCAACAGGACAAACATCTGGGCATTCCTTCAGGGTCTGCCGGGCACCGTACCCTGGGGCATACTCAGCTTCTGGATAATCTATTTCTTCGAACAGGTCAGACATATCAGCAAGGAAAAGGCCACTTTCGTTATAACCATGCTGGGTGTGGGCGCAACAGTGGGTGGACTTGTTGCAGGCTACATCGGCGAGTGGCTGTACAATAAAAACCCCAGATACATGCCTGCATTCTGCGGCATATGCGTGCTTTTAGGAGCCATTCCCGCCTTCATGCTGGTCAACATCCCCGTCGACCCATCTGGCTGGGGTTATCAGCTTTATATCGTGCTGGCAATTGTTACCGGTTTCTTTGTCTCTGCAGCCGGCCCGAACGTCAGGGCCATACTCATGAATGTCAACCGACCTGAAAACAGGGGAACGGTTTTCGCCTGCTTTAATATTACCGACAACATAGGAAAAGGATTCGGGCCCGCCATAGGTGGACTCATGCTGCCGATTGTGGGCTATATAGGCATGATGAACTTTGCCGTGTTCTGGTGGATTCCCTGCGGACTGATATTCTTCATGATCATGCGATACATTAAAACTGACCGTGACGCTTTGCAGCAGCTTTTAAAAGAGCGTGCCCGTGAAATGGAAAAAGACGTTTAGCCATGCTGTCATGTATGGGGATTTAACCCCATTGACAATATAGTTACCGTTTTAATAAAGCATGTGTATAATCATTTCAAAACACTTTTAAAAATTTAATTTTTTCAATAAAGGATGAAGGGCAATGTATAAATTCCTTTCGGGCTTACGATCCCAGCTTATTCTGCTTATCCTGATAATAGTACTGCCTCTGTCTGGATTGTTTGTGTATTCAGCCTTTGAACAGCGCCGCATCGAGATGGAACAGGTTGAGACCGAGGTTTATCAATTAACAAGAATTGCATCATACCAGCAGACAAGATTCTTTGAAAATACGAGACAGATTCTGCTATCGCTTTCAACATTGCCAGCCGTAAGGGAAAATGACACGGGAAAATGTCATGATATGTTTACCCAACTGCTGAAACTTTATCCCCTCTACTCAAACATTGCTGCATTCAGCCCTTCGGGAGACTGTTTCTGCAGCGCTGTTCTATTGATAAAAGCCGTCAATTCATCTGATATGCAATGGTTCAGGCGCGCTGTTTCTAGCAGGAACTTTTCGATAGGAGACTATCATGAAAAAGGACCCATTACGGGAAAGCCGGGCCTTGGCGTCTCCCTTCCGGTATATGATGAAGCAGGCTTACTTAAAGCAGTATTAAGAGCTTCAATTGACCTGACTACATTGAACAAGTCGATAACGGAGAATATTCTTCCAGATGGATCGATTCTTGTCATAACCGACCGTAACGGGACCATAATTGCGCGAAATTCAGATCCAGAGAAATGGATTGGAAGAACCTTCAATGATATTCCCCTGACAAGCGAACTGCTTACCAATAATAACCACAAGGGATTAATATCCGTAAGGCGTATGGACGGCATTGACAGACTCTGTTCGGTCGCAGAGATCAGAATCGCGCCGGAGGCCGTGCTTTACCTCAGTATAGGAATACCCAAATCAATTGCAGTATCCAGGATAAACAGGTCACTGGCATATAACCTGCTGGGTCTGTTTCTCTTTACACTGCTGGTCATAAGCCTTGTCTGGTACAGCGCTGACAAGCTTTTGCTGAATAAGATCAACATCCTGCAAAAAGCTACGGTAAAGTTAAGCACCGGCAGCCTTAAGGTGCGTTCAGGATTCAAGGATTACTATGGCGAAATCGGTTCTCTCGCGCACTCTTTCGATAATATGGCCGATTCTCTCGAACAGAGGCAGAACGAAAGAGACGAGGCTCAGGGGGCATTGAAGTCTGCCAACCAGAGTCTTGCAGCTACCCTTGACGCCCTTCCCGATTATCTGTTTGAACTTGACGAGCATGGTTTCATCTATGATTTCAGGGCGCCAAGGCCGGAGAAGATGAACGTGAAACCGGAGCTTTTCCTGGGCAGGAATGTCCGGGACATACTAAGTGAAGACTCCTATGTGATATTAGAAAAAGCGATCGGGGAAGCCACTGCGAATGGCGCGCATTACGGTTCGACATACCCCTATGAAACAACGTCAGGTACACGCTGGTTCGAACTCTCGATCGCATCCAAGGGCAATACGGCCTCATCAGGCCTTAGATTCATTGCCATAGCACATGACATTACAGCTCAGAAGCGCATGGAAGATGATCTTCGCCAGAACGAAACAAAATACCGTGAAATCTTTAACAACGCCTTTTACGGGATATTCCGTTCGTCTTTTGGAAAGAAATTCATCGATATGAACAAGGCGCTCTCGGATTTGTTCGGCTACGTCTCTCCGCAGGAAATGATTTCATGTGTATCGGACATAGATGAACTTTATGTGAACACCGACGACCGGGAAAACATGAAAGCCGAACTCGTCAGAAGCGGTTTTGTAAAAAACCTTGTAATCGAATTAAATCATCGCGACGGTCACCATATCTGGGGAAGGTTCAATGTACAGACCATACTGGACGAGAACAAAAATGTCATTTTCTATGAAGGTTCCGTTGAAGACATAACAAAAATGAAACAGGCCGAGGATGCTCTCAGGCAAAGCGAAGAAAGATACAGGATGATCATCGAAAACAGCTATGACATAATCTTCAACCTGAACGACAAGGGCGATTTCACCTATCTCTCGCCTTCATTTGAAAGGATGACCGGACACAAGATATCTGAATCACTGGGAACCCAGTTTCTGGATATCCTGCATCCCGATGATCTGCCGAAATGCGTGGAGGCATTTACCGATACGTGCTCAGGCAAGCTGGTATCCGGTACCGAATACCGTTTCAGACACAGTGACGGCAGCTGGCACTGGTACAATATCAACGGCTCCATATACTATGACTCCAAGGGTTCGTTCTTAAGCCTCACAGGAATCGCATGGGATGTCACCAAACGCAAGTATGCGGAGGAAGAGCTTCAAAAAAAGACCGCAGAGCTGCAGCTTATATTCAATAATATGATCAATGCATTTGTCGTCTGGGAGTCTTCGTTTGACAAGGACGGCAATTATGTCAGCTTCCGTTTCGGACAGTTTAATACAGCTTTCACAAATATTTCCGGTCTCAAAAATGATTATATCCGGGGAAAAGACGTTTTCGATGTCTGGCCGGAAACCGAACAGAGCTGGGTGGATGCATATGGCAGTGTGGCGGTAACAGGCATCCCCAGGATATTTGACATGTATCACGGGCCGACAAAAAAATGGTATCACTGCAATGCCTACCGCCCCTCGGATTCACCTGATCATATATGTGTAATATTCGAAGATATAACCGAGCGTAAGGCGGTCGAGGAACAGCGCATCAACCTCGACAGACAGCTCCAGCAGACGCAGAAACTTGAAAGTCTTGGAGTTCTTGCGGGGGGAATAGCCCACGATTTCAACAACATACTGATGGTTATAACCGGCAATGCAGATCTTGCTTTGATGGATATCCCTGAACAGTCCCCGGCCGGGTCCAAGATTGAGAACATCAAGAAGGCTTCCTTCCGTGCAGCGGACCTGTGCAAACAGATGCTTGCCTATTCGGGGAAAGGGCGTTTTCTTGTCGTTCCCATCAACCTGTCGGACCTTATCAACGATATGAAGAACATGCTGGAGATCTCTGTCTCAAAAAAGGTCAGCCTCAGATACTATCTCAGCAAGGACCTCCCTTCAATCAATGCCGACGTGGCACAGATACAGCAGATTATACTCAATCTGGTTATCAATTCCTCCGAAGCGCTCGATGAGAAGAAAGGCAATATCGTTATTTCAACCAGCGAAATTGAATACGACAGCCAGGACGACAGCGCAACGCTTTCTTACGGCGAAATCAAGGATGTAAGCTGCGTCTGCCTTGATATAACCGATGACGGTTGCGGTATGGATAAAGAGACGGTAGATAAAATCTTTGACCCGTTCTATACAACCAAGTTCACCGGCAGAGGACTGGGTCTTGCAGCTGTTCAAGGCATCGTACGCGGACATAACGGGGCCATTAAGATATTCAGCGAACTCGACAAGGGGACGACCTTCAAGATATTTTTCCCTGCAATCGGGAAAACCGCGGTTGATTTCCGCCCAATCGCTGAGGACAATCCAGGCTGGACAGGCAGCGGCATTGTGCTGATAGCTGATGATGAGGAATCCGTATGCAATATCTGCAAGCAGATGCTCGAAAAATGGGGTTTTGAAGTTTTAATCGCATCCAATGGAAAAGAGGCGCTGAACGTCTTCAGGGAACACTCCGACATAATCAGCCTTGTGCTGCTTGATGTGACAATGCCGGAAATGAACGGTGATGAGGTCTTGAGAGAAATAAGGCTCATCAATCCGGACATTCCTGTAATAATGAGCAGTGGTTATGATGAACAGGAAGTAGTAAGCCGTTTCGAGGATAACAATCTGTCAGGATTTGTACAGAAACCGTATCAGTCCGATATGCTCAGAAACGCCATAAGAAAGGCCATGACAAAGCTTTAATAGGGCTTAACGTGATTTTTCTGTGATAATTGATGCCTGTGAATTAGGCATATAGAATATTGAGTATTCAGAGGGACAGGGCAGGCCCTGTCCCTCCCTTTTTTAATCCCCTTTAAATCACGGCACCTGTACGCTCATGCCGCCTGCATTCAAGCGGGCAAATTCGAGCATGCGGCTGAATACCTCGTTCGGTCTGTGATAAGGCCTGTCAGCAGCAGCGAAAAGAACGTCGAGATGGTTATAGCCCTCAAGCTGAAGGTCGGTGCGAACCGGGAAATTAATTATCGGCATCGTGTTCAGGATATCGCCGTGCAGAAAATTGAGCCCGTAATTCTTGTTAAATGATGCGGCTGCGGCCTGAGAGTCCACACTGATACGGTTGGCGAAGTACCATTCCATGAAGTTTGAAGGCCCCCGGTACTGAGAAAGCGCGAAATCTTTCATGTCGGTTACTTCATCGCGCCATGTAGTGTATGTGAGTTTTCCAGTTGTATCCTTATAATCGGGGTCGGATACATTCCCCACCTGATCGAAGGAGACCCAGGAATACAGGGGCCCGTTGCCAAGGTCTCCAACAGGCCCGGCATTCCACGGTATGAAGACACCATCCACTTTGATTACGCTTCCCAAACCAAGCAGTTCGGCCAGAGAGCCGGGGAAATCCTTTTCAACGACAGCTCCTCCCCTGATAAAACCAAGGCTTGCCTGCAGGAAGCTTACAGGCTGGAAGTTGTCATCCAGGAATACACCCAGAAGGGCCTCGTTTGTGTAGCGGAAATCCTTAATGGCCGGGCTTCCGGTCAGATAGTGTCCAAGGTTGCGGGAATGAAGCAGTTTGATCAGGTTTTTTGTCGAGGTGGAATAGGGAATGGTTTTTATAGTCGCGGCCTCTTCATCCGGGTGCATATATGCATTCATGGCCAGTATCTCGAGCAGGGCCATGGCCTCCGGTGTTACGCCTGTAAAGAGATTTAGCCTCGATTCTTCTCCACTGCGGATTTTGTTGAGAGCCTCGAAATAGGCGTCTTCTTCCATTGCGCTCGAGCGGGGACCGACATTGCCGTCCATTCCTATAAGGCCTGCGCAGTTCATATACCCAGCATCATTGAGCGTCGAAACATTACCGTCAAAGTCCCATCCTGCGAAAAATGACGTGAATGACCCGCCCATCGAGTGTCCGCCTATGAAAACGCATTGTTTGCGAGCGTTAATATCAGGTATTTTTATGGTTATGACGGTCCAGACATCCTTCATCAGAAGCTCCAGACCGAATTCAGAAAGTACGGCCAGATCACCATCGCTGTGGAAGCCTTTGAAGGTTGAGCCTCCCACTGTACCGCCGCCAAAATAGTAATCGATTGCAATCTGCGGGTCTGCGCCCTCCTCTGCCGCATTCATGCCTTTCAGGTCTTCGAGGCAATTCCCCCTGCGCTCCATGGCCCAGACCTCCACACTTCCTTCCCCGTCGGCCTCAGCCATGGAAACGATCTGACGGCCAAGGTAATCGAAGCTGTTGGCACCTCCCATATAGCCTGGAATCAGTACAATTACTGCTTTTACAGGCTTGGGATCGACTTCTGCTGAAACTGGACGATAGCGCAGGAAGCGTATGTAGTCACAGTCCCAGCTGCAGTCGAAATCGGCAGGAACTGAGCCATTGGTGCGAGGATAGGGTGAATATATCAGCTCCTCCTGGACAATGACTTTCTGCTCGATCGGTACCACCATTGCAGGTGCGACAGGGTCCTCGGGAACCGGTCCCCCTGGCAGATAGCACGATGCGAAAAACATCATTGGTATAAACAGGAATAATACGGTTCGTTTCATGATTTCCTCCCCGGCTTAGGATGCAAGCCATTTTTTGAAATTATAAACATTTGATTTCTGTATTATTAATGACAGCACATTGTACTGTCAATTGATTATTGAATTCATTGCTCCCAAGTTGACATACCGGCTGTTTAATTATATTATTATTCATATTCTGATTTCTGTGATGTACCTGCATTTGGACATATCGAGGCAGCAAGATTTTTTTCAAGGTTAAAGCGACTATCCAGTGGCCTTACGTGTACATTGCGGGCATCAATCACACTATCAGTAAAGGAGGGATGGTATGAACGATGCGAATTGTATCATGAGGAGACTTCTTATCCCGGCCCTGATTCTGGCATTCATGATGGTTTCAGCGGGCTGCAGGGAGGGAGCTACAGGAAAGCTTACCGTCTTGAGCACAAATGACAGCCATTCGCACACTATAGGCTCGCCGGCGGAACTGTATGATCCGACGGCGACAGGCGACGGCACGGTGGGAGGCGCATCCAGGGCAGCGGCTGTCATAGATGCCGAACGTCTCATAAATCCCGACCTTATGGCGTTTTCTGCAGGAGACTTCACGGATGGGACCATATTCATGACAGGTGAAAGCGGGGCTGCAGATATCAACCTGCTGACCGACATGGGATTCACAGCTGCGTGTCTGGGAAATCATGAAATGGGCATGGGGCCTGAAGGTCTCGCCAATGCAATAATGAATGCAAGGGAACCCGTAATTCCGATCGTATGCTCAAACTTCACATTCAGCCAGGATGACACTCCTGAGGGGCATTCGGACGACCTGCTGGAATCGCTGCACTCAGAAACCGAACAGCCAGACAAATACATCTTCGATTACATCATCCGCACAACTCCGTCCGGGATCAAGGTGGGAATATTCGGCCTCATCGGAGCTGATGTCCTCATGCCCGACGCCCTGCCGGTAAAATTCAAGATCAACAACCTCAAGATCCAGACCCTGGTCAACAAGCTTCGCAACACCGAGAAGGTCGACGTTGTCGTCTGCTTGATGCATGCCGGGTTTTCGGTTGACGGAACAGGAACGGCAAGCGGAGAGGTCCCAGACTTGGCCAAGAATGTATCCGGCATTGATATAATTTGCTCGGGCCATTCGCACACTCTGGGAACCGCGGTCGTTAAATACTGGGCGCCATGGAGCACCTGGAAGACAACAATCATGGAAGCCGATGACGAATTCAAGTATGTGGCCAAATCGAACCTGTTCGTCGAAAAAGGCAAGGTGAACACCGCACTTACAGAAACGTATCATATCACAGTCGACAGCACCATAACCGGGTCTGCTGCGGTCAACACCAGAGTTGATGAGATCAGAAGCGATATCGAGTCGAACTGCCTCACGCGCTATCCGGCCCTGGGCGACGGCACAATCTTCGCAACACTGGCGTATTCTGATTTTGCGCTGTCCAAGCTCAATTCCATGAACCTCGTAACGGACGCCATGCGCAGCGCTGCAGGCGCCGACCTTGCGGTCTGTACGCCGGGCGCGGATACCGCTTTTGTTCAGATTGCTCCGGGCGGTTCGATAAACGTATATGAGGCCTTCGCCGCCATGCCGCACAGCATCGGCCGTGACGGAACTCCGGGAGGCGCGCTTTATTCATATTATCTCAAGGGCTCGGATATCCTGTCTCTCTTCGAACTGGGAACCTGCCTGCTGGGGCAGCTGACCAGCGACCTTTTTGTAGTGCCTTCAGGTATGCGTATAGTCTTTGATTCCAGCGGCACAATAGGCAACCGTGTCCTTCAGATGTATGAAATTTCTGCTGACGAAACGACAGAGACGCTTGTGTATGACAGCGAAAATCCCAAATATATCTTCAAGGGCGGATGGATTACTGATTCAAAGAAAAACTATTCCGTAAGTTCGAGTCTTCTCGTTCTGATCGGCGTCAGATATGTCACAAACCTGCTGCCGCTGGTCGACATCTGGCCGCGGGATGCAGGCGGCAACAAGGTGAAATGGGAGGTCGTATCCGATCTGGATCAGTTCGTAGTACACGGGATCAATCCTTTAACCGACGAATCCTATGAGGTCAAGGCCTGGTACAGCCTTGCACAGTGGCTTCTGAACCTTCCCGGCGGAGAGATCCCTTCACGCTTCAATGACGATATTGCCCTCAACCCGGCGGGACCTGCCTGGCGCAGGGTATGGGACGTAAAGAAATACGGCCAGCCCGAATAAAAAATAGAATTTCCAGGGCAGGAGTCAGCCTTTCAAGGCTCCTGCCTTTTATTTTCCATTGAACAGATTCAGATACTCGGCATAGCCCTCTTTCTCCATATTTTCTTTGGGTATGAATTTGAGCGATGCCGAGTTTATGCAATATCTCTTTCCGGCGGGACCAGACCCGTCATCGAAAACATGGCCAAGGTGAGAACCCGCGGTGCTGCTCCTGACCTCGGTCCTTCCCATGAAACCATTTTCCTTCTTCTCGACAACATTTTTGTTTTCAATCGGTTTTGTGAAGCTCGGCCAGCCGGTGCCGGAATCGAACTTGTCCCTCGAGCTGAAGAGCACCTCACCTGAAACTATGTCCACATATATGCCCTCGCGCTTATTGTCCCAGTATTCGTTCCTGAAGGGCGGCTCAGTTCCGCACTGCTGTGTCACATCGTACTGCATTGGTGTAAGTTTCTTTTTAAGATTTTCCTTTCCCCATGTCCTTTCCAGCCAGCCCTTTCTACCTGATCCCTCTTTATAAAGTCTGTATTTAACAGGACAGGTCTTTGAATAATTCTGATGATAGTCTTCTGCCTTATAAAATACTGACGCTGGAAGAATTTCAGTGATGACAGGTTTGTTGAACATCCCGGAATTATCGAGTCTCTTTTTTGATTCCACAGCCGCCTTTCTTTGATTTTCGTCCTTATAAAAAATTGCTGTTTGATACTGCCTGCCCCTATCGGCAAACTGACCTGAAGGGTCGGTGGGGTCGATATTCCTCCAGAATATGTCCAGCAGTTTTTCGTAAGAAATGACGGCCGGATCGAACATAACTTCGACCGCCTCATAATGGCCTGTCGTCCCCCAGCACACATCTTCATAGGAGGGATTTGCAACTGTTCCGCCCGTATATCCGGAAACGGCCTTTATCACTCCTTTCTCCCCGCTGAAGGCAGCTTCCATGCACCAGAAGCAGCCGCCGGCAAATACCGCGGTTTGCTGGTTATTCATCATAACTGTCTTATCCTTTCCTTCGCTTTGTGTGCTGGAGACGGCAAAAAACATCAACCCAGCAATGAGCATTGATTTCTTCATATTAATTCAGTAGGAACTGAAGTTGAGAATCTCAAGACCTTAAATGTCAGATTCTTGTTTCCAGGGAGAGGAGCTGGTGCAAAAGGATATCAGACCCATGGCGTCATCCGCCGGAATAGGCGATGCGGAAATTTCATACCTCGAATACGAGGGCACCGGGAAAACAATAATATTTCTTCATGCGACTGGCTTCATGCCCTGGATATGGCACCCGATTGCAAGGGAATTTGCAGGCAGTCATCACGTACTGGCGCCATATTTCTGCGATCACCGCTCCGCAGATCCATATGAAGGTGGCCTGAACTGGCTCCAGCTTGCCGATGACCTGACCAGATTCTGCAATGTACTGCATATAGATAAACCTTATCTTGTCGGACACTCTATGGGCGCAACGGTCATAACAATGGCAACGGCCGTTTCCGGACTTGACACTTCCGGCATGGTGCTGATTGAACCCATATTCCTTCCGGAAGCCATTTACGCAATGGATCTGAGCGTTGAGCAGCACCCGCTTGCATCGAAATCGATCAAACGCCGCAACGGCTGGAGTGACTCCGATGAGGCGTTCGACTATCTTAAATCACGGCCTCTGTTTAGAAGCTGGGATGACGAAATGCTGCACCTTTACCTTGAACACGGCATGAAGCCGGATGAGGAAGGGCTCAAGCTCACGTGCTCGCCCGTCAAGGAGGCATCTCTCTTCATGGGCGGAACGCATTTCAATCCATGGCCCGTGCTCAATAAAGTCTCCCAGCCGGTGCTTGTAGTTGAAGGGGCGCTGAGCGAAAACAGAGGCTTTATTGAATATGAAAAGGCGGCAGGCCTTTTCCCTAAGGGAAGATACCTTCTCGTGGAGGACGCCAGACATCTCATTCCGATGGAAAAACCTGCTTTGATAACCGGAATCATTAAATCCTTCCTTACTGCATAAGGCTTTTCGAAGTCATAAATCAGTAGTTTCCTGATTGTGCCGTTTCTGTCTGAGACTATAAATTGTACTATACAGATTAGTATCTGCGTCTTGGGTTTATGTTCAACCGGAAAGCAAAAAACAGAAATTTGAAACATTTTTAGCATCTTAGATAAAGGAGGAACAATCCATGAAACAGTATCTTATAAAAATATCATTAACACTGGTACTGGCATTCTCATTTGTGACAACCATATATGCGGCACCAATTCGTTTGGATGGCATGTCCTTTCATCATGACAGCAACAATGATATTAACCTGACAGAACCTGAAACAATATTTGTTGACATTCGGGCAGACAGACATCATCAGGGCAACCGGGGCATATCAAGAAACATGTATGAAAGGCATGGACAGAGCCCATACATTCATAATGGCAGCGGCCAGGTACCGCCTGAGCCGATTCCGGAGCCGCTGTCACTTGTCCTTTTTGGCATGGGCATGATCGGCGTCGGATATCTTGCAAGAAAAAATCAATTCAGCGGGAAGGTGGAACATGTTTGAACCTAAAAGAATCCTCGTTCCCACGGATTTTTCAGAGCATTCCGACAAGGCGCTGAATGAAGCGATAGATATAGCAGGCAGATACAAATCCAAGATATACCTGCTGCATGTAATCGACGAACAGGTTCAGCAGTGCGCTGTCGATTACTGTCTTACAGATGCAGACGTTGAAAAACTCGAGGCGGACAGTATTAACTGGTCTTCGGAAATGCTGAAAAAGGAAGTCTCGAAATATGACAAAAGCAATGCAGTTGAAATCGAGTTCGACATCAGGAAGGGAGACCCTGTTCACGAAATAATCAAGGAGGAAAAAGATAAGAACATTGACCTTTTAGTCATATCTTCTTTCGGAAAAAGAGGACTGAAAAAGTTCATGCTCGGAAGCGTTGCCGACAAGGTAATAAGAAATTCGACATCACAGGTTTTGATGGTCAAGGACTGAGGTTGTTTTTTTCGACAATATCAGAACGAAGGGGGCTCGCTATGATGAACGATAAAAACAGATGGGTTAATGTCCTGCGAAGAATCAGCGAAAAGACTGTAAGCTCCATGAAGCTTGCCGGCATAGTACTTAATAACCGCCTCGAGAACAGGGTCCATGGATCAGTCTCAGAAAATATGAAATCTCCTGATTGTAATGAGAGAAGAAATACGAAACGCCTCAGCATGGAAAAAGACATCATGTTCAAATATGCCAACGGGAAAAACGCTTTCGGCCATATAATAAACATCAGCAGAGGAGGAATGTACATCATAACAGATACGCCTCTGAATGACGGTGAAGAAATCAATGCAAACCTTTTGTGGGGAAGTCTCGGCGGCATTACAGGCATCGAGGGCCGCATCGTGAGAAGAGGCGATAACGGAGTTGCAGTAAGGTTTGTCTGACAGGGGATAACCCTGCAATATCTGGAATTCCCTTCATTGCTCTAAACCTTTATTCTTCTCCATAAACCTTTTCTATCCTTAACCATTCCACTAAAAATCCGGATTACAATAATTACAACTCAATCATCATTGACTGTTCCGTTTTTTTAAGCATAAAGTCATACACGACTGAACAGCCATTCATTTTTTAAATAAGGAGAAAGATATGAGCAACATCATCAGCAGGGACACAATCGGTGACATTACAAGAAAAGCAGCCACTAAATACGGTGACAAGACAGCCATCATTTTCAGGGATATAAAGCTTTCTTATTACGAGCTCGAAAAAGAGGCCAGGCGTTTCGCGAACCTCATGACAAGTTACGGTATAAAGAAAGGCGACAGGGTCGCCATTTATTCCTACAACTCCCATTACTACCCGATCAGCATGATAGGCCTTTCTAAAATAGGGGCGATACAGGTTCCCATAAACTACATGCTGAACTCCGAAGAAATTGCATATATAGTCAATCATTCGGGCTCCAAGGTATTCATTGTCGAAGATGCGCTTTATCCCATCATTGCTAAAGCTCAGGACAAATTCACAACAGTCGAAAAATGGGGTTTTCTGCCTCTTGCTGACACCGAGATCCCGGGCGGTTTCTTTAACCTTATAAAAGAAATGGAATCGATGAATTATGACGAGTCCTATGTCGAGGTGAATGCGGAAGACATAGCCCAGATACCTTACACGAGCGGTACGGAGTCAAAGCCTAAAGGGGCTATGCTCTCTCACCGTGCGCTCATGTCGGAATATTACAGCTGCATATTCGATGGACAATACGACACCTATGATGTGAGCCTCAATGCCCTTCCCCTTTTCCATTGTGCACAGCTGCACTGCTTCCTGATGCCATATCTTTATGTGGGTGCCACCAACGTCATCATGCATAAGGCCGACCCGCTGGAGATGATCAGGTCCATCGAAAAGTATCAGATAACACATACCTTCGCCCCTCCGACCGTCTGGATTGGTATTCTCAACCATCCCGAGTTCAAGAACCACAACCACGGCAGCCTCAAGAAGGCGGCTTACGGGGCAAGCATCATGCCTGTTGAAATAATAAAGCAGCTCTCTGTTGCATTCAGGGGGCTCAAGCTCTGGAACTATTACGGCCAGACCGAAATGGGTCCGGTCGCGACAATCCTGAAACCCGAAGACCAGCTGTTAAAGCCAGGCTCTGCGGGTCAGCCTGTCCTCAATGTAGAAACGAGGCTGATGGATTTCGAGGGCAATTTCGTACCCAATGGAGAGGTCGGAGAAATCGTTCACCGTTCCGGACAGGTCATGACCGGATATCTTAATGACCCTGAGAAAACCACTGAAGCGTTCGAATACGGATGGTTCCACAGCGGAGATCTCGGCCGATTCGACGAAGACGGATATCTTTATGTCGTTGACCGCAAAAAGGATATGATAAAGACCGGAGGCGAGAACGTAGCATCACGCGAGGTCGAGGAAGTGCTCTACAAGCATCCCGGCATTGAGGAAGTGGCCGTTATCGGTCTTCCCGATCCCAAATGGATTGAAATCGTGGCAGCTGTTATCGTACCGAAGAAAGGCACTGATCTGTCTGAAAAAGACATTATTTCATTCTGCAAGGAAAACCTTGCCGGTTTCAAATGTCCGAAAAAAATCCATATCACGGACAAACTGCCGAAGAACCCTTCGGGCAAGATATTGAAACGCGAGCTGAAAGAGGAATTGGGAAAATAGAAGGTAAAGGACATCAGACGCCCTGTTTTGAGCACTGGAAGCCGGGAAGCCGCTGATGAAAGGTCCTTCAGGGCACTCACGCCATTGAAGCGGCAGACTGTCGTGGCCATCCCGCCTCCGGCGACTCGTCAGGACAGCGTTTCTTCTTTCAGGAGAGACCTTATTTTCCCGAGGAAGTCGACACGCCTGAATGGTTTGCTTATGAAATTCGAATAGTCCCCCAGGGTGTCGCTGAAGCTTGCTATCTGCTCGGTGTATCCCGACATGTAGAGGCGCCTGAGTCCGGGGTAGTCTGCAGCGAGCCTCTCCATCATTTCAGGGCCGGTCATCCCGGGCATCATGATGTCGCTTACCACCAGATCTATGATTTCCCCGTGGTCTTTCATGAACGATAACGCCTCTTCGGGCGACGATGCTTCGGATACTGTGTATCCGGCATCCTTTAGCATCCTGACTGCTAGATTCCTGACTGCGGTCGAATCCTCCACTATGAGGATACCTGCACCTTTGATCACCTCGAACTCTTCTTGACGGTCACCGGCCTGTCCCCTCTCCTTTTCCGACTTCGGGAGGAATATCCTGAAGACCGTGCCTACTCCTTTTCTGCTGCTCACGTCGATAAAGCCGCCGCTCTGTTTGATAATCCCGTATACTGTAGAAAGGCCGAGACCGGTTCCCTTGCCGAGCTCTTTCGTTGTGAAGAAAGGATCGAAGATGCGCTCCATCGTTTCTTTATCCATTCCTGTGCCGCTGTCGTTTACCGAAACCATTACATAGCTGCCAGGTATGGCTTCCGGATTGAATCCGCTGGACACTTCATCGAGTTCAAGGTTCCTGGTCTCTATCGCTATCCGCCCGCCGGAGGGCATGGCGTCATTTGCATTGATGATAATGTTCATCAGTACCTGCTCGATCTGCCCCTTATCAACAGTCACTCTGTAAAGCCCGTCCTCCAGCTTTGTCGTGAGTTCGACATTTTCGCCTATGAGGCGAATCAGCATTTTTTCTATACTCCGGATTGATTCGTTGATGTTCACAACCTCAGGATTCTGCGGCTGCCTGCGGCTGAATGCAAGCAGCTGGCGGGTAAGCGAGGCCGCGCTTTTTCCGGCATTGAGTATCTCTCCTAAACGCTTTTTCAGAGGGTCGTCTTCGTGGAGCCTGTTCATCTCGAGTTCCGACCAGCCTATTATGACGGTAAGAAGGTTATTGAAATCATGTGCTACTCCACCCGCAAGGCGCCCGATTGCCTCCATTTTCTGCGATTGCTGCAGTTGAGACTGCAGGTTGGTCCGATCCTCATCGGATTTTTTTCTGAGCGTTATGTCGCGTACGAAGACCAGGTGCGCATCCCTGCCCCTGAACCTGAGAGGTGCAGCTATGGACTCAACCGGGACCCTGGTACCGTCCGACCTTATAAATTCCTGCTCCATTGCAGGAACCGGCCGCCCGGTCTCACTCTGTATCTGAAGGCGCTTAAGGAACTCGTCGTGGTATTCAGATGCAATCTTCTCCATGAAATCGGAGCCTATGAGGTCATCGGGACCCTCGACCCCCAGGATATTCACCATCGCAGGATTCACATACATTATGAGTCCATCAGCATGTACGAGTATACCGTCAGGGGCCAGGTCTACAAGGGCCCGGAACCTTTCCTCACTTTCGCGAAGTTCGTCTTCGACCTTTCTGCGGTCGGTGATATCACTGAAAACACCCTGGATACCGATTGCGACCCCATTTTCTATGACAGAGTGACTCGATGTCCTTGCCCAGCGGATTCTTCCGTCCCGGGTTATGTACCGGAATTCGGATGGCTCATGACGTTTTTCAAGTGTTCTGCTAAAATCATTTTCCACGACTGGAAGGTCATCAGGGTGTATGAGAAAGTGAAAAGTCCTTCCTGTTAATTCTTCGGGATCGTAACCGGTAACCATCCTGGAAGTGGGGCTGACATATGTCATCACGCCTTCTCTGTCTGTAACATATATAACATCGTTCAGATTCTCTACGAGTTCCCTGTACTTTTCCTCGCTCCTCACGAGGGCCACTTCCGCAAGTTTGCGTTCGGTGACATCGTTGTAAATCGCAACAACCTCGCCTGAGGGCAGCCTGTAAACATAGTTCTCGCGCCATCCGGATATACGGCCGTCTTTGTATTGCGAGACATGTTGACGCTCGACAGTCCCTGTCTTCCAGACCTGGCGAAAGATATCGAGCAGACCGAACTCATCAACGCCGGGGAACACATCGGTCACACGCCGTCCTATTACGCGTTCGCGCGAGACTCCTTCGATCACTTCTCCAGCAGCGTTGAAATCCCTGAACACGAAATCGCGGCCGTCATCAACCGCCTCGTAAACGGCCACACCGCTGCTCATGTTTTCGAACAGATTGCGGAAGCGCTCCTCACTCTCACGGAGTCTGATCTCGACCACTTTGCGCTCGGTGATAACATTGAACACGGCTACGAAATAATCTCTTCCGGGACTGTAGACAGTGACCTCGAACCACATTTTAAGTGCTTTGATATAAGTCTCGAAGACCTCGGGTATACCGGACCTCGCAACGCGGCCGTATATCTCGAACAAACCAGGGTCGGTCTCGCATATGCCCGGGATGACCTCGGATACCCGTTTCCCGGCCACATCCTTCAGGCCGGTCTGCGTCTCGAATGCCCTGTTCACCGACAGGTAGACGAAGTCAAGGGGCTTCTCTCCGTCGTATATCATCCTGCAGTAGGCAAAGCCGTTGAGCATGTTTTCGAAGAGAGCACGGTAGAAATACTCGCTTCGTTTAAGCTCCTCTTCAGCCCTGTTGCGTTCAAGCCCTGCTTCGATTGAATCAAGGGCGATACCGATGTCGGTGATGACCTGACGGAAAAGATCCTTTTCCTCTGGGTCGTCCGCCATTTCTTCGGACACAGTGACGGTAAGCACTCCGTAGTCGCGGCCGGCATGACGGATTGCTCCCGTCAGTACCGCATTACTGCCGTAACTGCCTCTCAGCATGCATCCCCTGCATGTGCGCATGGGGCTGCGTATTACAAGGACATCTCTATTGGCAAATGCATTCAGGCAGCACGCGGGAAGTTCGCCCTTTTCAAACTGGGCCTTAAGGCCGTCGAAATCCGGGCCTATCCCAGAGTCTGCAGATACCTTCAGCACACCCTGCCTGTCGAGAATGCAGATCCAGGCCGAACGGTAACCGCGAGTCTCCGTAAGCGCGCTGCAAACTTTCCGAATGAGAGCTTCCGGGTCCTTCTCCCTGTTGATGAGCTGGTTTACTCTCTTGTTGGCGATGTGCACTTCTGAGAAGTGCCACACTCTCTCTTCGGCGGTCTTCCGAGCTGTTATGTCGATGAATGTTGATATGATGGCTTCTTCATTGTCATAGATGGTAGGCACCATGCTTACGAGCAGGTTACGCACCTCTCCGGATTTGCTGCGGACGTTCAACTCGTAATTACGAACTTCCCCATGTTCATGCAATGTCTTGATTAAAAGGTCACGCTCGCCGCTATCTATGTATATGTTCAGGTCGTCCACGGTGAGCCCAAGTATGTCGTCCGGCTGATAACCCATTATGTTTGTGTAGGAGGGATTTATGTTGATAAATTTACCATCGGCGACTCTGGTTATCGCAAGGGCCGCAGGACTTGAAAAAAAAGCCCTGAAGAAATTGTCTTCAGGCATTGCTTTTAAGACTTTTTTCCTTTTTCCCGCTTTCCCGTCAGTCATTGACCATCTCCAGATCAGCAGTGCTTCATGACTGCGAACAACTTTAAAAATTCAAAATATTGCATGTGTGACATCATGCGCATGTATAAATTGAATTATAAACACCTTAAACCGAAAATCAACACCTCAAGAAGTGATAGTCTTTTTGTAAATGACAACGTCAGAACAGAGCTGATATAATTGCCGGATTCAATAGGAGGAGATTGATATGAGGAAGACATCGGGGATATTTATCTGTCTTGTAATCTTTTTTTCATTCATGTTCGGCGCCTGCAGAAACAGCTTCGAACAGCAGTACATCACAGACGATCAGGGCAGGGCTCTGATTCTTCACGGGCTAAATGTAAGCACTAGCTCCAAATATTATCCCGATCGGGTCGGCTGGACGCAAAAGGATGATATCCTGAGGATGTCCCGCGACTGGGGATTCAACTTCGCCCGTATGCTCATACTGTGGGACGGTCTCGAGCCCGAAAAAGGCGTATTCGACGAGACCTATCTTGACAGGGTTGCAGAGCGCCTCGACTGGTATGAAGAAGCAGGCATTCATGTCGTTCTCGACATGCATCAGGATCTCTATTCCATCCATTTCGGCGGCGACGGTGCGCCTCTCTGGGCAATCGAGGACAACGGCTGGCCGTCAGAGTACCAGAATCCGTGGTCGATCAACTATCTTGACGCAGGCGTGATCGCCGCATTCGGTAACTTCTGGGATTATGAGAATCCTCAATACGCCTATCTGCAGGAGCATTATACGATGGCAGTCATGAAGATCGTCGAGCGTTTCCACGACCACCCGGCTGTAATCGGCTACGACCTGATGAACGAGCCCTACCCCGGCTACCATAAACCTCTCACCTTTGAATCGAGCGTGCTCAAACCTTTTTATGAGAGGCTGACAGCTGCCATCAGGACTGTCGATAACGACAACTGGGTGTTCTTCGAACCGGTTGCTCTTCTGGTGAACCAGGGAACGCCCTCATACCTTGGAGTTGTTAACGATGTCAGGCCGGAAGGTGCCCGGCTTGCATATTTCCCTCATATGTATGCCATAGACCTGTCCACAATTCTTCTGTGGGAAGAAAACCGTAAGAAAGAGGCTGGCAGGCAGATGTCACCCATGCTCATAGGCGAACTCGGCATTTCGGGTAACGGCGTTGTTGTCGACATTTACTTAAAAGAGATCATGGCGATGGCGGACCGCTGTACAAGCGGCTGGACATACTGGTCATATGACGCCGATTCGATGGGCATATTAAATGCCGACGGCAGCGAGCAGGCGAAAATTAACGACCTTGTCAGAGTCTACCCGAAGGCGGTGGCGGGCTGTCCGACAAGCTACGGCTATAATCCCAAGACGCGTATATTTAAGCTTGCTTTCAATGAAACCGGAATAAGCGCGCCCACCGAAATTTACATCCCTGCGGCACGCTTCTTCCCCCTGGGCTGGAAGCTTGAGGTAAGCGATCCGGCAGGCTCGTGGTCAAGCGAATGGGATGCCGAATCGGAAGTCCTGAAAATATATACCGACTCGAATCAGGCGGTTCATACTATAACAGTTAAGCCCTGAAACTATTTAGATACAGGGTGTTAGAACGACGCAGACCTAGGAGCGACGAAGCGGAAATGCGAGACGTACTCAAGCGTACGTCGCAGCGTTTCCGCAAGGAGCGACAAATTTTGCATCACAAAATTGACGTACCGAAGGTACGCCCGAAGGGTGAGGGCTATCTGCCCGAATCAA
>CAZEMO010000029.1:0-37710 GCA_964513375.1 uncultured Bacteriovoracaceae bacterium | reverse complement strand
CCATACTAAGACGTAAGACGAAGAGCATACCGACGATGACGACAACGACAGCGCTTGAATAGAAACCGGAGAATGTGAAGTTATAGCGCCCTGTACATTACCATTTGGCGTAATGATCCTCCGCCCAGCCGGGTATGTCTCTTATTTCAACGGTCTCACCGCTTTCCGTCTTGAGCCTGCCTTCAAATGTCCCCATGAACTGCGAGAATTTCGATTTGACAAGCACGGCATTCAGCTTTTCTCCTCGCATACCTTCAGGATTGAAAGTAAGGTCCACCCTTTTGTCATAGGATGTGATCTTCCAGGGTTTGTAAAGGTTGTGGTTGTCGAATTCAAAATTGACGGTATCGACCTTTGTCCTGGCTCCATCAAGCCAGAAGGCGTTTTCGGTAAAGCTTGTGTCGTTCACCCCGCAGCAGAGGTTAAGGCCGAAAGGCCTTCCATCAGGCAGCGTCGTTGCGGTCGCAGCCCATTCCCAGTATGTGTCACGGCGCATGGTGCCGGTCGTCCAGTCCATAAGCCCCATATAATCGGGTGACGATATCTCGTATGTCTTTCCTCTGCATGTTACTTTGCCCGAAACAGGGATGGGTGTAGTTTTCTCCATGTACACCCAACCACGGTAGCCGGTGCGTGTGCATAGGCGTAAAGGTTCGGTAGGTTTTGTAATTTTAACATCGAGATTTATATCGGGTGAACTGGCCATCATCCTGTAAGATGTTACTGTGATATCAAGACCGCCCGATGAAAATGAACTGTCATAGCTTCTGGCAGTCGGAATAATGGTGCCGCCTATGCCAAAAGGAGTGATCTTATTTGTTTCAACAAGGGTTTTCGCCTTCCTGTCATATACATACAGAAAGCCGTTGGCAATATACTTGAGATCGACCACAGCCATTCCTACTATTATATCCGGGCCTATTATTCCTGAAAAATGAAACTGGTTAACAAGGAACTTTCTCATCAATCTCGGCACCTTTATATCCATGGGCGTTTCAAGCGCGTAGTCGGCATAATTTATGTTATCAACAGGCTCATCATAAAAACCGAACCTTATTTTTCCATCACCTGAAATAAGATCTGCCATAAACCCCTCCTGAAGTCAGAATATTCTTTTAGTTATACCACACCTGATTGGCCGGGAACAGTCCTCATGCAAACGATTCGCCCCATCAGAAAAATGAATAATGAATTCTTGCCATTAAAGAACGTTTATGTGATACTTCCTCTCTGATAAAAAACATAAAAAGAAAGCATTTCAAGGAGGGTTGTATGGCAAATGTGGTGTTAGTAAGCGGGATAAGGACAGCAGTCGGAGCTTTCGGCGGCACACTGAAAGATGTTCCTGCCAAAGAGCTCGGGGCGCTCGTAATAAGAGGTGCGCTGGAAAAAATCGGCCTTAAACCGGTTGTTTCGGCAGAGACAGAAGCCGATGCCCCGGATAAGCTCAAGGGGCAGGGCCTGAGTGAAATTGAAAAGAAATACGCCAGAATCGAAAATGGCAAAGACATAGTCATTGACGAGGTAATCATGGGCAATGTTCTTTATGCGGGACAGGGCCAGAACACAACAAGGCAGGCCATGATCATGGCCGGACTTCCCAAAGAAACAACTGCCTTTACAGTGAGCAAGGTATGCGCATCGGGCATGAAGGCGATAGCGCTGGGCGCATCAGAGATCAAGGCCGGAGATGCATCGGCGATAATTGCAGGCGGCATGGAAAATATGAGCGATGTCCCTTATGCAATGCCCAAGGCGCGCTGGGGATATCGTATGGACATGCCCTTCGGCAAGATCACCGACCTGATGGTTTTCGACGGCCTCTTCGAGATTTTTTACGGATACCACATGGGCATTACTGCTGAAAATATAGCCGAAAAATACGGCATCAGCCGGGCCGATCAGGACAGGCTGGGACTTCAAAGCCACAACAGGGCCCTTGCCGCAATCAAGAGCGGCGTTTTGAAAGACGA
Organism: uncultured Bacteriovoracaceae bacterium; assembly: GCA_964513375.1. GTDB lineage: Bacteria > Desulfobacterota > Desulfomonilia > UBA1062 > UBA1062 > DATCTV01. The sequence goes on along the minus strand of CAZEMO010000029.1, from coordinate 35,737 downwards.
GATAATCCCTGTGGTAATCCCGCAGAAAAAGGGCGACCCTAAAATATTCGACATCGATGAAAGGCCGATGGACACCACGCTTGAAAAAATGGGCAAGCTGGCAACGGTCTTTAAAAAAGACGGCACTGTGACCGCAGGTAATGCATCGGGAATCAACGATGCCGCGGCGGCATGCCTCCTCATGGATGAAGATAAGGCCAAAGCTATGGGTCTTGAACCCCTCGCAAGAATAAAAGGCTATGCCACGGGCGGACTTGATCCTGCATACATGGGTCTGGGGCCCATTCCGGCAGTCAGGAAGCTCTTGAGGATTACTGGCACATCCATCAAGGATTACGGCCTCTTCGAACTTAATGAGGCCTTTGCTTCCCAGGCAATCGCCTGTATAAGCGAGCTAGGCATTTCCGAGGATATCTGCAATGTAAACGGTTCGGGAATCTCCATCGGCCACCCGATCGGCTGCACGGGCGCACGAATCATTGTTGCGCTGATGCATGAAATGAAGCGAAGAAATGTATCACTAGGCCTTGCATCACTTTGCATAGGCGGCGGGCAGGGAATGGCACTTTCGATCGAAGCAGTTTAAACCTTCACATTTCAGGCGGGGCGGCTTATCTGAAAGCGCCCCGCTGCATATTAAAGACAATTATTTACCCTGTTATTTTTTGAGATGGAATCCTTTGCCATTCTGTTGTCTGCCTGATGGGCATATTATTTCCACTATCGGCAATTATAGAACCCTATCAGTGAGCTTTTTCAATTAGTTACGCTTGGCATCCGGTGTGCATAAATTTAACAATACATAACGAACGGTATACAGGTTGCAATGACCGCCCCGATATGGGTTTCAAACTGATTCTGAAAAATCCGGAACTGCATGCCCTGGCCAGGGGGATGGGGTATGCAGTTCTCTTATTCCTTGAATTATTACGGCAATACTTCTTTTATCACTCATTGTTTTCTCAATTGAACAAATTATGGTATTCTTAAATCGTAACTAAATCTCAGTGAAAGGAGAAAACTATGAAATCAGTACAGAATAAAAAGAAAATTCTCATATATGTTTTACTTGGACTTGTCTTCTTCTTTTCTTACCCGATGGTTATAATGGCCCATCCGCCCAAGAACCTTACGGCTGAATATGACATGGCATCCCAGAAACTCACTGTCAGGTTCGACCATGGTTCGTTTTCATCTAAAATGCATTACATAAGTATTGTCGAGGTAAAGAAAAACGCGCAGGTGGTGATCAATCAGACATACAAGAACCAGCCTGATAAAAACCCGTTTGAATATACATATGAAATTCCGGCCAAGGTGGGCGACGTCCTTGAAATAAAGGCCACCTGCAATATGTACGGTTCGAAAACAATCAGCATCACGATAGCACAGCAAGATAAATAAAGGAGGCTCAATATGAAAGCTCTGAACATGACAGTAACTTTAACCATCCTTATATCAGGTTTTCTTTTCTTCAACACAGCATATGCAAATGAGCCTTCATCGCTCAATCTCGGTTATGATTCATCGTCACAGATGCTCTCCGTAACTGTCGGACATTATACATACGACGTGACGGTAGATTACATCAGCAGCGTTGAAGTTAAGGTCAACGGCAAACCTTATCAGACATTTAATTATACAAGCCAGTATGACAAAAATATCGCTGCATTTTCATATAAGATTGAAGCAAATCCGGGCGATGTGATTGAAGTAACAGCAACAAGCAAATTGGGCGGTTCAAAGACTTCGAGCATAACCGTAGGGAGTTAATAGGACTTGTGCAGACAGTGATTGTCCATGCTGCATTGATGGCGGCAGGCATAATAACAGTTGCCACCGCTGCCTTTGTAGCCATGACTCAAAGAAAAAAAAGCTGGTGGCTGAAGATACACAGACCTTTGGGGATAACGGGCGCATTATTCATGCTTGCCGGATTTATTGCTGTGTCTTTGTTGCCTGATGGTGATGGATCAAGCCTGATTCCAAAAATACACGGCATTATTGGCGGTTCTGCAATAGCGCTTGTATGTGCTGCGCCGGTTATGGGATTGTTAATGTTCAGGCTTAAAAAGAAATGGATGAGGCCTGCCCATCGCTGGGCAGGTCGTTCTGCCGTTTTATTCGCTGTTATAAATCTTGCCCTGGGCCTTTTTATGGCAGGCTTGATTTAGCAGCGGCGCGGGCTTCAGCTCTGAGGGCTTACCTTATCCATCAGTTTGTCAAAGAAATTCTGTTTGAGACTGGTCGGGATAATATAAAACATTTTCTGTGCCTTCGGGGCATAGATTTCGATAATAGGCATTTTGGGTATATCGCGTGTCTTCATATATTTGGAAATCTTCGGATATACCCTGTAAATTCCTATAAAAATTGAGGGCAGCCCCTTAAAGGGAAATTCCACGACAAGGTAATTGGTCTGCGGAAGTTCTCCGACCATGTATTTCTTTTCAATCTCCATAGTCCTTGAACGAGAAGAGTCTTCAATGATCCTGCCTATTATGCACCTCGTCTTATCCTCGGGGGTTACCTTAGGATCGTCATAATAAATACCCACTCCCATCGAGGTTTCTATTCCTTCATTAATGAGATACTTTTGCATCCTGTCTATCAGCGGTCCGACATCCTGGTAGGCGCCTACATGTTTTTCCATGACGAATATTAATGGGCCAATCTCTTTTTCCTGGATATTTACCGGTGCGAAAAGCCCGTAGAACGACAAGACGCCAGCCGCGATACCCGCTAGAATTCCAATTATGACTACTATTGTTTTCATTCGTTAACCTCCTTAACTAAGACCAAATGTCTTTGAAAGAATGAATGCTATGCCCCCCCCTATGAACGGGCCTGCAACAGGCACCCAGGCATATCCCCAGTCAGAGCCGCCCTTGCCTTGTATGGGAACGATTGCATGAACGAGTCTCGGTCCCAGGTCCCTGGCCGGGTTTATGGCATAGCCAGTCGTTCCCCCCAGTGAAAGGCCTATGCCCCATACCAGAAGGCCGACAAGATATGGTCCGTATTTTGATGCCATGTAACCATCCAGTTCCTTGAATATGGCAAGAATAACCACTATCAAAACAACTGCTCCTGTGATTTCGCAGAATAGCGCGTTTCCCATATTTCTTATTGCCGGGGATGTGCAGAAAACTCCAAGTTTTGTTGCCTCATCGGGTGTTTCCTTCCAATGAGGGTAATAATATAGGTAAACTAGAAACGCACCAATAAATGCCCCGGCAAATTGAACACCCATTGTCAATATTGCATGCGGAACCGTATAAATACCCATCATTATCTTTGCCAGGGTGACTGCGGGATTTATATCCGCCTGTACGGAGCCGCATGCTTCAGCCATAAAGATACCGCAGGTGACGGCAATGCCCCATCCTGTTGCTATTACCATCCATCCTGAGCCTTCGGCTTTTGATTTCTTAAGGCAAACATTTGCGACCACCCCGCAACCGAAAAGGACAAGAACCATTGTCCCGAGGAATTCTCCAAGCAGGTTTTCGTACATATCTCCTCCATGCCTCTTGTCAGAATAAAATCATATTTTATTGTTAATCGGCATTTAAAAGAGCCGGCATTAAAGAATATATTTAGATAGTGGTGTGTGATGGTCTGTTAAAAAAAACAGGATGTCAGTCATCATTGTGAATTCCATATGCTAAATTGAATAATTGTTTTGCATTTACGCAAGCTGGCCCTGCATGATAATCTTTTATTCATGAAGCCTCTCATGAACGGTTCCGCACTCATATTTTTCAGGATCATCATTGCCGTAATAGTGATTATTACTCTGCCGCATGCAATCTTTGCAGATGAAATTAAAGAAAAAGACAGGGCACTTAGCTATATCAAAAACCTTCCTTTGAAGATAACCGATTCAATCGCCGGGGTCGCTCTCGACAGGCCCCTTGTTTTTGAAAATGCCCTCGTAGTCTGGCCTGACAGGGACCAGGATGGACTGGATGATGCGATGGAAACCAGTCTTGCCGAAAGGATAAGGCCCATACTTGTATTTGACTCGAATGAAACAGCCCTCGAACAGGATGAGCCGATTACGCTGTTTCAGGCAAGACCCGCCGACCTTTCGAGCCCGGATAACATGACCATAAGGATCAGATGGGTGCTGCTTTTCAGGAAAAGCGGCGGATACGGTCCGTGTTCCGCATTGTGCGGCGGCAGTCATGCAGGTGACATTAAGACCATCACATTTACCATGGAATCAAAAGACAAAGGCTTAACCTGGGAAACAACGAGAATCACCCTTGGTGAAAAAGATACCGTTGCCTGGGAAAAAGGCCGTGACAAAATAGGTTCAAGGGTTTCACATCCTCAGATATTTATCTCTTCAGGCAGCCATAACCTTTATTTTTCTCCCGCACCAGATGGCATAAAATCACCATACAGCCTTTGGGGCTGCTGCGATAATGTGGACGGAAAAGGGACCGTAATCCTGCCCGAAATTAAGAATGCGGGAGAGCCTGAAGCACATCCGGAACCGGGTTTTGCAGACAAACTGGCCCCTATTTTCCCCGGTTTTTCAGCATGGGGGAAAGAATATTTTTTATCCATAAGAACTGGGAAGATCAGAGACAGATGGCTTATAAACAAGATCATCCCCCGGGATGCGTCTCTCTGCTCGATTGAAAGCTTTATCAGCCCGGGCAGTTTTATCAGGCATAAACGCTATCAGGGAGAGGTATCGAAAATCATATCGGCCCGTGACAGGCTTGATGCAAGGTTTGGAATCATACCCGACACCTCGGGTAAAGGCATGGTTATGATCGAATCCGTAAATTATCCCGGATATTTTCTGGCGGATAAAGAGGGCCGACTTTCTCTGATAAAACCCGTCAGCGAAGAAGGAAAAGCTGCCGCTGTTTTTAAAATGGAAAATGGACTCAAGGGAAAAAATACCGTTTCTTTTAAATCAACTGCTCAAAATAATTTCTACATCAAGGCAAGGAACGGACACCTGTTTGTTGAATCCGGTAAGGGAAGGCTGTTCAGGAAAGAGGCCTCTTTTATAATTACTTCACCTCAGTAATACAGGCTACTCGGCCGGGTTCCATCCATTCGAGGCGATATTGCTCAAGATGTCCCTTCTCAGGATTTTTACCGCTCTCCCTTTTAAGTCGACCATCCCTTCATCCTTAAAGCGCCTGAAGGCCCTGGAAAGGGATTCTGGCGTCGTTCCAAGAAGTTTGGAAAGCTCTCTATGTGACATCCCGAGATGCAGCATGTCGCTGCCGTCCTGAAAAGCAGACGAATGGATCAGCCATGCGGCAAGCCTCTGCGGAATCTCTTTCATGGACAGCATTTCAATCAGATTCATGGTTTCTTTTAGCCTTTTTATAAGCACGCTCATTATATTAATAAGAAGCGCCGGCTCCGATTTTGCAATTGATTCCAGGACATTTGCCGGGAGTATCAGAACTCTCGTTTCGCTCAGGGCGGTTGCATCGGCGGGAAAGGTCCCGTCTTCCAGTGCAGTCATACAGAACGGCTCACCCGGACCAAAAATATAAAGCGTCTGCTCGTGTCCGTCATGTGATGTCCTGTGAAGTTTCACACTGCCCCAGACAACAACGAAAAATGCCCTGATCCTGTCTGTAGGGCCGGCAATAAGCTCTCCTGGCTTGTAGGACCGGTATATCCCGCTTGAATTAAGCTTTTTCATATCTTCTTCGGGCAGACCTGCAAACAAAGGTATGTAATCGAGAAATCTGTCTTCCATAAATCCCTCCGGTTCTTGATTCAGATCAATGCCTAAAGAATAAAGACCGTGTAAACAATTAAGGTATGAAAAGTAAAGACAAAAGGAGGACATCTTATGATTACGATTACTGAAAGCGGCAGGAAGGCGCTGGAGCTGATTTACAAAAACAGCAAACTGAAACCATTGCGCATTTATATGATCTCTTCCTGAAGCGGTACCAGGCTGGCACTGGCTCAGGATGAGCCGGATGAATTCGATGACGTGATTGAATTGGAAGGCTTTAAATTCGTAATAGATAAAGACCTCATTAAAATGGCCAATCCGATTACGATAGATACGAATCCTTATACCGGGGGGCCGAAGATCATATCAAGAATGAACCTCGGAACATCCTCTTGTTCAAGGTAGGCTATTTATAGAGAAACACCATATCCGAAATCTGCTTGCGCTTGGGAGGTTTTGGGCATACGCAGGGTTCCCCCATTGCAACAATGGCCATAAGCTCGTAATCATCCGGGGTGCCAAGCAGCTTTTCAACGGTATCTCTGTTCTTGAGAATCTCGCCGAGCCATAGGCCACCCAGGCCGATCGAATGGATTTCAAGCAGCATGTTCTGTATGCATGCACCTATCGCCTGCAAGTCCTTGGTTCTGTCATAGCTTGATGCATTGTCCATGAAAACAGCGATAAGGGCGCCGGCAGCTTTGAGCGTGCTTCCGTATTGCGTCAGGTCCGCAAGCCAGGCCTTAGTTTCAGCGTCTTTTATTACCGCAAATCTCCAGGGCTGGTTATTCATCCCGGAAGGCGCCCATATTCCAGCCTCTATTGCATGCTTTATCGCATCGTCCGAGACCGGAACTTTTCTGAACCTTCTTATGCTTCGGCGAGTTTTAATCGTTTTAATCATTCTTTCCACCGGTTGCATGCATAGCAAGATATGCATCAATAAATGGATTTATCTCACCGTCCATGACTGCCTGGACATTTCCGATCTCCAGATTTGTCCTGTGGTCCTTTACCATCTGATAAGGCTGCATTACATATGAGCGGATCTGACTGCCCCAGGCTATTTCCTTTTTTTCCTTTTGAAATTCGTCCATTCGCTCTTTCTGTTTAACGACTTCCAGTTCATAAAGTTTCGAAGCAAGCATTTTCATGCAGAAGGCCTTGTTCTTATGCTGGCTCCTTTCATTCTGGCATGAAACAACGATGCCGGTTGGCAAGTGCGTAATGCGCACGGCGGAATCGGTTTTATTGACATGCTGGCCTCCATGGCCTGATGAGCGGTATGTGTCAACTCTGAGTTCCTTTTCGTCAATCTGCACATCAATATTCAGATCGACTTCAGGTGTGACCATAACCGACGCAAAAGAGGTATGCCTTCTTGCATTGGCGTCAAATGGCGAGATGCGGACAAGGCGGTGCACCCCGGTTTCACATTTAAGATATCCGAAAGCCCATTCACCGGCCATTTCGACAGTAACGCTTTTTATGCCTGCTTCCTCATCGGAATATATGTCGATGATGCTTGCTTTAAATCCGTTCGATTCCGCCCATCTCAAATACATGCGCAAGAGCATTTCAGCCCAATCTTGCGCTTCGGTGCCGCCGGCGCCGGCATGAATTTCCAGAAAAGCGCTTCTGGAGTCGTCAGGGCCTGACAGTATGTGCGCCAGTTCAATTGCATGGGCCTTTTCCTCGAGATCGCTTAAAGCGGAATCAATTTCGCTTGCCATTGATTCATCTTCTTCGGCAAACTCAATCATGACCTGGAGGTCTTCCCAAAGCTTTGAAAATGTTTCCCACTGCCTTACAATACTTGAAAGTCTTGAACGTTCAGACTGGTATTCGGTGAACTTGGACCGGTCTTTCCATATTTCGGGATTTGATAAAAGAGAATCTAATTCTTCGATGCGGACAGTTTTTCTGGAAACTTCAAAGATAACTCCTGATGGTTTCTATTTTTCCTGAAAGCGCATCAATACGCATCTGATAGTCGGTAATCATGATCAAAACTTCTACGCGGGTTATTTATGCTTGTCAACGGCTAATGAAAAACAAGAATCCTTTTATTCATGCCTTTTTTCCCGCTTGACTTTGGCTGTTAATTCTTCTAGTCAGATTTCTATACCGGACAGACTCAAGTTTATTTATAGGCTTGTCGATTGTCATTCAAGTAACTGACAAAAATCACGTCCAATTAATCCGAAAGGACAGTTTATGCATTTAGAAGAACTAAAAAAGAAGGGGCCAAAAGAGCTTTTAGAATCGGCAAATGCTCTGGAAATTGAAGGCTCGGCAACAATGTCCAGGCAGGAGCTTATATTCTCCATACTCCAGGCAACTGCCGAAAAAGAAGGCTACATATCAGGTGAAGGAATTCTTGAAATCCTGCCCGACGGATTCGGATTCCTCCGCTCGGCTGATTACAGCTATCTGCCCGGCCCGGATGACATATATGTCTCTCCTTCGCAGATACGACGCTTCAACATGAAGGTCGGCGACAAGGTCAGAGGACAGATAAGACCCCCGAAAGACGGTGAAAGATATTTTGCCCTTCTCAAACTTGAGAACATAAACGAATCTCCCATCGAAGAAGCTAAGCACAGGGTGCCCTTTGACGGGCTTACCCCGCTTTATCCGGAAGAGCGATTTACCCTCGAGACAAAGCATGACAACCTTACAGGAAGGACGCTTGACCTGCTCGCCCCTATCGGAAAAGGACAGCGCGGCCTTATTGTCTCACCTCCGAAAGCCGGTAAAACAATGATGCTCCAGGCTATTGCCAACAGTATCACAGCAAATCACCCGGAAGTCATTCTCATGGTACTCTTAATCGACGAAAGACCTGAAGAGGTTACAGACATGCAGCGCTCAGTAAAGGGAGAGGTCATCGCTTCGACATTTGACGAACCCGCATCACGCCATGTCCAGGTTGCAAGAATGGTTATTGAGAAAGCAAAGAGATTTGTTGAGTATAAAAAGGACGTCGTAATTCTTCTGGATTCTCTGACGAGGCTGGCAAGGGCCCACAACACGGTGTGTCCTCCATCCGGCAAGCTCTTATCAGGCGGCATCGACGCAAATGCCCTGCAGAAGCCAAAGCGCTTTTTTGGCACGGCAAGAAATATCGAGGAAGGCGGAAGCATGACAATTCTCGCGACGGCCTTGATCGATACGGGTTCGAGGATGGACGAGGTCATTTATGAAGAATTCAAAGGCACAGGCAACTGTGAAATCCACCTTGACCGGACCATCATGGAAAGAAGGATTTTCCCGGCATTCGACATATCAAAATCAGGAACAAGAAAGGAAGAGCTTCTCATCCAGCATGACCAGCTTGACCGTATATGGATATTGAGAAAACTTTTAAGTCCGCTCAATCCCGTAGACAGCATTGAATTTTTACTGGACAAACTCTCAAAGACAGATAATAATGCGCACTTCCTTGAAGTAATGAATAAGTAAGGAGAAAGCTACAATGAAAAAGGATATACATCCCAAGTACGAAGAGGCAACAGTTACCTGTGCATGTGGTAACAATTTTAAAACCCGTTCTACAATGAACGACATCCGCGTTGAAATTTGCAGTGCCTGTCATCCGTTCTATACCGGCCAGCAGAGAACTTCCGCAACTGCAGGCAAGGCTGAATTGTTCCGCAGAAAGTACGGCAACTATCTGAAAAAGGACAAGCAGCAGTAAGCGTCTGCAATTAAAAAACCCCGTTCAACGGGGTTTTTGATTAAGAAGACTAAAACCAATTATGCTGGAAAGACTGAAGGAGATAGAGAGAAGATACACCGAACTCTCAGACCTTCTTACCGACCCCGAGCTTATCAAAGATCGTGACAAGTACACCCAGTCGACAAAGGAGCATTCATCTCTTGAAGAATATGTTGTGCCTTTTCGCAGGCTGAAGGAAATCAGCGAAGAAATTAAAACGCATGAATCAATGCTTCAAGACCCTGATCCGGAGATGCGGGACCTTGTAAAGGAAGAGCTTAATGATTTGCATGAAGAAAAGGACTCTCTCGAGAACACGCTCAAAATGCTTTTCATTCCTAAAGACCCGAATGACGCTAGGAACGTTATTCTGGAAATAAGGGCAGGAACAGGGGGAGAAGAGGCCGCACTTTTTGCCGCAGACCTTTTCAGGATGTACTGCCGCTATGCTGAATCAAAGAAATGGGACATCGAGATACTCAGCCTGAACGATACCGGCAAAGGTGGAATAAAAGAGGTTATTGCCGGTATCAGCGGCAGGAATGTTTATTCCAGACTGAAATATGAAAGCGGGGTTCACCGCGTGCAGCGCGTACCTGAAACCGAGGCATCTGGAAGAATACATACATCTGCGGTAACTGTAGCAATCCTGCCCGAAGCGGAAGAAGTTGACCTGGAAATCTCACCCACCGACCTGAGAATTGACACCTACAGAGCAAGCGGTTCGGGCGGGCAGCATGTAAACAAGACAGAAAGCGCCGTCAGGATAACGCATATCCCGACAGGAGTTGTCGTTACATGTCAGGATGAAAAAAGCCAGCACAAGAACAAAGACAAGGCCATGAAAGTGCTCCGCTCCAGACTCCTTCAGAAGAAGCAGGAGGACTATGATCAGGAGATAGCCAATGAAAGGCGTTCGCAGGTCGGTTCCGGCGACCGGAGCGAAAGAATAAGGACGTATAATTTCCCGCAGGGCCGAATTACAGATCACCGCATAAACCTGACGCTGCATAAACTCTCGTCTATTCTCGAAGGCGATGTCGAAGAGCTTATCAATGCCCTTGCCGCAGAGGCCCAGACACAGGCATTGAAAGGATCGTCCTCCTGATGGTCGGCTGGACGACAAAAACTGCCCTTGAGTGGGCACTGGATATCTTTAACGGAAAAGAAAATATGTCCGCCGGTCTGGATGCCGAACTGATTTTATGCTATACAATGGGTCTAAGGCGCGTTGATCTCTATATTGATACCGAAAGGCCTCTCACTCCGGAAGAACGCGATTCGTATATGGCATATGTTTTCAGACGAGTGAAAGGTGAACCCGTTGCATACATTGTACAGGAAAAGGAATTCTACGGGGTGCCATTCGATGTGTGCCCCAGTGTACTGATTCCCAGACCTGAGACAGAACTGCTTGTCGAAAAAACCCTTGAAATAGCACCAAAGGGGTCCACTATAATTGAAATAGGCACGGGCTCCGGTGCCGTAATGATATCTATTCTGATCTGCAGACAGGACCTTAAAGGGATTGCAACAGACATCAGCAGGGATGCCATCCTGATTGCAAAGAAGAATGCTATAAAGCATGACGTTGATAATAGGGTCTCATTTGCAGTTGCCGATGCAATAGAAGCCTTTGGTGAAAATACTCAGATTATAGTCATGAATCCACCGTATGTAGCTGAAAAAGATATTAAACTCCTGTCAGAAGACATTATTAAATTCGAACCGGAATGTGCACTGTTCGGAGGAGTTGACGGAATGAATGTAATTAAAAAGGTTATCAGCAGACTTGATTCATGCCTGTGCCCCGGAGGAATGCTGATCATGGAAACAGGCTACGACCAGCAGGAAAAAATCGAAGCGGTCTGTGCTCAAGAAAAAAATCTGATAATAAGGGAGTGGCTCAATGATCTAGCAGGCAGGCCAAGGGTAGTTGTCATCGAGAAAAGAGCGGCCTGATTTCATCCAGCCATAGTATAATTCTTTCCTTTATTTTATCGCGGACTTCACGAAACCTTGCAATCTTTTCTTCATCGCTTCCGGCAAATGCTGACGGGTCATCGAAATCCCAGTGAATCCTTTTGCCCGAGCCGGGAAAAACCGCCGGACAGTTCCTGTCAGCTTTGCCGCATACTGTTATTACATAGCTGAAATGCATTTTGCCCATATATTCATTAAGATGCTTGGACCGGTGAGATTTTAAATCAATACCCTCTTCTCCCATGACTTTTATGGTTAAAGGGTGTATACCCCTGGGGTCAAGCCCTGCACTGAAAGCTTCAAACGCGTCGTCCCCGATTTCTCTCAGGAAACCTTCCGCCATCTGAGATCTGGCCGAATTGCCTGTACACAGAAAGAGCACCTTTAATTTATCCATTTTCCCCTCCCTGACCTGTGGCAATGATTGCATGAGAATGTTAAGTTTTGATTAAGCGAAATGGACTTTTTCTTGTCGGTTGATTTTTATTTTTTGCATCTAATTGCCAATATACAAGACAACAAGATAGTGCTAGTCCATTAAAAGATAAGTATTGGCATGTTCATTCATAGATTATGAACAGCACCTGTTGCAGGAGGCTTTATAAATGACTTTGAGTATCATATTTCTGGTTGCGCTTGCGCTTGTGTTTGACTTTTTAAACGGCTTCAACGATTCAGCCAACTCCATTGCCACTGTTGTGTCCACCAGGGTGCTTTCCCCGGGTTATGCAGTTGTCTGGGCGGCATTTTTTAATTTCATAGCTTTCCTTTTTTTCGGACTTCATGTTGCAAACACCGTTGGCAAAGGCATAATAGACATATCCATCATCAGTCCGCAGGTAATTTTCGCGACCCTTATAGGCGCATGCATGTGGGATATAATCGCATGGTATCTCGGACTTCCTACAAGCTCTTCTCATGCCCTGATAGGAGGTATGGTCGGCGCTGCACTCATCAAGAAAGGGGTTAGCGCGCTGGTTCTGCCTGGCATAATAAAGACAGTTGCATTCATTTTCATATGCCCGATTGTCGGGATGATATTCGGCCTTATAATAGGAACCATTGTCCACTGGCTGTTCAGAAAAGCAACTCCCCTTCAGGTCGATCATGTCTTCCGGAAGGGGCAGCTTGTTTCGGCAGCCTTCTACAGCCTGGGGCATGGCGGAAACGATGCTCAGAAAACAATGGGGATTATTGCAGGGCTGTTGTTCAGCGCAGGTCTGCTTGGCAACAAGTTCCATATTCCTCTCTGGGTAGTACTGGCATGCCAGAGCGCCATCGCACTCGGAACCATGTTCGGAGGATGGAGAATCGTTAAAACAATGGGACAGAAGGTAACAAAGCTTAAGCCAGTCGACGGTTTCTGTGCCGAGACAGGTGCAGCTACCGCACTGCTGATTTCCACATTGATGGGCGTGCCTGTCAGCACCACACACACAATAACAGGCTCTATAATGGGTGTGGGTACACTGCGCCGCTTCAGCGCCGTAAGATGGGGTGTTGCTGGAAGGATCATGTGGGCCTGGTTTCTTACAATTCCCTGTGCTGCAACAGTATCCGCCCTCTCGTATATGATAGTTGCTGCACTTGGAATATTTTCTTAACAAAAAATTAACACAATCTTAATTTTTCCTTAATTGGATAAGACTACCTCCATTTTAAAAGAATGGAGGTTCTATTTTGATAGCGGCAGCACGTTTTAATGATCTGAATCTTGAACGAAGCTACAGTTCATTGGTCGCAGGGGGAATACAGCTGTGACCACCATGATAATCTTTCTGATAGCCCTTGCCCTGCTGTTTGATTTTCTCAACGGCTTTCATGACTCGGCAAACTCAATTGCGACAATTGTTTCAACAAGGGTGTTGACCCCTCAACAGGCAGTTTTATGGGCAGCTTTCTTTAATTTCATAGCATTCATATTTCTCGGCCTTCATGTTGCTGATACTATAGGCAAGATAATAAGACCTGAATATGTCGATGTTTACATTATCTTTGCAACACTTATTGGTGCATGCTTATGGGATATTCTAACCTGGTGGCTCGGGCTTCCGACAAGCTCTTCCCATGCTCTCATAGGGGGGATGATAGGTGCAGCCGTAGTAAAGGCTGTAACAAATACGCTTGTAATAAGTAATCTTCTTAATTTTAAGGCCATATTCAAGACCGTGCTTTTCATATTCATTTCGCCTGTTGTAGGCCTTGTTGTCGGACTCCTCATCGGCACTCTCGTAATGTGGATTTTCAGGAAGGTCTCCCCCAGAAAGGTTGATCATATTTTCCGCAAAGGGCAGCTTGTTTCAGCAGCGCTCTACAGTCTTGGCCATGGCGGCAACGACGCACAGAAGACCATGGGTATCATCTTTGTTCTACTTATAAATGCCGGAATTATAAGCGTACTTCCTACAAATGTCTGGGAGACCAACAGGATCGAGTTCTTAGTGGTCATCTCCTGTCAGTTCGCCATAGCAATAGGAACTATGTTCGGCGGGTGGCGGATTGTAAAGACAATGGGCCAGAAGGTTACGAAACTGAGGCCGGTGGACGGTTTCTGCGCTGAAACCGGGGCGGCAATATCCCTTTTCATCGCAACCATGTTGGGCGCACCTGTAAGCACAACGCACACTATTACCGGTGCAATAATGGGAGTAGGTTCGCTTAAAAGACTGAGCGCCGTCAGATGGGGTGTTGCAGGAAAAATTGTCTGGGCCTGGATACTTACGATCCCCGGTGCGGCAATTATATCCGCTATAACTTATATGCTGGTTCAATAACCGAAATCCTTTATTCTTCATCATTTTTTAACAGTAACTTTATGTATCGTTAACCAGCATTGATTAAACATCAAATCAAAAACAGGAGGCACACATGAAAAGATTTACTCAGATTATGGTGTTGACATTGATACTTCTTGTATCAGTATCAACAGGAACCATATCGGCGGCAGGAAAGACAATAACGTTAAAAGGCTCCACCACGGTCCTTCCGATAGCCCAGGCAACGGCCGAGGTGTTCATGGAAAAGAATCCTGCCATAAACATATCAATTCAGGGCGGCGGTTCCAGCGTCGGCATTACATCCCTTATTGACGGGACCTGCGATATTGCGGACTCCTCCAGACAGATTAAAACCGAAGAAATAGAAAAGGCAAGGTCAAAGGGAGTCAATGTCAACGAGATCAGGATAGCAATGGATGGAATAGCAATAATTGTCAATCCGAAGAACAAGATAACGGCCATCACAAAGCAGCAGATAAAAGACATATACACGGGCAAGATAAACGACTGGTCGGAGCTTGGCGGGACGCCCGGTAAAATCGTGGTCCTTTCACGCGATACCTCCAGCGGCACATATGAAGCTTTCGAAGTGCTTGCTCTCAATAAGGAAAGGGTCAGGGCAGACGCCCTAATCAATGCATCGAACCAGGCCATTGCATCAACAGTTGGAACGACTCCTGGGGCAATAGGGTATGTCGGGCACGGATATCTTACAAAGAAAGTCAGAGATTTGACAGTTGACGGTATAAAATGCACAAAGGAAAATATCCTCTCCGGTAAATACGGGCTTTCAAGGCCTCTTTTCATGTACACTAACAACAAGCCTTCGGGCGATATCAAAAGGTACATAGACTTCGTCCTTGGTAAAGAAGGCAAGAAAATTGTGGAAGAAGAAGGTTTTGTCGGACTTAAATAGCAAAGATTTACCTCGCCCCGTTAATGCGGGGCGCATAATCAAAGGCTGAAAAAGGAATATCTGTGAACAGCATCAAAGAAAGGTTGATAAAGCTCATTTTCTCTGTACTTGCTTTTTCATCGCTTGTCTTTCTTGTAGGCATTATCATTACGCTCTTTAAAGAATCATATCCTTTTTTTTAAAGTTCGACATACTCGGTTCACTGTTCGGAATTAAATGGTACCCGACCGCTGAACCGCCTGAATTCGGCATGTTCCCCCTCATCTTCGCCTCTGTTGCCGTTACAGCAGGGGCAATGGCTTTTTGTGTGCCGATAGGCATAGGAACCGCTTTGTATATTCACGAGATAGCCGGACCAAAACAGCGGGCGGTACTGAAACCGGTAATTGAAATCCTCGCAGGTATTCCGTCAATCGTTTACGGATTTTTCGGAATGCTGATTGTTGCCCCATATCTGCAGGAACTAATGAATATACCGACAGGGCTCAACGGTTTTACCGCAAGCCTCGTTTTAGGCGTTATGGCAATCCCCACTGTCAGCAGTATTTCAGAAGACGCTTTGAGCTTTGTCCCCAGGAGTTTTCGGGAGGCATCCCTTGCCATAGGGGCTACGCGCTGGCAGACATTAACCCGCGTAATCCTGCCTGCAGCCGGTTCGGGCATCTCGACTGCAGTCATTCTCGGAATGAGCAGGGCTGTCGGGGAGACCATGACGGTACTGATGGTTGCCGGCGGCGCTGCGGTCATTCCCAAGTCCATATTCGATCCAATCAGGCCCATGACGTCTACGATAGCCGCAGAGATGGGCGAGGCTGCAATGGGAAGTCCACATTACCACGCACTTTTTGCGATAGGTCTAATTCTATTTTTCATCACCCTTGTTTTCAACATAATCGCAGAAATCGTCAGCAGAAGGTTTAGGCTCAAACTGGGACTAGGAAGATGATAAAACTTAATTCAAAACAAATCACCCAGGGAACAGGTTTTGCCCTGCTGTTTCTGTGCATAGCCTTCTGTCTCTTTTTCATGGGTTCAATCATATATTTTATAACCACCAGAGGAATAGGCGTCATTTCATGGGAATTCTTAACCGACATCCCCAGAAGGGCCATGACAAAGGGAGGAGTCGCTCCGGCCATTGTCGGGACGCTTTATCTTACGCTTGGTTCCATGCTCCTTGCCTTCCCGCTTGGTGTGGCGTGTGCGATTTACCTTACCGAATACAGCCCGAAGGGAGTGATTGTAAACATCATCAGGCTTTCCATCAACAACCTGGCAGGGGTGCCGTCAGTCGTGTTCGGGCTTTTCGGACTCGCATTGTTCGTGAAGGTGTTCGGTTTCGGTGTTTCCATACTCTCCGGGAGCCTGACGCTCGGTATCATGGCGCTTCCCGGTATCATATCGGCCTCCCAGGAGGCGCTTATTGCAGTGCCTCAGTCGTTCAGGGAGGCCTCTCTTGCTCTGGGCGCAACACAATGGCAGACAATCAAGAAGGTCGTGCTGCCGAGTGCTCTTCCGGGTATTCTTACAGGCGTGATCCTTAACATCGGCAGAGTTGCCGGGGAGACTGCTCCGATACTCTTTACAGCAGCAACATTTTTCAACAAGGCTTATCCGACCTCGATTTTTTCCGAAGTAATGGCCTTACCATATCATATATATGCGCTGATGACGGAAGGTACAAAACCCGATTTGCAGACCCCTATCGCATACGGGTGCGCCCTTATTCTTCTTGTTCTGGTATTATCCATCAGCGCTATTGCAATTATTATCAGGCAGAAACAAAGGAGTGGCTATGGAACATGAAGTGAAGATCAGGTCCGACAAAATCAACTTTTATTATGGCAAGACGCAGGCCCTTGCAGATATCAGTATGGACATATACACCAATAATGTAACAGCCCTCATCGGTCCTTCCGGTTGCGGAAAATCAACATTCATAAGGCTTTTAAACCGTATGAACGACCTGATACCTGGAGCCCGAGTCGAAGGAAGCTTAACCATAGATGGTCAGGACATATACGCCCCTAAAACCGATGTCGTCGAATTAAGACGGCAGGTCGGCATGGTGTTTCAGAAACCGAACCCTTTTCCAAAGAGCATATATGAGAATATAGCATACGGATTGAAGGTTAACGGAATGCGGGACAGGACCTTTATCGAAAGCAGGGTTGTTGAATCCCTCAAAAAGGCGGCCATATGGGAAGAGGTGCGCGACAGACTTCATACAAGTGCGCTTATGCTTTCCGGCGGCCAGCAGCAGAGGCTTTGTATCGCGAGATGCCTGGCGGTGGAGCCCAAAGTAATACTTTTTGACGAACCATGCGCAAGCCTTGATCCCATCTCGACAAGAAAAATTGAGGAATTGATACTTGAACTTAAAAAGGACTACACTATTGCAATAGTGACGCACAATATGCAGCAGGCTGCCAGGGTATCGGACTATACAGCCTTCTTATACCTGGGCAGCCTTATAGAATACGGGAATACAACCCAGATGTTCACTGTTCCCAAACAGGCCATGACGGAATCATACCTCGCAGGCCAGTTTGGATGATATAAAGGGAAGGAGAATACAATGCTTGAAGAAAGAAAGCTTATTGAACTCAGAAAAGAATTGATTGATAGCGCAGCGCTTGTCGAGACAATGATCGAGAAAAGCATAAGGGGACTAAGGGAAAAAGATGCCCCCCTGCTTGAATCGGTTATAAATGAAGACGAGGCCAGGGCGAATGGTTATGAAATCACAATAGACGAGATGTGCGTTTCAACAATTGCTCAGCATCAGCCTGCAACAAAGCCTCTCAGGACGATTCTCATGATACTGAATATCTCCACGACGCTCGAACGCATGGCGGATCATGCCGTCACAGTTTCGGAAAGCGCCCTGTTCCTAATAAGTCAGCCACCGGTAAAGCCGCTCATCGACATACCAAGGATGGCTGAAGTGACAATATCGATGCTGAAGAACGCCATCGATTCCTTTGTAAATGAAGACGCCCGGATGGCTATGGCGGTCTGTGAGAGAGACAGCATTGTTGATGCATTGAGAACCCAGATTATCAGAGAGCTTGTGTCCTGCATGATCAGCGACCCGCTGACCGTAGAGAGGGCCTTGCACCTCATGAAGATAGCATCCAACATGGAACGTATCGCCGACCTGGCTACAAACATATGCGAGGATGTTATCTATATGGTTCAGGGTAAGGTTATAAAACACCACAAGGCCTGAAAAGGAAATTTAATGAAAAAGATCCTTTTGGCTGGATCAACCGGATATCTGGGAGGCTATCTCGAAAGGAGCTTCAAAGAAAGGCCTACTTCTTCAGGGCAATCGCTCGAAATCCGGAAAAGCTTAAGCTGGATAACATTAAATCAAACGAGGTGTTCGAGGCGGAATTGACAAACCTGGATTCGATCGGAGGATGCTGTACTGGCTTTGATGTAGTTATTTCGACTGTCGGCATTACTAGGCAAAAAGATGGTCTCACCTATATGGAGGTAGATTATCAAGCCAATATGAATTTGTTAAAAGAAGCTGTTAATAGTGGGGTTAAAAAATTTATTTATATATCGGTCCTGAATGGAGAAAAGCTCAGGCATTTAAAAATATGTGCCGCAAAAGAGATGTTTGTTGAGCAGTTGAAGAAGTCAGGTATAGATTACTGTATTATCCGACCGAATGGTTTTTTCTCTGATATGACAGATTTCTTTAACATGGCAAAGAAAGGTCGAATATATCTTTTCGGAAATGGTGAGTTGAAAGCAAATCCCATTCATGGAGAAGATCTGGCGGCTGTGTGTGTTGATGCCATTGAAAAATCAGATGAAGAAATCAAAGTGGGCGGACCAGAAATACTCACCCAAAACGAGATTGCAATGACAGCCTTTGACGTTTTGGGGAACAGGCCGAAAATAACCCATATTCCGGACTGGGTTAGAGTTGTAATATTAAAGGCGGTCAGGATATTTACTGGAAGCAGGATTTATGGTCCGACTGAATTTTTGCTGACAGTCATGGGGATGGACATGATTGCCTCAGAATACGGGAAGCACAAGTTAAGAGAATATTTCACCAGTCTGAATGAGATCAATGTCTGACAAAGCGCTTCACGATATGACAAGATAACCATTTCCATTATAGCCAAGTAAATTATACTCCAAAAAAAGTTAAATCGCAGATCTGGTGCGCCATCTGCTTATCTGATATTTCTGTGAGTGCATCCTGAACTGTGTACGATGAACTTTTTTCGTCAGGTCCGTCGTATTCACAATCACGGCAAAGATGAACAAAGCAACCGGTAATTAAAGATTAATCACCTAAACGAGAACGGATTGAACCTGGTGCCGATATCGTAATGATCGATGTTTTCCTTTTTCTTCAGCCAGGCGCAGACCTTATATGTTACCGGCGTCATAATCACTTCAACCGAGCACTTGAAAATATAGTTCGTGAGAAAGAGCTGTACGAAAAGGGTGAATGGGAAGACGCCTGTTGCGCATGCAATTGTAAGGAACACGCCCGTATCCACGATCTGGCCGGCCAGCGTGCTGCCCACCGTCCTCGTCCAGAGCCACCTGCCTTTCGTAAGCACCTTCATCTTCGCCAGGACGAATGAATTCGTAAATTCGCCGGTAAAATACCCGCACAGGCTCGCAACCACTATCCCACCCGTGCTCATTCCTCCAAGTATCGCCCAATAGGCCTTTTCGCCTGCATATTGCCTCCACGAAGCGTCGCCCGGCATTGCTGAAATAAGCATGAAAAGCCCTGAGCTCAAAAACAGCATGAAGAAGCCTGTCCATATGATTCTCCGAGAGCATGAATAGCCGTAGACTTCGGTGAATATGTCACCGAAAATATAGCTCAGAGGATAAAGGAGCGTCCCGGCGTCAATGGTCATCCTGATTCCGAAAATCGAGAATCCGCAGTCTATTATCTTGGCCGATGAAGCGATGTTGCTGACGAGCAGCACCGTCACGAATGCAGCTGAAATGATGTCGTAATAGCCGGGTTTCTGATAATCCATAGTTGCTGAAATGTTTCGGCATTTGATTTGAATAAGATTAACCGAAAGTGTTGCCAGAACCTTCTGCCTCTAGTTTGTACAATGACTATGCGAAATTTTTACTTACAGTTACTGTTCCGAAGTCATAATGTCTCTGCCAATAAACGCGGCAAGTAACTTCTGCTGCCAGATATGTTTGATGGTGATAAGAAATCATGTCTTTTCACGCCACTGACCCGTCCTTTGTTTTTGACACTTAACCTTTCCATACTGTATAAACTTGCCCCATGAACGATACGATTTCATATCTGGCTTTGATGATTGTGCCCATACTGTTTTCGCTTTCGGTGCATGAGGTGTGTCACGGTTATGCAGCCTATGTGTTGGGCGATCCTACTGCAAAAATGCAGGGCAGGCTCACTCTAAACCCTATCAAGCACATTGACATCTTCGGTCTGGCCGTTCTTTTCATTACGCGCATGATAGGCTGGGCAAAACCGGTGCCGGTTGATCCCAGATATTTCAAGAATCCGAGAAAAGATATGCTGTGGGTGGCGCTGGCCGGCCCGGCGTCAAACCTGTTCCTCGGGCTGATATTTGCACTGCTGCTTAATTATGTTGGACCGTTGATGACGGGAAATTTCTTCTATCCTGTAAAAGCTATGATGGAGATTATGGTTTTTATTAATGTAGGCCTCGCAATATTCAATCTCATCCCTATACCACCGCTTGACGGAGGCAGGGTGCTTGTAGGGATTCTGCCTGAAAATATGGCTAATTCCTGGGCAAGGATAGAACCATACGGATTCATCATTCTCCTTATTCTGGTTTTTACAAAGACTGTGAACTTCGTGATATTCCCTATCATTCGCGTTATTGTAAATATCTTTTTTTCTTTATGAGGTGAAACAATGGATAAACCAAGGATAGTTTCAGGCGTCAGACCGACAGGCCCCCTCCATCTGGGTCATTATCTCGGTGCGCTCAAGAACTGGGTGTCACTTCAGGACGATTACCGCTGCCTTTATTTTATTGCTGACTGGCATGCGCTTACGACCGCATACAAAGACCCCTCGATAATCATCGAGAGCACGGAAGATATGGTGCTTTCATGGCTCGGCGTCGGCATTGATCCGGAAAAGAGCATCATATTCAGGCAGTCTGACATAAAGTCGCATGCGGAATTCTACCTGCTGCTGTCCATGATTACACCTATATCCTGGCTTGAAAGGAACCCGACCTACAAAGAGCTCAAGGAAGAGCTCAAGGAAAAGGATCTGAGCACAATAGGCTTCCTGGGCTATCCCGTTCTTCAGGCGGCGGACATCGTGATTTATCACGCAGACAAGGTGCCCATAGGCGAAGATCAGCTGCCGCACCTCGAACTGACAAGGGAGATAGTGAGGCGCTTCAACTACATCTACGGTGAGGGCCTCTTGAAGGAGCCGCAGCCGATTCTCACGGCGGCACCCAGGGTTCCGGGCCTTGACGGAAGGAAGATGTCGAAATCGTTCAACAACGCGATCTTCATAAACGATTCAGGTGTGGAGCTGAAGGAAAAGGTCATGCAGATGCTGACCGACATCAAGCGAATGAGGAAAAAAGACCCTGGCGAACCCAAAGACTGCAACCTCTTCCCGTTCCATGAATTCTTTACAGATGAATCTAAACACGATGAGATAAAGGAGGGCTGCAGGAATGCGACATGGGGATGCGTTGACTGCAAGAAACTCCTGATCGCG
Source organism: uncultured Bacteriovoracaceae bacterium (assembly GCA_964513375.1). Lineage (GTDB taxonomy): Bacteria > Desulfobacterota > Desulfomonilia > UBA1062 > UBA1062 > DATCTV01. The sequence continues at coordinate 13,861 of CAZEMO010000029.1, read as the reverse complement.
AACATCGAGGCCGAAATGGCGCCGGTCTGGGACAGGATAGAATATTTCAAGGGTCACAAACAGCAGGTGCAGAATATCCTGCACGAAGGGGCATCAAAGGCAAGGGCTCTTTCTGCGATCACGATCGAAAAAGTCAGGGAGGCCATGAAGGTAGCCTGATGGACCTTATTTCAAATTCAGACCGCACTGATTTCATTCTGCATATCGAACGCTTTGAGGGACCGCTTGACCTCCTGCTCTACCTCATTGAAAAGAACAGGTTCAGCATAGAAAAGCTCGAAGTATGTCCGATAGTTGACCAGTATGTCGAGCACATCAAACGCCTCAGGTCATTGAATATCGAACTTGCAGGTGAATTCCTCGAAATGGCTTCATACCTGATATGGCTCAAGTCGTGCATCCTGCTTCCCGTATTCAAGGAAGACGGTTCAGAGGAGATAAACCCAGCCCAGCAGCTCAAAGAAATGCTGCTGGCCTACATGGCTATAAAACAATCGGCGGGTCTCTTATCCGAACGACCTCAGCTTTTCAGAGACAGATTCCCAAGGGGCGTTTCCAGCGAAGAAAGGGGCCTGCCCAGACTTGGTCTCGCGGCACTGCTTCAGGCAATCGACTCAATCAAGGCAAGAACCAGACATTACATCATGAAAGTCGACGCCCGCAGATATCATATAAGGGACATGATGGCCAGGATTGCAGCCATGCTGACAAAGAAAGAAAAAATCGATCTCATGGAAGCGGCCCAGACAAAAGAAAAGGCTGAAATAATTTCTCTGTTTATGGCGGCACTCGAGCTTTCAAAGGCATCATTGGCGAAAATTGCCCAGAACGGGCTTTTTTCAAGAATATTCGTCATGAGAAAAAACGGGGCATCATAAGATATGGCAATTGAAGAAAAAGAGATTATTGAAGCGATAATTTTTTCATCGGACTGTGCTCTGCGCCTTAAAGACATACAGAAGGCCATGCCCGATATGACCGTAGAAAGGCTGGAGGAAATTGTATCCGAATTGAACAGCATATACGAGGAAACGGGAAGGTCTTTCAGGATAGTAAGGGCGGCCAACGGTTATATGTTCGTGTCTCTTGAAGGCTTTTCGCCCTATCTGAAGGCCATGCTTTCACCCAGGAGGCTCTCACAGGCGGCGTTCGAGGTGCTCGCCGTTATCGCATACAAAGGCCCCTGCACAAAAATGATAATTGACGGGGTGCGCGGGGTCGATTCAACGTCCACCCTCAAAAACCTTCTCAAGGCCGAGCTGATAGATGTAAGGCCCGGCAAACCAATGAAATACGTTACAACCGATCATTTTCTTGAAGCATTTGGCCTGAACTCGCTTAAGGACCTGCCGGACATGAGCCAGTTCGAGGAGGTTTTTGCAGAAACAGCAGGAAGGATGGATGAAATCGAGCCTGAACAGCTTGGTCTGATACAGGGGGATGCCTCGGAAAACAGCGAGAAAACGTCAGACATACCTGTTGAATCAGAATAGGCGGGGAAGCCTGCCGGGATTATTTTGCTCTATTTTTTCAGGTTGTCTCATTAATTAAATAAGTTCATCTAAGCGTCAATTAACATTTCCCGCCTCTCCCGTAAAAAACGTGAAAGACTTCAGCCCTGATATACGATGCCTGCCCTCAAATACATCCACGGTCAGATTCTCCTCCGCTCCAGTCTCACGGTATATCCGGGAAATGTTGGCAAGCGCGGTCTTGACTCCTTCTCTCGGGAACAATCTGTCTTTTGTGCCGCTCTCAATGAGCAGTTTGCGCGGCGCAATTGCTGAAGCAAAGTCGTACATCTCGCCGATTCTCAATATTCCTGGAATATAGTTGTCGGGACAATGCCACATCGCCATCACACTGTCCTTAAATGTATTGACATAGCCGCTGACTACCGCGCGCGTGATGCGTTCGTCCAAACACGCTGAATAGAGCGCTACCAAGCCGCCTCCAGAGATACCCATGCAGCCTGCTTCCTCGAAGCCCCGCGCCTTCAGCAAATCAATGCAGCGCATTACCTGATAAATACGCAGGGAAGCCGTAGTCAAACCGTAAAGAAGAGTAAGCTCTGAAATTTTACGGCAGGAATTGCTGTAAAAAGGCTTGTACGCGTCCGAATCATTCTTAGCTTCGCCGAAACCTATGGGTTCGGGCACAATCACTGTATTTCCATGTATGGCAAGTTCAGCCGCGAAATTTTTCTGATAGTTGTCGAGAAAATTGATTACTCGGTATCCGCCGTTCTTTGACTGCCGAATTATCTGCCGGCAGCCGTAGCCGTGGCCGCATACTGCTACGACACCGCTTGATGAAGGCTTCTTGGGAGTCAGAAGATAGCAAAGCATATTCCAACCCCAGCAAATCTCCACCGACAAGGTTTCCTGAACGTATTCTCCCCTGTCGGCAGTTGCTATGATTATGGGTTTCAGTTCGTAAATTTTACCCGGTATCGCGTCAATAGCGAGAAGGTCCTTTAATTTCTTTCTTATCCCGGCGGATAAGGCAAGACAGCTTTCCCTGCCTGTCACCCCATCATAAGGCGACCTGTAAACATGTGCGTAAAGACTGTTGAGGTATCCGTCGGGAGAATATCTTCGCTCTTTCATCTTCACTCCTTTTTCGCGCGAGTAATGCACTTTGATCTCATTTTTTATGAGTCAGTACTAAGAACCTTATTAAACGGAGAAATACCCTGTATATATGTAATGGATCGAGCAAATTCTACATATACCGATCACAATATTACTTCCACGGTAGACCAGGGGCCAGTTTCAGACAATTGTTCTCACATGAACTGACGCATTGCTCGCAGATTATGCAGCTCCTGCTGTTGATGCTTTTCCCGTTCTTTACAAAGCTGCTCACGTCTATAAGCATGGGACATGCATCGTTGCAGCTGTTGCAGCCGATGCAATTTTCAGCATTTACCGGCTTAATCTTAAAAATTGAATATTTTGATATAAGCCCTGATATCGACAAAAACGGACACAGCATTCTGCAATAGGCCCTGCGGCCCAGGAAAATCGATAGGACAATTCCCACGCTTAGAATGAAAGCGTTCTCACCCACTATCCACCAGAATCTTTTGTTCTCATCCAGTGCAGGATTCCCGTACAATGCAACAACGCCGGCTATTATGATAACGAAAGCAAGATATGAGAATGCAATAAAAATCGATCTTTTACTAATTTTATTTGATTTAGGTATAACGTTTTGTGTCAGTTCGAATATCGCACCGTCCCAGCATGCCCAAGAACAAAACGCATTGCCTATGATAAACGGCATGATGAGCCTTGCTATGACAAATTGAATGATTGCACCTGTTGCAATGAGAGCGAAAATGTCGAATATGATCTCAGAAAACTGGAAGTTGACCTTGACTCGAAGCGACAACCCCAGGAACAATCCGCCACCTACAAGGATTTGCGTTATTCTGCGAAAGGCCTGCTTGTTCTGGGGAAAAAAAATTGTAAGGCTCCCGCATACGGCTGCCGTGAAGCCGATACCGGCAAAAAGGAAAAAATACAGCAGCCTTTCTTTATAAAGAGATACAGCGATACCGATGAACGAAAAAATAATAGCAACAATTATAGGCAGTAGAAGGTTTTTGAGTTTCAGTTTGAACTTCAATTTTTTTGATATCATGTTATTTGACAATATAAGCCTTTATATAAAATAATGGAATGGCATCAGGAAATAATCCCGGCTGAGGCAAGTCTGGACTTTACCCGAAAATCATCCTATAATCCGGAAATTATTAATTATAGTTCGGCCAGAATCGGGCCAATAACATTGAGGAGATAGTCATGAGAAAATCCATTTTATTACTGCTCGCTCTCATGCTCGTTTTTTCCGCCTGTAAACAAGACAGCCTTTCGCCTATGAATCCGCATGTTACAGGCAAATCCGGTCCTTTTTTCGAGGGCTGGTATTACCGCATCACGGACCCTGCAAGCGGCAGAAGGATCGCTGTTATTGTCGCCTCATATCTGCTGCCCGGCCAGCGGTATGAGCCCGGCATGTTTATGCCTGGTTATCTGGCGGTTCTTATCAATAAAGATGGAGGGTCCGAATCAATCGAATTGTTTCCTCAGCAGACGCAGCTTCTGAAAGGTGGGGTACCCGTTAATGAATACTTTTTATTTAACCAGCCGGCTGACTTTGAATGGAAAAGTGAATATGGATCGATCACTCAGAAAACGATTGATATCGACGTGCCATGTTCCTTAAGTCTGCATGCCGGCATAGAAGGCCGGATACCCTGGGATGATTCATCTGAAATGGGTCCCGAGGGTCCGATGTTGTTTATGCCGGTCATAAAGGCGCACTGGTATGTCTACAGCCTGGGATCAGATGTCTCCTATGAACTCACCCTTATGCCTGATGGTTTTCCTGATATCTATGAAGGCTCGGGATATATCCACCAGGAAAAGAACTGGGGCCATACATTTCCAGAAGCCTGGATATGGCTTCAGGGGGTTAATGAAGATAATAGTGCGCACATCGCATTATCAGGCGGGAAAGTCCCACTGGGGAAAGATTATATGACATCATGGCTTGCAGGATACCGTTCAAAAACACTGAACTGGAACTATATAGGAGGAGAAGAGCTGCCTATTGCCGCTATTCCGGCCGGCACAATTATCCATACCGAAATCGATGCCTGTGCCGGCACGTTTTATTTTTCAGCATTGAATCCTGCGCGGAAATTTGTTGTCGACGCAAGTGCACCGGTGGATTCTTTCTTTCCGGTATCCATACCTACACTGAACGGTTTTCAGGAAAACGGCGGTATCGAATCGTTCGATGCCACAATTATTGTTTCTGCCTACAAAAACCAGGGGCATTCGACTCTCATTGAAAAAACCGTATTTAATGGAGCCGCCCTGGAATTCGGAGCAGGATATGGGTGTCAGTAAGTATGACCATTTACGTACATAAAAAAAAGCAGGCCATTTGCGGCCTGCTGAAATGGGAGGTTCTTTTGGTTTGAACCTTGAAGACTTCTTTATGTTACAGGCTCAGTATTAAAAACCCGACCTGATCCGATAATTCATTTATAGACTCATCTATCAATTTTTGAAGCAATCCCGCCCATTTTCCCTTGAAGGGCAGGACTGCTTTTATCTCCTAGCTTACCAGCCCTTTGACTGCTTCAATTGCTGGGGCTGTGAACAGGGTCACCATTAATGCGTAAAGGGCAAATGATCCGACTGCCTCGCTCAGATACATCTTCTGGTATCTGTACTTCAGAGATACGATGGTCAGTCCGCCCATGATAAGGCATCCGAGATTGAAATATGGGAAATTGCCTGCGCCTGCCACTGCATTTGCAGCAAATGCAAAAGATGCCGTGATCAACACAACGAATACCGATACGATTAATGTCTGCATTATCCTTTTCATCTTAATCCCTCCCGCTACCTTTATTTTTTATGTTAACTGCATATTCATCTAGGAAGAAACATGCCAACTTTGCCATAATCTTAAAAATAGATTGCAAGTGCTTGTTTATATAATTGAATTTAGCGCATGAAACTGAATTGCGGATGTTCTTTCGCCTGATATATCCTGAGACTATTCGAAAAAAACGTTAAACCACTTAAATGAAACATTCAAATGTGAACAGATATCAGATTGGTGTTTAGACAAATTACTGTATCAGTTTTAAAAAATTTGAGTCTCCCCGAATTTCATCACAAGGAAGGAATTCTCACTCATATCAGCCTCTTTCATGAGTTTCTTCAAATAAAGAGGCGGTTCCCCCAGCGGTTCATCGGTCAGCTTGAATGTTCCCCAATGCATGGCGATGGAGTGTTCCGCCTGAAGATCCCTGTGAGCCAGCAAGGCCTCAGGAGGATCCATGTGGACTGTCTTCATGAGCCAGCGAGGCTGGTATGCGCCTATGGGCAAAAGCGCAATGCGCATCTTCCCGAGCTTATCACTGATTTCTCTGAAATGAGGGGAGTAGCCCGTATCACCGGCAAAGAATATATTACCTTGCTTTGTTTTAAGCACCCATCCTGACCAGAGAGTTTTATTTCTGTCACTCATGGTCCTCCCTGAAAAATGCTGAATCGGGACAGAAATGATGCTGATGCCGGCATACATCGATGTTTCCCACCAGTTCATCTCCGTATAGTTTGTAATCTTGCGGTCGTGGAACCATTGTCCGAGCTTCAATGGAACAAAATATTTTGGCTTATTGCCAAGCTTTTTGACTGTGTATAAATCAAGATGATCATAGTGGTTGTGGCTCTGAAGAACGGCATCAATCTGCGGCAGCCGGTCAAAGGGAATGCCAGGAGGGCTTTGCCGTTTTGGGCCGATATCTTCAAAAGGCGATGAACTGCCGTTAAAAATTGGATCTGTTAATATATTGATGCCTTCAACCTGGATAAGGAATGTTGAATGGCCTATCCAGGTGATCTGTATTTCACAGGGATCAGGATTATATATCTGCTGATAATCGGGGTCGGCGATATCAGGTACATAGGGTGCCATCAGGTCATGAGGAATGGCGGGTGGTTCATCCGGCCCAAGACCGAGCTTCCAGCGCAGGAGACTTGTAAATCCATGTTCAGAGTTTTCATAAATATTACGAAAACTATTCATTGTATAGTTCGCCTGGGCAGAATTATTGTTCGGCATTTTCTTCTCAACCACAGCGTGAAGAGCCATAAAGTCTATACCGATAAAAAGAGCCACAAGCAGGATGTAAAAAATTTTCTGATGTCTGATTTTTCTCATGGAATTGTAAAGAGACCAAAGCGGCCACTTGCTTTTCATAATGAAAATATCCCTTGGAGATGAGCCTAGCTCGCACAATCGCTCATATCGCCGCCCAGCTTGGAGAGCGCATGCGGCAGGGCCGGAAGGATGACTCCCAGGTTTTCTCTGACCGCTTTCGGACTTCCCGGCAGATTGACGATGAGCGTCCTTCCCCGAATCCCCGCAACAGCCCTTGATATCATGGCATTCGGTGTCTTTTTCAGGCTTTCCGTCCTCATGGCCTCTTCCATGCCGGGAATCCTTTTCTCAATCACAGCCAGCGTTGCCTCAGGCGTGACGTCCCTTGGAGAAAGGCCTGTTCCGCCAGTGGTTATAATCAGGCTCAAACCTTTTGAATCGCTCCATTCTTTAATCTTCGATGAAATAAGGTGAACCTCGTCAGGAATAATTTCATATGTATTAACCTCAATCCCGGAGCTTTCGAGCATCTCTCTGATAACCGCTCCGCTTAAATCTTCGCGGTCTCCGCGGGAGCCCTTGTCGCTCAATGTCAGTATGCCGGCCTTCATTTTTTCACCTCATGCAGTCTTCTTACTGCTGTTAAGCCTAATGCTCTCGGAACCGCCTTGCTTTTTCCCAGCTTGGAAAGCTCCCTGTCCTTGAGGGAATATACAATTTTGGTTGATATGAAAATCGGGGTCTTCGGATTGAATACAAGAGCTACCCTGACTTCATAATTTTTCATCCATTCCCGCTGGGTAGAAATATACTTCAGAACATCTTCGTTTACTGAGCGATTGTTTGCAATCGTGACAATTTCACTTTCGGTTATTTTCGGAGACCTTATAACGGACATCTGAACCAGCCGGTTGCTGTCGCGGATAAGGATTGTCCGGGCCTCCTTGTTGCATTTCATTGCAAACTCGATTTTTTTTGACACCGACATTTCCTGAAGCTGAAGATACAGACTGTTTGTTGTACGCTCTTTTTCTTCCTGAGTCAGGTTTTCCAAGTCTTCTTCAAAGGTTTCCAGGCTTACTTCAACAGCTTCTTTTTCATACGAATCCGAACCGATGAAACCGTCATCTTCAATTGAATACTGGCCCGCTATTTCTGCATAGTCTGAAAGTATATTACCTGCGGTTTCTTCTTTAAAATAAAGTCTCGGCTTTCCCGGTAAGGTAAGGCTTCTAGTATGAATTTGAATGACAACCGGCAGCCACCGTTCATTATATTCTTTTTCTATTTGTGGCCTGCTTTTATCTTCCATAGTTTAGATAAAAATGAAGCCCCTGTTCAAGGGGCTTCATTCGATTGTTATTTTTCTTTTGCCTCTCTGGCAACTTTTGCTTCGGCAACCACCTTTTCCTGTATATTGAACGGAACGGGTTCATAGTGCGAAAAGCTCATCGAATATGACCCGCGGGCTGAGGTCATGGAGGTAAGGTCGGATGCATACATGAGGACTTCGGCAAGAGGTACGCTCGCCTTGATTTCCTGGTACTTTCCTTTGGCGTTCATGCCTTCGATCTTGCCTCTGCGGCTGTTGAGGTCACCCATTACATCACCCATACAGTCTTCAGGCACAACAATAGCAATTTTCATGATAGGCTCAAGCAGTATCGGCTTGCAGCTCTCCATAGCCTTCTTGAATGCCATTGATGCAGCGATCTTGAATGCCATTTCAGACGAGTCCACTTCATGGTATGAACCGTCGACGGCACTTATCTTAAGGTCTACAACGGGATTTCCGGAAAGCGGTCCTTCTTTTATGGCTTCAATCAGGCCCTTTTCAACTGCCGGGATATAATTCCTGGGGATAACCCCTCCCACGATTGCGTTTACAAACTCGAAACCGGCACCGCGTTCCTGCGGAACGACTTCAATCCACACATCGCCATACTGGCCGTGGCCGCCGGTCTGCTTCTTATACTTGCCCTGAACCCTTGCTGTCGCGGTAATAGTTTCCTTGTACGGGACCTTTGGTGTTTTGAGCTCGACTTCGACATTATAGCGGCGCTTAAGCCTGTCTACAGTAAGCTCGATGTGAATCTGGCCAAGACCGTAGAGTTTGAATTCGCCTGTTTGTTCGTCACGTATAACCTTGAGAACCGGGTCTTCCTCCATGAGCTTCTGAAGACCCGGCATAATTTTGTCTTCATCTCCCTTGGTTTTTGGCGAGATGGCCATATTCATGATGGCTTCAGGAAATTCCGGGCTTGGAAGCATCATGTCGGAATTATCGCTAATAAGCGTATCACCAGTTTTTGTTTCCTTGAGCTTTGCAACTGCAAACAGGTCTCCGGGGCCTACCTGTTCGAGCGGTTTCTGAGTTTTTCCTTCGATGGCTACAATCGAACCGATCCGCTCTTTTGTGTTTCTGTTGGGATTGTTAAGCTGAGAGTCAGGTCCCAGTGTTCCCGACAGGCACTTGATTATGCTCAATTTGCCGGTATAGGGATCGCTCATGGTCTTGAACACATAACCGATAAAAGGTTCGCTTTCCTCGGCCTTCACTTCTCTGGTTTTTCCGTTTGCCGATCTAAGTTCCGGGGATTTCCTGTCTTTCGGGCTGAGCATTGAGTTTACAATGAAATCCATAAGCGGTTGGACACCCATGTTCAAAAGTGCGGAACCTGCAAAAACGGGCAGAAATACACCCTGTGCAACGCCGTTGCTCAGAGCCCCTGAAAGCTCCGCAGCGCTTAATTCCCCGCCTTCAAGATATTTTTCCATAAGCGTATCATCGACTTCTGCAAGGTCTTCGATTACCTTGGAATATGTATCTTCAAGTATATCCGCCATATCCGCAGGGACGTCGGTTTCCTTAAAGTTTCCGCTGCCGTTTTTCTCGAAGATGTATGCCTTCTTTTTGAGTACATCCACTATGCCCTGAAAGTTTTCTTCCTTTCCTACGGGTATTGCCAGAGGAAGAGGTTTTGTTTCGAACATTTCACGGATATCTGAAAGCACCTGGTCGAAATCCGCACGTTCACGGTCCATCTTGTTTACAAAGCATGCACAGGCAAGGCCTTCTTTTTTTGCAAGCTGCCAGAGATTTTCAGAATGAGGCTTTATGGAATCTACCGCATCTATTACAAAAATTGCATTATCAGCCGATTTAAGGCCAAGAATTGCTTCCGATGAGAAGTTTGCATCGCCAGGGGTATCAAGGAGCATTACGCCTTTGTTCTTCCATTTGAAGTTATGCAGAGCGCTGAACACCGAAGACTGCCTTTTCTGCTCTTCGGGCTCAAAATCCAGAACGGAGTTTCCTTCCAGAACTTTGCCGAGCCTTGTTGTCGCCTTGGCGTTGAAAAGCATTGCCTCCCCGAGAGATGTCTTTCCTGAACCCGAATGGGCTACCAGGATTATATCCCTTAAACTTTCCGTATTAAATCTTCTCATCGATGATCCTCCTACTAAATAATACTGTTTTAACGAGTGTCATACCGTATCCAAAAGACATCTCCAAGTCAAGCGGACATTGGCAATTGCTTGACTTTCGGATTTCTTTACGTAGTCACTTCCGTATGCTAATTAAGCCGTATGAGAAAATTTGCCATCGGTGATATTCACGGCTGCCTGGACAAGCTTGAAGACCTGCTCGGAAAAATCGATCCCAAACCTGATGACTGTTTAATCTTCCTGGGCGATTATATTGATAGAGGAGAAAATACGAAAGGCGTAATAGATGCCTTGATAAAACTCTCATCTCATTGCAAATGCATTTTTCTGAGAGGCAATCACGAAGACATGCTCATTGAATACATGGCGTTCGGCAGCAACCGCAGTATGTTCCGTGCAAACGGCGGCGACAAGACTGTCCTTTCATATACGGGGAAAAAGACTGCAAGTGGCAGGATATTGACTGAAATGATGCCCCGGGATCATAAGGATTTTATGAAAGAGCTGAAATGGATGCATGAAGACGACAGCCACATCTATGTACACGCAGGCATAAGGGCTGGCATCCCTCTCAAGATGCAGGACGTGATGGATCTGATATGGATAAGGGGGGAATTTCATGAAACCCCGACCGGGCTGGACAAAAAAATCATATTCGGGCATTGCCCGTTTACCAAGCCTTTTGTAAGAGACGACAAGATAGGAATAGATACCGGTGCAGTCTATGGAAGATATCTTACTGCAATCGAAATACCTTCCGAGCGCTTCATCTTTTCCTTTTCCTGAGGTCTTGTAAAAAAATCAGCTGCTGGTTTATAAAAATCAAATGAAAAGAAACTACTATGAAATCCTGGGTGTCAACAAGAATGCCACGGAGGATGAAATAAAAAAAGCCTACAGAAAAATGGCGCTAAGGCTTCATCCCGACACAAATCCGGATAATCCTGATACAGAGGAAGAATTCAAGCTGCTGACCGAGGCTTACGGCGTACTTATAGACCCTTCCAAGAGAAGGCTGTACGAAATTTCGCGTACTACTGGCTTTAACCGTCAGAATATCTATGACGATATCTTTTCAAATACCGCTTTCAGCAGGGTGTTTGCCGACCTTCCCATTCCTCAGGAATGGATTGAGCGCATGCTGCATGTAGGCAAGATCGTGGCATATGAGGCTATAATACGAGGCGGCAGACCCAGGGACATAATAGGAAGAAGTCTGGTAAGGTTGGCTTCGGACAGCGCCGGGTCATTCTTTCATAATGTGATGGATATGCATAAGGAAATCAGGGTGTCAGCACAAATTGCCGATACTGGCGGGGAATCTGATTTTGTCTACCGTCCCGGATTCTCGCAAAAAAAGCTGAACATCACAATTCCCCAGGGCAGCATGAACGGAACCGTTCTACGGCTTAAAGGCATGGGAAGGAAGGGTTTTGGCGGCGCCTCCGGCGATCTTTATTTAAAGATTGTAATCTCGGGAGAGTAAACGACAATACGGTTCTTGCCGTTTGTCTTTCCCCAGTACATGGCCTTATCGGCCATTTTTATAAGTTCATCTCCGTTCATCGTATCCTTGGGAAGGCAGGCCAGACCTACGGTAATGGTAACCCCTAGCGTTGATTCCAGGGACCTGCATATTCTCTGTGCAACCATGCTTGATTCTTCGGGATTGGTTTCAGGAAAGACTATAACGAATTCTTCACCGCCGTACCTGGTCAGTATATCGCAGTTGCGGGTATTGTGTCTTAGCGCTTCGGCAAGGCCCACCAGCAGCTTGTTTCCTGCCTCATGTCCTTTCGTATCATTGTATTTCTTGAAGTTGTCTATATCAAGCATTGCAACGGTCAAGGTATGGTCATATCTGATGTGCCGGTCTACCTCCTTTTTAAGCGTCGGCAGAAGATGCCTTAGGTTAAATAGACCGGTAAGCTCGTCTGTATGCGAAAGCATTCTGTAATAATTGGCCATTTCAGCCTCCTCCAGAAGCCTTGCATTCTCAAGTAGTTTGTTGATCGTCAGGTGCAGATGGTCAAGATGCAGAGGTTTTGTAATAAAGTCCGCAGCACCCATTTTCATGCATTCCACCGCATCATGAATCGAACCGTAGCCGGTTATCATTATTGCCTGTATTTTTGGATGGTATTCCTTGATTTCGCGCAGGAGTTCAATACCTGTGGTGTCGGTAAGATAAAGATCAAGTATGGCGATATTAAAGGCATGATCTCTTATAAGTTCGATGGCTTTTTCTCCGGTCTCTGCGACTGATATATCTATTCCTTTATCTTTCAGGTAATCACTGATAAGGTTTAAAGTCTCAACCTCATCATCGACAACAATTATCTTCGTACTTTTGTAAACAGTCTCTTCCATTCACATCTCCAGCTCAAAAAAAACGGTTTTTAAATAACCATTTATCATCGTGTTAAATTCTTATCGGTTTTTCTTCCAAAAATTTTAATACTATTTTTCATTTGTATATTACTCCTGGAATAAATAACATTAATGCAGACATCTTTTTAAGAGGGATCCTTATATGCAGATACTTGTAACAAGAAGCCTGCCTGGCAATGCGCTTGATAATCTTGCCCTGAATTCTGAGATTGAATTATGGAAAAAAACATATCCGATACCCGGAAATGATCTGAAAAAAATGATCAGAGGCAAAGACGGCATTCTGTGCCTCCTGACCGATTCAATCAATGCCTCTGTAATGGATTCGTCAGGCGGCAGTTTGAAGATAATTTCCAATTATGCAGTGGGGTTTAATAACATAGACCTTGAGGCTGCAAAACAAAGAGGCATCGTCGTAACCAACACCCCAGGGGTGCTTACCGACGCCACGGCAGACCTTGCGTGGGCGCTTCTTTTCTCCGTAGCAAGAAGGATAGCGGAATCTGATGCTTATCTGAGAACAGGCTCCTGGGCAGGCTGGGATCCCAGCCTTATGCTCGGGGTTGACATAACAGGCACAACGCTGGGGATTATAGGTACAGGCAGAATAGGTGCAGCGTTCGCAATGAGATCAAAAGGTTTTGATATGAAGGTTGTCTACACAGATGAAGAGCCCAACGAATTGCTTGAAAAAGACCTCGGTGCAGAAAGGCTTTCTCTAGACGAACTTCTGAAGGGATCTGATTTCGTATCCCTTCATGTCCCACTGTTGCCGGCAACTAAACACCTTATAAGCGAAAGGGAATTAAGGCTGATGAAACCGACCGCAATACTTATAAACACTTCGCGCGGCCCGGTAGTCGACGAGGCGGCCCTTGCTTATGCCCTTGATAAAGGAATAATCAGGGGGGCGGGCCTAGATGTCTATGAATTCGAACCTGCCGTCAATCCGATGCTTCTGAAGCAGAAAAACGCCGTTCTGCTTCCCCATATCGCATCTGCAACAAACACTACCCGCGAAAAGATGGCGCATATGGCGGTGGACAACCTGATTGCATTCATAAAAGGAGAAGAGCCTCCGAACAGAGTGGTTTAGCCGATACGCCTGTAGCTGTTAAGCTCATGAGCTGCTGAGCTGATAAGCAGTTGAGCATGTTTCCAGGCCTGGTTTATTAAGAAAGAAAACATATATACAGTGATAGGATATGCAGTTTGCAATCAAGCTTATTACTGTTGATTACTTCAAAGAATATGAAACATGAAGAGCCCGAAGGTAACACTTTCAAATCGCAAGGTGATTTGAAATGCTGTTCATGAGGAATGCATG
>CAZEMO010000028.1:0-39917 GCA_964513375.1 uncultured Bacteriovoracaceae bacterium | reverse complement strand
CCGGCCGATAAATCTGTAAAGATTAATGCACAGGCAAACAATAAGAAAGGATTGAACATTAAATGCCTAAGGATCATTTTTCAACAACGCAGGCCATCAGGGTCATGAAGGAAAAAGGAATAGCCTTTAGTCTTCATCATTATAAATATGAAGAGCACGGCGGTACGGAAGTGTCCGCACGAGAACTAAAAGTTCACGAGCATATGGTAATCAAAACCCTGGTTTTGGAGGATGACAGAAAAGAACCTTTTATCATACTGATGCACGGCGACAGACACGTCTCTACAAAAAGCTTGGCTAGATTTATCGGTGCCAAATCAGTTCAGCCCTGTGATCCGAAAATTGCCGAACGCCACACCGGTTACAAGGTGGGCGGAACATCTCCTTTCGGCACAAGAAAAAAGCTGAAAGTGTATGTGGAAGCCACTATCCTTGACCTGCCTAAAATACTTATCAATGCAGGACTCAGGGGACTTCTGGCTGAGATATTCCCTCTGGACCTGGCGAAGGCATTGAATACCGAACCTGTCAGTGTCGCCATCGATTGAACTTATCTGTTGCCGTTATCAAAGAGCCCCTTTCCTGCTTTCACCCGAGCTTGTCACAAAAATTGCCGGCCTGTCGTCAAGGGGGCAGTTTTTTTCGCATTTGCCGCAACCGATACACCTTCTGGTATCGACGTGCGGGAGCAGAAGCATGGTTTCGTTACCGTCCTTATCCTTATTTACTCTTTCCTCAAGCCATATCGCCTTATGAGGAACGATGCACATCTCCTCGCAGACAATGCAGTGTTCACCTTCAGCCCACGGCAGACATCTTGAACGGTCAATAATAGCCTCTCCGATCTTGATTTTCATGAGCGCATTTTTATTCATCTCAAGAATAGCCCCTGTAGGGCACACCTGTCCGCAAAGAGTGCAATACTCGCAGGAACCGATTAATGGAACAAGCTTGGGAGTCCAGATCCCTTGAAGACCGGCTTCAAGTAACACCGGTTGAAGTCCGCCCGTGGGGCATACTTTCATACATGCTCCGCATTTTATGCAGCGTTCAACAAAAACCGATTCCTTCATACTGCCGGGAGGCCTTATAAGCAATGGTTCTTCAATTGCCGGCCTTCGTCTGAAAAATGGCACGCTTAAAACCCCAGCGGCAACTGAGACAATAACACCCCTGCGTTTTATATCCGGTGGTGCGGTTTTCGATGTCATCCCGTAGCTGACTGCAGATTTTGTACAAGGGTCATCACAGTCAAGACATACCATGCACTCGGCCTTCATCCTGGCGCTTCCGTTATCCATTACGGCACCGCCCTGGCAAGATTTTGAACATGCTCCGCATGATACGCACTCTTCAGAGACCCTGATGCCGAAAGGTGCAAATCTTGACAGCAGTCCGAGTAAAGCCCCGAGAGGACATATGTATCTGCACCAGAACCTTTTCTCGATTATATTCATCAGGAGTATAATGAAAAATATCCCGCCTATAAGTGTGGATTGAGAGAAACTGACATCATTGAACGGCAGCACCTTTCCCCTCAGAGCTGAATAAATCCTTCCGGAAATATCGGCTGCACCTTCCGGTGCATAGTCTTCGATAAGGCCAAGCATAGACATGAATAAGGAATTGACAAAGGGATAGATACTTATTGTAAGCGACCTTGCAAAAAGCGACAGCGGATCGAGAACTCCAGCTATCTGAATGCCGAAAAAGGCCGCCGCCAGGATAAAAAACAGTATATAGTATTTAAGTATGTAGAGCTTTCCCGGCCCGCTCTTTCTGGACCTGCTCAATGTTGAAACTGCATTGTTCAACGTCCCGAGCGGGCATATCCAGCCGCAAAAAACACGCCCGAAAACCAGCGTCAGAACAATTGTTGCAAGCGACAGAAAGAGCGCTGCAGGAACGGTATGAGAGGATATCATTGTTGTGAGAAGCAGGAGCGGGTCAAAATCGAGAAAAAGCCTAATAGGATATCCCGTGGACTCGCCGCCTCTGTTCTCAGTCTGAACGAAAAGGAACAGAAAAATAAACAGGAAACCGGCCTGGGATATCTTCCTCAACCACTTTAATCTAATCAGGGATTTCCAGGGCTTTCGCATCTCTATACTTGCATCTTTTTAATCTTCAGGTTTTCAATATCCATTCTTCCGATACGAGCGGCATCTCCAAGCTTAACATAATCGAGGTCGGCCCCTTTCATACCGAAGAGGGTTGCACCATAAGAGTCAATTGCAACCATGTCAGTACCTGCAATTATGGTATCGAGTCTTCTGACATCCTTGAGACTGCCTCCTGTCGGACCGTTTGCAGTCAGTATACGGACGGCATCAAGTACATTCAGCGCCGGTCTCATGAACCTGGCCATATCTACAAGATTCTCACCCATTTTTCTGTGGAGTTTTCCTCTGCGGCCTCCCATGACGCCCATCATGTTTTTCATTGAGAGCGTAAGCTTTGATATTCCATGGTCTTTTGCCACAGGAATATTTATTATTTTGTCTGCTTCAAGTGCATCCCTGTATATTGGCCATTTTTTTAGCGCTGTTCCTTTTATATCGACTTCGATGAATTTCCTGTCTTCCATGTAAATGACTTCTGCGCCGCATCTTTTCGCTTCAGCGGCTATACCGCTTGACGTATAACAACTTACGGCATTGTCGCATGGATTATCAAAGACTTTCACTCTACCGGCACCGGCTTCGAAACACATCCTCACAACAGCACCCACAACAAACGGGTTCGTATTTGCGGCTAATTCAGGAGTCCTGTTCCACCCTATGTTAGGCTTGACAACAACAATATCTCCTCTGGATACGAAACGCTTCATCCCTCCAAGGGCATTAACCGCAGCCATTGCTATTTTTGCAGGATCAGTTCCTTTTACAACTGCAACGTCCGGATACTGGGCCGCTGCAAGATTTGTCAATCCCGGAGAAATTATTGTTGCTGCGCCTGTTATCATTGCTGTTTTGAGAAATTCCCTTCTGTTCATATTGCCTCCCTGTTCTGCCTTGAAAGAAATCACCGTTGATGATCCGGTCAATTTGTAATATATATTGTTTTACATTGAAATACGGTATGAGGACAACTTCTATGAAGAACTGCTTGCTGATTTTTACAGTCGCCTTGGTTCTTGCCGCATGCAAACCAGACATAACAGGCACATCACCGGGTGACGGTGCAATTAACGTCAAGGGGCACTCGCAGATAACCGCTGATTTCAGCACATCGATCGACCCGTCTAGTCTGCAGTTTTCAATTACTAACAATGGAATCCCGGTATCAGGGTTCGTGACCGTCGAGAAGAATCCTTTGTCGAATAATGATATGGCGGTTTTTACGCCGGATAAAAATTCCATGTTTACAGCTGGCAAAACCTATACCGCCACAATCAAAGCGGGCGTTGCAAACTCGGATGGCGGCAGCAGGATGAAAAAAGATTTCTCCTGGAGTTTTACAATCGAAACAATCCCACCCGTCCTTGAATCCATTACACCTGATAATGACCAGAGCGTTTATGAGGGCTTCGCTGAAATCGCCTTAAGGTTCAATGAAAGCATCGGGGAAATATCATTTAACGTGAGTACAGAGCACAATCCCCCTGTTTTTTCGGAAGACCGCAAGAAAGTTACCATCAGGCTTGATAACATCAATGGGGGACAGTCATGCCGGTTTATCCTGTATGGTTTCTCTGATACCGCAGGCAACTATACGGAGTTGAACAGGCTTTCAGAATTTGGGATCGTCAAACCTCAATAACCTTTTCGATCTGTTGCCTCAAAACAAATAATGGGAGATTTCTTGCATTCCTGCCGATTTATCTGCTAGGAACAGCCTCACTACTCATAATAAAAGGATAAGCGTATGCGCCAGCACATCAGGAATGACAGCATCAGGAATATCGCCATCATCGCACATGTCGACCATGGAAAGACCACACTCGTGGATGCCATGTTCAAGCAGAGCGGGGTTTTCCGTTCAGGACAGGATATCGAGACCAGGGTCATGGACAGGATGGACCTTGAACGTGAGCGCGGCATCACTATAGCTGCAAAGAACTGTTCGGTTTCCTGGAATAATGTCAAAATAAATATAATCGACACTCCCGGACATGCGGACTTCGGCGGGGAGGTCGAACGTGCACTCTCCATGGCAGATGGTGCGATACTGCTTGTAGATGCAGCGGAAGGCCCCCTTCCCCAGACGCGATTTGTCCTTAAGAAGGCAATGGAAGCCGGCCATTCGATGGTAATCGTAATCAATAAAATAGACCGCAAGGATGCAAGGCCTGCCGAAGTTCTGAACGAAATATATGACCTTTTCATAGACCTGGGCGCAGATGAAGACCTGCTCGAATTCCCTGTTCTTTATGCAATAGGACGCGACGGAGTAGCAAAAAAAACACTTGAGGAAGAAGCAACAGACCTTAAGCCCCTGTTCGAGACAATCGTCAACGATCTTCCAGGCCCTTCATACAACCCGGAGGAGCCTTTTCAGATGCTCGTCGCCGACCTCGACTATTCGGATTATATCGGAAGGCTCGCAGTCGGCCGTATATTCAACGGGAGTGTCAGTTCTCAGGATTCGCTCGTATGCATAAATGAGAACAGTGAGCATGTGATGCTGCGCGTAACCAAACTTCAGGGTTACCAGGGCATAGCCTTAAGAGAGATCGAAAGCGCCGAACCGGGCGATATTGTAGTCATATCCGGAATTGAAAATGTAAAGATAGGAGATACCATCTGCACGGTGAACAACCCCAAGGCCTTAAAGCGCATAACAGTTGATGCGCCTACGGTTTCAATGAGGATAACAGCCAACAGTTCACCTCTTGCAGGTCAGGAAGGACCTCATGTCCAGTCAACGCGCATCCATGAAAGACTCAACAAGGAGACTCTCAGGAATGTCGCGATAAAGATGGAACTCGCTCCTGAAAAAGACGCCTTCATAATAAAAGGACGGGGAGAATTCCAGCTTGCAATTCTGATAGAAACCATGCGTCGTGAAGGATTTGAATTATGCGTGGGCAGGCCCGAGGTAATCCTTGAACATAAGGAAGGAAAGATGCTTGAACCGATAGAGCACCTCTTCATTGATTGTGAAGAGAGCTTTCTGGGCATTGTTACACAGAAGATATCTCAGAGAAAAGGCAGGATGCTTAACCTGGTCAATCACGGCAGCGGCCGGGTCAGAGTCGAGTTCAGCGTGCCATCACGTGGTCTCATAGGTTTCAGAGATGAATTCCTGACCGACACGAAGGGGACAGGCATCATGAATTCCTACCTGCTTGCATACGAAGAGTACCGGGGTGATTTCCCCTACAGATTTACAGGGTCAATCGTTTCTGACAGGCGGGGTGATGCGGTTGCTTATGCCCTTTTCAACCTCGAACCGAGAGGCCGTCTTTTCATAACACCCGGGGAACCGGTCTACGAAGGCATGATAATTGGCGAACACAACCGGGAAAACGATATCGACGTAAACCCGACCAAAATGAAAAAGCTCTCAAATATGCGCGCCGCAGGCAGAGACGACAATATACTGCTCTCTCCGGTTACACCGCTGACATTGGAGAAGGCGCTTCAGTTTATCAGAGATGACGAGATGGTTGAAGTGACGCCTAAGTCCATCAGGCTGAGAAAAAGCGAACTGTCGGCCCAGAAACGCCACACTACAACAGTTGCAAAGAAAAAGGTAATGTCTTCATGAAATGTTTTCCTACTTGAATAATCCCGGGCAAATCCTATAAACATATTGCATGGGTAAATCCTCTTTCTTTATGGAAGGTAAATACGGCCCACTTTTAAGGCCTGTTATAGGGCGTCTGTTCGCTCCTGTAACCCTTGATGATGAATTTCGCGAACCTTTAACCGAACTTTCAAAAAAAGGGCACCTTGTTTTTGTTATAGCTAGAACAAGCGTGATAGATTCCATGCTGTTGATTCAAAAGCACAAGGCGGACGGCCTGCCCGTGCCTAAAATGGTTTTCGGAAAAAGCTTTACCCTTTTTCAGCCGGCATGGAAAATTGCAGGCATCATAAAAAACAGGATAACGAAGAACAATCCCGTTAAAAGCGGAGTCTTAAAATCCAACATCGAACTTGAGAATTCTGCATCACTCCTTTTTCTTGATAATACAAAACTGCCAGGCGGTTTTGACCCTGTAATCGAATTGCTGAGACTCCAGCCTGAAATAGAAAAACCGATTTTTATCGTCCCTTTGAGATGCGTATATTCAAGGCTTCCCCTGAAAATGTCAAAAGACCAGAAAGAAGAGGAAGCATCCATGACTGGCTTCAGCAAATTCTGGACACTGTGGTGGAAAACTGAAGAGAAAAGCTACATCGAATACGGTGAACCGGTTAGCATCAAGGATTATTCAATAAAATCCTCTGAGGGCAGCTTCATTGAAGACACTGCCGAAAAGATTAAAAACGAACTCAGGCACAGAATTGCCCAACTCGGAAGAAACATCTCCAGTGCGCCTATCAAAAAGAAAGACTGGATAATAAACACCTCGCTCAAGGATGCGAGGCTGGCCGAATTTATAGGAGACCTCTCAAATCCCGAAAACCTGAAAAAATTCGAGACCGCAAAAAAGTATCTCGAACAGATAGCATCTGATATGGACCCGTCTTATCTGAAGGCATTCGCCAGGGTATTCACCTGGATAGTAAACAATATATACAACGGCCTGGATATAGACATGAACAGCCTCAAGAAAGTTAAGGAGTGGGCCCGCAAAGGTCCCATTGTCTATGTCCCGTGCCATAAAAGCCACATGGACTATATGATCCTTTCATATATACTTTATCAGAACTGGATGGGCGTGCCGTTCATAGCCGCAGGCGCCAATCTTTCATTCTTTCCGCTTGGCATACTATTCCGAAGGAGCGGGGCGTTTTTTTTAAAGAGGACTTTCAAGGGAAACAAGCTTTACAGCCAGACGTTTGCGGCATACTTGAGGACACTCCTTTACGAAAAGATTCCGATTGAATTTTTCATTGAAGGCACCAGGAGCAGATCAGGCAAACTGGCCCTGCCTAAGCTAGGTCTGCTCTCAATGCTGGTCGATGCATGGAAAGAAGGATCTGTAAAAAAAGACATTATCTTTGTCCCCGTTTACATAGGCTATGACCTTGTTGTCGAAGAAGATGCATATGCGATGGAAATGAAGGGTGGCAAGAAGGAAAAAGAAAACTTGAGCCAGCTCATAAAGGCAGGCAGGGTATTGAAGAGAAGATACGGCAAGGTTTATGTGCGTTTTTCCGAACCTTTTTCCCTGAGGGATTTCGCAAGGGGGAATGAAGCGGTACAGAAATCCGGTGCAGATCTTGACATAATCACCAGGGAGCTTTCCTGGGAGATACTGGGCTCCATAAACAATAAAACCGTAGGAACTTCCACTTCTGTCCTGGCTGCAGCACTTATGAGCAGAAAAGGCGCCATCGATGAAACCGATGCAATAAATCTTTTCAATATCTACACCGATTATATGAGGGCATTCAAGTATGACATGTCAGATTCATTGAGAGAAAAAGGCAGGGCATTCTCAGAGGCGTCTGCACTTCTTCAGGGCAGAGGACTAGTCTCAATTGACAAGAACGAGGATGAGCCGGCAATCTATGAAGTGGACAACGACAGCAGGATACATATGGCCTACTACAAAAACAATATCATCAACTGCCTTGTTCCTCTTGCTATAATCTCGAACATCATCCTTAAGTTTTCAGGCATACCCAGAAAAACCCTTGAAGATGAATACAACCGTATTAAAACCCTTTTCTCAAAAGAGTTTTCCGTTAAAAAGGATGCTTTTGCAGACACCATTGATTACATGGTTGAAAAGAAAATGCTCAGGAAACACTGGGGTAATATTTCTCTTGAAAAGGACATGACACAGCTACTATCGGATTTTGCCGGCCTGATAACGGATTATCTTGAATCATATCTGGTTGTCTTCACAGGCATAAAAAAACTTTCCGGTGCCAAGGATATTTTCAAGGCATTTGAGTCAAGGGCTGAAATAATGCTGAAAAAAGATGAGATAGGGAGGCCCGAAGCCCTTTGTGTACCCAATTTCAAAGGCGCCGTGGAGTATCTGAAATCACTTGATTATGTAGACAGGGACAACAGAATAAAGAATGAAAAAGAAATCAGCAGGCTCGCTGACGAAACATATGGATACCTTGAAAAATAAGCTTTCTGCTGCATCTCTTTTCTTTTCTGTATAGTCCCTGCACAATAGAGAAAAAGGAGGCCTTTATGAGTGAAATAATGGATGTCACAGGCAGAGAGATTATTGATTCAAGAGGCAATCCTGTAATCGAAGTCGATGTGTTTCTTTCCACAGGAGATGTTGGCAGAGCGTCTGCACCATCTGGGGCTTCCACTGGTGAAAGAGAGGCGCTTGAATTAAGGGACGGCGATAAAAAAAGGTATTCCGGAAAAGGCGTCCTGAAGGCAATAGATAATGTTAACAGGCTAGTTGCACCTAAGATGATTGGATTGGACGTGCTTGACCAGGCAGGCATTGACAGGCTTTTAATTGAAATTGACGGTACGGCTAACAAATCCAGACTCGGGGGAAATACAACCACCGCCGTATCTGTGGCTGCCGCAAAAGCAGCCGCTGCATTCATGCATATGCCTTTATACCGATATCTCGGCGGAGCTTTCGCCCGTGAGCTGCCTGTTCCCATGCTTAATATAATAAACGGCGGAAAACATGCAGACAACAATGTTGACATCCAGGAATTCATGATAATGCCAACAGGCGCCCCGAACATGAGAGAGGCCGTCAGATATTCCGCCGAAACCTTTCACGCACTGAAAGAGATCCTTAATAAACTCAATTACAATACAGGTGTAGGAGACGAAGGCGGTTTTGCCCCGAACCTGAAGTCAAACTCTGAGGCCCTCGATATAATTGTAAGGGCAATTGAAAAAGCAGGATACAAACCAGGCATCGACATAGCCATTGCCATTGATGCAGCAGCGAGCTCTTTTTATAAAGACGGGAGATACATACTCGAAGCCGAGACAAAACCGAAAAAATCATCAGATCAAATGATCAGTTTCTATGAAGAGCTTATATCCAACTATCCCATAGTTTCACTTGAAGACGGCCTTGATGAAAATGACTGGGATGGATGGAAGAACCTTACGCATGCCCTGGGCAATAAAGTTCAGCTTGTAGGAGACGACCTCTTCTGCACAAATTCAAAATACCTTTCAGAGGGTATAAATAAAGGCTGCGCAAACAGCATCCTGATAAAGGTCAATCAGGTAGGTACCCTTACCGAAACCGTGGAAACAATTGTTACTGCCGGAAGAGCCGGCTATACAACTGTCATGTCTCACCGTTCAGGAGAAACCGAGGACCCATGGATTGCCGATTTGTCGGTTGCGTTTTCCACGGGTCAGATTAAATCGGGCTCAGTATCGAGAAGCGAAAGGCTCTCAAAATACAACCAGCTTATCCGGATAGAAGAGGAACTGGGGGACAATGCAGTTTTCAGAGGGAAAAATGTATTGCAGGGCTTAAAAGAACTGTAGTCTTTAACTCCGCGTCTGGATATTTTAATCATATCCTGCATTATTGCATTTCAACTAATTGGCATTATATTTTTCTTTGAGTTAATTTTTTAATGGAGGATATTATGTATGTAAGAAAAGCCACATTCTTAACTATCATAATAACCTGCGTATGCCTGATTGCTGTTATTTATATATCCTCCAGCCTTATACTATTTAAAAACATAGCAGATCTGGAAAACAAGTATGCGGAAGATAATATAAAAAGGGCTATATTGGCGCTTGATCAGAAGATTTCCACCCTCGATAAGACAGCTAACGACTGGGCATATTGGGATGACACCTATAATTATCTTAATGGAAAGAATCCCGGTTTTGTTGAAGAAAACTTAATGGATAATACATTTTCAGGTCTAGGAATCGACCTTATAATGCTTCTCGATAATAACGGACGGATCAAGGTCTCCAAATTATATGATTCCAAGCTCAAGAAAGAAATGCCTGTTGATAATTCAATCACCGGATTCATTGAATCAAATCTGAAACCTTCAGGTAAGGAAAATACAGTCAAGTCTATGTCCGGCCTGATAACGGCATCCGGAAAGCCAATGATAATCTCCATAAAACCAGTACTGACCTCTCTTGTCAAAGGGCCTGCTGCCGGAACTTTCATTATGGGAGACTTCATAGATAAAACAGATATGGAAGAGCTCTCTCTTATTACTCAGCTTTCTCTCGATATTTTTAATATTTCAGACAAGCAAACACCAGAGGATGTAAAGAGCGCATCTGCATTGCTGGCTGAATCCAATCAAGCTGTTACATCCAGGCTCGGCAAAAATTTCCTAATCGGATACACCTACATCAAGGATGTGTCCGGCAAGACCTCGATGATTCTCAAGGTTAAAATGCAAAGCAGCACATATCATCAAGCCAGAAAAGTAATCTTCTATTTCAATATTGGAATTATGATTACCGGCATAATTTGTGCGCTTATTATTATCTTCTTCCTTGAGAAAAAGCTCCTCTCGAGACTTAACAAGATAACAAGCGGGATAATCCGGATAAAAGAAACCAAAAGCCTCAAGAGCAGAATATCACTCAGCGGAAATGATGAATTGGCAAAACTTGCCGAAACAATTAATTCAACGATTGAAACACTGGAAATAACAGAAAAAACCCTGGAAGAAAGCGAAGAAAAATATCGAAATCTTGTCGAGCTTGCCAGCGATGGAATAATAATTAATCAGGATCAGATAATAAAATATGCAAATCCGCGTATGGCTGAAATATCGGGCTACACATCAGATGAACTCCTTGAATCTCATTACACTGATTTCATCCATCCGGATGATCTCGCTAAAGCAAAGGTGGAATACTCATCACGAATGTATACTGGTGATATAAGCGGCATCTTTGAGACATCGCTCAGACATAAGAACGGATTAAAAATTCCTGTAGAGGCTACGGCCAGAATGGTCACCTACAACGGCAAACCTGCGGGGATCATTATTATAAGAGATATAACAGAGAAAAAGAGGGCTCACGAAATGCTGGCCTCTGAAAAAGAAAGACTGCTGGTGACTTTAAGATCTATTGGAGATGGCGTCATTACTACAGACTTCAATATGAATGTAAAGATAATGAACAGAATCGCGGAAAAGCTTACCGGTTGGAAACAGGATGATGCCCTTGACCGGAACCTTTTCGAGGTTTTCCCGTTGATCAGGGAAAAGACGAGGGAGCGATGTGATCAGCCTCTGAGCAAGATTATAACAAAAGGAATTATTGTCGAACTGGTCAGTCAGACCATCCTGATATCAAGAGATGGAACTGAATATTTTGTAGCAGTAACAGGCGCACCAATCCGTACAAAAGAAGGGGAACCGCTTGGTTTGGTGCTTGTGTTCAGAGATATAACCGAAAGACGCAAGATTGAGGAAGAGCTCTCGAAGATCCAGAGATTCGATACCATGGGCATACTTATCAGCGGAATAGTACACGATTTCAGCAACATCCTTACATGCATAATCGGAAATATCGCCCTGGCAAAAGAATACAGTTCAACTGACGATAGGCTCCTGGAATGTATTAATGAGACGGAAAAAGCCTCCATCAGGGCGAAAGAGCTTTCTCAGCATCTGCTGGCCCTGTTCAGAAGCAGCTATCCGGAAAAGGTCAGGATGTCTGTTATGAAAATCATCAGAGATTCAACAACTTTTGTTCTCAGAGGTTCCAATGTCAAATATACGTTTGATTTTGCTCCGGACCTCTGGCTCGTCGATATCGATCCCGGACAGATATCGCAGGTTATTTACAACATCGTACTCAATGCAAAGCAGGCAATGCCTGAAGGCGGGATACTTACAATATCCGCCGAAAATACGTTAATAGGCGAAGAGAGCAATCTGCCAATGGCCAACGGCAAATATATAAAGATAAAAATAATGGATACCGGAGTGGGCATTCCGGAAGAAATAATCACCAGGATATTCGACCCATTTTTTTCAACCAGCGTTTCAGGGTCAGGCCTCGGACTTGACAGTGTAAAATCAATTATATCCAAACACCTCGGGTTGGTGACAGTCCATTCAAAACCTGGCTCTTATTCCATATTTGAAATATATCTGCCTGCTTCAAGAGAGCAGACAATTACGCAGGAGGATACAAACAAAGACATCCATCATATACTGGGCAGGATTTTAATAATGGTTGAAAACAATGAAGAATGTTCGATCCTTGATGATATACTCACTCTGCTTGGATATGAAACAATTGTTGCAACGAATTCCGATGAAGCTTCCAATCAGTTCCTTGAATCAAAAAAGCAAGGCAAAGCCCCTGATATTGCCATTGTTGATATGAGTAACAGCACACATCACTGGGAACCGTCTTTAACCCTTTTCAGAGACATCAGAGCAGACATAAAGAAAATAGCATTGATTGACAATGACACTTTATCTGTCAAAGAAAAGCTTGCGAGATTCAATTTCAATGATTTTGTTTTAAAACCGTTGAAGGTACAATTTATAAATGAATCACTGATGCGTATGCTTGTTAAGAATACTGCATGATTAACATTACATAAAATATGAGTTATTAATTGAAATGATTTACTGGAATCTGTATAGCATTCTGGTTGAAAGTTATTTTAGAACCAAAAAAATAAACTTGGATAATAAAGATGAGCCATGGAAGACGATACACTTAGAGAAAAACTGATTAGAAGAAAAAGGCAGATCAAAAGAAACAGAACGATAATTCTAAAGTCTGCCAAAGAGCTCTTTTTGAAAAAAGGCATGAGCAGCACAACAATGGAGGATATAGCTGTTTATTCAGGCTTTGACAGACGCACGATATATAATCACTTCAAGAATAAGGAAGAAATTTTTGCAGCCCTTATTTTCGAGGTGATTTCAGACATAACAATGGTTTACAACGAAGTCTCCCTTGAAAACATAAGCCCCCTCGAAAAATTGAAACAGCTGGTATTGAAGCTTCTTGACCTCTATATAGACAATTCACATCTGATAAATGTATTCACCACTGAAATTGAGACCAACGATAATAGAAGGAAAAAAAACAGCTCAAGTCTTGCAGTAAAAAATATAAATGATTACGGTGAACTCGAATCAAGATTAATGAATATGATTAAAGAAGCACAGGATGCAGACCAGCTTATTGATGTTCACCCGTTTATTCTTGCAGGCCTTCTGAATGAAATAATTTTAAGAAGCGTAATTGTTCTTCACCAGAACAAAAGGATTATTTCGAAAGAAGAGATAATCAAGGATCTTCTAAGAATCATCGAAGGAAATCTGATAAAGGGAACCGTCAGACAACCTGAAGGTGCACTCCTCTAAAAAGAAAAGGCCCGCCCTTTAAAAGGCAGGCCTTTCGTTTTTTATTTCTTATCCAATTACATGCCCATTCCGCCCATATCAGGCATTCCGCCTCCGGGCATACCACCATGAGCCGGCTTTTCTTCAGGAATTTCAGCAACCATCACTTCGGTTGTGAGCATCAGGCCTGCAACTGAGGCTGCATTCTGTAGAGCAGAGCGCGCAACCTTTGTCGGGTCGATGATTCCGGCCTTGAGCATATCTTCATAAACATTTGTCTGCGCATTGAATCCCACATTGCCTTTCTTTTCCTTAACTTTTTCCACAACAATTCCGCCTTCAAGGCCTGCATTTACAGCTATCTGCCTCATAGGCTCTTCGAGCGCCTTCTTGATAATTTTGACTCCGTTCTTTTCCTCTTCGTCAAGCTTGAGTTCATCGAGCTTTTTGATCGACCTGATAAGCGCCACACCGCCGCCTGCTACAAAGCCTTCTTCAACTGCTGCCCTTGTTGCATGAAGAGCATCTTCAACCCTTGCCTTCTTCTCCTTCATCTCTGGTTCAGTTGCAGCACCGACCTTGATAACCGCTACTCCGCCTGCAAGCTTTGCTAGCCTTTCCTGGAGTTTCTCCCTGTCGTAGTCACTTGTTGACTCTTCTATCTGAGCCTTTATTTGCTTGATCCTGCCCTGTATTGCGGAGCTGTCACCTGCGCCTTCAACTATTGTTGTGTTGTCTTTGTCAATGATAACCCTCTTTGCCCTTCCGAGATCCTTAACCGTAACTGAATCAAGCTTGCGTCCAAGATCTTCAGATACAACCTGGCCGCCTGTTAAGATTGCCAGATCTTCAAGCATTGCCTTGCGCCTGTCACCGAAACCGGGAGCTTTGACAGCCGAACACTTCAGTGTTCCGCGAAGTTTGTTTACAACAAGTGTGGCAAGGGCTTCGCCTTCTATATCTTCAGCAATAATCGTGAGCCCCTTGCCTTCTTTTGCTATCTGCTCAAGAACGGGGATAATATCTCTCATATTGCTGATCTTTTTGTCATAGATAAGAATGTAAGGGTCTTCCTGAATAGCTTCCATTCTCTCTGCATCTGTTACGAAGTAAGGTGAAAGATATCCGCGGTCAAACTGCATTCCTTCAACCAGTTCAAGAGTTGTCTCCATACCCTTTGCTTCTTCGACTGTTATAACTCCTTCTTTTCCAACTTTGTCCATTGCATCGGCAATGAGAACTCCTATTTCTGAGTCGCCGTTCGCAGATATTGTTCCGACCTGCTCGATTTCTTTCTTGTCTTCAACGCTCTTGCTCATTTTCTTTAGCTCATCGATAACAACAACCGTTGCCTTATCGATGCCGCGTTTCAATGCCATAGGGTTTATACCCGAAGCGAGGTATTTGAGGCCTTCCGCATAAATAGCCTGTGCAAGGACTGTCGCTGTGGTTGTGCCGTCGCCGGCAACATCAGATGTCTTGGAAGCAACTTCCTTAACCATCTGTGCACCCATATTTTCGAACTTGTCTTTAAGTTCGATCTCTTTTGCAACGGTTACACCATCTTTCGTAACATTAGGCGCACCGAACATTTTATCAAGTATTGCATTTCTTCCCTTTGGTCCGAGTGTCGCTTTTACAGCATTTGCTAATTTATCAACACCCTTCTGAACTCTTACCCTAGCATCCTGTCCGTAAATTATCTCTTTAGCAGCCATGATCAAATCCTCCTGTTTACTCGACTATTCCGAGAATGTCGTCTTCTCTCATTATAAGAAGCTCATCACCCTCAACCTTGACTTCTGTTCCGGCGTATTTTGAAAAAAGAATCTTGTCCCCGGCCTTGACATCAAGCGGAACAATCTTGCCGTCCTCGGTCTTCTTGCCTTTGCCCGCTGCAATCACCTTCCCCATCTGGGGTTTCTCTTTTGCAGTATCTGGAATGATAATTCCACCCTTAGTCTTCTCTTCTTCTTCGAGCCTCTTGACGAGAACTCTGTCCTGTAACGGTCTGATCTTCATAAGTCAACACCTCCTGTTAATTGTGGTTTTTAATTTCTTTTGTTAGCACTCTCATTTGACGAGTGCTAACACTGATAGTTCCGTCGGGGTTTTTTTTCAAGTCCTAATTTCATTTATAATCAATTCTGGTAAGCCTTATAATGCAGCTGATGCTTGATCTGTTTATATTACTTCGATTATCTTTATTTTTTTGAATAATGCCTGTTTTTAGATGGTAATTTATTAATCGCATTGGTTAATTTTTCATGAAGGCATCTTTCAGACATTCTAACTCGGATAATATATGTAAAACAATGAGGCACCCTTTAACATTCAATTTGAGGGCGCCTCATTGAAATTAATTACTGCGCAGCTTTTATCTGATCCCAGATTTTCGTATATTTCTGGTTATCATCGCCAAGGTCGTCTATAATTTCGCATTTTGCTCTGATTTCGGGTTTCAGAAATATTGCCTGATTATTCCTTGTTTCTGAGGTGATGAATTCATAACTCGCCTTGTTCGGGCAAAGGTATCTGATGAATTCCGTATTTTCAGCTGCAACTCTGGGATCGTGAAGAAAGTTGATAAATCTGTAAGCAAGCTCGACATTTTTTGCCATTTTGGGAATTATGAGATCATCGAAACATACAGAAGTGCCTTCCTGGGGGATGGCGAATTCTATATCGGGATTCTCTGACTGAACCTGCATCAAATCACCGCCATAGCCATGAACAACATAAAATTCACTCGAGGCAAGACCGGTCTTGTATTGCTCATTTTCGAATTTCGCCAGATTTTTCTTCCAGCCGATAACTACCTTTTTTGCAGCTTCGAGATCTTTTTCATCCGTGCTGTTTATGCTTTTACCCAGGAATTTCAGGGCAGCCCCTATCGTTTCCCTCATATCATTTAGCATTGTCATTCTTCCCTTCAGGTCTTTCCTTCCGAAAATTCCCCAGGTCGGTTTGAAATCCTTTGCCTTGCTCTTCAGATATCCTATTCCTGTTACACTGAACATGTACGGCACGCTGTATTTCATGGCCGGGTCAAAAGAAAGCTTCAGATAATCAGGATCGACGTTTGAGAGGTTAGGAATCTTCGAATGATCAAGGTCGATTATCATATCCTGTTTCTTCAGAAGAGTAACCATATAACTGCTTGGCGTTATTATGTCATAACCTGTCGCACCTGCCTTAAGCTTTGAATACATGGCCTCATTTGAGTCGAAGGTGTCTATTGTCACCCTGCAGTTGTTCTCCTTTTCGAATCGCTGAACAAGTTCAGGTTTTATGTAATCCGCCCATGTATATACAAACAGTTCGGTTTTTTCTGTCCGTTGGGTTTCGGTAGATACCTGTTTGTTGACATCAACAGGTGCGTTGCCATTCCTCCTGTCTGCAAACAGGAAATAAATCAGCACTACAGCAAGCACAATAACGATAACCATAAGCAAACTACTTTTATTTCTCATGTTTCATCCTCCTCCATAAGATTCTGGCTTATCACTACGGCCACGAATGTGACCAGAAGCAATATTGTCGAAAGTGCGTTGATCAGCGGCGGAGACCCGTGCTTGATCATGCTGTAAATGCGAAGCGGCAGAGTTGTCGAACCGGGACCAGCCACAAAGAAAGTTATCACGAAATCATCTATCGAAAGCGTAAAGGCAAGGAGTGCGCCTGACACTATCCCTGGAGAAAGAAGCGGTATAAGTATTCTCCAGGCCACGGTTGGCCAGCTTGCCCCGAGATCCTGAGCCGCCTCCACAACAGCGAAATCAAAGTTCTGCAGACGCCCTAGAACCACCATTGCAACAAAACTGATGCAGAAAGTTACATGCGATATCATTATGGTGAAAAGCCCCAGCTGCATTCCTATCGCCACAAAGAACAGCAGAAGGCCGATGCCCATGAGTATCTCCGGGATAACGAGCGGAGTATATATGAGCATATAATGTGCCTTCTGAAGCCTTGTCTGATAACGGTGCAGGGCCAGTGCGGCGGTCGTACCGATAACTACAGACAGCACGGTTGCCCCGAATGCTATGAAAAGGGTATTTCTAACGGCTGCCCATATTTCGCGGTGATGAAACAGCTTCTGATACCAGATAAGGGAAAAGCCTTCCCATGAACTCCCGAATTTGGCTGCATTGAAAGAATTAACAACAAGCACGATAACGGGCAGATAAAAGAAGACAAGCAACAATATAGTTATGATAAGAGGAAGCCTGCTTTTTTTCATGCCTCCTCCTCAAATATCGGGGCTGCTTTTTTTCGATTCTGCATAATCAGCACGATTATCATCGGAACAAGCACCGCCAGAGTCAGGAATGCAGAAAGTCCGCTGGCATGCGGCAGATTACGGTCAGTGAAGACCCTCTGGGCAATTTTATTTCCGATCATTTCCCCGCTGGTTCCTCCGACGATATCAGGTATTATGTATGAGCCCAGAGCCGGAATGAAGACCATCAGAACCGCGGTAACAATCCCGCGCCATATCCCGGGGATAAAAACCTTCATAAAGCTTTGAAACCTGTGTGCCCCAAGGTCTTGAGCCGCCTCGACCAGACGAAAATCAAACTTCGCCGCCGCTGCATAAATTGGAAGTATTGCGAAAGGCAGGAAGTTGTTGACCATGACGAGCAGCACCGCTCCGGCATTGTAAAGTAGCGATGTATCAGGCCCGATGACATGCAGGAATACCAGAGATTTCTTGATTATACCATCAGGATGCAGCAGCACCTTCCATGCAAATATCCTTACCAGAAAGCTTGTCCAGAATGGCAGTACAACCAGCAGCAGGAATATCTGCCGCCATTTCCCCTTGAGTCTAGCTATGCAATACCCGGCAGGTACAGCCAGGAGAATACAAAGGACGGTGGTTATAAAGCTTAGATAAATGGTGCGCCATATAATTATGGGATAACTTGGCTGGGCAAGGTCTTTCAAGGTTTTCAAGGTCCATCCGGGGGCAAAGCCGCCATACATATCAGGAGGCTTGAAGGCAATGGCAAAAATCATAACTGTAGGCAGCAGGAAAAGTACGAACAGCCACACCAGAGAAGGCAGCGTCAGCAGCCACTCATTTGTTCTTCCGGAATTAACCTTCGCCACCGTTTGTCTCCCCGACATAAGTGGGTGGAACTCCCATAAGTTCCTCGTCCGATTCGCTGTATCGTTCCAGCATGAAACCGTCATCGGCATGCCAGGATATCCATACATCCTCGTTCCAGCGTATTGGCTTCTCATCAAGGAGAAATCGGCTGTGCTGCTGTATTATCGCAAGGCGGTATTCACCAGTGCTTACCCAGAACCTTGTCATGGCACCCTGATATATGACATCTTCCACATGCACCTTAACGGTATTGTGCAGCGGGTCGTCAGAAGGCTTGTCACGTGATATGCGGATTTTTTCAGGACGGACGCTCAGATAGACAAGGTCTCCCTTCTTCCTCTGCTTGTCGTTGAAGCACACGACATCAGGAAAATCACCTATGTCAATCCTGAGATAATCGCTGCTTATGACATCCTTGACCTTGCCTTCAAAAAAGTTAGTGTCTCCTATGAATGCCGCCACGAAACTCGATCTCGGGGCTTCGTAAATCTCCATAGGTGCGCCTGTCTGCTCTATGACGCCTTTGTCCATTACTGCTATCCTGTCTGAAAGGCTCATCGCTTCGCCCTGGTCATGTGTAACGTAAACAAAAGTAATGCCTACCTCGTCATGAATAAGGTCAAGCTCTATGAGCATACGCTGTCTCAGCTTGAGATCGAGAGCCGCAAGTGGTTCATCCAGAAGCAGCACCTCTGGTTTCTTGATGAGGGCCCTTGCAATAGCAACCCTCTGTTTCTGGCCGCCGCTTATCTGGTCCGGATACTTCCATGCTTGGTCCTCCATCTGGATGAGTTTCAGCATGCTGCCAACTTCGGCTTCAATTTCTCTTTTGGGTCGTTTTTCGATCTTAAGACCGAAAGCGATATTGTCCCATACTGTGAGATGAGGAAAGAGCGCATAGTTCTGGAAGATAGTATTTACCTTGCGCCTGTTCGGTGGAAGGTCGGTGATGTCTTCACCATTAAGGTATATTCTTCCTGTATCTGGCTTTTCAAACCCGGCAACCATTCTGAGAAGGGTCGTTTTTCCGCAACCGGATGGACCCAGCAGGGAGAAGAATTCCCCTTTCTTTATCGAGAGCGAGGTGTTCACAACAGCACGAACATTTCCAAAGCTCTTGGAGATATTCTCGAATTCAAGAAATGCGCGCTGTGTCATCTCTGCTTATCAGGGCCTCCGTGATAAAGATTTTGGTAGGGGTCATATAGGATAAGACCCCCCCCATGTCAAACAAAAAGGGGGGCTTTTTCGACTAATTATTAAAGTTTGATCTTTCAATACTTATCAAATTTTAAAGCTAATTCATATATGGAGTTCCACGATATCTCCATCCTGAAGGACATGGTCACGCTGTATCATCTGCCCGCTGTGTGCGGATTTTCCCCATACCCTTGCAAACTTGAGTTTTATCAGGAAATCTTTGTGAATCCTGCCGGCAAGTTCCTCAAGAGTACTGTCCCTGGGCAGAACAAACGGTTCATTCAAATCCGGTTCCCTGCCAGGATATTTCGAATAGACCCTCATAATCTCTGAGAGGTCAAATACTATCTTTAAAAAAATGTCGAGATTTATACTGTTCAGAATAGATATGGGAATTGCAGGGGCTTTTAAATCGACAAGCTCCGTGAATGTGTTGAAATCATCCATCTGTGAAGAAGAATCGACTTTGTTAACGAGAATAATAATTTTTTTAAATGTTACAGGCTTTTTTGTCCCTTCCTCCAAATCCACTCCCTCAGGAAAAATCCTGTTTGCCGCCAATTCGGATAATATATACTCATACTGGCCTATAAGATCGGATGTTATGTCCAGAAGGATTACGAGTATATCCGAACGGCGGATCATATCAATCATCTGAGGATCGACATAATCTTCGCTCAGAGGCGGCGTATCGATGAGTTGAAACTGCACATTTTCAAATAAGGCCATACCAGGCAACGGCTTATGCGTTGTGTGAGGAAAAGGCGAAATCTCAGGATTTGCATTCGTTAGTGCTACAACAAGAGATGATTTCCCGGTGTTCGGCGGGCCTATGATAACAAGCTGCGCGGCGCCTTCTGCATCTATTAGAAATATGCTCTTTTGTTTTACGGCGCCTTTCTTTTTCTGGGACTCTTCCTTCAGTTTTGAGATTCGGTGTTTGAGATCCGCCTGCATCTTGTCAGTTCCTTTATGCTTTGGAATGACGGCAAGCATTTCCTGCAGCGCTTTAATCCTTTCTTCGTTTGTTCTGGCTTCTTTGTAACGCTTTTCAGCCTCATAATAGTCTGGAGAAAGATTGGCAGGCATTTTCACTTCCCAACGAGTTCTATTTTAATATAATTATAATCACATCAAATCCTGCTGCAAGATTTTTTGAGAACCATTAATTAATTCATTGTGAGGTTATTTTCATATGCTAAAGATTGACTGGCAATACCTGAGCATATCAATGATAGTGTCGATCATAATATCCGCTATGATTGCTTTCATCATCAGGAAAGTTCAGCCTGATCTCAATATCTCGGCAGGTACATGGGTCTTTATCTTCATAGGGGTTTTTGCCGCCAACCTGATTATAGAAGCAGGCAGACAAAGGCTTCATAAGGATGATGAAGATAATGGAAAAACACCTTGACAAGAAAAAGACCAATCGCTAGAAGAAATTGTCGCTGGGGGATCGTCCAACGGCAGGACTACGGACTCTGACTCCGTCTATCTTGGTTCAAATCCAGGTCCCCCAGCCAAATTTTTTTGGTCCCATCGTCTAGGGGTCTAGGACGCTGGCCTCTCACGCCGGTAACAGGGGTTCGAATCCCCTTGGGACCGCCAAACAATTTCAAATGGTTAGGCCAGATGGTCTAACCATTTTTCATTTTAAACTATCTTGTCCCCATACTATTCCCCACAGGCAGGTTTGTTTTTTTATAAGATGCGACACTGGAGACGCTTATGAAATTATGTTATTCAAAACACGTTTGATTGACTCTTTTCCATTTAAAAGGAGTAACGCGCTATGCCAAAGAAGTTAATTTTACCGGAAAAGGTTAGAGGACGATATTCGGGTTTGATGGTGAGGCCGGAGGTAATGAAAAAGCTCAAAGTCTTGAGCGCGATGATTCGCAAGGACAAGGAGCGACATCTGCACATAGTAAAGCCCCCGACCCCTTGACAGGGGTTAAGGAAGGGAATAATAATTTAAGCTATGAAAGAGAAGCCCAAACAAGAGAAGCCGAAAAATCCCTGGCTCGCGTTTCCGAAGAAACCGAAATATCCTCTAATGATCGA
Organism: uncultured Bacteriovoracaceae bacterium; assembly: GCA_964513375.1. GTDB lineage: Bacteria > Desulfobacterota > Desulfomonilia > UBA1062 > UBA1062 > DATCTV01. The sequence continues at coordinate 18,152 of CAZEMO010000028.1, read as the reverse complement.
CGACAGGGAACAAGAAGTGTACAATCGAGAGCCCCGTCCCGACTCGCCAAAGAATTCAGAGAAAAAGGATTCGTAGGTTATCGCGGTCAGAAAATAAGTGTGTTAGTTCCGATCAAATCTGACATTTGCTTATTGAGTATAGAGTACCTACGAACTATTCTTTCTGAGGGATAATAAAACAAAATCACAAAAAAGAGCTGTCAGATCAAGTCGGAGTTACAACATTTTTTTATACCCTCTTTTATACTATTGCGAGTTTCCAATATAAACCGCCTTATGGCTTGTCTCTCTTCAATACTCTCGCGCGAATAGTAGCCGTGTTTAAAGGCATTTTGATTTCCCTTTGGTGGACCTGGGCTCTTCCCGCCGTGCATTCGGCAACGCCCGTTCTTCATCGAAGGTGCGCAGCATAATGTACCCTTGCGCGTCTTTGCGCCGCACCGCCTGACATCCCAAAACGGATAGTTGCAAGGGGTTGTTTCATGTATTTCCACCATGGCCCCTCCCCCCGGCATTAACGTTGCCGACTATAGCCTGACCACCTTCATTCACAGTCACATGTTCGACAATTACCTTCTGCTGCCCCTTTGTCCGATATCTGGCTAGGGCCTCTGTCAGTGCTGCAAAAGTCCTCATCGTTTTATTAAGAGTATTGGAAAAGCTGTTGTACTGTTCAAGATATTCGCAGTTTTCAAGCTTCCCGCAGGTCTTCATGGAAATCTCATAGGCTGCGATCATCTGGCTCGTAAGCATGGCCTCGATCTGATCTTTCGGCTCTGTCCCCTGCATCATTGCAAGGTAACGATTTGCAACCGATACTTGATTTTGTTTTATGCCTGCTTCTTTATCGAGCCCGACAAGGGCGGTCAGCATGGATATGGTAACATTAGGACTTGAATAACCGAATGTTACGCCCGCCTTGATAGAGTTCTCCCGATCAAGCTGAAGCATGCCATCTTCGATCTTGATTACCGGGGGTTCAGGTTTCTCAAGAAGTTTCGCCCTCATTTGTTCAATCTCTGAAGATACCAGTTCTGTTTTCATAACTTGTTTCGTCTCTTTTTGTTTTTTCACGTTTACCTTCTTATAAGAGCAAATGGCTTAGTCTTTGAAAGTGAGCCCGTCCTGTTGCCTGTCAGTTCCAGATAGTTATGTCTGTGTGTGTCCTTAGCCAACGAATGGTAAAGTGCAATGAAATCCTTGCGCCAGAATGGACGGTCTTTATATGCATTCGGCAGGGGCATCCTTCTGAGTGCCTCATCACGCAATGGGTCGGGTGGATAATTCGTCAAATTCACCGTTACATAAAAAGAGTCGTGAATGTTAGATCTCCCAAGGGGAGCGCTCTCAATTTCTGATGCTGCCACTTCCGCCCTGTCGGAATCTTCGCCATTACAATACCTCTCTATGTCCATAGCTGTCGGAAAAAATCCATTGCTATCAAGAAGTGTCTTATCAATGGCCTCTAATACGGTCTCAATTGGATATTTTATTAATCTCATGTAGTACGCTACTGCGACCTTGGGGTTTATTTCCTGCTGCCTGACCTGCATGTATGCAACGTTTATTGCCTTTATGAAAACATCATGATCTTCTTCTTTCACAGCCCCATCTCCTTTATAAGCCTTTTTGTATCCTCGACAGTATTGCTTAAACCAAAACTCCCCTTTTTACGCTGTACCTGGGCAAGAATTTGTGTGTATTTTTGCCGGAGCTTGGAAGGGCTCAATATAACGTCCTGCCAGCACCAACCGTTTTGTTCCCTAGTTGCGATATATTTAAGTACCTGCCGGATTTGATCAGGACTTCTTTCGTCGATTCGGATAATCTTTTCCATTTCTCCCAGCCATTCCTTTCCTTCAATGCCTTTCCTTGATCTGATTTTGAACTTAGGATCGAATTCTTTTATCTGGTCATAAAGTTGTTGGGTCAGAGGAATTGCATCTGCCATAGATTGAGACATTATTGGGAAATTGAGATTTTGGGATACGGACGAAGAGATTAAATCCCCTGAAGAATCCCCTGTATCCACTGAGTCCTGTTCCGCAACCAACTTTTTCTTGGTGATGGTACCAACATCGGTTGGTGATGGTACCAATTTATCAATTTCTTCATTTGTTGGTACCACATTCAACTTTCTTTCAGGCCATCCGCTCCTTGTTCCATCCCTTTTTATGTTCCAGTTTGGGGTATCGCAAACCAGGGTAATTGTCTTACCCAACCTTATTATCATCCCGAAACTGTGAAGCCTTTTGATGATTCGGCTGCAATCCCCCTTATTAATTCCGGTTATTTCTGAAATCTGGCTGATGGGTAGAATGTCAATGGTTTTTCCGAAGTTAAGTGTCTTGTCATGGATCGCAATCATTATACGGGTTTCATTTAGGGATAACGGAGCTTTAAGTATATCGCTCAAGACTTTATGAGCAAGGGAAAGGGACTTTTTCCTGTCCGCATTCATTACCTTTGTCCCTTCAAGATTAAAAATAACTCTTGGAGTTGTTTGTGTCATATTTGATTTCTCTTATTGCTTTGTACGCCTTGACGCTTCTATAAGGCCTGTTCCATCTTCGTTTAAAATACGGTGTTGAGTTGGGGTTTTTTTGCCAATACCGCGCCGATTTGGATTACTGCCCAACCGGAAAGGATAAAGATCACACCGAGTGACCGTACATAAACGAACTTCTCCTACGCATCCAGCACAACAGCTTAAACAATGTAACCTTATTGATCGTAGGGGTGATTTGACTTTTTTGTCAGGATGGGTAAGTATATTTTCATCAACGTTAACTTTCTGTTTCATCCCCCGAACCGAGACCATCGGTCGGGGTGCGTCTATACAATGGTTCATGGCTACCCTTCCAGTGAAGGTTCAATCCGGTGTTTTGTCATGTAGGTTTTCAAATCATCTACCGAATATCGGATTGCTGAACCAACCTTGGAATAAGCGGGACCTTTGCGCATCATGCGATAATTTCTTAAAGTCTGAACCGCAAGCCCAGTAATTTCTGAAGCCTCTTTGTCATTAACAAATTTTAGCTGATTTATTGTTTCCATAAGCGCAACCCCTTTCTTTGTTATTCCTCAATCGTTCATGAGGTTGCCTGAGCATTTATATGCATATTAAGTCATATGCAAACAGCTGGATGCAGCTGGATATATCTCGGATACAGCAGATTTTTAGTTTGGGATGTTCAGAAATGCTGGCTAAATCAGGTTTTTTAAGAAAGAGCCTGTTATGTGGATGCAGCTATTTTCGTGTTCTCCATAAATCAAGCTCCGATGTGAAAGCATATACTCTTCCCTTTTTCCCTGGATAAGATCGGACGGGCAATGATTCATTCTTTCTAAAGCGTTCGAGGGTATTATAACTTTTTGGGCTTATGTTTATATATTTGCAAATTGCCTCTTTGCCTTTCAACTCTTTTCCTCTCAACCGGGTATCATCAATAAAAAATGGATTCCTTGCAATGAATGTGGGCAGTTCTGATTCCTTCCTTATCTGATCCTGATTTGATGGTTCTCTTTCTATGATTGAAGGGTGGCCAGACTTTTCAAATAAACACTTCTCCAGTATGGATATGATGGATTTATAGAAGGCATCAAAATCAAACAGGTCCATGTGATAAATATCAAAGCCTTCTCTTTCCCAGGTTTTTGTTTCGCACTCGCCTAACCATTCCACCAGTTTTTCCGCTGTCTGGATTTGCGAGTTTTTCAATAAATCATTCAAGATTTCCTTTATCTCATTATAGTTCTGAAGGGTTTGTTCGAGTCCCATCTTCTGGTTGTCATCACCCTGCGGGATTTCCGGAAAGTTACTTATTGCGCCGAATATCTGTGAACTTATATGCAGCAACTTATCTTTAATCGGATTGATCGGACTTTTATCTTTTGTATTGTGGACTAATAACTTTTCAGAGAATACAGCATCAAAAATTTCTTCCTCGGTCCATCCCTCTTCAAGAAGGTCGTTCCAATTCTTTCGTTTCTTATCCAACCTGTGCCTCCTGTCGTGCCCTGAAGTCACCCATCGGAAAGCGGGTCAGGAAGGCCCGCCTTGTCGGTTGCGATACCTATCCCCTGAATGTTTTCATACAGCTTTCAGTATTTCCCTTTCATCGATAACACTTTCTTATAGACATTTCGTCTATGCCCTACCCTGAGAACAAGGACGATAAGCATGTTATCTTCAATGCTGCATATGAGACGATAATCGCCGATCCTGTATTTCCAAAGGCCTACAAGGTCATTGTGTAATGGTGCACCAAAACGTCTAGGGTCTTCTTCGGTTTGTATCTTTTTCTTGAGGTATTTCAGGATATTCTTTTGGGTCTGTTTATCTATCGCACAAAGCTCCTTGAAAGCCCGCTCGTCCCATTCAGCTTTCCAGGCCAAGCTTTTGCTCCACTTCTTTCATGCTCATCCGCTTTGCAGGTTTCTTAAGTCTGTCAAGTGCGACATAGGCGTCTTCAAGGTCTTCTATATGTTCAAGTATCGCCTCTCTGGCATAAAAGGTCTTTGTCCGGCCTGTCCTCTTTGCAAGGGCATCAAGTCGGCTTTCAATATCTTCCGGTAGTCTTATAGCTAACATAATATACCTCCGCTATACGTGTATATTGCCATGAAGGTGAAAAGGTCAAGATTTCTTTACATGCCTTTATTTCATGCCCTGTTTTTTTATAACCTTATCCATTATGTCACCGACAATGCCAGATGCTTTCTTCAAGGCGTCATCCCTTAAGTGTGCATATCTCTGCGTCATCCTGAAATCCTTGTGGGTCATGAGCTTCTGCAGGGTATAAATGTCCACTTGACCGGATGAAGCCAGCATTGAAGCATAAGCGTGCCTTAATCCGTGCATAGGGCGGAAGTTCTTGGGCAGACCTGCCCTTTCCTTAATTCTTGTCACGACATGATATATCTGTGCGCGCTGATTCCCTTTATCTCCGGGAAATATGAAGGGGCTCTCAGTTCTCTTGATGGCTTCCAAAAGCTCCTTGGCCTTCTGGCTTATCGGTATCATTGCATCACGCCCGCCTTTTGGGCTCTTGATCGTTATGAAGCCTGTATTGAAATTAATATCATCCCATTGCAGCTTTAAAAGCTCACCGCGCCGCATACCTGTATTCAATGCCATAAGCATCATGTTTGCTACTGTCCGGTTCGTGTCTGCCTCTATCGCCATTAAAAGCCTTCTCAGTTCATCAGGTGACAGGTCTTCGGTCACGGTGTTATCAACACGAGGTTTCTGTACGGAAAAACTCAGGCCATCACAGAGGCCCTTCTTGCGTCCGTAGCTTGCTATCCTTGTTATCAGGTTAAGTACATGCTTGACCGTTTGCGGTTTGTTCGTCTTGCCCAATTTAATGCGAATCCGGTCAATGTCCAGTGATACGATATCTTGAGGCTGTTTATCTCCAAGGGGTTTCTGTATGAACTTCCTGTATCTCGATATGTCTATTTGAGCAGGTTTCTTAAACCTCATTTCGGCAATGATCTTGTCAAGGTCGTCATCCTTAATCTCTTTATCAACAATCTCCTTCTCATCAGTAATGGATTTCTCTTTGATATAACTTCCGAAGAGTCGATTGAATGACCAGCTTGAATCTTCTGCAAGCTTTGCAGCCTGTTCTTCTGCTCTGCGTTCGGTGTTGGGTAACTGTCTCCCTTCTATTTTCTCTGACCGTATGCTATTAGCACGAGCAGGCGTCATATCATCCTGGTACTGCCTGCCCGCCTTCTCCTCGATGAGCTTACCGCTCTTTCGATAAGTTATATAATAAATGCGCTCTTCACCCTTCTGGCCCTGTCCAATGATATAATAAACCCCCGGATACCTTGTCTTAAATCTTACCTGCTTTGGCATGTCTGACCTCCTATCCCCAACACTATCCCCAACAGTTTAAAACTATTTACAAGTAATTAAAAGTAATGTCAAGTTAATGCCATTCTATTCAAACAGGCTTATATAGTCATATTATAGGTTGTTGTGGTAATTCAGGGTAAACAGGGAAAAGGGTGGTATAGCTGGCCTCTCACGCCGGTAACAGGGGTTCGAATCCCCTTGGGACCGCCAAACAATTCCATAGGGTTAGACCATATGGTCTAACCCTATTTTTTTTGAAAGACATGTATTCAGTTTTTATTGTGAGGCCTCTCATAATGTATAATATATCATCATATCTTCCTGGGAGACTTTATCAAATCGGATCTAATTTATTAAGAAATCAACCTGATCGCCCTTTTCTATGCCGCAAAGCTCTTTAGCGATCTTCTGCTTCTTCTTCATGTCCACGAGTCTGGCTATCATTATTCTCTGCGCCTGGGGAGAACCGGCCCCGTGCATGGATTCAGTGAGATACCCGACAGCGGCAGAGCCCATGGTAATATTTTCAATGAGCCTTAATATCCTCATCCTGTGCTCGGTCGGGACATCTGCTTTTGTCTTGAGATATTTTTCCACCCATTTCCCTGTCTCAGGAGACTCAAGGTCCTCTGCCGACGGGCATGTCACAACCAGGCCGCCTGCGATATCCTGTGCAAGCCTTGCGATCTCATAGGGCAGACGTGTGATGTTCTGCTTGTGCACATTGGCAAGAAGCAGATCGACGAGATATGTCCCGCCCGGCTGCATCCTTCCTTCGGATGCGCATGCAATACAGCCGCAGTAAAGGGTTTCGTTCAGATGGTTCATCTCGATTATCTTGTCCTTTACATGAGACGCCTTTTCAGCACCGTTATATTCGGCCACTGTCTGGGCGGCCCCTATAAGCACATCGCCTACGCCCACTTTGCATGCATAGCTCTGGCGGTGGTAGGCGGCGAAGTTTTCGACCAGCTGCGTTGTAAATTCATATTCCCCGTTCATGAACACCCGATCCCACGGCACGAACACCCTGTCGAAAACCACCAGCGCTTCATGCCCGCCGTAGAACATGTTGCCCCTGTCAAAGCCGGCGCCCTCCAGTTTTCTGGTATCGCAGGACTGGCGGCCGATTATGTATGTGATCCCTTCAGCATCGCTCGGAACGGCGAAAGAAACCGCATATTTCCTGTCTTCCTCCCTCATGGTGACAGTAGGCATTACTATTATTTCATGAGAGTTGACCGCGCCGGTCTGATGCGCCTTTGCCCCGCTCACCACTATGCCGTCGGGCAGCTCTTCGACGACATGCAGAAATGCGTCGGGATCAGACTGTCTGCCAGGAGGCAGTGAACGGTCTCCTTTCGGGTCTGTCATGGCGCCGTCACAGACAAGGTCATTTTCCTGGACATATTCAAGGAACCTGAGAAACCTCCTGTTGTATTCAGTGCCGCATTTTTCATCGAGCGCATGCGTGGTTATGGATAGAGCATTCATCGCGTCCATACCGACACACCTCTGGAAGCAGCATGCGGTAAGGGAGCCCATCAGGCGCCCCATTTTGCTCTTTTGAACCAGGTCTTCCCTGCTCTGGTGGATGTGTGTGAAACGGTTTATTTTCTTTCCGCTTAGGTGAGAGGTCGCCGTAAGGACGCCTTCATATTCCGGCCTGCAGGCATATTCATAGGTGGCTGCAACCGCATTCATGGAGGGGCGTATGATGGGGTTGTCGACAGTGTCTGTTATTCTTTTCCCGAACATGAAAACATTGAGCTTCAGTTTTCTGAGGCTTTCTTCATATTGCCGCGTGTTCATCATCCCTGACATACAAACCTCCCGCCTTGAGGAAACGGCTTACGATTTCAATTATTATGAAATATCTTTAGTTTTTTCTGTCAAGGTTATTCAAGAAACATCCTTAATGATTTTATTATCAGATCCACTTTCTGCTCCTGGCTTAAGAACCTGCCGACCCTGCTGAAAAAACGGTCAAAGCGCTTTCTGTAGTGTTCGGATACCAGGGAATATACGTTGAACATCACATAGTTGTCTATCATATAGGCCGCATGAACGCTGTCTATGCGTTTGTTTATCTCGCCGCGTCTTTTCCCTTCTTCGATCAGATGATAGAAGAAATCGCGACCGATATTCTCTATGCGCTCTGATATGTAATCAGTAACGGCATTCATGGAACAGCTTCCGATATCTATGTATATAATAAGGTACGAGCGGTATTTGTCGGCCATCGAGGTCTGGAGGGAAAACACTTCTCTGATTGAATCGAATACCGGGCGGCCGCTTATTTCGAAACTATCATAATATGAATGGATTATGCCCACCCCGCGATCGAGGACCGCACGGAAAAGCGCTTCCTTGTTCCTGAAATACTTGTACAGGGCGCCTGTTGAAACCCCTGCCTTTCTGCAGATGCTCGAGATATTCGAACCGCTGTACCCCATTTCTGCAAATATCTCGGCAGCAGCATCCAGAATGATATCCTGCTTCTCGATTGGAAGTTTGAAAAAAGTCGGCTGCATGTCGTATTCTCCAGTTGACCTGATGTTATGAGTATCCCTCTGCCCCGGGTTTATTCGGGGATATTTTTCATGAGCTCCTTTTCAACGGCAGGCCTGTTTCTCTTCCCCATGAATTCAAGAAAAGGCCATATCCTCGTGACAGCCCAGGGCCAGCACATTATGGCCTTTGAGAAAATTCCTGTTGAAGCGGGACAGTACATCTCGGCTTTGTTCTTGAGGATCGCCTTCAATATGGCCCTGGCTATGATGACAGGCTCCTGAGGCGGAGAAAGGAATGTGAGTGGCGAGCCGCCATGGCTGGCCTCGTAGCGGAGCATAGGTGTCGCAACAGAGTCGGGGAATATCGTGGACACGCCAATATTGTGCTTTCTGAGTTCGATTCCGAGAGTAAGGTTGAAGCCCCTGAGCGCAAACTTTGTCGCCGTGTATATGGAGCTGTATGTCTCGGGCACCAGACCAGCCATTGAGGATACGGTCACAATATGACCTGAGCCCGCCTTTTTCATTACCGGGATCACTTCGTGCGAACATGTTACCGCGCCCATGAAGTTTATCCTGAGCTGCTTTTCTATATCTTCGAAAAGGCAATCCTCGAACAGCGACGGTATTATAATACCCGCGTTGTTGATAAGTATGTCGAGCCTTCCGAAGCTTTTTACAGCCTCGCTCACCAGGGTCTTGACCTCTTCCCTGTTCGTGATGTCGCACTTGAAGATGGCCACTGAACCGGAGAGTATTGCCGCAGTCTTTTCAAGACCCACCTGGTTGATGTCAGTAAGCATGAGCTTCACGCCGTTTTCATTTAATATCTTTGCGACCTGTGTTCCTATGCCGCCTGCCGCACCGGTTACTATGGCTGTTTTGCCTTGCAGATTGCGCATATTCTTACCTCTTTTAATGATCTCTTATTGATTTCCTCTTATGACCGCTCCGGCAAGGGCATCCTTCATGAACTGCCCTGAAGATAAGACCGGAGTACCGTTTACGATGACATGCTCGATCCCATGAGGATATATGTCTGGCTTGTAGAAGTTAGCCCCTGTTCCGAGCCTTTCGAAATCGAATATGGTTATATCGGCGAAAGCGCCCTTTTCGAGAACGCCCCTGTTTTTTATCCTCACGATCTGTGCCGGAAGCGAAGTTGTTTTCCTCACCGCCTCTTCAAGGCTCATCATGGGATTTTTCCTTGCAAAGAATGAAATGAACCTCGGAAAGCAGTCATAGAATACATGAGCGGGCCTGCCTATCGGCCTTAGAATTGTATCCGTAGCTGGAACCGAATACGGGTGCATGAACCCCAGCCACATGGATCTGAACGCAAACGGGTCGTCCGGCTTGAGCGGCGTATGGAATACCATTACCTGGCCCTTTTCCTCTATCATCAGATCGCACAGTGCGTCGAACGGCTCTTTGCCGATCGACTTTCCGATTTCCTCGAACGTGAGCCCTTCCATCCAGTGGTTCTCTGGGTTCATGACCGCCATGACGCGCAGCCCTTCCCATCCGGTCATCTTCAGGTAGTTGAAGGACCATGTCGCACCGTCCCTGTGCGGCCAGTCAGGCTCCACATTGAATATGTCATACAGCACCTTCTTCCTGAAAGACGGGTCTTTGAGCCTTTCGAGCGCCTCAGGCTTGCTGCCCTGCGACACATAAGGAGGCAGAAATGCAAAGAGTTCGGTAAATCCCTGAGATGTCGGCACCAGATCGAAGGCAACGTCCACGCCCTGGCGGCGCTGTTCGTCTATTAACCCAATTATCTTAGTAAGCCCTTTTTCTATTGGTATGGGGATGTTGAGCCTGTTGTACGCGAACGAACCCAGCTTTATCACGTTTCTCGTTATCCAGCCGAGACCTTTCGTATAAGGCTGCCAGTAGAGGTGAGATATCTGAACAGGTATGCCGCAGCGCCTCCCGACTTCGCTTACCTCGTCGATCGATTTGTCGATTGTGTGCGAATAGCTCCTCATGTGCGAGGTGAATATGCCGCCCCTTTTCTTCAGGACAGCTCCAAGCCTTGTCAGTTCGTTCGTATCGCTCTGAAGCCCGGGGAAATACTGCAGCCCGGTTGACATTCCGAGGCATCCCATTTCCATTGCCTCGTCGAGATATCTCTCGAGAAGCACCATCTCATCTTTTTCCAGAAGCCTCGTAACAAGGCCGGACGCAGCCACCCTCAGAGAGCCGTGGCCGACAAGTGTGCCCAGGTTGAGCAGTATCCCTCTTTTTTCAAGCTTATTAAAGAATTCATCCGGCGTATGCCAGTCAACTATCTCCTTTTGCGACTCGCCTGAAAGGTTTTCGAGATAGGTAAGGGTCAGATCACGGTTCTTCTCCGGGACACAGCAGCTGGAAAACCCGCAGTTGCCGCCGACTACGGTCGTAACACCCTGCATGATAAGCGGCTTAAGCTTCTCAGCATGTCCTTCTCCGGCCACAGCAAAATCGATATGGGAATGTATATCGATGAACCCGGGGCATACCACTTTTCCTGATGCGTCAATTTCCTTTTCAGCGGTATCGCCGGTGAGGTCTCCGATCTCCTGGATTTTCCTTTCTTTGACTGCTATATCGCTTATGAATCTTTCCTTACCGCTTCCATCAACAATAATACCGTTACGTATGATAAGGTCATAGTGCATACGATCTCCTTAAAGGGCCCGCATCCCCGAACGGGATGCGGGTTTACTGATATTGCTTCCGGTTATATCCGGATATTAATCCAGCCCCTCGTCGTAGAAGAATATTTCAACGCCGCGGCGCATCAGCTCAGCCAGGAAATCATCGGGATTATCGAGAATCCTGTCCGGTGAATAGACCCCACCGGGTTTTTTCTTGAATTTTCCTGTCAGTTCCCAGAGTGCGGCAGTGGCACAGGGAATCGAGGTTATCTTGCCGATGTGTCCTATATATGTATAGGTGCGATGTGCTGTCTTTCCTTTGTCTATTCCGTAAACATCAACACGGCCTACGGATTTATCCAGGCCGCCCGCACCGAACATGCTCTCTATCTTATGGAAGAAGTTTGCCAGTTTCTTTCTTTTTTCATGCGTGTTCATAAGGCCAAGCTTGCTGAGCCCCATTACCAGAAGCGGGATATAGGCCGGCTGGACGCCTCCGTGAAGGGTTGCTTCCATAAGGCCGGGCATGTTGCGCGGCATCGATACGCTCTCACCGTGGCCTGTATAATATACCGGCAGTTCTCCCATGGGGAACGGGAATTTTACGACCTTCCGGCCGCTGCCAGACGGGACCTCGACCTCTTTGCCCCGTATAGTCTGCCTGCACGTTCCCTGAAAGATATTGAAAAGGTGCGTCAGGTTGGCCGGCCCTGCCGCTTCGTTGGAGCCTGCAGCCCAATGAACGTTTATGCGCTTGGGCTCATCCATGGAAATGTAGCCTTTCTTTGCAAGGGCCTGGGTCATGCCCGGAGAATTTCCCCAGCCGGTGAGTATGTGTACGCCCTTCTCCTTTGCCTTCTCTTCAAGGGTTATGACATCCAGATAGGATTCATAGTCATCGGCAATTGATACATAGGGTTTGCCTGCTTCGATAGCCATTTCAGCAATTTTCTTTTCAAAATAGTAAAACGGCCCTGCAAATCCAAGTGTTATGTCATGCTGCTTCATAAGCTCAATTACATTTGCACTTTCATTTACATCAAGCCTGCATGCAGTGAAAGGCTTGCCCCTGTTTGCTGCCTCTTTGTTAGCCCTTTGAAGATTGAGGTCAGCAATGGTTATCAGCTTGACCTTTTTTTCCCTGCCCAGTTCATCAAGGACATCCACCGCCATATCTCCTGCGCCGCCAAGAATAAGTATTTTCATAAATAAACCTCCGTAAAATGTTTTCTTTCCCGAGGAAAGTATTTTTCATTGACTGAAGAGAACGAACGTTCATTCTCTTTTACTCTCTGACAGGGATCATGTCAACGATACTGAGAATATTATTTGAAATACGAAACGGTTCCGGCGTTCCTAAAGACCGCCGGAACCGTCATTGAATTTTTTAAAGGCTACATTCGTTTTATGACCAGAATCTGGCCACTGCAAATTGGCCTGAACCGCCACTGCTGCCCCTGCAAGTTACCACTATCTTATTGTCCCAAGGCTGTATCATGACTTTCATGCTCCTGGAACTGGAAGTTCCCATTCCGGTATCCATTGTGACTATTCCGCCGGTGCCGAAGGCGGTGTCAAGGTCACCTTCAGAAGTATATCTTGCAAGAGCGAGCATGTTGTTTGTGCCGTTCTTTGACAACCCCGCGACGACTATATTTCCGGTATTGTCAATTGCAAGGGTGCAGGCCTGTGCGTCACCGGTGCCAATCTCCGTAGTGGTTATACCATCAGTGCCGAATGAAGTATCAATCGACCCGTTGCTGTTGAACCTTGCTACCAGGAATACCAGTTTCGATCCGTCGGAATATTTTCCTGTCATAACTATCTTTCCGTCGTCCTGGAGAATTATATCACCGCTCATATCATCGGGATTCGTAAAGGTGATATCGGAAACGGCAAATCCGTTGGTTCCGAAGCTGGTATCCAGAGTACCGTCATCATTATACTGGGCAAGAACATAGTAGAAGGTGTTCATATCCTCAGTATATACGCCGCCTATGACGATCTTCCCGTTGCTGCGGATGTCGAAGCACCTTGAAGCATAATTGTGTGTTCCATAGGTTACAATAACGAGACCGTTCACCCCGAACGATGCATCACGAGCGCCGTCTTCAGTATAGCGGACGAGGAAGCCGTTATAATTGGGAGAACTGGTGCTGAAATAAATACCGGTAGTCAGTATCTTGTTATTTGAAAGTACCTCCATATCGCTTAATTCCCTCAAACCCTGGTCTGCAAAAGGCTCTATAACAAGCCCGCTCGAACCGAAGGTTGGATCAAGCACACCACTGGAGTATCTGGCTAGAGCAGGAACCCTCTCGTCACTGTCGGTGTCAGTCCAGTTTCCGGCTGCAATCAGATGGTTGTCATCTTGATTATCAAGGTTGCTGATTTCTGATTCATCACTACCGGCAATATGCGTTGAAACCGATCCCTGCCAAATACCTGATGCATTAACTAATGCAACAGCAAAGTCATCATTTGAGTCAGCGGAGCTTTGTCCTCCTAAAATGATATTACCGTTTGCCATCAAAAATAAAGCCCCCGATGAAGCATAATCGGCATCTTCGATATCATGCCTTACAAGTCCTCCAGTGCCGAATCCCGTATCAGGATCTCCGCTGTTGTGCGTTGCGGCTGAAGTAGTGAACCAGATCTCTTCAAGTGTCAGAGGAAGTCCCCCTACAGCACTTGCAATATCATCGGTCAGATTAACTACATAAAGAGTCTCTGTTGAGAGCGCTTCAGACGGAGTGAAGGTCATGACCGTATCCTGCTGGGAAAATGCAATTGTGCCTTCAACAGGGGATGCTGCACCTTGTTCATAAACACTGAAAGAACTGTCATATACCACCGTGTCTATATCGACCGCCATATTGAACGTTATAATAATGGGCGCATTTACTGACACATCGGTGGCATCTTCGGCAGGTACACTGCTCTCAACATAGAAATTTACGGGCGGGTCAACAGTAGTAAAACTGAAATCGTATTCCGCAGACAGGGCATGGCCCTCATGACTCCGCAGACCCGTTGTTATGCTTACATCATATTGTGTTCCATAACCGAGGCCGGGAGAGTTCGGTGTAAATACTACAGTTTTATAGTCTGTATTTAATCTTCCTTCTACCTGAACACCAGTCTCATGATTTTTTACAACGAATGTATTATTGTCGACGGTATTCCAATCGATCTCCTGATTGAATAATACAACAACTGAAGTCGAAACCTCTACACCGGTCGCATCCGGATCCGGTGTTGTATCATCGACAGTGAGCGCATCCTGGTCCACAGCCGTACTGAAACTATATGACTGTCCGGCAAGCGCTTGCCCCAGCTGGTTTTGTATGCCCGATGTCAGCGTTACCGTATATGTTGTCCCATAAGCAAGGTCTGCCGATGGCGTCAATCTTGCAGTATAAGCCGTTGGGAACGTAATACTGCCGGGAACAGGAGTACCGCCGCCGTGCGTGACGTTGAAAGTGGCTGCTGATAAGGTTGACTGATTGAGAGGCATATTGAATATGACATCTATTGTAGAGCTTATGGAAACATTTGTCGCATCAGCGGCTGGAGTTCTTGATGAAACGCTGAACGACTCGGGCTGAGCCTCTGTCGTGAAGCTGAAGCTGGCATCCGATACAAGACCTTTGCCGGAAGTGTTTTTTACAACGCCTGCATAAAGCGTAAGTGTATATGTCTCGCCGTAGTCAAGCGGCTCACGAGGCGTCAGCGTCACTGTCTTGCCGTCGCCGCTTATACTCAATTCCAGATCAACGTCATCCCCTTCACTGTCAACGAAGGATCCTGCATCTTCGCTTTCAAGAGTGGCCGGGTCAACCGGAGTATTGAAAACAAGCTGCACTGTTGTCGCAACGTCAACATCAGTTGCGCCATCGGCAGGAGTTGTAGAAACAATGGACAGATCATCACTGGGTCCGCCGTCGCCACCTCCTCCACCGCCCCCGCATGCCGGCATAAATGCTATAAAAGAAAGAAGTATAATCGAGATGTATTTTACAAATTCTTTTACTGAACAACGATGCATGCTTTCCATTTCGTTCTCCTTACCTGGGTTTTTTTCAGAAAAATACTGATTACTATTTTATCGGACAGAACAGGCATTACTTAAGCTTTTAATGACAGCAAAACATTCGATTTCTTATTTGTATTTCAGGCCTTATTTCCACTGGCATTGAGGAACAATTTTATTGAAAAAAAGCTTGAAGGGTCTTAATTTGAAACAGATTTCCAAGTGACCTTGAAGTGAGTAAATAAATTGTGCAGTCGATGTGCTGACAGACAGAATCGAAGGCAATTGAAAAGTCAAATCAACAAATTATTCAAAAAAAACCTCAACGGGATGCAATTATATTATGCCCTGCTTTCAGGGATCAGACGCCCGCCTCTATCTTTTCCATAATAAAATCCACTTCCTTCTTCGTCTTGAGGTTGTCTCTGTACTGGGCATCCATGACTTCAAGCGTATGAATGACGGATGAATGTTTTCTCCCAAAGGCCTCTCCTATTGTCTGTAATGAATCCCTTGTTAACTGACGGCAGAGAAAAATCGCAATCTGCCGGGGATAGGCAATATCCTTTTTCCGTGAAGGCGACACAAGGGCATCTTTATCAATGCCGAAATTTCTTGAAACAACCTCCATGATAAATGGAATATCTATGCGAGTCCTTCTTGTGATGGTGCCTTCAAGCGCCTCATGCACGATATCCATATTTATCTCGCGCTTCATAAGCGACGCCATCGCTATAACCGTCATTACAGCGCTTTCGAGGTCTCTTATATTGCTTACAACAGTGCCGCTTATGAATTCCACAACCTCTTCAGGCATTATGATGTTTTCGGCACCGGCCTTTGCCCTGACTATTGCCGAACGCGTAAGAATATCCGGCGATTTGATGTGTATCATCAACCCCGAAGACATTCTCGATTTGAGCCCTTTGTCAATCTGCTGTATTGTCCCCGGCGGTCTGTATCCTGCAAATACAACCTGTGTTCCCAGAGCCATGATGTCATCGAGCAACGAAGACACCTCCATCTGAGTTTTTTCCTTGCTTGAAAAAACGTGGACATCGTCTATGAACAGGAGGTCCAGCCCGCATCTGTAGGTTCTCTTGAACTTATCGAGACAGTCATTTCTGATTGCATACACGTATTCCTGTGAAAAGTCCTGGGCGGTCGTGTACTTCGCCTTGACCCCTTTTTTCCTTCCTATTATTCCGTTGCCGATTGCATGTGCAATATGGCTCTTTCCCAGTCCGGTATCGGAATAATAATAAAGCGGTGAATACCTGGTCCCTTCTTCCACGACAGCCTGTGCAGCCTGAAAGGCAAATGAATTGCAGTTCCCGACAACAAAATTATCGAAAGTATATTTGGGGTTTACCCCCACTGCCATGGGTGACGACTCAGGAAGCATCATCTGAACCGGCCTCTTTACCGTTTTTGGAGCTTCATTGGATTTCCCCGAAATGATGAACTCGATATCTCTTCCAAATGCTTCCCTGATTTTGTCTGTATAAGTGCGCTTAACATGCTGCTGAATAAAGAGGTTCGGACACTTTACAAAAACAGAGCCCTCTCTTTCTTCGATTTCTATCTGATCAAAAAGTGCCTGTTCGGACGGAGCAATGCCGTCAAAAAGAACACCCCTTGCGCTCGCAGAACTGAACATGAAAATTTACTCCCCTAAAAAAAATTAAAAAGGCAAGATGAAACGACTTGATGTAAATGAGATACTGTACCAGGATAAATTAAACGTCAAACCTGATTGCGAACGATTGACAAAACATAAAAATGAATTTGCAATGCTCTGTTATTTCAATTAGTTATTATAATTTCCCTAGCAGTTCTTGGGATTGGCAGTTTTTTATTAAAACCCTTGACATCAAGTATCCGCCAAGGCCTCTGATTTTGATAATCTTTACTGTTATTGTACAACTATTATTTTCATCGATTTCCTTTTATTTTCTGAATATTCCTTCAATATGCAAAATCGAAGTTACAGCAGGGCTTATTTAATAAGTATATGTGCCAGGAACTCATATCCTTCATTCACACAGTAGATTTACTAAATTCGAACGGCATCCGGTTCTGAATCCGGATAGCTGCAGCTCATCCTCAGGAAGATCAATTATTGCAGAAGAGTTAAACAGATAAAAAAACTATTCCGGGTAATTGCCGCCTTCGGCTAATGCTAAAACCGGCAACCCCCGGAACAGGGAAAAGAGATGGAAAGGTTAAAACTCGTTTTGATGTTTATATTTTCAGAGCAGGATCGTGAATCTCTTTCACTCGACCCGGCTCCTGTTATTTTAAGAATAGCATTCATGGTATTCCTAGGCAGTTCTATCCAGCCTGTATATTCTCTGGGTCTTTTCAACCCCTTCTTTATAAAGCCTGAATATGCAGAGGCATATCCCCAGGAACAGCATGCCTATCATGAAAGCCGGCTCGGTATTGAAATTCACATCTATCCATCTGCCGACATACATGAATATAAAAGACGAGATAACTATTATGATACCCCATGCACTTATCATCACTATACTGTTAAGTGTCGTTTTGTCTTTTCTTTCTCTTGATAAACTCTTCATAATCATTACCCCCTTTATCCGCTGACCTTTATGGCATGTGACGGGATATCATTCCCGTCTACGCTTTAAGGATTGCCTTTCAGCTTACGATGGTCTTAACAGATTCGATCACCGGTGCCGTGAACAGTGCAACCATAACTGAGTACAGCGCGAATGATCCGATTGCCTCACTCAGGTACATTTTGGGATATCTGTGTTTAAGAGATACTATTGTCAACCCGCCCATGATAAGGCATCCAAGATTGAAATACGGAAAGTTTCCGCCGCCTGTTACGGCATTCGCTGCAAATGCAAAAGATGCTGTTATAAGAACCACAAAGAACGATACGATCAAGGTCTGGATTGTTTTTTTCATTGTCTTAACCCTCCCGCTTTTTTTGTTTAATTACAAATTTCTATAGGAAGAAACGTGCCAACTTTCGTTGTTTGAAAAATATTATTATAACTCATTGATATATCAGGGTTTTATCAGGTTAATAATGAATAATTGATTTTTCCAGGTGACTTGAAAAG
>CAZEMO010000027.1:0-44596 GCA_964513375.1 uncultured Bacteriovoracaceae bacterium | reverse complement strand
GTCAATAATTGTATGGCATCCGGCAGACAGTAGTCAGTCTCGCTGATTGCATCGTATAATATTCCTTCAGGCAGGTTCCGCATGGCCATATCTACCATGAAACCTCCGATGATAAGACCCGGGGCCAGACTGCCGTGAAATGATTTCACGAGGTTCAGATATTCGTCGATAGGATAGGGGCCGATGTTCATGCTGTTTCCTCCATAATATTGTTTTCTTTAATTAATGTTAGATAATGGCTATGGCCTTACGAGAATACAGGCAGTCCGTAAAGGCTGGTACATAGTAAAGTTTCAATATTCAGAAAAAAAGGACAAATCTTGAAAAACATTTTGTTAAACTCCTCATATATAAAATTATTATGTTATACTTACCATAATATTAGTTGTTGCGCAATGATCTGAATCTTTAAAGTTGACGCGGGTATATAATATAGAATGGCTTTAATGCTGGGATTGCGGATTAAGAGCTATAAGCTTGGCCGTTCGTTAATGTATCCTTTCAACATGCTTGACACCTGGAGATGCCTTCTTTATGATGTGTTGCTTTCAACATAATAACTGCAAATTAAGGAGTGTAACGACATGAAAAAATTGAGTGAAAATCTGACGCGGCTGAAGAATAACTTCGATACCGCGATCAACAACTACCCGCATAACAAGGAGGTCATCAGGGCTTTTAAGCCTGTAATAATGAAGTGCCGAAGTCTTGTTGAGACACTATCGATACCCGGAAACGAAACGTGTGTTCTGGATGAAGAGCGTTTCAAAGCGGGCGAATCTCTCAGCAGACACAATGATCTCTTTATTGATGTACCGTGGGATTCAATTATTAAGGAACTTATCCCTGCGATGTCCGAAGGCTTTACAACGCTAGCGAGCGATCTTGGCAAGCTTGAGGCAATAATGTTAAAAAACCGCAGCCTGTTTGCGGGGATCATGCAGAGAAGTGACTCAGAACAACCAGTTCAGATTGAAAACATAGCTATAGAGGCAGACGTCAAACCGCAGATAATTGAGCTTATGTTCCGGACTGCCATGAGTATAGTTCTTGCGCAGCGAGCCCGTTCATGGAGTGAATTGATCGAAGGATTCAGCTGGGACAAAGGAAGTTGTCCGATTTGCGGTTCTCTGCCCATGCTTTCTCGCATTGAGGAAGGTATTCCCAGACGCTGGTTGCACTGTCCGCGTTGTTCTCACACCTGGGAGTTCAGCAGGGTCATCTGTCCGGCCTGCGGCAACACCGACCAGAAGGCCATGACATATTTCTTCGTTGATGGCAGTGAACACGATTCCACTTTTACCTGCGAAGCGTGCCACAGTTATCTTATCACAATCAACAAAGTAGGAGATCTGGCCAGGTTTGATGCCGATGTTGCGGCCTTGAGTCTTATACACCTTGATGTTTTGATGCAGGAAAAGGGCTATTCACCCATGACGGAAACCGCTTGGAATATTCTGAAATAAGAATTCCCCGTCTCCTGCAAAAGGGGATGAAAAATCACATAACTCAATATTATGTTACTAATAACATAATAACCTTTAAAATTAATTACTTACCTTTAGATTCAGGTTGACGGCATGCCGGGGCCCAAGTATTATGTAAAAAGACACATATATATTACTCAGCATAATACAAGGAGGAAGTAATGGAAGTTACCCGAAGAGGTTTCCTGGCGTTGACCGGGGCCGTGGGTGCAGGGGCGTCCCTTGGTCTTAATCTGGCCCCGACACGCGCCTATGCATCCGAGCTCAACAAGATGAACAGACTCAAGGCGGCCAAGCAGTTCACGACAGTCTGCTGCTACTGTTCGGTCGGATGCGGGCTTATTTGCAGCGTGGACAACAACACAGGCAAGGTCTTCAACATTGAAGGCGATCCGGAACATCCTATAAGCGAAGGTTCTCTTTGCGCTAAAGGAGCTGGTTTCTTTGACCTGACACAGGCCAATAAATACCGTCTGCGCAAGGTTCAATATCGAGCCCCCATGAGCGACAAATGGGAAGAAAAAGACTGGGACTGGGCCATGAACCGCATCGCACGTCTGACAAAAGACGCACGCGATAAGGATTTTGTGGTCAATAATGCAAAGGGCGAACTTGTGAACCGTACTGAAAGTGTCGCTCATCTCGGCAGTTCAAATATTGATAATGAAGAATGCTGGCTGATAAGCCAGTCAGTAAGAGCAATGGGCCTGGTGTATATCGATCACCAGGCACGCGTCTGACACTCTCCATCCGTAGCGGCTCTGGGAGAGTCGTTTGGCAGAGGTTCAATGACGAACCACTATATCGATCTGAAAAACAGTGATGTAATACTCATTATGGGAAGCAACGCAGCAGAGCATCATCCTATTGCGTTCAAATGGATATTAAGGGCCAAGGAGCTCAATGGAGCGCGAATAATCCATGTGGACCCTCGCTATACAAGAACGTCCGCGCGATGCGATTATCATGTTCCTATCCGTTCAGGAACCGACATAGCCTTTTTAGGCGGCATGATAAACTACATTATCGAGAACAATAAAATGTTTAATGACTATGTGGTCAATTATACAAATGCTTCGTTCCTTGTCAGTCCGGATTTCGGCTTCAACGACGGGCTTTTTACAGGCTATGACGCTGAGAAGCGAAAGTACAACAAGGATACCTGGACATTCCAGAAAGATGCGAACGGCATCCCTTTGAAAGACCTGGCGCTTAATGATCCCAACTGTGTATTTCAACTTATGAAGAAGCATTATTCGAGATATACACTGGATAAAGTTTCAAGCATTACCGGTGTATCAAAGGAAAACCTGTTGAGGGTATACGAGGAATACAGCGCCACGGGCGCTCCGGACAAGGCAGGCACAGAATGCTATGCCCTTGGATGGACCCACCATACTGTTGGAGTCCAGAATATACGCTCAATGTCAATAATTCAGCTTCTTCTCGGTAATATGGGAATAGCGGGCGGAGGGATAAACGCGCTCAGGGGCGAACCTAATGTTCAGGGCTCCACTGACCACTGCATTCTGTACGGTAACCTGCCAGGATATCTCAAAATGCCCACAGCTTCACTCGATACACTCGAGAAATACCTTGAGAAATGTACACCGAAAAGCAATGACAAGCAGTCGGCGAATTATTATCAGAATTACCCCAACTTCTTTGTGAGCTGGCTCAAGTCTCTATATGGTGATGCCGCTACACCGGAGAACAGCTTCGGATATTCCTGGCTGCCAAAGCTCGACGATGGGAAGCATTATTCTCAGCTGCACCTCTTTGACAGGATGTTTGAAGGTAAAATAAAAGGTCTTTTCGCGTACGCGACTGACCCCGCGGTAAGTTCTCCAAACACCAATAAAACCAGAAAAGCGCTTGAAAACCTGGATTTCCTGGTATGCGCAAATATATTCGACAATGAGACAGCTTCATTCTGGTTTGGCCCCGGGGTCGATCCGAAACAGATCAAGACAGAGGTCTTTCTTCTTCCTGCATCTGCTACCATGGAAAAAGAAGGATCGCAGAGTAACAGTGGACGATGGGTGCAGTGGAAGTATAAGGCAGCAACTCCTCCAGGAGATGCCATCTCCTGCGGTGATATTCAGATACGTCTGCTGGATGCGCTAAAAGCACTTTACGCCAAAGAAGGAGGACCTAATGCCGAGCCTATCCTAAATCTCAAATGGGATTACAAGGACAGCAGCGGCAACATGAATGTTCTTAAGGTTTCCAAACAGATAAACGGGCATTGGACGGCCGATGTCGAAATTGATGACAAGGGAGTTAAAAAGCAGTTCAAGAAAGGTGACATTGTACCAACCTTCGGTATGCTGAAAGCCGATGGAACGACATCATCCGGAAACTGGATCATGTCAGGCAGTTTTGGCGCGGATGGAGAAAACAAGATGGCCAAGCGCGGCAAGGATGATCCAACAGGGCTGGGGCTTTACCCGAACTGGTCATTCTGCTGGCCGGTAAACAGACGAATCATATATAACCGCGCTTCATGCGATATTAACGGCAAACCGTATAATCCAAAGCGCAAGCTGCTGGAATGGACAGGTGAGAAATGGGTGGGAGATGTTCCCGACGGCCCATGGCCTCCCCAGGCTGACAAGGAAAACGGCAAGTATCCATTCATCATGAAAGCCGATGGTGTTGGGTCTTTATTCGGACCTGCAATGGCTGAAGGTCCTTTCCCCGAGCACTACGAACCGCTGGAAGGTCCGCTCGCGAAGAATCTTATGTCCAGCCAGTTGAATAATCCTGCAATTGAAATATTCAAATGTGACCTTGACCATGTTGCCAATGCAAGCGAGAAATTTCCATATGTGTGCACCACATATTCCTGCACCGAACACTGGTGCTCTGGCGCGCTTACCAGATGGCAGCTCTGGCTTCTTGAGATGCAGCCCGAACTCTATGTAGAAATTGGTGATGTGCTGGCAAAGGAAAAGGGCATAAAGAACGGCCAGAAAGTGAAGGTGTCGTCGGCTCGAGGTGAAGTAAAATGTGTTGCAATGGTGACCAAACGCTTTGTGCCTTTTACGATTGATGGAAAAACTGTTCATCAGGTAGGACTGCCATTCAACTACGGATGGCTATTCCCAGAAGATGGGGGTGACAGCGCCAACTTCCTTACAACAACGGTAGGTGACGCCAATACTTTCTGCCCCGAATACAAGGCCTTCATGGTCAACGTGGAAAAGGCATAGGGGGTGAAATATGAATTATCCTGATATCGTAAAACTTATCGACACAACGAAATGCACGGCCTGCAGGGGTTGCCAGGTGGCATGCAAGCAATGGAATGAACTGCCCGCCTTCAGAACGCGCAATCTGGGCTCGTATCAGAATCCGCCAGATCTTCAGTGGAATACATGGACACTTATCCGTTTTCAGGAGCATGTGGACAAGGACGGGAAATTTTCCTGGATATTCCGCAAGGACGGGTGCATGCACTGTACGGATGCTTCATGCGTTAAGGCATGCCCGACAGGTGCGCTTTTCAAGACGGAATTCGGCACGGTAGGAGTTCATCGCGATCTGTGTATCGGCTGCAAGGCCTGTATGGCTGCATGTCCATTCGAGATTCCAAAGTATGATGCCAAGACTGACAAATGCTACAAATGCGACCTCTGCTATACAAGGCTTACTGGTGAGCAGAAGCCCTCGTGTGTTCTGTCATGCCCCACAGGTGCGCTCACGATAGGGGACAGGGATACCCAGCTCAAGAAGGCTTACAAACGAGTTGCCGAACTTGGCGGCAATGCCAATGTTTATGGCGACAAGTTCGTAGGCGGCACTCATGTGGTCTATGTACTTCAGGAGCCGCCCGCCGTGTATGACAAACTGCCTGAAAACCCGAAGGTTCCGCTTTCAGTGCTACTGTGGAAAAACCTTTTCAAGCCGTTTACCCTTATAGGTATCGGCGCGGTGACAGGAGCCGCGGCGCTGCATTACCTGATCAAAGGACCTCACAAGGTTCATGAAAAGAATGAAGGGGGTGAATGACATGTCAGGGAATAACAAGGATATGATAAGGGTGACCAGCCCTGTGGAGCGTCTGTCTCACTGGGCTCTGGCTGTAAGTTGTCTTATATGCCTCATAACGGGACTTGGTTTCATGTTCAGGACATGGGAGGTCATACCTTCTTTGTTCGGCGGATATTACGCAGCCAAATGGATACACATCTTTTCAGGCGTGATATTCACTATGTCGCTGGTTAATGCTTTTTTCATGTGGAGAAAGGATTGCGCATTTGAAAAAGACGACCTTGGATGGATCATTCAGGGAGGCGGCTATCTATGGGAGGCGAAGAATCTCCCGCCTGTATACAAATTCAATGCAGGCCAGAAGGCGTTTTTCTGGTTTGTAGTGGTATTCGGAGCAATCATTGCCGTATCCGGCTTTTTCATGTGGTTCTCCGCTGGACTGCCTCCTGTGATTGCACGCCTGAGCTATATGCTTCATGCAATGGGTGTGTTTGTCATAGGGGCGTTCTTCATCGTGCATCTTTATCTTGGTACGATAGGCAATCCGGGAACTGCTCAGGCAATGTTCACCGGGTACTGTCCTAGAGCCTGGTGTGAAACGCACTGCCCGCGCTGGCTCGAGGATTACGACAAGAAATAGAACCTCGTTTTACCAATGAAACCAAGCCCTTTGATTATTCGGGGGGCTTGGTTATCAGAAATCACAATAGTAAACAATATAAGGCATACTTCAATATTATCATTTCAAAGATAAGCCAAGGGAAGGCGCTCTCTTAATTCGTCGTTGTCAGAAAATAATAGTCTTCCAATTGAAGCAATACTGTAAACTTAAACATCAATCGGTACGTGTTTGAGGGCGTATTCCTTCTCGCCTTGTGTATAAGACCGGACAGCCTGCACAGCCCGGTCTCCGTCGCCCTTCAGGGCATAATCATATCCCTTGCGGAAGATATTCGCATTCTGAACCAGGTCATTGCGTCTGAGTCCGGTGATATAATACTCAACGCGGCGTTTGGAAGGCCACAGGTCAGTGATCATTCGCTCCAGCAGAGGCATATTCACACACTTTAGCGCAATGGTGCCAAATTCGAAGATGGCGTTGTAGTATCCTTCGACATTATGATCCCTGGCGCATTTTTCAAGTTTCCTTATTGCATCGTCAATCTGACGGACGCTTTCATCGGTGACACATTCGAAAAGCTTACGTACCAGTAAAGCATATAACTCAGTCAGGATATCGTAGATGCATGCCACATGTTCGCGATTAATTGAGGTAACCCGTACACCGTGTCTCGGCATCAGTTCAACGAGGCCGTCCTTTTCGAGCATGCGCAGGGCTTCCCTCAGGGGGCTTCGGCTGACACCCATCTCTCGGGCCAGCTTGTCTTCGATAATTCGCTCTCCGGGTTTGAATTCTGCACGGATAATCAGCTCGCTGAGATGCCGTGCTATCTGATCAGCCAGGTTATCTGATGGAGTGAACGACATATTTCTCCTCTTAAAGTGTAATCCGCTTTCTTTTTCTGCTTAACAAGTTTTAAGATGCAAAAAAACTGAAAGACTTCAATACAATAAGGCCACAGCACATTTCATGCAAGCCTTTTAAATTATGTGTTGACAGACATAATTGCATTTGCTTTTAATGACGATTGTCGACATTCTACACATTGTTACTAAAATAAGATTGATAAAGGGAGATTTTTTATGCAGATTGAAAGTGAATCCGTACAGCAGGAAATCGGTTATATCAGTCACCTAAAAGAAGCGAATACTCCAAAGAAGACTTTGAGTGTCACCAATCCGGCCACTGGTACACTTATTGGAGAGGTCCCATCGTTGAGCGCAGTTGAGGCTCTTGAGGCACTTGTCCATGTCAGGGAAGCTCAAAAAGCCTGGGGATCACGTTCTATCAAGGAGCGTGCTCATGTCATCGACCGATTTGCCGAGTTGCTTTATCGCCGTGCCGACGAGGTAGCCGCCCTTCTCAGTGCGGAGACAGGCAAGCCCCTATACGAGGCTATGCTTTGCGAGGTTTTACCGATAATCCACCTTGCAGGCTATTATGCACGTCACGCCGAATCTCAACTCAAAAACAAACGTATCTCCATCTCATATATCAAAAATAGGGCCAGTTATATTCACTATAAACCCCGTGGAGTAATCTTTATCATATCCCCCTGGAACTTCCCCTTTGCGATTCCTTGCGGAGCGGTTATCTGCTCGCTCTTGTCAGGTAACGGGGTACTCCTTAAGCCTGCTTCACTCACTCCTCTTATCGCTTATAAAATGCGTGAACTCATGCTGGAAGCAGGTCTGGACGAAAATGCTTTCGAGGTGATCTCCGGACCAGGGCGTATGGCCTCTGAACTGATCGAAAACGGGGCTGATTTTATTAACTATGTAAACTTTACAGGTTCAACCGTGGTTGGCAAAACGGTTGCTCAGCTCTGTGGCAAACATCTTCTGCCATGTTCAATGGAATTAGGCGGAAAAGATCCTGCTATTGTCTGTGACGATGCCAACATCGAGCTTGCCGCACGCTCCATTACCTTCGGGGCTTTCTGCAATTCCGGTCAGATTTGCGCCTCGGTGGAACGTGTCTATGTGCACCGTGATGTCTATGGTCCCTTTGTACGCAAGTTGAAGGAATGTGTACATTCTCTGCGCCAGGGAGATCCGGTGCAAGGGGGATTTTCCATTGAAATGGGATGCATGACAAGCGCAGAACAAATTCATATTGTTGAACGGCAAGTGGCGGATGCCCGTACTAAAGGTGCAAAAATTGTTACAGGTGGAAAACGCATACAGCCTGAGGGTATGTTTTTTGAGCCGACACTGATCCTTGATGCAAACGAAACCATGGAAGCCGTTTATGAAGAGAGTTTCGGACCGCTGCTACCAGTAATGCAGGTAGATGACGATAATGAGGCTATCAGGCGTTCAAATGCCAGCCCTTACGGTCTGAGCGCCTATGTCTTCTCGAAAGACAAGGCCAGGGCCAAGCGGATTGCCGAACAGCTCGAGGCCGGTACGGTTGTGATTAATGATACTCTTATCACTCATGGTATGCCGGAAACTCCATGGCAGGGCATCAAGATGAGTGGAATCGGGCGTGTCCACAGCGACGAGGCCCTTCGCGATTTCTCAATAGCTTATCATGTGAATTACGATACAATACCGCTTCTCAAACCCTTCTGGCCGATGTGGACATGGCCGCCCTACTCGGGTTTCAAGGTCAGGCTCTTTAAACTTCTCTTTGGTTTTATGGGGTTGAACATGGGAATCAGAGATAAAATAAGGTTTCTACGGCATTAAAAAAATATAGCCCCTCCCTCTAGAAGTAAGGGGAGGGGCTGGATTTTTTAGAGTTTCTCGATCCTCACTGCACAGGCCTTATACTCGGCCGTGAATGTGTTCGGGTCGAATACAGCGTTTGTGAGCCAGTTTGCATTACCTTCCCGGAAGTGGAAGGCCATCCAGACCATTCCGGGCGGGACCTGTTCAGTAACCTTTGCCTTGACTTCAACCTGACCTCTGCGTGACTTGACGCGGATTACTTCGCCATGTGAGATGCCGAGGGACTGTGCGTCAGCAGGTGAGATGTCGGCGGTTTCTTCTCCAAGCAGATAATTGAGACCGCTTCTTCCGGTCTGTGTACGTGTATGATAGTGATAAAGTCTCCGGCCTGTGGAAAGCACAAAGGGGTATTCGGCATCGGCAACTTCGGCAGGTGGAGTCCAGTCAACTGCGTTGAATACACCCAGACCGCATGTGAATTTGCCTTCGCGGTGAAGGAAGCAGGTCCCTGGGTGGTCTTCGTTTGGCACCGGCCATTGCAGTCCGTCATTTTCTATACGGCGGTATTTTATGCCTGCCAGGGATGGAGCGAGTGCAGATACTTCATTATCCCATATCTCTTCTCCGCTGTTCGATGTCCAGTCATGGCCGAAGCGTTTGGCTACCTCTTTGAAAATCCACCAGTTCGGTTTCGAATCGCCGGGAGCGTCGCTTACCTTGCGTACGCGGTTGACGCGGCGCTCGCTGCTGGCAAAAGTGCCGTCGTCTTCGCTCCATGCGGCAGCCGGGAAGATAACGTCGGCGAAACGTGTTGTCTCGGTAGGGAAAATATCGTTGCAAACAAGAAATTCGGCCGATTCGAGCTCGTGCTCGACTTTGGAGATGTCAGGTTCGGTATTGGCGAGGTTCTCTCCGAATATCCAGAAGGCCTTGACCTTTCCGGAGACCAGGCCATCCATCATCTGCGGGATCATGAGGCCGGGCTTGTCCGGCAGGCCGGTTACACCCCATGCCTTCTCGAATTTGGCGCGTGCTTCCGGGTTGGCTACCTGCTGGTAGCCCGGGAATACATTGGGCAGTGCTCCCATGTCACAGGCGCCCTGGACGTTGTTCTGGCCGCGCAGCGGATTGACACCGCCGCCTTCCAATCCCATATTGCCTAGAAGCATCTGCAGATTGGCAGTGCTCATGACGTTATTTTTGCCGCAGGTATGTTCGGTGATACCAAGGGTGTAGCAGAGCATGGCAGGCCTTGTTGCAGCCAGCCGCCGTGCCACGTCTCTGATCATATCCGGGCTGACACCGCAGATGGGTGAGGCGTACTCCGGGGTGTAGTCCATGACTTTTGCCTTGAGCTCATTGAAACCTAAAGTGCAGGTTTCCACGAAGTTCTTGTCGTAGAGGTCCTCATTGATAAGTACGTTCATAACGGCGTTGAGAAATGCGATGTCACTGCCGACTTTGATCTGTACGAAGAGATCGGCAAAATTGGCCAGAGGCTGCTTCCGCGGATCAACCAGAATAAGCTTGGCGCCGTTCATCACTGCGTTTTTCAGGAAGGTTGCTGCTACCGGATGGGCTTCTGTCATATTGGAGCCTATCACCAGAAACATTTTA
This sequence comes from uncultured Bacteriovoracaceae bacterium, assembly GCA_964513375.1. Lineage (GTDB taxonomy): Bacteria > Desulfobacterota > Desulfomonilia > UBA1062 > UBA1062 > DATCTV01. Next base: position 34,199 of record CAZEMO010000027.1, on the reverse strand, counting down.
GCTGTACTGAATTCCCCGAAGGAATTTGTCATTGCGCCCGAACCGAAGGATGTCGCCAGACCGGCGACGGTGGGGGCGTGTCACGTTCGTGCGCAGTGGTCAATATTGTTGGTCTTGAACACTGCGCGGAAAAGCTTCTGCATCTGATAGGAGTCTTCATTGATACTGCGTGCACAGCTCACTCCTGCTACGGCGTCCGGACCGTGCTTGGTGATGATTTCCTTGAACTTATTTGCTACAAGGTCGAGCGCCTCGTCCCATGACGCTTCACGGAATTCCCCGTTTTCTTTTATAAGAGGCGTTTTGAGACGTTCTTCCGAATAGATGAAATCATATCCGAAACGGCCCTTCACGCACAGGCGGCCTTTATTGGGTGAGCCGCTTTCAACGCCTGTGACTTTTACGATTTTCCTGTCTTTTACATGAAGCCAGAGCTGGCAGCCTACACCGCAGTAGGGGCAGGTGGTACGGACTTTTCGTATGTCATTTTCGCGTCCCAGAAACTTTCCTTTTTTCTCCACCAGGGCACCCACAGGACAGGCCTGAACACACTGGCCGCAAAAGACGCAATCGCTCAGATCATAGCGCGTGTCCATGCCAGCGATAATCTTGGCCTTGGGTCCGCGGTAACCAAAGCTGATTGCACGGTTGACCTGCACGTCCTGGCATGCCTGAACGCAGCGGCCGCAAAGAATGCAGCGGGTGAAGTCACGGATGATGAACGGGTTATTGTCTTCAGTGGCATGCGGCTGAGGGGTCACAGGAAAGCGGATGTCATCTACACCATATTTGTATGCCAGATCCTGCAGGGTGCAGTTTCCGCTTCTTTCGCATGTGATGCAGTTATGTTTGCCGCTGGCCAGTAAGAGTTCGACTGTAAGCCTGCGTGTTTTGCGCACGCGTTCCGTATCGGTTTTGACATCCATGCCGTTTTCAGCGGGTGTGGAGCACGATGCCACAAGGGATCGAGCACCTGCAACCTCCACCAGGCAGATGCGGCAGGCACCGGTTGCACGGCAGCCTTTTAGATGGCAGAGAGTTGGAATGACCACACTGTTGGCAAGTGCAACTTCAAGTATGGTCTGTCCGGGCTCAAAATTCACCATCTTTCCATTAAGAGTGAGTGAAGCAGTCTGCATAAAGAATCTCCTTACTGGTTGAATGTAACCGGCATCAGTTGAGCCGGGTATTAATATGCAAAAAAGTGCATAAAACTTTATTATTCAGAAAAGCCATGGCGTGTCAAGCAATCCATATCGAAAGGTAAACCCACTTAAGTATGCTATTTATAACATATTTAACATTTTATGTTTGTCGACAATATAATTGTTTTTTGTCGATATTTAGGTACAATAAGCCATTATGCAGTTTTTTGCATAATGACATGCGGGTGGAATATACTGGTTCAGAATATAAACAATATCTGAAGAAAATAAATTTTTAGTAAGGGGGAACTAAATGAAATATCCTGACATCACATTTGAACCACTTTTTTCTTGGATGAACAGGCCGAGGATCATGTATTCACCCGGACTCAGATCCGAAGTGGGATATGAAATGGGTCAATTGGGTGGTACAAAAGCAGTCATTTTCTCGGATAAGGGTCTGGTTGCAGCCGGCGTAGTTGAAATGGTTGCAGAGGCGGTAAGAAAATCTAACCTTGAGCTTGCAGGTATCTTCGACTCAATAATCCAGGACGCCAGAATCGACATCATCAATGAAGGAGCAGCCTTTTACCGCAAGTGCGGGGCAGACTGCATGATCGCCGTGGGCGGCGGCAGTGTTATGGATACAGCCAAAGCGGTGAATATAATGATCGGGGGCGGCCACGAAGATTTCCAGCCATTGGCTGACCAGGCAGGATTGTGGGATGGGGCGAAGGCACTTCCTCCCCATATAGCATTTCCCACTACGGCGGGAACGGGGTGCGAGGTCACCAATGCCATGGTTGTTCTGGATATGAACGTCCATGCCAAGCTCCAGGTTACTCATCCCTACTGCAATGCCGATCTGGCCATGCTGGACCCGGAACTGACGGTGAAACTTCCTGCAAAGATAACAGCCTTTACGGGAATGGATGCTCTGACACACGCAATCGAGGGGATCACATCCACAGCTGCAGAGCCTATTTCAGACGCTCTTGGGCTTCATGCTATCCGCCTTATTTTAAAATTTTTGCCCATTGCCGTTAAGGACCCGGAGGACATTACTGCCCGTGGTCATATGCTTATCGCAAGCACGATTGCAGGGATGTGTTTTGTCAACACCATGTTAGGCGGAGTACATGCAACGGCCCATGCCCTGGGAGCGCTCTACGGCATTCCCCACGGTCTTGCCAATGCCATCATGCTTCCCTTTGTGATGGACTATAATGTTGATGATGTTCCCGAACGGTACATGATGGTCGCCGATGCAATGGGAATAGATATTAACGGCAGGAAGCCGGTGGAAGCTGCGAAATTGGCGGTTGAAGCCGTCATAAACCTTAAAAAGGAAGTAGGTCTTACCGAAACCCTTAAGGATTTCAATGTTCCTAATGACGAGGAACAGCTTAAGCCCCTCGTCGAACTGGCGGCTGCCGACGGTCAGATCAGCTACAACCCTCATTACCTGGAAGAGGAAGATATCCTGAAGCTTTATTTGAAAGCGATATAAAAAATAGAAAAAGGAGAGAATTATGGAATTCTGGAAAAACCCTGAAGAAGCGGTGACTGCAATCAAAAAGATGTGGGAAGATGTCGGGAAAGACGAGGATCTCCGCCCGTTGGCCGGTAAGTTGAATCAACTTATTGTATTTGATTACACACAGGACGGCCCAGGCTGCGCAGTATGGGTGGACTGCCGCAACAATGATTTTAAAGTCGGGACCGGTATACCTGAAGGAACAGCCGATCTTGTCATGAGCCTTTCTGCGGATGACGCGCACCGTTCCTGGTCTAACAAGCTAAACCCGGTTCTTGCCATCACCCTTAAGAAAATCAGGATAAAGGGATCCGCAACAGGGCTTCTCAAGCTGGTTCCCAAGCTTAAGAAAGTGGCGGTTATCTATAATAAGGCGCTTACCGATCTGGGCTGGGCTGACAAGATAATGAAATAAACCGGTTTAAAGATCACCCAAAAAATACCAAATAAGGGAAGACTATACGGGTTCGTCAGTATGCCGCGCCATAGGCATTCAAATATTACCCGGCATTACTGAAAAATATGACGGGGAATCTGACTTTTCAGAGAAACCCTGCTCATCTAAACAAAGTTTACTCAAAAAAATATTAAAGGAGGAAATCAGCCATTGAAGAAAGTAAAATTTAAAGTGAATGGCGTCTCGAACGAGGTTGTTGTCGATGAGAATCATGTTCTCCTCGACTTGCTCCGCAAAGACCTGCGTTTGACCGGAACGAAACAGTCCTGCGACCGCAAGGGCCAGTGCGGCGCCTGCACCGTGATCGTGAACGGCAAAACCGCCCTGTCATGTCTGAAAAAGGTAGTGGATTTGGAAGGGGCCGATATCATAACCGTTGAGGGATTGGGCACACCGGACAACCCCCATCTGATACAGGAGGCTTTTGTCCTTGCAGGAGGAATTCAGTGCGGCTATTGCACCCCGGGAATGATTATGGCTGCCAAGGCGTTGCTTGATGTAAACAAAGACCCGAGCGTAGAGGACATTAAGAAAGCATTTCGCCGTAATCTGTGCCGGTGTACAGGCTATAAGAGCATTATAGAATCGGTCCAGCTGGCCGGCAAATTCCTGAGGGGCGAAACAACGCCGGAAAAGGTGAGGCCTGTTTCCGAGAAAATGCTCGGTGTTTCCCACCCGCGTCCGTCCTTCCTTCAGAAAGCATGCGGTGTTACAAAGTATACCGACGACATAGTCGTTCCCGGTGCACTGGAAGCCGCAGCAGTAAGAAGTCCGCACCATAATGCGAGAATCGTATCTATTGACTTTTCGGATGCCGAATCAATGCCCGGAGTGATCGGTGTCATGACCGCTGCGGACATTCAGGGTTCTAACAGTGTTGCCATTGTTACCCCGGATGAGCCTATTCTGTGTGCCGAATTCGCAACGGTTATGGGAGCGCCGGTTGCCGCCGTCGTGGCCCTGACCAGAGAACAGGCCAGGGCTGCTGCTGCTGCCGTAAAAGTGGAATATGAGGTGCTTCCTCGCCTTGCTACGGCGGCCGAAGCGCTTGCCGAGGGGGCTGCTAAGGTTAATCCGGATCCTGACTATCCGAATGAGGTTTATACGGTCGCGCAGATCAAGGGTGATGCTGAAAAGGCGCTTGCTTCTTCAAAACATGTTATCAAAGAGAAGTTTACCACACAGCTTGTCCATCAGGCCTGTCTCGAGCCCGAGGCAGCCTTAGCTTATATGGATGGAGAAGGTGAAGACGCACAGCTGGTTGTTATCGGCCGTTCCATTACCATTCATATGCACGCAGGTGTCATTTCGACCGCCGTTGGATGGGATAATGTCCGCTATATCGAGGCCTTTGCAGGCGGACAGTTCGGAATCAAAATGGATATTACAACCGAAGCGATTGCAGCAGCCGCTGCTCTTCATTTCAAGCGGCCGATACGTTACATCGCAACCCTGGAAGAATCCTTGATGATGACTACCAAGAGGCACCCGTACAGCATGGATGTACAGCTTGGCGCCGATGAAGACGGAAAGATTACCGCATTTATAGTCGATTTCACTGTTGATAACGGTGCTCATACATCGATCGGCATTGTTATCATGGACCGCACAATTGAAATGCTGAGCGGCGCGTATAATCTGGCGAATGTAAAAGCGGATGGAAGACTCGTCTATACGAATGACGCCTGGGGTGGTGCGGCCAGAGGCGCAGGACCCCCGCAGATGAATTTCGCGCTTGAATCAGCCGTTGATATGATGGCCGCGAAACTTAAGATGGACCCCTGGGAATTCAGAATGAAAAATTCCCTTCACCCAGGCGAGTCCACGGGTTCGGGTTATGTGGTCGAAGAATGGGCCTTCCTCGGCTGTCTTGAGAGCATGAAACCTTTGTATGAGAAGGCGTGCGATAATGCCAAAGGCTTCAAGGAAGGGGAGATCGTAAGGGGCGTAGGTCTCGCAGGGTCCAGTTTCGGAGTTGGGTCGGCCGGTGATGTATCCTACGTTGCTGTCGAACTTGATCCGGACGACGGCCTCACGGTCTACGGTTCTGTTGCCGATCCAGGTGAAGGAAATGATTCCATGTTGAGCCAGATAGCTGCGCATTGCATGGGAATTCCGCTGAGCAAGGTCAGGCTGGAGACGCGCGACACCGAACTTACACCTGATTCGGGAGTATCGGCGTCGTCACGGCAGACCTATATGTCCGGAGGTGCTCTGGTAAAAGCGGTTGAAGAACTCAAAGCGGCCATGAAAGAAGTCGGGGCCAAGACACATGCCGATCTGGTCAAGGCGGGCAAGCCGACGAAACACATGGGAAGAAACATTCTTTCCGATGTGGAAGGCCTCAATAAGGAAACCGGACAGGGGCAGGCATGGGAGTCCTTTATACACGGGGCTCAGATGGCGGAAGTCGAGGTCAACAAGAAAACAGGCGAGGTCAAGGTTATTAAAATGACGACCGTTGTTGACCCGGGAACAATCATCAATCCGCAGGCAGTAATCGGCCAGGTCGAAGGCGGAGCCGACATGGGCGCTGGATACGCCCTGAGGGAACATTTTGTCCTTGGAAAGTCAAAGGACTGGATCTCCTACAAATTCCCGACTATCGGAATGTCTTTCGATCAGGAGACGGTCCTGCGCGAATCTCCTAGAATAAAAGGGCCTCTTGGCGCAACCGGTATAGGCGAGTTCACTTTAATGGCAACTCATCCGGCGATCGCCAATGCGGTTTATGACGCAATAGGCGCACGCATTTGCGATTTGCCTATCACTCCGGATAAGGTGCTGGCTGCTCTGGGAAAATAGGAATAAACGGCTCATCGGTTTTTATGAGTGAAACTACTGGTAAAACGATCAAGCGGCCGCAAACCCGCATGATTGCAGGAGTTAATGTTTTGCTTAACGGGGAGGGGTTTTTCATAAACCCCTCCCAATGGTCAGATGAAGTGTTCGAAGTCCTGGCGCATGAAGCAGGCGTTCAGGAGATTAGCGAAAAACAGCGCATGGCCGTTCATTTCATCAGAAAGTTCTATGAGGAACAGGGGAAGGCCCCGCTGAACCATCACCTGAAGGTTGGAACAGGTATGAGCATGGCGGAACTCGAAGTCTTATTTCCAGGCGGGATAAAGTATGGATTGCGAAGGCTGGGCGGCCTGCCGGATCCTAAAGGCTGCAGGAAGGCTGTGGGATGGAACATCAAGAACGACTGATATACCTGGATAACGCCGCAACCGTTTTCCCGAAACCGGAAAAAGTCCTGAAGAAAATGATGGACACCTACCATGCGATAGGTGTCTCTCCCGGCCGTGGTGGATATGATCTGGCCATAACGGCTTTGGATATGGTTATGGATGTCAGGGAGAACCTCTGCCGGTTTTTTGGGGGCGATGATCCTGAGAGGGTTATATTCGCCTCCAATGCTTCCGATGCGCTCAATCTTATTATCCAGGGTATGATAGAACCGGGCTGCCATGTGGTGAGTTCGCGCCTTGAGCACAACTCCGTTCTAAGGCCTCTTCATCATTTTAAGGAAAACGGGATTCTTACCTATGACCTGGTGGATTTCGACGGTGAAGGGCGCATTGATCCGGAGGATGTCGCCCGTGCAATAAAACCTGCGACCAGGATGGTTATCATCAACCACGCATCCAATGTCATAGGAACCGTTCAGGATATAAAATCCATCGGCCGGATTTGCAGAGATAATAATGTGCCGCTTATCATCGATGCGGCTCAAAGCGCAGGCCTTGTGCCCATAAAGATGCTGGAATGGGGGGTGAGCGCTCTGGCATTCACCGGACATAAATCGCTTCTTGGTCCCTCGGGTATCGGCGGGCTAGTTCTGAGCGGTGATATCGACATCAGGATCACTCGTTTCGGAGGAACCGGGGTGGATTCTGAAAGTCTTGAGCATACGCAGTCATACCCCCACCGTCTTGAGACGGGCACGCTTAACCTTATGGGTATAATAGGTCTCGGAGCCGGTCTGGAATATGTGGAACAGACAGGCATCGATACCACCAGGACAAGGGAAGTCGCACTTGCCCGGAGACTTTCGCAGGGTTTATCCCAAATTCCTTCTGTAAGAATTCATGGCCCTTCAGGATGGGAGAACCGGCTTGCGGTGCTCACAGTAAATATCCAGAATATGGTGCCTGAAGATGTCGGAGACATTCTGGACGGCGATTACGGGATCGCAGTGCGAACCGGACTGCACTGCGCACCTTTGGTGCACAGTGGATTGAAAACGTTCCCGTACGGGGGTGTACGTTTCAGCATAGGCCCGTTCAATACGATGGATGATATAGACTCCGCCATCTCAGCAATGGCCGAGATCGGTGGAAACAAATAATTTGTATGGCTGATATTTCCACAATTGTTCTGGCGGCAGGTTATTCGAGCCGTATGAAGGGGGCCTTCAAGCCCATATTAAAGCTGGGTGATTGTACGGTTGTGGAACATGCTGTCAAGTCACACCTTGCTGCTGGAATCCATGATGTAAGGGTGGTTGCAGGGTATCGAGCGGACGATGTAATGGAAGCCGTCAAACATCTACGGGTAAGTGTTATAAGAAACCTGCATTTTGACAAGGGCATGTTTTCTTCCGTTCAGGCTGGCGTAAAATCTCTTGCTCCGGAGGTACGGGCTTTTTTCATTCAGCCTGTTGACATCCCGCTGGTTAAACCGTCATCTATCCTGGCAATAATGGAGTACTACCGGAAGAATCCCTGCGGTGTCATCTATCCGGTCTATAATGGCAGGAAAGGACACCCTCCTTTGATCACAAGCGGTTATATTCCTGAAATCATGGCATCTCTTGCGCCTGACGGACTTAGGGGAATATTAAAAGGCCATGATACCGATGCAGGTTTTGTAAAAGTGCGTGATGAGGCAGTTCTGCTCGATATCGACACACTCAAAGACTATCATCTTCTCCTTTCTTATAAAGAAAGGGATAGTATCCCGGATCAGAAACAGTGCGTGAAACTCCTTGATGAGGCATTTGTTCCGGATGATGTGAAAGAACACTGTAAGCTAGTTGCTGTTGTTGCCTGCCAGCTGGTTCGTCTGTTGAACAGTAAAGGAGCAGGACTTAACGAGAACCTGATAAGGGCGTCGGCTTTGCTTCACGATATCAAGAGGAGCGAAAAAGGCCATGCCCTGGTTGGTGCAATGTATTTGAGAGCATGTGGTTATGCGCGGGTGTCAGACATTGTTGCATTTCATATGGACATCGAAAGTGTGGAAGGAGAGCCCCTGACAGAGGCTGAGATTCTATTTCTTGCGGATAAAATGGTGATGGGACAGCGCTGTGTGCCTCTCAACGTGCGTTTTGATAATGCCCTTAAGCGTTATGAAGATAACGTTAAAGCTTGCATGTCCATAAAGCGAAGGAAGGAACAGGCTGAAAAGATCAAGAAAAAAATTGAAGTAATCATTGGATGTACATTGGAAGAAATACTTCCGGTGGACTTTCCCGGTCATGAAAAAGAATTCAGGGAGGAATGTACAGGTGCTTCAGGTAAGAGTGGAAGACGCTATCGGTATGGTTTTATGTCATGACATTACTCGGATAATACCAGGAGAGTTTAAAGGAAGGGCTTTTAAAAAAGGACATATCGTTACAAAGGAAGATATCCCGAAACTCCTGGAGATAGGAAAAGAAAATCTTTATGTCTGGGAAAAAAAAGAGGGCTACCTGCATGAGGATGATGCAGCCCGGCGCATTGCCGTGGCCATTGCCGGTCCAGGCATTTCGCTGACAGAACCTCGCGAGGGCAAGATCAGCCTGATAGCGAATTTGCGCGGCCTTTTGAAAGTAAACGTCAACGGACTGAATGAAATCAATGGCGAAAACCATGTGGTCGTTTCTTCTCTGCATAGAAATCAAATAGTAGAAAATGGAACGATTGTGGCAGGTACGAGGGTCGTTCCTCTGGTAATCGAAAGCGGAATTATCGAACGTGTGGAAGAGCATGCCGGCAGATATAATCCTGTCGTGGGTGTCAAACCTATTTCGCCAATGCGCGTCGGTGTCATCGTGACGGGCAGCGAAGTCTATAAAGGACGGATTGAGGACAAGTTCAGCCCGGTCGTGATAGAGAAGGTAACAAAACTCGGGTGCAGCATCATAAGAAAAATTAATGTAACTGACGATATTGAAATGATTTCGGATGCCATCAGGGCCATGTTGAATGAGGGTGCCGAACTGGTCCTGATTACCGGCGGTATGTCCGTTGACCCGGATGACTTGACGCCAGCCGGTCTTGTTGCAGCCGGGGGAACGATTGTATCCTATGGCGCCCCGGTCCTTCCCGGGGCGATGTTCATGGTTTCCTATATCGGCGGGACTCCCGTACTCGGGTTGCCAGGCTGTGTCATGTATTCAAGAAGCACGATTTTCGATCTGGTATTGCCGCGCATTCTGGCCGGAGAAAAGATCACCCGTCAGGACATAACCATGCTCGGACATGGAGGACTCTGTACGAGCTGCTCTCCTTGCAGATTTCCATCATGTTCTTTCGGAAAAGCATAGATATCCTGTCTCTTCGAGAACTTTGTGGTAATTATGTTTATTAGTATTTCTGCGCGCGACCTTTATTTACAACTGATTATACTGGAATGTATGTTCCTGCATGCATGCCAACTCACGCCTAAACTGCACATATCTGTGTAAATCTTCATTCTTTATCAAATCTTAAAAGTTGCAATCTGCTTATCATATCTTCGCTTTTATCGAGAGTAACAATAACTTCAGTTAGTAACAAGTTCAGTCATTCTTTATCGGATCAGATTACAACAAGTGTTTGATTCCATGAGCTCAGCGGTAACGTTAAGGCTTTTCCGGGATGCGGATGTAGATTGTTTCTGGCGGTATTTGGCCCCTGCTTGAAAAGATCCAGTTAAACCAGCACCGGGCCTCGCGTTCTGAATTAAAAACGGCAATATCATCTTCGCGGTGGCGTGCAAGTATAAATTTCCCTGATTTAGCGTCATCAGATTCATAAGCAACCGCCCAGAGATCTCCCATATACCCCTCGGAAAATATTTTAAATATGCAATGTAATACATAATATTGACCTGGGTTTCAACAGTGTCAATTCACTGTCCGGGGAAGGTTTACAAAAGGTTGAAATTATTATCTAACGACAAAGCGGATGCTGTGGACCTCGGCCACATTATCATCGATCAGAGCTAGACGGTATTGCCCTCTCTCCGGTTTCCATAAAAGGCAACTGCCTTCTCCGAGAATCCTGTTGTTCAATTTCCATTTATATGTTGATTTCGGTTCTGCCTTGAAAAGGACTCTCTGGCATTTTTCTGGAATATCCGGGTCGATTGCCAGCACCGCCCCGTCAGTGGGGTAAGCGATGGCAGGTTTGGTATATTTGTATGCGGCTGATATCGTTCCGAGAGGTTCTGTCCCCTCGATGAAGAACTCTTTTCTATCCGGTTCTACATGTCTGCCATATGATATATCTTTTTCCCTGACCCCGTCCGGTATGTTGTTATCATGCCGGTTATCCGCGGAATGAAGATAATTCATAACATCAAGCCATACAGGGGCCGCACCGCTCATGCCCGAGACGTTCCACATGGGCTCGCCCGAAAAATTGCCGACCCAGACTCCCACCGTATATTTTTTCGTAAACCCAATACACCAGTTGTCCCGCATGTCTTTGCTAGTGCCAGTTTTGACGGCGCTGAAAAACCTTGTGGCCAGAACGTTTTCCAGAGCAAAGGTCGGGCTTCGGGCCTGCCTGTCTGAAAGGATGTCGGTAATGATATAAGAGGCCCTCTCATCCATTATTCTTCTTGCCTGGACTGAGGGTTTGCCGGGCATCAATTTAAGAGGCAGATAAAGCCCTCCATTTGCTATGGCCGTATAGGCGGCTGTAAGGTCGAGAAGTGTAACATCGGCTGAACCCAGTGCAATCGAATAGCCGTAATATTCGGCATCTTCGTTAAGGGTTGAAAAGCCGGAAAGCTTGAGCCTTTCCAGGAAATCTTCCTTGCCTGCAAGTTCCAGCACCCTGACTGCCGGGATATTAAGCGATGATGCAAGCGCCGTCCTTGCCGACACCTCTCCCATATACCTGTTTGAATAGTTTTCCGGGATATATATTCCGGCCTCAGTCGGTATGTCATGGGGAGTGTCATCCAGCAATGACGCTGCGGTGATTATCCTTTTTTCAATCGCGAGCCCATAAAGAAATGGCTTAAGTGTGGAGCCCGCCTGCCTTTTTGCCTTTATCCCGTCGACATACCGGGCTGATGAGCTGATGCCGCTGTTTCCGACATAAGCCAGGATATCACCTGTTCTATTATCGGTAACTATTACGGCGCCGTCCTTTACATTCCTGCCGGATAGCTCGTTCAGCCTGTTCTGAAGAGAGGAGAGCGCAAATTCCTGGATGTTTTTGTCTATGCTGCATCTTGAAGAGGTGGTTCCATTTTTAAGGAGCTGTCTTGCGACATGCGGAGCAAGGGCGATTTCCGGCCTGATATAATAGGGCCTGGAAACTGACTGAAAGGCGAGTTCCCTTATTTCATTTTTATCAGCGGCAGTGCCGGAAGCCTTTATTATCCGCCATGCCCTGTCTGCTATTGTCCCTGGAGCCGCCCTGTTTCCCGGCAGCATGGCGCAAAGAACAGCCGCCTCATTTAAGTTGATTCCAGAAGGGTCTTTCTGAAATATCCCAACAGAAGCGGCCCCTATTCCCTTAAGTTCTCCGCGGAAGCCTGCGAGGTTGAGATAAGCCTCGAGAATCTGGTCCTTTGTCCATGCTCTTTCAAGACTAACGGTCGCCCTCATCTGTCTTAACTTCTGAGTAAGGCCTCTCCTCAGTCCCTTTTTCCCCTTTTCAGGATTTACAAATGATGCGACCTGCATCGATATGGTGCTTGCTCCCCTTGATCCGCCTTTCAAGGATGAACCTGCCACTGCAAGCCAGTCTATTCCGGAATGCGAATAAAACCTTCTGTCTTCCGCCATGATCACATTGTACTTCATGGCTTCAGAGACAGACCCGAGCTCAACCCAGTCAAGCTTCCTGATTTTATCATCCCTCCTGATCTCGTGGATGAGAAGACCGTTCCTGTCATAGAGCCTTGCCTCTGAAATGGTGTAGCCTGACCTTACCTTTTCATAAGAAGGCATAGTTGGCCCGTCTGCAAGAAAGATAATGAAAAGGACTGCTGCGAGAGCGATTGCGGCAGCCCCTGCTGTCAGGAATTTTTTCACTCATTAATCTCCATGATGCCGCCCGGTATTTCTCCATAGATATCAGGAGAATAAAGGGCTTCGATCCTGGCGGGCGGAACGTTGAACACGCCTTTACAGTTTAGCCGTATTGTATATTCTGTCGAGAAGCTGCCTCTTGGCACATACTCAAAATATTTTTTTATGGAATCTGCCGACCTTTCGGTGAACGCTTCATATACAAAACCGGCGGATTTTTCCGCACCGGTCAGGAATGAGCCTCCAAGGTCGGGCTGAATGATCGATGCGCCAGCAGGCACCGGGTCGTTTACGACCACCCACGTCATATCGGACGTTGCTTCGATATCAAGCCTTATCCTCAGGACATCCCCGATTGAGTATCTGTCTTTATATTTCTGTTCAACAGGGAGTATCGTTTTTTTCAGGCTGTAGCCCGCATAAACTGGTGACTTCAGAGAGACGGCGGCCTGAAGCAGCACGGACGCCCAGGGCGAGCCTGTTCCCTCATGCGAGAGAATGAGTCTGGAGATGTTTTCAGGCCATGGCAGGACAAGGCTTTCCCCGCCGGGTTTTGCCTTCCAGTCAATGGATGAGTCTTTTCCGTTCAGTGTTACTTTTGTCATTCCGGCGGGTGAGATTTTTTCGTATTTTTCTGAAAACGCATTGAAAGCCAGAGTGCCCCATGCATTGGCAGTTGTGGTATCCCATTTCCCGTTCTCCATGCGGGCGGAAAGCCCAGCTACAAGTTTTGGCATGTCCATGTCCCAGGCCTTGTCATTCAGAACGGCAAGGATAAGGCGGGAGGCGTTTGCATCACCTGTCACCATCAGCCACCAGAGGTTGTCCATGGAATCTTCCGGCACATTCATCTGTGTTCCGCTCAGCACCAGTCTGGCCCTGAGGATGTTGTTGGCCTCAGCCAGAGGGTTTTCTTTTCCCGGCCATGACACCTTGTTAAGTATGTTTATCCAGCTGATGACGGCCGAGGTCGGCCAGAAATCAGGATCAATCCTTATCGTGCTGATCAACTGGGGATCGATGCTTTCATACCTGCTTATCGCATCGATTGCGGCGATCTTCCTTATGGTCAGGTCGGACATCAGAAGAGGGCCTTTCTTTGATATCCTTCCTTCGGCGAACGCCTTCAGGCCAGTAATGAGCTGCTCCTTGAGATATCCGGGTATGACATAACCTGCATCGTATGACGCGCTCAGGAAATAGGAACTGAGAACATCACTTCCTTCGCACGAGCTGCATGGGAAATATTTCAAAAGAAAATCCCTGTCCATGTATGAAGGGAGCTTTTTCAATATCTCATCCCAGAGGGCTTTATCCCCGAGCGAAACAGCCTTTGACACATTCTGCTCGAGGCATGAATATGGGTATCGGGACATATACTCTCTGACGCCTGAAAGGCCTGCCGTGATCGAAGGCTTCAAATCGATTTTCACCAGACCTTTGCCGGGGACGGCATTTTCCGGCATTTTTATATCCACTCCCGCCGAAGGGGCAAGGCGCAGCAGCGCAGCCTGAACTGTTCTTACAGGGACTGCGGGCAGTATCTTCTGCGAGATTTTCATCCTGTCCGAAGCGGGTCCCGCTTTCTCTGCTGCCGAGATGGTGTATTCGATTACGGATGCGCCCTGTGGCACCTTTATATCCCAGCCGGCCTCACCGGACTGTCCCGGCTGAATATTCTTGAGGGTTATCTCCTTATATTTGCCGCCAATTTTTTCGCCGGTGGATAGGTTTACCCGGACAGTCATCTTTCTCTGAGTCGCATTCCTTGCGGTAAAGACCGCCCGGAAACCGTCACCTTCTCGTGCTATCAGTGGAAGGCCTGAAATGAGCATCAGGTCCTGGCTTGTCCTGACGCTTGTGCTGCCTGTGCCAAAAAGACCGGCGCCGTCGACGGCGATTGCCGCTATCCTGAATGCCGTCAGAGAATCGTTCAGGGGTATCCTGATTGAGGCTTCGCCGGAATCGTCAAGCTTCAATGTCCCTTTCCACAATAGCAGTGTGTCAAAGAGATCGCGCGTGAGCTGCCTCCCTCCGCCGCCGCCGTGAGGCATCGCCTTCATGCCGAAATGACGCCTGCCGACGACCATTGACTGGGCCGTTGACGTCTCCATCCCGTAGCCCCTTGTCTTCATCATTGATGAGAGGATGTCCCAGCTGTCATTCGGCATGAGTTCAAGGAGTCCTTCATCCACGGCTGCAACGGACACCTCTCCGCCTTTTGCGGGGGAATTGTCGTATGTATTCCGGACTTTGATCTTTACATCCATTACATCCCTTATCCTGTAGACGGTCTTATCGGATATTACATTGACCGTAAGCTCATGAGCCTTCCATCCGACGAGTATCTCGCATATTCCAAGCTTATAGGATGGTTTGCCGGGGTCGAACATGGATGTGGGTTTTGTGCCGGGTATCCTGCCGCGGACAGCCAGCACGGAGACGAAGACATTAGGCGCATATTCGCCTTTTACAGGCAGCTCCACGAGAGGGCTTTTGCCGGAGATGTCGATAACGCAAGCATCGATGATACCTTCTCGCTCGATGGTTACGAGCGCCGTAGCCTCTCTGAAAGGCATCCTGACCTGAAAACGCGCCGTATCGCCCGGTTCATAGCCGGTTTTTTCGGGAATCACATCGATCCTGTCGTCGTTCGATTGTTCGAACCACCAGTCTTCCTTTCCGGAAAGCCACATGCTGGTGCTTGTCGATGCCATGTTGCCGTTTTTATCCGCTGAGTGGGCATAAAGGATGATATTCCCGGATACGGCCGATTTCCCGGTGCAGTACATCATGCCCCTGCTGTCGGTTGAGCCTTCATAGAGGCGGCCAAGATACTTTATCTCGCGCACGTTCTTGTAGGCATAGTATCCGCCGGCCATGCGCACCCTGTGCGTGTTGTATGTTTCCTGATAGTAATCGACAGCAATCTTCTGGTCTGAAACAGGTCTTTCATCAAGGTCAAGCGCCACCACATTATATTTAAAGCTCTTCTGGTTCTGGTTCCAGTAGTCCTGGCTTATGCCCAGAAGCAGAGACGAGGGGTAGACGGCGGTGTTGTTTGTGGCAGTCTGCACTTCTCCGTTAGGGTCGCGGTATTCAAGTTCGGTGTGAAGGGTTTTGTATGATGATGAAACCGGAAGTCCTTTCAATTCCGTCCTGGCACAGCCGTTATTATCAAGAGTGATATCCAGCGTCTTGAGGAATCTATTTGCAAGCGCTTCCCGAGAAGGCTCTTCCCATGAGAAAACGCCGTATCCGAAATCGGTGTCATCCTCGGTAATGCCTGTATTTATCTGTCCCGCATTGAAGGTAAATGACTCATACCCTTTCGGATAAATAAACCGATCCCTCATCTCCGAGCGGACCCTTACGTCTCTGCCTGCTGCAGGTCCCCCAGAGAGATATGAAAGAGTGATGTCCAGGTCTATATCATCAGGCCTGACCTGGGACTCTTTCGGCCCCTGAAGGCTCGCTCTCATGAGAGGCACCTTGAATACACCTATTTTAAATGTGCCGGAAGTAATTGTGTTCTCATATGAAGCTTCTTCGTTTGAACCGGGAGCTGCCTTGCCTTTTTTACCCAGAACTATCTCATATGAGCCAAGTTTTGCACCTTCGGGAATTTTCCAGTCTGTTTCCCCTGAACCTGCATTGTTTAACGCAAGGGGAAGCTTGTACTGCTGGTATGATCCGGTGTGAGTTATTGCAATTTCATCCGGGAGGTCATTTTTTGCGGCTATTTTGAAGCCGGCTACGGATCTCTGCCTGACATAATGCTTCATGTGAACGGTTTCACCCTGTCTGAACAGGGGCCTGTCAAGGACTGTGTGTGCAGACAATAAATTATTATCGCCATAGTCTGTCTGCGAAAGCTGGAAACGCCAGGGTTCGATCCCTTCATTCCAGGATGAATGTGTGAACGAAACATCACCTTCCTTGCGGGCGAAAACGAATATGCCGCTGCATATTCCGGAGAGCGCATGGCTCGACTCCCGGTAGTTGATCTTGCACTCGCAGTAAGGAGGGGATGAGAGTTCCGGAAGCCTGCTCTTTAACATCAGAATGCCGTTTCCGTCCGTTATTCCCTGCCAGATAAGGTCTCCATTGCAGTTCCTGAGGGTAACCTGAGCATCTTTGACAGGTGTTGCATTATCCAGTGATGTGACCCATACAAGAGAATTCTCGAGGCCCTTTTTGAGATGCACACTCATGTTCGTAACCAATGCTGCCGCAGGGACGAAGGCAGCGGATGATTTCATGTTCAGCCTTTTTCCAAGCATCCTGCTTTCAACTTCGACGATGTTCAGGCCGGTCGTCCTTACTGGGATTCCGACCACTCTGAAATCTGTCTTCTGGCCCTTGAAGTCGATCTTAATGTCCTGTGCAGCGGAATTCTTCTTGAAGACAGAAGCCTCACGTCTGGCCTGTGCAACGCTCTTGAGCCAGTCTATCATAATCTTGTCGTTATCGACGGGAACTGACAGACTTCTTATTTTAAGCCCGGCCGCGGCTTTTTTTGATTGTGAAATATTTGATTTTGTCGAGGTCTCGATATTTCTCACCGTGACTGGAAGTATGGCATCTGATCTCTCAAGTATGCCGAAGCGGCTTGAGAATTTGGCCAGCGCCGGCATGCTGCCGGTCTTGACCTTCATCGGGAATTTAGAGTTATTGGCGAGTCTGCGGCCATCGAGGTCGCGTATGATTTTGGGAACTTCGATAAGATATTCTGAGTTCTCTTCAAAAGGACCTTTGAATCTCAACAGGCTGGCCTGTTTTTGAGGCCTATAGACACGGCCGTTCTTTCCTTTAAGGAGGATATTGTCTTTATATATATCGGAAAAATCCGCTGTGAATTCGAGCTCCATAGGGCTTAAAGGTATGCACGGCATATCCGGCTTTTCTCTCGAGCACGTGAACCTTGCCCTGAACTGTTCCCTTGTCTTGTAGTTCATCACCATTTCACTTGAAGTTGCAACGCCCGATAAGGATTTGATGCCTTTACCCCAGACAAGATTTACATCAGCCATATCCGGAAAGGTCTGTTTTGCCTGCAGGACAACGGCGTTCTCGTCGGGTCCGTTATATCTGGCCGACTTAAGAAACGCCTTCCTGTCAGGGCCCTTTATTATATTGATGCCGATTTTATCCCTGAGGCCTTTTACAGAAAACCAGGTTTTTGAAGTGGCGCTTGCCTCATCGACAGCCGTATCCAGCTGAATTATGAAGACCTGCCTGTTTTCAATTCCGCTGTTGCCGGATTCGGGAAGAACCCTTATGATCGAAGGCCCGCCGGTAGAGAATGTAAATTTTTTTCTGCCTGTGATGGTTTTACCGGAAAGTGATGTGAGACCTTCCTTGAGGACAAACTCGCAACTGCAGCCGCCGGGGAGGTTAGTACCGAAGTCATAAACCCATGTAGAGCCGTCGACCCACCGTCCTTTGCCTGGCAGCTGGCAGTAAATATCAAAGGGAATACTATCGGCAGTACTTCCCAATGCGACCATCGGTTCGGAAAAGGTAACACTTACCTGACGCAGGTCTTTTACTGTACCCTCGGGACTGAAGGTCTTTATGGATGGAATCGCAGATGCGCCCAGGGTAAAGAGAAGAAATGTTACGCATATTGCCGTCAATAAAAGGGTTAGCCTCGGGTGATGGTGTATATTTTTCATATGTGCCTCCAGGGCAGCCATTGGATTATTTGCTTATTTCAAGATGCATGTAAGCTTAAATCTCATGAAACAATACCTCATAAAATAATGAATGCTGTAACAATATCAATCTTTTAATCAGCCTTGACCTTAAATGCACAGCGGATAGTATTTTTCAGAAATTGAACAGAATCATATATTTTTTGTTTAACTTAATAATTGTATTGACAATAAATATTACCAGTAATAATTATCAATAAATGAATTTCTGTTCAAAAAGAACAACCAGACAGAAGCTTATGATAGTGGATGAACTAAGAAAAGTGAAGACTCATCCGACGGCTCAGGAAGTGTATGCTATGGTCCGTAAACTGCTGCCGAATATCAGTCTTGGAACTGTCTACAGAAATCTTGAGATGCTTTCTGATAACGGGGATATACAAAGGCTTGCCTTTCATTCTGGCAAGAGGCGTTATGACGGTAACCCTAAGAATCATCCACATATATGCTGCAAGGTATGTGGCAGGGTGGATGATATGCCGGAAAATCTGGATATAAATGAAAAGATAATTCATTCTCTTACCGATATCTGCGGCTATAAAATTACAGATTACAGCATAGAGCTTTTCGGCATATGTGCTGATTGCGGGAAAGAAAAATAAATTCTAAATAAAAGGAGTATTTAATGGCAAACTTAAAGGGAACAAAGACAGAAAAAAATCTTCTCGGATCTTTTGCCGGGGAATCACAGGCCAGAAACCGCTATACATTCTTTGCAAGTCAGGCAAGAAAAGAAGGTTATGTTCAGATTGCTGATATCTTCGAAGAAACGGCAAATCAGGAAAAAGAGCATGCAAAAAGATTCTTTAAATTCCTCGAGGGCGGTGATGTCGAAATTACTGCGGCATTTCCGGCAGGTGTCGTGGGGACAACCCTTGAAAATCTAAAAGCAGCAGCAGCAGGTGAGTATCATGAGTGGAGCGATATGTATCCCGGGTTTGCAAAAATTGCCCGAGAAGAAGGTTTTGAAGCAATAGCCAAAGTCTGGGAGGCTGTTTCCATAGCCGAGAAGCAGCATGAAAAACGCTATAAGGACTTGGCTGCAAATATTGCATCAGGGAAGGTTTTCAAGAAAGACGGCATGGTTGTATGGCGCTGCAGAAACTGCGGCTACCTGCACGAAGGGACAGAAGCCCCTGCATCATGCCCTGCTTGCGCCCATCCGCAGGCGTATTTTGAAGTGCTCGGAGAAAACTGGTAAGTCAATCAAATCAGGACTGCCGGGTGGCAGTCCTGAGAAGAGGTTCACATGAAGAAAGTAATCCTACTGTCTGCTTTGCTCTTGTTTGCATCGACTGGTTTGTTGAGCGCGGATGGACTGAAATATTCAAAAGAAATCGGAACCGTTAAGCTGAATGTTCCTGAAGACCAGGCTTTAAGAAAATATCTAGGAATAAACCAGAAGGAAGGACAATTTATTATCCCTCAAATAAGGCGGGGAATATTGATTATCGAGATATTCAATATGTATTGCCCCCATTGCCAGCAATATGCACCAAAGGTCAATGAGCTTTATACCAGGATAAATGCCAGAGCTGATACTAAAGACCGTGTAATGATGATTGGCATAGGTGTGGGCAATTCTCCGTACGAAGTGAATATTTTCAGGAAGAAGTATAATGTAATGTTTCCCCTGTTCGATGACAAGGCCTACAGTGTTGCAAACAAACTGGAAGGAGTTCTGACTCCGCATTTTTTTGGAGTGGCTCTTGATGGTAAAGGCGGCTACAGGGTTTTTTATTCGCAGAACGGCGGATTTGAAAATGCCGACGAATTTCTGAATAACCTTCTAAAGCTTTCTTCTGCGACAAAGTAGGAGGCGGTCATGAAACTGTCATTCTCTATAGCAGTCCTGGTTCTATTTTTATCTGTTCCAGCTTTTTCGGCATCAGAAGCATTCAAGGACAATATCTATAATCCGGGAAGCCTCAAGCCAATCGACAGCCAGACAACCCTTAAGCCCGGAGATGCAGCCCCGGATTTCGATTTGCCTGCTGTTTCAGGCGGACGCATAAGGCTTTCCGATTTCAGGGATAAGAAGAATGTGGTCATATCATTTGTACCCGCCGCTTGGACACCAGTATGTTCCGATCAGTGGCCGGGCTATAATATTGTTAGGGATATTTTTGATGATAATAATGCAATCCTTATTGGAATCACTGTAGACAGCATTCCTACCCTTTATGCCTGGACAAAACAGATGGGGTCGCTCTGGTTTCCCGTTCTTTCAGATTTCTGGCCGCATGGAGCGGTTGCCCGAAGTTACGGGGTCTTAAGATCAAACGGGACCTCCGAGAGGGCCATATTCATTATTGATAAAAAAGGCTTCGTCACATACATCGACATTAACGACATCAATACCCGTCCGAAACTTGAAAATATTATTGGAGCGCTTGAAAAACTGTCTCAATAAACTTCGAAAAAAATCGGCTTGCAATTCTTTTTCTTCTTGCAGGATTATTTGTCATCCGAAAGCGATGAAGCGTTCTTTTTTCGCATTGCATATGGGGCAAACTTCGGGGAGGATGCCGTCAGAAACATATCCGCAAATATCGCATACATAATATTGGGTTTCACGCTCTTCCATCACGTGGTCCATGGCTTCTTTATAGAGTTTAGCGTGTATTTCCTCCACATCGCGTGACTGACTGAAATATAGCGATGATGCCTTATCCTCAGCCTCTTCGGCCTTTTTTATGAAATCGTCATAGGCCACTTCGGCGACCCTTGTTTCATTTTCAAAACTCTGTTTAAGGTTATCTTCCGTGCTTCCCACTGCCTTAAGCAGTCTTAAAGCGCGCTTGCCGTGAATTTCCTCGGAAAGTGATATGACCCTGAAGAGTTTTGCAAGTTGCGGATAACCCTCGGCCTCTGCTTTTTCGGCAAAAACTTTTAGCCTGAGTGCTGCTTTAGATTCCCCAGTATAAGCATCATGTATTGCCTTTTTTATAAAATCATCCATAAACAGCCTCCTGCTGCAATATTTCCCTGCATTCATGAGGGATGCGCCCGTTCCATATGCCGGGTCGGGTCAGGGCAAAATCATATTTAACCGGATCATCAGGATTCATCTCTCTGAAAAATCCGGTGATTTCAAGCGCGGTTTTCATATCCGCGCTTTTTCTCTTTGCAATGCCCAGGTTTGAACATATCCTGAATATATGAGTATCAATGGGCATGACAAGCAGCTTGGGGCTGATGCTGTTCCAGCAGCCCGGGTCCACGTCATCCTCCCTGATCATCCACTTAAGAAAGAGGTTAAGCCTCTTGCATGCACTTTTTGCTGAAGGCCTGGGAAGAAGGCTATTAAACTTATGATCTCCAGACAGGCTTTCAACGAGCTTTTCAAGGGCGGGGAGTATGTCTGTATCATCTTGTTTAATGTTTGAAGCAATGCATGCCTCGATTGAACCATGACTTGTTATGATATTCCTTATACCTTCAATAAGACAGGCAGTCTCTCTGCCATCTGTAAACCTGTGCTTGAAGGAAGAAAAAGTCTTCTTCAATGCTTCCCCTTCTGATTTCTCTATAAAAAGCCTCGGGCTCTTTCCCATCGCATCAAGCACGGCGCCTGCACTTTTAAGAATCTGAGCGACTCTTCCGTATGCTAGGCACGATGCAATAAGCCCTGCGATTTCCCTGTCAGGGCCTTTGGGGTAGCGGTAGACAAATTCAAGGGGATCGGGATGTATGTATTCGTAATGGTTATATGCCCGATACAGCCCCTCGAAGAATTCTTTTGAAGGGGGACGGCATCCGGGCATTATTATACTCCCTATTGCTTTTAGGCTATTCAGGTGAAAACTCACCCTTGCTTGCGCCGCATACAGGGCAGGTCCAGCTTTCAGGCAGCTTATCGAACGGTGTCCCTGCTGGGATTCCGCCTTCCGAATCGCCTTTCTCAGGGTCATAGACATAACCGCAAACTCCGCATACATATTTCTGCATATTTTCTCCTTTTTTAATTTCCGGTTTTTCTTCTTCCTTTGCTGAATCTCCCTTGTAGGTAGGAGCTGTTTTGGGTGCCTTTCCTTTCTTGACATCCTGATAAACTGAATAAGTTAGTGGTTTGCCTTTTTTTAGCACATCGCATGCAGTGATCTCGGCAATGAAAATAGTGTGGGTACCGGCATCGGCTTCGCCGATTACCCTGCCTTCCATCCATGAGAGGCAATTTTCGGTTACAATGGGACAGCCGGTTTCACCTTTGAAATATTTCGCCTGAGACAGTTTGTCAGTATCTCTGCCTGATTTGAATCCGAATGTTCCTATGAAGGGCAGCGGCGCATCCTCTTCCAGTGTTGATATCGCCAGTACACCGCTTGCCTTGATGTATTCATGCGTCAGGTTTTCCTTGTTTATGCTTACTGCAACCTTAGCAGGCTTGTTGCTTACCTGAAAGGCAGTGTTTGCGATCTGACCGTTTGCTTTTTCACCTGATATGCTGGTGACGATATACAGACCATAGCTTATATCCCAGAGCGCCTTTGAATTAATCTCACCCATTACAATTTCTCCTTCATTTTGTATGCGATTGAAAGTCCGAGCTGTCTGCATTTATCGATTGCATCGGAGTCAGGTACCCATTTGATCTTCAGAGGTTCTGCAATTGTTTCAACGCCAATTTCTTTAAGATAGGCATCAACCTGTGCGGCAGATTCCCCGCTCCATCCATATGAACCGAATGCCGCACCAACAAGGTTTTTGGGTTTCAGACCTTTAATATATGTAAGCACATCCGCCATTGAAGGAAAGAGGTTATTGTTTAAAGTCGGGGCGCCTGCGACAAAGGCCCCGGCCTGAAGCAGCTCATAGGCCACGTCGCTCCTATGCGATGCGCTCATTTCAATAGATTTAACCTTTGCTCCTCCCTCTACAAGCCCTTCCTCGATCGCGCGCGCCATTTTTTCCGTTGATTTCCACATGGTGTCATAAACAATTACTGCCTTCATCGTCGGTTTCTGAATTGCCCAATCCTGATATCTGCCGATTATATATGGAATGCCCTGGCCTCTCCATACGGGACCGTGGTCTGGTGCAACTGTTTCAAGTTCCATACCGCTAGCCTTCACTTTTTCAATCAGATTGAGCACAAGCTGAGAATAGGGAAGCAGGATGTTTGCATAATATGTGGCACCCTCGAATTCGAGCAGATTCTTAGGCAACTCATCTGCGAAACGCTCATCGCTGGACAGGTGCATTCCAAATGCATCCTGAGAAAAGAGGAGCTTTCTTTCCTTTAGATAGCTGAACATGGAATCGGGCCAGTGGAGCATCCGTGTTTCGGTGAACGCAAGTGTCATGTTGCCCAGGTTCAGTTCATCGCCGCTTTTGAGTGCAACTATTTCGTTATCGATGCTGAAATGCTCATTGATGCCCTTTACGCCCATGACGGAAGCAAAAACCTTTTCAGGTTCGATCTCCTTGATCACTTCCGGAAGGCACCCGGAATGATCCATCTCTGTATGATTGGACACGATGTAGGCGATCTTTCTGGGATCGATTACAGAGGAGATGCGGCTCATGAGCTCTTCCCTATAGGGCGCTTTTACCGTATCGATAAGAGTTATCTTGTCTGCAAGTATCAGGTAGGCGTTGTATGTGCTCCCTCTGTGGGTGGAATATCCGTGAAAGTCTCTTATGTTCCAGTCAATTGCGCCTACCCAGAAAACGTCTTCAGCAATCTTCACAGCCTTGAATCCCGGCATCGTCAAATCCCCTTCTGTCTACAACTTTTTGATTATGCTATTGACTTGAGCTTGTCGCTCAGCATGACTATGTGTTTCATTTCTTCATCGATGATGTCTTCTATAGCATCTTTTGATTTTGCTTCCGGCAGCGCCTTTTTTATTCCCGTGTAAAAAAGAATAGAGTTTTTTTCAGCCTCGATGGCCATACTGAGTATTTCGGAAAGAGTTGACTTTGCACTCAATGCGTCGCACATGTTGGAACCTTTTGCAAAGACCTTTCCTTCAGTAAAGCTATGGATGTATGCTGTGGCCATCTCGTCAGGATCATAGCCTTTGAATGCATCACTCAGTATGTCAGAGCGCATTTTCTTGAATGTCTTTTCATGAGCGACTTCCATTTTGGAAAGGCCTTCAAGCATCTTTTTTATGTCGGCATCTGAAAAAAATCCTGCTGCCTTTGAGTAAAATGCCGCGCCCTGCCTTTCGATGTCCTCAGCCATTTCAAAAACTTCGTCCGCGTTAAAGTAAAGTTTCATGATTACACCTCTGCAAAGATATTTTGTATTTATGCTTATGCGTTTTGTCCCTGTACCGGTGGCACAAATACCCTTCGGGCAAGCTCACGGTCTAGCATGAGAATTCCATTTCCGTTGTCACCTATCAGGCGGAGTTCCTGTGCTATGCCGTCTGCGTTGGCCTCTTCCTCCACCTGCTCGTTGACGAACCATTGGAGAAAAGTATTTGTAGCATGATCTTTTTCCTTGATTGCAAGATCAACCAGTTTATTGATCAGTCCTGTAACTTTCTGTTCATGTTTGTAAGTTTCCTGAAAGATCGCCAGAGCAGATGCCCATTTTACAGGCGGACCGGTAATAGCCTTGAGTTCGACTCTGCCTCCTCTGTCGATGAGAAAACCATAAAATTTGTCTGCATGGGTGAATTCCTCAAGTGCCTGCACTCTCATCCAGTTGGCAAAGCCCTTCAGATTCATTGCCTGAAACTGGGCGCTCATCGATATGTACAAATATGCCGAGTACAACTCGGCATTGATTTGGGAGTTTATGGCAGCCTGCATCTTTTCACTTATCATGGCATTATCCCCTGTTTTAATGTTTATGCTTTCCAGAGGCCGTGAAGGTTGCAGTATTCCCTTGCTGTAATCTCTTTGGCGTCTATGCAGAAAACTGCTTCGGGCGCATCTCCAGGCTTTAAAAATTGTCTGTAGGCCTTTCCGTCGGC
The DNA here is from genome assembly GCA_964513375.1 of uncultured Bacteriovoracaceae bacterium. GTDB lineage: Bacteria > Desulfobacterota > Desulfomonilia > UBA1062 > UBA1062 > DATCTV01. The sequence goes on along the minus strand of CAZEMO010000027.1, from coordinate 9,170 downwards.
AATTAGCTCAATCCATTCAATATAATGTTTTTCTTCCATCGGGTGTGCAACCGAGCCAACTGTTACCTTTATTCCGTGTTCGAGCACTTCGATTACAGGCACATGCTTTTCTTTTGATGCATCGACGGTATTCTCAACCACGAGTTTCATTGGCTGATGGCAGCATACAAGCTCTCCTTTGCCTTCATGTAAAACCTCAACAATATTTCCGCACAGTTCGCACTTGTAAATTTCAAGTCTTTTTGCCATGTAACACCTCCTTATCTTTTTATTGGTAATTATTACTGTTAATAGGTGATCCTTTATAAGTCAAGGTATTTTCACTTATTTATTTTTTCCCAAACGATATCATCTGTTGACTTTTTTATTTTTATTATCAACTTCCCCCCGGCATCCTGTCTTGCAACACTACCGAATACCGATATGGGAATTGAGCGAAAATAAACAGCTGCCAGTCCACCTTCAAGATAGGGTTCCTGCCCTTCATTTTCAACAGTATAAATATTCTTCAGACAGATCCCTCCAAGACTTATGTTGTCAATTTTTGCTGATTTTTCAATGGCGCCCTTTGAAGTGTTGATATGGACAAGTGCAATGTCGTCTATGTTTCTTCTTGAGTGTATTCTTCTTTCGACACTGTTCATTATGATATCCTCCTATTGATTTCTTCTTATGTTCATCACATTAACGTTTTCATTATAGAATGAATCTTTATCATAAGACAATCTTGGAATTGCAATCATAAAAAACCAAAATCTGCCTGTACATATTCAATCTTTGATGATAAAAAACGCTTTCTGAAGCTAAATAAGGACGGATTTGAAGAATGGCTGCAGTAGGAAAAATAGTAATTGAAAGATCACTTTGTAAAGAATGCGAACTATGCATGTCAGTATGCCCCGAAAAGGCCATAAGCATATCAGGTGAGATAAATTACAAAGGTTATCATCCGGCTGAATTCAAGAATAAGACCTGTCGGGGATGCGGTTTATGTGCGATTATGTGCCCTGAAATAGCTATAGAGGTGTACCGTGAGCGATAAAGTGCTTATGAAAGGGACGGATGCTATTGCCGAAGCTGCGGTGCGTGCGGGTTGCAGATGCTATTTCGGATATCCGATTACCCCTCAGAACGAAATTCCTGAATACATGGCAAGAAGAATGCCCGAAGTCGGTGGTGTTTTTCTTCAGGGAGAGAGCGAGATTGCTTCGATAAATATGGTTCATGGAGCAGTAGCCGCAGGGGTTAGGACTATGACATCTTCATCTTCTCCGGGAATAAGCCTGAAGCAGGAATGCCTTTCATTTCTTGCCACACAGGAACTCCCGGCGGTCATAGTTAACATAATGCGGGGTGGACCGGGTCTGGGCAACATTGCACCGAACCAGGGCGACTATTATCAGGCAACTCGCGGGGGGGGGCATGGCGACTACAGGATGCCAGTAATTGCACCCGGCTCAATTCAGGAATTGTACGATCTCACTATGGATGCATTTGATATCGCCGATAAATTCCGCTCTCCGGTACTTATTCTTGGAGACGGGATGATGGGGCAGATGATGGAGCCGATTCTCATCCATGAAAGGCCTGAAGTGGAACTTCCTGAGAAAAACTATATTCTTGATGGCGCCAAAGGCAGGCCGGGAAGGGTTCTTAAATCGCTCATCCTCAATGCAAGGGGCATGGAAGAGCAGAACTGGAAACTGAAGAGGAAATATGACCTGATGAGGCAGGAACTTCCTCTTTGTGAAGAATATATGACCGACGATGCAAAGCTCGTGGTAGTCGCATATGGAACAGCTGCCAGGATTGCAAAAGGTGCTGTGAAAAGGGCAAGGGCCGGAGGGCTGCAGGTTGGTCTTTTCAGGCCGGTGACATTATGGCCTTTTCCAGACAGCTCATTGCTGGAGGTTGCTAAAAAAGCAAAACTGTTCCTTGTTTTTGAAATGAGTACCGGGCAGATGATCGATGATGTAAAACTGGCTGTCGGAAACAGAATTGAATGCGAATTTTACGGCAGGCCTGGTGGTGTAATACCACAACCGAAGGAAATAGAGAGGATCATCGAGAGGTTGTGGCTGCAGAAGGAGTTGTAGGTGGAAAAAATATTTTCAAGACCAGCTTGCATGAAACCGGCGCCGTTCCATTATTGTCCAGGTTGCGGGCATTCAATAATCCATAGACTCATCGGAGAGTTGATCGACGAAATGAATTTGAGAGAGAGCATCGTATGCGTACCACCGTGCGGCTGCGCGGTTCTTGCATATGATTATTTCGATATCGACATGGTGGAAGCCGCACACGGAAGAGGATGTGCTGTTGCAACAGGCCTTAAAAGAGCAAATCCTGACCTTATGGTTTTTACATATCAGGGAGACGGCGACATATCGGCAATAGGTACTGCCGAAACACTCCATGCAGCAAACAGGGGAGAGCTTATAACGAGCATATTTGTCAACAATGCAGTTTACGGTATGACCGGAGGTCAGATGGCCCCCACGACAATACTCGGGCAGAAGACTACAACATCTCCGGCGGGCAGGAGCGCCAAAATTGAAGGGTATCCCTTAAAAATAACCGAGCTTATTGCACAGCTTGATGGCGCTGCTTATGTGGCAAGGAATTCATTAGCTACTCCCGCCAAGGTCAACGCTACTAAAAAATCAATTAAAAAGGCTTTGGATATCCAGCAGCAGGGTCTGGGTTTCTCTCTTGTGGAAATTCTTTCACCATGCCCGACAAACTGGAAGGTCAATTCTCTTGAGGCGTTCAAATATCTCGAAGATGTTATGGAAAAGGAGTATCATCCCGGGGTATTAAAGGATATTACAAAAAGCAGGAAGGCTTAGATCAACTGATATGATTACCAAGACCATCATGAGCGGTATTGGAGGACAGGGTATCTTATTTTCAGGTATCTGCCTCGCATGGGCTGCAATGGAGGAAGGGCAGCAGGTTACTTATCTCCCTTCGTACGGGGCGGAAATGAGGGGAGGGATAGCATCCTGTACCATAGCTATTTCCAATGATGAAGAGATAGCTTCTCCTGTTTCCTCCGAACCCGATTACCTGGTGATAATGGACAATCAATCTTTATTCAGGCTTCAGAACCGGATCGTTCCCGGTGGGATTCTGTACCTGAACAGCAATATGGTTACAGACAGGTCTATCAGAAGCGACATTGAGGTTGTTGATATCCCGGTTAATGATATTGCATTGTCCACTGTCGGACTCAGATATGCTAATATGATCATGCTTGGCGCTTTTGTCGGACATACTCATATAATTAAAATATCATCAATTATTGATAATATGGCCGCCATACTTGGAAAGGGGAAAGACAGGTTCAAGGATAAAAATGTCGAAGCCATAAAAACCGGGAACAATTTATTTTCGAAGGGGATTTAAGAATGTCAGTAAAACAGTTTCGTATAAAAATGGAGAATAAATCCGGAATGCTCTCCAACCTCAGTGAAATTCTGGGAGAGCAGGGTGTTAATATTCGAGCTATTTGCGTCAGTCATATGGCAAGCGAGGCCAGCAATATCTGCATTGTTGTAGATGATCCTAAAAGGGCTAAGGATGCACTGAAAGCAAGAGGTATTGAATACACCGAACATGAGATTCTGGCTGTTGAAATGCCTGACCATCCGGGCGGCATGAATGCAGTTCTCAAACCGCTGAGAGATGCAAGTATAAATGTCATAACTGCTTACCCGTACATAGGCAGGGCCGCCAATCCGATCATGATTATGGAAGTTGACCATATCAAGAAAGCGACTGATGTTCTCAATCATAACTGGGTCAAGGTCTGGGATAAAAGTGTTTATAAACTTTAACGTCTTTCAGGGATCGAAAAATGTCATATACGATAACTGAAAACTGTAAAGGCTGTGGGGCATGTAAAAAGCTTTGCCCTACTGAAGCAATTTCAGGTGAAAAAAAGCTTCAGCATACAATAGATAAAAACAAGTGTATTGAATGCGGTGTCTGCGGTAGAATATGCACTACAGCAGAAACAGTAAAGGATGCAAAAGGCAATTACTGCGAAAAGCTGAAAAGGTCCGAATGGCCGAGACCGGTTATCATACGCTCCATATGTTCTGCCTGCAGCTTATGTATTGATATGTGCCCGTTTGACTGCCTTGGATTGACTGAGCCAGAGGAATTTCCAAAAACAATTAAGTCAAGCGCATATCTGACCAATCAAAAAACATGTGTAGGATGCGGGATTTGCAGTGAAATTTGCCCGCAGGAAGCAATATATCTGGCAAGAACCTTATAAGCCTTCTTTTTTTATCCTTTTAAGAGCCACTTGTCCGACCTTTACGGTCATAGAGTAACCTTCAAATGCCGCATAGAAGATTCCAAAAACAGGCAGAAGCTTCAGGAATCTGTTTTTCGTCGGGAAAATCTTAGAAACTAATTTATTGAATCCCTTGCTCAGATATTTAGGTGGCAGAACCCGGATTACATATTGCTCTGTTATTGTTGAAATATCTGTCTTATCAAGGTCATCGGCAAGTTCATATGCTTCACCCAGGATTCTTATGATTTCCTCCTCAAAATTATCATCTCCGTCTTTGAACCCATTCATCAAAAGCAGGACGATGGAGAGCTTTACACCTTGTTCGAGGATAAGAAAATTTTCTGTTCCCAGCAGAAAAAAAGATATCAATGTTCCCATACCCGGAAAAATTGAAGGAGAGTTTACGATTCCGCTTTTAAAGGCCTGCTCATTAGCCAGCTCTTCAATGATATCTTGCATGCTTATATTCATGCCGTATCTTCCGGAATTTTCCAATGCCCGCTTCGAGAGTTTGCGGGCTCTATTCATGTTTCCTTTAACAAGGTTATGAACAAGCAGACCAAACTGCCCTGAAATAACATTTAATGTTGACATTATATCCCACCAGCCTGAAATACCGTTGACTTATAGTATCGCTGATTATATACACGATAATATTTAATAGTAAAGGGGATGGGAAAACGCTTTGTCAACAGTTATCCAGCCCGAAATTTCATTGCTTTTATATGATAAGGAAAAGCGAATCTGCAGCAAATCAAAAGTTCATCCTGCCAAGGAGGTATGTTAATGGCAATTAAATCCATAAAGGATATTAAGATTAAAGATAAAAAAGTTCTTATCAGGGTTGACTTTAATGTGCCTCTGGACGAAGCATGCAAAATTACGGATGATTCTCGTATTAAAGCTGCTTTACCAACAATCAAATACGCAGTTGATTCAGGAGCAAAAGTTATTGTCATGTCACATCTCGGAAGGCCTAAAGGAAAGGTAGTCAAGTCGCAAAGCCTTATGCCTGTGGCAAGAAGGCTCTCTGAACTTCTCGGAATAAGCGTGAATATGGCACCTGACTGCATAGGCCCGAATGTCAGAGAGATGGTTGACGTGTTAAAGCCTGGCGAAGTGCTGCTGCTCGAAAACCTGCGTTTCCACCCGGAGGAAGAGAAGAATGATCCGAAATTTTCAAAACAGCTTGCCAGTTTGGCTGACTGCTATGTTAATGATGCATTCGCAACAGCGCACAGGGCACATGCTTCAAATTCAGGTGTCTGCAAATTTATAAAAGATACGGCGGCAGGATTTTTAATGCTTGATGAAGTAAACTATATAAACAAGGCGCTCAAAGACATAAAAAGGCCATTTTCGGCAGTAATAGGAGGTGCAAAGGTTTCGGGCAAGCTGGAAATACTTGAAAATCTTTTAGACAAAATTGACAAGCTCATAATCGGCGGGGGAATGGCCTACACATTCTTGAAGGCCCTTGGTTTCAATGTTGGGAAATCTCTTGTTGAAGAAGATCTTATAAATACAGCAAAATCCATTATTGAAAAAGCAGGATCCAAAGGGGTGAAGGTTTATCTGCCAGTGGATAGTGTTTGTGCTGTGGAATTAAAAGATGGAGCACCGGTCTTTATTAAAACAGCTCAAGAGCACCCGGCAGATCTTATGGGTCTTGATATCGGGCCGGCATCCCAACTTCTTTATTGTGAAGCAATGGCAGATTGCCAGACTATAGTGTGGAACGGGCCAATGGGGGTCTTTGAGATAAAGGCCTTTTCTCAAGGGACGATGAAAATTGCACAGGCAATTGGTTCATCAAAGGGGTTTACAATTGTAGGCGGTGGAGATACTAATGCTGCTCTGCATAAAAGCGGCAACTATGACAAGGTCAGCTTTGTTTCCACTGCAGGCGGTGCCTTTCTCGAGATGCTTGAAGGTAAAGTGCTGCCTGGAGTAGCCGTTCTGGACAAATAATAAATATTCCTGGAGGCAGAAATTATGAGAAAAAAGGTAATTGCCGGCAACTGGAAGATGTACAAAACTCTGGGTGAAGCGAAAACCTTTGCAGCAGAATTCAAAGAGCTTGTTATGAATGTTAATGACAGGGAAATAGTCATCTGTCCACCATTCATACATATTAGGCCTCTGGTTGAGGCATTTGCAGGATCACCTGTAAAGATAGGCGGACAGAATCTTTTCTGGGAAGATGAAGGTTCTTATACTGCTGAAATAAGCGGTTCTATGATCAAGTCCGCAGGGGCAAGCTACGTCATCATCGGACACTCTGAGAGACGACAGTATTTTTATGAAACAGACGAGACAGTCAATAAAAGGCTTTTTGCTGCGCTGAAAAACGGACTTATGCCGATTGTATGCATCGGTGAAACCCTTAATCAACGTGAGAGCGGATCGACATTCAATGTTATTGACACACAGGTTAAAAATGGGCTAAAGGGGCTTGCCGGTGGTGATGTTCTCAGGCTTGTGGTTGCCTATGAACCTGTATGGGCAATAGGAACTGGAAAGACAGCCACTCCTGAGATGGCACAGGAAGTCCATTCATATATCAGGTCCATCCTGTCGGATATGTTTGGAAGCGATGCATCTGGAAGCGTGCCTATACTTTATGGCGGCAGTGTGAAGCCTGATAATGCAGATACGCTGATGGCACAAAAAGATATTGACGGTGCGCTTGTTGGTGGCGCCAGCCTGAAGGCTGATTCTTTTGGGCGTATAGTAAAATACAGGAGTTAATTATTATGTATGGAGTATTGTTGACATTACACATTCTGGTTTCAGTTCTACTTATCATCTCAATTCTGCTTCAGGCAGGAAAAGGTTCTGATCTCGGGGCGGTATTCGGAGGGAGTGGTTCACAGGCACTTTTCGGAACTGCCGGGCCAATGGATTTTATCAAGAAGGCCACTATTGTACTAGTGGCTCTTTTTATGGTGATTTCACTCTTTCTTGGCTATGTTGTTAAGGCAAAACCGTCTTCAAGCGTTATGACGTCATCCTCAAAAGCAAAAACAACACAGGCGGTACCTGCTCCTGCCAAGCAGCCAGTTGTTCCGACCGCTCCGGCAGGACCTGTTCAACAGACAAAACCCGTTCAGCCTGCGGCGCCACAGCAAACACCGTCTCCCGTAAAATAATAATCAGACATATAATCATACGGTTTGGTCATTCAGACCAAACCGTATGATTAAGCAAACATAATAATCTACATATAGCTGGAACCATCCCAGCAATGAGTGCAAAGTTTTTCTTTGGGCAATCCTATCGCTTCAACAAGATCATCAAGACGCTGATATTTTAAACTGGTAAGCTTAAGCCTCTTTCGAATGCATTCAACCATTCCCGCATATTTTTCAGAAGTTGCATCGGCATATTCGTCAAGGCAGTCGCATTTTTCAGGATCGACTCCAAGTTCTTTCATTGCAGTTCTGCTGGCAAGGTCCAGAGAAGAACGCGAACGTGAGAAATTTAGAAACTCGCAGGGATAGACAAGGGGTGGACAGGCAACGCGCATATGAATTTCTGACGCGCCACAGCTGTAAAGTATCTGGACATTGTCTTTAAGTTGTGTTCCCCTTACGATCGAATCATCGCAGAATACAAGACGCTTACCCTCAATGAGCGCCCTGTTGGGGATAAGCTTCATCCTGGCTACCAGGTCGCGCATTTCCTGGTTTTGCGGCATAAAGCTCCTGGGCCATGTGGGGGTGTATTTTACATAAGGCCTCATGTAGGCGATATGGCGTTCATTTGCATAGCCTATTGCATGGCCGATTCCAGAATCGGGTATTCCAGATACGATGTCAGCCGGCATTCTGTCGTTGCGCCCCAGAGCATTCCCGCATCTGTAACGGACATATTCTACATTTATGTCTTCATAATTGGATGTCGGGTAGCCGTAATACACCCATAAAAATGAGCAGACCTGCATCTTTTCGCCGGGGGCCTTTATGCGCTCAACATTTTCTGGAGTTATAAGCACGATTTCGCCTGGGCCAAGGCAGTATTCTTCAATATAGCCCAGGTTGAGAAAAGCGCTGGATTCTGAACTGACAGCATATGCGCCGTCCTTTTTGCCAATTATTATCGGCGTGCGTCCCAGTTTATCACGTGAAGCATAAATGCCATCTTCCGTGAGCAGCAGTATGGAGCATGAACCTTTAACCATCTCCTGCGCATAGGCAAGACCATCTGCATATGAGCCCTGCTCGCATATTGTTACGGCTACAAGCTCGGTAGGATTTATGTCATCGCCTGATGTTTCGGTGAAATAGTTTTTGTGTTTGAAGGCCAGTTCGGCAAGCTCCGTTGTGTTGTTAATCTTTGATACCGTCACAATGCCGAATCTGCCAAGATGGGAATTCAGCACCAGAGGCTGAGCATCCGTATCACTGATTACACCGATTCCCGTGTTTCCCTCAAATTCGTACAAGTCAGGTTCAAACTTGTTTCTGAAATAGGCATTTTCGATGTTATGGATGGATCTTTTAAAGGAGCGGCCTTTCAAAACTGCCATACCGCCCCGCATAGTTCCAAGATGAGAATGATAATCGGTTCCGTAGAACAATTCTTTAACGCAATCGCCTTTTGAAGCAACTCCGAAGAATCCTCCCATGTTTCCTCCATGTGTATATTTGTGACAGGTAAAAAGACGAAATATCTATGTCAGAGAAAAGGGCACAGTACAAGCAATAAGTCTTTTAGTGTGAATGGATTTTAATAGGTGTGAAGATTAATTAATAATATTAAGCTCCGGTTTCATTCAGCTATGCCTTACGATGCTGCACGCTAGTTTTCAATGCGTGGGCCTTGAATGCGAACCGTACAGTAATTGCCAGGAAGGCGA
>CAZEMO010000026.1:0-46759 GCA_964513375.1 uncultured Bacteriovoracaceae bacterium | reverse complement strand
CCTGACCTCCTGGATCTCCTTTTCAGTCAGGCTTCCAAAGGGTTTCGAGCTGGCGCCCCTTTTTTCATCATGCGCCTTTAGTTTTTTGAGCCCGTCTGCCACCGGACCCTGGTCTTCCACCATGAGCCTGTATGCACGCTCTATGCGAGAGGTTATGAGGTCGGCATATTCGTCCTGTCCGCGCTGGTAGGCGCTGTTCAGGGCAAGGTCGCGAACCCTGTTGAGCATCAGCAGTATTTCCAGACGGTTTGCGAGCGGTCCAAAATTGAATCTCATGAATGACGGGGGTTCATTCTCCTTCATTCTCTTAAGGACTTCGAGATAGGGCAGTGGATTGCCTGATACGAAATCGACTATTGTCTTTTCCTTTTCGTCTGCATCTTCCTTGAGATGCGAGAGTACATCACGCATTTCATCAAAGGGATTGGACTTGTCAGACTCGTTGGGGAGACCATGGAAAAACAGGTCATAGAGCCTGTCGAATTTTCTCGAATCGCGGTGAGTCTTTACGAAGTTGCATTTGAGCGTGGTCCTGAACATTTCCTCGTCAAGATAATCTATGATCTCCAGATGTCTTGAACAGTCGAGCGCCTCGGCCGTTGATACCTGAAGTTCTCCGGCCTTAAGGCATGAAACGAAATCCAGAAGAAGGTTAAGCAAAGATTATCCTTTTCAGTCTTTCAGAATCTTAACCATGTTTTCGTTAACCTTGTCCGCGTCGGTCTTGTATTTAATGAGTGCTCCAAGCGTGTCGGCCACGAGGTCAGCGGAAAGGTCTTCCACCTGAAGTGCGATAAGCGCCCTTGCCCAGTCGAGTGTCTCGGATATGCAGGGCCTCTTTCTCAGCTCCAGTCTGCGGATTTCCCTTACGGTGTCGATCATCCTGTCCAGCAGTCTTCCCTCTATTCCCGGTATACGGGTTTTAACAATGCGTTTTTCGATTTCGCGGTCCGGGTAATCTATCCACATATGCAGGCAGCGCCTTTTGAGTGCGTCACTCATGTCGCGGTAATTGTTCGATGTCAGTACGACAAACGGGATATTTTTGGCCTTTCTTGTCCCTATCTCCGGTATGGTTACCTGAAAGTCGCTAAGAAGTTCGAGAAGAAATGCTTCGAACTCTGGGTCACTCTTATCCACCTCGTCTATGAGGAGGACAGTGGGTTCATCCGAACTTATCGCCTTTAAGAGCGGTCTCGAACAGATGAAGCGCTCGGAGAAAAATGCGTCCTCCTCTCCTGCGATCCTGTCGACCGCTTCGGATAATGTCTTCGCACCCTCGATGACCTCGCCGATCTTTTCCTTGACCATCTGTGTATAGAGCAGCTGTTTTGCATATTCCCACTCATAGAGCGCCTTCGCCTCGTCGAGCCCTTCATAGCACTGAAGCCGTATAAGTTCGCGGCCCAGACAAAGGGCAACCGACTTTGCAAGTTCGGTCTTTCCGACGCCTGCAGGCCCTTCTACAAGCATGGGTTTGTTTGTGGCCTGGGCAAGATAGACTACAGTCGAAATCTGCCTTGAAGGGATGTATCCAACGGACTCAAGTTCGCTGCTGACGTTTTCCACAGATGAAAATGACATGGCCTTTCTCCTAAAGGAATTACTGAAAAAGGGCTTATCAAGTATGCTTAAGTATGGCAAGAGATAAAAGAATGGTGAGTGGAGAGTGGTGAGAAAAGGAAGCTTAAAGAGAGTAAAGTTCTCAGGCCAGGGCCGGTAATTTTTTCTATTTGAAAATGAACCTGTTTTCATTAGGAGATGATATCTATGAAACCGGTAAAAGGGAGCGTTTGAATGAAAACTGGAATAAGCAGACGAAACTCATGTGTCATGCAGTCAGAAATCAGGAACATGACACTGGAATGTAACCGCATAAGCGGGATAAACCTGTCTCAGGGTGTATGCGATACACCTGTCCCGAAAGAGGTCATCGCGGGAGCAAAAAAGGCTATGGATGGCGGCATTAATATCTATACGAATTATGCCGGACTTGCGGATTTGAGAACCGCAATAGCCGAGAAGCACAGGCGCTTCTACTCTATGGAAGTAAACCCTGAAAACGAAATCATAGTTAGCGCGGGCGCAACCGGCGTCTTTTACTGTGCGTGTTTTGCCCTGCTAGACCCGGGCGATGAGGTGATAGTCTTTGAACCCTATTACGGCTATCATGTAAGCACGCTGAACGTGCTAGGCGCGGTTCCCGTTTATGTAAAAATGAAGCCGCCCGACTGGAGCTTCTCGATGGATGAACTCGAAAAGGCGGTCACACCGAGAACAAAAGGCATCATAATAAACACACCTGCAAACCCTTCAGGAAAGGTCTTCAGCCTTTCTGAGCTTGAGAATCTGGCCGCTTTCTCGATCAGGCATGACCTGTTCGTTTTCACCGACGAGATATACGAGCACTTCCTTTACGATGGTCTTGGCCATATTCCGCCTGCAAAGCTGTCCGGCATGAAAGAGCGCACCATAACAATATCCGGGGCCTCAAAGATGTTCAGCGTTACGGGCTGGCGTCTAGGCTGGTGCATATGCGATGCAAGGTTTTCGCAGGCCATAGGTTTTTTCAATGACCTGGTCTATGTCTGCGCGCCGGCGCCCCTTCAGATGGGAGTTGCGGCAGGAATACTTGAACTGGGAAATGACTACTATGAAAGCCTCTCATCTGATTTTTATAAAAAGAGAAACATGATATGCGAAGCGCTCGAGTCTGCCGGTCTGAAGCCGTATATACCGGGCGGTTCATATTATGTGCTGGCTGATATCAGCAGCGTGCCGGGTGGTTCCAGCAAGGAAAAAGCCCTTTACATACTTCATAAAACCGGTGTCGCCTGCGTGCCGGGCAATGCATTCTACCACGATGACAGTGGTGAAAATCTTGCGCGCTTCTGCTTTGCCAAGGAAGATGTTGTTCTTGAGGACGCATGCAACAGACTGGGGCTTCTGAAGAAGAACCGGCATGGGTGAAATTTCAGATAAAAAAAAGCCCCTTCCTGTCTGGAAGAGGCGATTATAATGAGGAGTCTTTTATAGGGGTTTTGAGTTTTGGGCTTATTTATTTGTATCTGTCATGTTTTACTTTCCTGTCATAGGGTATTTGCCGGATCTGAAACATCCTTTTTTACCGTCCAAGCATCTGCCCGGGAAGTCTTTACTCCAGGCTTTCATTTTTTCAATGAGCTGCTTCTGCTGTTTGGCATCAAGCGTGTTATAAAACTGGGTGAAATAGTCGACCATCTTGACACTCGGATTCACATCAGCCGAGAGCTTCTGCTTTATGTCCGCGGCTACGGCGTTTACATCAGGGCTGGCCTTGGCCAGTTCCTTGTCGACTTGAGCACGCATTTCCTGCATGCGTTGCCTGTGGGCGGTCATGTCCTTTTCAATGCTGGCTTTGATACCGTCAAGGGTTGTTTTTTGTGCCGGCGTAAGATTGAGATCATTCACCTGCTTATCTATCATGGCTGAAAAGTTACCTTTTCCTACGCATCCTGGACCGAAGCCCTGCCTGCATCCGACAAATGCCAAAAATGATACCGCTATCATAATGCTTAATGCAAAAAATAATGTTCTCTTCATTAGAGTTCTCCTTTTCTCTTTGTTGGGAACTGTTTAAACCCGATATGTAAACCGCGTATGTCGTAATTGTAAAAAATTGTAAACATGTGCAAAGGTCGGTAAATTTCCTTGCATGGCAAATGAATGCGTAGCAAAGAACATAGATATATATGGAAAAGAAAGTCCTTATTATTGATGATGACGTAAAGCTCAGGGATCTTTTAAAGGAGTATCTCGAGGGCTTCGGCTTCATTGTAAACTGGCTGCCTGACGGAAGCAGGGCTCTGGATACTATAAGAGAGTTTCCACCGGATATCGTAATACTCGATATCATGATGCCGGGTGATGACGGTATCGAGGTGCTTAGAAAGATTCGTACGAAATTTTCCGTGCCTGTTGTAATGCTTACCGCCCGGGGTGAAGATTCAGACAGAATAATAGGGCTTGAACTGGGTGCGGATGATTATCTGCCGAAACCATTCAATCCCAGGGAACTCCTGGCAAGGATAAAGGCGGTGCTCAGACGGACTGAAAGCGATACCGCAGCTGAAACTTCAGATATACTCAAAGCCGGAGGCCTTACGCTTGACAGGCAGAGGCAGAAGATAATCTTTGAGGAAAGCGAATCGGAACTTTCCACGACCGAATTCAAGATAATGGAGGCGTTCATTCAAAGACCGGGCTCCGTGCTCTCCAGGGATGAACTGATGAACCTTGCGCGCGGAAGGGATTTCATGGCCTTTGACCGCAGCATTGACGTCCATGTGAGCAGGTTAAGGGCCAAACTGGAAGAACTGACGGGCAGCCGTGACTGGATAAAGACACACTGGGGTTCGGGATACCTCTTCACAAAGGTGCTATGAAAACCGGAAAGCTTTATCTTAAATTTTTTCTGACCTTCGTTGCGATTCTTTTAGTCACCGAAATGATTATATTTTCTTTTTTCCATTTTATCATCAGCCGCAACATGGATCAACGCATAGCCAACATAAACCGCTACACGCTTACAAACCTAATAGAGGGCCGTTTCATGAAATCGCCCGGGATCCCTGTCGAGGATAATCCTGAACTCAGAAGACTGTTCTTTGAACTTGGCAGGGTTTATAACGCAAAGCTTTGGATTACGCAGGAAGGCCGTATAATATGCAGCTCCTTCAATGCCCCGTTCAGGCAACCAGGTAATATTTACGGCATGCGTTACATGATCAGGAACCATCAGGGCCCTTCTCTGAAGCTGCTTTTTTCGACCCCAATTACCCTGCCCGACGGCAGTACAGGCATTCTTCACATGTCAATGAAACAGCCGCACAGGAGGCCTCACGACATCACATTCGCCCTGGGACTTTCGGTGATAGGTGCGCTGATTGCTGTAATGCTGTTTCCGCTGTACAGGTTTATTGCGAAACCGCTCTCTGAATTGAAAGCAGCTGCAATGAGCATTGCCGGCGGCAATCTTTCGACGCGCGTTAATGTTGAAAGCAGCGACGAGATAGGAGATCTGGCAAATGCCTTTAATAAAATGGCAGATAATGTAGAGCGTATGGTGAAGTCAACACGTGAGCTTACTGCAAATATCTCGCATGAATTGCGCTCGCCCCTTGCACGCATTCTGGTTGCCGAAGAACTGCTCGAAGAGAATCTGGGAAAGTCAGAAAATGTAAGGCGCTATCTGGAAAACATAAGGGAAGAGACATCAGAGATTGACAGGATGATAGGCGACATCCTGAGGTTGAGCAAACTCGATATGAATGCCGCAAGCGCACAGAAAGACAATTTTGATATTGCGGAATTGTTGAGAGAGCTTCTAGGCCGGTGGAATACATCAGCCGAGCATTCAGGCATTGGACTTGATTCTGATATTCCATATTCCCCTGTTATGGTTTATGCAATCAAGGACGACATAGGAAGGTCTCTTGACAACCTGATTGCGAACGCAATCAAATTCTCAGATAAAAAAGGTCCAGTTTCGATTGGGCTCGAATTTAATTCGGGCAACATCCTGATAAGAATAAAGAACACATGTGAGAAACTTTCAAACGAAGAACTCAATAAAATTTTTGTCCCTTTTTACAGGGTTCCCGGCAGCACGCAGCAGGGAACCGGGCTTGGTCTTACCATAGCCCGGAAGATTGCTGAAAACAGCGGCGGGAGCCTCAATGCCATATCATGGGAATCCGGGATCGAAATGCAATTTGCCATTCCGGTTTCCGATAAGGTTTGAACCCGTAGGAACCGCTAAAGTTACTATCCGCTGTTAACTCACGTATTTTTTTTATATAATTCTCAAATGGATATCTCAGAAAAATCTATTATCTACGTTCCGGACGGGATCGAACCTGGAGTCGCCCTTGCCCGTACAACACATATGGCGATAGTTGCACATCAGGACGATGCCGAAATTATTGCGCATGACATAATATCGCAATGCTTTGACAATCCTTTCAAGTGGTTCACCTGTGTCATAGTTTCGGATGGAGCAGGGAGCACAAGAAAGGGCAAATATTCGGGAGTATCACCTGCAGAACTTGTAAACATAAGAAACAAGGAACAGAAAGAGGCAGCCAGAGTGGGGGATTACGGGGCTCTTGTCCTGATGGGGCATTCAAGTTCTACTGTTAAAAGGCCAGGTCATGCAGGTGTAACGGATGAATTAACGAATATTCTGAAATGGGCGAAACCGGATTTCATATATACGCACAATCCCTTTGACACACATGATACGCATGTTGCAGTCATGCTTAAGACAATTGATGCCCTAAGGCGCCTTTCAGATGAGTACTTGCCGGATGAGGTCTATGGCTGCGAGATATGGAGAAGTCTGGACTGGCTGCTGCCGGAAGATCGCATACCGGTTGATGTTTCGCAGAGGCCTGAACTGGCTAGAAATCTCCTGGGCATATTCGAATCTCAGATCGGTTCGGGCAAACACTATGACCTTGCAGTTCTGGGCAGAAGGCTTGCGAATGCAACTTTTGACAATGCAGTAAAACCTGATTCAACCGATGCCCTTACATATGCAATTGATTTGAAACCTTTGATAGAAAATCCCGGCCTGGATATCGGCTTTTTTGTGAGAAGATTAATCGACAGGTTCAAAGATGACGTCATCAACCGTATGGAAAAGCTCGGGGGAGTCTGATGAAAAAAGATGCCCCGGTTTTCAATGTAATAAAGGAAATGTTTGAGGCATCAGAGACAATAAGAAATTTTAACCCGGAAGCTGTGAAACCTTTTGCAAAGCTTGCTGAGAATTATGACGCACTCTTTCTTACAGGCGAAGGCAGCAGCAGGATGTTTCCCGCAGATCATGCGGCGTGGCTTTCTTTGATACATGAAGGCCTGGCCAGAGTTTATACGACAGGCTCTACTGAGGCACTTCTCTTTGACCTCAAAGGTTTCGCCGTATTTGCAGCGACAAATTCAGGCAGGACAAAAGAGACCGTAAGGCTTTTAAAAAAACTTGGTTCTGAAGGGCACAAAGGCCTTTGTGCAATTACAAATTCTCCGGGCACTCCCGTCATTGATGCAGCACGCATGTCGTATATACTTTCCTGCGGCATGGAAAAGGCCATACCTGCAACAAAGAGCCTCATAGAGCAGGCCTTGTTTTATCATGCCCTTATATTCGATATGACCGGGATTTCCCTGGACGGTCTTGAGGAGACCGCGAGCGCTTTTGATGAAACCCTGTCACGTGATGTTTCTTCTGAGATTGTTAAACTGGCGGCAGGTGCTTCTTTCATATATTTTGCCGGGTGGAATAACGGGGTGGCCGAGGAACTTTCCCTGAAGGCTGGCGAGCTTTTGCGCAGGAAGACCAGATATCTTGACGGCACTCTGCTTCTTCACGGAGTAGAAGAGATAATGGATAAGGGCGAACTCGTTGTGCTTATCGATCCGTTCGAAGAGGAAGAGGAAATAATCAGAAAAAGGCTTGTAGAAAATATCGGCGTAAAAGTCATTGCAATCTCGGAGAGGCAGACCATATTCCCGACCATACTAATCCCTGAAGCACCGGGTTTCGAATGTTACATTCAAATGGCCGCAGCCTGGAATCTGCTGATTGAGGCGAGTCTGATGCTGGGGCTTGATATAGATCATCCGGCCAGGGTCAAGAAGGTCGGCAATGTTTATTGATTCCAATTTTCATTAAAGCCATTGTACAAGGAGAATTGCATGAAAAAAATCCTATCAGCGGTAGTTGTGATTACCGGACTGGCTGCACTTTCGGGATGTTCGCAAGTTCCTGAAGGTAGCCTCCTTGATGGGGTGAAGCCGGGGCCCGATGGAAAGATAAACATTGTAACGGTTTTCAGTCATCCCGATGATGAGACTTTTTACACGGGCGGCACGCTCATCAAGATGAAAAAAGACCCGAGGGTGACATTGCATATCGTATGTCTTACCAACGGCAACATGGACGAAGCCAAAGAAAATCTCGGAATTACAAAGGATCAGCTAGGAAAGTTCAGGAAAGAGGAGCTCAATCTTGCAGGCCTGGTGCTCGGCGCGGACAGCGTTGTGTGTCTCGATTATGACGACCAGGGGCTGGAACCCGCTGACAAAAATGTTCTGCTGGAGCGCGTACTCGATGAGATCAACAGAAATATTGCGACAATTGTTATCACCAACGACCCTTTCGGACTATCGGGGCATCCGGATCATATCGTCTGCAGCGATATTGCGAAAAAAGCGTTCAATGAGTCGGCGGCGCAAAGGCTTTATTATGTGACAATGACGCCGTGCAGGTATAAGTATAACATGATCTTTGCCCTTTCGGATTCGAAAGCCGAGAAATCAAAACCGACTATCCGCTTAGATATCAGCAAGGAGAAAAAGCTCAAGAGGCTTGCACTCTATTCCCATGTGACTCAGGCTAATTTCTCCTTCTGGAACTCGATAGCCATGACGGAAGACCTCTGGTACAGCTATGAATACTTTACGCTTGCAGGGCAGAAATGAGTTGTGGAAAGCCGGCTTATATACGTTTGCATGAAGAAGGCATCCTCGGAAAAAGAATAAATGATGCAATCAATGCACTTCACGAATGCAGGCTGTGTCCGCGAGAATGCGGGGCTGACAGGTTAAATTCTTCAGCCGGTTTCTGCAGGACGGGAAGGTTTGCAAGGGTTGCAAGTTACGGGCCGCATTTCGGTGAGGAAGCGCCTCTTTCAGGAAGTCATGGTTCAGGAACGATTTTCTTTTCATCGTGCAACCTGCTCTGCTCCTTCTGTCAGAACCATGACATCAGCCACGGCAATGCTGGAAATGAGGTAAAGCCTGATGAGCTTGCCTCGATGATGATTGAGCTTCAGGACTCCGGCTGCCACAATATAAATTTTGTCACACCATCTCATGTTGTTCCGCAGATTCTTGAGGCGCTGCCCGCTGCTGTTGAAAAAGGGCTTCACATACCTCTTATCTACAATACCGGCGGCTATGATTCAGTACAGACCCTTAAGTTCCTTGAAAGCGTCATTGATATCTACATGCCTGATTTCAAATTCTGGGACAATAAATACGCCATGCTTTTCTGCAATGCTAATGGATACAGGGAAACAGCATGCGCTGCTTTGGCTGAAATGCATGCACAGACCGGAGACCTGGTAATTGAAGACAAAGTTGCCGTCAGAGGCATACTGTTGAGACATCTGGTAATGCCCGGGGGCATTGCGGGAACAAGGGAGATAATGAATTTCGTGGCCGGGAAGATTTCCAGAAACACCTATGTCAATGTGATGAATCAGTACCGGCCGTGCTATAATGCAAACAGGTTCAGCCGGATTGCAAAGCGCATAACCAGGGAGGAATATGCCGATGCGCTTGTTTATGCAGTAAAAGCTGGTCTGACAAGGATAGACGGGAGTATTATAAAGTGAAACCAAGGCTATTGATGCTTATAGTTTTATTAAGCGTTTCCATGCCCGGGCTTTTATGGGGGAATGAAGTTGTGGCCATCCCGGGGAGACCGAAAGTTGCGCTTGTATTGAGCGGTGGAGGAGCAAGGGGCCTTGCACATATAGGCGTCCTCAAAGTCCTTGAAGATTTAAGGGTTCCCGTCGACATGATAGTCGGTACGAGCATGGGATCCATCGCAGGAGGACTGTACGCTAACGGATATTCCCCGGCTCAGCTTGAGGAAATGGTGCTCAAGACTCCGTGGGAAGCGCTCTTCCTGGATGAAAAATCACGAGCCGAGATGCCTTACAGAAAAAAGCCGGATGAAAAGAACTACTTTGTGAATCTGGGCATAGACTATAAACAGGGCCTTATCATGCCGAAGGCATTGATACCGGCAAAGAAGTTCGAATTCAGGCTGAGAGCGTGGACGGCAGGAGCCCCCGATGATTTCGGGAACTTCAGGATACCTTTCAGGGCAGTGGCCACGGACATAGAAAACGGCAGGACCGTCGTCCTTTCACACGGCGATCTCGCAAAGTCTTTGCGGGCAAGCATGGCCGTGCCGGGGGTGTTCAAGCCTGTTGAGATCGACGGCAAGGTGCTTGTCGACGGAGGCGTATCCGATCAGCTTCCGGTTAATGTAGCGAAAAAGATGGGTGCGGACGTAATAATCGCCGTCAATGTTGGTACCCAGCTCAAGAAGGCCTCCGAGATAAATTCGATCATAGATATTACCGACCAGCTTTCGAGGATACTTACCAACAGAACCGTTTTTGATGCCAAAGACCTGCTCGGGAAAGATGACATTTTGATTGTGCCCGATCTCAAGGGTTTTACAAACATGGATTTTTCTAAAACTGTACAGGAGATCGAAAAGGGTGAAGAAGCTGCTTTAATCGTCAGGGACGCCCTAATTAGATACTCCGTGACCGAAGAGGCCTTCGGCAGATATATAAATAATCAGCGAAGGCCAGCGGAAAAGCCTTTCGAATTCATTTTAGTTGAAACGCCTTTCGGTGAGTACAGGGAAGACCTCGATGTAAAGAGCAGCGATATTCAGACTATCGTTGACACCAGACTGGTCAACCGCATTATTTTTAAAAACAGGGAATTCAGCACGGTAGATTTTTCGGTCATCGAAGAAGACGGCAAAAAAGGGCTGCTTCTAAAGTCGGAAACCACTGAATGGGAGCCGGATGTACTTAAGTTCGGATTCGAGGCCGAAGACGACATCGAAGGGAATGACAATTTCAACGTGCTGTTCGGCTATACAATGAATTCCATAAACCGCTTCGGCGCCGACTGGAAGAACGAGGCCCAGTTCGGACTGACGAACCGTTTTTTCACTGAGTTCTATCAGCCCTTCAGCCCAAAGCTGTGGACACCTTTTGCCGCGCCCTGGTTCGAGGCGAAAAACACGTCGGTTTACATATATGATGATACGCAGAAGGTTGCTGAATACCGTACACGCGAGATTACCGGTAAATTCGATCTGGGCTTCCAATTCGGCCGTTTCGGAGAAATAAGAATTGGGATAGGCAGAGGTAGTTACCATATCACTCCCAAGATCGCCCCTTACGACTGGCCTGATGAACAGATTGCCGATGCAGGATACTCCGGAAAGCTGGTGATCGACACCATCGATAACCTTAATTTCCCGAGATACGGCCTCTATTTCGAGGCCGACGGCTTTTTATCGGATACGAAACTGGGTGCGGACTATTCATACGGCATATATCAGGGTAAGATCGCTGTTCCATTCACATTCGGTAAAAGCACAATAATGCCGCTTGTTAAAGGAGGGAGCTGCCACAGCCTCGACACCGAACTCGACGGGGTCGTATTCTTTTCGCTCGGGGGATTCCAGAACCTGTCCGGGATGTATCCGGATCAGATACAAGGCAATCAGATGCTTTTCGGTGAGCTTCAGTATTTATACAGAATATGGCATATGCCCAAGATCATAGGTAAAAATATCTATGCCGGATTAACGCTGGAGGCCGGAAATGTATGGAATGACCCGGACGATCGTTCCTTGAATGATCTTATCGGAGCTGGAAGTGTATTTCTCGGTTTTGAGACATTGATAGGGCCCATATATCTCGCCTATGGCATGGCGGAAGGCGGCCGGGATTCATTCTATTTCTATCTGGGGCACATGTTCTGACAGAAAGAGGGGTTTATGAAAATATTATCGTGGAATGTAAACGGGATAAGGTCTGCCGCAAAGAAAGGGCTCATCGAATGGATTAATACCGGACAGCCTGACATCTTATGCCTTCAGGAGACAAAGGCGTCGCCCTTGCAGCTGGAAAAAGCCATTCTGGAAATACCGGGATATTCAAGCTATTTTTCATCTGCTGAAAAAAAAGGTTACAGCGGGGTTGCGCTATATACAAAAATTAAGCCTCTTTCCATCGTCTATGGAATGGGCATCCCCAGGTTTGATTCAGAGGGCCGGATGATTATTGCGGAATATGATGATTTTTTCATATTCAACGTCTATTTCCCGAACGGCAAGCAGTCGCAGGAGAGGCTTGACTATAAGATGGAATTTTATGATGCCTTTCTTGAAACAATGAAAAGATACATGTCAACAGGTAAAGGCCTTGTTGTCTGCGGGGATGTAAACACTGCACATACAGAAATCGATCTGGCAAGGCCCAGGGAGAATGAAAAGGTATCCGGTTTCCTGCCCATGGAAAGGGCATGGATTGATAAATTTCTTGCAGCCGGATTTGTGGATACGTTGAGGATGTTTACCAAAGATGGCGGACATTACACGTGGTGGGATATGAAAAGCGGGGCAAGGGCCAGAAATGTCGGCTGGAGGATAGACTATTTCTTTTCCGACAAGGCCTTTTCTTCGAAGATAAAGAATGCATTTATTATGCAGGATGTCATGGGGTCGGATCATTGCCCCATAGGTATAGAGATTGATTAGGAGGCATTAAAAGATATTTTATTTTGACAATTGAAACAGCACCACAGTTGGGCTACTATCAGATCACATCACGATTGAGACTTTCAATTACAATCAGTCATTAAAACCATTTATCATAGAGGGGGTATGCATGAAAAAGATATATATTATTACGGCTTCGTTACTTATGGTGCTTATTTTTGCCGCACCTGCTTTTGCAGTAGAGTTCAGGGTGGGCGGCACTGATTTGAATGTCGGCGGAAGCGCGCGACTAGATGCGGGATGGCAATATAACGACAAGGGGGATGTAGGCTCCGGAGAGGCAGGCAACAATACCAAGATGTTCGTAACCATACCGTCTGATACAAACCTTTATTTAAGGGCGAAGAACGGAAATCTTCTCGGATATGTGGAACTGGGCCTTTCCAATTCACATTTAAATGTCTATAACTCGAGTCCAAATTATCCACAGGACAAAGGAGCAGTCAGGCTCAGGTATGCCTATGGACAGTATATATTCAACACCAACAATGAAATACTGATAGGCCAGACCGACTGCCTGTTCAGCCAGCTTACCCCGAAGCAGTATCTTTATGATGATAATGGTATGCAAGGATTCGGCGTAGTGATGTCCGACAGGTATCCCCAGATACGCTATACCTATAAGCAGAACAGGATTACGGCACAGGTGGCCATTCAGCAGGCAGCGGAGAACAATCAGGATGATTTCAAGCTTTATCCGACAAGTCTCGATCTGGGAAATCTTTACGAAGCGAACGAGATACTTCCTGCGATAGTAGGAAGCCTTACATATAAGATAAACAATGATATTTCCATAATCCCGAATCTTTATTTTCAGTATTACAAATTGAAGGTCGACAGCAGCCTGGTATCGGACGATATCGATGTCACCACATTCGGCCTCTGCGTAAACGCGCAGGCCAAGATCAACGTAGTCGATCTGACCGGCGGGGTATGGTGGGGTGTCAACCTGGGGATATTCGGAAATGACAAGAGGTTCAATCTTTCTGATAACTCTCCTGTTTTCGGAGCGCCTGTCGGAAATCACTATGCGGATGGTACATTATCGACAGGTATAAAGAACAACCAGAGTTTCGGCGGTTGGGCTCAGGCGGCGATGAATGCGGGCCCCGGTCTTCTCAGACTGGGCATAGGCGGACAGAGGGCACAGACAGGTATTACCGATCACGGCTATACTGAGCACATATATACCTGGGGCATGTTTGCAAATTATACATACATGCTGGTGAAGAACTTTTCGATAGCCCCGGAAATAGTGTACATGAACAACGGCTATGACGTCGACCGCAGCAACCTCGGAAACACCACACTTGTAGGCGTCCATTTTCAGTACGATTTCTAAACAGGCAAAAATAACCGTAAGTTACAGAGAACCCGGTGGAAGTATCAATTCACCGGGTTTTTTTATATTCCCGTATTGCCAAGTTAATCCTTTGATTATATATCCCTGCTGACAGGAGGGTATATGTCAGACGAGAACAACAGCACAACTATGGCGGATCTCTTGAAGGAATACGACAGGAAAGAGAAGAAAAGGCTTAACGTAGGCGACAAGGTCAGAGTAGAGATCATTTCCATCAGCAAGGATACGGTATTTGTCGATACCGGTATGAAGATAGACGGTACTGTAGAGATTGCGGAGCTTCTGGATGAGAATGGCAACCTGCCTTACAGTGTCGGTGATATGCTGGAACTTTATGTAATGTCGATACGTTCGAGGGGCATAGTCCTTTCCCGCGCACTTTCCGGCATAGGCGGTCTTAACATGCTGGAAGAGGCCTATGAGAATGGCATACCTGTCGAGGGCAAGGTGAAGTCGGTTGTCAAGGGAGGCCTCGAGGTCGAAGTGATGAAAAGGCGCACCTTCTGTCCCGCAAGCCAGGTCGATATCAAATATGCCGGGAAACTGGAGGATTTTATAGGAAAATCATTTAATTTTCTTATTACCGAATTTGCCGAGGAGGGAAGAAATATAGTTCTCTCAAGAAGGGTTCTTCTCGAGCAGGAGCAGGAGAAGACGAAAGCTGCATTCAGACAGGATCTTGCCGAAGGAAGTTCTGTTACCGGCCGCGTTGTGAGGGTTATGCCGTTCGGTGCTTTCGTAGAACTCACCCCTGGTATCGAGGGTTTGATTCCCATTTCCGAACTGGGATGGGGGCGTGTCGATAAAGTGGAAGACCTGCTTCATGAAGGTGATATGGTTACTGCAAGGATAATCACCCTTACGCCTGAAAAGATCACATTATCTGTCAAACAGGTGTCTGCCGACCCATGGGACAGTGTTTCGGATCGATTTTCAGCCGGACAGAAATTGAAAGGTAAAATTACAAGGCTGGCAAAATTCGGTGCATTCGTCGAACTGGAACCCGGAATTGAAGGGCTGGTTCACATAAGCGAGATGAGCTATCTGAAGAGGATAAACAACCCTTCAGAAGTCGCCAATCCGGGAGATATCGTTGATGTAATGATTAAGGAAGTTGATGGAGTAAACCGGAAAATATCCCTCAGCATTAAAGACGCCGAGGGTGACCCATGGATAGGTATCGATGATAAATATCCTCTTGGCAAGCCGGTTACCGGTATTATTGAGAAGAAAGAGCGGTTCGGGTGGTTCATTCAGCTTGAACCTGGAATTACGGGGCTCATGCCTAAATCAAGGATAGACAAGGCGCCGGACCCATCGGTAATCGAGAAGCTTTCCGCAGGAGAGAAGATCATTGTCAGGGCGGAAGAGATAAATGCAAGCGAGAGGAAAATAACCCTTGCTCCTGCGGGTGAAGCCGATGAAGACTGGAAGCAGTATGCGACCGAAACAAAGATCATGAGCCCGCTTGCAGCAAAACTCCAGGCTGCAATGGACAAAAAGAAAAAATAACTCCAGTGGGGATTTATGGAGAAAAAAACCTATATGATTGAAGGGTTGCCTCAAGTCGGTCCTTACTCGAATGTTGTTGAGGCAGGCGGTTTTCTGTTCATATCCGGAACGCTTCCTGTTGATACAATAAATAATATTTCAATCAAAGATAATGTCTCCAAGGCTACCGAACTTGTTTTGAATAATATAAAAAAGGCCCTTTCTGAGTGCGGAAGTTCAATTGACGAAGTTGTTAAAACGACAGTTTTTCTAAAGGATATGGCGGATTTTAATGAAATGAACGACGTATATAAGACCTTCTTCCCTGTTGCTCCTCCTGCAAGAAGCTGTATTGCGGTAAAGGCCATACCAGGGGATTATCCTGTTGAGATCGAGGCGATTGCGATAAAGAAATGAAATTTTTATTTGCAGGAAATAAAAAAGGCGGGCATTTGCCCGCCTTTTTTTGTTGTTCTTTCCTTAATACTGATTACTTTACATCCTTCGGAATTCTCATTCCGTAGAATGACCTGTAAACAAAGAATACCGCTATGGCAAGGAAGGCAATGCCGATATACTGTGCCGTGCCCTGAAGTGTAGGAACAATGGCGATTTCCATTGCAAGAAGTCCGAACAGTGTTGTGAACTTGATGATCGGGTTAAGTGCAACAGAAGAAGTATCCTTGAACGGGTCGCCAACCGTGTCGCCGACAACCGCTGCCTTGTGGAGCTCTGTTCCTTTTTCCTTGAGGTCGACTTCGACAACCTTCTTTGCGTTGTCCCAGCATCCGCCGGCATTGGCCATGAAAATTGCCTGGAACAGACCGAAGATAGCAATCGATATCAGGTAGCTAACGAATAAGCTTACTGTATTGTTATCGGTTGCAGTCGGAGCTGAAAGGAATGCAAATGCAAGCGCAAAGCAGAAGATAGCGATAAAGATATTGATCATACCCTTCTGTGCATACTGTGTGCATATCTTGACGACTTCCTTCGAGTTTTCAGTGGAAGCGCTCAGAGAAGCATTTTCATCAAGATTGATATTGTCTTTGATGTATATAACAGCTCTGTATGCACCGGTTGTAACAGCCTGGGTGGAAGCGCCGGTGAACCAGTAAATTACGCAGCCGCCTAAGAGCAGTCCTATAAGTGTATAAGGATTGAGGAGGTTGAGTATCATCTCCGGCTCAACTCCGAGGGCCTTCTTGAGAAGAAGGATAAGGGAGAAAATCATTGTCGTTGCTCCGACAACCGCCGTACCTATAAGAACCGGTTTTGCCGTTGCCTTAAATGTATTTCCTGCGCTGTCGTTGGCTTCAAGGTGATGCTTTGCTGTTTCCATAACCGGTTTGAATCCGAAGTCTTTCTCTATCTCTTTTTCAATATTCGGAATTGATTCGATCAAAGAAAGCTCATAAACAGACTGTGCGTTGTCAGTAACCGGGCCGTATGAGTCAACAGCGATTGTTACAGGGCCCATGCCGAGCATACCGAATGCAACGAGACCGAATGCAAAGACTGAAGGATAGCCCATAAAATCAGCAAGGCCGGCAGTGCTTGTAATGTATGCTATGAACATCAGAACTGTGATAGCTGCGCCAAGCCAGAAAGCTGCGAAGTTACCTGCGACGAAACCGGAAAGGATATCCAGTGCCGCTCCACCTTCACGTGCTGCTGTGACGACTTCATCGCAATGCCGTGACTTGGAGCTTGTGAATGCCTTGACGAGTTCAGGGATAATAGCAGCGGCCAAAGTTCCGCAGCTGATGATTATGGAAAGTTTCCACCACAATCCGTTGGCATATGCTCCGAGCTGCCATTTGCTAACCGCAAATGTCACTATAATGGAAATAATTGATGTAATCCAAACAAGTATTGTGAGTGGTTTTTCGAAATCGGCCTCTTCCTTGTTTTCTTTCATGATTGCATTGGTGGGGATCTTGTTGATCAGGAAGGATCCGATAGAGGTTATGATCATCAGAACACGCATAATGAATATCCATATAAGCATTTCAGCCTGATACTCGGGAAGTACTGAAAGAAGAATGAAGCTGATAAGCGCAACACCTGTAACACCGTATGTTTCAAAACCGTCAGCAGTAGGACCAACGCTGTCGCCTGCATTATCGCCTGTGCAGTCAGCAATAACACCGGGGTTTCTCGGGTCGTCTTCCTTGATTGTAAAGAATATTTTCATGAGGTCTGAGCCGATATCGGCAATTTTTGTGAATATACCGCCGCAGATCCTGAGAACGCTTGCGCCGAGTGATTCACCGATTGCGAAACCGATGAAAGCAGGTCCGGCAACGTCGCTCGGGAGGAAAAGCAGTATTGCAAGCATCATGATAAGCTCAACGCATATGAGAAGAACGCCGATGGACATACCTGCATTAAGAGGTATGTTAAGAAGTTTGCTGGGTTTGCCTTCAAGTGCGGCAAAGGCCATACGGCTGTTGGCAAGAGTGTTCATTCTGATGCCGAACCATGCAACACTGTAAGATCCCAATATGCCTAGAACGGAAGCAATGAGGACTATTGCGACATTGCCTGCCGGCATATGTACGAGGAATCCGAAATAGAAAAGTATGCATGCGCCTATGAAGACTTCAAGCAGAATGAGGAATTTTCCCTGTTGAAGAAGATAGGTCTTGCATGTCTGGAAGATGATTTCCGAAACATCAAGCATTGCCTTGTGAGCAGGCATACCCTTAACCTTACCATACATGATCATACCGAAAATCATACCCAGCACGCAAATGCCTAGGCCTATATAAAGCCACAGTTTGCCTTCTGCCGGAAGTTCCGGAACGATCAGCTCGGCTTCAGACGCAAAAAGCTGCGATGAGGCGAGCACGCCGATGAGCGTAAACATGAATACGCCCAGAAAATGATTAAGCCTTTTACCCATGATAATATCTCCTTTAATTTAAGTTCGCCTTTGTTATTAAGAAGTTAAGAAATCTAGTTGAAACCGCTAAGTTGGTAGCACAGCACCCGGCAAGTGTCAAGGTTTTAAATTCTTACAAGATCAGTTAAAAATGTCCGCGGATACTGATAATTACAGAATAAATCGGATATAGAAAATTCTGAATCACAATTCATTAGGAGGGGGTCTTGTGAAATAATTTGACTTGAAATCTTCCATTCATATATTTAAGGCCAATGAAGGGAATAATCTGGAAATCTTCGTTTTTGATAATAATTGCAATTCTTTTCTCCGGATTTCTGTTTTTTGATAATGAAAATAATTCGAAAAAAACCGTCGGTGTGATATTGCCTCTAAGCGGCAAATTCAAACCATATGGATTAAAGTTGCTTAAAGGTGTTGAAATGGCATCCAATATATATACCGGAGAAGGTTCGCAAAATATAGAGTACATAATCCGTGATTACGGAAGTGACGAGACAAGGCTCGCTGATATAATTGAAGATATGGAGCGAAACAACAATGTAATAGCCATATTAGGGCCTATGGGTACGCAGGCATGCAGGACTGCATTGAAAAAAGGAATACCGACCTTTATTTACTCCAAGGAAAATCTTGTACCGCAGGAAGGCTCATGCTGTTATGGAAATTACCTTACAATAGGGACACAGGTCAGCACCCTTTTAAAGACAGCACAGAATCAGGGGATAAAACGATTTGCCCTTCTTTCTCCGTCAGATGTATTTGGAAGGACCTTCAGGGATGCCTTTATTAGAACAGCTCCACAGTACAATATAGAAGTAGTTTTTTCACAGGAATATGCAGAAGATTCAAAGGATTTTTCAAACATCGTCAGACTTTTCAGGGATACTATGAGAAAACAGAAAAAACCAGTAAAACAAAAAGCAGTAAATACCCAGAAGCCGGTTGTCGAAGCGGTTATGATACCTGATACGGCAACTAATGCATCGACTATTGCCGCGTATTTTCCTTATTATGGCATAAAAGATATCAGGCTTTTTGGAACCGACCTCTGGGATACGCCGGATTTCATAAGGCTTGGCGGAAAAAATATTGAGGAAGCCTGTTTCGTAAGCGGATTTTATGCTGATAGTTCATCAATAAAGGTCAGGGATTTTGTTTCAACTTTTTCGGCCACATTTGATTCATCCCCGAGCATATGGGAAGCCAGCGCATATGACACGACCTCAATAATCAGACAAATTATAGAGAAGGGTGCCAATACGAGGAATGAGCTCAATGAAGCCATATCGTCCCTGAAAGACTATCAGGGGGCAACAGGTGTGATATCATTTTATAGTGACGGGTCTACCCGCAGAGAAATAACCGTTCTTACCGTAAGGGACGGGACTATAATCGAGGTAACGCAGTGAAAATTACGTTTCAGTACAATTTTATCTGGTATACGGGAGTTCTATTACTGTTCTTTTTTATCATGCAGGGTTGTGCCCACGATCAGGAAGGCAAGGCGCCACCTGCCGATGCCCTGTACAAAGAGGCTCAGCAGTATGCAACAGACGGAAAAGTTGAAAAGGCCTCAGAGGCTTACATGAAAGTCAGGACATTCTATCCGGGCAATGATCTTGCGAAGCAGTCTTTGCTTGATCTTTCCGACCTGTATTATAACAATGAAGAATATGTATCCGCTTTGAACAGCTACCAGGAGTTCAGGATGCTTTACCCTACGGATGTAAAATCAGAATACTGCATGTTCAAAGTTGCGATGTGTCATTTCAAACAGATATTGACCATAGACAGGGATCAGACGGAAACGGTCAAATCAATCAAGTCTTTTGAAGATTTTATTCGTATGTACCCTGATTCCACCTATTCGAATGAAGCCAATGAAAATCTGAAAAAATCAAAGATAGTACTTGCAAAAAACGGAATATATATAGGTAAATTCTACTTGCAAAGAAAGAAATGGCATGAAGCGGCATGCAGAAGGTTTACTGAAGTCAAGGCTGGTTTTCCAGGACTCGGGCTGGACGAGGAGCTTGATAATCTTATCAAAAAGTCCTGCAATACTAAGAGGTAGGGTACAGTTTCCTGTTGTCTCCAACCCTCAGGGTTATCCTTGTTCTGTCAAGGTATTCCATGTAGGGTATCGCATACTTGCGGCTGACGCCTGTGGTAATCTTCATATCTGACGGGTTCATGATGCTGTTGTTTTTGAAGAAATCCCTTATCTTTTCTTTAAGAATTTTTTCATTCTCGTCAGTCAGGAAGATATCATCCTTAATCCTGTATAGTCTGCCTTCCCTGACCATAAATGAAAGGATGCCGGTCAGCTTTTTCATGTCGATACCCAGTTTCTCTGAAATCAATATGGGATTTGGGGGTTCGAGGCCCGACCTGTCAAGCAGCATGTAGATGCTCTGCGTTACATCTTTGTCGTTTCCAAGGGACGCATTGAAGTCGATCATTCTTATATTAGGTCCATCTTCGAGGATTATCCGGGTTTTTATCATATCTGTAAGTGCCTTGTGGAACAGTTTGGGATTGGTCTTTGTCTTGATGGATGACTTGAGATGCTCTTTTGATATACCCGGTGATGAAGGATTCGCCTCATGATAGGCTGTTACTGTGCTTGAAATCAGATTTTTCAGTACGTCAATGTGTCTGGAACTGACATATAAATCATTCTGCGTATCAAAACGCACGATCTCATTTTTTGTCTGAAGTTCCTGCAAGGTTTTTTCAACAGACGGGGAATTGTCTGCCAGGTGAGCCTGAACAGTTTTTTTCGAAATGCCGGACAGGCCGGAATCCATTACAAGCCCCAGGATAATCCTCGATTGATTATCGCTAATCAGTTCAGCTGCTGTTTCAACTGAGAACCTTCTTGTCGGATACGGGTTTATGATCCTTCCTCCACCCAGTGTTGTACCCGGTGAAATGCTTCTGATAATAAATCTGTTACCAACAGATGCTATGACAGGTTCTTTCAACCTGATGCGTGCAAGTACTTTTTCTCCGGTGCTGTACAGGTTCATATTGCCGTCAACCTCGGCGGTCCCTGTGTAGAGCCTTATTCCGCCTTTTCCCGGCTGTTTTATAAGCCTCAGTTCGGCATCGATAACTCGAGTAGGCCTGAACAGGCCGGCTGGAACAAGCCATTGTCCTCTGGCGATCTCCTCCCGGTCTATCCCCTGCAGATTGATTGCCGTTCTCATCCCGGCAGCCGCGGTTCCAACACTTTCAGAATGAATCTGTATGCTTCTGATCTTTGCCCTGATTTCCGAAGGAAGTATTTCCACATCCTGCCCTTCTGCAAATGTTCCTTTTGCCAGAGTGCCGGTTACAACCGTTCCAAAACCTTTGATGGTGAACACCCTGTCGATTGGCAGAAAAGCAATGCCGGAGGTGTTTCTTTCTCTGGCCTCAATCACTTCTTTTTCAATCGCTTCGAGCAGCCTGTCGAGTCCGGAACCGGTGACGGAACTGACAGGAATGATCGGAGTATCCTTCAGGAAAGTGCTATCAAGGAATGATTTGACATCTGAAACGGCAAGTTCGAGAAGGTCATCATCGACCATGTCGGTTTTTGTAAGCGCAACGACCCCTCTTTCAATGCCCAGAAGTTCACATATCTGAACATGTTCTACAGTCTGGGGCATGACCCCTTCGTCTGCTGCAACGATCAGCAGCACCAGGTCAATTCCGGATGCACCGGAAAGCATATGGCGTATGAATTTAACATGTCCCGGGACATCGACAACGCCGAGCTTTTCTCCTGACGGCAGGACAAGAGAGGCAAATCCAAGTTCAATAGTCAGGCCTCTTTCCTTCTCCTCTTTGAGCCTGTCACAGTCAGTCCCTGTCAGCGCCTTGATGAGGGAGGTTTTTCCGTGGTCTACGTGGCCGGCAGTGCCGATAACTATTCGCTTCATGGTTATATGGATATACCTTCTGGACAAGGGTTCGTCAATTGGCCCTTTTTTATATCGGGCGTTAATTCATTTATTATTTGTCAGCAAAATGACGTTATTGAAGATATGAAAAGCAGGAGGTTTTTATGTCCAGAATATCTGTTGCTTTAATTATTATAATATTAATTCCAACCCTCGGTTATGCAGCTGAAACTGATACATTCAGGAATCCATGTGCGGGCATCAGTATAACAAAACCTTCGGACTGGTATTTTATGGGAATCGATAAGAATTATGAGAATCTAAAGAATTCAATAATGAAGGATGAAGAGCTGAAAAAGCTCTCGCTTAAGATGGCCGATGTCCCGATGATTGTCATAATGAAATATCAGGAGCCTTATAACAACCTGAACCCTACCTTGAAAATCGATGTAAAACCGACAGGAGACTATAAGGGTACAAATCCCAAAAAAATTCTGTCGGCAATGACTGCTTCCATGGGTGATTTCTTTGACGGCTTCAAGATTATAAAAGGACCGGTGGAATCAAAAATTGACGGGATGAACGGGGCCTATATCCGCTTTAACACCATCATGAAAATGGAAGGAGGACAGTCATATCCTTCATGCTCTGAAATATGGGTGATTCCTCGCGGCGACCATATGTTTATGTTCAGTGCAAACACAAGGCAGGACGAGAAGAATTGCAAACGGGATGAAATAAGGAAGATTATTGATTCGATCAAGATTGACAGATAGAAAAGGGCGGAAACCGGTTCCGCCCTTTGTTAAATTTATGAATGGCTTTTTTCGAACTTGACCATGAAATCCGCCAGCTTCTCTGCACCTTCAACCGGCAGGGCATTATATATTGAGGCCCTCATTCCGCCTACCGAACGGTGGCCTTTAAGCCCTATGAGCTTCAGCTTGCCGGCTTCTGCAAGGAATTCCTTTTCCAGTTCCTCTGTCGGAAGCCTGAACGGGATGTTCATTTTGGATCTTGAATTTTTCTGTACAGTCCCTTTGTAGAATGAACCGCTGTCGATGACATTATAGATAAGGGCCGCTTTCTTGTCGTTTATCTTCTCCATTTCCGCAAGACCGCCAAGGTCCAGTATCCATTTCATAACTTCATGAACTACAAAGATGGAAGCGCAGGGAGGAGTATTGTACAGGGAATTATTTTCCTCATGTATCTTATAGTCCAACATTGTCGGTATGTTTTCAGGCGCCTTGCCGATAAGGTCTTCTCTTATGATTACGAGAGTCACGCCTGCAGGGCCGGCATTCTTCTGGGCGCCTGCGTAAATGAGTCCAAAATCGGATACGTTGATCCTTCTTGACAGGATATCGGATGACATGTCGCATATTTTAGGGACGCTTCCGGTATCGGGAAAGCTCTGCCACTGGGAACCGTATATGGTATTGTTGGATGTGAGATGACAATAAACCGCATCTGCTGTAAGTTTGAGCTCAGAGAACTCGGGAATTCTTACATATTTTTCTTCCTTGGTTGAAGCGGCTATATTAACCTTGCCGACTTTTTTTGCTTCCTTGATCGCCTTTGATGACCAGCTCCCAGTATCTATATAATCTGCGACCTGACCTGCTCCAAGCAGATTGAGCGGCACCATTGAGAACTGAAGACTTGCTCCACCCTGAAGGAATAAGATCTTATAGTTTTCAGGTATACTCAAGACTATTTTTATGTAATCGATTGTTTCGTTCAACAGCTCTTCGAACTGCTTTGACCTGTGGCTTACCTCCATGATAGACATGCCTGTGCCTGCGAAGTTTAGGACAGCCTTGCTTGTTGCTTCCAGTACAGGTTCGGGGAGAACGGCTGGACCGGGATTGAAAATGTAAACATCTCTACCCATAATGATTTCCTCCTGCATTATTGTTGAATATTTTATATACTTAAAGAATTGTTAAATATAAAGATGAAAAAAGAATTAAATAGAATCAAGTAGATAAATGCTGTACTTGACGGATTTGCATTAAGCTGGCAACCTCTATCCTAGAATTCAATCCGAGCCTTGCATCTGTCTGAATATCCTGGAGGTATAGGTATGAACAGAAAAGCTGTAATAATTGGCATATCATCTATAGCTGCAATTATTTTAATAGTTTTCATAAGCAGTATGTTTATGAAAAAGTCTGTCCCTGTAAAGGAGCATCTTCCTGTAGTACCTGAAAAAACTGTCAAATTGAATAAACCTCAGATACTAATATCTGAAGAAGACCAGAGACTGATGGGTATAAGAAAAACTGAAATCAGAAGGCTCAATTTCAGAAAGACAGCCAGGGTCCAGGGGAAGATTGATTATGACAGCGAGAATGTTTCCGAGGTGGAAACAAATATTAAAGGAGTTGTAGAGTCGGTTGAGGCCGAAGATGGGAAATACATAAAAAAAGGTGATCTGCTGATTGAAATAAACAGCCCGGAGATTCTGGCTGCGCAGCAGGAGCTGATTGCCGCAACCAGACCCGGTTCTTCGTCAGAAATTGAAGCAGAAACTGCCAAGAAAAAACTCAGACAGATGGGTATAAGTGATGACCTTATCAGTCAGATTGAAAAGGCGGGAATATACTCAAAGAATATTAAAATCATGAGCCCGGTTACTGGATATACGGTTAAAAAGTTTATAAATAAGGGAGATGTCGTTTCAGAAGGAAACAAACTGATTATGATCGCGGATTTGAGCACGGTTGTATTTGCTGGAGAAGTGGCTGATAAGGATGTAAATCTTATCAAAAGGGATCAGGAAACGGAAATACTTATAGACGCCTATCCGAACAGGATATTCAAAACAAAGGTTGAAAATGTTATTCCGTCTGGAATTGTAGGTAAACCTTCAAAGGTTAATATGCAAATCTTAAACACTGATAACGGTTTGCGGCCGGGAATGCAGGGATCTGCCGAAATTCTAATCGATATGGGCGCCAGGCTTGCTGTTCCTTTGGAAGCGATAATTGACAAGGACGGCCTCAAGTTTGTTTATGTTGAAAAGAGCGGGGGAAAATTCGAATCAAGGATAATCACGACAGGTATCAGTTTCGGTTCGCAAATTGAAGTAACAGGAGGACTGAAGGAAGGTGAATTGGTTGTTTCATCCGGTATTACAAAGGTTGATTCTGAGGCCGAGCGGCAAAAAAAGCACTGATTACGGGGCAGCTGTCTAAAAGAAACAGTTTTTACCTGAACATGCCCGCTTGCTGTCATGTTTTGACACAAGCTTTTCTAGGGTATATTGAAAAGTACAACTTGAAACTCTAAAGAGGAAACCTTGGGAATAAAGATAAGCGAAATTTCAAAAAAGAGCGGGGTGGCTGCTTCGACTATACGATATTATGTCAGGGAAGGACTGCTGCCCGAGCCTGAAAGAAAAAACAGAAACATGTCCTACTATGACGAGTCCTGTGTTGAAAGGATAAAAACAGTAAGGCATTTTCAGGAAAAGAAGTTTTACCCGCTTACCGTCATCCGGAATATCATGAGGAGGATAGATGACGGCATGAATGCTTCAGAGGCAGAAGCGATCGAGCATGCCGTTTTCGGTGAAGGTACTGACACTGTTAACGGCAGGTCTCAATTTCTCATCAAGACAGGGCTAACGGAAGAGGAGCTGAAGGCGGCCGAAGATGCAGGACTGCTTATGCCTTTTGTGCAGGAGGGTAAAAAGCGGATGTATGATGCCGATGACATCAGGTTCGGAGGCATAATAAAAAGGATGTGCGAACTCGGGATAGATATCAGAAGTCTTGATTTCTATGTCGAAATCGGACGAGCGCTCATGGATCATGAAATGGCGCTGAGAAAGGATGTCGTAAGGGGCAAATCAAAAGAGGAAAACATAAGGATAACATCAGAGATTACAAAGTCTGCCGACACTATAAGGGGATATGTATTAAAAAGGCTCTTCCAGCGCACGGTTGAAGATAATATCAGGAAGAGCCTTTTAAAAAATAAATAGCTCAGCTGTCCAGTTCCCTTGCGGCAAAAAAACCCTCCCTGATTGCATCGAATGCCTTTCGAGGCTTCTTTACGTCTCCTGCCGTAATCACACGGAATTTTTTATCGAGCTTCAAGACGAGACTATTTTCACATAGTGTTCCTGCTGCAATGACAACCGTATCGCAGCTTATTTTTTCCTGTATTTCTCTTCTCTCGACAACTATGCCATCAGGCAATATTCTGACCGCTTTCGTATCGGTCATGCTTTCAACGCCATAGCGTTTCAAAAGCTGAAGCTCTACCCATCTTGTAGATATCCCGATATCCGCCCCGAGTCTTGGGAGCATTTCGATAAGACGGACTTTTTTAATACCCGTTGTTGCAGCATTGCGCAAAACTTCTGTTTCTTCTGCGTTATTAAGGAAAAGAAATGCCAGCGTGTCATTGTCTATGGTGCCTTTCTTGGCGAGGTATACGGCAGTTTCTATCCCCACGGCCCCGCCACCAATGACAATTATGTCGTTTCCCGTCTCTGCTTTGCCTGAGAGTACATCCCATGCCATTACAACGTTCCCGTCTTCCAAACCCGGTATCGGCGGGATCAGTGGTTTGCCCCCGCAGGCAATAATCACAGCGTCAGGATTTTCCGCTGCAATGGTTTCGGGATCTATATCAGTCGATGTTCTTATATCGCATCCTGCATTTCTGGCCTGCCCTGCCATTACATCTGCCAGCCTGCCGAAGTCCCTTCTTTCCTCAAGCGCTCCTGCAATTTTCAGCTGGCCGCCCAATTCTTCTGACTTTTCATAGAGAATAACCCTGTGGCCGCATAATGCAGCCTCTTTTGCCGCAGCAAGGCCGGCAGGCCCGCCCCCTGCAACAATAACCTTTCCGGGCGAGGCTGCATTAAGTGAAAGAGGCAGCTCGTATTCTCTTCCAGCCCTGGGATTGACCATGCATTCAACCGGTTTCAGCGAAAACACATGATCGAGACAGCCCT
This sequence comes from uncultured Bacteriovoracaceae bacterium, assembly GCA_964513375.1. Taxonomy (GTDB): domain Bacteria; phylum Desulfobacterota; class Desulfomonilia; order UBA1062; family UBA1062; genus DATCTV01. The sequence continues at coordinate 19,702 of CAZEMO010000026.1, read as the reverse complement.
GGTTGCACCCTATGCAGGGGGTGATATCGCCGGTGTTTCCCTTCAGAGCTTTTGCCGGCATATAAGGGTCAGCTATCAGGCCTCTGGCAAAACCTATGAGGTCTGACGAGCCACGGGAAAGTATGTCTTCTGCAAGGCTGATACTCGTTATCCTGTTGCATGCAATTACTGGTTTTGTTACGGCACTCTTTATTCCCTGAGCCAGATAGGCATATGCACCTGCAGGCACCTCCATGGGTATCTGCGGAACTCTCGTTTCATGCCATCCGCCGGTTACATTGAAGGCATCCACTCCGGCTTTTTCCAGAGCCGAAGCAAACAGGCGCGATTCTATGTTCGTATGGCTTCCCGGGACGAAGTCGTTCCCGGCTATCCTGAAGATTACGGGATAATCACTTCCCACGGAATTGCGGACAGCATTTGCTACTTCAAGACCGAAGCGCATCCTGTTTTGAATGTTCCCTCCGTATTCATCCTTTCTGAAGTTTGTAACTGGAGAGAGAAACTGCGAGATTATATAGCCAGCAGAGGCGATTATTTCGACTGCGTCAAATCCGGCTGCCTTGGCCCTGGCCGCAGCAGCCGCAAAGTTGTCAATAGTCTGCTTGATGTCGCTTATTTTCATTTCGCGCGGGACCTCTTTCGTAAGTCTTGATGCCACAGGAGAAGGGGCAATGGATTGTCTTCCTATGAGAGGCGAAAAGGCATACCTGCCTGCATGATAAAGCTGGGCAGCGATACGGCATCCATTAATTCTGACGGCATCCGTAAGGTTTCTGAGGCCCGGAATAAATTCATCACGGCTTAAACCTATCAGCTCGCTGCCCCCGCTGTATTCGTCGATGCCGCATCCCCCGATTATAATAAGTCCCGCACCTCCCTTGGCCCGCTCGGTGTAAAAGGCAGTAAGCCTGTCGGTAACAAATCCGTCTGGCGTATACATGAGATGCATAGCCGGCATCACTATCCTGTTTTTTAAATCCATACTGCCGATTTTTATGGGGGAAAACAATTTTGACATAATCGCCTCCATTATTCGTATTAATAGTTAATGTTTAAAGTGTTACTTTAAACTTAATATCAGAAAAACAGATTGTGTCAAGGTGCAAATTACGAAAGCATATCTGAGATAATTAAAATGTTTTTTATCGGTGTAAGGGAAATTTATTCTATTCTTTGAAAGAAATGATATTCCATTACTGATATTCTGTCTGGTACTATACAGTGTTAATACAACCAGTTGAGATTGGCACAATAATTGTTAATAGTATCTTAATAATTTTAAATCGAACGCAAAATTTTATAAGAGCGGGGATACGTATATGAGAAAACAGTATTTAACCGGGACAGTTAAAGGTAATTTTGCTTTATTCGCTTTGATTTTCTTCATGATATTGCTGCTGACATCCTGCAGCAACAGTCCTTCAGACGATGACAGCCCTTTATCCGACGAAGCCGCCGGCCAGGGTAAAGAATATCCTAAGACAGACAGGTCCATATATGATTTTGCAAACAGCTGCTTCACTGTTTTTTCGCTGGAAGAAGGTACTTACATAAAATCAGCAGGCACAATCTATTCAGCATCAACAGACGATGAAGCCAAAGCCGAATCCTTTTTCATGAAGCCTTCAGCTCTTGGCATCTATATTTTCCAGGACAGCAGGGGGCGGTATCTCGATGCCAGTGACGGTTTGGCTGTAATAAGCTATTCCGAGCCTAGAAACAGTTCCGAATGGGAGCTTCAAAAGATCGAGAACGGCGTTTTTTCAATAAAGTCAAAGAGCTCTCAGAAATGGCTTTGTGTAGATGCTTCGGGAAAACTACTGCTTGATGATGTGAGAGGCTCTTCATGCAGTTTTCTGATTGAATCAGGAAGAGGATGCAGCGCTTTTCCAGAGTCCGAAGTGAATGCCCGGGTAGAGCCGATGGATGTTCCCGCCTCTCGGAACCTCACAGGTTTTGCCGACCCGCACTGTCATATAACTGGAAATGAAGGATTTGGCGGAAAAGTAATCTGGGGGAAAATGTTTCACCCTCTCGGGATAACGAAGGCCTTGCCGGACTGCTCGGGATTGCACGGGAAAAACGGCAGCAAGGATATAATCGAATCTGCTGCAAACGGCAAGTTCGGGCATGATACGAGCGGCTGGCCTGATTTCAAGGATTGGCCGGGACCCGATTCCCCTACCCATCAGACGGTATACTATAAATGGCTTGAACGCGCCTGGCTCGGAGGGCTAAGGCTCATAGTTAATTTTGCGGTAAACAATGAGGTTCTCTGCAAGATAGCCGGCCAGATGCCCGGTTATACATGCGACGACATGGAGGCGGTAGACAGACAGCTTACCCATATAAAACAGATGGAAATGTATATCGATGCGCAATGCGGGGGGCCAGGCAAGGGCTGGTTCAGGATAGTCTATTCGCCTGAAGAGGCAAGGGAAGTGATTGCCCAAGGCAAACTGGCGGTTATACTGGGTATAGAGGTCGCCACAATTTTCAACATCCGTACGGATATCGATGAAATAAAATCAGCCGGAATAAGGAAGGCTGAGATTGAAAAGGCGAAGTCGGTAATTACGACCCAACTGGATAAGTATTATGATCTGGGTGTCAGAAGCATCTTTCCGATTCACGGTTTCAACAACGCATTCGGTGGGACGGCGATGTTTGTACCTGCAATTTACAATCTCGGGAACAGGATAAGAAACGGCGAATATTTCGAACCATGCAAGTGCCCTACGCATGAGGAATATCCTGACCTTCTTACGCATTCCGAGGTTTATACCTACAAAGAGCTTTCCGTCACATATCCGGAAGAGTCCAATCAGTTCGTTTTGGCTCTGTTCGAATTGCTGGGTATAGCAATCCCGGCTTACCCGAAATACCCGGAAGGAAGCGGCTACTGCAACTCCAGAGGGCTTACAGAGCTTGGAGGATTCTTCATCAAAGAGATGATAAAAAGAAAAATGATAATCGAAATCGATCATATGAGTTCAAGGATGATCAATGGATATGTTGATGACAAAGAGCATGAAGGGGTGCTTCAGCTTGTTGAATCATATGATTATCCTGTCGTCTCAAGCCATGCGGCGGTAGTTGAAGGCAAAGGCGACGAGGCTAGTAAGACTATCGATCAGATTAAACGCATACAAAGGCTCGGCGGTATTGTTGCACCCATACTGATACAGGGTGACGAAGGAATTCAGAATAAATACATAAAAGGCCCGTCCTGCAAGATATCATCCAGGAGCTGGGCTAATGTTTACAAGTATATATGCAGTATAATGGAAAAAGACGGTGATTTTGTGGGTGTTCCCCTCAGCACCGACTTCAACGGATTTGCAACAATGCCGTCGCCGCGTTTTGGCGACAAAGCATGTTCAGGAACAGGGGAACAGCAGAATGAATCCCCTAAAGTCTCATACCCGTTTGAACCGTATTCAAGGGCAGGTGTATTTGACAGGATGAAAACCGGCAACAGGATTTACGATATAAACTATGACGGGGTCGCGAATTACGGCCTGATCCCCGATTTCATACAGGAAGTCAGGAATGTAGGCCTTACCGATGATGATCTGAAGCCGCTTTTCAATTCTGCGGAGGCTTACATACGGATGTGGGAAAAGATCGAGGGCAGGCCGTAAAAATATAAGTTTTGTCCTAGCAAACATCAATTCGAGCCGGTCGGATCTTAACGTCAAGGCCGGCTTGAATGCAAGTTGTCTTATTTTATTATATCCAATAGACGCTTGCTTCTTTTATTTCTTGGTAGTATCACTTTGACTTCATATCTTTTGGAAGGGGCAGTAGATTATTATGGGCATAAATTCTATCGAGATTAAGATTTTAACCTCTTCAAATACAAAAGAGGCCATGGATTTCATTAAAATGCCTTTTCCTATCTATGAAGGCAACAGCTGCTGGGTTCCATGGTTCAACAATGACATGAAACAATTCATCGACAGAAAGCACCCTGTGTTCGAGCACACCGAAGGTGAATTTCTTATTGCTTACAAAAACGGTGTTCCCTCAGGAAGGATATTTGTTTTTGAAAACGGCGGATACAACAGGACCCACAACAAAAACAGCGCATACTTTTTTTTCTGCGATTTCATCAATGACCAGGAAGTCGTCAACGCGTTCATGGAAGAATCCGTCAATTGGGCGAGAAAAAGGGGGCTTGAAAGCATAATCGGCCCTATCGGTTTTGGCGGCGTGTCGGGCTGCGGATACCTTGTTCACGGATATGACAAGCGTGCAGCCATGACAATGATGATATACAACCACTCTTATTATAACGAGCGCATCGAGGCCTTCGGCTTTTCCAAGTATCTGGATAACTATTCCTATATCCTGCCTACATCGGCCGAATTGCCTCAGGCCATAAAAGACGCATCCGACAAGCTTTTAAATAGGGGCGGATTCAGCATACTTCAGGCTAAAAACAAAAAGGAGCTCGCCAGATGGGCGCCTTCGATAGTTGACGTATTCATCAAGACTCTGAGCGATCATGCCGGGAATTACAAACTGACACCCAAAGAAATCGATTGCGTCGTCAAATCACTAATGACTGTCGCCCGTCCGGAACTGATAAAGGTAGTGCTGCACAGCGAAAAAGTTGTCGGCTTCCTGCTGGGGTTTTATGACCTTTCCGGTGCTATTCAAAAGAGCAGAGGCAAGCTGAATCCTCTGTCCATTTTCAGGCTGTTGAGGGAGTATAACAGGACTGACATACTTCTGATAAATGGAATGGGCATCCTGCCCGAATATCAGGGCACCGGCGCCAACATGCTCCTTTATTCGGAAATGGAAAAAACCATACGGACATATACTAAGTTCAAGAGCCTGGAAATGGTTCAGATTCAGGAAGTTACAGCCAAGATGCTGAGCAATGTAAATACGCTCAGAGGTGAAATAGCGAAGATTCACAGAATGTACGAATACAAGTTGTAAAAACCGGAAAGCCTTATGCTGAAAGAAGTAAAAGCATACCTTCTGTCCCTTGACCCTGGCTGGATGATAATATAGCCAGTTTAAAGATGACTAAGACAGCTGCCTTGTTCGATATGGACCACACCCTCATATGGGTGAATTCCGGCCATTCTTCCACAGTGCTTGCAAAAAGAATGGGTCTGGTGAGCTTCAGCCAGCTTGTAACAGGGTTATATAAGATACTTCTCTACAGACTTTCACTTCTTAATATAAACGAATGGTATGAAGCTAATATAAGTACACTTAAAGGCCTCAGTATTGAAGACATGAATTTTTTTGCCGATCTCTGGTTCAAAACGATGGTTAAGAACCACCTCTATAAGGAAGGCCTGGAACTCATAGGCGAACACCGGAGAAAAGGGCACAGACTTGCAATTGTTTCAAATGCTCCGGAGTTTTTTGTCCAAGCACTTGCCAATGCACTTGATATACCTGAAATAATCAGCACACGTGTTGAGACAAAAGAAGGCGTACTTACCGGGAAGCTCATACCGCCACTCTGCTACGGCGAGGGTAAGCTTAAATACACGCTGGCATGGGCCGGAGAAAACAATATAGACCTTGGCAGCAGCTATTTTTATACAGACTCCAATTTTGATCTTGCCGTAATGCGTTCAGTCGGCCACCCGGTTGCAGTAAACCCTGATTTCAGACTGAAAAGGCAGGCGAAATTGAACGGCTGGCCTATACTGAATTTCAGAAAAATCTCAGCATTTTAAAATCCCATGGAGGTGAACCATGATGGATTTTGGTTTTTCGCATTGCTACCATCTGCATCTTTCCCTTTTCCCCTGGGAGGACCTTTCTTTTAAAGGGCGTCTTGATAAGGCATTTAGCCTTATGAAAAGGGCGGGTGCCGTTTCATTCCGGCCACATGTTCACTGGAACAGGGTGGAACCGCTTATAAAATCTCCGTTTCCAAAGGTGGCTGATATTACCAGTGCCATGGTAGACAGGTATGTTGAAGGCGGTGAAGGGATTTTCTGGGAAGAGACAGACATCATGATAAACAAGATGATTGAGCACGGGCTTGATCCTTTTCTCTGCCTTGGGGCCGGATACCTTCACCAGATGCCTCTTGTATCAACCGGCAGGCATATTATCAGGTTTGATAATCGCTTGGTTCCTGCTGAAGCATATCTCGGGCGACTCAGCCTTCATGCCCGTGCTGTTGTGAGACGATACAAGGATAGATGCAGAAGGTGGCAACTTGAAAATGAGCTCAACGAAGCGGCAGGCACATTTATTTTACTCAGATGGAGACTCGGAATCAGATGGCTTCATCCCGGCTTCTTAAACAATGTTATGGGTGTGCTTTATGATGCCGTAAAAAAAGAGGACTCCAGCGCCCTTACATCCCATAATATGAGTATGTCATTTAAAATAATTCCCGGTTTGTATTCCTGGTATAAGGATATTCTCAACTGGAATAAATATATGGATATCATCGGATTCGACCCTTTCCCCAATTACATCAAAGGTGAGCCGATTAAAATCGGGATTACTTTACAGAAAATTGAAGGAAAGCTTCGAGCCCTGGGATTGAACAAGCCTCTCTATGTACTGGAGGACGGATATCCTGCCAAACCTTCTTCGCGTGGTTTTTCCGAGGAAAACCAGAAACTATATTATGGAGAGTTACTCGATGCGGCTGAAAGGATACGCCTTGACGGGGTGTTTGCTTACTGTTTCAGTTCGCAGGAAGGCTCGCCGGGAAACGAATGGCATAAGCGCATGAAGATACAGGATATTGAAGACTGGTGGGGGTTGTTCAGGGCTGATGGAACGCCTCGTCCGGCATATGATTTCCTGGTTGAACGGCATGGGGGCTTTAATGCCTGAGAAATTTTCCGGCTCTGTCCAGTCATTGTCTTAACATTAATAACATGCGTATTTTAATAAGGGGAGGAAGCAATGCCGCGGGTCATGGAGTTCAGAGAGGTTATGCAGGGATACTTTCTGAAATGCTGGCCGGATCGGGAATAGAATTCATCAACCGCTCCCGTTACCGTGAGACAAGCTTTGATGGCGTCTGGACATTTGGCGAAGACATCGAGCCGTTCAGGCCGGATATCCTGCTCCTTAATTTTGGCATCGACGATGCATTCCGGCCTGTATACCGTTCGGAATTTCAGGAAAATCATGTCCAGATAATCAGGCGTGCAAGAAAACTCTTTAATCCGCGTATCATTCTGGCAACATCGCACACTTTTGATAATCCTTATGAGATGGACGCCGTAAACATCTATTACAGGTCTCTCAGGATCGTTGCAAAAGACCTCCTTTGTGATTTCATCCCGATAGACTTGTTATGGGCCGGGTATATCCATGAAAAAGGACTGAAAAGCTCTGAACTGTGCCTTGCCGATGCCCGGTATCCTAATGAAAGAGGCCATGAATTATTCGCAGATTTTATTTATGATTATCTCAGAGTTATATTCCTTGAACGGAGCCCTCATCAAGATTGACACCCTGCGACTTATGGTGCTAAAGTCCAGGGCAATGTATGCGCATATCTGCAGGGCAGAGCCGTGAGCGATAAGACAGAACAGGGGGGCAAACTTGAGGACCAACCCCATGAATCCGAAGGGCACAATCCTGCGGGTCGCTTGATTCCGCTCGTAATAGGCGCCCTGGGGGTTGTTTTCGGAGATATCGGTAACCAGCCCGCTCTATACCTTAAAGGAATGTTTCAGAGGTTTTCATCCCATAGCCGTAAATCATTTGAATATAATGGGGATAACATCGCTCATATTCTGGTCTCTTACAATGGTCGTCAGTGTGAAATACGTAAGCTTCATCCTTCGTGCCGACAATCACGGGGAAGGAGGCATATTTGCACTTCTAGGTCTTACGTCATCCGACAGGAACAGCAGATTTCCCAAATTCAAGGCGGCCATTGTAATGACAGCCATAATAGGCGCCTCACTGCTTTATGGAGACGGAATCATAACGCCTGCGATATCTGTCCTATCGGCCATTGAGGGATTGAGCGTTGCTACGTCCGCTGCGGATCCTTATGTAGTACCGCTGACCTGTTTGGTCCTTTTCGGAATTTTCATGGTTCAGCGAAGGGGAACCGGGAGAATAGGCTATATATTCGGTCCCGTAATGATCGTCTGGTTTGCCGTCATTGCCTTATTGGGGCTGATAAACATAGCAAATTTACCTTCGATTCTCTATTCGCTGAATCCCGTTCATGCAGTGCGTTTCTTCACAGAGCACCATTTCCATGGGATAATAGTAATGGGTTCGGTTGTACTTTGTATAACGGGAGGCGAGGCGCTTTATGCCGACCTTGGACATTTCGGAAGGCGACCCATAATGATGTCATGGTATATGATAGTCTATCCTGCACTCATATTGAACTATGTGGGTCAGGGTGCGCTTCTTTACTCAAATCCGGCGGTTGCAGACAACCCGTTTTACGGGCTGGTTCCGAGGCCTTTTTTGTATCCGATGGTATGCCTTGCAACTGCGGCCACTATTATAGCATCGCAGGCGATGATATCGGGGCTGTTTTCTCTTACGCAGCAGGCGGTGCAATTTGGTTTCTGTCCCCGTCTGAGAATCAAGCACACATCGAGCCAGAAGGAAGGCCAGATATACATATCCGGAATTAATTACGCTCTGATGATAGCATGCATAGGGATTGTGTTGATATTCAAACGGTCTGCCGGACTTGCAGGTGCATACGGCATAGCGGTTACGCTCACAATGGTCATTACTACGCTGATGTATTATGTAGTGCTAACCAGGACCTATAAATGGTCCAGGATGAAGGCCCTTCCTCCTATTGCCTTATTCTTAGCTATCGACACGGTTTTTGTCGTAGGCAACCTTTTCAAGATCAAGGACGGCGGCTGGTTCACGTTGATGGTGGCCGCCATCGTAATAATTCTGATGACAACCTGGAAGGACGGCAGGGAAATACTCTCCAGAAAGCTGCTGTCCATGAGATTCCCCCTTGATATGTTCCTTAAGGATCTTGCAGCACATCCGATCATCAGGGTCAGGGGTACGGCTGTTTTCATGACAGTTTCCCCGGTCGGAACTCCACCTGCGCTTCTCCATCATGTCAAACACAACCAGGTACTGCATGACCGGGTGATCCTCCTTTCAATAAGGACTTCGGATATACCAGAGGTTGAAAGGAAAGACCGCATTGCATTGACCGATCTCGGACATGGGTTCTATCAGGTGATCGCCAGTTACGGATTTATGGAGTACCCGAACGTACCTGAAATAATGAGGCTTCTCGGGAAAAAAGGGGTTGAAACGGACCCGGTTAAGACGACATATTATCTCGGCAGGGAAACGCTTCTGACAGGCGGCGATTCCAGTATGATGAAATGGAGGAAAGCGCTCTTTGCCTTCATGTCAAGAAACGCTTCCAATCCGACGATATTCTTTGGTATACCTCCGAACAGGGTTATTGAACTCGGAACGCAGATTGAAATGTGACAGGGAAAGAGGAAGGGGTGAGCTGGTTTGGATATCACAAATAATGCGGGCAATATTCAGCCTAAAGGTTTTGGGGCAAAGGCTGCACTTTGTGTCGGAGCGCTTGGCGTGGTCTTCGGCGATATTGGCACAAGCCCGCTTTACGCCATAAAGGAATGCTTCCGGGGCTCTCATAATATAGGCCTTACGCCTGTCAATGTCCTGGGGGTAATTTCCCTTGTCTTCTGGGCTATAACCATAGTCATAAGCGTAAAATATGTGACATTCGTACTTAAGGCTGACAATCACGGAGAAGGAGGAATATTCGCTCTTCTCGGACTTACATCCGCAGGTGGCGAACAGCTTTTGCCCAAGTTCAGGAAGTATCTCGTTATCATAGCTATATTCGGGGCGGCACTCCTTTATGGAGATGGAGTTATTACTCCCGCAATATCGGTAATGTCCGCCATCGAAGGGCTCAATGTAGCAACCACTGCGGCACAGAGATTTATCGTTCCCCTGACCTGCATCATACTTTTTATGCTCTTTTTTCTCCAGAAACGGGGAACATCAACCATCGGCAGGATTTTCGGCCCGGTCATGGTATTGTGGTTCTTTGTGATAGCCGTTCTTGGAATAAAGGAAATATTCCAGTATCCCGGCATAATCAAAGCAGTCAATCCTCTGTACGCTCTTAATTTCTTTTTTACCAACAGTATCCACGGTATAGTCATCCTCGGTTCGGTCGTCCTTTGCATTACCGGAGGCGAAGCCCTGTATGCGGACCTTGGCCATTTTGGAAGACCCACAATAAGAAGGTCATGGTTTTATGTCGCCTATCCGGCGCTGATCCTTAATTATTTCGGTCAGGGCGCACTGCTTTTAAACAATCCTGAAACAGTGGCCAACCCATTTTATGGGCTTGTTCCAAGGCCTCTTCTTTACCCGATGGTCGCTCTTTCAACCGTGGCTACGATAATCGCCTCACAGGCCATGATTTCAGGCATATTCTCCCTGACCCAGCAGGCTGTGCAGCTGGGGATCTGTCCGAGGCTCAGGATCAAGCATACTTCATATTTCCAGGAAGGCCAGATTTACATATCGGGCATCAACTGGGCCCTTATGACCGCCTGCATCGGCGTAGTGCTTATTTTCAAGGAATCAGGCAGCCTGGCGGGTGCCTATGGGGTCGCTGTGACACTCGACATGACGATTACTTCCATCATGTTTTTCATGGTGGCCAGGCATACGATGAAATGGCCCAGAAGAAAAGCCATCCCGTTGCTCTGTCTGTTTCTGATGTTCGACCTCGCATTTGTAAGCGGAAACATATTCAAGATAAGCGAAGGCGGATGGTTCACCCTTCTGGTTGCAGGGACTGTGATGACGCTCCTGACAACATGGAAGGACGGCCGTTCACAGCTATCACGTAAATTGAATGAAATCAGGCTGCCGCTAGATATGTTCCTCGATGACGTTGCCAAGAAGAAGCCTTATCGTGTCGAAGGGACGGCCGTGTTCATGACGGTCTCTCCCACGGGCACGCCGCCTGCGCTGCTTCATCATATCAAGCACAACAAAATCCTTCATGAAAAGGTGATTCTGCTATCGATAAAGACTTCGGACATACCTAATGTGCCGAAAAAGGAAAGGGTCAATATCGATAATCTCGGCAACGGATTTTACAGAATAATCGCAGACTACGGCTTTATGGAGTCGCCCAATGTGCCCGAAATTATGAAGCTTGCAGGAAGGAAGGGGCTGGAGACCGATCCGGCTCAGACTACATATTATATGGGCAGGGAGACGCTGCTGACCGAAGGGACTTCAAAGATGGCTACCTGGAGGAAAGCGCTTTTTGCATTCATGTCCAGGAATGCATCCAATCCGACCATATTCTTCGGTATACCGCCGAACCGAGTCATAGAATTGGGCGCACAGATCGAACTCTAATTCCGGCTTTCATTCAAGCGCTTCCGTTGTCCGCTGCGTCGGAATACTCCTCAGCATACGTCAATGTATGCCTCATTCCTCGGCTGCGTCACTCCTTGACCTGCTTTGATTCGGGCAATTGACGGCCCTTACCCTTCGGGCGCATCTTCGATGCGTCAATTTTCGTGAAGCGAAAATTTGTTATAACGCCCTGTATTACTCATTGTCTTTCGGTCTGTTTTTTAAATCTCTTACTGTAAGTTATAATTTTAAGCAGACATAAAAAAATATAAATTTGTTTAGCATATATTTATCATTGATAAAGCGATTCTTGCCCTGTAGTTTAAGAAATAATATCATGCTTAGAAATTGTGATCGAATTAAAGGATTTAATATGAAAAGAAATTTAATATTTCTATTTATTATAAGTTTAATTATTCTTTCCTGCAGTGAACCTAAGGGGAATCCTAAAATGAATAATTCAGAGCGAATTACTCAGGAACTGACTTCTCTTTTGACACGTTCAAACAAAGATGCTTTTGTGATCTTCGAGGACAAAGAAACGAGAAAGTATGTACAGTTCTCAGGGAGCATTAGAGAACCCCTTCTTCTTAATCTTCCAGCTGTAGCTCTTTCTTCTTCAGAACTTGACCGTGCAAAAAAAATCTTTGCTGAATATAATATAAAACTTGAGAAATCCCCTTTTGGTAAATATGAAGGTGGACCTGTTACAGGTTATGATTACCAGTTTTTCATGGATCTTGGAAAAGACATTAATAAGGCATCAAAAATAAGTATGCGTATTTTTAATGAAGTTTATCTATTGCCTAATACTTTTAATTTAGGTGTTGATGCAAACTAACAGAATGAGATGTAAACTATACTTTGTATGATCTAGACAAGATCACCTCAAAATATTGGTTCTGATCTGTTTATTTTCCAGAGGAAGCTATTCAACTTACGCTCTTATTAACAGATACTAACAAAAAAGCTTATTAAAAATTATTTCAATTATATCAAGATATTATAAAGTGAAGACATATTTAGCCCTGTTCTGTCTACAAAATGAAGCCGTGAAAATTAGGAGAAGCGCAACAGGAATCGTAGTAGCCAATAACCAGATAGAATCAAAGCAGTCGGTTTTGCTTAACAGCTCGATATTCAAACAGCCTTGACTCCTATTGCTTCAATTAACAATCAGGCTTTGTAGACCACTTTTCCCGAGGCGATGGTGGCGGCTACGGCGCCTTTGAACTTCCAGCCTATAAAGGGCGAGTTTTTGGACTTCGAGACGAGCATGTCCTCGGTCAGAGTCCATTCGGCCTTCGGGTCGACAATCGTTATGTCTGCGCGGCTTCCCTTCTCGATCCTTCCGCCGTCTATGCCCAGTATGCGCGCCGGATTTATCGTCACTGCAGCAAGGATGTTCATAAGGGGTATTTTGTAGTCGTAATGCATTTTAAGCACTGCCGGCAGCAATGTCTGCAAACCGGTGACACCGAAGGGTGCGAGGTCGAAGTCGAGGTCTTTCTCGTCCTTTGCATGAGGGGCATGGTCGGTAGCGATGCAATCGACCGTGCCGCTCTTCAGGCAGTCGATAAGCGCCAGTCTGTCCTCTTCAGATCGAAGAGGCGGGTACATTTTTGCATACGTGTCATATGTCCGGACACGCTCTTCCGTAAGCAGCAGGTTGTGCGGGGTCACGTCACAGGTAACCGGCACGCCGGATTTTTTTGCATCCCTGACAGCCGTGATGCTGCCATGGGTCGATACATGTGTTATGTGAACCGGAATTGCGAGTTCGGCGCTTATCATGATGTCCCTCGCCACCATTACATCCTCTGCGATATTGGGGATTCCCGGAAGCCCGAGCCTTGATGAAAGCCTGCCCTCGTTCATGACCCCTTTTCCCGAAAGGGTCCTGTCCTGGCAGTGCGACATCAGGATAAGGCCGAATGTCGATGCATACTGCAGGGCCCTTCTCATCATGGCTGCGCTCTCTATAGGGTTTCCATCATCGGATACGGCTACGATGCCGGCCTTCTTCATGAGCCCCATTTCAGAAAGCTCCCTGCCTTCCATGTTTTTCGTGGCGGCCCCGGCAGGCAGCACCCTTATAATCCCGGCGTCGGAAGCCTTCTTCATAATATGACCCGTCACGGACGGGTTGTCGTTGACCGGCCTTGTGTTGGCCATGCATACCACAGTAGTCACGCCTCCGGCAGCAGCGGCCATGCTCCCTGAATGGATGTCTTCCTTGTATTCAAAGCCGGGCTCCCTGAAATGCACATGCATGTCGATGAGGCCCGGAATCACCCAGTTACCCTTTGCGTCGATTGCCGGGGATTTCTTCGACGGTTTCTCCCCCCTGTATATTCCTTTGATGACACCGCCCTCAATCTCGATATCGCCGATCATGTCAGTTCCCGAATCGGGATCGATTATCCTTCCGCCCTTAATCCACATTTGAGCCTCCAAGACAGAGATACATAAGTGCCATACGTATCGCCACGCCGTTTTCAACCTGGTCCAGGATTATGGCGCGCTTGCTGTCGGCCGCATCCGAGTTTATCTCCACACCGCGGTTCATGGGCCCGGGATGCATTATTACCGAATCCTTTTTCATCATGGCGACCCTTGACTTGCCAAGCCCGAAGAAGCTTGAATATTCACGGTCGCCCGGGAAGAGGTGTTCGGCGATGCGCTCTTTCTGAATCCTAAGCATCATTATTACATCAGCATCCGGTATGACAGGATCGAATTCAGTCGAAACTTCGGCACCCCAAGACTCCACCCCTGGCGGGAGGAGTGTTTTGGGTCCGACGAGCGTGACTCTGGCGCCCATTTTCATAAGGCCGTACACGTTCGAGCGGGCCACGCGCGAGTGCATGATGTCGCCTACCATGACTACATTGAGCCCTTTTAACGTTCCGAAGTGCTCTCTCATGGAATACATGTCGAGCAGGGCCTGGGTCGGGTGCTCATGATAACCGTCGCCCGCGTTTATGACAGAACAGGGTAGCTCTTTTGCAAGGCGCGGCAGCATGCCCGCATAGGGGTATCTCATGACAATGCAGTCCGGCATCATGGCCATTATATTTTTCGCCGCATCCATCATGGTTTCGCCCTTCTGGAAGGCGCTTCCCGTCTGGGAGATGGCGACCGTGTCAGCGCTAAGCCTCTTGGCCGCTATTTCAAAGGAAAGTCTCGTGCGGGTGCTGGCCTCATAGAAGATAAGGACGACGGTTTTGCCCCTGAGCGTCGGGACTTTTTTGATGTCGCGTCTGGAAATTTCTTTAAAATTGGGTGCCAGGTCAAAAATTGTGGTGATTTCTTCTGCCTCAAGGTCTGCGATTCCTATCAGGTCCTTATGCGGCCAGTTCATTTTTTCACCCCGGTTATTATGACATTGCCCAGTTTTGAGGTATCTTCAGGCACGTTTATCTTGATAATCTTTTTTGAAGGGAGCTCGATTGTTTTTCCTGTAAAGTCCGCCTGTATGGGGAGTTCGCGTCCTCCCCTGTCAAAGAGTACCAGGAGGTATATGCGCCGCGGCCTGCCCAGGTCTACTATATGGTCGATTGCAGCCCTGACCGATCGCCCCGTATTAAGGACGTCATCTACAAGGATGACGATTTTTCCCTCTATGTCGAACGGGATGCTTGTCTTTTTCACTTCGGGATAGAAAAGCCTTTTCGACAGGTCATCCCTGTAAAGGGCTATGTCCAGTTCCCCCAGCGGGATTTCCCTGCCCAGCCTTTTTTTCATGAGCTTGACAAGGTGTTCAGCAACGTGTTCGCCGCCGCTCCTTATGCCTATGAAGACTATGTCTTCCCAGGTTTTAAACTTCGACTCAAGCTTGTCCGCCAGTTCCTGAAGCACCATCCCGACTTCGCCGGGCGTCAGAAGAATATCAGTCACCTTATTCCTCCTGTTTTTTGCTTCTACTTTATCAGATGCCCTATCCTGAGCAGTCTGTTGAAGAAATTGCTCCTGTCCCATGAAAAATATATGATAAGAGCCTTGCCTTTAATGTTTTCAAGAGGGAGCTGACCCCAGAACCGGCTGTCATAACTCTGGTCGCGGTTGTCGCCCATGACGAATACATGTCCTTCTTTTATCAGGGTATCCGGCATGTTGTCCCTGACGACCGATATTCCTCTGTCGACAATATAGGGATCGGTATATTTTTCATGCCCTTCCCGGTATTCCTTTCCATTGATGAAAACTTTCTTGTCGATTATTGCAACGGTATCCCCGGGCAGTCCGACTACGCGTTTCACGAAATCCATTTCACGATCCACAGGGAACGTGAATATGACGATATCTCCCCTCTTCGGGATAATGTTCCTTCCGATTATCTTATAAGTGCTGAACGGAACGGTCACGCCGTAGTTGTATTTCGTTGCCAGGATGTGATCACCCTTCAGAAGGGTGTCTTCCATTGATGAAGACGGTATCCGGTATGCCTGAATGAGGAAGGCCCTGATGATAAGCGCAAGGATAAGGGCAAAAAGGAGCGCCTCGCCCCATTCCCTGATTTGCCCTTTATCTTCGGTTTTTTTCTTTATAGGTTCCCGGCTTTCTGAGACCGGAATTGCCTGTTTACTATTCAACATCGACCCCCTGCAGTTATAATTACTTTATTAAGCTTCCGATGCGGCTCAATCTGGGCTTGCCCGGAAGATTATCCCATGAAAAATAAATTATCCCGGCCTTGCCCTTTATATATTCAACAGGAACCTGTCCCCAGAAACGGCTGTCATAACTCTGGTCACGGTTATCGCCCATGGCGAATACATAGCCCGGTTTGATTTTTATCGGTCCTGTATTGTCCCGGATGCTGCCTTTGCCTTGCATTACTTCAATACGGTCTGTATATTTTTCATGGCCCGTAACATACTCCCTGCCGTTTATGTAAACCTTTTTGTGGCTTATCTGAACGGTGTCGCCGGGAAGTCCTATTACGCGCTTCACGAAATCGAGAGACTTGTTTTTAGGGAATGTGAATATGATTATATCGCCACGTCCGGGAACTATATCCCTGCCCCATATCTTCGTTGTGGTGAATGGTATGGTCATTCCGTAATTATATTTTGTAGCCATTATGTGGTCACCCTTTAAAAGGGTGTCTTCCATTGAAGAGGAGGGTATGCGGTAGGGGTGAAGGATGAAGGCCCTTATAAAAAGCGCCAGGATTAATGCTATCACGAAAGCCTCTATCCATTCCCGGCCCCGGCTCTTCTTCTTTTCTGTAAACAACTACTCCTCCTTTATGCTGAGGATTGCTAGGAATGCCTCCTGAGGTATATCAACCCTGCCCAGGCGCTTCATGCGCTTTTTGCCTTCCTTTTGCTTTTCGAGCAGTTTCCTTTTTCTTGTTATATCACCGCCGTAACATTTTGCAGTAACATTTTTCCTCATGGGTTTTACGGTCTCTCTGGCGATGACCCTGCCGCCTATGGCAGCCTGCACATCCACTTCGAACATCTGCCTCGGCACGACGCGTTTGATCCTGAGCGCCAGGTCCCGGCCGCGCTCATAGGCCATATCCCTGTGGACAATCATGGAAAGGGCATCAACCGGGTCGCCGTTGATAAGGATGTTGAGCCTTACCAGGGGTGACACCTTATAGTCCAGCGGTTCATAATCGAGTGAGGCATAGCCCCGGCTTATGGTCTTCAACTTGCCAAAGAAGTCCAGGAGGACCTCGTTCAAAGGCAGGTCAAAGGTCAGTATGACCCTGCTCCCTGTATAATAATGCAGCTCCTTCTGTATGCCGCGTTTCTCGAGGCAGAGAGATAGTATCCCGCCAACGTATTCCGACGGGGTATGTATCTGCGCCCTGATGTAAGGTTCCTCGATATGATCTATATACTGTGCGTCCGGGAGAGCTGAAGGGTTGTGCACCTCGAGGAGCTCACCTTTTGTGGTCTTAACCTTGTATACGACAGTGGGCGCTGTAATTATGAGAGACAGACCGAACTCGCGTTCGAGCCTTTCCTGGATGATCTCCATGTGAAGGAGTCCCAGGAATCCGCACCTGAAGCCGAATCCGAGCGCCGGGCTGCTCTCGGCTTCGAAGATGAGAGAGGCATCGTTTAATGAGAGTTTTTCTATGGCGTCTCTCAGGTCGGAATATTCCACATTATCCGCCGGGTACAGTCCGGCAAACACCATCGGCTGTATTTCGCGGAAGCCGGGAATCTGCTCGGCTGCTCCGTCCTTTGCCGCGGTTATCGTATCGCCTACATGGACATCCCTGATCTCCTTGATGGCGCCGGCCAGGAACCCCACGTCTCCCGCGCTGAGTTCCTTTATATCCATGGCATCGGGAGAGAATACGCCCAGCCTGGCGACTTCATAAACCGCACCGGTCGCCATGAATTTTATCTTCATGCCGGGAGTCACCTTACCCTGCATGACTCTGAAAAGTGCAATTACGCCCTGATAGGAGTCATACCAGCAGTCGAATATCAGGGCTGAAAGCGGGGCGTCAGGGTCTGCCTTTGGCGGCGGTATGCGCTTGACGATCGCTTCAAGGACTTCTTCGGTCCCTATTCCGGTTTTTGCCGAAATCGGCAGGGCGGCATTTCTGGCAGGAACGCCCACTATTTCTTCTATCTCTTCTATTATTACATCCGTCCTTGCCGAAGCCAGGTCGACCTTGTTTATTATGGGTATTATCTCAAGGCCCTGATCTATAGCCAGATATGCATTTGCAAGAGTCTGGGCCTCAACCCCCTGTGTGGCGTCAACGAGAAGAAGGGCGCCTTCGCAGGCGGCAAGCGCCCGGGATACTTCATAGGAAAAATCCACATGCCCGGGAGTGTCTATGAGGTTGAGAATATAATTTTTACCGTCTTTCGCTTTATAAGGCATCCTCACGGTCTGGGCCTTTATCGTGATGCCCTTTTCGCGCTCGATGTCCATGCGGTCGAGATACTGCTCGGTTCCGCCTTTCTTGATAAGGCCGGTATTCTCCATCAGCCTGTCCGCAAGGGTGGACTTGCCGTGGTCGATATGCGCGATGATGGCAAAATTCCTGATATTTTCCATAGTTTCTGAAGATGGTTAATGCCTTTCGCAAGCTCACTTTGTCAATAGCGCACTTCGTTTTATCGGATAAGCTTTTTGAGCGGGCATATTTCAAACAGCCTTATTCCAGAGAAGCCATGATTTTCAATGAAAGAAAAAGCCTGCAGCTTTTTAAAAACTGCAGGCTTTTCTTCTTGGTTTCCGGTGTTTCTCTAGAGGTCCGGATTGTTTATCGCTTCAAGTGTTTTAATCCTGCCTTAGGTCTGTACAGGGAAAAATGTGTTAAAACCTCAACCGGTTCAAAGCCCAGCCGGAGCATGGGTTTATACTGCGGGATATTGCTTACGTTTATTGAGGCGAACATGTGCTTATATCCCTGATCTCTGCAAAAATGCAGCAGGTGATTCAGAAAATGCATTGAAAGACTGTGTCCCCTGAATTCGGGTAAAACCGTAGTATAGTTAAGCTCGACATCCCCATCAACAAGGTTTAAAAAACGGCTGTATTCACCGGCAGGTACTAGCCAGTGAATGGCGGCAAGCCTGCCATTAACATAAGCGACATATGGTTTTGTAAATCCGAAAGTAATGTCGCAAAAAAATTCAACAGGCAGATTGTCATGAGTTTTCCGTATGTTATCCAGCTCATCCACGGAAATTTCTTTGAAAACAATATGCTTGCCGGGGCTTGCGATATCAGGAACCGTGGACAGATTTCTGTGAAAAACCAGGAATTTATTTACAGTAAGGTATCCATAAAACATCCATCTTGCTGTTCCATAAAGGCCTCTGGATCCAATGGAATTAATGAATTTTCTTATCTTAAGACGCATTTCCGCCCCTTCTGGCTTTCATAATGAATTTGTTGAACCGGCATTTGTAGGGCAGGAATATTGACGCCGCTTTTCTGTAAAAACCCAGTGCTCTGGCTTCAAAACTGTCCGGATAGCGTCCTACATTATGGTGAACATCCACATATTTTGTAGTTATGTCCGTAAAACCGAGAGATGACATTTCTTTTTCAAGTTTTACAGGTGAGACCGTCCTCTGGTTTTTTGTGATGTTGTGAATGCCGATTGTAGGATTGATGATATTAAATCTTAAAAAAGAAATGGGGTCATATGAATTCACTTCGAAAGTCACGAAATAGTTTTTGCAGACCCTGTTAATCTCAGAAAGAAGCCTGCTTCTGTCAGGGAAATGATGCAATATGAGACTGCAGAAAACAACATCGAAAGACTTGTCTGCAAAGGGCAGATTTTCAATGTCACCCATGGTAAAATCAATATTCTGTC
>CAZEMO010000025.1:0-47963 GCA_964513375.1 uncultured Bacteriovoracaceae bacterium | reverse complement strand
TGCCTTGGGCGATCTGCCGCCGCAGGATCGTCTCACGCACCTTGTCCCAGCCCTTATCGAACCGGCCTTTATATTTGGCTATCCATTCTTTTTTCGGATGATGCGGCGAATGAGTGGCACCGGGCGCGTAGTAGAGGAAGAACGGTTTGTCTGGCGCAACAGCCTTCTGGTTGCGCATCCAGTTGATCGCCTGGTCGGCCATATCATAGTCGAAGTTGTAGTCCGGGTTGCCAAGATAGGGTTCGACAGGTTTGGTGCCATCGAAAACAGCAGGTCTCCACTGGCTCGTTTCCGCACCGATGAAACCATAGAAATAATCAAAACCCAGTGATGTCGGCCAGAGGTCGAAAGGTCCTGCCTGACTGGTCTGCCAGTCTGGCACGTTGTGGTTCTTGCCCAGCCATGCCGTATTCCAGCCTTCCTGCTTGAGGATCTCAGAAACGGTCGCCGTGTCTTTGCCCATCAGACTGTCATATCCCGGGAAGCCTGTGGCCATTTCCGTTATAACACCCGTATGCACTGAATGGTGGTTGCGTCCGGTCAGCAGTGCGGCTCGCGTGGCAGAGCTGATCGCTGTGGTGTGAAACTGGGTGTATCTGAGCCCGTTCTTTGCCAGCTTTTCGAGCGTCGGCGTGTCGCAGGGTCCGCCGAAAGTGCTCGAGGCGCCGTAGCCGACATCATCAAGCAGAATTACGACTATGTTGGGCGCGCCTTTGGGTGCTTGAACCGGCTTTGGAAAATCGGACGTGGAATCTTTTACGCTCAGTCCGATTTGCCCCTTGAAAGGAGAAGAAGGGGCCGGAAGAACATCCTGACCCACTGCTGATGATGCAACCGTTGCCCCTATAGCAAGGTTGAAAGCAGCAAATGCAATCTTTCTTTTCATTACTGTCCTCCTATATCCATTATTCTTTCTTTCGATCTCAATTTCTTCAGTGCGTCAATGCTCTCCCATGGCGAATTTTCGTCGAGCATCACCCTTGCCTCCTTACCCAGAAGGTCAATGGCACCGAGCAATGCGCTTCCGCTGTTCGTACCCATGTAGTTTGCAAGGTCCGCCCTCTGTCTAAAGCGGACGGAAAGAAAAAAAATGTTTCCGTCCTCAATATCCCTGTAAACCCGGCATTCAATGCAGCCCTTCTCCCTGCGAATCGCTGGAACAAGCGCATTCAGCATCTGGTATATCTCCTGAAAATTTTCTTCTTTCACCCTGATTTCAATCGTCAGTATCATTACATGTCCTTTTTTTGAGGATTGAGCTTATCTCCCATGACGAATCATAATGAATCGGCAACCTGCTTTATCCAAAATTCATGCCCGAACGGCGTATTGGAATATAAATATCTTAAGATATTGAAATTAATCATGTTTAGGCTCTTTGTGTGTTTTGCAGATGAGACTTGAAAGGAAGAATGTATCTCAAGATATTGTGAAGCCTCAATATATTGAGGGATTTATTCTGCCCGTTATAAAATCTCAGGGACGCCGGATGCCGAATTTTTTTATCCTGAATCTCAGCGTGCTAGGGTGAAGATTGAGGATGGAAGCGGCTCCCGTCTGGCCTTCTATTTTCCATGAAGTTTCTTCGAGGACTTTAATTATATGTTCTTTTTCGACGGTTTCGAGATCTCCAAGGCTGTTGCGAACCGAAGACGGGATTTCTGGTTCAAGCCTGTCGGCAAGCTGCAGAACAGGCCCTTGACTCGTTATAACCGCCCTTTCGATCACATGCTCAAGCTCCCTTACATTGCCGGGCCAGCGGTATTTTTGAAGGGCTTTCATTGTTACTTTGGGAACGGTGTCGATTCTTTTCCCCAGCTTTCTGGCGAATTTGCCTGCAAAATGGTTCACCAGCCTAGGAATATCGTCAGCCCTCATGTGAAGAGGGGGAAGAGAAAGGGGGAAAACATTCAGCCTGTAGTAGAGGTCTTCCCTGAATCTTTTGCTGCGAACTTCCTCCTTCAGGTCTCTGCTCGTGGAGGCAATCACTCTCACGTCTACCTTGATCGTCCTGGGACTGCCCAGCCTTTCAAACTCGCCATCCTGCAAAACCCTCAACAGTTTCGCCTGAAGTTCAAGAGGCATTTCGCCGATCTCATCGAGGAAGATCGTGCCGCCGTTGGCTATGTCGAAGCGCCCGGCCTGCCTGGCACTTGCACCGGTGAAAGCGCCCTTTTCCCTTCCGAAGAGTTCGCTCTCGATAAGATTGGCGGGCAGCGCTGCGCAGTTTACAGTAATCATAGGCCTGTCTTTCCGGGGGCTCATCTCGTGTATGGCATTGGCGACAAGTCCTTTGCCGGTGCCTGTTTCGCCCAGTATGAGCACGGTCGAATCCGTAGGCGCAACCTGTTTCACCCTGAAGAGCACGTAATTGATGGCGTCGCTCTTTCCGATGATCTTTTCGAATCCCTGTCCGGCTTTAACTTCTTCACGGAGGTAATCATTCTCTTTTTCAAGTTGAAGCTTCAGCTTTTCTATTTCGATGAGGCGTTCACGTAGTTCGAGTTCTCCCCTGCCCCGCTCCAGGGCATTTACGATAATTTCTCCTAACAGCCTCAGCCTGGGGATGACATCTTCAGTCCATTGCCTGTGCCTGCTGGTGGTAGCGGCGCTGATGGTATACTCGGATGACATCGTCGCCGCGATGGGGATATGGATACCGGATAGAATATCGAACTCCTTATACAACTCCTTGTCCCTGGCGGCTCCAGCAGGCAGGTCGTCCGCTTTTTCAAAACAGAAATGCCTGTGCTCTTTCGCCAGTTTTTTATATCCCCAGGGGATGAGAGTGATGGGCAGTTCCGTTCCTTCCGGCAGAGGCAATACACCGGGAAGGCCTGCGCTGTGAGTGATCATCCATGACTTTTTACCCGGCAGCAGTCTGAGAAGCGAGCTTCTCTCGACATCGAAAAACC
This sequence comes from uncultured Bacteriovoracaceae bacterium, assembly GCA_964513375.1. Taxonomy (GTDB): domain Bacteria; phylum Desulfobacterota; class Desulfomonilia; order UBA1062; family UBA1062; genus DATCTV01. The sequence continues at coordinate 45,048 of CAZEMO010000025.1, read as the reverse complement.
CCAGTATTTCTCTGAAGACATTGCTTACTTCCTCATCCATTTTCTCCGGCGGGATGGCTATGAGCCTGGCGGATAGACCAGCCAGGAATTTTTCATAATCTGCTGGCGCCGTGGATACGGCATGGTCTGATTCGGTAATATGATTTATCTTTTTTCCCTTGCCCATTTTTTTGATATCAATAAACGAGTCTATCCTTTAAAAATCTGAGCTATCTGTTATCAGTTCACCTTTATATATCGCGCCGCTATTTCCGTAATCTCGGAAAAGGCCGCCAGGCACCTGCCTGTTTTAATGCCACGCTCGACACCGGCAAAGCCGTTTATCAGATCGTTCAGCTCCCTGGCTTTCCAAAGTTTTCTTCGTGCAGCAATTTTACCTTCGACGAATGAATGCAGGTTCCTTCTCTTTGCAGACGGGGCGTAAAGAACCTGAAAATGGTCAATGGCCTGATTTTGCAATGAGGCGATCACCTCGAGTTCATTGATCCCTGCGGCCTCTATTTCCCTGATTCTCAAAAGCACTTCAATTTTCCTGTCAAACAGCGCATCTGAAAGCTTGAATACCGTATCGTCATAAGTTTTTAAAACAAGGGTTTTGACGTCTTCGATGGTGATCTTCGCTTTTTTTCCCACATAAAGACAAAGCTTTTCAAGCTCGGAAGCTATCTGCCAAGACTGGGACAACAGAGCATCTCTCAACATATTGGCGGCCTCCGGCTCGATTTCCTTGTCCATTGATTTTGCCCTTGCTGTTATCCAGGATATCAGCTGCCCTTCTTTCAGCTCGTTGAAAATCTGTTTTTTTGCCTTTTCAGACAGCGCGCTCATTTTTTCTTCCCATGGCTTTTTGTCTTTTTCCTTCCAGGGCTTCTGTCCTTCCATTGTGAGCACCAGCGTGGCGGTATCGCTTGGATTGTTCACATATCTGGCAATTTTTTCAAAAGACTTCGAATCAAACTTTTGAATGTTTCTGATCACTACAAGGCGTCTATCATCAAAGAAGGGGACCGTATTTAAAAGTTCAATGGCTTTGTCTAAGGCCCCGGTGTCATCCGGAGCGAAAGAATAAAAATTCATAAGGGCATCTTCGCCGAGAGAGTTCCTCATGGTTTTTATGGCTTCTTCCATAAGGAAGGTGTCCTCCCCGGTAAAGAGATACACCTTTTCAAGTTCAGGCATGTCAGACTTTTACCGCAGCCAGGTTCTGCGCGATGCGGTTGGCTATCTTGTCGAAGGCCGTATTGAGTCCGTCCTCTTCCTGGCCGCCGGTGCTGTATTCGCCATCATCGGTAAAATCTCCCTGCCATATCTTCTTGTTATTGTCGTCAAAAACCTCTGCCCTAACCGTGACTGTAAGCCTGTACAGGTTGGAAATCCCGATCATGTTTGCCGTAATCTGTGATGTGGAAGCGGATAGGACTATGCACTTGAGGTTGGGTTTGTCCTTGTCGGTCGAATAAAGCCCGTATGAAGCAAGGACGTTTTCCATATGTTCATCGAGTATGATGCCGGCGCTTCTGAGAGGCGTCTGGTTTGTGCACGAATATAGGTTAACCGGCCCCAGGTTTCCTCCGCCTTTCAGGACAAAGGAATACCCGCAGGCTCCCAGCATGCTAACCAGGCTTAACAATAATATTAAGTATCTTATCCTTGACATAAATTACCTTTACCTTCTGCATTCCTTCCATGTTTTTGATGACCTTCGGATCGGCATATGCGGCTTCCTCGATGACGGACTGATCCGAACCGGCCGGCACGTTCACTGTTCCCCTCAACTTTCCGTTGACCTGGACGGCAATGACGAGTTCCGATTCCCTGGCCCATTCTTCATCAAACCCCGGCCAGGGCATATTGAACAGTTCACCCTCGTTACCGAGGACCTGCCAAAGCTCATCGGCGATATGCGGGACAAAAGGCGAAAGCAGGATGAGCAGGTATTCCGTCGATTTTCTGATAATCCACTGTTCGTTCACTGGCACAGTTTCCCGAATCCTGTAAATATCGTTTATGAGCTCCATCATGGCTGCTATCGCTGTATTGAAGCGGAATCGCTTGTCTACATCTTCGGTCACTTTCCTGATGGTCTGATGCGTCTTGCGCCATATCTCTTCCATGGAAGATGGGATCGTGCCTGTTCCTGAAGGTATATCCCTGACGTCCTGTACCAGCCGCCACAGCCTCATAAGAAATCGGTAGCTGCCTTCGATGCCCTTGTCGCTCCAGTCCATATCCTTTTCCGGAGGTGCGGCGAAAAGGGTGAAGAGCCGTGTCGCATCTGCGCCGTATTTTTTGATCATGTCTTCGGGGTCAACGACATTGCCCTTGGACTTGGACATCTTTGCGCCGTCCTTTATGACCATTCCCTGCGTGAGAAGCTTATCGAAAGGCTCGCTCAATTTCGTATATCCCAGGTCTCTCAACACCATGGTGAAAAACCGGGAATAAAGGAGGTGAAGGATGGCATGCTCGATGCCTCCTATATACTGGTCGACCGGCATCCAGTAGGCAAGCTCCTCCGGCTCGAAGGGCTGATCTCCGGAAGCCTTCGCGGCATATCGCATGAAGTACCAGCTCGACTCTACAAACGTGTCCAGCGTGTCGGTATCCCTTTTTGCAGGCCCGCCGCATTTTGGGCACGGCACATTCACAAACTCCGGCACCTTTGAAACGGGCGAATCGCCGGCTCCTGTTATATCGACATTTTCAGGCAGTATTATCGGGAGATCGCTGATCTTGACAGGCACCATCCCGCACTTTTCGCAATGGATGATCGGGATAGGCGCACCCCAGTAGCGCTGGCGGGAAATGCCCCAGTCCCTGAGCTTAAAGTTGATGGTAGCATTGCCGCGTCCGAGTTCTTCAAGGTATGAGTTGATGGCGCCCATCGCCTCTTTGTTTTTCATGCCGTTGAACCGGCCGGAATTGATAAGGACGCCTTCGTCTTCATAGGCCCCTGTCATCTTCGATGCATCAAGGGTTTCCCCCTCGGGCTGTATTACTACAATTATCTCGGGACCGTATTTTTTGGCAAATTCGAAGTCGCGCTGGTCATGCGAAGGCACCGCCATGACCGCACCTGTGCCGTAGTCGTACAAAACGAAGTTGGCAACAAAGACGGGCATCCTGTAGCCGGTAACCGGATTGATGCAGTATGCGCCCGTAAAGACGCCTTCCTTTTCATACGAATCCGAGGTCCTTGTTATCTTGTCTTCCTTGAGAGTTTTCTCGATAAATGCGTTTACGGCCTTTTCCTGATCGGTCCCCTTTGAAAGCCTCTTTGCCAGAGGATGTTCGGGCGCTATGCTCATGAACGTAGCCCCGAAAAGCGTATCAGGTCTTGTGGTGAAAACCTCTATATCCTCTTCGAGACCTTCTATCTTGAATTTTATCATCGAACCTACGCTGCGTCCTATCCAGTTCTTCTGCATGATGAGAACGCGCTCGGGCCATCCATCTTTGAGTTTTTCAATATTGTCGAGAAGCTCCTGGGCATACTTTGTAATTCGGAAAAACCACTGATCATGCTCCTTCAATATTACCTGGGTGGCGCATCTCCAGCATGCGCCGTCCTCGACCTGTTCGTTCGCGAGCACGGTATTGCACTTCTCGCACCAGTTGAGAAATCCCCGCTTCCTGTAAACAAGCCCTTTTTCGAACATCCTGATAAAAAAGAGCTGCTCCCATTTGTAGTATTCAGGCGCACAGGTAGTCGTTTCCCGGGTCCAGTCATAGCTGTAGCCCATTCGCTTAAGTTGCTTTTTCATGTTTGCAATGTTTTCATAAGTCCACTTCTTCGGGTGAACGCCGCTTGCTATTGCCGCATTTTCGGCAGGCATTCCGAATGCATCCCATCCCATGGGATGAAGAACGTTAAATCCCGTCATGTGTTTGAAGCGCGCTACGACATCTCCGATCGAGTAGTTTCTTACATGCCCCATATGTATGCGGCCGGACGGATAAGGAAACATTTCCAGCAGGTAATATTTTGTTTTATCGCTGTCAGGACGAACGCTGAACAGATTTTTTTTCTCCCAAATCTCCTGCCATTTTTCCTCGATTTCGCCAGGCTTGTAATCTGAAAACATATCTCCTCCGGTTGTTGAATATAGCCTATTTACACACAAAAATCGGGTTTCGTCCATAGCTGCAATGTATGCCAAAAAATTACATGATTTTTTTCTCATAAAAACATTGACAAATAATTTTTTTATTCTCTATATGCGAAGTATAGATGCAACTCGGAACGGCCAGCAGACGCAGTTTTTGGGCATATTATAGTATTTTTTTATTAAGTTTTTTTTTAGCGGCACCGATAAAAGGAGTAAGGAGGATTTACAATGGCAAAACCGAGTTTGGTACCTGAGTTGGCGATAACATCAGAAGAGCCCCCACCCCTTGTAACCGAAACGCCCGAAGAGCCTCCGTCCCTGACAACGGCCGAGCCCGTTTTATCGATAACCGGTTTTAAAAGGCCATTTTCAGGCCTTATACCTGCGAGCAGTTCTACAAGAGAATTTCTTCATGAATTTTATCCGCATGTGAGTCTTTCCGACTGGTCCAACTGGAAATGGCAGCTTCAGAATAGCCTGTTAAAAGCTAATGACCTGCAGAGATTTATAAAACTGTCTCACAAGGAAGAGGCTGCACTTAACAGACCCGACAATACCTGTCTGCCGGTGAGGATCACACCTTATTACATGAGCCTGATCGACCAGTTCAACCCGATACAACCTGTCAGGCGATCCGTTATCCCTGTTGACAATGAATTCATCAGGAGCATAGGAGAGGACAAAGACCCTCTGGGAGAAGATCATCAGAGCCCGGTTCCCGGGATTGTACACCGATATCCGGACAGGGTTCTTTTTCTGACCACCGGCTTCTGCTCGACATACTGCCGCTACTGCACTCGCTCCCGGATGGTCGGCAACAACAGATTCAGGGTGAGCAGGCTGCAGTGGGAAAAGGCCATCGAATATATCGATTCAACAAAACAGGTACGCGATGTTCTGCTCTCCGGCGGAGACCCGCTTACTCTGCCCAGCGCCGACCTTGATTATCTCATCTCCAGAATCAGAGCCATCCCTCATGTGGAAATAATCCGCATCGGAACAAAGGTGCCTGTCGTGCTTCCATACCGCATCACATCACGGCTTATAAGGATATTGCGAAAACACCAGCCTCTGTGGATGAGCATACACTTCACGCATCCGGATGAACTAACCCCGGAAACCAGCGCAGCCTGTGGTCTTCTTGCAGATGCAGGTGTTCCGATGGGGAGCCAGACCGTACTGCTCAAGGGCATCAACGACGATGCCGAGACGCTCAGAAAGCTTTTTACAGGCCTTCTTAAAATACGGGTGAGGCCTTATTATCTATACCAGTGCGATCCCATTGTCGGTTCGTCGCATTTCAGAACGCCTGTCGGAAAGGGTCTTGAAATGATCGAAAGCCTGAGGGGTCACACATCGGGATATGCCGTACCGCATTATGTCATCGATGCGCCGGGCGGCGGCGGGAAAATAGCCATTCTTCCTCAGCACTGTCTGGGAAACGTGGGCAGCGACCTCCTGTTAAGCAACTATGAAGGCCGCCTTATCAGATACCCGGACAACAACTAGGGCCATCCAGCAGATGCTGATCGGACTGACATACGACCTTAAAGACGATTACCTGAAAGAAGGTTTTTCCAAAGAAGAAGCAGCCGAGTTCGACAGTATTGAAACCATCGAGGCCATTGAGGGTTCCCTTCTCTCCCTGGGATATGCCACCGAACGCATTGGAAATTCAAAACAGCTTATAAAAAAACTCGCATCAGGAAAAACATGGGACATGGTATTCAATATCGCGGAAGGCATGTACGGGGCCGGCCGCGAATCCCTGGTGCCGGCGCTTCTTGATGAATACTGCATCCCTTATACGTTTTCCGACCCGCTTGTGCTTTCTTTATGCCTGCACAAAGGGATCACCAAGTCAATCGTCAGAAATTACGGGATTGCAACTGCGGATTTTGCAGTCATCGAAAAAGAGAGGGACCTTGACAATATCAATCTTACCTATCCCCTGTTCATAAAACCCGCCTGTGAAGGCACGGGCAAAGGCATTGACTCCGCTTCAAAGATAGACACGCCTGAAAGTTTGAAAACTACTGCTCCCAGGCTTCTTGCATCCTTCAAACAGCCTCTTCTTGTCGAAACATACCTTCCCGGAAGAGAATTTACTGTCGGCATAACAGGCACGGGAGAAGATTCCCGTTGTGTCGGGACAATTGAAGTCCTTCTGAAAAAAGGCCCCGGCCAGGAGCTGATTTATTCCTATTACAACAAAAGCAATTATGAGCAGATCATAGACTATTGCATACCTGAAAAAGATGTCCTAGACTCATGTTCGGAGATGGCCCTGGCGACATGGAAAAGCCTTGGCTGCCGGGACGCGGGCAGGATAGATATGCGCATGGATGAAAAGGGTGTCCTAAATTTTATTGAGGTAAACCCCCTTGCAGGGCTCAATCCCGTACATTCCGATCTCCCTATAATAGCAAGGCTCAACGCCATAAGTTACGAAGCCATAATTGATGAAATAATGAAATCAGCTCAAAAGAGGTTAACGGTATGATCGAAAAAAAGAGAGTTACAATTTTCCACAACCCGGTTACGGATGATTCTCCCGAAGATGAAAAGGAAGTTCTCTCGGCAGCGGAAGAGGTTACAAAGGCGATTTCCGAACTGGGACTGGAATCGGTTACAAGGCCTTTTTTTATGAAGCCTGACGAAATGCTGGGCATTATAAAAGAAGACAATCCGCTGTGCATTTTCAACCTTGTGGAATCCGTTCTGGGTTCATGCAGGCTTTCGTACCTCGCGCCCGCGATGTTCGAGTACTGGGATGTGCCTTTCACCGGCTCTTCATCCGAATCGATCATGATAACGACAAACAAGGTGCTTACAAAAAAGATGCTCCTGGCAAGGGGGGTCTGCACGGCTCCCTGGATAACCCCCGGAGAAAGACCTTTTATGCGGCTGCCTTTCCCGGACCGCTATATCATCAAACCGATTTTCGAAGATGCTTCCGTAGGTCTTGATTCAGAGGCCGTTATAACCGCCGTGAATATGGAAGACCTTGAGGACAGGACCAGACTTCGTTCGGAGATGATTAACAAACCCTGCTTTGCGGAAAGGTTTATCGAGGGTCGGGAATTCAACCTTTCCATAATGGATACGCCGGAAGGTATAAAGGTCATGCCGCCCGCCGAGATGCATTTCTTATACACCGAAGGCATGCTCAACATCATGGACTATAAGGCAAAATGGGCCGAAGACTCACCTGAATACGACCTTACCAAAAGGAGCTTCAATCTCGAGGGAGAAGAAGATCTTGTCGATAATCTCAAAAAGACTACGCTCAAATGCTGGAAGATATTCGGCCTCAGGGGATATGCCAGGGTTGATTTCAGGGTGGACACCCTCGGCAAGCCATGGGTGCTTGAGATAAACGCCAACCCATGCCTGCAACCCGAGAGCGGACTGGCTGCAGCCGCACAGGAGACAGGCCTGAGTTACGCGCAAACAATCGGCCAGATAATTTCTTCCGCCTGCCATTAAATGCCGAAACTGCTAACCAGGCCTGTTTTCAGGCAGGTCATCTGCAAAGAGGATATAGTTTCGATTCACGACATCCTCACTTCCACAGGCTTCTTTTATCGTGAAGAAATAGAGATCGGAGTAGATCTTGCGCTGGACAGGCTCAAATACGGAACTGAAAGCGGCTACAGTTTCCTTTTTGCAGACGTTTCAGGCCGAGTCGCCGGATATACATGCTTCGGCGAGATTCCATGCACTTTCGGCAGCTTTGACCTTTACTGGATCGCAGTGCATCCCGATTTTCAGAGAAAAGGCATCGGGGAATTCCTCCTCTATGAGACCGAAGAAATCGCATCTAAAATGGGATGCAGACGAATCTATATCGAGACCTCGGCAAGAGATCTTTATGTGCCTACCCAGAAGTTTTACAAGCGCTGCGGCTACAAAAAGGAAGCCTTTCTCAAGGATTATTACACACCCGGAGACGGAAAAATCGTTTATGTAAAGGCGCTTCAAATAAGCCCGGAATGAAACTCATTTTTGACTCCATCGAGCTTACGCCGTTTGAAAAAGAGGCCGATCTTTCTTTAAAACTGTCAACTCTTTACGGGCTGCCTGAAAACACCCCGTATAAAATTCTCAGAAAATCGCTTGATGCCCGCGACAAGACTGCAATAGTGTGGAGGTACAGAATAGAAGCGGATGTGCCGGACAGTACCGCAGTGAATTTATTGAATATGCCGGGAACAAGCCATGCACTGAACTCCCCGGTTTATATTCCCGCCGGGAGACTATCTAAAACTATTAAAGTAATCATCGTCGGCGCAGGACCTGCTGGTCTCTTTTGTGCGCTGAGGCTTATTGAAAGAGGCGTGGCGGTTACAATAATCGAACGCGGAAAACAGGTTGAAGAACGTATGGCGGACATAGGGCTCCTCAAAAAAGGCGGGGTTCTCAACGAGGAAAGTAATGTGCTCTTCGGCGAGGGCGGCGCCGGTGCATATTCAGACGGCAAGCTAACTACCAGGATACGCCGGCCAGAAATCGCCTGGATGCTTGAGAAGCTTGTTGAAATGGGTGCACCCTCCAGCATCCTCTATGAACAGAAGCCGCATCTGGGAACTGACAGATTGAAAGGGATAATAATAAATATCAGGCAAACTATTCTCAGTTCGGGGGCACAGATAATTTTTTCAGAAAAGGCTTCCTCTCTTATTCTTCATGAATCAAAGGCAACAGGTGTTGTTACGCAGACAGGAAAAGAATATCCGGCAGACGCCGTGGTGATAGCCTGCGGACATTCCGCACGCGACACATATGAAATGCTCAGAGATTCCGGTGTAGTACTTGAGAAAAAAGGCTTTGCAATCGGGCTGCGCGCCGAACATCCGGCAGCCCTCATCAACCGCATACAGTACGGCGACTTCGCCGACAAAGGAGTGCTGCCCGCCGCAGAGTATGTCCTCACTTTCAACAACAGGGAAACAGGCCGTGGAACATACTCATTCTGCATGTGCCCTGGGGGAGAGGTTATCAATTCGTCCTCGGAAGCATCAATGCTTTGCATAAACGGCATGAGTTATTCTGAAAGGAGCGGCGGCTTTTCAAATTCGGCCATAGTGGTAACCATCAAGCCGGAGGATGTCCCGGGAAATGTGTTTGCAGGCATTGATTTTCAGCGGCTTCTCGAAAAGGGAGCCTTTCGCGCAGGGGGCGGAGGTTTTAATGCCCCGGCGCAGCGCATCACATCATTTCTGGCGAACAAGAATGATTCTATACTTCCCAAGTCTTCGTACATGCCCGGAATAAACCCTTCCGACCATTCATATATCCCGGAATGGATCGCCTCTGAGATAAGGCTTGCATTAAGGCTTTATGAAAAAAAGATGAGAGGGTTTATAACTGAAGATGCTCTGCTCATAGGAGTTGAGACAAGGACATCGTCGCCTGTTCGCCTTCTTCGCAGTGAAGATATGCAGTCTGTCTCGGTTTCCGGTCTCTTTCCTGCGGGAGAAGGGGCCGGCTATGCCGGGGGCATCGTAAGCTCCGCAGTAGACGGCATAAGGGCTGCAGACGCCATTCTGTCAGGTAACGACTGAAAAACGATATCATTGCTATATCCTGTTTTATCACTTCATCTTGACAAATGCGGCCGAAACATCGGAGATAAAGGGTCTCGATAAATCAGGAAATAATCAAAGGAGGCGGCTGATGGAAAAGCTTATCATAACGGCGGCGCTGACAGGGGCGATGCAGGGCAAAGAGGCAAACCCGAATCTGCCCGAACAGCCTTATGAAATCATAAACGACGCATACGACTGCTACAATGCAGGCGTTTCAATCGTTCACCTCCATGCGCGCGACAAAGAGGGCCGCAGCATCGGAAACGCAGAAATATTCAAAGAGATAAACGCGGGCATCCGTGCGAAATGTCCCGTCATCATACAGAATACGACAGGTGGCGTGGGCATACCTATAGATAAAAGGGTTTTAAGCCTTAACGCGGGGCCTGAATCCGCTTCGCTAAACATGGGCACCGTTGTGTTCTTCATCGGAAAAGAGAAAAAGGAAAGCCCTTTCACGAACCTTAGAAGCGAAATTGAGGCGTTTGCGGCAAAGATGATCGAACTGGATATTAAGCCGGAGATGGAAGTCTACAACCCTTCAATGTTCGGCGAGGTCGAAAACCTCATCAGGAAGAACCTGCTCAAAAAGCCCTATTACATCAACTGCGTCATGGGTGTTGACGGTATGGGTGGCTACCCTGGAACGACAAAGAACCTCCTTACCATGATAGACCTCCTCCCCGAAGGCTCTATTTTCAATGTTTCGGGGATAGGACGCTTTCAGATGGAAATGAACGTGGCGTCATTGATCATGGGTGGAAACGTGAGGATCGGCCTTGAAGACAACATCTATTATAAAAAAGGCGAGCTCGCAAAAAGCAACGCCCAGCTGGCGGAAAGGGTGGTGCGCCTGGCGCGTGAAACAGGGCGTGAAGTGGCGACACCCGAAGAGGCCCGGAAAATTCTCGGCATAAAGCCTTTAAAATAATCCGGGCAAATTTCTATCAGGCAACCCGCTGCAATACGTCTTCAGGCGCCATTGCCGGGTATTCGCTCAACTCGCAGTCTTTGTTGTTCTGGGTGAAATACCTCAGGTTCCATTCGGTCGGGAAAAGGATCAGGCCCTGCCCGGTCCTGTCTCTCGCAATTTTTGCCCCGGTAGGAAGCATGAGCTTTTCCGTATTCACTCCGGCGTCCTTGAACCATCTTGCAAGCGTCCAGTCCGCAACTTCGAGGCGTGATGGCGCGCCGTATTCCGATTCCAGACGGTACTTGACGATCTCGAACTGCAAAGGTCCGACAGCCGCAAGCAGGGGCACCTTTTGCGCCGCATCGGGCAGCTCAAAGGAATGCACCACGCCTTCGGCCAGCAGCTGGTTCAACCCGTCATAAAACCGTTTATAGTTTGACGGGATCTCATTATGAAGAAAGGCAAAGCACTCCGGAGGAAACCGCGGTATCTCGTTAAAGAGCACGCCGGGGTCTTCAGTTAGCGTGTCGCCTATTGAAAGCGTTTTCGCGCCGGCAATCCCGATGACATCGCCGGGATACGCCTCGTCCACGGTCTCCCTGTCCCGGCCGAATATCTTGTTCGAATTAGAGAGTCTCAGCTTCTTTCCGCCCGGCACATGCGTTACCGTCATATCCCGCGTGAAGCGGCCCGATACGACACGGATGAATACTATCCGGTCGCGGTGGTTCGGGTCCATGTTCGCATGAATCTTGAAAACAAAACCGGAGAATGAACTGTTTTCCGGTCTGACCGGCAGGCCCCGGCTCATGCGCGGCATTGGCGGCGCAGACTGTTCTATAAACCCGTCAAGAAGCAGCTGCACACCGAAGTTGTTCGACGCGCTTCCGAAGAAAACCGGCGTGATCCTTCCGGCAAGAACCTCGGCCTGAGAGTAATCCGCACCGGCCCCGTCCAGCATCTCCACTTCTTCGCGCACGTTTTTGTAGGTCGCTTCGTCGAGCTGGTCTCTGACGACAGGATCTGTCAGGCCAAAACTTGAAACGGGGGCACGGAAAGAGCCTCCCGGGGTGCGCTCGTAAAAATGAGCCAGCTTTGTCCGCCTGTCCCAGATACCCTTGAACTGAGTCCCCGTGCCCAGCGGCCAGTTTATGGGATAAGCCCCGATGCCCAGCACGCTTTCAAGTTCGTCCAGCAGTTCCAGAGGTTCCCGGGACGGCCTGTCCATCTTGTTCATGAAGGTGAATATGGGGATGCCCCGCATCCTGCAAACTTCAAAAAGCTTTTTTGTCTGGCTCTCGATGCCCTTGCCCGCATCTATGACCATGATGGCAGCATCGACGGCGGTAAGCACCCGGTAGGTGTCTTCGGAAAAATCCTTGTGACCCGGCGTATCGAGCAGGTTGATAAGGTGTCCGTTATATTCAAAGGAAAGCACGGTCGAGCTTATGGAGATGCCGCGCTGCCGTTCAAGCTCCATCCAATCCGAAGTGGTGGATCGCTGGTTCTTCCTCGCCTTGACCGAGCCCGCCAGCTGCACCGCTCCCCCGTATAAAAGAAGCTTTTCCGTAAGGGTCGTCTTGCCCGCATCCGGGTGCGAGACTATCGCCAGTGTCCTGCGCCTTCCTATTTCGATATTCATGCCGTTCATAATATTTTTACCTTTCCTGATGCCCTTCTTTTCGCCTGTTATCAGTCCGATTCGACAAACCTTTAAGAAACATTCCGGTAATAAGGGATTATTCTTCAGATAAACGAACTGGTTTAAGATTTCAGGGCGGAGTATTTCCAGAATTAATCCAGCCTGTTGAAAGTTTCTTCATATAATATGGCGACGGATTTTTCATAGCGGGGCGAATAGCACCAAATTACAGTAATTTGCAAGATAAAAGAGCACCGCCTGAGAAGATCTTGCCTTTCAGGCGGTGATGGAGGTTTTATTTGATAACCTTCATGGATTTGATAACCACCTCTTTTACGGGAACATCGGAAAATTCGCCTCTGTTTCCTGTCGGAACTGCAGCGATTTTGTCCACTACGTCCATGCCCTCAACCACTTTTCCGAATACGGCATAGCCGAAACCCTGCATGGAATTATTGCTGTGGTTAAGGAAAGAATTGTCTTTTACATTGATGAAGAACTGCGCCGAGGCTGAGTCGATGATAAATGTACGGGCCATGGCCAGAGTGCCGCGCTCGTTTTTAAGCCCGTTTCCGGCCTCGTTCTTGATGGGTGAATTGGTGGGCTTTTCAACAAAATCCGTCGTGAAGCCGCCGCCCTGTATCATGAAATTCGGGATCACCCGGTGAAAGATGGAGCCTGAATAAAAACCTGAATTCACATAAGCTAAAAAATTTTTCACGCTTATGGGCGCTTCTTTTACAAAAAGCTCCAGTTTTATATTCCCCATGCTGGTACTAACCAGAACGATAGGATTTTTAACTTCCGGTTTTGATGCCTTAGGGGCATCGGCTGCATAAGCGTTGCAGGTAAACGCTGCCAGAATTATCAGTACGAGAATAAATCTTTTCAAGATACTTACCTCCTCTTCCTTTTTATCTGCCTGAATTTTTCAAACCTGTTTTTTACAGATTGGCAGTTTTTGCTTTTATGTCAACGACTTTCAAAAATCAAACGAAGCAGCATCTCTGAGCCGGTAAGAATAATTGACATTTTTTGCTCCCGATTGTAACTGACCCTTTAAAAAGGATTTTTCAGCCATGGAAGTATTCTTCAATCCGAAATCGGTTGCCGTGATCGGCGCTTCAAATTCCCTTTTCAACCTGGGTGCCACCATTATCCAGACGGTCAAGGTTTATTCTTTGTTCACGGGTGATGTTTATGCCGTGAACCGCAAGGGTGAGAGCGTACACGGATGCACGGGCTATGTAAGCGTTACGGACATACCCGGCGAAGTGGACCTTGCAGTGATAATATCGCCTGCTGCGACAGTTCCCGAATTCGTGAAGCAATGCGCGGCCAAAGGCATCAAACATATAATAATTGAAAGCTCGGGATTTTCAGAAGGCGGGACAGCCGGCCAGTCATACCAGGAAGAAATCAATATGACGGCAAAAGAGCATGGAATCCGCATCATGGGGCCGAACTGCCTTGGAGTGCTCAATACACAGAACAAGTTCTGCTGCTTTTACGGAATAACGCAGGAGGATTTCGACGCATTCGCCCACAGCAAGGGGAGCATCTCATACATTATCCAGAGCGGCGGAATAGTCGTCATAATCCTTGAATCATTCAGCAAGGACATAGTCAAAGTGAACAAGATAGTCAGCATCGGCAACAAATCCGACATCGATGAGGCCGACATGCTGGAATACTATAACAGGGATAATACAACCGAAGTGATCGGCTTGTACCTTGAAAACGTAAAAAACGGCCGCAAGCTGATCGATGTGGCATCTAAAGTGGAAAAGCCCATGCTGGCCTTCAAGGTGGGCCGCACAGGCGAAGGGGCGAAAGCTGCAATGTCGCACACCGCAGGTATGGCTAATAATGATACGGTCTTTGATAAGGCGTGCAGTCAGGCGGGCATCATCCGCTTGAAAAGCATTACCGAACTGCATTCTCTGCCGAAGATATTTACGTCCATGCCGCTTCTCAAAGGCAAAAAGATCGCAGTGTTCACAAATTCTGGGGCTTTCGGCGGCATAACCGCTGACCTCCTTGTCGAGGCCGGGCTGGAAATGGCCGTGCTCTCGGAAGAAACAAAAGATAAGCTCAGCAAAACCGGCCAGCTTTTCAACGTCACAAACCCAATCGACCTCGGGCCTGCGATATCCATGAGCACTTTCCAGGAGATATTCGATATCCTGCTTTCATGCGATGAGGTCGACGGCCTTCTTGCAGTGCCGAGCCTTTGGCACCCCATGGTGATTGAAGCAATCAAGGACCTTGTGGCAAAGTGCAGAAAATACGGAAAGCCTGCTGCCATCTATACGCCCAATTCGGCTGAGAAGACTATGAACTACAGGAATACATACAATGTGCCGCTGTTCGAATCGCCTGAAGAGGCGGCTCGAGCGCTTGAAGTCTCCTACAGGCAGTATTCATTCCTCAAGAGGAAAGAGGACCTGCCAGAAGGGCTCAACCTGGATTGCTGATATAGACCATCTGAATTTTGAGTATACGGATAAAGTTCAGGTATTAAAATAATCTCAACAGGATAAGAAAAACCATCTTCGGAGGAAATATGTTAGAAGTTACAGAAAATGCAGGCAACATGATTAAGGACTTTTTAAAAAAACAGAAGGAACCGCTGGCCATCAGATTATATCTACAGGCCGGTTGAGGCGGGCCCAGACTGGGCATGGCTCTGGATGAGCCGCAGGAACAGGATGTAATTTTAACCGAGCAGGACATAAAATTCGTTATAGACGCCGAGTTGTATCAACAAGCCAAACCCATAAAAATCGATTTTATCGATACCCCGGACGGATCCGGCTTTCAGCTCACATCGAGCCTGCCGTCGAGTGGCGGTTGTGGAGATACCTGCAGTTGCTAGGGCGGGATAACATTGCATACCGGTGTCGCTCCTCGCAGAAACGCTGCGGAGTACATAGAAGTACACCTCACATTTCCGCTTCGTCGCTCCTAGGTATGCTGTGTTCTGCCGCCCTGCGATTAAATAGTTTTCTTGGTAAGTTTTTGAGGGGATGCTGTTTCTTTAATAACTTTATCAATTTTTTGTTATTTAGCTATCAGCGTCCCCTGGTGTTGCCTGAATTATAAGATTGAGAGGTGAATCATGCCGGTTGCTAAACTATTCAGGGAAACGGTTATTAAAAGGGCTCAAAATGATCCCGAATTCAGGATCGGCCTGATTACTGAAGCGCTTAACGAAATTCTTGAAGGCGATATTGAAACGGGCAAAACCCTTTTAAGGAACTACCTTAACGTTACCGAATCAATACAACAAATTGCACGTCGCATTAATAAGTCCGACAAGAGCATCAGAAGAATGGTGGGTCCATCAGGAAATCCGACCTTGAAGAACTTTATCGAGCTGGTAAACGCCTGCAAAGAGTTCGAGCACATTAAAGTGACGGTTCAAAAAAAGGCCGCCTAGTTACAAGGGGTCGCGTCTCAACATTCAACTTTATGTATCAATTGTTGGGGGCAGACCCTTTTGCTAAATTCTGGCTATTTTATAAGTCCCCACTCGCTTGTTCTCTGGCAATAATTCTAGCTTTTCGATAATTCAGAATATAATAAAGAGGTGCTATTACAATTGTTGTAACATATAATAAACCCAACCAGAAATTTTTATCTTTGGTAAATTTATTTCCTGAAGCATCTGCGAACATTAATAGATAAAAGAACGCAGCAACTACTGAACAACATATAAATATCAATTTTGGGCTTTTTTCAGAAAACTCAGACTGAATGTTTATTGAAAAAGAACCATTTGTCCAAAACAAAACCAGAATATACAGCAGGGACGCAATACAAACAAAACAAAATAAATCTGTTACCCATAAAGGGATACTGTTAATTCTTTTCTCAAATCTTTCAGCCTTATGAAAATTCATTTTCCAATCTCCATTATTTAAAATTTATAACTTTTCTGAGATATGAAAGCTAGATGTAGATTTGATTCTTTGATTTTATGCTTTCCAAGGGGTCTCGTCTCAATATTCAACTTTATTTGACAATTGGTGGGGGCTGATACCCTTTTGCATTTTTATCAGATAAAACTTGACAATCAGATTAATCAGTCATATCAGAATATAATGAAATTATGAAAGGAGGCTTGTCATGGCGAAATCAAAAACAGGTTCAGGCTGCTGCAGTCAGGGGGAACAAAGTTGTTGCAGGGTCGAGTCCCTTTTGCCTGTCGATGAGCGGGGCCAGATGGTCCTTCCAAAAGAGCTGAGAGAAAGAGCGGGCATCAAGGCGGGAGACAAGCTGGCCTTAATCAGTTTTCAAAAGGATGGGGAAGTCTGCTGCCTTGCTTTAATGAAGGCAGACAATCTGGCTGAGCATGTACAGAGCTTTTTAGGCCCGATTATGGGAAATCTTGCCAAATAATCAAGGAGAAGAAATGATGAAAAACGATCAGGAAATCAAAAAGGTGGTCAGGGAAAAATACGGCGCCATCGCCAAGTCAGCCGGGAAACTGGCGTCATCATGCTGCTCGATATCGTCCTGCTGTCAGGGACCGTCAACTGCTGAAAACATAAGCTCCAGGATCGGATACACGAGTGAAGACATGGGGTCCGTTCCTGTTGGCGCCAATCTCGGGCTGGGCTGCGGGAATCCGGTGGCCCTAGCTTCACTCAAAGAAGGCGAGACAGTAATCGACCTTGGTTCAGGCGCAGGTTTCGACTGTTTCCTCGCCTCGGCAAAGGTCGGGGAAAAAGGCAGAGTCATAGGCATAGACATGACGGCTGACATGCTTGAAAAGGCGCGCAGCAATGCGGCTGCAGGCGGATATACAAACGTCGAGTTCAGACTTGGCGAGATCGAGCACCTGCCGGTTGCCGACGCCACCGGTGACATAATCATATCAAACTGCGTCATAAATCTTTCGACAGATAAGCCCCAGGTGTTCAGGGAAGCTTTCAGAACTCTTAAGCCGGGCGGCAGGCTCATGGTATCGGATATCGTCCTTCAGGAGGAACTCCCGCCGGTTGTCAGGGATTCCATAGACGCCTATGCCGGATGCGTGGCAGGCGCCATGATAAAGGGTGATTACATCAAGGCGGTCGAACAGGCGGGTTTTACGGACATAAAGATCATGGATGAAACCAGTTTTCCTTTCGATCTCATAGTAAGCGATCCGATCGTGAAAGAGGCGGCTGCCACATTGAATCTTGATAAGATCGAACTTGAGAGGCTCAATTCAACGGTTAAGAGCATAAAGCTTTATGCAAGGAAACCGTTATAAATCCACTTCGCATTCAAACGGCACCAATTTCGAATGCAAGAGGAATAACACTAAGAAAGGAGACGATAATGAAAATTTCTCTTCCGGCACATACAATACTGCTGCCTTCACCCGTGATGATTATCGGAACATATGGCGCTGACGGCAAACCCAACATCATGAATGCCGCCTGGGGAGGTATAGCATCCAGCAAGCCCCCCTGCATAAGCGTCTGTCTCAGGGAGGCGACGCTTACTTATCACAACATCCGGCAAACAAAGGCGTTCACCGTGAACATCCCGTCAGAAAAGTTTGTAAAAGAGGCCGATTTCGCAGGAATGGTTTCCGGGAAAACTAATGACAAATTCAGTGAGACCGGTCTAACTCCTGAAAAAAGCAACCTGGTCAATGCCCCGTTTGTAATGGAATTTCCCTATGCCCTTGAATGCAAACTAACAAAAGAAATCGACCTTGGCATGCATACCATGTTCATAGGCGAAATACTCGGAATGGTCGCCGATGAGGATGTACTGAGCCCTGGGCAGCTTCCTGATATAGAAAAAGTCAGGCCCATGATGTTTGGCTCATTCGGAAGCCCGGCTTATTACGGGGTCGGGGAAAAGACGGGCGATTCATTCTCCGCCGGAAAGGGGATAAAAAAGAAATAAATTACAAACAGCGCGAGACAAGCCCCATTGACCCGGGGCCCGCCATATCCATCTGCCGAATTCGACGGAAAAGACCAAAAACAACAGGAATACATAAAACATGCCGCTGTTCGAACCGGAAGAGATGGCGCGGGCGCTTGAAGTTTCCTGCATATAGATGAAACAGATGAAGGGTTCCCAGATTCTCATCGAAATTATTGAGATGCGCAGCCTTTACAGAATAAGGCCCCGGGCTCAAGCAATCTATAAAGGCATGTTGAGTGTTGAGGCCTGATCCCTTTTATGTTTAATGGTCCTTATGACCACCAACAAAGCGGCAGCCGAAGCAAACGGCAAGGCATTCTCCCCGGCAGATATTCCGGTAGTCGACGGGAAAGTATACCATCTTTCGATCACACCCGAACAATTCGCTCCGAACATAATAATCGCAGGTGACCCTGACCGTGTGCCTCTCTTGGCTGAGGGATGCCTGAAAAAGAAAGACCGGTCGGATGTTTTTCACAGAGGGCTAAGGACGATCACGGGTACGGCGGAAAACGGCCTGCCCCTTACCATAGCCACATCCGGGATGGGAACTCCGTCTCTGGAAATCGTATTGAACGAATTCGCCATATTGAACGAGATCGACCTTGTTTCCATGCAGCGCAGAAAATCTCCCATCTACAGAACGCTCAATATAATACGCCTAGGGACATCGGCCGCCCTTCAGCCGGATACGAAACTCGGTTCGTTCGTCATAACCGAATACGCCGTCGGTATGGACAATACCGGTCTTTATTACGGCGTGCCGCAAACAAACGCCAATGCGCTCCTGCTTGAAAAGGCATGTGAAGAAAAGATCGGCCGCTTCAATAGCAGGATTCACCCCTATGCAGCCGCCGCATCACCTGAAATAGCAGACGCGCTTTACCTTGCGGCGATCGAGGAAAGCGAACCTGCAGTCAGGGGCATCACTATTACCAATTCAGGCTTTTTCGCCAACCAGGGGAGGGACGTATCCCGGATAAAACCAACCATCCCCGACCTTGACAGGATCATGGCCGAGGTATCCGCAGGCGGACTCAGGGCAGAAAACATGGAGATGGAGTCGTCTTTTCTCTGCCTGTTCGCTTCCGCTCTCGGCTACCGCGCCGGTGCCATAAACCCGGTAATATGCAACAGGCATGAAGAACTCTTTTACGAGGGCTCTTATGATGACAGGATACTCATTGCACTGAAAATTGTCGTCAAAGCGTTCGAGAGGCTTATTCAACCGGCATAGCGCAATTTCGGATCATATGCACAGATTACAGCCCGTATGGACTCAGTCCCTGTTGAAGTCGCTCTGTCGCAAGGAAAATAAATTTTCCGGATGCCTGGATATCCCACTTTTTTTAACCAACGTGATCGAGAACGATCTTGACGGCCTTTTCGTCTCCCTTTGAAAAAAACGTCTTTATGGCCTCGCGATAGTTTTTCATGGGAAATCTGTGAGTGATGAAGCCGTCTGTCGGGATGCGCTTATTGACAAGCAGTTCAGCCGCCACGTCAAATGATGAACGGCCCGCATCCTCGTTCGCATGGCAGTTGATGCCGGTAACATTTATTTCCTGGTGCCATATGGGAGAATAATCGATCTTACCGGGTTTGAAATTGATGCCGATGATCACGACGCTCCCCCTGCTCTTCACCCACCTGAGAGCATCAGTTATGCTGCCGTCATTGCCGATGGAATCGTAAATGACGTCAAACCCGCCCAATAGTATCCTGTTTCCGAAATACCCTTCAAAATATTTCGCCCCTGTTATTTCGGCTATGCGCCTGTATGGATTTTTTTCTCTCACGATTACGCCATCGGCGCCCATCTTCTTTGCCATATCGGCCTGGAACTGATACCTGGCCAGGGCGATAACCTCCGAATCAGGCTGCATCGCCTTTGCCACCGCAACAGTCAAAAGGCCTATGGCTCCGCACCCGAGAACCAGCACGCGATCCCCCTTTTCGGGCGCACGTTTTCCAACGCCGTGAACGGCGCACGCAACCGGCTCGATGAGCAGAGCCTCATCATCGCTGAGCTCGTCCGGCACCTTGAAAGGCTGCGAGCGGTGCATGACCATATATGGAGAAAAGCCGCCCCCAGTATCGACAAGCGGAAGCTTTTTCGCGCCTAAATTCTGACACATCATGTAATCGCCCTTCTGGCACTGCGGGCACATCGGGTCGATCTCCATCTGATAGCAGGAGGGCCAGTCTATACGCAGGCATACCCTGTCGCCTTTTTTGAAGTCACCTGCGTCATCGCCCGTTTCGACAACCTCGCCTAAAAGTTCGTGCCCGAGATACTTCCTTGAAACGCCGGGGGTCGCCGCCGGAAAGCTTTTAGGGTCCATCTCCATGAATATGAAGTGGATGTCCGAACCGCACAGGCCGCACGCCTTATTCTTAACCTTGAGCCATCTGGAATTGGGGATTTGAGGCTCCGGCACCTCGGCATATCGCGTCGCCGATATGGCCGTAAGTGCTGCATCATGATAAAAAATGGAAGCAGCCTGCATCATGACGATTTTTATAAGATTGTTGTCAAAATAGAGCGCTTTCATGGCTTTGTCTCCCCCCCCCTCCTTCATTGTTCTCAGACCTTTGACCTGCGGCCCGAAAGCGCCCTTAAAACAATGCCCCATGGATTTGTAATGGGTTTCAAGGCCTGCCCGTCCATATAAGTTGAGAGGACTTTAACGGTTTGTATTTCTTCAGGCTCGATCTCAAAGGGATTTTTGTCAAGCACTGCAAAGTCTGCAATTTTGCCTTCTTTGAGCGTTCCGCGCTCGTTCTCTTCAAATGTCGCATAAGCAGCGTTAAAGGTATATGTCCTTAGCGCCTCATAAACGCTCAGTCTCTGGTCAGCAAGAGGGAAGCTCACCATGCCCTGTATCTGAAGGAACGGGTTGAAATGCTGCACCGGGCTGTCCGAGCCGCCAAGGAGCATCCCGCCGAGCGATGCTATCTTTTTTAATGGCACCTGCATGGCAAACACTTTATCGCTCAAAAACTTGCGGTATCCCTTCTGATACTTTTCATCGAACCACGAAAAGCCCGGCTGCACGGCAAGGAGAATGCCGTTTGCTACTGCGCGCTTCACCTGATCGTCCGTCGGAAATTCAAAATGGTCTATCCTGTGGCGCAGCCTGTTTACCTTATCGCCTTTTTTCGCAAGCACTTTTTCAAATGCGCTCAAAAGAACTTCAATGGCCCTTGGACCAAGCGCATGGGACGTTATCTGAAACCCTGCGTCATGCGCAGCTTCAACAAGGCTTTCAGCCTTTTCGGGCGTGTAATAGCATTCGCCCGTGTAGCCGGGTTTGCTTCTGTATTCGTCATAAAAGGCAGCGGTCTGAGACGAGACAGAGCCGTCCATCTCCCAGGCGGCACAGCCACCTATGCGGCCCATTCTCAGATATTTCAGATGGCGGCCGATTTTTCTGGGGTTAAGATACTGTATATATGTCCGGAGCCTCAAGGGAAGCGCTGAAGCAACCCGCGTTATAAACCAGATGGTCATATCTTTAGGGTCATCGTCAAAACCGTCAAGGCAGTGCATGGATGTAAGCCCATTGGCCGCTGCATCGTTGGCCACGGAAATAAGCCCTTTAAGCAGCATCACCGGCGACAGCTTTGACTGCACATAGGAGTTGACCTTGCCCATGTTGAACTCATGGGCCTCGCCCGTAAGAATGCCTTTTCCGTCAGGGTCTTCAAGGCCGATCGCCTGCAATGCCAATGATGAATATGAACTGCTGTGGCCGTCCATGGAAATGATTATCACGCACCGGCCGGGAAGCCATCTGTCGAGCTCGGTTTTTTCAGGGAGCCTTGTTTCAGCAATTGAAGGGATTACATAGTTATAAAACAAAAGGGGCTGATTTTTATTCTTTTTACCTGCAACGGCAACAAGCTTTTCCTCCACGCCCTTGAGGTCGGTCGGGACAAGGCCAGTCGGGGTCACAACAGATACCCTTTCACCCATGGCAACGGAGGCAACCATCATGACGAAATGCGCATGCGTGTCGATCATGCCCGGGATGACAGTTTTTCCCTGAAGATTGATTACTTCATATTTGCCGCTTTCCACTTCTTCATCAATCGATGATGAAAACATCCTGTGGATGCGGCCGTTTTTGACATGCATCGCACTGAAAAATTCCCCCTCTCTTTCCATGCTGTAAATGCGGCCGTTAATGAACAGCTTGTCTTTCATGCCTTACCTCCTGCTATCGGTCATTCCAAGGCCTGCCTGATCCCGTTTAAGGAATTATGTGCCTCAAAGAGCGACTTGTCCAGTCACAACAGCCTGAATTATCGCAGGCAAAGTAAGAAGTCTTGTTTCTTTTGTACCTCCTTTTATATATGGTTAAAAAATGGTGAATCAAAAATATCTGGACAAATCCGCCGGCAGAATAGGCAGCCTCTTTGACAGGATAGCTTCGTCTTACGACCTCATAAACACGGTGCTGTCTCTGGGTATCGACAGGCTGTGGCGCCTAAGGGCCGTCAAGGCCCTCAATCTAAAAGACGGGGATACCGTTCTTGATATAGCCACAGGCACGGGCATGTCAGCGCTTGAGGCCTTCAGGCAAGCCGGATGTACAGTTATCGGGCTGGACCTTTCAACGGGCATGCTGGCCGGAGCGAAAACCCGTCTTAAAAAGTACAGCAATAGCGGGAGATTCCATCCTGTTAAAGCTGACGCCCTTTCTATGCCGTTTCCTGAAAACAGTTTTGAAAAGATGCTGATCTGCTTCGGTATGCGCAATATCCCTGATACCGCCGGATTTTTAAAAGAATGCCATAAGGTCCTCAAACCGGAAGGCCTTATGTCCATCATGGAACTCTCAATCCCTCAAAACCTTTTTATCAGAAGTATTTATCTTGTTTATTTCCGTTTCATTCTGCCTTGCCTGGGGGGGGTTATATCAGGTGATTTTGCTTCATACCGCTATCTCAGAGATTCGGTCATGGGGTTTCCAACACCTGCCCGACTTGCAGCCATCATGACAGGCTGCGGTTTTGATATTCTGGAAAAATCTCCTGCATTCTTCGGAGCCTCCTATCTTTATTTAATAAAAAAATCTTTATTGTAATGTCTGCTCCCCGTTATTTATCCTTGAATCTTGGACATGTTGCATTTATTCTTCTTCCATGAAAAAAGTCAGATGGTTTCCCGTAATCCTGTTGGGTCTTTTCTGTTCAGTAATAATTTTTGCAGCCGGTCTCTGGCTTGTGATGATGCAGGGGCTGCCTTCCATTCAGGAGCTCAAGGAACCTCAGGCAACCCTTTTAAGCAGGGTGCTGGCAGCCGACGGTTCTGTCATAGGATATTATCCCCCGGGTGGTATGGTCATCCTTGACGACAAGGACATCCCGGAGATGCTCAAAAAGGCCTTTATTTCTGCAGAGGACGCAACTTTTTATTCCCATGCGGGGCTCGATTACAGGCGTATCATCGCGGCATTTATCACCGATATCAGGGCGGCTTCCTATGCACAGGGCGCCTCAACCATAACACAGCAGGTGGTCAGGACCTATCTGCTCGGCAGGGAAAAGACCATTTACAGAAAGGTCCGCGAATCGGTTCTTGCCATAAGGATAGAGCGCTCACTTACAAAAGATCAGATACTTAACCTGTATCTCAACCGGGTCTACCTTGGCAGCGGGGCAAGCGGAGTGGGTGCTGCGTCGCTCAGATATTTCAACAAGGAATGCAAAGAGCTTACGCTTTCGGAAATGTCGCTTATTGCAGGGCTCGCCCCTGCTCCTGCAAGATACTCGCCGCTTATCAGCCTGCCTTCCGCAAAGATAAGGCAGCAGTATGTCCTTTCCCGCATGGCGAATGAAAGATACATCTCGCAGGAGGAGGCAGCAAAAGCGTATCTGGAGCCTTTGCGGATCACCGGCAAGAATTATGCGATGTTCTCGAAATATCCGTATATTACCGACTATATCCAACAGATCGTAAGCCAGAAATATGGAGCAGAAATATTCAATACCGGCATTACGATAAGGACATCCATAATACCTGAGCTGCAGGACGCTGCTGAACTGGCAGCCAGAAAAGGGGTCATCGAGCTTGAGATGCGTCAGGGAATATACCGCGGTCCCGTAAAGGACCTGGATAAAACTCAGGCAGCGGATATAATGGCCTTTCAGAAAAACCGCATCGAATGGGAAGGTATAATCAATTACGAGTTATACTATGGCGAAGTCACTTCGGTTTCGCCTCTTATCGTCAATATAGGGACTAAGACAGTTGAGCTTACACCAAAAGCCTATGATTGGATAACGCCTGCAAAAAAATGGAACCCTGCAGCCATTCTCAACCCCGGCGAACTTATAAAGATTCTCAGCACCGGAAAAGATTTTATTCTCACTCAGGACCCGCTCATACAATCCGCACTTGTCGCCTTTGATTTGGCCGGAAGCAAGCTTATCGCCATCGTAGGCGGAGTTGATTATGCAAAAAGCCAGTTCAACAGGGCTATAAGCGCCAAACGACAGAGTGGTTCTTCGATCAAGCCGTTTATCTATGCAGCGGCAATCGACAAGGGATACACCACTACCACTATTATTATTGATGCCCCGGAAACGTTTAAAAGAAACGAGCTGGATGAGGGTTATAATCCCCAGAACTATGAAAGAAAATACTATGGCGCGACGACACTTCGGACCGGCCTTGTCATGTCAAGGAATGTCGTTACGGTAAAGATTCTCCGAGATATCGGCATAGGCTATGCGCTTGACTATCTGAAAAAATTCGGGATGGAAGGGGCCTTCCCCAGAAACCTCTCCCTTGCCCTGGGGACCGGGGTTGTCACTCCGTATAATCTCACAAAAGGTTTTGCTGTTTTTGCAGAAAATGGCAGACCCTTTGAACCGACGGTCATAGACAACATCATGGAGGCCAACGGAATATCCATCTATACGGCGCCACAGACAGGGGCCTCGGTTTATTCTTCATCCGGGATAATTCAACAGCTACCGGCGGAACATAATGCAGAAGCGGAATTTGAAGCGCCTCAAAAAGATAACCCGCCGGATGACTCAAACCTTCAAGAAGAACAATCTTCATCAGAAGATGTCCCTGCTGATTCAGAAGATGTTCCTGACGTGCAGGCCTATGAAGAACCCGTTATCATTGAACCTCAGACCGCTTACATAATTACCAACATGCTGGTTGACGCAGTCCAGTACGGTACAGCCACAAGAGTTAAGGCGCTGGGAAGACCCGTGGCCGGAAAAACAGGCACCAGCGATGATTTCAAAGACGCCTGGTTTATCGGCTATACACCGGACATCCTGTGCGGGGTCTGGGTCGGCTATGACGATATGCAGTCGCTGGGGGAGAAAGAGGCCGGGGGAAGGGCAGCGGCCCCGATATTCCTTGATTTCATGAGGGTAGCAGAACAGGGAAAACCCGCTGCAGGATTCAAGGTGCCTTATGGAATAGTCTTTGCCCAGATCAATCCGAAGACCGGTCTAGTTACCGCGAACCCCGTGCCCGGTTCAAGATTCGAATGCTATAAAGAAGGAACCCTGCCTAAAAAAGAAGAGGAACTCCCGGTAACGGAAGACACCTTGATGAAGGAGGTTTTTTAAATGAAAAAATGGCTTCTTCTTTTCCTGGGGATGTTTCTGTTCTTCACCGCTTATGCCGATGACATTACCCTTGTCAAACATGCCCGGAGATCTGCCCCCGCCAGAGAGGAAACATCTTCTTATACGGTCAAGCCTAACGACACTTTATATAAAATCCTTGCCAGTTCGCTCGGAGCAAAGACGGAGGAAATGCCGTATCTTTACCATCAGTTCAAACTGTTGAATCCCGAGATCAAGAATTTAAATATTCTCCAGCCCGACAAAAAGGTCGTCTTGCCGTCATTAAACAGAAAAAAATCTTCTTCCAAATCTATCGAAATGCAGGAGGTTGGCAAGGAATATTATACCATCAAGCAGGATGAGCATCTTATAAAGATTTTAAAAAGAGTTTACAAGCTCTCCGATGAGGACATCCAGAAGGAATATCTGAAGGCCATATCCGAACTTAATCCTGAAATTAAAAACCTCAACCATGTAGTACCTGGCCAGCGCGTGAAAATGCCCAAGAAACTTGTTGAAATGTCTCCGACTGACATAAAGCCTGCCTCAACTTTAAAACAATCAGCTCCTGTTCAAGTACAGGTAACAGCGCCTCCAGCACTGCCGCAACCAGCTCAAACAAAAGCTCCGGCACCTGCCGTTTTGCCAGAGCCTATTAAAAAGACCCCGCTGCCCGAGATAAAAGCTGATGCCCCCAAGCAACTGCCTGTCGAACAAAAGGCCCCTGACAGAACAGCTCCAATAAAAGAGAAAATATTAAGTCAAAAGGAATCCGGTTTGCCTAAACAAAACATTGCCCCTCTTTCCTCAATACCGGGAAAGCCAGCCGCAGACAATAAAGTCGATATTGCCTCCGACAACAGGGCAAAAGCCGGCAGGATAATAAAAAATTCTCTTTTCCCGGCATTCAAACAGATGGGTGCCGCAAGCAGAGAGGACGGGAAATATTACATGCCCATTTCAGGCGGCAATGTCGCAATCAATACACAGGAAATCCCTGTTCTCGAACTAGATAACGGCAAAAAGATAATCATTGATTTCAATGGAAAGCTCTCTCCAAAGGTGACGTCTCTTATCGAAAAAACATTTCCCGACTGCAGGATAATCAGTGAACCAGAAACAGAACTTGAGACGGTAATGGATAAGGTTTTGAGTGTTTCAGGGTACTTTTCAATAAACAAGGATGGCGATCCTATAATCGTGGGTCTGGACGAAAAGGTTAAACTTTCCGGCAAGTGGATTGTCTATAAGGATTTCACCAGAAGCAACGTATATGTGATAAACATCCTGAACGACAACCAGATACGAACCCCTAAAACAATCTCGGGATATGCCGCCCGTTTTGGTCTCGACATAATTGACATTGGAGGAAAGGAAGCCGGATCCGGGTTTTTTACTAAAGACCCAAAAGAGCTGAAGCATTCTTACAAGGCCCTTTTTGATGCCCTGGATGTAAACTACAAAAAGGACAAGGAAATAATTCTCCTGGAGGACAAGACTGTCAATGTCTCATATGCGGCTCCGATCCTTGCAGGCAAAATCATCATCACGCCATCACATGTGGATGACGATATAAAGGAAATGATGATAAAAAAAGGCTATAAAGTATTTGATTCAAACACCGCCTCTTTATATGAAGTTATCGATGCGGTAGAATTGCAGTACAGCGGGCCTCCGCTTAAAATCAGAGTGGCCGACAATCGTGCCGAAATTGAAGTGCCAGGGATAAGGGCAGGCAAATATATAATTCTGGAAAAAAATATCGACAAAAACATCATAAAATATCTTACATCTACAGGTGCTCAGGTGCTCATATGGTAATAGGGATAGATCTTGGCGGAACCAATATTCATGCAGGCGTTGTAGACAATGAAGGCAATATCCTGGACTACGTCGCAAGACCTTACTCAAAAGGAGAATGCGATGAGGTCATGGGCGCTGTTGTTGAAACAGTCCTCGGGCTTAAGAAGAAATATCCGGATGTCAAAAGGGCCGGCCTTGTTTCTGCCGGCCAGGTGGATAGAAAGAGAGGGCTGCTGCTTTATCCGGTCAATATAAAGGGCCTCACCGAAGTCCCTGTTGTCGAAATCCTTCAGGAAAAAACCGGGTTGGTATTATTCTGTGAAAACGATGCGGTTGGTGCCTCCCTGGCTGAGGGCTGGGTAGGAATGGCGGCTTCATCGTCAACCTTCATTACTGTGACTCTCGGTACAGGTGTAGGTACGGGAGTGATTCTGCACAACAAAGTAGTTCACGGCGGCCTTAATCTGGGCTGCGAATGGGGACATATAGCAATGGGATTTGACAGCGTCTACAAATGCGGCTGTGGAAATTCGGGCTGCATTGAAACTTTCTGCTCGGCAACAGCCCTTGCCAGAATTGCAGCCTCTGACGGGCTTGATGTGACATCAGCAAAGGATGTCTGTATGCTGGCCTCCTCCGGCGATGCCCTGGCCTTGAAGATCATGGAAAAATACTCGTACTATCTGGGAATTGCATTATACAATTATACTATCATCCTGAACCCCGAAGTTATTATCATTGCCGGTGGCCTTTCAAGGTCGTCCTCTCTTTTTCTGGGCAGGGCTGTGGAAAAGCTCAAAGAGATGCTCAACGCCAGGCCTTATATGTTTCCCCCAAAAGGGGTGGTCTGCTCTCCGTTCCCGGATTATGCAGGGGTTCTGGGCGCAGCTTATCTGTGCATGGAAAAAGGCAGGATTGTTATCTGAAAAGACTTACTCGCCTTTGAACACGGGCTTCCGGCGTTCAAAAAAGGCTGTAAATCCTTCTCGGGCGTCTGCGCTTCGGCCTGCTGTTTTAACACCGTCCCGCTCCAATTTCAGACCCTCGTTAAGCCCTCCATAATTCAGGCTGTCCATTGCTTTGAGCACACATGATACAGCCACGGGAGGTCTTTCGGCTATCAGCTCAGCCATATCCATCGCATCCTTTATTACATCGGCCGAAACTTTATCGATAAGCCCGATTTCAAGTGCTTCGGCCGCACTAATTTTTTTGCTGAACAGAATAAGGTTGAGGGCCTTTGAGCGTCCGAGCAGGTTTGTCATCCTGACCGTCCCTCCCCAACCCGGAATTATTCCAAGGTTAAGCTCGGTAAGTCCGATCAGGGCCTTAGGTTTATCAGACATGATGCGGAAATGGCAGGCCAGAGCCAGTTCGCACCCTCCTCCAAGCGCAAAACCGTTTATTGCAGCTATTGTCGGTTTGGTTAATCTGTCGATTCTTGTCCATGTGCCCTGTCCGGTTTGCAGCGCTATGTCCGCCCTCCCTGCATCAGTCACATCAAATCCCGCACAGAAAGCCTTTTCGCCGGAACCGGTAAATATAATGACCCTAACATCTTTATCCTGCTCAAACTCGTCCAGTGCCTTGTTTATATCTTCCAGAGTGGCAACATTAATAGCATTGGCAGGTGGATGGTTGATGGTGAGAACACCTGTATGACCTTTTTTTTCAACAATGACATTTGCATATTCCATTGTTCCCTCCCATTATTTTTTTATGAACGCATCTTGATAGAAAAAGCGAATTTACCGCGATTTTTAACCCTTAAAAAATCTGTTTAAAAAAATACATATACAATAAAAAACCACAGAAATTATTGGGGCAATATAAGAGTTGCCCCAATAATGATGAATTATTTAGTAGCGTCTTCCGCCGCCACCACCGCCTCGGTTTCCGCCGCCACCGCCAAAGCCTCGGCCGCCGCCACCGCTGCGAAAGCCTCCTCGGCTGCCGCCTCCTTCAGGACGGGGTTTTGCTTCATTAACTTTGAGTGCCCTTCCTTTCAATTCCTGTCCGTTAAGACCCGCTATTGCCTCCTGGGCCTCAGAACTGGTGGGCATCTCAACAAACCCGAAACCTTTCGACTGCTGCGAGTATTTATCTTTGATGATATTTGCTGACTCGACCTGTCCAAAAGCCCCAAATGCCTGTTTCAAATCTTCATCCGTTACCTGGTAAGCTAAGTTTCCTACATAAATCTTCAAATTATTTCTCCTAAATTCGTAATAGATGCCTTATACATCATTTGATATTGAATAACCAGCAATATGAAAAACGTCTTCAACTTTAGCGTTCACCAAAAGCCCATTTTCATATATGATCAAATCTGCTAAAGGGGATGGCATTCAAGCCCGAATCGGAGGTAACATAATGAAAATAGTCGAAGAAGCTGTAGCAAGGGGAGATAAAAATTTAACTGAATACGACTCCAAACTGGTTCTGCAGGCATACTCCATTCCAGTAACAAAAGAACTGATTGCAAAAACTGTCGATGAGGCTAAGACCTATGCTGCTCAAATAGGATATCCGGTCGTATTGAAGGGCCATTCAAAAACCCTTGCACATAAAACAGAAAAAAACATGATAGAGCTCAACATCGTCGACGATGATGAACTCGTCAATGCTTTCAAGGCCCTGGAGGAAAGGGGACAGGGTGAACTCGAAGGTATCCTGGTGCAGGAAATGGTAAAGGGAGAGCGTGAGCTTGTTGCCGGACTTGTCCGTGATCCGCAGTTCGGGCCGTGTGTGATGTTCGGTCTCGGTGGAATATTCACAGAAG
The DNA here is from genome assembly GCA_964513375.1 of uncultured Bacteriovoracaceae bacterium. GTDB lineage: Bacteria > Desulfobacterota > Desulfomonilia > UBA1062 > UBA1062 > DATCTV01. The sequence goes on along the minus strand of CAZEMO010000025.1, from coordinate 14,669 downwards.
TCCTGAAAGACGTCACCTTCCGTGTTGCCCCGCTCGAAAAGAAAGATGCCCTGGAAATGATGGATGAGATAAAATCAAAGAAGCTTCTTGATGCATTCCGAGGCAAACCCGCAGTCAACAGGGATGTTCTTGCATCAATACTCGTAAATCTGGGAAATATAGGCATCGAAAATGATGATATTGCTGAAATTGATATCAACCCCCTTATCATCAAAGGCGAAACGCCTGTTGCCGTTGATGCCCTGGTGGTTCTGAAGAAAAAATAGAAATGCCGGTTATTCCCAAGAGGGCGCTGTTCATGGCGCCCATGGTAGATTTAAGCCATGAGCCCTACAGAGAACTTGTTCGGAGCTATGGGGGCTGTAACCTGTTTTATTCCGAGATGCTTAATTCACGGATGGTACCGCATGAAAATCCTGATTTTTCTCCATACCTCAGATTTAAAAAGACGGATGATTTGATAATTCAGCTTATCGGAAACCACCCTGATAAAATTCAGCTTTCTACGGAAAGGATTGATGGATTTTCTTCCTGGGGAATTGACATCAATATGGGGTGCTATCTGAAAAAGATAACCTGCCACGGCTGGGGTGTGGCCATGATGAAGGATATATATGGTGCTGAAAAGGTCATCTCTGCAGCCAGAAAAGCAACCGCAAAACCTCTTTCTGTTAAAATTAGAATCGGCCAGAAGCATGACCTTTCATACCTGCTCCAGTTCGGCAGGATGATTGAATCGGCTGGCGCGGATTTCCTGGTTCTTCACGCTCGCACCGAATCAGATGGTTTAACCCGCCCCGCCAGATGGGAATACATCTCTAAACTTAAAAGCGGGTTGAGTATTCCTGTGATAGGAAACGGTGATGTAATATCAGCATCTGACGCAGTCCGGATGTTTGACGTAACAGGTTGCGATGGTGTAATGATAGGTCGAGGCGCAATCATCAGGCCTTGGATATTCAGAGAAATAATGGAGCTCCTTTCAAAAAACACAATCTCTGATGCACCTTCCATCAAAGAAGTTATGTTGAGTTTATGCGACGGAATCGAAGCCTGGTTTCCCGAGGAAACAGCCGCTAAACGCTTTAAGCTGGCCTTACCCTGGCTTGCTCGAAACCTCAGGTTCGGACATCATTTTATCAAGACTATAAAAGGGCCAGCTCTCAATGATATGCGAAGACAGATAAATGAAGCTTTTCTGGCAGGCATGTGTTGATCTTTATTCTTTCGCTCATGTTTTGTGTGTCAGAAAACCGATAAATAGAACATGCCTTTATATAAAAATACTGGAGGTTTTCCATAATGAACCAGCTCGAATTAATGAAAACACTTCAAGTAAAGTCTGACAAAAAAATTGTCCTGCTAGTAATGGACGGGTTAGGTGGCATTCCGGACAAGACGGGAAAGACCGAACTGGAGTCTGCATCGACACCGAACCTTGACGCATTGGCAAAGAAATCCATTCTCGGACTTTCGACTGCTATTTCGCCCGGCGTAACACCGGGAAGCGGCCCTGCACACCTTGGCCTTTTCGGATATGATCCCCTTGAATATAAAATCGGAAGGGGAGTTCTCGAAGCCCTTGGAATCGGGCTGACTTTAAAGCCTGAAAGTCTAGCGGTCAGGGGCAATTTCTGCACACTTGACCTTTCAACCGGACTGATTACAGACCGGAGGGCCGGTCGCATTCCCACCACGGAATGCGAGAGAGTTGTGGAAAAGCTCTCCATTATAAAAAAAATTGAAGATGTGGATGTTATAATCAAACCTGTAAAAGACTACAGGTTTGCTCTGGTTTTAGAAGGCCCCGGACTGGAAGAAGGTCTTACAGAAACCGACCCGCAAAAGGTGGGATTAAAACCGCTTACGGCAACAGCTCTAAACCCGGCCGCGGAAAAAAGCGCGAGGCTGCTCAACGAGTGGCTTGCCAGGGCATTTGAAATCCTCAAGGATGAACTAATGGCAAACGGGTGCACCCTCAGGGGCATTGCAAAGGATCCGGGGTTGTCCGGCTTTGAAGAGGTTTATGGGCTGAATGCCTGCGCCATAGCCACATATCCAATGTATAAAGGCCTGGCAAGACTCGTAGGTATGAAGATAATCGACGGCTGTGATACCATAGAGGATGAATTGGAGGCATTGAAAAACAACTGGTCAAACCATGACTTTTTCTTTTTTCATGTAAAGAAAACTGATTCTGCAGGGGAAGACGGCAACTTTGATGCAAAGATAAAGGTCATAGAGAATACGGACAGGATTCTGCCGGAGATTCTTGGTCTAAATCCGGACGTTATAATAGTAACAGGCGATCACTCAACTCCGGCCGAACTGAAATCACATTCCTGGCATGAGCTCCCCTTTCTTCTGCATTCGAACAACATTTTAACAGATGCCTGCACTTCTTTTGGCGAAAGGGCCTGTCAGGCTGGCGGTCTCGGCCACATAAGGCACATCGATATTATGCCGCTTGCAATGGCACATGCCGAAAAACTGACAAAATACGGGGCATAATCAATGAAGATTGCAATACTCTCCGACACACACGATGATACCCTTGCAACCGGGAAAGCGCTGGAGATTGCAAAGTCGAGAGATTGCCGGATGCTCATTCATGCGGGGGACTTGTGTTCACCCTTCGTTGCCAGGCTTATCCGGGAATCGGGAATTCCTGCTCACTGTGTTTTTGGCAATAATGACGGAGATAAAATCCACCTTGCGCAGATAGTCGACATCAAACCGGCCCCAAGACACATCGAGGCCGAAGGATCGAGTATAGTAATTTTCCATGAACCGTTTATTAACGAATTTATTGACCCGGAAAGAGTGGATATTCTAATCTTCGGACATACGCACAAGCTTATGATTGATGAAAGAGCACCCATGAAGATAATCAATCCCGGAACTGTTTCGGGGGTATTGGTTAAGGTGAAATCTTTTATAATATTTGAAACCGAAACAGGAAAGGCGGAGGTCATTGAACTCTAAAAAAAAGATCGCAATAATATTTGGCGGGCAGTCGACCGAGCACGATGTATCAGTAATTTCAGCATCTTCTATAGCTAATGCCCTGGATAAAAATCTTTTTGAACCGGTTTTTGTTGCTATTGACAAAAATGGCAGATGGCATCTCGGTCAAAGTGCTTTTGATTTTCTGAAAACAGGGAATATGGACGGACTTCACAGGGTTATCCTTTCAACCGACCCCGAAAAGAAAGGTTTTATAAGCCTGCAAGACGGGAAGCTGTTCCAGATCGATGTCATTTTCCCAGTCCTTCACGGCCCAAGGGGGGAGGACGGGACTATCCAGGGCATGATGGATCTTGCCGGTTTTGCATATGTCGGCTGCGGAACTGCCGCATCAGCAATTGCCATGGATAAGGACCTTACAAAGCGTATTCTTAAGCAACAGGACCTTCCCGTAGTTCACGGCACATGTGTTGAGCGGCATGAATGGAAAATGAAGCGCGAAAAAATCCTCCGAGAAATTAAAGAATCTATCGTCTTCCCCGTTTTCGTCAAACCGTCAACAATGGGTTCAAGTATAGGCATCGTTAAGGCAAAGACGCTTGATGATGCGGCTTCAGCTCTCGACGAAGGATTTTCATATTCGAATAAAGTGCTTGTTGAACAGGCTGTAATCAACCCGCTTGAAATTGAAGTCGCTATCCTTGGGAATAATGACCCCGGGGCATCAGTTCCGGGACAGATCATAACGGCTGGTGAGTTTTATGACTTTAATGCCAAATATGTCGATGATTCAGCCCAACTTGTAATTCCCGCCAGAATTCCGCTCCAGTTGGCTGAAAAAGTGCAGTTTCTGGCCAGAGAATCTTTTTTGGCCATAGGGGGGACCGGTCTTGCGCGTATTGATTTTTTGGTATCCGGAGATAAGACATACATAAATGAGATCAATACTCTTCCGGGCTTCACAAGCATTTCCATGTATCCGAAACTGTGGGAGGCAACAGGGATCGGGTATACCGACCTAATTACCAGATTGATAGAGCTGGCATTACTGCGTTTTGAAGAAGAAAACGCCCTCACAAAAACGATAGTCCTGGAAAAGACGCTTGGGGTTTAGATATCAGGGGCGTTTTTTCGCCCCTGATTATGGCTATTCTACCGGTTCATCCTCAACATAAAGAGTGAAATCCATTATTTTTTCATCGTCCTTGAGGCTGATCGTCTTTACTCCCTGCGCAGACCTTCCGGTTGTCCTGATCTGAGATACAGGCACCCTGATAATCTGTCCTGATGAAGAAATCACGATAAGTTCGTCAGTGGCCCTGACGACCCTGACGCCAACCAGCGAGCCGGTTTTTTCAGTTATTTCCACCGTGAGAACACCCTTACCCGCTCTTGCCTGAACTGGGTATTTGGCCACTGATGTCTTTTTGCCGTAACCGTTTGCCGTGAGATTGATGATATATTCATCTTCTGCGTGAACGACATCCATTCCCACAACAGTTTCATTTTCATCAAGCCTTATGGCCCGGACTCCCTGGGCCTGTCGGCCCATAACTCTGACATCCTCTTCAGGGAATATGATCGCTTTACCGGCGCTCGATGCGACAACGACATTTGAACTGCCATAGGTAAGCCTTGCTGATATGACCTCATCTCCTGCATCTAGCGTGCAGGCAATTATGCCGGTTTTCTGTATGCTGCTGAAATCCTTAAGATTTACCCTCTTGCAATTGGCTTTGGCCGTCACCATTACTACATTGGCAGCCATTGTGATATCGGGCGCAACAAGAACTGCGCATATTCTTTCGTCCTTATGGATAGGCCTGATATTGTTTAAAGGGATGCCTTTGAGTGCCCGGTCTCTTTCCGGTATTTCATATACCCTTGTATGGTAGACGCGGCCTTTATTGGTAAAATAAAGGATTGACGCATGGTTGTTTGCTGTAAAGACATGCTCGATAAAGTCGTCTTCACCGGTCGCCCCTGCCTTTACTCCCACACCTCCCCTGTTCTGAGTGCGGTATTTATCAAGCTCGCTTCTCTTGATGTATCCCCTTCGCGTAATGGTTACTACCATTTTCTCATCCGGAATAAGGTCAATAAGGTTAAAATTTCCTAGTTCTCCATATACAATCTCGGTCCTTCTCGGGTCTGAATACTTGTTTTTAATTTCCACAAGTTCTGCTCTGATAACTCTCAACAATTCATTGCGGTCCGCCAGGATTTTTTCCAGACGTGCAATTTCTTTAAGCAGCGATGCATGTTCGTCCGCCAATTTATCCCTTTCAAGTCCGGTAAGCCTCTGAAGACGCATGTCAAGGATTGCCTGTGCTTGAAGCTCGGAGAAACCGAATGAATTCATAAGAGCTTCCAGGGCGTCTTTTGGCGTTGCAGAAGCCTTGATAAGCGCGACTATTTCGTCAATATGTTCAAGCGCCTTGAGCAGTCCTTCCAGTATGTGAACCCTTGCTTTTGCTTTTGCCAGTTCGAACTGGGAGCGTCGAGTTACGACCTCTTCCCTGAAATCTAGAAATGCGCAGAGAAGCTCAAGCAGGTTCATCACTCGCGGTCGATTGTTATGAATGGAAAGGAAATTCATGGAGAACGAGGTTTGAAGATTTGTGAGTTTGTACAGAAGATTTTCTATTACTCCAGCTTGGGCTCCTTTTTTAAGCTCAATAACCACCCTCATGCCGTCCTTGTCGCTTTCATCTCGGACTGCTGTAAGGTCTTCGATCTTCTTTTCCTGGGCTAGTTGCGCAATCTTTTCTATCAGCTCTGCCTTGTTCACCGCATATGGGATTTCATCGATTATTATTTTTTCTTTTCCGCCTTTTTCTTCCTCTATGTGCGTCTTTCCCCGAATTGTGATTACGCCCCTGCCGGTTGAATAGCTTTTATCAAGCTCGCTGCCGGCATATACGATGCCCCCAGTCGGAAAATCCGGACCCGGAACGAGCTTCATAACATCAAGGACGGTAGTTGACGGATTATCGATAATTGCTATCAGGGCATTGATCAATTCACCGAGGTTATGTGGTGGAATGCTGGTGGCCATTCCGACGGCAATGCCCGATGATCCATTAAGCAGGAGGGTCGGGATTTTTGCAGGAAGAACCTGGGGTTCAAAAAGGCTTTCATCATAGTTGGGACTGAAATCCACGGTTTCCTTTTCAATATCCGAGAGCATTTCATCGGCAATCCTGGACATGCGAATTTCCGTGTATCGCATTGCAGCAGCAGGATCACCATCGACTGAGCCGAAGTTGCCCTGTCCGTCGATAAGCATGTATCTCAAAGAAAAGGTCTGAGCCATGCGCACGATAGAATCATAAACCGCCTGATCGCCATGCGGATGGTATTTACCTATGACATCTCCTACACAACGTGCGGATTTTCTGTACGCCCTGTTGTGGGTGTTGCCGGCTTCATGCATGGCGAAAAGGATCCGCCTGTGAACCGGCTTAAGGCCGTCTCTTACATCGGGTATGGCCCTTCCGATAATTACGCTCATTGCGTAATCCAGGTAGGATTTTCGCATTTCCTGATCTATGGCTATGTTATTTATCGGCATCTAATTTTCCCCTGTCGTAAAAATCATATATCGAGGTTTGTAACCCTGAGAGCATTTGTCTGTATGAAATCGCGTCTTGGTTCAACCTCATCTCCCATAAGGGTAGAGAATATCTGGTCCGTTTCCACTGCGTCCTCTATGGTTACTTTTAAAAATGTCCTGTTTGCAGGGTCCATAGTGGTTTCCCAGAGCTGCTCTGGATTCATTTCGCCAAGTCCTTTATATCTCTGCAGGCTCAGTCCTTTTTTGGCCTCCTCCTGAACCTTGAGCATGGCTTCATTAAGGTTATCCACCTTATGCACGGAAGAGCCCCTGATGATATGGAAAGGGGGTTTTCCTACCCTTTTAAGGTGGGTGTGTATCTTGACAAGCTCTTCGAACCCTTTAGACTCGAAAAGCTTTTTGTCTATGAGCGTCTCCTTTCTCAGTCCGTTTTTGACCGTGTAGAAGATCACATGATCTTCCTTCACTTCTGAGCGTACCGGCCCCATGTTGGGAAACCATGCTTTTGATATGTCTTTCACGTTACCGCTTACCAGGACACCAGAAAACTCGGCTTTAATTTCTTCCGGGTCCATATATGAAGCGGCCTGTACTATACGATCGTCCATATTTCTCATTTCATAGTTCACAAGAATATTTTCCCGGCGGCGTATCTGTCTTATAAAACGTATCAGCTCCTGGCCGGAAATCTCCACCTCTCCTTTGATCATACATTCTTTGGATATACCGGAAAGAAGATATTCCTCGAGCGCGTCTTCATTTAAAAGATAGTTTGTTGTTTTGCCCTTGGCGAGCCTGAACAGAGGAGGTTGTGCTATGTAAAGGTATCCATGTTCAATTATATCGGGCATCTGCCTGAAAAAGAATGTGAGCAGCAGTGTCCTGATATGTGCTCCGTCCACGTCCGCATCTGTCATTATCACTATTTTATGATACCTGAGTTTTGATATATCGAAATTATCAGTGCCTATTCCTGTGCCAAACGCTGTCACAAGAGACTTAATCTCCACATTGGAAAGCATTTTGTCGACACGTGCTTTTTCCACATTAAGTATTTTTCCCCTCAATGGAAGTATTGCCTGATTTTTGCGGTCTCGTCCCTGCTTTGCGCTGCCGCCCGCAGAATCTCCCTCGACAAGGAATATCTCACAGAGCGCCGGATCTCTTTCCTGACAGTCTGCCAGTTTTCCAGGAAGAAAAGTGTTTTCCAGAGCACTTTTCCTTCTTGTAAGCTCTCGAGCCTTCCTGGCGGCTTCTCTGGCTTGGGCGCTATCAATGATTTTTTTTATTATCATGGCAGCTTCTGCTGGGTTTTCGTTCAAATAATCCCCGAGAGCTTCGTTGACGATGCTTTCCGTAATGCCCTGTATTTCAGAATTTCCCAGCTTTCCTTTTGTCTGACCTTCGAACTGCGGGCTGGGGAGCATTACTGAAATTACTGCACACAATCCTTCCCTTGTATCGTCTCCCTGAATTCCTTCTTTGAAATTTTTAAGAAACCCCTTGTCTTTCGCGTAATTGTTGATTGTCCTTGTTAGAGCCTTCCTGAAGCCCGAAACGTGGGTTCCACCATCATGGGTATTTATGTTGTTTGCAAATGAAAAAAGACTTTCGGAATAGGATGTATTGTATTGAATAACGCCCTCTATCACTACATCTCCCCTTTCTTTCCTGAAGCTTACCGGGGCATGCAAGGTCTTTTTCTTGGCATTTAAATAATTTACAAAATCTAGGAGCCCTTCCTTGAAATGAAATGTGCTCAAGGTATCTGACCTTTCATCTTCAAGTGTAATCCTTATATCCTTGTTCAGAAATGCGGTTTCTCTCAATCTGTTGAGCAGAGCATCATAATCAAAAGTTGTCGTTTCAAATATATCCGCATCCGGCTTGAAATGGACAATTGTGCCTCTTTTATCTGTCGTTCCTTTTTTTTCGAGGTCAGTTACAGGAACTCCCTTTTCGTACCTCTGAATAAAGATATTTCCCTGGCGGTGTATTTCCAGTTCCAGGGATTCTGAAAGGGCATTTACACAGGAAACACCGACTCCATGCAGTCCTCCTGAAACTTTGTATACGGAGTTTTCAAATTTCCCTCCTGCGTGCAGTGTAGTAAGAACCACTTCCGCCGCGGGCCTGCCTGTTTCTTCATGAATTTCTGTAGGGATTCCCCTGCCATCGTCTGTTACCGTAATGCTGTCATCCATGTGAATTGTAACTTTTATATTTTTACAATAGCCTGCGATTGCTTCATCCACGCTGTTGTCGACCACTTCATAAACAAGATGATGCAGTCCCTGGGAAGAAGTTGATCCAATGTACATTGCCGGCCTTAAACGAACTGCCTCAAATCCTCCCAGAACTTTAATATCCTTTGCCGTATATTCACTTTTTTCCATCATTTTCTCCATTAGTACCTTAGCGGCATAACTATCCATTTGCAGTCATGCCTTCCAAATGGTGTAATAAGGCATGGCCCTTGAGTCCCTTTAAGTCTGAGCTCTACCTCTCCGGTTATATGACTTAGACAATCAAGGAAAAACCTCGGATTGAAGTTTATTTCTATCTCTTCTCCTTTATGCTCGCACGAGATCGGAACCTCAACATCTCCTCTCTCTGGATTATTCGCATATAGAACAATCTGGTCACTTTTGAAAGTAAATCTGACGCAATTTACCACATCGGAAACCATTGTTGAGCAAAACTTTAAAGCACTAACAAGTTCAACCAGATTTACAATAACATGGGTTGTGTACATATCCAGATTTTGTATTCCTCTGAAATCCGGAAATCTTCCCTCTATGAGACGAACTGTTGCAATTGTATCTGCGGATTTATAGTACAACGAATCCTTTGTTAAAATTACATATGACTCTTCTTCGCCGAATTCAATAAGTTTTCTTAATTCCTGCATTCCCTTTCTGGGAAGTATGATCCCGTCTCCTATATCTAGTTTTTCCGGGATATCCTGCCTTATTATTGAAAGCCTTCTGCTGTCTGTAGTTGTCATCTCCAAAAAGGAAATCCCTGTGACATCATCTTCTCCGTAAGATAACTTTGCTCCACTCAGTGTATACTTTGTATCCGTTTCTGAAGAAGTTGAGATAGAGAAAATGGTCTTGTCTATCATGGATTTTATAACTTCAGGATCGACGCTTAGACCGGTTCCTCTTTGCTGAAGGTCCACCATAGGATATTCTTCAGCTTCCATAATATTTAACTTGGCTTTGTTTTTAGATAAAACGATATTCAGTCTTATATTTTTCTCAGTCCATAGTGATATGTCTCCATCAGGCATCTCTTTAATCACTTCCAGAAGATCCTTGCAATTTACAGCACAGGCTCCCTGTTCTTCGATCGTACAGGCCGAAGAGACCTGAATAGATGTATTAAGGTCGGTAGCTTTTATTATCAGCAATTCTTCATTCGCCTCAAGGAGAACATGGCTGAGAATTGATAAAGTCGTTTTTCTCTCAGTAAAACCCATGACCTTTGAAAGGATACCGTGCAACAACTGTTTAGAGATTTTTATTTTCATATTATTTCTCCTTATTTAAATTAAAAATAAGAATACTGATGTTGAAATGTCGATATCTGATATAACCAATTAATTTTTGAGATAATTTTCAAAAGCAAACAAAGAAAAAAACTACAAAAATATTTAAAGGCAAAGACAACTTGTTCGATTGTAGAAAAAATGTTTATTTTCATAAAGGATTATCATTTAAAGACAGCAAAGAGGCTATCCTTTCAAAATCTTCTCTGGAATGAACTTCAATCAGAATCTTCCCTTTTTTCTTTGCCCAGGAACACAACACCTTAGCAGAGAGCTTTTCTGTTAAAATATGAGAAAGCCGCTCAAGATCGGAACCCCCTCCTTTTTTGGAAGATGTTTTTTTTCTGTTATTTTTAGATGCCAGTTTCTCGGTTTCCCTCACGCTAAGTTTTTTTGAAATAACGGTTCTATGAAGTGATATCTGCTCGGGAAAACCAGGAAGCATAAGAATTGCCCTGGCATGTCCAGTTGTAATTTCTCCGGCCCTTAATGATTCCTTTACCGGCTCGGGAAGGGAAATCAGCCTCAGAGAATTGGATATGGTAGAGCGATCTTTAGAAACAGCAACAGCAATATCATTGTGAGTTTGATGGAAATGTTTGTTCAATGTATAATAAGCCTCGGCTTCTTCCATGGGATTCAGATCTTCCCGCTGAACATTCTCAATTATTGACAGCCTGAAGGAATCACTATCAGACACATCATGAATGATAGAAGGAATTTTATCCATGCCCGCAAGCAATGCGGCCCGGTAACGTCTTTCGCCGGCTATTATTTCGAACTTGGAATTACTTCTCCTCACAAGAAGGGGGGACAGTAAACCGTTCTTCTTGATTGACTCCGAAAGTTCGACAAGTTTTTCATCATCAAAAATTTTCCTTGGCTGCGTTGGATTGGGCATAAGATCCTTCACGGGAAGATCAACAATATCGGAGTTGGTAGATACAGTAGTATTACTGAATAATGCGTCTATTCCGCGGCCCAACCGCTGTTTTGGTTTCATTTGCTATACCTCTCATTAATTTCTCTCGCCAACATAAGATAATGCTGAGCTCCTTTTGAAGAAATATCATAAAGGCAAATAGGAAGTCCATAACTGGGAGCTTCGCACAGCTTTATATTTCTGGGGATAATCGTATTGAAAACTCTCTCACCAAAATGCAGACGCACATTTTCTGAAATATCATGGCTTAACCTTGTGCGGGAATCAAACATCGTAAGCAAAAATCCTTCTATAAAAATTGACGGATTAAGACGCCGCCTTACAAGATCAAATGTTCCAAGGAGACTCTTCAGTCCTTCCAGGGCAAAATATTCACATTGCACAGGAACGAGTAGAGAATTACATGCAGTAAGGGCATTTAAAGTCAACAAACCCAAAGAAGGAGGACAATCAATAATAATATATTCATAGTTTTCAACCTGCATTTTTAATATCTCTGAAAGAACCGTCTCTCTGGAACCAAGTTCAAGAAGCTCTATTTCGGAACCGATAAGACCGCTGCCGCTGGGGGCCAAGAATAGATTTTTTATACGGGTTTCCCTAACTATTTCATCAAGGGAACAGTTGCCGATCAAAGAATGATATATATGTTTTTCACCCTCGTCCAGAACGACACCTATTCCTGAAGAAGTATTTGATTGAGGATCAAAATCGACAAGCAAAACACGACATCCAAGCAATGAAAGAGAAGCGCTTAAATTAACTGCCGTGGTAGTCTTTCCCACCCCACCTTTTTGATTAGAAATACTTATAATTTTCGCTGCCACAATAGAGAATTAACATAAAAAAACGAGATAACAAAACAAAAAGTTTCACGTGAAACATATGAAAAAAATGAGATGTTGAAAAGAATCAGGGATGAAGAAAAAAGAAATTTGAGATTAGGCCAATCGAGTTACAAGAATTGCAGCCAGAATTATTACTGTGATCCAGGCGCCAATGGTATCGCCTGTTCGTGAAAGAGGAAAACTTTCAATATCTTTAAGTCCTTGACCGACCATCTCTTCTGGAACAAGATTTTTTATGGTAACTAATATCTTCGGAAAATCTCGAAAGCTGTTGGGAATAAGACTGGTCTTTTTTTTGTGTGTTATTGATATATATTGTCTTCTGCCTAAAGAAATACCATCTAACGAGGAGATTTCATTAAAAGGAACGACTTTCTTGCCGGCAATACTAAAAATAGATAAACGATCTTCAAAAATACACACTTTCCTTAAAAGATTATTCAAGGCAAAAATCAGAAAAACAAAAACCAATACCCCGACAATGACCAGATGTTGTCTGTCAATGCCCTTGCTGAATACGTCATAAAACACGGGGACAGAGAGAAAGAGTGCAATCACCATAGGTATTCTCAGGCTGTTTTTTATCTTGTAAACCTGCTCCATGTCTTTTATGCTACATCAAGTAATTACAATTTTGCAAGAGGGGATATGCTCGATTTCTTAATTAATCTCTCAAAAATGGCCGGTGCTTATTTATTAAGACAAACAAACGAAGAGCTTTTCGTTGAGCATAAAGGCCGTATCGATCTTGTCACAAACGCAGATAAGGCTTCTCAGGAAATGATAATAAAAAATATTGAAGAAAGGTTTCCAGAGCATGCCATTATCGCAGAAGAAGGGTATGATAAACCAGGTAAAGATGGATTTACATGGTATATTGATCCAATAGACGGCACAACCAATTTTGTTCATGGTGTTCCCATGTTTTGTGTTTCAATAGCTCTTTACAAGGGCGCATTACCAATGATTGGTTTATGTCACAATCCTTCAACTCAAGAAACGTTCTATGCAGAAAAAGGAAAGGGGGCTTTCCTTAATGGAAAGCCTATATCTGTTTCCAGGACCGAAAATCTTCTCGATGCCCTTGTTGCAACAGGGTTTCCATATAAAAGCGAAAACATGGATGAAGTCATAAAATGTTTTTCAAATGTCGTTGGAAAGGTTCAGGGAATAAGGCGATTTGGATCGGCCGCACTGGATCTATGTTATGTGGCATGCGGTAGATTTGATGCTTTCTGGGAGATGGAACTGAAACCCTGGGATATGGCAGCAGGGATTTTGATTCTCGAAGAAGCCGGTGGAAAAACCACCGGGATGAATGGAGCGGATTTTGACCTCCATAAGGGAGATATTGTTGCAACCAACAAAATTATTCATAACAAGTTTTTGCAACTCATGTAATTATGAAGATTGCTGATTCACACAGTCATTTGCACTTTGATGAATGCAAAAGAAACCTTGAGGATATTTTAAATAGAGCTTTCGGTGCCGGTGTCGAGAAAATACTTCTGGTCGGAATTGATCCTGAGGATAGCATTAAAGCCAGGAAACTTTCTGAAATGTATAAGGGAATATACACCACGGTCGGGATTCATCCCCAAATGGCCAGGAAATATTCAGAAAAAGATGTATATAATCTTTCAAGTCTAATTGATGAAAAAGTTGTCGCAGTAGGAGAAACCGGTTTTGATTTATTTCGTACACCCGACACTAATCTTGAACAGGAAGAAATGTTCAAAGCTCACATAAAACTGTCGAGGGAGCATATGTTACCCCTTGTCATACATGACAGAGAAGCTCATAAAGAAACTATCCGCGTTCTTGATGAAAATACCGGATGGACAATGGGTGGAGTAATGCACTGTTTTTCTGGTGATAAGGAGCTGGCCTCTTACATTCTTTCGAAAGGTTTTTATTTATCAATTACAGGCGTGATTACTTATAAATCCGCAAATGTATTAAGAGAAGTTGCACAAATGACGCCTCTTGACAGGCTTCTTATTGAAACTGATGCGCCTTATCTGTCCCCTGTTCCGTACAGAGGAAAAATGAATGAACCCGCATATCTGATCGAGGTTCTTAAGATATTGTCAGAAATTAAAAAGATAGGTATTGAAAAATTAGCAGAAATAACATCTTCTAACTTTGAGAGACTTTTTCTTCCAAATCAAGCGACAAAGAAAAAAGAGAGGGTACAATGATAAAAAGAATAGAAGTAAAGACCACAAGCGCCTGCCAATTTATAGACATAACATCACATATTAAATCCATCATCAAATCAGAAGCAGTGTCCTCGGGCGTAGTTGTGATTTATGTTCCCCATACAACGTGCGGGATTACTATTAATGAAAACGCTGACCCGGACGTTAAGGAGGATATTAAGGAGGCTATGGAAAGGCTGGTGCCAAAGGATATCCATTACCGGCACATTGAAGGAAATTCACATGCACATATAAAAGCTAGCTTGATAGGTTCTAGCATAACAGTTTTTGCCGAGAGCTCAACACTGGTATTAGGCACTTGGCAGGGCATATACCTTGCTGAATTTGACGGTCCCAGGCAACGGTCTGTATTGGTAAAGATAATTCCTAATTAATCATAAATAATTCCAAGAAAAGGGGCTTAATAGTATTTAAAAAACCTGGTTTTAAAGACACTAGCTGAAAGACGCTGAAAGATATGTTGACAATAGGATTATTCATATTCTATTAATAATATTTGTGCGGGCATAGCTCAGTTGGTAGAGTGTCAGCTTCCCAAGCTGAATGTCGCGGGTTCGAA
>CAZEMO010000024.1:0-51395 GCA_964513375.1 uncultured Bacteriovoracaceae bacterium | reverse complement strand
AGTTTCCATTACTGCAAGGCATTGATGTTCCTGCCAGACTACACATAACTGCGATGTACCTGTATTTTTGCAAAATCTAGAAATATTAAATCTGCTAAAGATATCTGTATTTTTCTCTATAGTAAAATGACTTCTTGCCAGAATAAATCTAAGTCATATTCTTTATTTTTATCATATTAAATTACGATGAAAATAACTGATAAAGGCCGGACAAATCTCCGCCTAGGCCTTATCCCTTCTGTCGATTACCTTCACGCCTGGAGTCTCGCCGAGCGATTTCTTTTCAACCAGCCTGACCTTTGTAGATATGCCTATGGACGAGGCGATCTTATTCTTTATTTCTTCAATCAGCGCCTGGTGCTTTTTGATCTCGTCAAAGAAGCTGCTTTCCGAGACCTCGACATTTATTTTCATCTCGTCGATCGAGCCACTCCTCTCGATGATTATCTGATAGTTCGGTTCAGTGCCTTCAACCTCTGACAACACCGCTCCTACCTGCGACGGGAATACATTGACGCCCTTGATTATGAGCATGTCATCGGTCCTTCCCATGATGCGCGCCATCCTCTGCGAAGTCCGGCCGCATTTGCATTGCCCCGGGAGCAGCCTCGATATATCCCGGGTCCTGTATCTTATTACCGGGAAGGCTTCCTTTGTAAGTGTAGTGATGACCACTTCTCCCGTTTCACCCGGTTTTACCGGGGCAAGTGTTACGGGATCGACAATTTCGACAAGGAAATGATCCTCCTCAATATGAAGGCCGTCCTTTTCAAGGCATTCGCAGGCCACACCCGGCCCGATCACTTCGCTGAGCCCATAGTTGTCCGTTGCAGTGATATGGAGCTTTTCCTCGATGTCTTTTCTCACGGCTTCGGACCATGGTTCGCCGCCGAAGAGACCGTACCTGAGCGACAGATTGCCGAGGTCTGTTCCCGATTTGTGAATGGTCTCTGCGATATGCATGGCATAACCCGGGGTGCAGACAAGCGCCGTTGTCCTGAAATCGCGCATTATCTTTATCTGCCGCGCGGTATTTCCCGTAGATATCGGAATGACTGATGCGCCAATCTTCTCGGCTCCGTAATGCAGACCGAAGCCGCCTGTGAGAAGGCTGTAGCCATAGGCGATCTGGACGACATCGTCCTTCGTCACTCCGCCCGCAGTGAGAAGCCTTGCAACCAGATTCGACCATGTCTTTATGTCGTTCTTGGTATAGCCGACAACAGCCGACATGTCGGATGAGGCGTGAATCCTCACAACCTCGCGCAGAGGTACCGCAAACATGCCGTAAGGGTAATTGTCCGCGATGTCCTCCTTGGTCGTGAATGGAAGGTTCTTCAGGTCGTCAAGAGTTTTGAAATCATCCGGGTCTATCTTCATCTCATCGAACTTTTTTCTGTAAAACGGGACATGCATGTAGACCCTGGACAATATAGCCTGAAGCTGTTCTAGCTGGAGCTGCTTTAATTCTTCCCGGTCCATCTTTTCCTGTTCAGGTTCAAAATACATATTGGCCTCCCGGTAATGAAATTTGCGGATTCATACCTTATATCCTCACTTCCGAATCCAGGTCCCTGCCGAGGTACGCCCTCTGAACATCCTTGTTTGATAAGAGTTCCTGAGCATTTTCTTCAAGCATTATCCTGCCGGTTTCCAGGACATAGCCTCTGTCTGCTATGGACAGGGCCATCTTTGCATTCTGTTCGACAAGGAGCACCGTGTTACCTTCGTCCTTGAGCAGGCGTATTATCGAAAAGATATCCTTTACAATAAGCGGGGCGAGGCCCATGGAAGGCTCGTCCATCATGATGAGCTTGGGCCTTGCCATAAGCGCCCTTCCCATTGCAAGCATCTGCTGCTCACCTCCCGAGAGGGTCCCTGCAAGCTGCCTTTCGCGCTCGAGAAGCCTCGGGAACAGTGTGAATATGCGCTGAAGATCTACATCGACTTCTTTGCTTTTTCTTCTCCTGTACTGCGGGTAAGCCCCCAGCAGGAGGTTTTCCCTGACTGTCATGGGCGCGAATACCTGCCTGCCTTCCGGTACCAGCGAGCATCCGAGCATGACGACCTTTTCAGGCGGGAGCTTCGAGATGTCGGAATTCTCAAAAAGTATTTCACCTGATGAGGCCTTTATAAGCCCTGCGATTGTCTTTAAAAGGGTTGTTTTCCCGGCCCCGTTCGCGCCTATTATGGTGACGATTTCCCCCCGGGAGACGTGAATGGACAGGCGCCTCAGCACTTTAAGCCCGGAATAGCCGGATTCCATGTTCCTAAGCCTGAGCATCGTCCTCCCCCAGGTATATCCTTATTACTTCGGGATTCTTCTGAATTGCCAGAGGTATGTCGTCCGCTATCTTTTGCCCGTAGCTCAATACGAGTATCTCATCCGAGATATTCATGACGAGGCTCATGTCGTGTTCTACGATAAGGATGGTTATGCCAGTATCCCTGATCTTCATGATTAGCTTTGCCATATCCGCTGTCTCCCTCATGTTGAGCCCTGCGGCAGGTTCATCAAGCAGAAGCAGTTTCGGTTCGCATGCAAGTGCCCGGCCCAGTTCGACTATGCGCTGCTGGCCGTATGCAAGGCTAACTGCATTGACATCCGCGTATTCCTCAATGCCAAGGAAGTTCATTATTTCAAGGGATTTTTCTCTTATGGATTTCTCCTCTTTTCTTGTAGAGGGAAGGCTTAACATACCTGAAATAAAGCCTGACCTGCTGTGGGTGTGCCTGCCGACCATAATGTTTTCAATGGCTGACATTCCTGAAAAGAGCCTGATGTGCTGGAATGTGCGCGCCATTCCGAGACCTGCAACGATATAGGGTTGGGCGCGTTCAATTTCATGACCATTGAACGTAATTCTGCCGGAATCCGGAAGGATTACACCTGTAAGAAGATTGAAGAGTGTAGTTTTGCCTGCGCCGTTCGGTCCAATTAAGGCCTTTATCGTACCCTCTCTGACGGTAAAACTGACGTCACCCACGGCCTGCAGTCCGCCGAAGCGCTTGTTGAGGTTGCTTGCTTCAAGAAGGCTCATGCCGATGGCCCCTTTTTCTTCTTGAGACGTTTGAGCTTATCCGATATTCCGGTTAACAGATCTTTTCTTAAAAGTCCGTCAGGGGCGAAGAGCATTATAACTATAAGTATCGCCCCGAAAACTGCATCGTCATATGATCCCAGATAGCCCCTCAGCGATAGAAAATTAAGCAGCACGCCCATGAATAATGCACCCCAGAGGTTTGCCATACCGCCTATGGCTACAATCGCCACATATCTTACCGATTTCATGATGGAAGCCTCCGAAGGTCCTATGCCTCCGTTGAAATGTGTAAGGAAAACGCCGCCAAGGGAGGCGAGCGCAGCACTCAGAACAAATATTTTCAGCTTGTATTGTGCGGTGTTTACGCCCATGGCATTGGATGCATCCTCAGCCGCATGTATTGAGCGTAGAGCCCGTCCGACCCTTGAATGGATAAGGTTTGTAAGCAGAATCATGCTTATGATTACGAGTCCCCATGCAATATAATAATTCTCTATGCGCAGCGAAGACTTTCCGCTTACCTCAAGACCGGGCAAAAGATTGAATCCCGGTATGTCGGAAAGACCGTCAGCAGCGCCTAAAAAAGTTGTGGCAAGAACGATCTTGTATATTATCGTACCGAAGCCGAGCGTAGCCATGGCGAGATAGTGCCCTTTGAGCTTTAGCACCGGCCTGCCGATAATCCACGCTATGACAACACTCAGTATGACTGCGGCTATGCAGGCTGTCCAGGGAGTCAGTGTTAGTATGTCCATCTCATAGAGATCTTTGCGTAGAGTCAGCAATCCGATGCTGTTAAGAATTGCCACCAGAGGTTGTGCCTTGTAGGGCAGCAGGTTGAATGTTGTGAGGAAGGCGGAAGTGTATCCTCCAATTGCAAAGAAACCGGCATGCCCGAGTGATATCTGGCCTGTATATCCCATCAGAAGGGTAAGCCCTATTATGACCATGGAGTAATATCCGGTCATGGTGAGCTGGGTCAGATATGGCGTTTTGCCCGTGAAGGACATCATGAGCTGTACGGTGATAACAAGTAAGGCGAGAAGGATGATCTGAAGATACCTGCTTTTAAACATCAGAACTCCTTCAGTCGCGAGGTTTCGGCATTTCCGAACAGGCCCGAAGGCCTCACGAAAAGTATCAGAAGGAGCAGGGTGATGGCTATGACGTCTTTGTATGCCGTGGGCATTATCCATATTGAAAACGATTCCATGATGCCCAGAATCATGCCTGCGGCAATTGCAGCAGAGCTGTTTCCGAGCCCGCCCAGGATCGCAACAGTGAATCCCTTGATAGCCAGACTGGTGCCGCTGTCATACTGTACATAGGTTATCGGGCATACGACGCATCCTGCAAGCGCTCCAAGACCTGCGCTCAATATGAAGGAAAGACTCACCATGTTTTTTGCATTGATTCCGCACAGTCTTGCTGCATCGCTGTTTGATGCGCAGGCTCTCATCTGCTTGCCTGCGAGGGTGTAGTTGAAAAAGAAGCTCAGAATTATAACCATTATGCCCGAGACCCCGATTACCCACAGTATCTGCGGGGATACGAGCACTCCACCAAGAGATATCGTGGTGACGGCGGTGCCTGTAAAATAGGGCAGAGACCTTACACCTGCTCCCCAGATATGAAGGGCTGTCTCCCTTATCAGAATAGAAAGGCCGATAGTTATTATCGTGAGCCTCAGAACGGCCGGATTTTTGAGCCAGCGGATGAAGAGGATTTCAATGAGCGCGCCAATCATCATTGTTATGATGACTGCGCAGATGATTGCGGCAGGCAGGGGCATGTATTCATTAAGCGTAACTGCAGTCATGGCTCCCAGCATTACAAACTCGCCCTGCGCAAAATTGATTATCCCTGTTGCATTATAGATGATGTTGAAGCCGATGGCGACGATTGCGTAAATCGTGCCGTAGGTGATCCCAGCTATTATATACTGAAAAAAGGTTTCTATGCCCATGCCGTTGGTCGGATTAAAGGGTGAGGCCTCTTTGAAGCCTCACCCATGGTTATCGAGCTATTTCTTTTTTACCGGAGTATCCGGCAGAGGGACGAATTTTCCGTTTTTGACCGTAAGCATTACGAAAGAATCCATATTGAGGCCGTTATGATCGGAGGGCGAGAAGTTGAAAATACCTCCTGTCCCTACAAGACCTTTCATGTTCTCTATTTCGTTGCGGAGTTTTTCATTGTCTGTTCCGGCTTTTCTGATCGCTTCAACCAGTATTGCAAAGGCGTCGTATGCATGGCCGCCGAATGTGCTGGCTTCTTCCTTATATCGGGCTTCATAATCTTTCTTGTACTTTAAAAGGACCGGTTTCTGTTTGTTTGTATTCGGTAAAAGGTCGGCAATCAGGAGCCTGCCTGCCGGGAATATCACGCCGTCTGCAGCAGGTCCGGCTGCTTTGACATAATTTATATTGCCGAAGCCGTGGCTCTGGAATATCGGAAATTTCGGACCGAGCGCCTGTCTGGCGTTCTTTATTACAATGGACTGTGCAGGTTCTATCGACCAGTTGACAATGGCCTGGGCCCCTGCAGTCTTGACTTTTGTGATGACTGCCGACAGGTCGGTCGCTTCCTTATCATAAACCTCGTTTGCGACGATCGCGATTCCGTACTGGGGTGCTATATTCTCCAGTTGCTGTTTTCCGGCATTGCCGAAACCGGTATTGCTTGACAGAACAGCTATTTTTTTAATTCCCATTTTGTTCATCTGGTAGAAAATTTTCATGGCGGCGAACCTGTCGTTCTGGGGCGTCTTGAATATGTATTTCTTTACAGGAACGACAATCGATTCAGCCGCGGCGCAGGACATCAGTATTGTTTTGCCGTCTTCTGCAATGCCTTTAATTTTCATGGATTCGCCGCTGGTTGACGGGCCGATAATCGCAATGACTTTGTCTTCATCTATGAGCTGCTTTGCAAAAGAGATGGCCTTTTCCGGGCTTGCCGCCGAATCCTTGATGATGAGCTGTATCTTGCGTCCGTTGATGCCTCCCTTTTTGTTGATCTCGGCGGTAAGCATTTCAAGTGTGTTTGCCTCGGGTTTTCCGAGGTTGGCCGCAGGTCCGGTGACTCCCAGGATAGCCCCTATCTTGATGGGTTCGCTATTTGCCGCCGTTACTGGTGCTGCAATCAGTGCGCATAAAAGAAAAACTGCCAGAAATCTTAATCCTTTCATAATACTGCCTCCCCAGTCTCTTAATATTATTTTATCTGTTCATGCCAATGTTCAGGCCAGTTATTCATACAATTGCATTGACCTCTGGTCAACAGTTATGAAGATGAAAAGGAATTTGCAGCCGGAACAGAATAATTGAATCCATAACATTTATGGAATACTATAGTGAAAAATGAATTGTTTGTCTTTGAGAAGGGAGCATGCATGAAACCTGGATTTGTTGTTCCGCTATGGGAAAAGTTTGCATACGGTATAGGGGATTTCGGGATCAACGTAGCCTTCACTGCTGTAAGCTTTTATCTCTTATATTTCGTCATCAACGTCACCGGGGTGCCCGCCGGGCTTGCAGGCAGCATATTCCTGGCAGTGAACATCTATAACGCCGTGCTGAACTTCATTGTAGGTATGATCTCCGACAAAACAGAGACAAGGTTCGGCAGGAGAAGGCCCTTCATACTTTTCGGCTGCCTGCCTGTTTCGATTCTGTTCGTGCTGTTGTGGATCGTTCCTTTCAGCGGCCATGTGTCCAACATCATATATTTTTCTGTCGTATACGTGCTTTATGTGACCATTTATACTTTTGTTGCTCTGCCTTACAATTCGCTCATGCCTGAGCTCTCGCAGAACTATGACGAGCGCACAAGCATATCCGGTATAAGGATGGGGCTTACTTTCGTGGGCAATCTGATAGGTGCAGCAGGGGTCGCCCTCATTGTAGACGAGATTTACAGAGGCCGCGAGTTTTACAAAGAGAGCTATCCTGTTATGGGCCTTATCGGTGGAGCGGTTTTCCTTGTCTCTCTACTGATAACATTTTTCTTCACAAAGGAGAGGGTGAAGTCCGAAGCCGAAGTTACGGGCGGCATGTTCAGAGTTATAGGCTCCATCATGAAGCTCAGGGAATCGAGGATTGCCATTACCATGTTCATAATGAACCTCCTTGGATTCAATCTCATACAGTGCCTTTTTCTCTTCTATCTTAAGGATGTTCTTAAAATGCCGGAAAGCATGACCTATATACTGCTGGGCCTTCCCCTGATTACCGCGGTTGTCGCCGCCCCCTTCTGGGTATACATCGGAGAGAAAAAGGGCAAAAAGACCGCTTTTTTCATGGCGATGGCCTACATGGTCCTTGTCATGCTGAGCGCCCTTTTCCTGCCGCCATCGAATATCGCTGCTGCAAGCATCCTGTGCGGCCTTGCAGGCATAGGTATTTCGGCAACCCAGGTGATCCCGTTTTCCATGATGCCCGATGTTATTGAATTTGATGAACTCTCAAACGGCGTCAGAAGGGAGGGGGCCTTTTACGGGGTGGCTTTTTCGCTGCTGACGATCCTTACCGGTATTGTGATATGGTCAGCATCCATGCTGATGGGCATATTCGGATATGTCGAAAACAGCACGCTACCCCAGCCTCAGGCTGCGCTGACCTGCATAAGGATAATGCTCGGCATCGGTCCAGGGATATTCTTCATCATATCCGCAATTTTCGTGAAGCTCCTGCCCATTACAAAGGAAAGCCATGAAGAGGTGAGGAGACTGCTTGAGGAAAGGAAAAAGGGTTAATCCTGGGAAATGGGGAGCAATTAAACTGACGGGAATGAAAAAGCACACACCAACTATTCTGAGGGCAGCACTTTTTGCATTTCTTTGCATATTTACGGTCGCTATAATTATTACCACATCAAGCAATATGAAAACAGTCAGAGTCCTGGCCTGGCGCTCTCTCGAAAACTCCGCCCTCGCCATATCATCAGCCGCAGAAAGCACACTTCTCATGAAAGATATGGTCCCCGGTGAAGAGTTCCGTAACATCCTTTCCGATCGTGTCGTTGCATATGCATTCATTGCGGATTCCGGCGGTAAAATTCTATTTCACACAAATGGGGCGCTTAAAGGCTCTATCATGAAAGGTTTTTCCCCCGAATACAACGACAGGCCGTCAGGAAGAAGGATTCTTCTGGGTACTGGAATCGGGGCATATGAATATGCCTTTCCGCTCAAGACTTCCGGCAGCAAGGGCACTTATCTGGTCCTTGTCATGAACACGGCAGAGACTGAAAATATAATTGCAAATGCAGGCAGGATATGGTGGACGGCGGGAATTGTAATCCTCTTATTATGGATTTCGGGCATATTATTCGAGAGGATGGCATCCCGTTATATAAGGCTTCAGGCAGAGATCCAGAGGCAGAGGGAACTGGGCATGATAGGACAGATGACCTCTGTGCTTGCTCATGAAATAAGAAACGCATTGGGCGGCCTTAAAGGATATGCACAATGGGTCGATGAAAAGACTGCTGGTTCGGACGAAAGGAAAAAGGCGCTGGGTTTTATAATAGAAGGTTCGGACCGGATTGGTTCACTGGTAAACGAGATGCTCCTTTTTTCCAGGGATGAGACATACAGGATAGAGAAAATAAATCTTTACGGGCTTGTATCTGAAAGTCTCAGCGAGGCGCTATCATCATTCAAAGGGAACAGGAATATTGCAGTAGATGATGATCTTTACGTGAATGCCGATGGGGAAAAGCTCAGAAGGGCATTTCTGAACGGCCTGATAAATGCGAAGGAGGCCGTTTCGGACAAAGGGAAAATAACAATAGCGGCAAGCCATAAAGTCGAGATGGTTGAAATAAGAATTGAAGACAATGGTGAAGGTCTTGGGGAAGAAGAGATTGAAAAAGTCTTCACACCTTTTTTCACGACAAAGACCAATGGAACCGGTCTGGGGCTCGCATATGCCAGGAAGGTGATTAACGGCATGGGAGGCAGAATATCTCTCAGGAACAGGTCCGGAGCGAAAGGCGCAGTGCTCGTTATGCAAATACCGGGCGGAAAGGGGAAGTGATTTGGCTAAATCAATACTTATAGTCGATGATGACAGGACGATAAGGTCTTTTATAAGCCTTATTCTTAAAGAACAGGGTTATGAAGTCGATGAAGCCGAAAACGGAAATAAGGCCCTTGAAATGATAAAATCAGGCCCGTATGATCTTGTAATAACCGACCTTAAAATGCCTGATATGAATGGCATTGACCTGATGAAATCAGGCAGAAACCTGAGGAGTGACATGAAATGGATAATAATCACTGCCTACGGTTCTATCAACAATGCAGTCGAAGCAATGAAGCTGGGCGCATCTGATTATCTGTCAAAGCCCTTTTCCAGCCCTGATGAATTGAGGCATGTCGTGGGCCGGGTATTAAAGGATGCTGAGTCGGAACAAAGGATAAACATTCTTGCAGAGGAAATCGGCAGAAACGTCCCTCCCTTCGACAAGATTTTCCTTGGAAGGAATATGTCTGAAATTAGAAAACTTGTCACCGATGTGGCTTCTACTACAGCCACAGTGCTTGTTACAGGACAATCAGGCACAGGCAAAGAGATGATCGCCAAGGCCATCCATCAGATGAGCCCCAGGAAAGCAAAGCCTTTTATTGCCGTACACTGCGCGGCACTGTCTGAAACCCTGCTCGAAAGTGAACTGTTCGGCCACGAAAAAGGCGCTTTTACAGGCGCATTGAATGTCAGAAAAGGGCGCTTTGAACTTGCGGATACGGGGACTTTATTCCTTGATGAAATCGGCGAAATATCCCCGTCTGTTCAGGTGAAGCTCTTAAGGGTAATTCAGGAAAGGTCTTTCGAACGTGTTGGCGGGCACAGGCTGATATCGGTAGATGTAAGAATAATCGCTTCGACAAACAGGGACCTTAAAAAGGAGACAGATGAAGGCCGTTTCAGGCAGGACCTGTTTTACAGGCTCAATGTCTTCCCGATAAAGCTTCCCTCTCTTACAGAAAGGGGGGAAGCGATATTGCCCCTTGCCGAGTATTTCCTGGCCAGATATTCGGCCGAATTCGGCAAGAAGATTACCCGCTTTACCGATGAGGCTAGAAATCTGCTCACTTCATATTACTGGCCGGGAAATATCAGAGAACTACAGAATGTTATCGAACGCGCTGTAATCCTTGCCGGAAAAGAGATCGATGCGGCTCACCTCAAACTGGATGCCGTTAAAGATGAAGGACCTTCCGGCATGGATGAAGGATATCTAAAGTCGGTGGAAAGGGATACGATTGTAAAAGTCCTTTCGGAAACAGGCGGCAACCGTAAAAAAACAGCCGATATCCTTGGTATTTCATTAAGGACCCTCCAGTACAGGATAAAGGAATATGGATTATGAAAATAGAAAGTGCAGGATTTGCACTCAATATGCAGCCTTTGCATGCAGAAACAGGGTTTGTTTTAGATTTCAAACAATTAAAGCAAATGATAACAGTATGTTATCTGGTGATTCATGTTTGGCACCGGGCTTGCTCTTATATGATTGAAACAAAAAAATCATCAGGAGGAAGCTTAATGAAAAAGATGTTAATTGCAGCACTGGCAGCAGCATTTATCGGCGGAACGGCGCTTGTGGCGGACGATGCACTGGCCGGACAGGGCAGGGGAGGCTCCGGCAAAGGAACAGGCATCTGCAAACAGACATCATCCACCCAGCAGACGGGTGTAAAGAAGCAACTAAGGGATGGGTCGTGTTTGAAAAGTACTGATGCGGCAAAATCAAATCAGGCTAAGAGGGGTAACACCTATGGGCCAGGTGATGGCACAGGCAATAGTCAGACCGGACCGAAAGACGGCACAGGGAATGGTACAAAAAACGCTAAATAGCTATCAGGATACACTGGGTGACAGGGCATTTTATGTCCTGTCGGCCATTGTCCTCATTATGCTCATGCTCTCGTCAGTTCCCGTTTATGCGGATGAAGAGAACATGATTTTAGAAAAAAGCGGTATACTGTATCCGGGCGGTTTTGACCTGAATACCCTTGGTGAAGTCAGGGGCAGAGTAAATGTGATCACGGTGCCGCAGACAGGGCCGGTATATTTCGGTCTGGCAGCGGATAAGGATACCTACATAGTCCTTGCATCGCCGGCATGGTACTGGAGGCAGTCAAAGCCGGGCATGGCGGCGGGCGATACCGTAACGGTTAAAGGCTCCAAATCACTTGGCAGGGACAGCAACCTTTACATCGTAGCCCAGGATATTAAAATCGAAGCTACCGGACAGATAATCACGCTCCGCAATAAAGACGGCAAACCAGTATGGTCAAACGCGTCCCGCATGTCCGGTTCAGGCAGCAGGGGAAGCGTAATGAAGCATGGTGCCGGAAAGACAAGTGTTTCGGGCGGTCAGAAAAAACACGGGAAGTGATTGCGACATGAAAGGAAAATCAAATGCAAACAAAAATAAGGAATTTATTCCTGATAATAATGGTCCTGTATCCGGTAAGTTTCACCAGTCTTTTTGCCGGAGATTTCGAGATTTACATACGCCCGGGGTATGATTCGAATGTGACAAGATCTGTCGATGACCCGAAGGGGGACAGTTATTTAAACGGCAATATTTCATGGAGCAGACAGGCCGATGTCGAAAAAACATTCGACTGGACTTTTACTGGGGTTCTTGATTCAACCGCCTATTTCAAAACGGCTGAAGAGGATTATATCTCAGCCTTGATATCTCCGGGGCTCACATACACTTTTGATGAGCGTTTCCAGATAAACATCTCACCCCTTATCGAGGCATCTGCAGTAAAGGATACGGATCAATCGGAGATTTCACTGGGCGGAGGGCTTTATTTTTCGCAGCAGATAACATCCATGTTCTATACAGGCGAATATGCAAGCTATGTAGACAGCCGGGCAAAGGATGATATCTATTCACAAGACGAGATTTCTTTCGGCGCGTACTTCGGGGTCAACATTACGGAAAAACTTTATGCCGAGGCAGGTTATGAATATTCCTATGGGACCTCTTACCAGACTTCTTCCATCCCCACTGGCAAAGGCAGGGGCAAGGGTAAATACTCAACGGTTATGAACTATGATGTCTATCAGGAAACCGTCAATGAGCATGCATTGAATCTTAATGCCGGGCTTGATCTGACGGATAAGATATTCACGATTGCAGACTATACATTTACTTATACTGACGGTGACATAGGCATCAGCCGCTCCAATGAGATCTCGCTGGGCATCGGGTACAGGTTTTAAACGGATAATATCGATTTTATCGCCTGTTGCAGTCTGCGCAGATGCCTGAGAGGTAAACTTCGTGGTCTTCGAGGACAAAACCGGGGGGTGAAATGCCCGTCTTTTTCAAAGGGCAGCCGTTAAGCTGATAAACCCTGTCGCATTTGTGGCAGTGAAAATGGTGGTGATGGCTTTTTTCCTTCATCTCGTAAAGGTTGCCGAGCGTTGGGTGCGGGATGACCTTCAGCCATTCGCAATCTATCAGGATTTTCAGGTTCCTGTAAACGGTCGCCTGGTTGAGCGATTTTATAGACTTCCTTCCTTCTGTCAGTATATCCTGAACGCTTAAGGGGGCTGTGCTTGAAGATATGATCTCTTCAAGCAGTTTTCTCTGCGTTGTGTTCCTTTTATACATCCGTCAGCCTTTAAATCTTATTGCGAATTGAATTGTATTAGCAATTGACATGATGATTATTGTTAATCATAATGCGAATGTATTTGCAACAAGCGATTTTCCGGAGGCTGAGCATGCTTAAGATCTTCGAAAAGAAATATTTCATTTCTGTATGCATATTTATTCTGCCGTTTCTGATTGCCGAGGAGGCATTTTCTGCTGAAAAGCAGATGAGCGTCCTCTGCACGACATTTCCAATTTATCAGATAACCAGGAACGTGGCACAAGGAAGCACCGGCGTAAATGTTGAACTGATGTTGCCTTCGACCCTAGGCTGCCCGCATGACTATTCATTAACGCCCAGGGACATGCAGAAATTAGCAAAAGCGGATGTTCTTGTGATAAATGGTCTGGGTATGGAAGAATTCCTGGGAGCGCCGATAAAAAGGGCAAACAGCCGCCTTGCAATCATTGACAGTTCGGCAGGCATCAGGAACCTGCTTGAGTACACTGAAGAGGACCATGATATAAGAGAGCATCGCGAAGAAAACGGCCATCATCACGAGGGCCACAATCCGCACCTTTTTGCCAGTCCCCGCATGTGCGGACTTCTTGCCGTCAATATCGCCCGGGGGCTGTCAAAGGCCGATCCGAAAAGAGCCGGAATATACAGCAGAAATGCAACGGACTATAAATATAAGATGGACCGGCTGGCAGACGAATTTACTTCTCAGGTTAAAAAGCTCAAAAACAGGAATATCGTAACACAGCACGGGGCGTTTGATTACCTTGCACGAGATGCGGGGCTTAGAATAGTTGCAGTTCTGCAGTCGCATCCAGGCCAGGAGCCCTCCGCATCGGAGATGCTTTCTATAGTCAAAAAGATAAAAAAGTATAAGGCAGGGGCAATTTACTATGAACCGCAGTTCTCATCGAAGACACCGCAGGCTTTATCGAAAGAGACAGGAATACCGGCAACAATACTCGATCCATGCGCCACGGGGCCTGAAAATGCAGGCCTTGATTATTATGAAAGTATTATGAGAAGAAACATATTAACTATAAAAAGTACGCTGGGAAACATGTAAAATGGGTAATGAGTATCCACCGCACAGGTCAGCTATTGAATTGAGAGCCTTGAGCGTAAAGATGGGAGAGGTTTCCATTCTTGAAGATATCAATGCGAGAGTACCTGAAAGAGAGTGCACGGCCGTTATCGGCCCGAACGGCGCAGGGAAGACGACGCTCCTTTTAGCATTGCTTGGTGAGATAAAATATTCCGGAAATATCCGCTTCAACTCAGACAGCCGACCTCATGAGATAAGGATAGGCTATGTCCCTCAACGGTTCAGCTTTGACAGAGGAATTCCCTTGAGCGTCGTCGAATTCCTGTCGATGGGAGTTCAGAAAAAACCGTTCTGGCTTGGAATAAACCGGGGGATGAGGGAATCTGCCGCTCAATTGCTCTACTCGGTCAAGGCGGAGCATCTTCTGAAAAGAAGGCTCGGGGCGCTATCGGGCGGGGAGATGCAGAGAGTTCTTCTTGCTCTGGCTATACAGAGGGAACCCGAGATACTCATTCTTGATGAACCGGATGCAGGCGTTGATATAAAGGGAGGGCAGGTTTTCTGCCACCTTCTCGAACATCTCAGGATTCAAAAGGGTTTTACCCAGCTCATGGTGAGCCATGACCTCGGCATGGTCGCCTATCATGCAAGCCATGTAATATGCCTCAACAGGAAGGTGGTTGCAGAAGGTCCGCCCAGAGAGATATTCAATAAGGACATACTTCTTGACATATTCGGTCCGCATATAGGCGCGCTAAGTTTCAAACCTGTAAAAGACGGGTGTGCCGAGTGTGATGAGGAATCCGGCAAGGAGAATGCGAATGCCTGACCAGTTCGTTATTTATGGCATTGTCCCTATGTTGCTTCCTTTTGAATGTATGGAGGCGAGATTCATGCAGCAGGCATTTATAGGGCTCCTGCTGCTGGCGCCTACCGCAGCAGTCATGGGCATACAGGTCGTAAATTTCAGGATGGCGTTTTTTACTGATGCAATCAGTCATTCGGCCTTTGCCGGTGTTGCTATAGGGTTGATCGCCTCACTTGACCCTTCTCTAACAATGGTTGCCTTTGCTGTCTTGGTGGGCATTGCAATAACGGCGCTTCAGAGGAAGAGCTCTCTTTCCATGGACACTGTTGTGGGAGTTATATTCTCAGCTGTTGTCGCCTTCGGAATCGCGATTGTCAGCCGGGATAGAAGCATAACCCGCGACATGCAACTCTTCCTGTACGGCGATATACTGACAATAAGCACGGCCGATATAGTTATGCTTGCAGCACTTTCAATGGTAATCCTAGTATTCATCGGACTGGGATATAACCGTCTGTTTTATATCGGCCTCAATCATGCCCTTGCCAGGGCGCATCGGATAAAAGTTGCCCTTTATCAGTACATGTATGCGGCGCTTCTATCAGTTGTGGTAATCTATTCAGTGAGGGCAGTGGGCGTGCTGCTTGTAACGGCTCTGCTCATCGTGCCGGCTGCGGCTGCAAGGAATCTGTCGCGAACGGCCGGGGCCATGTTCTGGTGGGCGATAATAATAAGTGTGACATCGGCATCAGCAGGTCTTGTAATTTCAGCGCAGGAATGGGCCTATACTGCAACTGGGGCCACTATAATTCTGGCAGCCTTCATATGGTTTGTCATAAGCTCTTTTGTCCCTTATCTGCGCGGCGATTCCTGAAATAACAAGAGTTGTTTTTCATTTTACAGGCAGCAAATAATCTTATAAATTGCCGCAATGCCAGATTATGAATATATACCATATCCGAACCCTGATGTGATTTACCAGGATGAGGATGGCGGCTGGGCCGTGCTTGTAAATATGGACACGGGCAATTCGATTGCCGTCAACAATACCGGAAAGTTCATATGGAAAGCTGCTGACGGCAGGAAGAGTGTGGGCCAGATAATCAGTCACATTAAAGAGACCTTTTCAGGTGTTCCTGATAATATCGATAAGGAAGTTGCCGAGCTTGTTGAGAACCTCAAAGAGAACGGCTTCTTCGGATGCAGGGTGAAGTGCTGATATTTACATGGATATTTTCAACTAAAACTGAACATTAGCACGGCCTGTAAATAAAACTAATTATCAATAAAAAAAGATTGACTTTTCATTCATTCAGGTAATGAGATGGGTAAATTAATTTTCATGACCGCTGATTGAAAACAAGGAGATTGTTATGGCAAAAGAAGAAAAAAATGACGATGATTCAAAGCCGCTTTACGAAGCACCGAAGGTTATAAAACTGGATGGCTTAAAGGATTCTGTAGGGGCTTTCTGTGTTTCTTCAGGTTCAGCTGCAACAGATGATTGTGATCAATCTGGCAGTAATGCTTCGAATTGGTGCTCTAACACTGGCAGCAGTGCTGATGCCAGGTGTCAGATGTCCGGTAACACTGCAAGTGGCACGTGCAATGCCGATGGAAGCAGTGTGTTATGATTGGATGAAATATCAGGCAAATCCTAATGTTTCTTTCAGGGACGAGGGCGAGGAGGGCGCCGTCCTCTATAACCCTGATATGGACCTGAGTACTATAATGAATGCAACAGGCGGGCTCATCTGGGGCTTTGTGGAAAAGCCCCGGACGATTGATGAAATAGCCGCGTTTCTTGTAAAAAGCTTCACCGGGGTCGGGCCTGAAACTGCGAAGACCGATGCCGAGAGTTTCATAAAGATGCTTGGAGAAAACTTCATTAATGAAATCCCCTGAGAGCTATCCCGGAATACTATCCGCCCCCCGGGAACTCGACATAGGTCTTACCGGAAAATGCAACCTTAAATGCCGCTACTGCTTTTATGCCGAGAGCATGGAAAAAGCGGGAGACCTTCCAACGTCTGACTGGCTTGATCTCTTCAGAGAAGCAGGCAGTCTGGGGGTTCGGAAGGTTTGCCTGAGCGGCGGCGAGGTCTTTGTAAGAAAAGACCTGTTCGAACTCATCGACGGTGTCATAGAGAACAGGATGCGCTATAGCATCCTTTCAAACGGCACTCTGATTGACGAAAATGTCGTTGCCGAATTCTCACAAGGAAAGCGAAGATTGAGGCTCGATTCCATTCAGATTTCCATTGACGGCTCATGCGCTGAAATTCATGACAGGAGCAGGCCGCCCAGAAGCTTTGAGAAGGCCCTGTATGCCCTGAGACTTCTGAAAAAAAACGATTTCCCCGTGACTGTTCGTGTGACCATAAACCGCCACAATATTGATGACCTCGAGAATATTGCGGCACTTCTTCTCGATGATGTAGGTCTGCCCGGGTTCAGTACGAATGAGGCGGACTATATGGGGAGTGCACGCTGCAACGGCCAGGATATCATACTTACAGTGGAAGAGAGGATGAGGGCGATGGCTGCGCTTGTAGCAATCAATGAAAGATACTGCGGACGTATTGGCGCACAGGCCGGTCCGCTGACAAGGGCCAGAATGATGAAGGAGATAACCGAGCGCATCCAAAGGGGCGAAAAATCTATGAAAGGAAGGGGAACATTCTGCTCCTGTGGAGGTGTTTTTAATAAAATGGCGGTTCTGCATGACGGAACGTATGTACCCTGCAACATGCTGCCCACGCTTGTTATGGGAAGAATGGGGGAGATTTCTCTAAGCGAGGTCTGGCAGACTCACCCGAACATAAATGTTGTGAGGGAGCGCCGAAAAATTCCCATAACCGAGGCCGAAGAATGCCGGGATTGCGAATATGCGGGCTTCTGCACTGGAGGATGTCCGGGTACTGTAATGTCGAAGACCGGCATGTTGAACTCCATAGACCCGCTGGTCTGCTATAAGAAATATCTTGAAGAGGTTTGAGAATGACTGATCTGTGTGACTGCAGCGAACTGGAAAATTCAAGCAGCCGGACCGGGCTTGACCTGCCCGAGGGTGTACCGCCTCTGCGTTCGTTTTATCTTTACATGTCTGACAGCTGCAACCTTACATGCAGGCACTGCTGGATAAAGCCCGCGTTCACAGACGGAAAACCGTCACCAGGTGAAGTGCTTGATATTGAGCTTTTAAGGCAGGCTGTAAAAGAGGCAAAGCCGCTCGGTCTCAGCTCGGCCAAACTTACGGGCGGAGAGCCCATGATACATCCGAGATTCAGTGAGATTGCCAGGATGCTTTCCGAAGAGGGCCTTGGGCTTAACATGGAAACGAACGGGACCCTGATACATGATGAAATGGCCAGGTTTTTAAAGGAAGAAACAAAGATAGGTTTTATATCCATCAGCCTCGACAGCATCGATGAAGGCTCCCATGACAGGTTCAGGGGTGTCAAAGGCGCATACAAAGCTGCACTCAACGGCCTCAAATGCCTTGTTGATGCCGGATATATTAATGTCCAGGTCATAATGTCACCACATAAGGGCAATGTAGGTGAGGTTGAGGAACTCGTTAAACTGGCTGCATCGAAAGGCGCCGGTTCGGTCAAGCTCAATCCGGTTACCAACAACGGCCGTGGTGCACTGATGCACGAGAGGAACGAGACGCTAACGCTGAACGAAATACTGGAGCTGTCGGATTTTGTGAGGGGCCCTTTGAAAAAGACTTCACCCATCCCAGTGATAATAAATATACCTCTTTCCCTGAGACCTCTCAAGGAACTGGTTGCAAACTCAAATGCAGGCGATTGCGGGGTTGACCACATACTCGGCATCCTCGGTTCGGGAACTGTTGCTTTGTGCGGCATAGGCAGGACCATGCCCGAACTTGCCTACGGCAAACTCGGGCAGGATTCAATCAGAGACATATGGCTCAATCATCCGGCGGTTGTTAAACTGAGAAATGATCTTATGGATTTCTCGAACTATCCGGAGCTCTGCCGTAACTGCATATTCATGCGCAAGTGTCGCACAGGCTGCGTAGTGCAGAATTATTCGAACTTCGGCAAACTCATATGGCCGCATGCCATGTGCATCGATGCGCAGCATAATGGTCGGTTTTCCCAATCTAGAAAAAAGAAGCCGCTGATTTAAGCAATCCAATGTGCAATGAATTCGACCGATAGAAATCCAATTTTGAAACTTACTGAAACGATTCGATATACTATCGTTGCAACAGATAAAGAATCAGAAGTGTTCGTCGAGAAGCTTGCTGAAATCATGCAGCTTGTAAAGGGTGAAGAAACAGGCAGAAAAATCCTCGTATGCGTCAAGGAACATAAGAGAGGTGAAAAAAAGTTTATAATACCCGATGAAGCCGAAGAGCCGATCCTTTGCATACTCAATCCGGCAGATAATAAGGAGATGTTCAATATACAAGTCGAGAGAATAGCCAAGGCTGTCGTTGTCGACGCTACAAAAAAAGGCGGTATGCTGATTCACGGGGCATTGTGTTCTCTTCACGGTTCTGGAGTGATTATGGCCGGACCGGGAACTGTTGGGAAGTCTACTGCAAGCAGAAGATTGCCCGGGCCATGGATTTCTTTCTGCGATGATGCCACAATTATCGTGCCTGACGAAAACGGTGGTTTCTGCGCCCACCCCTGGCCCACATGGAGCAGGTTCTACATGCATGGGCCGGGCGGAAGCTGGAAGGTTGAGGAAAAAATTCCTCTTAATGCAATATTTTTTCTGGTGCAGTCTCCGGATGATTATGTAAGACCGCTTGACATGGCTCATACCAAGGCCATGATAATCGACACTCTCGAACATGTTACCCGTTCCAATATATTCTCAGTCATGGAAAATCAGAAGCTCGTCAAGAACTTCATCAAAAGGGCCAACTCTCTGGCTGAATCTGTCCCTTCATTCAGACTTTACCTGAGCCTTGATGGCGAATTCTGGAAGGAGATGGAGAAGGCCCTCCCAACTGCGTTCGAACATCCAGAAAAAGCAAGCAAACAATATCTCAGACAGTCAGGAATTGATTTTATTAATAAAAACAAAAATAAAAGCCCTCTTTATTTTGTATATCGCGGTGTGAGCATGAATCCGTCATTTATCGAGCCTGAAATGATAACTGCTGTTCCTTACGGGAGTTCAAGGATAAGAACAGGTGATGTCGTATGCTATAAGACTGACGTAAATGAAAGTGTGATTGTCCACAGGGTTGTCGGATTAAAAGGCTCCAGGATTAAGACAAAAGGAGATAACAATAGCGCTTCCGATCCATATACACTGGAAGCGAAAGATATTATCGGCCGCGTTTGTACATCAGTAAGAGAGGGCAGATCTCGCAGTGTGTACGGTGGAGCAGCCGGGGTTGCTGCAATGTACAGTATAAGAATTCGCAAGCCTGCGGCACAGTTCATATCTGGGATGCTCCATAGTATTTATCGTTTTATATCGCGTACCGGCATCATGAGAAAACTTCTGCCTGAAAAGAAGAAAATAGACGTAGCGGTATTCGAAAGGCAAAATATACAGTATCCGAAGATTATCTTCTCAGGCAGGACAATAGGCAGATATAATCAGAAAGATAAAAGATGGCATATAAAGCGTCCTTACAGGATATTTGTTGATGAGTCCAGGCTTCCCGATTTCAGGCGTTTATCTTAGCAAATACGGTAACATATCAATTATATCTATCTTCAAAGGAGCAGCATAAATAAATTATTGAAATGTTATGAGCATATGCTTATAATAAATTTTACGAGGAGCTGAATTTGCCTAGACCCAAGTGCTGCAGAAACATAGGTTTGATGCCGGAGAATACATGCTTTAAACCCGAAGGGGTGGATGTTTCATCCTGTGGGGAAGTGTATCTGAGTCTGGATGAATTCGAGGCTGTCAGGCTTGCACACTACGAAGGCATGTATCAGGAACAGGCGGCTACGATGATGAATATATCCCGTCCGACATTCGGAAGGATAATAGAATCAGCTCAACAGAAGATCGCCGATTTTCTGGTAAACAGCAAGGCGCTTAGAATAACCGGGGGTGATATTTTCATCATCAAGGAAGGCATGAATCCGTGTGAAAACTGCAAAAGGGCGTCAGAAGAATGTGAGGGTGTGAATGGCGGCAGAATATGCCCGTATTGCAGAAAGAATATCAAAAAATCTTAAGGAGAGAAAAATGAAAGTAGCATTACCATCGAGACAGAACAGGATAGATGAACACTTCGGCCATTGCGAGTATTTCACTGTTTTTACAGTGGATGAAAAAAATTCTATCGTTACACAGGAGATTGTCAGTTCACCGGCAGGCTGCGGATGCAGGTCCAACATCGCAGGAACTTTAAAAGAGATGGGTGTGACCCTGATGCTTGCCGGCAATATGGGACAGGGCGCGGTCAATGTGCTTGGTAGCGTCGGGATTGATGTGGTGAGGGGCTGTTCCGGCGATGTGAAAGAGGTTATGTTGGCCTGGCTTTCAGGAAATCTCGCGGATTCGGGAGTTGCATGCGAACTGCACGAGCAGGGCTGCCACGAGCATTAAAGATTTCAGGGTGCAAGCAGCAAGGGATCCAATATGAAGGCTAAAGGTAAAACACCGTCAGAATCGACTGGCAGCAGGCAGGATGCAACCCAGTCAATACTTGAGAGCATTTCCGACGGTGTTTTCACCGTTAATGAGGACTGGATAATAACTTCATTTAACCGGGCGGCTGAAAATATAACAGGAGTGTCGCGAATTGACGCTATCGGGAAAAGCTGTTCGGACGTCTTCCGCTCCAGCATGTGTGAATCCGAATGCGCATTGAAAAAGACGCTGAAATCGGGCAAACCTGTAATTGGAAAGTCGGGATATATAATCAATTCAAAAGGCGACAAGGTTCCGATTAGCGTCTCAACTGCAATGTTCAAGAATGAAAAAGGCGAGGTTATAGGGGGAGCTGAAACATTCAGAGATTTGAGCGAGATTGAAAATTTGAGGCGCGAGGTCGAAGGCAGATTCAAAATAGGTGATATAATCAGCCACTCGCCCCTTATGCACAAAATATTCGAGGTTCTTCCTTCGATCGCATCGAGCCCCAGCACGGTACTTCTTCTCGGAGAAACGGGGACAGGGAAAGAGCTCATAGCAAGAACGATACATTCACTGAGCTTCAGGAAGAACAGCCCTTTCATTGCAGTCAATTGCGCGGCGCTTCCTGACAGTCTCCTTGAATCAGAGCTTTTCGGATACAAAGCCGGTGCGTTTACAGGAGCGAGAAAGGACAAGCCCGGTAGATTTGCAATAGCAAAATCAGGGACCATCTTCCTGGATGAAATCGGCGACATTTCCCCCGCGCTTCAGGTTAGACTTCTAAGAGTTCTTCAGGACAGGACATTTGAACCCCTTGGTTCAACCAGGCCTGAAAAGACCGATGCAAGGGTCATTGTCGCAACCAACAGAGACCTCTCAGCGCTTACAAAACAGGGAGTCTTCAGAGAGGACCTCTATTACAGGGTAAATGTGGTCAGGCTGGAACTGCCGCCGCTCAGACGCAGAAAGGAAGACATACCTCTGCTTGCAGAGGAATTCATCAAACGATTCAATCTGATCCAGAACAAAAAAATCGAAGGCATATCTACCGAAGCCATATCCCTGCTCATGGCTCATGACTGGCCGGGAAACGTCAGAGAACTGGAAAACGTCATAGAGAGGGCGTTCATTACCTGTGCTAAAGGTCAAATCTCTATAGAACATATTCAGTCAGAATTTATGCCGGAGAAGGAAAAAACATCAGATATTGCCGATATAAGGACAACAAGGAACATCCTTGAGGCGGAAACGATAAGGAAAGTCCTTGAAAAGACTTCTTACAACAGGTTGAAAACCGCCAGAGAGCTCGGTATACATAAGAGTACGCTGTTCAGAAAAATAAAAAGCCTGAATATCATAATTCCAAAGAGTTAGGAGATACAGTCGCATAATTGCAACCATAAAATTTAAATTAGAATGCAATAATGCGACCTGAAAATAAATCAACTGATTATCCCGGAGACTCCAACCATTTGAATTAATAATGATTTGTAGATAATTTATCAGGGAAAATCGTCTGGCATGAAATATGAAATATAATAATCATGATTATCAAAGCAGCATTCACGGTATGGAACGGAAGGATAGCGCCGGTATTCGATGTAGCGCAAAAAGTGTTGATCATAAGCGCGGAAAACGGTCGCATCTTGGATCAGAAAACTGAAGATATCAGGTTCATTCAGGTGAATGAAAGGGCTCAGTGGCTTAAGAACCTGTCACTATCAGCTCTCATATGCGGGGCGATATCAAGACCCCTTGAAAGGACGATAGAATCTCTTGGGATAAAAGTAATCGGGTTTATTTCAGGCGACAGTACGGAGGTGATTGAAGCCTGGCTCAGGAATGAAAGCCTTCACGAGCAATTCGTAATGCCGGGCTGTATGTGCAGATACCGGAACAGGAACAGAGCAAGAGGTTCAGACGGGAGGATGAGAAGATGCCGTATGGATTAGGGAGAATGATGCGTACAAGGTTAAGAGGCGGTGGTATGCCGGGCTGTCCAGGAAACAGGCTTCCTTTGGGAAGGGGTATTCTTGGAACAGCGATCAGTATTGCAGCAGGTCTGGCGTTAAATGATCTTTCGAATCCGGACGGGCTTATCAGGAGTAATGCCAGGAAGCTTCTCTCAAAAGGGAATAGTTATCTGGCGAAAAATGATACAACAAAGCTTATTACAAAAGAATAGGCAGGAGGGACAAGTCATGCCTAGAGGCGACGGAACAGGACCGATGGGAAGAGGTTTTGGTGGCGGAAGAGGACAGGGCCGGGGCGGGCAGGGAGCAGGCCGCATGGGAGGGACAGGAGCAACAGGCCTCTCAGATTTCTGTGTTTGTCCGCAGTGCGGCGAAAAGGAAGTGCATCAGCGGGGCATACCTTGCTATCAGAAAATATGCCCCAAGTGTAAAACACCTATGGTCAGACAATAATCATACAAAGGAGGACGGGAAAATGCCAAGAGGCGACGGAACCGGACCAAACGGAATGGGGCCCATGACAGGCGGAGGATGGGGTTACTGCTCAACGAATCAGCCGTTCATCAACAGGTCTTTGCCTTTTAGAAGTGGTTTTGGAGCAGGAAGAGGAGGACATGGGAGGAGAAACTGTTTCTATGCTACCGGGATCCCCGGATGGATGCGCTGGAATTCAGGATTCTCTTATATTGAAAACGAAACGGATATAAACATGCTGAAAAACATGGAAACATTTATTGAGAAACAGCTCGAAGGACTCAAGAAGCGAATCAGCGAGCTTACAAAATCTTAGATATAAAAAGGAACTGATATGAAGATAGCGATATCGGCACAGGGTGAAGGACTGGCTGCAAAACTTGATCCGAGGTTCGGAAGAGCCCGGAAATTTGTCATTTATGACAGCGATACCAGTGTGGCATCTTCGATTGATAATGCCAGTAATCTCAATGCAGCACAGGGAGCAGGGATACAGGCCGCACAGACAGTATCCAGATCAGGGGCGGAAATCCTGATAACCGGTCACTGCGGTCCAAAGGCTTTCAGTGCGCTAACTGCCGCCGGAATAAAAATTTACACTGCGCCTGAGATAAATGTGAGTGAAGCGATAGAACTATACAAAAAGGGGCTCCTTGCTCAAGCAGCAGGCGCTGATGTTGACGGACACTGGTGATTCGATTTTGAAAACATATATCGAATGCATCCCGTGCCTGTTGAGACAGACAAGTGATGCGCTTGCCATCTCAGATATCGATGATTCGTTAAAGCACGATGTCATGAGAAATGTGTTGAAAGAAATTGCGGGAATGCCGTTCGATGCGCCGCCTCCTTATCTGTCAGGAGCGGTCCATCGACGGATAAGAGAGCTGACAGGAATAAAAGACCCCTATGCATCATTGAAGAAGAAGGCCACCAACTCTGCGCTCGGCATGATAAAATCTGTCTCAAAAGTGATACTTAAATCGGTGGATGCTTTTGAAGCGGCTGTCAGGTTTTCAATAGCAGGAAACATACTGGACTTCGGGGCTTTCACTCGGATCGACGATGATAAAATCGAAAGAACGGTAAAGAGCGCTCTGTTGCACGACATTGACGCAAAATGCATACGGGAACTGAAGTCAAGGACAATGGCAGCAAATTCCATTCTTTTCATAGGAGACAATGCAGGAGAGACTGTTTTTGATTCTCTGCTTTTAGAAAGGCTCCCTGGAAAGGCGCTACTATATGCTGTCAAGAGCGGGCCGGTAATAAACGATGCGACACTTGATGATGCACTTGCCGCAGGTATCGACAAGTCGGCTGGAATAATAGAAACAGGTTCCGACATGCCTGGTACCATCCTTGAAGATTGCAGCCCCGATTTTTTGCAGATATTCAACGAATCGGATATCGTGATTGCCAAAGGACAGGCGAACTACGAAACGCTCGAAAGCTGCAGCCGTGATGTGTTTCATCTGATGCAGGTAAAATGCCCGGTTATCGCAAGAGATACCGGGCTTCCGGCTGGAACATGGATTGCAGCCAAAAATAGGGATATGCATGCATCATTGAGGGAGGCCCGAGGATGAACGATATGCAGACAGAAGGAATTGTTTTCAAACCGATAGGATATGTCAGAAGTCCTCATACTGACCCCGGACTTACTCCCATACAGCCATGCTATTCGGAAGATACCGAGGGCTCAATTGAGATATTCAAGGAATATGAAGAAGGGCTGACCGATATTGAAGGGTTTTCGCACATAATCCTCATTTATCATTTTAACATGGCCAAGCCTCCAATGCTCAAAGTCAGGCCTTTTCTGGAGGATAAAGAGCATGGTGTTTTTTCAACCAGACATCCTTCAAGGCCTAACCCGATAGGGATAAGCTTTCTCAGGCTGCTCAGAAGAGAGGGATCGATACTTCACGTTTCGGGTGTAGACATGCTTGACGGAACCCCGGTTCTTGACGTCAAACCGTATGTTAAAAGGTTTGATTTTGTAGAGACCTGTGCGAACGGATGGCAGGATTCAGTTCCCGAAGAAACAGCGCAGAAACTCGGCAGGCGTGCTGAGAAAATGAAATAGAAAAGGAGGAGCCGATAGATGCCTACATACAATTATATCTGCAAGTCATGCGGTAACAAATTTGAAGTCTTTCGTTCAATGAGCGACAATTCGCCGGTTGAATGCGGCATATGCAGAGGTGTGGCCGTAAAGGCGCCGGCGACGACTGGAGGCATAATAATGAACAAAGGCTCAGGCTGCTCATACGAATCAACAGGCACGACATGCTGCGGCGCAAGGCAGAAATGCGGAAAGGATTCCTGCGGGGGATAGGCCGGATTATGAAGATCGCAATTGCCTCAGGAAAGGGCGGGACAGGAAAAACGACTATAGCGGTCGGGCTCGCGCTTTCCGCTTCAGGTGAAGTCAAGGTGCTTGACTGCGATGTCGAGGCGCCCAACTGCCATATTTTTCTAAAGCCGGAAATCACATACAGCAAAGAAGTGAGCATACCTGTCCCTGTACTTGATGAATCATTGTGCGATGGCTGCGGAAAATGCGGTGACGTGTGCGAATACAAGGCCATAGCGATTATTTCGGAGAAACCCATGATATTCAGTGAACTCTGCCATGGCTGCGGTGCATGCACCTATATATGTCCCCGGTATGCATTGAGGGAAAGCCCGCGAAATATCGGAATTATTGAAAAAGGAAATTCCCGGGGTATCGGGTTTGTGCACGGCCGTTTGAACATCGGAGAACCCATGTCGCCACCTCTGATTAAGGCTGTCAAGAAGGAGGGAACTGAAGGTCTCACAATTATCGATTGCCCGCCCGGAACATCCTGTCCTGTCGTAACTGCCGTGGCAGGCTCCGATTATGTGATACTGGTAACCGAACCCACTCCTTTCGGTCTCAATGACCTGAAGCTTGCTGTTGAGATGCTTGATGAAATGGACATCCCGTATGGGGTCGTAATAAACAAGGCAGGAACAGGAGATCAGCGCGTAAAGGACTTCTGTTTAGATGCCAGTATAAATATTCTTTCGGAAATACCCGACAACAGAAGGGCGGCTGTGGCTTATTCCGAAGGCCTTCCGACGTCTGATACCGTACCTGAGTTCAAAGGTTGTTTTGAGGAAATCCTTCACGCTGTCACGGAAAAGAAATTGAATGCAAAATAATATCGAACACATATTCGGCCCGGTTCCTTCAAGAAGACTCGGCTACTCGCTGGGTGTTGATATAATGCCGTTCAAGACATGCACTTATGACTGCATCTACTGCCAGCTGGGCCCGACGACGATAAAGACGGTCGAAAGAAAAGAATATATTCCTCTGGCCGGGATAATAAATGGGCTCGAAAGGAAGCTTTCATCTGGTGTGAGACCTGACTTTGTAACAATAACAGGATCAGGCGAGCCTACGCTCAACTCAGGAATCGGCGGGCTGATAAAACAGATCAAAAAGATTACGGACATTCCTGTTGCCATGCTTACCAACGGTTCGCTCCTGTTCCTGAAGGAAGTCAGAGAGTCATTGATGGGTGCGGACCTTGTTCTGCCGTCGCTCGATGCCGGAGATAATGCGGCTTTCATAAGTGTCAACCGCCCTCACCGGGGAATTGACTTCAGCCAGATGGCAGAAGGGCTCAGGGATTTCTGCAGGGAGTTCAAAGGACGAACCTGGCTTGAGGTATTTCTGGTCAACGAATTCAATTCGGACGATGAAAATATAAAAAAGATCATTCTTCAAACCGGGAAGATAAAACCCGGCAGGATACAGCTCAATACCTGCGACAGGCCTTCGGCGAGCATGAATATACATCCGGTATGCAGCAGACGGCTTGAATATATCCTGGGCATGTTCGGAGACAATGCGGAGATAATCACCCAATCATTTCATGAACCTGTAAGACGTCTGGAGGGTGGCCTCAGGTCTGAGGCTGAAATCCTGAACCTTATAAAGAGAAGGCCCATGAGGCTTGCTGATTTAGCTCTTTCAACAGGGCTCGATCCGAATGAAATTGTTAAAATAACCGATGCGATCATAAAAGAGGGCCTGATATCGACAGAAATTTCCGAAAACGGATTTTTCTACAAATACACCGGAGCCGACAGGACATGAAAGAACTCGTTGTCATAAGCGGTAAGGGGGGGACAGGCAAGACCAGTGTTCTGGCGTCGTTTGCCTCCCTTGCGGGAAAGGCCGTGACAGCCGACTGCGATGTGGATGCAGCCGACTTGCATCTGCTTTTGAATCCCCAAAGAACACGGTCTGAAGATTTTATAAGCGGCAGAAAGGCATCGATTGATTTTGAAAAATGCACCGCCTGCGGAGAATGCTTCAGATTGTGCAGATTCGATGCGGTAAAGGAAAAAAAAGACGGCAGAGGCTATTTAATCGATGCACTTTCATGTGAGGGTTGTGGTCTGTGCAGACTGGCATGTCCTGCTGATGCGATAATTTTTGAAGAAGCCAGGTGCGGGCAATGGTTCGTATCAGAATCGAAGTACGGCCCAATGGTGCATGCAAGGCTGTACCCTGGCGCGGGAAATTCCGGCAGACTGGTAACCATGGTAAAGAACGAGGCAAAAAAAATCGGAGAAGAAAAAGGTCTTGAACTGATGCTTGTTGACGGTCCTCCCGGTACGGGGTGTCCTGTGATTGCGTCGATATCATGCGCTTCCCTTGTGCTTGCGGTAACAGAGCCGACCTTTTCAGGCCTGCATGACCTTAAAAGGGTGCTCGAACTGACGGCGCATTTCAAGATTCCAGCCGCATTCTGCATAAATAAATGGGATATAAATTCCAGGAACACAGATATGATGATAGATACCTTTAAAAATTCAGATGTGAGGTTTATCGGGAACATACCGTATGATATGGATATTACGAAGGCGCAGCTTAAGGCCATACCGGCCGTTCAATTTTCAGATGGCTATGCGTCTCAACAGATAAGGAGAATTTGGGAGGAAGTATGTCTGATGATGGATTTGTAATACCGGAGGGTCTTGAGGTTCAAAACTATTTTGGCCCTTTGGAAGATAATAATGCACATTCCTGCATTACAGGCCCATGCGGGGACACGATGGAGTTCTGGCTGAAAATCGATAATGGGGCCATAAGTTACGCCACCTTCATAACGGATGGATGCATGTCTTCGATTGCAAGCGGTGCCATGACGGCAAGCCTTGCAGAAGGCAAGTCCATTGAGGCTGCTTCAAAAATCGAGCAGCAGGACATCCTTGAGGCCCTTGGAGGGCTTCCTGAAGATCATGCCCATTGCGCGCTTCTTGCAGCAACTACACTGCATGCGGCTATAGATGACTACAAAATAAATAAAATAAAAGAGGAAAAAATGGGAGAATCAAAAAAAACCGATTGTGAAAGCTGTTCAAAATCAACATGTGATGCAAAAACCAAAAGGCCGGATGAGACACCCCAGGATTTTGCCCAGCGCCAGATGCTGAATAAGAGGATGTGCAGCATCAAAAACAAGATACTGGTGCTTTCCGGCAAAGGCGGCGTCGGCAAGAGCACTGTTGCGGTAAACCTGGCCACAGCACTTATGCTTGAAGGCATGAGTGTAGGCCTTCTTGACTGCGATATCCACGGACCGAGCATTCCCAAGATGCTTAGACTTGAAGGGTCGCAGGTAAAAAGCACGGGAGATGCAATAGCACCGGTTGAACTTGGCGGATTGAAGGTCATGTCCATAGGATTTTTCCTGGAAAACGCCGAAGATGCAGTTATATGGAGAGGTCCCATGAAATACAGCGCCATTAAGCAGTTTCTGGGCGAGGTCGAGTGGGGCGAACTGGACTTTCTCATAGTCGATCTTCCTCCGGGAACCGGCGATGAGCCGCTTTCCTTGATACAACTCATTGGCGATGCAACAGGCGCAGTGGTTGTGACAACTCCGCAGGATGTATCCACGGCAGATGTAAGGCGTTCCATCAGCTTCTGCCGTCAGCTCAAGCTGCCGGTCCTGGGTGTTATCGAGAACATGAGCGGTTTTGTCTGTCCTCACTGCGGAAAAACCACTGATATCTTTAAAAGCGGGGGCGGTAAAAGGATGGCTGAACAGATGGGTGTTCCCTTCCTGGGGAAAATACCTATTGAAGCAGGGATCGGCGAGTCCGGCGATGACGGCATGCCTTATGTATACCAGTTTTCGGATACGCCTACTGCAAAGGAATTCAAACTTGCAGTCGAGCCGATACTTAAATTGAAAAGGGAAACAGACTGAAACAAATAAATTAGTTTATAAGGAGATTTCTTATGAGAATAGCGATACCAACAGCAAACGGCCTTTTATGCATGCACTTTGGCCACTGCGAAACATTTGCCTTAGTTGATGTAGATGAAGCGAGTGGCGTTATTAAAGAATCAAATATGGTCGAACCGCCTCCACATGAGCCTGGACTTCTGCCGAAATGGCTGAAAGAAAAGGGAGCGGATGTTATAATTGCCGGTGGAATGGGAATGCACGCGCAGAATCTCTTTGCCCAGTCAGGCATAAAGGTAGTCGTCGGAGCACAGGGGGGCTC
This sequence comes from uncultured Bacteriovoracaceae bacterium, assembly GCA_964513375.1. Lineage (GTDB taxonomy): Bacteria > Desulfobacterota > Desulfomonilia > UBA1062 > UBA1062 > DATCTV01. The sequence goes on along the minus strand of CAZEMO010000024.1, from coordinate 21,247 downwards.
TCCTGAGAGCATTGTGAAGAACTATCTTGCAGGAACGCTTGCCACGGGACCGAATGCCTGCGATCATTAACAATGTTAAGATCACGACAAATAAAAAATATGGGAGGAGTAATATGAGGGATTTGGCTTTTCAGGATTGTTATCCGGATGATTTCAGCCACTGTTACGGCTGCGGCAGGCTTAACAAACACGGGCTCCAGATAAAAAGCCTGTGGGACGGTGAAGAAACCGTCTGCATATACAACCCGGATGAAAAATACATGGCAATCCCGGGAATGGTTTATGGCGGTATTATTGCATCCCTCATCGACTGCCACAGCACCGGCTCGGCAGCAGCTTTCGCTGCAAAGGCTGAAGGCCGGGCAATCGACAGCGAGCCTGCCATAAGGTTTTTAACAGCAGCGCTTCATGTTGATTTCATCAGCCCCACACCCATGGGCGTGCCGCTTGAGCTTCGCTCAAAGGCAACCGAGATTAAACCCAAAAAGGTTGTTATATCAACTGTTGTAAGCGCAAACGGTACAGTTTGCGCAAAGGGTGAAGTGGTCGCGGTAAGGATTCCCCAGGTCGTTATTGATGCGTTTGTAAAGAAATAAATCACGGAGGTTAACAATGCAGGTCAAAGAATCGGAAAAGATAGAGATACTCATTCTTCAGGACAACTATATAGACCTTGTAGAGACTCCTGCCAGTTCTATTGCTGCCAGAGCCAATCCAGTGAAGGATGGCTACATAAAGAACTCAGTAATTGCAGAACACGGTTTTTCGGCTCTTGTAAAAACGACTGACGGTGGCAATGAACACACGCTCCTTTTTGACTTCGGCTATTCTCCGAATGGGGTTGTGCATAACATGGATGCGCTCGGGGTGGATGCAACCAGGATAGAGGAGACCGCGCTTTCGCACGGCCATATGGATCATACCGGAGGCCTTGAAAACGTTATCAGAAAAATCGGTAAATCTCTGAAAATCTTCCTTCATCCCTTTGCCCTTGACAACAACCGTTATCTGAAATTCACGGAAGACTTCAAACTGAAATTCCCGGAATTGAAGAAAGAGAACCTTTCCGGAGCAGGGCTTGAGGTGATTCCCTCGGATAAACCTGTGGAAATGATCGGCGGATACTCCCTGTTTCTGGGCGAGATTCCAAGGCAGACCGCATTCGAGCAGGGCATGCCGCTTGCAACTTACGCCGACGATTCGGGGGAACATAAGGATGACATCATCGATGATTCTTCTCTGGTCTTTTATCTGAAAGGCAAAGGACTGGTAATTCTTACGGGCTGCGCCCATGCCGGTATTATCAACACGATCAGACACGCCCGGAAAGTGACCGGGATTGATAAGGTCCATGCCGTGATAGGCGGTTTTCATCTGGGAGGTGCGAACATGGATGCCGTTGTCTCTCCCACGATAAATGAACTGAAGCAGATTTCACCTGAATATATAATTCCGTGCCACTGCACCGGCAGAACCGCCATGATGGCCATGGAGCGGGAACTGCCTGGATTTATCCTCAGCATGTCAGGGACCAGATTTACATTTTCTTGACAGACATCAATGTTTGTTTGCCTCCTCTGAGATACAATTTTCAGCATATGCAGGGTAATGGAGCCCTGCATAAACTGGTACAGTAAAGAGAATAAAGTAAGGGGAAAATTTTATGAAAAAAAGGATTGTAGTAATCGGAGGCTCGGCGGCAGGCCCCAAGGCTGCAGCAAAGGCAAGGCGCATAGACGAGAACAACGAGGTGATAATCATTCAGAAGGATGCAGACCTTTCAATGGCGTCATGCGGGTATCCCTATTATGTAGGCGGATATTTCGATGACCGGAATATGCTTTTGTGCACTCCGACAGGCATTACAAGAGACCCCAGGTTCTATCTCAACGCAAAGGCGATCGAGGCCAGGACAAACACAGAGGTCTGCAGGATTGACAGGGATAAGAAAAAGCTTGAACTTAAAAACCTGCTTACCGGTGAAACATCGGGTCTCGATTATGACAAGCTGATAATAGCAACGGGCTCAATTCCTAAGATTCCTCCGGTTCCTGGAGCGAACCTGAAGGGAATAACCACTCTTCAGTCCATGAAAGATGCAGATTTTCTGAGAAAAATCAGAGATGAAAAATCTATTAAGAAGGCTGTTGTAATCGGCGGCGGTCTCATAGGCATAGAGACATGCGAGGCGCTTCAGCTTGCAGGCATAGAGATAACTGTAATAGAGATGCTGCCCCAGCTTCTCACGTTCCTTGACTGGGACCTTGCCAAGCTCGTTGAAAACCATGTCAGATCGAAATCTGCCAATGTGATAACAGGCAACGGCATAGCGGAGTTCCTGGGAGAGAACGGCGTTCTGACAGGCGTAAAACTTGCCAACGGCATAGAGCTTCCCTGCGAACTCGCAGTTGTAGCCATTGGGGTTGCGCCGAACACGAAACTTGCAAAAGATGCAGGAATCGAGATCGGCACGACTGGCGGTATAAATGTAAATGATTTCATGCAGACATCAGACCCGGATATATATGCCGCAGGAGACTGCATAGAGACGACGAACCGTATAACAGGAAGGAAGGTGCTTGCGCCCTACGGAGACTTGGCAAACCTGGAAGGAAGGATTGCAGGCGAAAATGCAGTGCTTGGAAATATTGTTTCATTTCCCGGCACCATACAGACAGGCATATGTAAGGTGTTCGATTTTGCAGCTGGCTCGACAGGATTGAGCGAGGCCGCAGCAGAAAAAGCAGGCTATGAAAATATAATTACGGTAATCAACGCAAGCCCCGACAAGCCTGGTTTTATGAAGGGAGCGCTTCTTATAACAAAACTGGTAGCTGATTCAAAGACAGGGAAGATCCTCGGCGCCCAGTGCGTTGGTCCTGGCAATGTAAGCAGGCAGATAGCGCAGTGGGCCATGGCGATAATGGGCGGACTCACGGTCGAAGACATGGTGAATGCCGACCTGCCTTATGCCCCGCCGTTCTCGCTTGCAATCGATCACGGTATTGCATCGGCTCATCTGATGCAGAATAAAATCAAAGGAAGACTCAAAGGACTTACCCCGCGCGAAGTAAAGGCAAAACTGGAGAGTGGTGATAAACCTTTTATTCTCGATGTCAGGGGCCCTGATGAGTATGAAGAGATGAGGCTCGGCATAGGGGAGACGCTTATTCCTCTGGGGGCTTTAAGGAAGAGGCTTGGAGAGCTTCCTGAAGACAAGAGTCTCGAGATTATCACCTTTTGCAAGATATCACTGAGAGGTTATGAGGCTGCACTGGTGCTCGAAGCAAACGGCTATACAAATGTAAAGGTTATGGAAGGCGGCATCATGGCCTGGCCGTATCCGAGAGAAAAATAGAAACAGATTGCATTTAATATAATCCACCGGCATGACCGGTGGATTATATTGTATTTAATGCGGGACTGCTCTGAAAGTGAAGGATACCGGGGAGCCTCTATTAAACTGGATGCGGGGAAAACATATAACAGGAATATCATGAGGCCTTTATAAGAGGAGCATATCATGAACATTCAAGCTGAGGTCAGCGTATATCCACTTGGAACGGATAAGATCGGTGAACTGGTAAATAATTTTATAGATGAACTAAAAAATTCCGGACTGGTTTTCAGCAGCGGACCAATGAGCACCATACTTTCAGGAGATGCTGACAGTGTCTTCGATTCATTGAGGGAAGCTTTCAAAAATATTGCTTTAGACAACCAGACGATGCTTATAATGAAAATATCAAATGCGTGTCCTGTCGGTAAGACTGAATGACTGGGTCTTATGCAGCGGGCATCTGCCTCAGTTTAAACTGAAATTTGTATTGTCGCATAATCTCATAAGGAAAACTCAGCACCTGGCATTGCAAAAATGGGGGTTACGGTTCTAGCTCTAAAGTTTATTGACATATATCAATGAACATATTCTACGCTGATATTAACCTTAAAAAAATGAAGAGAATAAATAAATTACAGGAAGTGCAATAAGATGACGGCAAAACGATTATCAAATTTTCCGGTTTCATTCTTCTCTGTTGTGATGGGCCTTACAGGCACTGCAATTGCTTTCAGCAAGGCTGAGTCGCTGCTTGTTTCTGATATCAAGATAAGCTGGTTTATTCTCGGAATGGCTTCAATAAGCTTTATAATTATCAGTCTGTTCTATCTGATCAAGCTGTTGCGCTTCAGTAGAGCAGTAGTCAATGAATTCAACAACCCGGTAAGGATAAGTTTTTTCCCGGCCATCTCAATAGGTCTTATACTTTTAAGCATAGGTTTTATCGAAATAAATTCATTTGTATCATTCGCTCTTGTTTTTACAGGGACAATACTTCAGCTGATTCTTTCAGTTGCAATAATATCCGAATGGATAAGGCAGGACAGGTTTGAAATAAAGCACATGAATCCGTCTTGGTTCATACCGGCAGTGGGTAACATCCTGGTTCCCGTATCGGGCATCAATTTTTTCCCTGAGCTTGTATGCTGGTTCTTTTTCAGCATAGGGTTTGTTTTCTGGATAATTCTTTTTGTAATCTTTTTCTACCGTATAGTTTTCCACCATCCGATGCAGGAAAAGCTCTTGCCTACGCTCTTTATCTTGATAGCCCCGCCGGCTGTAGGTTTTATTTCCTATTTCAAATTAACAGGCCATATTGACCACTTTTCATATGGCTTATACAGTACAGCACTATTCCTCTTCATAATTCTGCTCTCGATGGGAAGGATGTTTCTGAAAATAAGATTTTATCTCTCATGGTGGGCGTATTCGTTTCCGATAGCTGCACTGACAATTGCCTCTTTTCTCATGTACAGCCACGAAAGAATGAGCATGCTTAAATATCTGTCCTTCTCTCTGCTGGGATTATTATCGGCATTGATTGTTTTTCTCGGGATCAGGACTATCATATCGATTAGAAGGCAAGAAATATGCGTGGAGGAATAGCTGATGGATATGAATAATAAAGGCATTGAAATAATACACAGCAGTAAAGACTGCACATTCTACTGCGAGCTCGAAGGGTTCAGATGCAGCGCCGAATATGAACTTGTTGATGATAAAACGATCGATCTCTACCGTACCTTTGTAGATCCTGCATTAAGGGGAAAAGGGATAGCTGATGAATTGCTCAGATGCGTCGTTGATTATGCGAAAGAAAATGAGATGAAGATAAAACCCTCCTGCTCCTACGCAGTGACATTTTTTCGTAGAAATTCGGAATACAAGTGGATATTGTCCGACGAAACAGACTTGAATACTGAAGGAAGCTGCCGGCTGCCCGGCGCTTCCTGATATAGAGCTTGTGGAAATACCCTGTTCAGCTGCTTGTGAGTACGCCCCTGAAAATTGCGCCGCCGTCGCCGACAACCCAGACAACTGAACCGTCATATGAACTGACAGACCATAGATATTCTGTTGAGGGCAGCGTAATCCTTGAGCATGACACACCGTCATAATGCAGAAGCTCCCCCTCATTTCCCCCGATCCCGCCTGCAGCCCAGACATCGCCTGAAGACAATACACATACACCCATGAGATCCGCGCTGCTGCCTGTCACGATTTCGTCGATATTTCCCGAGTGAATATGGAACAGAGAGCCTTCCTTTCCTATAGCCCAGAAGTTATTGTTGTCAGTTCCATCGATTTTAGTGAGCCATTGGTGACTTATTATCCTGGTCGTCCATCCGTTGCTGAGATTAAGCATCAGATTTCCGTATTCGTTGATATCATTGCCCAAAGCCCAGGTTTCTCCGTTACCAAAGGCCTTTATTCCCGTAAAATTGGTACCGGTCTCGCTCTGGTAGGGTGTCCAGTCCGAGCCGTTGTATATCGGGTATCAGCCAGCCAGTAAAAGAATTATTGCAACAGCCGGCAGCAATATAACCGGATGGTTATTCCTGTTTGCAGCCATGAATCCTCCTAAGTGAAAATGTTGATATTTTATAATTTCGGTATTTGAGCTCTGGAAATTAACACAGTTTAAAGAGGCTCTATGGACCTGAATAATTTCAGATAGTTATTCAGGATTGATGTGCAGGTATATTTCATGTTTGTTGATATTCATCAATGGCCTTTCTGTTGAGAGGTATTATTATACAGACAATATAGAAAAATAAGAGGTGAATATGTCAGAAAGAGGCATTTCAAGAAGGTCATTTCTTAAGACGGCTGCCGGTGTGGCTGCCGCTGCAGGATTGAGTGCTCCGAAGAAGGGTCACTCCTCACAAAACTGCGGATATGCGACACTTATTGACCTGAGTCTGTGCGACGGGTGTCCGGGTAAGGACACTCCGGCATGCGTGAACGCATGCAGGGCAATCAATGTTGCCAGAGTTCCGGAACCTGTTGACCCGATACCGGTTCCTTATCCTACAAAGATCGTCGAGGACTGGTCGAAGAAGAAGGAAGTTGCCGACAGGCTGACGCCCTATAATCCGCTTTTCATCCAGAAGGCCATTTTCAATGTTGACGGTGTGGAAAAGACCGTGAACATCCCCAGACGCTGTATGCACTGCGACAAGCCTGCCTGTGCGCTGATATGCCCGTTTTCCGCGAACCATAAAAGCACAACCGGAGCGGTTGTCATCGACGGAAGACTCTGCTTCGGCGGCGCCAAGTGCAAGACGGTCTGCCCCTGGGGCATACCGCAGCGGCAGTCGGGAGTGGGACTCTATCTTGATGTTGCGCCCGAACTCATGGGAAACGGCGTCATGTTCAAGTGCGATATGTGCGAAGACAGGATCAGGGCAGGCGAAAAACCAGCCTGTGTCGAGGCCTGTCCGAAAAATGCGGTCGTATTCGGGACAAAGGAAGAGGTCTATGCCGAGGCTAAGAAAAGGGCGGCCGGAATGAAAGGCTATACCTACGGAATCAAGGAAAACGGCGGGACATCGACCGTCTATGTAAGCCCTGTGCCGTTCGATGAGATAAACACTGCGATAATTAAATCAGACGGCAGACCTCATATGGGAGAAGTGAAATCAAACATGAAAAAATCCGAAGAAATGGCAAAGGCGGTCATTGCGTCACCGGCAATAGGCATTGCTGCGGGAGTTGTATTAGGTGCGGTTGCGCTTAAGAACAGAAACACGGATGAGGATAAATGAAATGAGCTCTCATATAATAGAAGATAAGAACCTCGTTATAAGGCACAGCATTATTGAGCTTATCGAGCACTGGGCCATTGCGGTTTCCGGCCTTGTGCTTTTTCTTTCCGGGCTATTCCAGATGCCGCTTTCCAAGAGATACGGCATTTCGAAAATTCCGGGAATGGAATGGTCGGCAGATTTCATGTTCACACTCAAACTTCATTATATAGCATCTGTGGTCTTTGTCGCGGCTGCGCTTTTCCATATCATCTATCACGGTATGCTGAAGGAAACCGGGATGCTCCCCAAGAAAGGAGATTTAAAACAGTCAGTAGATGTAATAAAAACCTTTTTCGGTAAAGGTGAAGAGCCGCCGTTTCACAAGTACCTTCCTGAGCAGAGGCTTGCCTATGTCGGCATGGCGCTTATCATTGCAGGACTTATTGTAACAGGCCTGATAAAGGTGCTTAAAAATGTGTATATGCCTGATATGCCGCTGCAGACAGTCTGGTGGGCAACAACACTTCACAACGTGTTTTTCGTGCTTTTCTTCATGGCCTTTCTCGCTCACATAGCTGCAATCATAATCAAACCGAACCGGCCCATGGTCCGCGGCATATTTACAGGCAGGGTGAGACTCGATTATGCCCGTCACAGGCATCCTTTGTGGCTGGCTGAAATAGAAAAGGGCTCACAGGAAACAGCGGTTGATGTAACCCGTACAGCCCCTGTGGAATCGGAGATGGAAAAGAGCAAGACGGATGTTCGAAGAAATTTTAATGCCGAAGCCTCAACCTGGGATGACAGCCCTCAGAGGATTGAATTGACCAGATCGATAGCCGATGCCGTGATAACCCGGATACCGCTTTCAAAAGAGATGGACGTTCTGGATTACGGAGCAGGCACCGGACTTGTAAGCCTTGCCGTTCAACCTCATGTAAGAAGCATTACGGCTGCCGACAGCGCTCCTGCAATGCTTGAGAAGCTTGATGGAAAAATAAGGGCGGGAGACATTGAAAATGCAAAAATAATGCTGCTTGACCTTGAGAATTCCGCTGCACCCGATCTCAAGTTTAACTTCATCGTATCATCCATGGTATTTCACCACGTTGAAGATATATCGGGACTGTTTTCCAGATTGTGTGCGATGCTGCATCCGGGCGGCTATATCGCAATAGCTGATCTTGATCCGGATGACGGTGAATTCCATCGGGACCAGACAGGCATCAGGCACAAAGGTTTTGAACGCAGCCAAATTGAGGATTTGTTTACTGAAAACATGCTGACAGAGATCAATTCCGAAACGGCCTGTACAGTAAAAAGACAAGTCGCCGGAAAAGGCGAGAGGGAATTCACGGTCTTTTTAACCACAGGGAAAAAGGCCTGAATCCCCGGATAAAAAATAATATGTTTCTGCCTGAAAAAATATCGTAAAGAAAAGGAGACTTATAAACCGAAGAATATTAAATGAAGAAAGAAAAGAAACCGAAGACAGTTAAAAAATGTGCTGCTCCTGTCAAGGCTGTGAAAAAGGTTCCCATCAAGGCAGGTGCCGATAGTTTCAATGATCCCAGGCTTTACATCAACAGGGAACTGAGCTGGCTTCAGTTCAATTCAAGGGTGCTGGAAGAGGCCCTGGACCTGACACAGCCGCTTCTCGAACGCGTCAAATTCCTGTCTATTTTTGGGAGCAACCTGGACGAGTTCTTCATGATACGGGTTTCCGGTCTGAGGGAGCAGCTTTCATCAAGCTCACAGGAGCGCTCGATTGACGGCATGCTTCCTGGCGAACAGCTTCAGGAAATCAGGAAGAGTCTACAGCCCCTTCTTGAAAAAAGGGACAGGTGCTGGGAGGAAGACCTCAAACCCAAACTGAAAGATGTCGGCATCAGCGTGCTTTCATACCAGTCTCTGAAAAAGGAAGAGAAAGACTACCTGAAGGAGTATTTCAAGAGAGAGATTTACCCTGTTCTGACGCCGCTGGCCTTTGACCCCTCGCATCCGTTTCCGCATATTTCAAGCCTGAGCCTCAATCTTGCGGTAATAATAAACGATTCAAAAAAAGGAGACAGGTTTGCATGGCTCAAGATGCCGGACATATTCCCGAGGTTCATAACAATCCCCGATAAAAAAGAGGGTGCGCCCGAGTTTGAACCTCTGGCAAAGCAAGCGAGATACTGTCTTGTCCCTCTGGAAGAGGTGGTTGCAGCCAATCTTGACACGCTTTTTTCAGGATTGAAAGTGGATGCCGCATATCCTTTCAGGGTTACAAGGGACGCTGATATAGAAATAGAGGACGACGAGGCCTCCGACCTGCTCACAACAGTCGAAGAGGGTCTTGACATGAGGCATTTCGGGATTGCCGTCAAACTCGAAGTAAATGAGACCATGCCCTTACGCATCAGGGATATACTGATAAAGAACCTGAAGGTCGAACCTTATCTGGTCTATGTTACGAAATCACTTATGGGCACGGCCGACCTCATGCAACTCACTAAGATAAACAGGCCGGATTTGAAGGATGCCGGTTACATACCTTCGATCCCGAAGATATTTTCTGGAAACGGAGACATCTTCAGCAGGATAAAGAGCCGCGACATCATACTCTACCACCCTTATGAAAGCTTCAATCCTGTCGTCGATTTCATAAGACAGGCATCCAAGGACCCGAACGTTCTGGCAATAAAGCTCACGCTTTACAGGACAGGTGTCAATTCGCCGATCTATGACGCCCTGATGGATGCCCGAATGGAGGGCAAACAGGTAGCGGCACTGGTCGAGCTGAAGGCGAGATTTGATGAGGAGACGAACATACACTGGGCGCGCGCGCTTGAAAAAGAGGGCGTGCATGTAGTCTATGGCCTCATCGGAATGAAGGTGCACGCAAAGCTCTGCCTCGTGGTGCGCCGCGAGAAGAACGGGATCGTGCGCTATGTGCATATGAGCACCGGCAACTACAACACGATCACCAGCCGCATTTATACCGATATCGGGCTTTTCACCTGCAACCCGACAATAGGAGAGGATGTAACCGACCTCTTCAATTCCCTTACGGGCTATTCGGCCAAGAGTGATTTCAAGAGTCTGCTGGTGGCTCCCGGACGTATGAGGAAAGAGGTGCTGATCAGGATCGAGCGCGAGATAGAAAGGCACACAAAAAGAGCTGACGGCTACCTGGCGTTCAAGATGAACTCTCTTGTTGATAAAAAAATTATACAGGCGCTATACCGTGCATCTCAGGCAGGGGTCAGAATCGACCTCCAGGTGCGTGGCATATGCTGTCTCAGGCCTGGCATTCCTGGTATAAGCGAAAACATCAGGGTAACATCCGTGGTGGGACGTTTTCTCGAGCATGCGAGGATTTTCTATTTCAGAAACGGGGGCAAAGACGAGATGTTCCTCGGAAGCGCCGACATGATGCCCAGAAACCTTGACAGACGTATAGAAGTGCTGTTTCCGATACTAGATGAAAAGATTAAAAACACGATCTTTAATAAAATCCTGAAAATCCATCTGGATGATAATGTAAAATCAAGGCTGCTGATGCCTGACGGTTCATATTCCAGGGTGATTCATGCTGAAGGCCAGGGTGAAATGAATTCGCAGCAGTGGCTGCTGGAGAACAGAGGATCATGGAACAAATAACGAATGGAACAATTCCTGACAGGGCATTTATTAAATTCAGTGTGGAATCTCTTGCAGCACAGCTTCAGGCAATAATGCGCGAGGCCGGAGGCGTAAAGCTTGCAGAGGATCCGGAGTTCCTTCACAGGATGAGGGTAGCATCCCGCAGGTTGAGAACCAGGCTTAAACTTTTCGCGGATTGCCTGCCCGAGTCGAAGGCGCTCTTGTTCAGAAAGAGGGTGCGTTCGCTCACAAGGGCTCTTGGTGAGGCGCGCGACTGTGACGTGCAGATAATACATCTCACTGAATTCATGGAATCCCTTGAAACAAGGAGACAGAAAGAGGGTATCAGAAGGCTTCTGCTCAGACTGAGCCAGAAAAGGGAGGGACTTCAGTCAGCCGTCATCAAAGCTGTCACCCGTATTGAGGATGGCCGGATACTGACAGAGATGCAGGAGCTTTTCCGTACAGTGCTTGGCTCGATGGCCTTTGATAAGCCGGAAAAACCGGGCAGTTATGCGTTCATGCTTGCTTCAAAGGAAATAAAAGGCCTTCTGGGTGAGCTTTTCGGTTTCGAGATGTACATCAGGGAGCCTGAGCGAAGCGCTGAACTCCATCAGATGAGGATTGCGGCCAAGCATCTGAGGTATGCGATGGAAAGCTTCGAGCCGCTTTTCAGGACAAAACTCAAGAAGCCGATCAAGTCAGCGAAAGCGATTCAGGAAATCCTGGGCGATATACACGACTGCGATGTATGGGCACACTTTCTGCCGGTTTTTCTTGAGGACGAGGCTGAAAAGGCGATCGTTTACAGCGGAAATGTCCGTATAATCCCGAGGCTCAGAACCGGGATAATGCGTCTTCAAAAAGACAGGTCCGAATTCAGGGCGAAAAGGTATGATGAATTCCTGAAGGTCTGGGAGGAATCGCTTGGCGTATGGCAGACGCTCTCCGACTTTCTGAATTCGGGTAATGCTGCTGAAAAGAATCCTGACGAAGAGCAGGCTTAAGTGAAAATAGCTCTTATCAGCGACATTCATTCAAACCTGCATGCGATGAAAGAGGTTATGCTGCAGGCGAAAAGGCACGGTGCGGAATGCGTGTGGGACCTTGGCGACATGCTGGGATTCGGGGCTTTTCCGGATGAGGTGGTGAGCCTGCTCAGAAAGAAGAAAGCTCTGGGCGTTGCCGGAAACTTCGATACAAGGATTATGAAATTCCCGAAAAAGTCCGCGTTATGGAAGCATGAAAAAGACCCTGACAAGTTTGTCATGCTTAAATTTTCATATGATAACCTCAGCCTGGCGAACAGAAAATATACGAAAAACCTGCCACTTAGAAGAGAGCTTACAATCGAGGGCAGGAAAATTCTGCTTGTTCATGCAAGTCCTGAATCGGACAGGGAGCATCTGGGACCTGACACGCCGCTTGAAAGGCTTAACGAGATATCTCTGAAGTCCGGTTTCGATATCATAATCTGCGGGCATTCACACAGGCCTTTTGTAAGAAAGGCCGGCAAAGCCGTATTCATTAACCCCGGCACGGTCGGTCTGCCTGATGACGGCGACGCAAGGGCCTCGTTCTCCATTCTTGAAATAAATTCGAAGAAGGATGTCAAGGTGCACCATTACAGGGTAGATTACGATGTTCAGGCGGCAGCCGCTGCTGTTATAAAAAAAGACCTTCCTGATGTATTCTCCAAAATGCTCCTCGAAGCGAAGAATTACACGGCCATAAAGAAGGAAGAGGAACAAAGGGAAAATGAGATGGAAAATCAGGCTGAAAGGCTTGCCGCTTCCCATTGCTTTGAAGAGGCCCATTCAAAACAGGTTGCGAACCTGGCGCTTATGATATTTGACGGGCTTGAAGAACTGCATGGTCTGTCACTTCAGGACAGGACGATATTGAAGTGCGCGGCCATCTTACATGACATAGGCATTTCGGCAGGAGGAACTGCGCATCACAAGCTCTCGATGGAGATGATACTGAAAGGCAGCCTGCCAGGTTTCACAGAGAACGAAAAACTCCATACGGCACTTATAGCAAGGTACCACAGGAAGGCGCTGCCGGGTGCCGGGCATGAACCTTTTTCATCGCTTAATGAAAACGACAGAAGAAAGGTGAGCATACTTTCCGCCATATTGAGAGTGGCGGACGGACTGGACCGGACGCATTCAAATGCCGTAATAAAACTTTCATGCGATATATCCCGGGATAAGATCGTAATCATATTGAAGACCTTTCGTCCCTGTGAAACCGAAATAAAATATGGACTTCTCAAGTCAGACCTGATGAAAAAGGTCTTCGACAGGGGAATAGAGATCAGGTGAAGCAGAAAAAACCGAAAGTTGTCGCATTCATAGACATGGGCACGAACTCCGTGCGCATAATGCTGGCGCGCTTTGACGGCGGCAGGTCTCATACCGAGCTCTCACGCCAGAAAGAAATGATAAGGCTCGGGGAAGGCGAGTTCGACGACAACAGGATCAAGCCCGAGGCCATTAAGAGGGCGGTAGCCGTATGCAGAAATTTTACAGGCATGGCCCATACATTCGGTGCGGACGAGATTGTCGCCGTTGCCACCTCTGCGGCCAGGGATGCTTCGAATCAGAAGGAATTTCTCGAACTCCTCAAGGATGAAGCCGGAATCGAGATGAACGTGGTATCGGGCAAGGAAGAGGCCAGGCTCATCTACCTGGGTGTTTCGCGTGCGGACAGGATAGACGGCCCGACGCTTTTCATAGACATCGGCGGCGGAAGTACTGAAATCATTATCGGTGACGGAAGGGAATACAGTTATCTCGACAGCATGAGGCTCGGTGTCATAAGGCTTTCAATGAAATTTATCGAAGATATTGAAGCCCCCATCACCCCCAAAAGATATGAAATGATTTGTGAACATGTGAAAAACGCCAGTATCAGACCTGTCCAGGCCATAAGGTCATACAGGATAAAGGATGCATACGGGAGTTCGGGTACTGCACAAAGCCTCGCCGAAATAGCAAGGCAGGTCATCCATAAGGGCGATGAAAGCAGGAAATCGCTGCTCAGGCTCAAAGACCTTAAGCAGATATCGAAGCTGCTGTGCTCGCTGCCTCTCAGGGAAAGGCGCAACGTGCCGGGGATGAATCCCAAACGTGCGGATATAATCGTTGCAGGAGCTGCAATCCTTGAAACCATCATGTCTCAGGCAGGGATAAACGAGCTCAGGATAAGTACCAGGGAATTAAGAGACGGTCTTCTCATAGATTATCTTGACAGGGAATACGGACAGGAGTCCCAGGATATATCGATTAGGATGAGGAGCGTATTGAGCCTCGGCAGAAAATGCGGCTTCGACGAAAAGCATGCCATGACCGTCGCCCGGCTTTGTCTTGAAATGTTTGATACCGGAAGGAAGATATGGCTTCACAGGCAGGGTGGCGGCAGGAGGGAACTGCTTCACTACTCTGCCCTGCTGCACGACGTAGGCGCGTTCCTGTCATACAGCAACCACCACGCCAACAGCAGCTATTTCATAAGGAATGCAGACCTTCTGGGGTTCAACCAGAAAGAGATATCCATGATGGCGGCAAGCGTATTTTTCCACAGGAGAGGCTCTCCCGGGAGAAAGGGAAGCGAAACAGCCGGTCTTGACACACGCTCTGTCGAGACGATCAGGGTGCATTCGATTATACTGAGGATTGCAGAGAGTCTGGATAGAAGCCATGCAGGTCTCATCGCACATGCAAGGTTCAGGATGGGCGAGAAGAACACGATAATTCTGGAACTTGAATGTGACAGAGGCTGCGACCTTGAGACATGGGGTGCGCAGAACCACAGGGATGCATTCCTGAAGGTGTTTGGAAAGAAGCTTCAAATCAGGGTCGCCGAATAAATCACAACATAAAATTTATTCACTGGATTCTACAATCATTTCACAATGCAGCATTGCTATGGACAAGGTCCGGAGCCTGTGGCTATACTGAATGAATAATCTCAGGGGGGTGAGAAATGAAGAAAGGCTTATTTCTTGTCGTAATGATACTGTTTGCGGGATGTTCAGCGGTCAATCATTCAATTGTCAGAGAATTCGACGCCAATCAGACGATTCATTACAACCGTATGAGCGAGATCAAGGACAGCGAGATCGGCAATTATTCGATATATTTCGAAGCGGGTGACAAGATCCCTGTAATTGTGAACATTAAAAGCGGCATCGCAAGTGCAGATAACGAAAAGATTAATCTTACCCTCGATAAAAGGCTATATTTCAGAATATTCATTCCGAAAGGATTCAATGACATGGATGAGGCCGGTAAAAAGGCGGCAGCAAAGGATATAATGGTTTATACAAGCCTCGATAATATTAACTGGGCCCCGTCGAATGACATACAGGCTATAAAGAAAACGCTGGGTATGAAAACAGGCAGCTTAACAATAGGTGCTGGAATTACAAAAGAGTCGGGTGTAAATATAGGAGTTGATATTGTTGCAAAGTAAATGACGGATGTGTATCTGGCGAAGGTGTTCGAGCCGTCTTCTTTTTTAAGTCAGCACAGAGCATCCAGATAGCCGCGAGTTGAGCGTTCAAATCGTTCATAATCCGTAAACTAATAAATCCAAGGAGAAAAGACATGCAGCATCGGTGGGAGTACAGCAAACCGGATAACCTTGTCGACCTTTTCGAGTCAGGTGTAAGCCGTTTCACAAACAATAAACTTTTCGGCGTCAAATCAGCGGACGGTAAGTCTCTGAACTGGTCAACCTATGGAGAAATTGGAAAGAGAGTAGACAACCTTCGCGCCGGACTCGCCACACTGGGCGTAGGAAAGGGCGATGCAGTGGGCATCATTGCAAACAATTGTCCACAATGGGCGATTGCAGCCTTTGCTTCGTACGGAAGGGGTGCGACATATGTCCCGATGTATGAGGCCGAACTCATTAAAATCTGCAAGTATATAATCAGGGACAGCGGTGTTAAGGTGCTGTTCGTATCCAAGAAATCCATATATGAAAAGGTGAAAGATTTCCCTGCGGAGATACCTTCGCTTGAAAAAATAATACTTATCGAGGGTGATGGACCGGGGACCATGAAGGCACTCGAAGCCGAGGGTGCCAAGACGCCAGTTGCTTCCATCAAGCCGGACCCTTATGATGTGGCGACGATTATTTATACATCGGGCACGACCGGAGATCCGAAGGGTGTTCTCCTTTCTCACGGCAACTATACGCACATGGCGAGATGCGGCTACATCAAATTCCCTGAACAGAACGAAACATCGGTCAGTATATCGATACTGCCGTGGGCCCATGTCTTCGGGCAGTGTGCCGAGCTTTACGGCTGGTTCCAGTTCGGCGGTTCGATAGGCTTCATGGAGAAGACGGAGACACTGCTCAACGATATTGCGCTCATCAAACCGAGATACATAATTGCCGTCCCGCGTATATTCAATAAAATATACATGGCTCTTTTCTCTAAGATAAAGGAAGAGGGCGGCCTGCCGGAGAAGCTCTTTATGATGGGAGTGGGTGCTGCAAAAAAGAGGAGGGAACTTCAGGCTTCAAACCGCAAAAGTCTCATAAATGAAATCAAGTTTCAGTTAGCTGACAAAGTCGTTTTCAAGAAGATCAGGCAAAGGTTCGGAGGAAAACTGGAAGGCGCATTGACCGCAAGTGCGACGATGAACATAGAGGTGGCTCAGTTCTTCTTCGATATAGGGATTCCTGTATTCGACTGCTACGGCCTTACCGAGACTTCACCCGGCGTCACGATGAACTGCTTCAGGTCGTACAGACTGGGAAGCGTGGGGCAGCTGCTTGACCGTATAACTGTGAAAATCGACAACTCGGTCGTTGAACCCGGCGCGGCCGACGGCGAGATCATCGTGTACGGACCGAGCGTCATGCTGGGATATCATAACAAGCCGGAAGAGACTAAGGCGGTTATGACAGAAGACGGCGGGTTCAGGACGGGCGACAGAGGAAGGTTCGACGAGGACGGCTTCCTTTACATAACCGGCCGCATCAAGGAGCAGTTCAAGCTTGAAAACGGCAAGTATGTTTTTCCTGCGTCACTCGAAGAGGATATCAAACTTAATCCTGTTGCGCTTAATGCGATGATATTCGGCGAAGGAAAGCCGTATAATGTCTGTCTTGTTTATCCGGACTACAGGCTGCTTAAAAAATATGCGGAAAGTAAAGGCCTGCCGACAGGGATTGATGAAATGGCTGCCAATGCCGAGATTATAAAATATGTAAGCGATGAGATTGCAAAAAGCCTGAAAGGCAAATACGGCGGTTACGAAATCCCCAAGAAGATCATGCTTATGAAGGAGGATTTCACGGTCGAAAACGGCATGATGACCCATACGATGAAGCTCAAGCGAAAGATAATAACGGAAAAGTTCAAAGAGAATATATCAAGACAGTATTGAACTTGGTGAACCGCTTTAGCTACACGGTAGATACCCGTGCTTTTAGCTGCTTTATGATTTCTTCAGGGACCGAACCTGAGGGATTCATCAGAGATATGTCAGGTATCGTACCGAATATCCTGAATGCGGCGTTTAATGTGGGGTCGTTCCAGATGGAGCCTGAAGGGTATCTTTTCAGCACCTGGGCCGATCTTGCTTCGCCTACGCCTCCCAGCATATAGACGACAGCCCTGTTCATTATGTCAACGGTCCAGTCTGCATTTTCATAAGGGTCTGTAATAATAAGAGGACAGCCTGCCGGATCTTTATCCCTGCCCATCTCGAGCCAGGCAAGGCTTACCATATCGTGGGCTGTTATGTCGGTTGATGCGATAATGAGGCCTGTCTCAGGCTCATAAACCTTGCCGTTATCAGGCCCGAATGTTACGAACATTTTTGTTGCAGTGGTGATTACGAGCCTCAACCTGTTGCTGATTGCAGGAACCGTGTTGATGCCCACATGCTTTTCAAAAAGGGTTGATGCATCGTGATGGTATTCGAGCCTGGAGTCATGTCTTATGTAGCCGACCGCAGCCTTCAGGCCGAGTGTGCAGCCGGCCAGCGCATGTCGGGATGACCGCGGCATGAGGATGATATGGTCGACCTCATTTAATATTTTAGGCACCATGATGCTGTTTTTCCAGCATGTGCCCTTTTGCGGACCATCCTCGAAAAATGCGTTCCAGCCTGATTCTTCAGGGAAATACATTTCAGCACCTGCCGAAAGGGATGCCTGGAGTATGCCGTTTTTCTTCATCAGGTTCCTGGTTGATCCTTTAAGGGAATTGCCGGTAAGCCTGACATGCTGGACGCCGGCCATGTCGCTGACTATCACCCTGCCTGCGCCTTTTTCCCTGAGGAGTTTTACCATAAACGTTATGCTTTCCGGATGGGTGGTGGCCGGATATTTCTCGCCTGAGTTGTTAACGGGCTTTATAAGTACCGAATCACCTTTGGCGAGCCATGAAAAATCCGTTGATGAGCCGACAGCATTTCTCAGTGCAGTTTCGATTATCGGGTTTTCCGGATTTCTGGCCACACCTTCAATAAAGACCTTTGAAGTTGTACTGCTCTTCGGAAAAGGTGGTGCCTTCAGGAATTGGTTCTGATTCGGCTGCGTTTTGGCATGAGAAGACAATGTCGGATAGAAACCTGCGGCAAGCCCTGAAACTGCGGCCGAACATTTTACAAAATCACGCCGGGTCATACTCATATCACTTCCCCCCCCCTGAGCGTCTATTCTATCTGCTAATTGCTGTAAAAGTTCGTTAACCGTTTTCAGATATGTATACGGTATCGTCAGTACTGGCAAGCAATTATAGTTTATGCCCACCGTATATGAAGGCCGTTCGGGAAATTCCCGATATTCTATCGGTTTTCTATAACCTGGAGTTTGGTCCCGGCTCCGAAATATACTTTGCCGTCAAGTCCCAAGGCAAGGCCTCGACCCTCCTCATCCGACTGAAAAAGTGTTTTGAAGCTTAACCATTTCAGTTTTCCTGAAAGCGGCTTGAATCTCATTATCGACTTTTTCGTCCTGCAGTAGATATAGCCGTCCGCTCCCGTAACCATTTTTGTAATGCTTCCCAGGAAGACACGCTGTTTATAGATAATTTTACCTGACGCCGGATCGAATACGAAAACAGTGGAGTCGGCGCAACCGTAAATTTTGCCGTCCGGTGCTGCTGCAAGGGCCTCTATATCATCGGCACCTGATACGGGCACTATGTCAAGCGTAAGCTTACCCTGTAAAGCATCCCATGCGAAGAAGTGCGCGTTTTCCGTAATCGGTTCGGTGCCGGTACCACCTCTTGTACTGGACCCGCCGTAGATGATTAAACCATCAGCTCCTGTCGTAAGGGAGAGGATCGACTGCTCCGGGATGATATTCCTGTGGCCTTCGAAGGTACCGCTCACGGGATCATATATGGACAGCGCGCCTCCATATTCGCCATAGTCCGGCTCGCTTCCGATAAATATCCTTCCGTCCGCAGACGAAGTCATTGCATGGGGGCGGTTCTGATCGTCACCCACCGGGCCTATTCTCATAGGATTCACCCCCGGATTCCATGGTTCATATGGGTTATAAACGCTTAATTCCGAGTACGAATAGGCTGCCATATATAATTTATCGCCTGATGTATGCATGCTGTAGAATTCCCCGTTTCCTGAAGTGTATGGGAATCCCAGGTCTTTAAGTACGCAGGAAGAAGGGTCATATTTGAACATATGCAGCAGGCTCACTGACCCTCCGTATATGCACCCGTCAGGGCCGGTTTCAAGACTGAAGACATCCATGCCGTCGCCATCGCCGCTTACATCGACCCTGCTGATAAGCTCTCCCGTATCAAGGTTATGGGCCTCGAAGAGCTGCCTGCCGCCTGCCCTGACAAATCCAAGGCCAGCTGCACTGTCGTACTCATATGTTTTAAAACCCGGAGTTTCGCAGGGTTCAAGTTCTCCCGCAGCCGCATTATACTTCATGAAGCCCTCAGGCAGACCGTGAATGATGACTGACCCGCCGGACTTTGGAATATGAGTACCTATCCACCCGCCTTCGGGCGGGATGACTTTCAATAGAACCGTATAGTCGTTTGCATCCATTATGAAAAGTGTCCCGTCAATCGATGCATAGAGGATGTCATTTTCGGTATGCAGTGCAATGGCATCCGCATTTTCAAAGCCTGCCGGGAGGATGCTCTTCTTCTCATGGGTTGCAGGATCGTAAACTACAAGATCAATACTGGTGCCTATTCCGCTGAATATTTTGCCGTTGTCTGCGATGGCAACATCCTGGCAGTATTTCCCGGTTGAATGCATACTCCCCAGGTCGGTTATGCCACCGAGAACAGGATTATAGACCACGACCTTGGCGTTTGGGTATGTGCATCCGTATATAAGATCGTCCGGCCCTTTCCGGAGCTCGAAAATATAAGACTCACCAGCGGCACTTCCCAGGTCAGTCACGCTACGCGTTACCGGGTCAAAACTGAATATCCTGGCAGGGATTATCGTTCCACAATATATTTTGCCGTCATCCCCTTCAGTCAGACCATATACACCCTTGGTTCCGGACAGAGGGAAATATTCCACTTTGTTCAGGGCATAATCAAATCGTATCAGTCTGGCAGTGCCTGATGAGGTATACATACCTGAATAGTAGGTCGGTCTACCGGATACGGGATCGGTCACGAGAATCGAGCCCCTGATTGACATTGACTTGACGGGCGTTCCCAGATTTTGGGCCTCGCGAAGACAGGATGTCATACAGAAGAAAAGGAGAATAAGGATAAGGTTTAGGACTGATCGATTCAACAGGGTTTTTCTCATACAGGTTCTTCTCCTCATAATGTTAATTATATAAACATATCTGAATATTTATTAAGTATGATATTAAATCATAAAAACAATAAAATGACAATAAGATGACAATAAGATATCTCAACTTAATATTTGATATCATATTGACAATGCATTTCTTGCGTTATAGTAACTATATCAATCTATAGCACAATCTATGCGCTATAGACCTCCTTTTTAAAGCCCGCTGCCTACCAAATTACAGCGGGTTATTTTTTCTAATAATCAATTATTCAATTCCCGGGATGAAAACAGTTAATATTTTTAGACCTTTTCGTTGATACTGCTGGTAAAATTATTATTATCCTATAATACTTTTATATGAGGTGGCATTTATGATTATCAGGCAGGTCTCAGGATTCAAAAAAGGTTACAACGAGATAACCGCTTCAGGCAGTATATCTCCCGGGATGCTGATGGATTTCGGGATACTGAAGCTTGGCGAAGGCGGCTCTTTCAGGGATGATTCGAGATGTGAGAAGGCATACCTGCTGTTAGCAGGAGAAATAAGGCTGCAATGGGGAAAAGACAGCCGTCTAATCAGAAGAGACAGCTGTTTTGATGAAAATCCATGGTGTCTTCATGTGTGCGAAAATACCCGGGTTGATATTGAAGCGTTTGATGAGTCCGAGATCGCAATAATCCGCACGGAGAATGAAACAATATTTGAGCCTAAGCTCTATGAACCCGCAGAATGCCATGTCGAGGAAAGGGGCAGG
>CAZEMO010000023.1:0-67065 GCA_964513375.1 uncultured Bacteriovoracaceae bacterium | reverse complement strand
AATATAGAATGCATCATGGCGAAGCGGTTGCCATGGGGATGGAGTTTGCATGCTTTTTCTCCGGTGAGCTGGGCCTGATGAAGAGCAGTGAACTTGAAAGGGTTAAAAGGCTTATTGAGAAGTACGGAATGGTGTCGGGCAGATATGGTCTTCCCCCAGCCGGCAGAGTCGGCAGGGCGATGGCTGTTGACAAGAAGTCCGCTTCCGGGGGCATCAATTTCGTTCTGGCTAAGGGAATAGGCGGCTTCGAGGTCAGGAAAATGAAACTGGATTTTATCCTTGATGCATATAAGAGGTATTCGCGTGGATATAAAAAAGGCGTTTGCTGAAGGAAGGTATCTCGAAATAATCGAGGCATCGAATGAGATTTCGACGACCGGGGACAAGATAATCCTGGGCATGTCGCTAATGAAGATGGGCGAGTATCAGCAGGCTGCACTTATACTTGCAGGCATAGAGGCCCAGATCGATGAAATGATCGATGCCCTGAAACACCTGGGAACCGTATATGCAAAAATGGGCGAGGCAGACCTGTCCAGAAGGTGCATTGAACGCTATATTGCTTTCAGGCCCGAGGATGACGAGGCGCTGGACCTTCTTGAAGGAGTTCCCGAAAGCGAACTGGTTTCGGGCCAATCGATTGAACTTGCCAGAGTATATGCAGCACAGGGGCTTTATGAGCAGTCGCTTGACATATTTGCAGCACTCGATGAAATAAGGACAAATGCCGAAGTAAAAAAAGAGGCCACTGAGATACAGAAAATGTTCATTATCAAAACGCTTGAAGAATGGCTTGGGAGGCTTAAAAATGAAGGTTCTGATAATTAACGGCCCTAATCTCAATATGCTCGGAAAAAGGGAGACGTCAGTTTACGGGGCGACCACTCTTGCCGATATTGAAAAGATGGTTAAAGACAGGGCACAGGCACTCGGAATAGAAATCGGCTTTTTCCAGTCAAACCATGAAGGTGAGCTTATTGACAGGGTTCATAAGGCTGGCATTGAAAAAATAGACGGAATCATTATTAATCCGGGAGGATTCACGCACACATCCGTTGCATTGCGCGATGCCATGCTGTCAATTGATATTCCGTTTGTCGAAGTACATATAAGCAATGTCGCGAAAAGGGAAGATTTCAGGCACGTCAGCTATTTTTCGGATATAGCCATAGGGACCATATCGGGTCTGGGGCCCATAGGATACTGCCTTGCCCTTGAGGGACTGGCCGGATGGAAACGAGGTTAGCAAGGGCCAGGGCATACCTGTCCGACGGCCTTGATGCGCTTCTTTTTGTATCGAGGCCCAATATATTATGGGTCACCGGTTTTACAGGTACGGATGCTGCGCTGGTAATTACGAGAGATCATATAAGGCTCTTTGTCGATTCACGCTATACGGTCCAGGCTGAACTTGAAACGTCTTATGATGTCCAGGAAATTTATCAGAAATGGGAAGAAATAGGCCTTTTTCTAAAAGAAAGAAAAGTCTCAAGAATAGGCTTCGAGTCTAACATCCTAGATTTCGATATGGCAGTGAAACTCAAGGGAATGTTTTCAGGGGTGGAACTTGTACCTGTCGGGACCGTGCTCCGAAATTTGAGGATAATTAAAGACACCAGTGAGGTGAGTAAGATAATTCAGGCTGCGAAGATATCAGAAAATGTAATGAAGAGCATACTTGAAAAAGGCATCAGGGGAAGGACTGAAAGGGATGTTGCAATAGAGATAGAATATGAGATGAGGAGGTTCGGGGCTGACGGTCCATCATTTGAGACAATCGTTGCGTCGGGACAGAGAAGTGCGATGCCTCATGCCTCTCCGACGGATAAGATAATAGGCAGAAAGGAGGCTGTAGTCCTCGATTTCGGATGCGTATTTCAGGGGTATTGCTCCGACCAGACCGTGACCGTATACACCGGGCAGCCGGATGCCGAATTCAGGGATGTTTATGCAAAGGTGTGGGAAGCTCAGCAGAGGGCCATCGAAGGAATTGCCCCCGGGATAAAGGCCTCCGATATAGATATTCTTGCCAGGGGCTATCTTGATGAAAATGGGCTTGAACACTGCTATGGTCATGGTACGGGTCACGGTGTAGGTATTGAGGTTCACGAACCGCCGACAATTTCTCCCAGATCAGGCGATTCAATCAAAGAGGGGATGGTCATGACAATTGAGCCTGCCGCATATTTCGCAGGAAAGTTCGGCGTGCGCATTGAGGATTGCCTTTTTGTGACAGATAGCTCTTGCAAGCACCTCACAAATATTGCTAAGGGTGCTATAATAATTACAGATTGATGTGAAAAAATTGTTAAGAGGTCGCAATGCAATATTCGACAGCAGATTTTAGAAAGGGACTCAGGATAGAGCTTGATAAGGAGCCGCTCATCATCGTTGATTTTCAGCATGTCAAACCCGGAAAGGGCGGGGCTTTCGTAAGGACGAAAATGAAAAGCCTTATTTCGGGGCGTGTCCTTGAAAAGACATTCCGTTCAGGAGAAAAGGTTGATGTGCCCGACCTCGAAGATAAGAATATGGTTTACCTCTATAACGATGATTCCGGCTATCATTTTATGGACAATGAGACTTATGAGCAGATGGCGCTTACTGAAGACCATATGGGTGATACCCTGGGCTATCTGAAAGAAAACTGCACTGTAGATATACTCTTCCATAACAAAAAGCCCATCGGTGTCGAACTTCCCAATTTTCTTGAGCTTAAAGTTGTTGAAACCGTTCCCGGTGTAAGAGGCAATACGGTCAGCGGCGGAACAAAACCCGCCACGCTTGAAACAGGCGCTACAATACAGGTTCCCCTCTTTATCAATGAAGGTGATCTTCTCAAGGTTGATACAAGAAACGGGACCTATATCGAGAGAGTGAGCTGAATGAATCTGAAAACACTCAAAGACATAATTGATATTATCAAAGGGACAGATATTGTCGAACTCGAATGGACACCCGAAAGGATTCATGTCGTAAGAGGAATAAAGCCGCAGCCTGAAAAAGCTTTTTCAGAGCCAAGGTCAATGAACAAGGTTGAAGAAAAGCCGACTATTACAGTAACATCACCCCTCGTTGGGACCTTCTACAGGGCTTCCGTCCCAGAGGCTCAGCCGTTTGTGCAGGTGGGCGACAGGGTAGCAAAGGGGCAATGCCTGTGCGTAATCGAAGCAATGAAGCTGATGAACGAAATAGAATCTCATGTGAACGGCACCGTATCGGCAATTTTGAAACAGGATGGTGAAAGGGTCGGTTATGGAGACCCTTTATTCATAATTGAAGGAATATAAATCAGAAAATGATCCCGATTAAAAATGCCGGGGGGGAAACAATGAGCCCCTGGTTTTTTGTTTCCGACGGCAGGTATCCATCTGAAATGAATATGGCAAGAGATAAGGAATTATTCAGTCGAGTCATGTCAGGAAATATACCGGGGGCAATAAGGTTCTATAACTGGGACGAACCTGCGGTCACAACAGGTTATCATCAGAAGGAATTCAGATTTGCCGACAGGGACACACAAATACCCGTATTGAAAAGGCCCACCGGCGGCGGGTCTGTACTTCATTCAAACGATATAACCTTCAGCATCAGTGCCCCATGTATTGGCGTTTTGAAATCTGATGTTCATAGCACATACAGGGAAATTTCAGACATATTTTTAAAGGTATTCAGGTTTTGCGGCATTAATGCAGAAGTTCATGACTCTGAAGGCGGTTTTTCAAATATATGTTTTAACAGGGCAGCACGGCTTGAACTGAAATACCTGGGCCATAAAATAATGGGTGCAGCTCAGGTAAGGAAAAAAGGTTTTTTCCTGCTTCAGGGAGTAATACCCCTTACTGTTGATATCCGGCTTTATGAAAGGGTTTTTGGTTACGGTGTCGAAGTTCCTGTCGGGATTTCCGATATGTCCCCGGGATTCTCTGAGCATGTTTTTATCAGGGCAGCAAAAGATCTATTATGCGAAGAACTTGAAATTTTGAATAGGGGTTGAGGCTTGAAAACCTTATCGTAAAAAGCATAATAGTTGAACATCATTTTGTTTGGAGAGGATCATATGAGGATGTCTTTTCGGGTTATAATGATATGCATCGTTCTTCTGGCTGCCTGTGCATGCTCTGAATCAAAAGATAACCAGTCAGTATATGAACAGCATCCGAATGAATATAAAACCGGAAATGATCTGCCGAATCAGAAGAATATTCCCGGATGGTTCGGTTCAAGGCCTTATCTTTTGAATACGAGCCTGTGGCGGCAGGATATTGACATGTCTGTCAAACCGCCTTTTAGAGAACTTGGTTGCATCGGTGTAGGAAACGGAAAGGTTTTCGGTATTCTAGGGAATCAATATCCGTTATCCTCCTGGCACAATCTTGGCGGTCCGACATATCAGAAAAAGTCCAGATGGTTTTCAGACAAGGTGCCGATACTTGTTGCAGACGGTAAGCTTAATCTGTCCAAGAGGCAATCCATAAGGAGACTTAAAAATGCCCCGGTTGTAATTGCAGACTCATTTAACGATGATCTTGAATGGACGAGCATCAACTTTGCCCCGAAATATGAACATGATATCAGGACTGAAAATGCGCTTATCAGCATCTGGATCATACGAAACACCTCGCAAACACGTTTTGACAAGACCTGTTTGAATATATATTCAACACTGGGTCGCTACTGTTTTATAAGGGGTGCTGCCATTGAAAGCGACGGCAGCGACAGACAGCTTGCAGTAAGACCGATAGGCATCGGTTATTCATCAGGTATTGACCTGCGTACATTAAGCATACACATCGGCTCGCTTGAACCCGGCGAAGAAAAGGTTGTTTTCCTGCCTTATGTTTTTACCAGGGGGACAGAGGAATCTGAAGAAATTTTTAAAGCGCTGGAAGCCGCAGGTGCGGACGCACTTCTTGAATCAACCGTAAACTGGTGGGAAAAATGGACTTCGCAGATAACGGAAATCAGGACGCCTGATGAAAAATTCAATGACCTGCTAAAGGGGCTTGCAATTGCCATAAAGGTTAATCAGGCGTCTTCAGGAGGCCTGTCTCAGATAAGCGAATATTCCTTTTCATGGCTGAGAGATACACACGGCCCTTCGCTTTTTTATCCCCTCATAGGTCTTGATGCGGATTATAAAACAATGCTTGATTACCTTTGGGTTGGGACGTTGAATAAAGGAAACCTTTCAAACGCATACGAGCTTGAATATGAAATGGAGAATCTTCCTCAGGAACCTGACTGGTCGAATCTGGGCATCATGACAGGACGGACCAGGGCCGAGGGTCCGAGCACCCTGGTGCTGCAATATGAAAACTATTATCGTGCAACAGGGGATATTACCCCGGTGAGGGAACGCTGGGCAATGCTGAGGCATGCCCTTCTCGATCAGCAGTTTGTAGATGGCTGTCTGATGCATTTTTCCAGTGACGAGACCTTTGAAGATTTGATGGAGGCCGTATTCGGCGAGAACATGCTCAATGAACCGGATGAGTCGACTCTGTCATTCTATTCTTCGCTTCTCATGATGAGAGCCACAAATTTCATGTCCGAAATGGCCGGCAGGCTGGGGTATCCGGATGACAGCATATTGTTTTCCAACCTGGCCGATTCGGTCAGAGAGTGCGCAGAAAATACATTCTGGATTAAAGACAGGGGATATTATGCCGTCAAGGCGGCAACTGATACTCGTACCCCTCATATTCAACCATATGAAGACGTAAATACCATGCCTCTCTGGTTTGATGTGCCTCTTGAAAGCGCAAGAGTTCAAAGTAATTTCAATCAGATGATTAAAGAACTCGGACATACAGACGGGCTGCTTTATTCAGAACTTCCTTTCATATACAGACTGTTCTTTCCATACATAAAAAAAGGTGTGCTTACCGGTATGAGTCACGGCTACTGGCTCAACAACCTTGATAAGATGTTCCACCCGATGGCTGATACTGCATTTGAGCGATGGAAAGATGTTTTCTCGGCAAGCGGCAATCTGGACGAGGCTGTAGTTGTAGATGATTTCGGCCATCTTAGTATTTTGCGTGAACCTTTCGGATTTGCAGGTGATGTATCTGCCCGATATAGAAGCTGGGAGGCCGGCATTATGGGATATGCTTTTCTCTTTCATCTGACTGGTTATGTGCCTGATGTGCCTGACGGCAGGGTAAAGCTTTCTCCCCATCTTCCTCCCGGGTGGAATGAGATGTCGTTTAAAGGCCTGGCATATGGCGATTCAAGATTTGATCTCGATGTAAAAAGAACTGCCGGAAACAGCCGGGCAATAACAATAACTACAGGTCCTGATGCTGGATTTGTTCTTGATATGACTTTGCCGGTGTCTGAAAATGTGACATCGGTTATTGTAAACGGCAGGGCTGCTGATTTTACAACTGCTGTCAATTTGTATGAGAGAGTGATAGTAAAAGTTAAAGATATAGATATTCCAGCCGGGACAAAAATGGAGATCGCTGTTTCATGAAAAAGGAAAATAACGGAGTCATATTAATGCAAAAAAAGGTTAGCGAAAATATCAAGAAAGAAAAAAAAGGCTCATTGCGTGAATGGGGAGAAGCCCTTGTCATCGCTTTTGTGATGGCCATGATTATAAAGGCGTTTTTGCTGGGATCATACTGGGTGCCCAGTTCGTCGATGGAAGATACACTATTCAGGAATGACTGGCTTCTGGCCACTAAATTTAATTATGGTTCCACCATACCCTTCACAACGGACAAAATATGGGGAAAGGACATAGTTCCCGAAAGGGGGGATGTCATTATTTTCTCGTTCCCCCTGGACAAATCGGTGGATTATGTAAAGCGCGTGGTAGCCTTACCGGGTGAAAAGATTGCAATCAAGGACAAGAAAGTATTCATTAACGGCAAAGAGCTTGTTCTCGGACATGAAAAATATACCGAACCGATTATTGACAGCGGCGAATCCGCCATAAGAGACAATATGCCCGAATTCACGGTACCAGGAAGTATGGTTTTCGTCATGGGCGACAACAGGGACAACAGCTTCGACAGCAGGTTCTGGGGGCCGCTTTCCATACAAAACATCAAGGGCAAGGCCCTGATACTCTACTTCTCGTGGGACAGGGAACATATTCTAAAGCGGCTTGGCAGGATAGGCCATGTAATAAGGTAAAGTGAACAGAAAAAAGGAGAAGACAATGGAAGGATGGAGCGAAGAAGAGATAAGGAACAAGAGCCTTATGGCGCCGTGCGGTCTTTATTGCGGGGCATGTGGCGTATATATCGCAACCCGTGATGCAAATGAAAAGTTCAAGTCCGTTATGGGAAACCTTTACGGCACAAAACCCGAGGACACCGTTTGTCTGGGCTGCATGCAGCCTGAACCTCCAGAGAAGCTGTACGGCTACTGTTCGATGTGCAAGATCAGGGATTGCGTGAGGTCGAAGGGCTTCTATTCATGCCATCAGTGCACGGACTGGCCGTGCGAAATGATCGAGAATTTCGGCTTCGCGACAGGCAGAAAGGTCATGAAAAGCACAATTCCGGTATGGCGGGAAAAAGTGGCCGAGCTTGGCGACGAAGAAGGCAGCGTGGAATGGGCGCGCTCAGTCTGCGAGCGCTATCATTGTCCTGAATGCGGTAAGCCTTTATTCCGTGGGGCCAAAACATGCCGCAACTGCAAGGCGGAAGTTGCTGAGAAACTTGACGGGAAACTTTAAGAATAAATATTACAACATTTGAAGTATACTATCGTTTTTTTGACAGGAGGATAAGATTATATGGATGAAATACCTGATTACACGAAGTATACATTGGATCAACTCTATGATGTCTGTGACCATATTGATAAAGACAGGTATCCTGAAAGATATGAACGAGTAATACATGAAATAAATACCCGCAAGAATGATCCAGTAAAGGGAAATCACAGAAAGAACCCTGTAGAGGTTATTATAATCCGAATAAGGTATATCTATTACATATTAATAGTTTTTACTCTGGGAGGAGTTGCTCTGGCGTTACAGTTTTGGAAATCCGACTTTTCTATATATATTGGAGCGGGGATCAAGGTTCTTGCATATATTCTTATCTGCTATGGGCTATTGAGGATAAAACCATGGGTTATTCCGCTTGCGCTCATAGTCTCTGCTTTAGGCATAATAAATGAGGTGTTTGCTCTCTATATATCTGCAGAAAATAGTTTCGGTATAATTATCAAATTTATAGGTGTGCTCATTATATGTTTTTATCTCTACCAGATTTATTTTTTCAGAAAAAAAGAAATTGCCAAATTCTTTGAATCTGAAAACATGGATATTTTCTGAGAGCGTTTTTTATCTTATTGATTTGCTCGATATAGAAAAATATTTCTCAGAGAAAATCAGCCTTTGATCATTCCTATCGATGAATCTTTAACCCATCCGCGCTTATCAGCGGTGAGCCTGATCAATGTCCAGCTGCCTTCTCTCTTATCCGTCCTGACGACTGTTCCGGCATGGAGCCTGAAAAGTTCAGTGTCCTTCGGGTCCGGTCCGGCCAGGACAGAGGTCTCTTTTGAGAGGATGACGGCGCGGTCGTCATATGCCGTCTGATAGCATTTGACGCCGAATGAAACGCCTGCGCCGAGCCATGCCAAGAGCAGAACAATGAGCATTACAAAAGCCCATTCCTCCTTTGTGAATATCCTGAGTATCAATGCAGCAAAGAAAAGGAGGTTCGCGACGGCGAACAGGAAAAACAGCTCGTTCGGGCTCATGGAATCAAGCCAGAAGAATACTGATTGCAGAGGCGGTCCGGGAGGCTCGACAGCGTCCTGCAGCCTGTCCCTGACATAGCCGAGGTTGAAATTGAGGTCAGCATCCCTGGGAAGCGATATCCTTGCGCGTTCATAGTTGAGTATGGCGTAACCTTTGTCTCCGAGCCTGAAATATGCATTCCCCAGATTGTATAAAATATCGGGTGAAGGGTTTTCTTTGCCGGAAAGTTTTGAATAAAGGTGTATGGCATCCGTGTAGTCGCCGTTCCTGTATGCCTGGTTGGCCTTGAAAAAGTCATCTTCGGCGTTCGTTGCGTATGCGTTTGAGATGCCGATGGCAAGGAGCATTGAGGTTAGCGTCAATATGCTCATGATGAAGCGTTTCATTTTGCCTCCCTGTCAATGCGTTTAATCAGCCCGGCCAGATCAATGACGGTTTTCGCGGGCATGTCGCCTTGCCCGGTATAGATGGACTGCTGGAGGTCCGAGAGTGTCTTCTTGAGTTCTCCTGCATCCGCCTGTTCGACGCCGCGGTCAGTGAGGATGTCGTAAGCCTCTTCCGGCGTGATGATGCCGTAGGAGAGTTCGAACCTGTCATTAAGGAAAGTCCGCACGGCTTCAATGCTCTGGTTTGCGCTGAGCTTTTGGCTGGTCATGGATGAGCAGAAAACATCCGCCGCCTTTCTGGCCTTAATGGCGCCTTCATTCCTGATGCCCCATTTCCTGCGCCTGACAACTAATGCAACGGCAAGCCAGACGAAAGTGGGAATGAGCAGGATTATCGATGTGACGAAGATGTTTCTCATGGCGCTGAAGCCCTGCCGCATATCTCCGGCATCGGTGTGTATGGGAAGGATATCCCTGCCCAGTTCCTTTACTTCAGATTTGGTGCTTGTCTCTGCTGCCGGTTGCTGGCTGCCGGTGGCAGGGGCCTGTCCGGAATCAAACTCACCCTGGGAAACATCAAGCCTGAGCGAAGGCGATTTTATAGTCCTGTAGCTGCCGGAGGCCGTATCGAAATATGTGAGACCGAACTGCGGCAGCTCGTAGATGCCAGGCTTCTTCGGCACGATGGCCCATTTCATGGTCTTTGAACCGGTTTCCCCGCCCGATGTCGTGTCCGATTCTATCTTGGGCTGGTCAGGATATACCTTGAGGCCATCCATATCAGCCAGGGCAAGATCCGGTATCATGTTCACATTGCCTTCGCCGCTTACCGTTATGGTCATGTTTGCGGAGTCGCCTGTTTTAAGCTGTGCGGGGTCAAGCTGCGTCTTCATGTCGAACCTGCCCACGAGACCCGTGAAGTTTGCAGGCTTCCCTTCCTGCGGGAAGGGCTTTACGCTGAGTTTGAGTGCCCCGGACGAAACACCTGCCGGTCTGCCGCGTGATTCGAAGAAGGGATCGTTGAAAAAATCCTGCCTGCTGCGGCGCGATTGGTCATAGACGCTCATCTTCATCGATGCGGGATCGATCCTGTATTCGCCGGGTTTGCTTAAGCTTAAGAGATATCTGACTTCCAGGACCTGGACCGCCCTTCCTCCCGCTGTCGTCTGGTATTCGGAAGGTTCGCCCATCTGTTTGAAAGATATCCCTTTCGTCTCAGGGAGCTGAACCGAGACGTCGCTCACCCTGACCGAACGGAAGAGCTTGAGCGTATACACTATCTGCTGCCCGGGATAGGCGGTTGCCGAAGACAGGCTCGCAGTAAGAGAAAGCGGGCCTGCCGCACCGGCGTTGCTATTTACCTCTCTGGAAACGCTCAAATGTACGGTGTTGCTTGAGTATGTCCTTCCCGAGACGGTTATGCTTGCCGGTCCTATGGTAAAGGTTCCGGTCTTTCTAGGCTGTAGTATGTATGTGGTCTGGTTGGACCTGGTCATGCTGCCGTTGATGATCTGTATCTGTGAGGATGTTCCGCCCCTGCTGAGAGTAAAATCCTGAAGTCCCTGTATTTGAGGCTCGCCGGAACCCCCTTCGATGCTGACGCTAAGCTGCACCGTGTCGCCCACGGTTGCCTCGTTGCGGTCGAGTGAGATGCTTATGCCGGTCTTGGCCCAGACAATTCCCGGCACAAGAAGGCAGAATATTAAAATTAATATGATTGAAATATTTTTCATTACCAGTACTTGCCCGATTTGGGTGACCCGTTGTCCTGCTGTGACTGGTTCTGATGGTAGCGGGACCGATCCTCCTGGATGTTTCCCAGCAGAGCCTCGGCCTGCGCCCTGGCAGGCGAGTTCGCCTGCTGCTGTTTCTGACTCGTTTTGCCCTGTTTGTCAACCTGTGCCGGGTTTACGGCCTTCAGTTCTCCGGCGAGATTCTGCGGCTGCTGATGGTTCTGCTGTTGCTGCTGCTTGTTCTGATCTTTGTTTTTGT
Organism: uncultured Bacteriovoracaceae bacterium; assembly: GCA_964513375.1. Classification (GTDB taxonomy): domain Bacteria; phylum Desulfobacterota; class Desulfomonilia; order UBA1062; family UBA1062; genus DATCTV01. The sequence continues at coordinate 55,953 of CAZEMO010000023.1, read as the reverse complement.
TGCCGTTTTTATTATCCTGCTTATCCTGTTTTTGCTGCTGATTGTCCGCCTGATTGTCTCTCTGCTTGTCATTTTGCTGTTTGTTGTCCTGTCCATTCTTGTTCTGCTGGTTCTGCTGTTGCTGCTGCTTCTTTTTTTCCTCTTCCTCTTTAATTTTTTTAAGCGCCAGCTCGAGGTTGTTGCGGGCATCGCCGCTTCCGGGCTTCATGTGAAGCGCTTCCTTGTAGAATGACACAGCGGACTGCATATCGCCTGCCATGAAGGAGGTGTTTCCCAGGTTGTATGCAGCCCTGAAACGCATATCATCGTCCTTTGCCCTCTGATAAACGCTTGCAAACGCCTCCTGTGCTGTTTTGTAGTCTTTGAGCTGATAGGCGGCGCAGCCTTTGTTGTAGCGGTATGATATGTCTTTTGGGTTTTCAAGGTCGAGTTTTGCGTATGAGGACTCGGCCTCTTTATATTCCCCCTTTTTGTAAAGCCTGTCAGGATTTGCGGCATATGCGGCCTCGAATGCAGAAGTGATTATGACAAGCATGACCGAAATAATGATTAAGTTTTTCATGTTATGCGCCCTTTACAATATCCTGCGGTTTGCCGCGCTCTTTTAGAAGCCTTTCGCCCATGATGAGCAGGATGGCGGCAGCAATGAACCAGACGAACCTGTCTTCATAGACCTTGATTTTGCCGCTCTTGAGCTCGCTTGCCTTTGTATGAGATTTGATGCCTGCGAAGTATAGCATGTCGAGGTCCAGATCGCCTGCCGCGGCGCGAACATAACTGCCTCCGGTAAGCCGGGCGATTTCCCTGAGGCCGCTTTCGTCGAGCTTGGAGAGCACCATGTTTCCCTCGCTGTCCTTTGCAAAGCCTCCGCCTTCGGTTTCCGGCACAGGCGCGCCTTCCGGGGCCCCTATGCCGAAGATATAAATCTTCACGCCTTTCGCCTTCGCCTTTTCGGCCGCCGCCTTTCCCCTGCCTTCGTTGTCCTCACCGTCGGTGATCAGAAGTATCACCTTGTCAGTGACGGATTTGTAGTCGAAGGCATCCAGCGACTTCTCGATCGCCTTTCCGAGGTCGGTTCCCGGTACAGGTATCATTGACGGTTCGATCTGGCCGAGAAACATCTGGAGTGCCGAATAGTCAAGCGTGAGAGGGCATTCGAGAAATGCCTCACCGGAAAACGCAACCAGTCCGACACGGTCTCCCTGCACAACCTTTATGAAGTCGGAGACCTCGCGCTTCGCCTGTTCGAGCCTGCTGGGTTTGACATCAGAGGCAAGCATGCTGGTACTGGCATCCACACAGACTATTATGTCCACGCCTTTCTGGGTCACCTCCTGATAGTGAGACCCCCAGCGCGGGCCCGCAAGCGCCATAATCAGAAGCCCCAGTGCGGCTATGACGAGCGCGCCCTTGAAGAAGCGCACACCTGGTCTGGGTTTTCCTGTGAGACGCACAATAAGATCGGGATCAGCTATCCTCTTAAGCCTGGAGGTTCTCAGCCGCCCGGATATAACGAGACCTGCCGCCACTAACGGCAGCAGCCACAGAAAATGAAGTATCCATGCATTGCTGAAGCTCACGGCACCACCCCTAATATGCTCATTTCCAATCCGAGAGCGGCGAAAAGGAGAACAAGCGCCGGGATGAGCAGCCAGCGGTAAAGCTCCTTGAAACTGAAGAATTCCTTTATCTTGACATCGCGCGTCTCGGCCTTGTTTATGATGCCGTAGATATCCTCGAGCCCTTTGGTGTCGGATGCCAGAAAGAAACGGCCGGCTGTTATTCCGGCTATGTCAGTCAGGGTGTTCTCGTCGAGGTCGTCATCGATATAGCCCACCTGCTGTCCGAACGGCGTATTTATTCTGATCGGAGCCCTTCCGTGTCCGCCAACGCCTATCGTATAGATCTTTATCCCCAGCGCCCTGGCGGCCTCTGCAGCCTGCTGCGGAGACAGCTTGCCTGTGTTGCTTCGTCCGTCTGTAACAAGTATGATTATCTTCGACGGTGCATTGATGTCCTTGAGCCGTTTTGCGCTGATGGCGATTGCGTCGCCCATGGAAGTGCTGTCGCCTGCCATCCCTGTCTGCATTTTGTCGACAAGCTGAAGGAGAAGACCCTTGTCCATGGTGAGAGGCGCCTGCGTGTATGCCTCGGCTCCGAAGACGACTATGCCCATCCTGTCATGTTCGCGTTCCTTTATAAATTCCGCCACGACTTTCTTGATAGCAGTGAGGCGGGTCACGGGTTCACCGTTGAGGGTGAAGTCCATGGCTTCCATCGAGCGCGATGCATCCAGACAGAGGATTATATCAACGCCCGGAGAAATGGTCTCGTGTTCGACATTGTAGAGCTGTGGGCGGCCTGCGGCAACGCACAGGAGGATAAGGGCCGAGGAGGCCAGAATAAGGGGCAGCCGTGCCTTCAGCCTTTCTCCGCCGTTCATGAGTCTTTTAAGGGCCGATGCTGTCGAAAAGACAGCCGATGAATTAAAGCGCCTTGTCTCGAGGAACAGCCATAAAAAGACCAGAGCAAGAAGCACGAACATCAGCACAGGGTATGCGAAGCGGAAACTCATGATTGCGCCGCCTCCACCTGTACAGTTTTCGATTCGGGTGATGTGTCCGAAATGTACTCGAATGCGGATGCGATGTCCCCGGCCTTCTGGGATGGGGAAGGTATGCTGTCGGCGAATTTCACCATGTCCGCCCTCTTCAGGATGGCCAGCAGTTCCCGGTCGACATCCAGGGTAATCAGCTGGGATATTTCTTCTGTTGTGGATTCGGCCGCGGGGAATTCCCTGATTTCTTCCAGGTATCTCTTCATGATTTCGGAGAACCGGAAATAGTATTCCTTTATGCTGCCGGATTCGTAAAGCATGGATGCCTCAAGCTGTTCGAGGTCATTCCTCGCACGTACATGCGGCGGTGCGGCCAGAATGCTTTGCCTTCTTGCTGAGCGTTTCTTAAGCCACAGGATAATGCCAACAGCGCATGCTATTATAATTACAGCCAGTGCCGTTATGAGAACCCACGGCAGCCAGAGCGGGTAAGCTGGGATGATGTCCTGAATGGGCCTTAATTGCTGTTTGTCCGGGCTTGAACTCATGTTGCTGCTGATCTTCAGTATGAGGGCGTCCGACTGAGCGGTCAACATTTCTCCCCTGCCGTTCAGATAGCTTATCTTAACCGGTCCGATAGGTATGCTGTCGAGTGAGTCTGCAATAAAAATCAGTTTAATACCGCCGGGATATGGATTGACGTCTGTGATGCTGAGATTTTCAATGCCGGTGATCTCGGGCCTGTCCCCAAGCCTGCATCCTTTGGGCAGGGTAAATGCCAGGTTTAATGTCACTGTGTCGCCGACCTTGGCAGAGGCCGGGCTGAGACCGGCCGTGATTTTCAATGCCCCGCCGGGTATTGCCGTGTCTGAAGGTTTCACTGCGTTCGGCTGAAGCGTTGCGGCCATAAGGACTGCGGTGCAAAAAATGAGCGCGGCGAAAGACAATATATGGCGGATGAAGGACTTTTCAGGCATTGATCCGGTTTCTCCTTCTGAGGAAGAGCATGGAAAGAGGTTCCATGACGTCGCTAGTGGTGCTGATGTCTACAACGTCCACACCGCATGCCGAAGTTATGGTCTTCAGATAGGCGTCCTGCTGGGCCTTTTCCATCTTCCATCTCTGCCTTACCTGTGGGCTGGAAGTATTAATGACCGCGCATTCCCCGGTCTCGGGGTCTCTCATGCGTATGAGGCCTGCATCAGGAAGTTCGGATTCGGCAGGGTCCGTAACGCGCAGTATCGTGAGGTCATGCTTTTTTGCCGTGAGCCTGAGGCTTTTCTCGAACCCTTCATCCATACAGTCCGAAAGCAGAAAGACGATTGCATGCCTTTTAACGGCCCGGTTGAGATAAGTGAGCGCCGAGCTTATGCCGGTCCTGGGTCTTTTGGCCTCAAATGTGAATATTTCCTTGATGAGCCTCCATACGTGATTCGCCCCTTTCTTAGGGGGAAGGAATTTTTCAACCTGAGAGGTGAAGAGTATTGCACCCACCTTGTCGTTCGTGCGGATGGCGAGGAATGCGAGCATACCGGCAATTTCGGCCATGACGTCCCTCTTGAAGCGTCCTTTAGTTCCGAACTGCTGCGAGCCGGACATATCTATGAGCAACATGAGCGTCAGTTCGCGCTCTTCGTGAAACACCTTCACAAAGGGACGGCCGTTCCTTGCCGAGACATTCCAGTCGATTGAGCGTATGTCGTCGCCTGACTGATACTCGCGTACTTCGGAGAATTCCATGCCGTGGCCCTTGAAGGCGCTCACGTACTGTCCCGCAAACATCTCGTTGGCCATGTGGCGGGAGTGAAAATGGAATTTCTGGATCTTCGAAAGTATTTCTTCCGAGAGCATCAAGGGACCTCTATACGCTCGAGTACGGCCTCTATTATCTCGTCTGTGCTTTTTCCCTCGGCCTCCGCCTCATAGCTCAGTATGATGCGGTGCCTCAGCACATCAGGCGCCATGGTCTTTATGTCCTGCGGTATGACATAGCCGCGCCCCATCAGGAAGGCGTATGCCTTGGATGCCAGCCCAAGCCAGATTGAAGCCCTCGGCGATGCTCCGTAGCTTATGAGGGGGCCGACCTTGAGGCCGAAATCCTTGGGGCGCCTCGTTGCGTTCGTTATCCTGACTATGTAGTCCATGAGCTTGTCTTCCATGTGGATGCTCTTCATTGTCTGGCTTGCCTGACTGAGCTTCTCGGGCTCGATCACGGCCTTCACGTCTTCGCTGACGTCCATGTATGAGCGCTGCATGATCTCCTTTTCCTCGGCCTCTGTGGGATAACCCACTTTTATCTTCAGCATGAAGCGGTCGATCTGGGCCTCGGGTAGAGGATAGGTGCCTTCCTGCTCGATCGGGTTCTGTGTTGCCAGGACAAGGAACGGGCTGCCCAGCTTGAACGTTGTCTCTCCGATGGTTACCTGCCGCTCCTGCATGGCCTCCAGCAGGGCACTCTGAACCTTTGCCGGAGCGCGGTTTATCTCGTCGGCCAGTATGATGTTATGGAATATGGGCCCTTTCTTGACCTCGAAAGCACCTGCTTCCATGCGGTATATCTGCGTTCCGATGATGTCAGCAGGCAGAAGGTCCGGCGTGAACTGTATGCGCTGGAAAGAGGTGTTGATAACCTGCGCCAGGGTCTTGACAGCCGTGGTTTTTGCGAGTCCCGGCAGGCCTTCAAGCAGGAGATGTCCGTTGCATAATAGCCCTATAAGCATGCGCTCGACGAGATTTCTCTGGCCAACGATGACTTTTCCTATCTCGCTGGAGACCTGTCTGAAAATAAGGCTTTCCTGTTCGATCCTTCTGGTGACTTCCTGAATATCCATAACTCTTTAACCCTCCCTGAAAAAGATGGATGAATTATTAACAATATTGCTTTTTTCTTTTCAAGACAGGTTTACATTTTTTTACAAATCGATTTTGCTTGAAATTGCAGTCCCGCTCGTTTATCCAAAGGGAACTTTTCTTAAGATTGGAGGAAACGTTCATGAGGGAAGCTGTCATAGTCAGTGCAGTAAGGACACCATTGGGATCATTCAGCGGGACGCTGGCGAATCTTGGTGCGGTAAAGCTCGGTGCCATTGTTATAGATGAAGCTGTGAAGAGGGCCGGCATAAAAAAATTGGATGTAGACGAAGCGATAATGGGCATAGTGCTTCCCTGCGGATACGGTCAGAATCCCGGAAAGCTTGCGGTGATAGAAGCGGGCATGCCATGGGAAGTCGAGGCCATTTCGGTAAATAAGGTGTGCGGCTCCAGCCTCAAAGCCGTTATGCTTGCCGCACAGGCAGTTCAATGCGGCGATGCGGATGTTGTAGTAGCGGGCGGCATGGAATGCATGAGCATGGCCCCCTACTATCTTGAAAAGGGCAGATTCGGCTACCGCATGGGCGATGGGGCGATCCGCGACCACATGGTTCACGATGGCCTCTGGGATGTCGTCAATGATTTTCACATGGGGGTGTCTAATGAACTCTGTTCGGAAAAATTCGGGATATCCCGTGAAGATCAGGACAGGTTTGCCGAGGAATCCTACAAAAGGGCGCTTGCGGCCATAGAATCGGGAATATTCAAGGATGAAATTGTTCCGGTACCTATAAAAGACAGGAAGGGAAATATAACCATGTTCGACACCGATGAGTGTCCGAAACCGACTCCTTATGAGGTTCTGGCTAAAATGCCTTCCGCATTCAAGAAAAACGGAGGCGTAGGAACTGCAGGAAACGCGTCTGTAATTTCCGACGGGGCTGCTGCGGTTGTTGTGATGGCACGGGAGAAGGCTCAGGAACTGGGATGCAGGATCATGGCCACCATAGGCGCTCAGGCATCGGCCGGCCTTGACATGAAATACGTTCTTGTTGCACCCATACTTGCCATTCCTAAAGTGCTGAAAAAACAGGGAATCAGCCTGAACGATGTTGATCTGTTTGAGGTGAATGAGGCATTTTCCGGCTCTTCCTGTGCTATCGAAAAAGAACTCAAACTAGACAGGGCAAAGGTCAATGTGAACGGCGGAAGCGTTGCTCTCGGGCATCCAATCGGTGCAAGCGGCGCAAGGGTTCTGACCACGCTCTTATATGAGATGGAAAAAAGAGATCTTAAGACAGGGCTGGCCTCGCTGTGCCTTGGCGGCGGAGAAGCTGTCGCACTGGTAGTAAAGAGATAGAAGGGAGAAAAGACATGGAAATAAAGACGTTCGGGGTAATCGGTGCAGGTCAGATGGGTAACGGCATTGCCCAGGTTGCTGCAATGAGTGGACTTAATGTTGTCATGAATGATATTGCCCAGGAGTTTGTTGAAAAGGGATTCAACAACATATCCAATCTTCTGGCAAAGAATGTTGAAAAGGGTAAGATGTCAAACGATGAAAAGGATGCCACTTTAGGCAGAATAAAGCTTAGTACTAATTTGAAAGACATGGACGCAGCAGAGTTTATCGTTGAGGCTGCAAGCGAAAGGGAAGATATCAAGTATGGCATTTTTAAGACCCTTGATGATGTATGTCCGCCACACGCCATTCTATCTTCTAACACCTCATCCATCCCGATTGGCCGTATTGCAGCTAAAACAAAGAGACCTGACAATGTTATCGGAATGCACTTCATGAACCCTGTTCCGGTTATGAAGCTTGTTGAGATTATTCGTGGTATAGCAACTTCGGATGAGACATTCAGGCTAACATGGGATTTATCAATCAAGTTGGGAAAAACACCAGCCGAAGCTAACGACTATCCGGGTTTTATAGCCAACCGTATACTCATGCCCATGATAAATGAGGCTGTATATTGCCTCTATCACGGAGTCGGTACAGCTGATGCAATTGATACGGTCATGAAACTGGGAATGAACCACCCGATGGGACCTTTGGCGCTTGCCGATCTTATCGGGCTTGATACCTGTCTGGCAATAATGCAAACTCTTTATGACGGATTCTGCGACTCAAAATACCGCCCTTGTCCGCTGCTCAGAAAATATGTAGAAGCGGGTTGGTTGGGGAGAAAAACGGGCAAGGGTTTTTATAATTATCAGCAGTCATGATGCTTATAAATATTGTAGATATTTTATTTTAGGAATTATCAATAAATACAAGATTAAAGCTTGACTTTTAGTAGTTCATTGTTTAGAGACGGAATCTGCGTATAGAATAGGTGTGCGCAGAATGGGCTGGAGTAGCTCAATCGGCAGAGCAGCTGATTTGTAATCAGCAGGTTGCGGGTTCAAGTCCCATCTCCAGCTTTAGAAAATGCGGAGGGGTTCCCGAGTGGCTAAAGGGAGCAGACTGTAAATCTGCCGGCGAAGCCTTCGGTGGTTCGAATCCACCCCCCTCCACCATAATTAAGCTTGAAAAGAGGGATCGCAGGAGACGATGGTCGATATTGACTGCGTTCATCTTAACGGATATGCGGGAATAGCTCAGTGGCTAGAGCGTCAGCCTTCCAAGCTGAGGGTCGCGGGTTCGAATCCCGTTTCCCGCTCCACTTTCCCTCAAAGAACTGGCAGAGATGCCCACATAGCTCAGTTGGTAGAGCACGTCCTTGGTAAGGACGAGGTCTCCAGTTCAATCCTGGATGTGGGCTCCACTAATAGCGTATAAAAAAGAAAAATAGAAATAAGAGAAAGGGGGTTCTGACATGGCCAAGGAAGTATTTAAGAGGACGAAGCCGCATGTTAATATAGGGACGATCGGGCACATAGATCATGGGAAGACTACATTAACGGCAGCGATAACGAAGCATTTGGCGAAGAAGGGTATGGCGGAGTATGTAGCGTATGATCAGATAGACAAGGCGCCGGAGGAGAAGGAGAGGGGGATAACGATCAACACGGCGCATGTTGAGTATGAGACTGGGAGGAGGCATTATGCGCACATAGATTGTCCTGGCCATGCTGACTATATTAAGAACATGATAACCGGGGCGGCGCAGATGGACGGAGCGATACTGGTTGTAGCTGCGTCGGATGGGCCGATGCCTCAGACTAGGGAGCATATACTGTTGGCGAAGCAGGTTAACGTGCCTGCGATGGTAGTGTTTATGAACAAGATAGACCAGGTAGACGATCCGGAGCTTTTAGAGTTGGTTGAGTTGGAGCTCAGGGAGTTGCTGACGTCGTATGAATTTCCTGGGGATGAGATACCGATAATACGCGGGAGTGCGACGAAGGCTCTTGATGCTGATGATACGGATAGTCCGGATGCGAAGTGTGTATTTGAGCTGATGGATGCGGTAGACAATTACATTCCTGAGCCTGTGAGGGATATAGACAAGCCGTTTTTGATGCCGGTTGAGGATGTATTTACGATATCTGGAAGGGGAACTGTAATAACGGGTCGGTGTGAGCGTGGGATAATAAAGACTGGTGATGAGGTAGAGATAATAGGGATACGACCGACGATAAAGACGGTATGCACCGGAGTTGAGATGTTCAGGAAGACGTTGGACGAAGGTCGAGCCGGTGACAATATAGGAGTACTGCTTCGAGGGACGAAGAGAGAGGAAGTAGAGAGGGGTCAGGTAGTAGCGAAGCCTGGATCGATAACGCCGCACACGAAGTTTATGGCGGAGGTGTATGTATTGAAGAAGGAAGAGGGAGGCAGGCACACGCCGTTTTTCACGGGATACCGGCCGCAGTTTTATTTCAGGACGACGGACATAACGGGAGACATCAAGCTTCCAGAGGGAGTTGAGATGGTAATACCCGGGGACAACATAACGATGCAGGTGAGCCTGATACATCCGATAGCGATGGAGGAAGGACTTCGGTTTGCTATAAGAGAGGGTGGAAGAACAGTAGGCGCAGGCGTCATAGTTAAGGTTATCGAGTAAAACAGGCGGGATAAAAATATGAGAGATTCGGTTATTTTGGCATGCTCTGAGTGCAAGAGACGCAATTATATGACAACAAGAAACAAGAAGAAACAGCAGGAAAAACTTCAGATTAAGAAATTCTGCCCCTTCTGCCGGACGCACTCGCTGCATAAGGAATCAAAGTAGGATAATGAATGCAGGCCAGTAACTCTAACTGGTAGAGTGCCGGACTCCAAATCCGGATGCTGGGGGTTCGAATCCCTCCTGGCCTGCCAAAATGGATGATATAGATGGAAAAATTGAAAGAATTTATAAACGGGATAACAAGATATCTCAAGGAAGTCAGAGCAGAACTTAAAAAGGTTACATGGACTGGCAGGAAAGAGGTTGCTACAGGAACGGTTGCAGTGTTTATAATGTGTGCTGCGGTTTCAATAATTCTGTCACTTCTTGATATTGGTATATCAGGCCTTTTTAAACTCGTTTTTGGATGGTAAAATAATATGGAACATAAGTGGTACGTAGTGCATACTTACTCCAATTATGAACAGAAGGCCAAACGTTCGCTTGAAGAGCGCATAAAGGCATATAAATGCGAAGAATTTTTTACCGATATTCTTGTACCGACGCCGATTGAGCCTCAGGTGAATGGTCAACCAAAAAAAGGCGGTGGCAAAAAGTTTTTCCCAGGATATATTCTCGTAAAAATGTTTCTGACCGACAAAACCTGGCATGTAGTTATGGGAACTCCTAAAGTTACAGGATTTGTAGGGGGCAGAAACGAGCCATCTACGATTCCGGAGCATGAAGTTGAAAAGCTTAAGACTCAGCTTGAAGAGGGAATGTCAGGAAAGGAATTCAAGTGCAATTTTGCAGTTGGGGATTCAGTCACAGTAAACGAAGGACCCTTCCAGAATTTCAATGGAGTGGTAGACGATGTTAAACCTGACAAAGGAAAAGTAAGGGTACTGGTAAGCATATTCGGCAGATCAACGCCGGTTGAGCTTAATTTCGACCAGATAACCAAGAAATAGTTCTAAGGGGTAGCAAATGGCAAAGACAGTAACCGCTAAGATCAAAATTCATATCCCTGCAGGGGAGGCAAAACCTTCTCCACCAGTGGGACCGGCTCTGGGACAGCATGGGGTAAACATCATGGAATTCTGTAAGGCTTTCAATTCGCAGACAGAAAAACAGAAAGGTTTTCTGATACCTGTTGTAATAACCGTATATCAGGATAGAACTTTTACGTTTATTACTAAAAGCCCTCCTGCATCCCGCCTTTTAATAAAGGCTGCAGGACTTGAAAAAGCTTCTTCGAATCCTTTAATGGAAAAGGTTGGGAAAGTTACGAAAGCCCAGGTAAAAGAGATCGCTACAACAAAAATGAAAGACCTTAATACGGTCGACATAGATATGGCAATGAACATCATTGCTGGAACCGCCCGCAGTATGGGCATAGAAGTAGTAGAGTAAAGGAGAACCGTTAATGGCAAGGATTGGCAAGAAATACAACGAAGCCAGAAAAAAGGTTGACTCACAGAAGAAATATTCATTCGAGGAAGCAATATCCCTTGTCCTGGACTGCAAATATACCAAGTTTGATGAGAGTGTTGATGTGGCATTCAGACTAGGTGTCGATCCCAGACATGCAGACCAGATGGTTAGGGGCTCCGTCATATTGCCTCACGGTACAGGCAGAACAACCCGTGTACTTGTATTTGCAAAAGGGGATAAGGAAAAGGAAGCACAGGAAGCCAAAGCAGATTTTGTAGGGTCGGAAGACATTGCAGAAAAGATACAGGGAGGCTGGCTAGAGTTTGATAAGGTTATTGCAACTCCCGATATGATGGGCCTTGTAGGAAAACTTGGCCGAATTCTAGGGCCTAGAGGGCTTATGCCTAACCCGAAACTGGGAACGGTTACATTTGACGTTGCCAAGACGGTAGGCGAAATGAAGGCGGGCAGAATTGAATTCAGGGTTGATAAAACAGGAATAGTTCACTGCAGTGTAGGAAGGGTCAGCTTTGGAAAGGAAAAACTACAGGAAAATTTAAAAGCGCTGCTCGAAGTGGTCTGGAAATTGAAGCCTTCTTCAAGCAAAGGTGCATACATAAAAGGAGTCGCTTTATCCAGCACCATGGGTCCCGGAGTCAGGATTGATCCGGTTGATGCAGTGGCGTTGGTAAAATAATAAACAGTCCTGGTTAAAGACAGCGGGTGCCCAGAAACAAAAGGCTTAATTTCCCGCCTAAACCTGGGTGAATATACCCCGAGGGTATCCTTTAACGGGATATTAAAAAACAAAGGGGGTGAGGTAGCGATTGAATAGGACAGAAAAATCGGAACTGGTCGAAAAGCTTCATGATGAACTGAGTAAAAGCGGTGCTGTTTTCCTAACAGACTATAAAGGACTTACTGTTGAACAGGTCACCCTGTTGAGAGGTGGAATCAGACAGGCCGGTGGCAAATATCAGGTTGTCAAGAATACGCTTCTTAAACTTGCAGCAGAGGGGACAAATGCGACAGGGCTCAATCCGCTGCTGGAGGGGCCTACAGCAATTGCCATAGCGTTTGCTGATCCTGTTGCGCTGGCAAAGGCCATTGTGGAATTTTCGAAGAAAAATGAAAATCTGGAAATTCAGGGTGGTGTTTTAGGATCACAGTTTCTGACTGAAGAAGATGTCAAGGATCTGGCAGGTATGCCAAGCAAAGAAGTACTTATTGCCAGAATGCTTGGCTCCATGAATGCACCTGCAACTAATTTTGTTGGTGTTCTGGCAGCCATGGTGCGTCAGCTTATGTATGTTTTAAAAGCTGTTGAAGAAAAAAAATCACAGACTCAAGAATAAGATAATTTATAAGGAGAATATAAAAACATGAGTATTTCACGCGAAGACGTAATCAAATTTATTGAAAATATGACAGTTTTAGAGCTCGCAGGTTTTGTTAAAGAGCTTGAAGAGAAATTTGGTGTAAGTGCGGCAGCCCCTGCAGTTGCTGTTGCAGCCGGCCCGGCATCAGGTCCTGCTGAACCTGTTGAGGAGAAAACTCAATTCGATGTGATTCTGAAGGATGCAGGAGCACAGAAAATACAGGTTATCAAGGTTGTAAGGGCTCTTACGAACCTTGGACTCAAGGAAGCAAAAGACCTTGTCGAAGGTGCTCCCAAACCAGTAGTTGAGAAGGTTTCCAAACAGGAAGCCGAGGACGCCAAGAAGAAACTTGAAGAGCAGGGCGCAGCAGTAGAAATTAAGTAAGCCTGTTTGTGGCAGGAGACCAATCGGTCAACAATTTATTGAAATCAGCAGGTGGACAAGTTCACCACTGTTTTCAGAAAAAGACAGAAAGGACACTTCCTTTATGGTGGTGTCCTGGATTTTTGCTTTTACTATAAAGAAAAAGGGGATTAGCCGTAAATGATGAAAGACATTCTTTCCTATCCCGAAATCAGGCGAAAAAGTTTTGCAAAGAGATTTTCCATGATAGACATGCCTGACCTTGTCGAACTTCCAAAGACATCGTACAGTGCATTCCTTCAGAAAGATATTTCTCCAGAAAAACGAAAAAATATTGGTCTTGAAAGTGTTTTCAGGTCTGTTTTCCCGATAAAGGATTTCAACGAGTATGCGTCTCTCGAATATGTTGAATATAAGCTGGGCGAGCCCAAATATGACATTGATGAATGTGTACAAAAAGGGCTTACATATGCTGCTCCTGTTAATCTAAAAGTAAGACTCGTTGTATATGACAGGGATGAGGAAACGCAGACGCAGAGCATCCGGGATATAAAAGAACAGGAAGTATATTTCGGTGAAATTCCTCTCATGACTCCTGCAGCAACATTTATAATCAACGGTACTGAAAGGGTCATTGTCAGCCAGCTACATCGTTCTCCCGGAATATTTTTTGATAAATCTACTGCACGTGCAGCGACAGGCGGAAAGATACTTTATTCAGCTAGAATTATCCCTGCCAGAGGTTCCTGGATAGATCTGGATTTCGATGCGAAAGGAATACTCTATCTGAGGATAGATCGCAGAAGAAAGATGACTTCCACAACGCTTTTAAAAGCGTTGGGATATACAAACCAGGACATTCTTGGAATGTATTATCTTAAGGAAAGGTATTCGATCGGTGATGACAATGTCCTTAAACATATTGATCTGCAAAGCCTTGTTGGTCTTAAGGCAGAGCATGATATAAAAGTTAAAGGTTCTGGAGAACCCGCAATAAAGGCAGGCAAAAAAATTACAGCTGCTACAGTTAAGAAGTTATCGGGTAAGGTTCTCGAGCCGATGGTATGCAACGAGAAGGATATCCTTGGCAAGATAATTGCCGAAGATATAGTTAATCTAGCGACCGGAGAAATAATTATAGAAGCGAATGAAATACTTTCTGCTGATTTATTAGAGAAATTGAATGAGGAAGATGTTAAAGAAATAAAAACAATATATATAGATGAAATAAATTACAGTTCTTCGCTTTCCAAGACTCTGGCTCTTGACAAACTGGACACAGCTGAAGAAGCAATAATTGAAATATACAGGCGTTTGAGGCCGTCAAATCCTCCAACTCTGGAGATTGCTACGACTTTCTTTGAAAACCTGTTCTTCAATTCATCCTATTATGATCTCTCAAGGGTCGGAAGGCTCAAAATCAACAGAAAGCTTCATATAAATGACGAGGATGCCCCTCTTGATCTTACAATTCTCAGAAAGGAAGATATTCTCCTTACAATCAAGTATCTGATGGAATTGAAAGACGGTGTGCAGGGCAGAGCTGTTGATGATATTGACCACATGTCAAACAGGCGAGTCCGTTCAATCGGCGAACTTCTTGAGAATCAGTATAGAATTGGGCTTGTAAGAATGGAAAGGGCTATCAAAGAACGGATGAGTCTTCAGGATGTAGAAACAATAATGCCGAACAGCCTTATAAATCCAAAACCCGTTAGCGCTGTAATCAGGGAATTTTTTGGCTCAGGTCAATTATCACAGTTCATGGACCAGACAAATCCGCTTTCGGCAATTACACATAAGAGAAGGCTTTCCGCACTGGGCCCAGGCGGTTTGACAAGGGAACGCGCTGTGTTTGAAGTGCGTGATGTTCACCCGTCGCATTACGGCCGTATATGCCCGATAGAAACACCGGAAGGACCGAACATCGGTCTAATCGTATCGCTCTCTACATATGCTAGGGTGAACGAATTCGGATTTATTGAGACGCCGTACTATACTGTTAAAGACGGTGTAGTTACTAAAGAAATGCACTATATGAGCGCCATGGAAGAAGATGAGCAAGTTGTTGTTCAGGCAACCGAACCTATTGATAAAAAAGGCAAGATAATTGCCGATATGGTTAGAGTCCGGCTGAAAAACGGCGAATACGGCATTGTTCCAAGAGAGCAGGTAACGCTTATGGACGTAGCTACAAACCAGTTGTTCAGCGTTTCAGCCAACCTTATTCCTTTCCTTGAACACGATGACGCAAACCGGGCACTCATGGGATCGAACATGCAGCGCCAGTCAGTACCTCTACTCTTTCCCAAGCCTCCGATGATTGGAACAGGCATGGAGCACCTGATTGCAAGAGACTCGGGTGTCTGCGTAGTTGCAAAAAGAGACGGAATAGTAAGAGATGTCGACAGTCAGCGTATAGTTATTATGGCTGATAAGATATCTGAGAAGCAGGATGACTCAGGGATAGATATTTATAAGCTGACAAAGTTTAAAAGGGCCAATCAAAATACATCCTTTAACCAGAGCCCCATCGTCAAGAAAGGACAGCATATTAAAAAAGGTGAAATTGTTGCAGACGGGCCGGCAACAAATATGGGAGAACTAGCACTTGGCAGAAATCTGGTAGTCGCATTCATGCCATGGGGCGGATATAATTATGAGGATGCCATTCTCATTAGCGAGCGCGTTGTAAAGGAAGACTTCTACACATCTGTTCATATTGAAGAATTTGAAGTAATGGCAAGAGATGTTAAGCTTGGAACCGAAGAAATAACCCGCGATATACCAAATGCCGGTGAAGAGGCACTGAAAAATCTTGATGACTCAGGAATCGTCTGCGTCGGTGCAGAGGTTAAACCCGGGGACATTCTGGTAGGTAAAGTTACTCCCAAAGGCGAAACTCAGCTTACCCCTGAAGAGAAATTACTGAGGGCAATATTTGGTGAAAAGGCGAGTGAAGTCAAGGATTCATCCCTCAGGGTACCTCCCGGAATAGAAGGTACGGTCATTGATGCCAGGGTATTCAACAGACGTGGCCAGGACCGCGATGAGCGCACGATGCAGATAGAGCAGAAAGAAATCAAGGTGCTCAACAAAGACCGTGAAGATGAAGTCAAGATAGTAACCTCTGCTGCACGGGCGAGAATCGAAACTCTTCTTACCGGAAGGGATCTGGCATCACCCCTTTATTCGCATCTAGGGGACAAGATAATTGCCAAAAGCAAGGAAAAGATTACAATGGAGATGCTTGCAGGCCTCTCGATTGATGATTTTAAAGACATCAGGATAAAAGAGGGTGAAGAGGCGGAACATGAAATTGAACGCATTATAAATCGTCTTGATCATCAGAAACGCCTTATCGAAAAGGTGTATGATTCCAAAATCGAGAAGTTGACTGCGGGAGATGATCTGCCACCCGGAGTTAACAAGATGGTTAAAGTGTTCATAGCCATAAAACGGAAGCTTTCTGTGGGTGATAAAATGGCAGGACGTCATGGAAACAAAGGCGTTATTTCAAGGATCCTGCCGGAAGAGGATATGCCATTCTTCGAAGATGGCAGACCTGTGGATATTGTACTTAATCCACTTGGTGTTCCTTCCCGAATGAATGTCGGCCAGATACTGGAAACACATATCGGATGGGCCGTAAGAGGAATGGGAGAGGCTCTGAACGATTTCATGAAGAGCGAATATACTGAGGAATCCCTGAGGGATTACCTGAAAAAGATTTATCAGTCGAGCAAGGTGGATACAATCCTGAAGAAAGCAACCATGGAAGAGCTTATACAGATTACCCGCTCGATATCCGATGAAGGCCTGCATGTGGCTGTGCCAGTGTTCGATTCAGCAAGCGAGGACGAAGTTACTAAGATGATGGAGTCTGCAGGAATTGAGGACAAAGGCAGGGTCACTCTGTTTGACGGCAGGACAGGAGATCCATTTGACGGCAAGGTAACAGTGGGCGTCATGTACATGCTGAAGCTTCACCACCTCGTAGATGACAAGATACATGCCCGTTCGATCGGTCCGTATTCTCTTGTTACTCAGCAGCCTCTTGGAGGCAAGGCGCAGTTCGGCGGACAGAGGCTCGGCGAAATGGAGGTGTGGGCAATCGAGGCTTATGGTGCTGCCTATACACTACAGGAATTCCTGACGGTCAAAAGTGATGATGTAGCCGGAAGGACCAGGACATATGAATCAATTGTCAAGGGAGAGCATGCGCTTGAACCGGGTATTCCGGAATCATTCAATGTGCTCATGAGAGAATTAAAGAGCCTGAGCCTCGATATTGGACTTATCGAAGGCAAAGGTTACTAAATAAGGGAGGGTAACTTGGAAGACCTGTACAGTTATTTTGAAAAACCAAAAGATCCTTCCAATTACATGGCAGTCAGGATCGGCTTGGCCTCACCTGAGAAAATCAGGGCATGGTCATACGGTGAAGTTAAAAAACCTGAGACCATAAACTACAGGACATTCAAACCAGAGAGAGACGGTCTGTTCTGCGCCAAGATTTTTGGACCCATTAAAAGCTATGAGTGCACGTGCGGGAAGTATAAACGCATGAAGCACCGGGGTGTAGTCTGCGAAAAATGCGGTGTGGAAGTAATAGATTCAAGAGTAAGGCGTGAAAGGCTTGGCCATATAGAACTTGCAACACCCGTTGCACACATCTGGTTCCTGAAAAGCCTTCCCAGCAGGATCGGCGGATTCCTGGAGCTTTCTCTTAAAGAACTGGAGAGGGTGCTCTATTTTGAAAGCTATATCGTCACTGACCCTAAAGACGCCCCACTCAGAAAAGGGGAACTCCTTACCGAAGACAAATTCAGGGCTGAAGTTGAAAAACATGGCCTTGGCAGTTTTGTAGCAAGGATGGGTGCTGAAGCTATAGATGAACTTATTTCAGACCTGGATATCATTTCACTTTCCATTGACCTGAAAGACAAGATAGCCACCACCAAGAGCGAGGCAAAGAAAAAGAAGCTTACGCAGCGGTTGAGAATGGTTAATGTCATGGTAGGCATTGAACCTGTTGACCTGATAAAATTTGTTGAAGAGCGCTTCCAACTGGAGAAAGACGAACAGTTCAGAAGGGCATTGGGTGAAATCCTCACTGAATGCCGCAAGATAATAAAGATGTGGGAAGAGTCCCTGACATATCAGGACAAGAAAAAAATAATCCCAAAAATAAATGAGATAATCAACAAACTGCTTGAATCGAGACGCCTTTCCCATGACGATATTGATTATCTGAAACAGTGGCAGGATCCTTCCTGGATGATTTTGAAGGTCATTCCTGTTCTTCCTCCCGATCTCAGGCCGCTTGTGCCTCTCGACGGAGGAAGATTTGCCACGTCTGACCTCAATGATCTGTATAGAAGAGTTATAAACCGCAACAACAGACTTAAGAGACTTATGGAACTGAATGCTCCTGATATTATTTTGAGAAATGAGAAAAGGATGCTTCAGGAAGCGGTGGATGTCCTTTTCGACAATGGGCGCAGAGGCCGCGTTATAACCGGAGCAAACCGCAGGCCGCTCAAGAGCCTTTCCGATATGCTTAAAGGAAAGCAGGGCAGGTTCCGCCAGAATCTTCTTGGAAAGAGGGTCGACTATTCAGGCCGGTCGGTCATAACCGCCGGACCGGATCTGCGGTTGCATCAATGTGGATTGCCGAAGAAGATGGCGATCGAACTTTTCAAACCTTTTATTTATAACAAGCTGGAGCAGAAGAAGCTGGTAAGCACAATAAAGAGCGCCAAAAGACTTGTTGAGAAGGAAACACCTGAGGTCTGGGAATGTCTGGCTGAAGTGGTTCAGGAGTATCCTGTTATGCTGAATCGCGCTCCAACACTTCACAGATTGGGTATGCAGGCTTTTGAACCGATTCTCATAGAAGGCAAGGCTATACAGCTTCATCCTCTTGTTTGCACTGCCTTCAATGCGGATTTCGACGGCGACCAAATGGCTGTTCATGTCCCTCTGTCGATTGAGGCTCAGGTTGAAGCGCGTGTTCTGATGATGTCGACGAATAATATTCTCTCTCCCGCTAACGGGAAGCCTGTTATTGTACCGACGCAGGATATCGTTTTAGGTGTTTACTATCTTACGCGCGATAAACCGATGGCAAAGGGCGAAGGTATGGTGTTTTTCGGTACAGAAGAAGTCAGGGTCGCCCTGGACGCCGGTGTCGTATCTATTCATGCTAAAATCAAAATTCGCATGGGAGACAAGCTTGTCGACACGACTGTAGGCAGAGTGATATTCAATGAGATTGTCCCGAATGAAATTCCCTTTGAGATGATCAATAAGCCGATGACCAAGAAAGCACTGGCCGAGATAGTTGACATATGCTTCAGCGTTGCAGGTGACAAAAAGACAGTTCTTCTTGCAGACAGAATAAAAGACCTTGGTTATTACTATGCAACTGTAGCAGGTATCTCAATCGGAATCGAAGACATGATTATTCCAAAATCTAAACCGCAAATAATAGGTGGTGCAAAGAAAGATGTATCTGAGATTATAAGACAATATAACGAAGGTCTTATTACCGATGGAGAGCGCTACAATAAAGTAGTTGATATATGGACTAAAGTGACTGATCGGGTAGCAGGCGACATGATGGATACCATTAAGAAAGATCTGATAGAGATGCCTGATGGCTCTGAAGTTGAAACGCCATCATTCAATCCTATATTCATGATGGCTGATTCGGGTGCCAGAGGCAGCGCCCAGCAGATAAGGCAGCTTGCCGGTATACGCGGATTGATGGCAAAACCTTCCGGTGAAATCATTGAAACCCCAATTGAATCCAACTTCCGTGAGGGACTTGACGTCCTAGAATATTTCATATCGACACACGGAGCAAGAAAAGGCCTTGCTGACACAGCCCTTAAAACAGCTAATTCAGGTTATCTTACAAGAAGGCTTGTTGACGTTGCACAC
This sequence comes from uncultured Bacteriovoracaceae bacterium, assembly GCA_964513375.1. GTDB lineage: Bacteria > Desulfobacterota > Desulfomonilia > UBA1062 > UBA1062 > DATCTV01. The sequence continues at coordinate 36,397 of CAZEMO010000023.1, read as the reverse complement.
GATGTCATAGTTTCAGAAGAAGACTGCGGGACAATGGACGGCTTGGAAATGGAGGCGCTGATCGAGGGCGGTGAAATAATCAAGACGCTGGGTGAACGCATAATAGGCAGAGTGGCGCTTGATGATGTTGTCGATCCTTATAACGGGGAAGTTATAGTTCCCTACAATACAATGATCGAGCAGTCCCATGTCGATAAGATAATGGATGCCGGACTTGAAAGGGTTGTCGTAAGGTCCGTTCTTGCATGCAAATCAAAGCAGGGTATTTGCGTACGCTGCTATGGAAAAGACCTTGCTAGAGGCCGCATGGTAAATATCGGAGAGGCTGTTGGGATTATTGCAGCACAATCGATAGGTGAACCCGGCACTCAGCTGACGATGAGAACATTCCATATCGGTGGTACAGCTACGGTTATTGAACAGTCCAGCAACAAGTTCAACCATTCAGGAACCGTCAAGTACAAGGAGCTGAAAGTTGTCCGAAGCAAAGACAAAGAACTGGTTGCCATGAACAGGAATGGATATATTCTTCTGGTTGATGACAATGGTCGTGAAAGAGAATCCTATCCGATTATGTATGGCGCCAAGATAAAGGTGGAAGACGGTCAAAAAGTTGTTGCCGGGACTCCTCTTGCTCAATGGGAACCTTACTCATCCCCGATTCTGACAGAAGTCGGAGGGAAGGTAAAATATATGGATCTCGTGGAAGAGATCACGATTCAGGAGCATATTGATGAAGTAACAGGCCATTCCCGTTCTGTTGTCATAGAACCGAAGGATCCCGAACTCAGGCCAAGACTTCACATAGTGGATGATTCAGGTAAAAACATAAAGGTTCCCGGCACAAATAATCAGGCGCGCTATACACTGCCAACGGGTGCCATTCTTGATGTTAAAGATGGAGATGAGGTTTTTGCAGGTGATGTCCTGGTAAAAATACCGCGAGAAACAACAAAGACAAAGGATATCACTGGCGGTCTTCCAAGGGTTGTCGAACTCTTTGAGGCAAGGAAGCCTAAGGAAGGTGCTACAGTCTCTGAAATCGATGGTGAAGTAAGCTTTGGAAAAGATACGAAGGGAAAGCGCAAGGTTATTATTACTCCGGAAGTCGGTCAGCCCAAGGAATACATGATACTGAAAGGTAAGCATATTGCTGTTCACGAAGGAGATTATGTAAGGGCGGGCGAACCCCTTATGGATGGAGCGGTAGACCCCCATGATATATTAAAGATAAGGGGCGAGAAAGATCTTGCAAAATATCTTACAAACGAAGTGCAGGAAGTTTACAGGCTTCAGGGTGTTAATATTAACGATAAACATATTGAAGTCATTGTCAGACAGATGCTTAAGCGCGTTAAGATTAAAGATTCAGGTGATACTGATAATATTGAAGGCGAGTTTGTTGACAAGCTTTCATTCAATGAAGAAAACGAAAGAGTCGCATCAGGTGGCGGCAAACCTGCTATTGCAGAACCGTACCTGCTTGGCATTACCAAAGCAAGCCTGAATACCGAGAGCTTTATATCAGCTGCTTCATTCCAGGAAACCACACGCGTTCTGACCGATGCAAGCGTCGAAGGAAAGGTGGATCATCTGAAGGGCCTTAAGGAAAATGTTATCATGGGAAGACTCATTCCCGCAGGTACCGGATTCCCGTTATACAAGAGGATAGATGTAAGGGTTTCAGATGAAGAAATATTGGATGAAGATCTTTTAGAAAGTGCTTGACATATAAGGGTTACGTTGCTAGAAAACGGCGTCTATCGCACTTTGATAGACGCCGTTAAAACATGCTTTATAAAAAGGGGTTTAAATAATGCCTACACTGAATCAACTGGTTAGAAAAGGCAGAGAAACGCTAGAGAAGAGAAAAAAGACCAGGGCATTGGAAAGTTGTCCGCAGAAGAGAGGGGTTTGTGTAAGGGTGTACACAACAACTCCCAAGAAGCCTAATTCAGCTCTTCGAAAGGTTGCCAGGGTCAGGCTGTCAAACGGATTTGAAGTGACATCGTATATACCGGGAGAAGGCCACAATTTACAGGAGCACTCTGTGGTTATGATAAGAGGAGGCCGAGTTAAGGACCTTCCAGGTGTAAGGTATCACATCATTAGGGGCATTCTTGACACAGAAGGCGTAAAAAATCGCCGCAGAAGCCGCTCTAAATACGGAGCTAAAAGGCCTAAAGCCTAATAATTTGAGGTAAGGATATGCCAAGAAAGAAAAGAGGGACCCTGCAGAGATCTATAGTGCCTGACCCGAAATTCGGGGATAGACAGGTTGGAAAATTTATCAACAGTCTGATGTGGGACGGTAAAAAATCTGTTTCAGAAATGATTTTTTATGAAACTTTGAATATATTAGCCGATAAAACAAAAGAAAATCCTGTAGAAGTATTCCACAAAGCAATGGAAAACGTTAAACCAGTGATAGAAGTACGTTCCCGAAGGGTTGGTGGTGCAACATATCAAGTACCAACAGAAGTCAGGCCTGAAAGGCGCGATATGCTTGCAAGACGCTGGATAATTGCAGCAGCCAGGTCAAGGGGCGAGAATTCAATGAGCAACAGACTGGCTTCCGAACTTCTTGACGCATTCAACAATAGAGGTACAGCAATCAAGAAGAAAGAAGATACACATAAGATGGCGGAAGCCAACAAGGCATTTGCACATTACCGCTGGTAGAGGATTAGAAGAACCGTGTCTGTTGATACCCCCATCGAGAAGCTAAGAAATATAGGTATAATGGCTCACATCGATGCAGGTAAGACAACGGTAACCGAACGCATCCTTTACTATACCGGAATGACTTATAAAATCGGGGAAGTCCATGATGGCCAGGCCACGATGGACTGGATGGCACAGGAGAAGGAAAGAGGAATAACAATTACGGCAGCAGCTACAACCTGCACCTGGAAAAACAACATGATAAATATTATCGATACGCCCGGGCACGTTGACTTTACTATAGAAGTAGAGAGAAGTCTGCGGGTACTTGATGGAGCGATTGCCGTATTCTGTGCAGTGGGCGGTGTTCAGCCTCAGTCGGAAACAGTTTGGAGACAGGCTCAACGATATGAGGTCCCTAGAGTTGCCTTTGTGAATAAGATGGATAGGGTAGGTGCAGATTTTTTTTTGGTACTGGAACAAATGAAGAATAAGCTGGGTGCTACTCCTGTTGCTCTACAGATACCATACGGTAAAGAAGATAAATTTTATGGTCTCGTAGACCTTATTGAAATGAATGCAATTAGATTTAACGAAGAAGCAAAGGGATGCAGATTTGATATAATTCCTGTTCCTGACGAGTTGAAGGCTACAGCAAACGAATACAGGGAAAAGCTGTTGAATGCAGCAAGCGATATTGACGATGGGATAATGATGGCATACTTGAACGGAGAAAACATAGAAGCTGAGGCAATCAAATCAGCAATCAGAAAAGGCACTATTGGCCTTGCCTTTACTCCTGTTCTATGTGGTGCTGCATTTAAAAACAAGGGTGTTCAGCCGCTTCTCGATGCGGTTGTTGAGTTCCTTCCATCACCTAAGGATAAGGGAAAGATTCACGGCAAAACCGAATCCGGTGATGATACATCCAGAGAGCCGCTTAATGATGAAGCATTTTCAGCACTGGCGTTCAAGGTAATGAACGATCCTTATGTCGGTCAGCTTACATATATAAGATCTTATTCCGGTGTACTTAATTCAGGTGATATGATTTATAATTCAAGTACCGGCAGGAAAGAGAGAATAGGCCGCCTTGTAAGAATGTTTGCAGATAAAAGAGAGGATATCAAAACTCTAAATGCCGGTGATATCGCTGCCATACTCGGACTTAAAGGCACCATTACCGGGCATAGCCTTTGTGACAGGACAAAGCCTATTATACTTGAAGCAATGGAATTCCCGGAACCAGTGATTTCAATTGCGATTGAGCCTAAAAGCAAGGCGGATCAGGAAAAACTTGGAGTAGCTCTTTCAAGGCTGGGAGTTGAAGATCCATCATTTAAAGTTCATGTTGATCCCGATATGGGCGATACCATTATCTCAGGAATGGGAGAACTTCACCTTGAGATAATCGTCGACAGGCTGAAAAGAGAATTTGGTGTTGAAGCCAATGTTGGCAAACCTCAGGTTTCATACAAAGAAACAGTTACAAAGTCTGTTGATGAAGACTGTAAATATGCCAAGCAGACAGGCGGCCATGGTCAGTTTGCTCACGTATTGATAAAGGTTGAACCGCTCGAAGTAGGCGGGGGTTATGTTTTTGTAAACGCAATCACGGGAGGAACAATTCCCAAAGAGTATATACCGGCGGTTAAAAAGGGTATTGAGGAAGCGCTGAATGTAGGTCCTTGTGCCGGTTATCCAATGGTTGACCTTAAGGTAACGCTTTATGACGGAAGTTATCATGAAGTGGATTCTTCAGAAATGGCATTTAAAATAGCAGCATCGATGGCTCTTAAGAATGCAGCAAAAAAAGGTGCCCCGATCATGCTTGAACCTATTATGGATGTTGAAGTTGTAAGTCCTGATGAATACATCGGAGATCTTATAAGTGATCTCTCTTCCAGAAGGGGCAAAATACTGGGGATGGATACGCGTTCAGATGTTAGAGTAATAGCAGCGCAGGTGCCGCTTGCAGAGATGTTCGGATATGCTACAAGCGTTCGTTCTTTGTCACAGGGAAGGGCGACTTACACCATGCAGGTGTCTCATTATGAGCCGGTACCTGGCAATATTTCAGAGAACCTTAAGACAGGCAGGGGGATTTAATTATGGCCAAGGAAGTATTTAAGAGGACGAAGCCGCATGTTAATATAGGGACGATCGGGCACATAGATCATGGGAAGACTACATTAACGGCAGCGATAACGAAGCATTTGGCGAAGAAGGGTATGGCGGAGTATGTAGCGTATGATCAGATAGACAAGGCGCCGGAGGAGAAGGAGAGGGGGATAACGATCAACACGGCGCATGTTGAGTATGAGACTGGGAGGAGGCATTATGCGCACATAGATTGTCCTGGCCATGCTGACTATATTAAGAACATGATAACCGGGGCGGCGCAGATGGACGGAGCGATACTGGTTGTAGCTGCGTCGGATGGGCCGATGCCTCAGACTAGGGAGCATATACTGTTGGCGAAGCAGGTTAACGTGCCTGCGATGGTAGTGTTTATGAACAAGATAGACCAGGTAGACGATCCGGAGCTTTTAGAGTTGGTTGAGTTGGAGCTCAGGGAGTTGCTGACGTCGTATGAATTTCCTGGGGATGAGATACCGATAATACGCGGGAGTGCGACGAAGGCTCTTGATGCTGATGATACGGATAGTCCGGATGCGAAGTGTGTATTTGAGCTGATGGATGCGGTAGACAATTACATTCCTGAGCCTGTGAGGGATATAGACAAGCCGTTTTTGATGCCGGTTGAGGATGTATTTACGATATCTGGAAGGGGAACTGTAATAACGGGTCGGTGTGAGCGTGGGATAATAAAGACTGGTGATGAGGTAGAGATAATAGGGATACGACCGACGATAAAGACGGTATGCACCGGAGTTGAGATGTTCAGGAAGACGTTGGACGAAGGTCGAGCCGGTGACAATATAGGAGTACTGCTTCGAGGGACGAAGAGAGAGGAAGTAGAGAGGGGTCAGGTAGTAGCGAAGCCTGGATCGATAACGCCGCACACGAAGTTTATGGCGGAGGTGTATGTATTGAAGAAGGAAGAGGGAGGCAGGCACACGCCGTTTTTCACGGGATACCGGCCGCAGTTTTATTTCAGGACGACGGACATAACGGGAGACATCAAGCTTCCAGAGGGAGTTGAGATGGTAATACCCGGGGACAACATAACGATGCAGGTGAGCCTGATACATCCGATAGCGATGGAGGAAGGACTTCGGTTTGCTATAAGAGAGGGTGGAAGAACAGTAGGCGCAGGCGTCATAGTTAAGGTTATCGAGTAAGGAGTTAAATAGACATGGAGACTCAAAGGATACGCATAAAGCTCAAAGGCTATGACCACAAGCTCATAGATCAGAGTGTTCAAGAAATAGTCGATGCGGCCAGAAGAACAGGGGCCAGAGTTGCAGGACCAATACCTCTTCCGACGAAAATCGAGAAGTTCTGCGTATTGAGATCTCCGCATGTAGACAAAAAATCCAGAGACCAGTTTGAAATAAGAACATACAAGAGATTGCTTGACATACTTGATCCCACTCAGCAGACCGTTGATCAGCTTATGAAACTTGACCTGTCTGCGGGTGTTGATGTCGAAATCAAGCTTTAAGGATATCGGAGAGACATTATGATTAAGGGAATACTTGGGAAAAAACTGGGAATGTCTCAGCTGTTCAGAGAAGACGGGGAAGTCATTCCTGTTACTCTGATACAGACAGGACCGTGCTACGTCATACAGAAAAAAACGGCCGAACGGGACGGATATGATGCTGTACAGATCGCTATCGAACCGAAAAAGGAATCCAGAGTAAACAAACCGGAAAAAGGCCATGTCAGCAAGGCTGGAAAGGGTTGTTTTTACCACCTAAAAGAAGTTGCATGTGATAATCTGACAACTGTGACCGAAGGAGATGAGGTAAAACCATCAACGATATTCGCTGCCGGAGAAATTATAAAAATAACCGGTATTTCCAAAGGAAAAGGTTTTGCAGGTGTTGTAAAAAAATATCATTTTGGGGGACATCGTGCCAGCCATGGTGCCAAGATACACAGAACAGCAGGTTCTATAGGATCATCTGCCGACCCCAGCAAGGTTATTAAAGGAAAAAGAATGGCCGGTCATATGGGAGCAAAAAAGGTAACGGTCATAGGGCTTGAAATAGTAGATGTTAAAGATGATAAAAACATAATCGTCATAAAGGGAGCTGTACCGGGAGCAAGGGGACAGCTCGTTATCCTCAGGAAGCAAGAGGTGTAAGATCATGCCTACGGTCGATGTATTCAATTTGGCAGGAGAAAAGGTAAGCCAGGTAACTCTTTCTGAAACCATATTCGGAGGAGTAGTAAAACCGCATCTTCTTCACGATGCCGTTGTCTGGCAGTTATCAAACAGGCGTTTGGCTACAGCAAAGACAAAAACACGCTCGGAGGTTTCCGGGGGTGGAACAAAACCATGGAAACAGAAAGGTACAGGCCGCGCACGTTCTGGAACGAATCGATCACCTCTATGGAGAAAAGGTGGAGTAACATTCGGACCCAATGGCAGATCCTACAAACAGAATTTACCCAAGAAGGTCAGAGAAGAGGCCCTTAAAAGCGCACTTAGCATGAAGAATAGCGATACGGTGCTGAAGATAGTGGACAAGATTGTTTTTGATGAGATCAAAACAAAGAATTATGTCAAGGCGTTAGAAAAACTCGGAATGGATAATGCGCTTGTTGTTACAGGATCGATAACACTTGAAACGTCACTTATCTCAAGAAATCATGCGACAAGCAAGGTTCTTGATGTCAAGGGACTCAATGTCTATGACATACTCAAATACAAAGGCCTGGTGCTTGACCTTGATGCAGTAAAGATAATTGAAGAGAGGTTGAGCTGATGAAGGACATTACAACAATCATAAAAAAGCCCTTGATTACAGAAAAAGGGACAATGCTAAGGCAGGACAACAATCAGGTTATTTTTACAGTTGACAGAAATGCCAATAAAATCGAAATAAAACATGCTGTTGAGAAGCTCTTCAAGGTTCATGTTGAAGATGTAAGGACTATCCTGGTCAAAGGCAAAAAGAAACGTTTCGGTCGGTGGGAAAACCTGCGGCCGGACTGGAAAAAGGCTGTAGTCACTTTGAAGCAAGGCGACACAATCGAGTTCTATGAAGGGGTATAATCATGGGCATACGCGGATTTAGACCTACATCTGCCGGAAGACGGTTCATGACCGTCAACACTTTTGAAGAAATTACGGCAACAGACCCTGAAAAGTCATTAACTGTAAGATTGAAGAGAAACAGCGGTAGAAATAATCTTGGAAGGGTTACCGTAAGACATCAGGGTGGAGGAAGCAAAAAGCTTTACAGAATAATTGACTTCAAAAGAGACAAAGCCGGTATTCCTGGTAAGGTCAAGACAATTGAATACGATCCCAACCGTTCTGCTTGGATATCTCTGATACAGTATGCGGACGGAGAAAAGAGATATATAATATGGCCGGAAGGACTTAAAGTCGGAAGCACTGTGATAGCCAGTGAAGAAGCAGACATCAAACCAGGTAATTCGATGATGCTTCAGAATATCCCATTAGGTACATTCGTTCATAATATTGAGATGAGGCCTGGAAAAGGCGGACAGATGGTGCGTTCTGCAGGTGCATATGCACAGGTGCTTGCAAAGGAAGGAGGGCAGATACATCTGAAAATGCCGTCCGGAGAAGTAAGAAAGGTATCTGCAGTATGCAAAGCTACTGTAGGTCAGGTGGGAAATTCAAACCATTCCAACATTACAGTTGGCAAGGCCGGACGAAGCAGATGGTTAGGCATCAGGCCTACAGTCAGAGGTGTTGCGATGAATCCGGTGGATCATCCACATGGAGGAGGAGAAGGACGTGTAAAAGGAAATCATCCTGTAACTCCATGGGGCATATCTACCAAGGGCCATAAAACTAGAAAAAAATCAAAGGGTTCAAATAAGGATATTGTTAAGAGGAGGAAGTAAAACGTGAGCCGTTCATTAAAAAAAGGGCCCTTCATTGATGACCATCTTTTAAAAAAGGTGCTCGAGGCCAAGGAAAGCGGCACGAACAAGGTTATAAAAACATGGTCGAGAAGATCAACCATATTACCCGAATTCGTAGGATTGACTCTGGCAGTTTATAATGGACGCAAGTTCATTCCTGTATATGTTACAGAGGAAATGGTCGGACATAAGCTTGGTGAATTTTCACCCACCAGGACTTTCTATGGCCATGCCGCTGACAGGAAAGCGAAAGCACAGAAGAAGGGGTAAATCATGGAATCCAGAGCGATATTGAGACATACAAGGGTTTCGCCGCGAAAGGCAAGACTTGTTGCAGATGAAGTGAGAGGCAAGCCCGTTTCCGATGCATTGACAATGCTTAAGCTTATGCAGAATAAACGCTCAGGTATTGTTGCGAAAGTAATTAATTCTGCAGTAGCTAATGCCCTGCAGTCAGGAATGGTGGATGTGGATAATCTGTTTGTTAAAACCATTCAGATTGATGAAGGAGTGACCTTGAAGAGATTTATGCCAAGGGCACAGGGAAGGGCAACCAGGATACTGAAAAGAACAAGCCATATTTCGGTTGTGCTTGACGAGCTGTAGGAAAGGGGTAATTCGTGGGACAAAAAATACATCCATACGGATTCAGATTGGGCGTCACAAAGGAATGGAAGGCAAAATGGTTTGCAGAAAAAAATTACAGTGAGCTCCTAATTGAAGATAACAAGATTCGCAAATTTATTTCGAATAAGCTGAAAAGAACCGGGATATCAAGCATAGCAATCGAAAGGGCTGCGAACAAGGTTAAGGTGATAATCCATACAGGCAGGCCTGGGCTGGTTATAGGAAGAAAAGGACAAGGCACTGAAGAGTTGAGGAGCAGCCTGGCAAAACTTATTAATAAAGAGATAATGCTTGAAATAAAGGAAGTCAGAAGACCAGAGGCAGATGCACAGATAGTTGCAGAAGGCATTGCAAATCAACTTGAAAGAAGGGTGGCCTTCAGAAGGGCAATGAAGAAGGCTGTTTCGCAGGCACTAAGACTTGGTGCGCAAGGTATAAAGGTTGCATGTTCCGGAAGGCTCGCTGGTGCTGAGATTGCACGCCGTGAATGGTACCGGGAAGGCAGGGTGCCGCTACAGACGCTCAGGGCCGATGTCGATTACGGATTTTCTGAAGCAAATACGATGTATGGTGTAATCGGTGTTAAAGTATGGGTCTATCATGGCGAAATCATTAAGGGAAGGGAAGAAGCAAACGCTTAAAAGAGGAGATATCAAGCCATGTTAATGCCAAGCAAAGTTAAACACAGGAAGCAGATGCGCGGGCGCATGAAGGGAAGTCCGGAGAAAGGTTCAAAAGTTTCCTTCGGAAGCTACGGACTTCAGGCTATCGAACCGCACTGGGTTACAGCTAGACAGATTGAAGCAGCCCGTATTGCTATAAACAGATATGTCAAGAGGGGTGGCCAGACCTGGATACGAATATTCCCTGACAAGCCGATAACCAAGAAACCGGCTGAAACCAGAATGGGAAAAGGAAAAGGTGCACCGGAAGAATGGGTAGCTGTAGTGAAACCCGGCAGGATAATGTTTGAGATTGATGGAGTAACAATAGAGCAGGCTAAAGAGGCTTTCAGACTTGCATCTCATAAGCTTCCCCTAAAGACCAAGTTTGCTTTCAGGGAGGGTCTAAATGAAGGCCAGTAAAATAAGGGAAAAAACAAATCAGGAACTCACTGTTATGATGGAGAAGATGAAAAGAGACATCATGGATGGGAAATTTAAAAATACAATGTCCCAGCTGAATGACAAAAGCCAGCTGGTCAAACTCCGTCGCGATGTGGCAAGGATAAACACTATCATCAGGGAGAGGCAGTAATGGAAAAATCTAGGAAGATGGAGCTTGAAGGAATCGTCTCCAGCGACAGGATGGAAAAGACAGTTGTTGTAACAATCGAACGGCTTGAAAAACATCCTGTTTTTAAGAAATACATCCGCAGAAGAAGCAAATTTATGGCGCACGATGAAAAGAATGAATGCAAAACCGGTGATCGTGTAAAGATACGTGAATGCAAACCTTTGAGCAAAGATAAATGCTGGAGGGTTGTGCAAATAGTTGAGCGGCAGGACTAGGATTAGCGGAGGCTCTTTATGATACAGCAACAGACAAGACTTAAAGTTGCGGATAACTCCGGTGCCAAAGAATTAATGTGCATTAAGGTTCTTGGCGGAACAAGGAGACGATATGCATCGCTTGGTGATATTATTGTTGTAACTGTTAAAGATGCGATGCCAAATTCAAAAGTAAAAAAGGGTGATGTGCATAAAGCTGTGGTAGTAAGAACAGCAAAGACATTCAAACGTTCTGATGGTTCATGCATCAGATTTGATGAAAATTCTGCAGTTATATTAAACAATCAGAATGAACCTGTTGGAACACGTATTTTCGGGCCTGTTGCCAGGGAGTTAAGGGCAAAAAAATTTATGAAGATTGTTTCTCTGGCACCAGAGGTTCTATAGGGAGGACGAAATGCCGAAACATGAATCAACAAAAATTAAAAAGGGCGATGCGGTAATAGTCCTTGCCGGAAAAAATGCAGGCAAGCGCGGTAAGATAATCAAGATACTTACAAAAAAGGAAAGGGTTCTTGTAGAACGCGTTAACATGATAAAGAAACATCAGAAACCTACAAAGAATTCCCAGGGTGGTATTGTAGAAAAAGAGGCTGGAATTGATATCTCAAATGTTGCGCTTTTTTGCACAAAATGCAACAAGGGTGTCCGCATTGGTCACAAAGTTCATGATGACGGTGTAAAAGTCAGAGTGTGCAAGGGTTGTGGCGAAGAGCTTGAAGCGAAGTAAGAGGATAATATGGCCAGACTTATTGAACATTATAGAAAACAGATAGTTCCGGCACTCATAAAAGAGTTCGGGTATAAGAATATCAATCAGGTTCCGTCATTGAAAAAGATAACGGTAAATATGGGGCTTGGAGACGCCGTCCAGGATGTAAAAATAATAGACAAGGCAGTAGAAGAACTTGCGCTTATAACCGGTCAGAAGCCGGTGGTTACTAAAGCGCGTAATTCCATTGCATCATTTAAGCTGAGAGAGGGAATGCCTATTGGATGCGCTGTTACCCTCAGGGGAGCGCGGATGTACGAGTTTCTTGACAGGCTTGTAAACGCAGTTCTTCCTCGGCTCAGAGACTTCAGGGGAATTTCACCAAATGGATTTGATGGTAGGGGAAATTACACACTTGGGTTGAAGGACCAGGGTGTTTTTCCAGAAATCCCATATGACAAAATTGATAAAGCTCGTGGCATGAACATCACGGTTGTTACAACCGCGGAATCGGATGAGGAAGGGAAAAGCCTTCTTACTGCTTTCGGCATGCCATTCAGGAGGTAGTAAAAATGGCCAAGAAATCTATAATAGCTAAGGCCAAGAGGACACCGGCGTTCAAGGTTAGAAAGTACAACCGTTGCCAGATATGCGGAAGGCCAAGGGCATATTACAGAAAGTTCGGAATATGCAGGATTTGTCTAAGGAACATGGCCATGAAAGGCGAAATACCTGGTATGAAAAAATCAAGCTGGTAAGGGGAGCGAAATGGTTACTGATCCAATAGCTGACATGATAACAAGAATAAAAAATGGTGCTGGTGTAATGCTTGAAAGTGTTGATATCCCTGCGTCGAAAGTAAAGCTCGCCATTGCCGATATTCTTCTAAGAGAAGGGTATATCAAAGGCTACAAATTCATCGAGGATTCAAAGCAGGGCATTCTCAGGGTTAATCTGAAATATCATAATTCAAAACATGTTGTGACCGGGATGGACAGGATATCAAAACCCGGCAGAAGAGTATACATAGGCGCTGGTGAGATTCCCAATGTAATGGATGGTCTTGGTATATCCATTTTAAGTACATCAAAGGGAATTATGACCAACAGCAAGGCGAATGATTTGAACATTGGCGGAGAACTCTTGATTAAGGTCTGGTAAGGAGATTTGAGATGTCACGAATTGGCAAGATGCCCATTACAATTCCGGATGGAGTTAAAGTAACTTTAAACGGCGATACTATCAATGTTAAAGGGCCCAAAGGGGAGTTGTCCAAGCAGATGATTGGCAATATGGAAATGAAAATTGATGGAAGCACACTCACCTTTTTGCCTCTTGATGAAATGAGACAGACAGGAGCTTATCACGGCCTGATGAGAGCCCTGACAAATAATATGGTAAAGGGAGTCTCTGAAGGTTTTATAAAGAGGCTTAAAATAGTTGGGATTGGATATCGTGGAGAGACAAAGGGCGATTCATTAGTCCTAAATGTCGGTTATTCGCATCCTGTCGAATATTCTTTACCTAAGGGTGTGAAGGCCTCTGTTTCTAAAGAAGGTGTTATTGATCTTATGGGAATTGACAATGAGCTACTAGGTGATGTTGCATCCCAGATAAGAAAGATCAGACCGCCTGATTCCTATAAGGGTAAAGGTATTAGGTATCTTGATGAAAGTGTCAGGATAAAACCTGGTAAGAGTGCGGCTAAGGGCAAATAAATAAGGAGAATACAGTGAGTAAGATAACACCGAAAAAAGCGCTGAGCTTAAGAAAATCAAGGGTGAGGAAAAAAATTAACGGAACCCCTGACAAACCGCGCCTGTGTGTATACAGAGGAAACCGGAATATATATACTCAGATCATTGATGATACGCAGGGGCATACTCTGGCATCTGCTTCGACTTTGAGCGCTGAATTAAAAGACAAAATCAAAGGGTTGACGAAGGAAACTGCAAAACAGGTTGGTCTGTTGCTTGCGGAAAAAGCCAGAGAAAAGGGCATAGAGCAGGTGATATTCGACCGTAGCGGATATAGATATCATGGAAAGATAAAAGCCTTGGCCGAAGCAGCACGTGAAGGCGGCCTGAAGTTTTAAACAAGGAGAGGTGTTTTGGCAAATTACGAAATACTTGAAGAAAGCGGCGAGCAGTTCATAGACAAAGTGGTTTTTGTCAATAGGGTTTCCAAAGTCGTCAAGGGCGGCAAAAGGTTCAGGTTCAGCGCACTGACTGTTGTCGGTAACGGCAATGGAAAGGTTGGACATGGAATCGGGAAAGCAAGGGAAGTATCAATCAGTATTCGTAAAGGCGTAGAAGTTGCTAAGAAAGCTATGATTGATGTTCCCATTATTGAAGGAACCATTCCCCATACCATAACCGGAATAAGCGGAGCAGGAAGGGTTCTACTCAAACCCGCACCGACAGGTACCGGTATAATTGCCGGGAATGCTGTTCGTGCAGTTATGGAAGCCGCAGGTATTCATAATGTTGTTGCTAAAACTCTTGGATCAAGAAACCATCATAATGTTATTCAGGCTACGTTCGATGCCCTGTTGCGTCTTCAGACAAAAGAAAAAGTAGCTGAAAAACGCGGCAAGGAAATCGGATAGAGAGTAAAAATACAATAAAGAGGTAAAGATCGTGGCTGCTCAGATAAAAGTAACACTGAAGGGTTCGGTAATCGGCTGTACCAAAAAACAGAAGGAAACCATAAAATCACTTGGATTGAGGAAGCGCGGAAGTACAAAAATACTTAGTGACTTGCCCGCGGCAAAAGGTGCCATGAAAATTGTGGGCCACCTTGTTGATTGCGAGGAGGTATAAATATGATTGATTTGTCAAATCTGACTCCAGCACCGGGATCAAGGAAGAATCGCAAAAGACTTGGAAGGGGAGATGCATCAGGTACAGGAGGGACTTCAGGTAAAGGTCACAAGGGACAGAAGGCCAGGTCAGGAGCTTCAATACCAGGATGGTTTGAAGGCGGACAGATGCCTATATATAGAAGACTTCCAAAAAGAGGATTTAAAAACCCGTTCAGGAAAGAATATGTTGCTGTAAATATCAAAGATCTTTCAGGTTTTGAAGCTGGAAGCGTCATAGATAAAGCTGCCTTGATTGAAAATGGAATTTTAAGAAAAGAAGGTATGGTTAAACTGCTCGCAGACGGCGAGATTAATATCGCACTGACAGTAAAGCTGGACAAAGCATCAAAGGCCGCAATCGAGAAGATAGAAAAGGCTGGCGGAAAATTCGAGACTCTATAAAGGAGTAATAAGTGGCCTCTGCAATTGATAATGTAAAAGGTAACATGTCTGAATTGACAAGGAGGATTGTCTTTACACTTGCAATGCTGCTTGTATACCGTGTTGGTATACACATTCCGACTCCGGGAATAAATGTTGCCATGATGCAGGAGTGGTTTGAGGCACAATCTGGAACGCTTCTCGGGATGTTTGATATGTTCTCGGGAGGTGGTTTAAGAACATTGTCCATCTTTGCCTTGGGCATCATGCCATATATCAGCGCCTCGATCATCGTGCAGCTGTTGGGAATGGTTTATCCAAGATTCGAACAGCTTCAGAAGGAAGGACCATCGGGCAGGCAGAAATTAAGCCAGTATACAAAATATTTAACAGTAGCCCTTTGTCTTGTGCAGGGTTACTTCATGACAATGGGTATTGAATCCATGCAGGGTCCTGGCGGCGATACGGTCGCATATAATCCGGGATTTGCATTCAGATTAATTGCAACACTTACTCTTACAGCAGGGACCTGTTTCCTGATGTGGCTTGGAGAACAGATAACAGAGAGAGGTATTGGAAACGGAATCTCTCTGATTATATTTGCAGGAATCGTAGCAAGGCTTCCTCAGGCTATTATAAATACCGGAAGACTGGCATGGACAGGTGAACTTTCGCTCTTCGCACTGCTTCTTGTCATAATAATTGCAGTTGCAGCCATAGCCGGTATTGTCTTTATGGAAACTTCGCAGCGCAGAATACCGATCCAGTATCCAAAGCAGATCAGGGGAAGACGTGTTTATGGCGGACAGAATACACATTTGCCTCTCAAGCTGAACACTTCAGGCGTTATACCTCCGATATTTGCATCATCGCTGATAGTCTTTCCGGCAACCATAGCTCAGTTTTTTCCTAATGTTGCATGGATGAAGACTTTCTCTGATATCCTGACCAGAGGTGATATAGTCTACAATCTGATATATGTAGTTCTAATTATATTCTTTACTTATTTTTACACAGCGGTTGTTTTTAATCCGATAGATGTTTCAGAGAACCTGAAAAAATACGGCGGATATATTCCCGGTATCAGGCCAGGTAAGGCAACATCGGATTATCTTGACAAGGTGCTGTCTAGACTTACGCTAGTGGGTGCCCTGTATCTGAGCATTGTTTGCGTACTGCCGTCAGTACTGACGTCATGGGCCAATGTGCCATTCTATTTTGGAGGAACCTCGCTCTTGATTGTTGTTGGAGTCGCTCTTGATACAATGAGCCAGATAGAGTCTCATATGATATCCAGAAATTACGAAGGACTATTAAAAATGGGCCGCATTAAATCCAGGCGCGGTTAAATATAACAGGAGGACTTATGAATGTAATTCTGATTGGACCCCCGGGTGCGGGAAAAGGAACACAGGCAAAAAGAATGATAGACCGTCTTGGCGTGCCGCAGATATCAACGGGAGATATGTTTAGGGCAGCAGTTAAAGAAGGTACTCCAATGGGTCTTAAAGCTAAAGAATATATGGACAAAGGCGGTCTGGTACCTGATGAGGTCGTTATCGGGGTTGTCGGCGAGAGGCTGAAGAAGGACGACTGTGTTAAAGGATATGTACTTGACGGATTCCCAAGGACGTTGGAACAAGCCAGAGCTCTTGACGAACTGCTTGAAAAATCAGGATCAAAGCTTGATCACGTCGTAGTGATTGACGTTCCTGATGATTTTCTGGTAAGCAGGCTGACCGGCAGGCTGACATGCCGCGATAGCGCGTGCGGCAATATGCATCATATGGTGACTTATAAGCCGAAGGTCGAGGGAAAATGCGACAAGTGTGGAGGTGAACTGTATATAAGAGATGACGACAAGGAAGTGACAATCAGACAGAGACTAACAAATTATCACAACCAGACGTCACCGCTTATTGAATATTATACGAAAAAAGGGATTGTAAGGAAGGTAGACGGAACTGGCTCTATGGAAGATGTAGAGAA
Organism: uncultured Bacteriovoracaceae bacterium; assembly: GCA_964513375.1. Taxonomy (GTDB): domain Bacteria; phylum Desulfobacterota; class Desulfomonilia; order UBA1062; family UBA1062; genus DATCTV01. The sequence goes on along the minus strand of CAZEMO010000023.1, from coordinate 19,614 downwards.
GGCTATTACAGCAGCAATCGGATAATAAAGCTTTATTATATGGGAAAAGACGTAATTGAGACTGAAGGAACTGTAATAGAGCCGTTGCCCAATGCCATGTTTTTGGTGCAACTTAGTAATGGACACAAGATACTGGCACATATTTCAGGGAAGATGAGAATGCATTATATAAGAATACTTCCCGGGGATAAGGTACAGGTTGAGATATCACCATATGATCCCGGCAAGGGACGAATAGTATACAGGACAAAGTAAGGCAGGTGTTATATGAAAGTTAAGGCATCAATAAAGAAAAGATGCAGAAATTGTAAGATAATCAAACGCAGCGGGGTTATACGTGTGATTTGCACAAACCCCAGGCATAATCAGAGACAAGGTTAAGGAGGCGGCAATTGGCAAGAATTGCAGGTGTAGACTTACCAAGGAACAAGAGGATAGAGATCGCACTGACCTATATCTACGGAATTGGCAGGACAAGTGCTGAGAAGATCCTGGAAGAGACAAAAGTGGATCCCGGTAAAAAGAGTGATGATCTGACAGAACATGAAGTGGCTGTCATAAGAGATTATATTGGCGCCAACATGGTTGTGGAAGGAGATCTCAGGCGTGATGTCTCCATGAACATCAGGAGGCTGATGGACATTGCTTCATATAGGGGTATCCGCCATCGTAAAGGTTTGCCTTGCAGAGGACAGCATACACACAATAACGCCAGAACAAGAAAAGGCCCGAGACGTCTTGTCGTCGGCAAGAAGAAATAGCCTGAGGAGAAATTGCAATGGCAAATCCAAGACAGAGAACAGTTAAAAAGAAAGTAAAGAAGGATATTTCTGAAGGAGCCGCGCATATTCAGGCAACATTTAACAACACCGTTATAACAATAACCGACCCGCAGGGAAACACAATAGCATGGTCGAGTGCCGGTTCTCAAGGATTCAAGGGGTCCAGGAAGAGTACACCGTTTGCTGCCCAGATCGCAGCACAGGAAGCATGCAAGAAAGCACTTGAGACAGGTATTAAAACAGTCTACGCATATATTAAAGGTCCTGGCAGTGGCAGGGAATCAGCTTTAAGGGCGATTTATGCAAGCGGTATAAGGATATCAGGAATCAGGGATATTACACCTATCCCCCACAACGGCTGCAGGCCACCAAAGAAACGTCGGGTATAAAGGAGGATTGTTTTGTCAAGGTATACAGGCCCAGTTTGCAAGATTTGTCGCAGGGAAGGAACGAAACTCTTCCTGAAAGGTCAGAGGTGCTATACAGATAAATGTGCGTTAGAGCACAGAAACTATGCTCCAGGTCAGCATGGCCAGGGCAGAATCAGAACAAGTGAATACAGGATACACCTCAGAGAAAAACAGAAGGTAAGAAGCTCATACGGCGTAAGCGAAGCACAGTTTAAGCATTACTATGACGTTGCTAAGAGCAAAACAGGCCAGACCGGAGAGCTGCTGATGCAGCTTCTGGAAAGCAGGCTTGATAATATAGTTTTCAGAATGGGTTTTGCATCATCCAGAAATGAAGCAAGACAGCTGATTAATCACGGACATTTCTGTGTTAACGGCAGAAAAACGGATATTGCATCTTATCAGATTAAATCCGGTGATATAGTAGAAGTAAAAGAGAAGAGCAAAAAACTTGCAACCATCGAGAATGCCCTTGAAATGAGCGAATCAAGGGGCAGGGTAGAATGGCTTGATGTTGACAAGGAAGCGAAGAAAGGGACAATCAAGGCTATACCTGAAAGAAAAGATATGCCTATGGAAGTCCAGGAAACATTAATTGTTGAGTACTACTCAAAATAATTAAAGGCGGGATATAAGGGATGATAGAAAAGAATTGGAAAGAAATCGTTCAACCCGGCAGGCTTGAGATAGTAGAATCAACACATACAGAGGCATACGCCCGCTTTAATGCACAGCCGCTTGAAAGAGGTTTTGGTGTTACCATTGGTAATTCATTAAGAAGAATACTTCTTTCGTCTATTTATGGTTCGGCTATAATAGGCGTAAAATTCGATGATTCATTGAATGTAGTACATGAGTTCTGCAGCATCCCTGGGATTCTTGAGGATGTAACTAATATTATTCTCAATCTCAAGAAAGTTGTTCTGAGCATGCATTCTGAAAAACCTCAGCTGGTTACTCTTGAAAAACAGGGGCCATGTGTTGTTACAGCAGGCGATATCGATACCGGTGCGAATATTGATGTTATTAACCCGGATCAGATTATAGCAACTATAGAAAACAACACTACACTGAAAATGGAAATGCGTGTCGAGTATGGTAGAGGTTATGTTCAGGCTGAGCTTAATAAAGAGAAGATAGATACTGCAGGATGGATTGCAATTGATGCAGTATTCTCACCCGTTCGAAGGGTTGCTTTCAATGTAACACCAACCATTGTCGGAAGAAGGACAGACTATGACAGGCTTTCACTCGAGATATGGACCAATGGGGTAGTCAAGCCGGAGGATGCACTTGCATTTGCAGCGAAAATACAGAAAGAGTATATGAATGTGTTTATCAACTTCCAGGAAGAGGAAATAGAGAGGAAGATCCAGGAGGAAAAGGCGGACAAAGGACTTAATGAAAATCTTTTCAGAACCGTTGAAGAACTTGAGTTATCTGTTAGGTCTGCAAACTGTCTGAAAAATGCAAACATGACATATATTTATGAACTTGTTCAAAAGACAGAGGCTGAACTTCTGAGAACAAAGAATTTTGGCCGCAAGTCGCTTGAAGAGATAAAGGAAAAATTAGCAAAAATGGGATTACATATCGGAATAAAGCTGCCCGATCTTCCAAGCCGAGATGAGATCGAGGCAAGAAGAAAGAGGATGGAAGAAGAGGAGAGCAAGTAGGGGGAAACCATGTACCACCGTATATCAGGGAGAAAATTAGGAATGAAAACAGACGTCAGAGAGGCCATGCTGAAGAACATGGTTACCTCGCTGATAGTGCATGAAAGAATTACTACAACCGTAACCAGAGCCAAAGAGCTTAGAAAAATTGCTGATAGGATGATAACACTCGGAAAAAAAGGAAATCTGGCAGCAGTACGTCAGGCTGCAGTAACGGTTCAAACAAAGGAAGCTCTTGGGAAGCTGTTCAAGGATCTTGGACCGAGATTTGCTGAGAGGAATGGAGGATATACAAGAATTATACGGTCCTCGAATCGAAAGGGAGACAATGCACCCATGGTAATAATGGAGTGGGTTGATAAAGCAAAAATCGGAGTGGCAGAGAAAAAATCCTGATTAGAAAATCATCTGTATTCCAATAAAGCCCTCCACTAGAAATAGTAGTGGGCTTTATTATATTACAACAAGCTTTTTTATTAAGAACCTATATCAGAAATCAGTCTGAATTATATATAAAAGCTTTCTTTCCCCCAAATATGAGCTATATGTCTTCCATAGAGACTTGGGGACCAGGGATTATATCTGCGATATCAGGATCAAGTCCGTCTTCACGTGGGAGTATTTCAGACCTGGCTTTTTTTAATTCGATTTTTTTGGCGATCTTGTCAGCCTTTTTCTGGCGTTTGACTTTTTCACGCTCGTTTTTTTTGAAAGTGTGATGTGATTTATTTCCCATAAATTTGAAAAAGGGCGGCATTAAGCCGCCGTTTAAAGGATTATTTTTCCTTACTTACATTAGTAGCCTGAGGCCCTTTGGGACCGTTTGTTATCTCAAAAGACACACGGTCACCTTCGTTGAGTGATTTGAAACCCTCAGCCTTTATGGCCGAGAAATGTACGAATACATCCTGTCCGTTTTCCGCAGTAATAAAACCAAAACCCTTTTGCTCATTAAACCATTTTACTGTTCCGTTAGCCATTTTAACCTCTTGTATTGTTTGTATTATCAGGCAATGAGAATACAAACTGTTTTTGTATTTCTGAAAGACGACTTATTTCAATTGCCGAATAGGATCATCGAGATGTTGTTGAAGGTCATTTTCGGTATTGGATTACTTCGAATCTCAGTTGCATGGGAGCTTTACGACAGCAGTAATATATTGTCAAGATAATTATATATTTGTGTGTCACGACTTTTTGATAATGTCCACTTATTGACACGACAGAAATGTCCCTTGAAGATATACCCTTGATAGGAAGGGAGGTAAGGATGAGTAATAAGGAGAGGAGGCGGTTGGATTAATTGAAAGGATTGACGCTGGGGAAAGGTCAAGCTTCCGCTTATTGGATTTGGCAAGGTCTGCAAAAGACTTGGAATAGGAATCATACCCGCATACTCACACCAGGACAAAGGCCGTGTGGAACGCAAGAACGGGGTGTTTCAGGACAGGCTCGAAAAAGAGCTCAGATTTCTGGTCATAAAGACTATAGAAGAGACGAACCTGATGCTTGGTTCTTTCACGGATAAGCTCAACGGTAAGTTTTTAAAAAAGCCTGCCGATGAAAAAGATTATCATATGCCGGTGCCTGAAAGTATTTACCTCGATGAAGACTTTTGTATTGATAATACTAGGAAGATTCTGAACGAATGGACGATAAGTCATGAAGGCATAACCTATCAGATAAACCGTCAAAGTGATCTTCCTCCAGCCAGGAAGAGGGTCATAGTCTTCAGAGAGCTTGATGGATCAATACAGATTCTTTATGCCAACCAGTTTTTGGACTTTAAAGAAATTAAAGAAAGAGAACCTGCTCTTAAAGTTAAAACCATAAAAAATCCCGCAAGGCATGGAAGCCTGCTCCTAACCATCCTTGGCGCAGCAGCCCTAAAAACAGGAACCAGCTGGCCGGCGCGGCCAGTGGGACTGTTTTCCTGGCCCTTACATCCTGAACCAAAAAATAAGAAACCAAGGCCAAATCAAAACCAAAATTAATTGCTAAAACATAAACAAAAATATTTAACTAAAGGGGACATTTCTAAAGAGCTTTGACATTTTGGGTTTGCCTACTTGACTAGAATTCTATATAAGTTATTTTGAGAAATAATGCGTTTCAATTTTCAGACATCGGTGCTGGCAGAGTTTTTCCTTTAAAGATAGCAGGAGGCTTTTTTTATGGATGAACAACTGAATTTGGGCACCATAGTTTCTGTCCGTGGGAGTGTGGTGGATGTGCATTTTCCGTCCAGGCTACCTTCAATTTTCAATATCCTCAGGACTGGGGATAACAATGAGATCGTAATAGAAGTCAATACCCACCTCAATTCGACAACCATCAGGGGTATATCCCTCACAACCACACAGGGGCTTGCTAGAGGTGCTCAGATCAGCGATACCGGGAAGCCTCTGAGCGTACCTGTCGGTAAAGATCTCCTGGGCAGGATGATGAACGTGTTTGGAGAGCCTATCGATTATCAGGGGGATGTTCCGGGTGAACTGCGCTCCATCCATGCCAAGCCAATACCACTTAAAGAACTGTCCGCCTCTTCAGAAATTTTTACTACTGGCATCAAAGCCATTGATGTACTGGCGCCTCTTCAGCGTGGAGGCAAGGCGGGACTGTTCGGCGGGGCAGGTGTTGGAAAGACTGTTCTGATAACTGAAATTATACACAACACCGCAAAGGCGCATGAAGGCGTCAGCATATTCTGTGGAATTGGTGAGAGGTGTCGCGAAGGTGAAGAGCTTTACAGGGATATGCGTGATGCAGGGGTACTGAAAAACACGGCCATGGTTTTCGGCCAGATGAACGAACCTCCCGGCGCGCGCTTCAGGGTCGGCCATGCTGCGCTCACAATGGCCGAGTACTTCAGGGAAGATGCAAAGCAGGACGTGCTCATGATGATGGACAACATATTCCGTTTCATTCAAGCAGGTTCCGAGGTTTCCGGCCTGATGGGCAGGCTGCCGTCAGAGCTCGGCTACCAGCCTACACTTTCGACTGAACTTTCCGAGCTTGAAGAGCGCATATGTACCACCAGGTCAGGGGCCATCACTTCCATTCAGGCAGTGTACGTCCCCGCCGATGATTTCACTGACCCTTCAGCAGTGCACACATTCAACCACCTTTCTGCTTCCATTGTCCTTTCGAGGAAAAAGATGAGCGAGGGGCTTTACCCGGCTGTCGATCTTCTGCAGTCCAATTCAAAGATGCTAATGCCGGGCATAGCAGGGGAGAGGCATTACAGGGTCGCTCAGGAAATCAGGCGGACCCTGGGCATATATGAGGATCTCAAGGACATTATCGCTATGCTCGGGATCAACGAGCTTTCAAGAGATGACCAGCGAATGGTCTACCGGGCGCGCAGGCTGGAAAGATTTTTTTCCCAGCCATTCTTCACTTCTGAGCAGTTCACAGGCCTACAAGGGAGGATGGTGTCGATCGAGGACACTCTTGTCGGATGCGAGAGGATATTGAATGATGAGTTTTCAGATTATCCGGAGTCCAGCTTTTATATGATAGGAACAATAGACGAGGCAAAGAAACCTTGAACGTGAAAATTCTTCTCCCATCGGAAGTGTTTCTGAAAGGCGAGATTTCGAAGTTGACCGCCGAGGCTGTGAATGGGTCGTTCTGCCTGCTTCCCAAGCATGTGGACTTCGTCTCGGCCATCATTCCGGGCATACTGATAATTGAGGATGCAGAGGCCAGGAAGTCTTTTTACGCGGTCGACCAGGGCATATTGGTAAAAAAGGGGGATGACGTATTCATATCGACCAGGAATGCGTTTTCGATACCTGACCTGGGAAAGGGCAAGGAAATAGTCGAAGAAAAATTTAAGGTAATAGATGATCGGGAAAAAACTTCCAGGGCCGCAGCTTACAGGCTGGAGGCGGACATGGTGCGCCGTCTCATGGAGATAAAAGGAAATGCCTAAAATAAGGAGATCACCTCAAAGGCGTGGAATGAAGAGGGAAGACAGGTTTGCAGCTGAGGTGGGCAAGAAAGAGGCGAGAAAAATTAAAAGCGAACTTGAGCCGGACCAAACTGTCTGGTTTGGACTGGGGATGTTCGGGATAATCGGCTGGTCGGTTGCCATTCCCACCCTCATCGGTGTGGCTTTCGGCTTGTGGATTGACCATAAATGGCCCACTCAATATTCCTGGACCCTCATGTTTCTTGTGGCTGGTCTTGTGCTTGGTTGCCTGAATGCATGGTACTGGGTGAAAAAAGGAGGGATCACAAAAGAATGAATCCTGTGCTCTTGCTGCTGATATCTTTTCTGGGCGGTACTTTGCTCGGGGTGTTTTATTTCAACAGCCTGTGGAAAACGGTTAAGAAATTAACCGGTGAAGGTAAACAGGGAATGTTCATGATAACCGGGTATTTCATCAGAACAGGTATTGTGTTTGCAGGTTTTTATATAATAATGTCCGGCAGGTGGGAGAGGATAGTTGCTGCACTCGCAGGTTTCATCCTGGCGAGGGAAATCATGAAGCGTGTTTTCGGAACAGCAAAGGCGGCCTCATAAAATAATATGGAAATTTTATCACTTAATCAGATAAGTCCGGACCAGGTTATCCTGTGGCACTGGTGGTTTATCACGATTAACGCAACGCTAGCCTATACGTGGCTTATCATGGCCATACTGGTTCTTACCTCTTGGCTGGTTACAAGAAATATTACATCGAGCGAGGAAATATCAAGATGGCAGGGTTTGCTTGAAGCAGTCGTTATGGGTATACGTGAGCAGATCAGGGAAACCGCTCAGGGCGATCCGGATGAATACACAGCCTTTATAGGCACTCTCTTTCTATTTATCGGCTTGTCAAACTTTCTGATGTTTGTGCCAGGGTATGTGACACCTACTTCTTCACTGACAACCACCTGCGCACTTGCGATATGCGTTTTCATTGCCGTACCTTTTTATGGAATCAAGAATCAGGGGATAGTTCATTATCTGAAGGAATATTTCCAGCCCACGATAATATTTTTCCCGTTTCACGTAATGGGGGAGATAACGAGGACGCTGGCGCTCATGATACGTCTTTTTGGAAACATGATGAGTCACGACAAGGTCATAGGGATACTGCTTGCTGTAACCCCGTTTCTGTTCCCTGTCGTGATGCAATGTTTAGGGCTTCTGATAGGTATGGTTCAGGCCTACATCTTTGCTATACTCGCCATGGTTTATATAGCATCGGCTTCCCAGGCTCAGGAGGAAAAGCATCAGACGGCAGTATGAAAAGGTGTAGAGACAAATAAATAAGGGAGACAGGTTATGGACAGTGTAACATGGATCGCCGTAGCTTCGATCATTTCAGCCGGACTTGCCATGGGAATCGGTTCTATCGGGCCTGCACTCGGTGAAGGAACGGCAGCAAGCCAGGCCTTGAGCGCCATCGCCCAGCAGCCTGATGAAAAGAATTCGATTACGAGAACCCTTTTCGTCAGCCTTGCCATGATCGAGTCGATTGCTATTTACTGTTTTGTCATTTCGATGATTCTCATATTCGCGAATCCGTTCTGGGATCATGCCACAAAGGCAGTAAAATAGACGAAAATGCATATCGACTGGTTTGTTCTTCTCGCTCAGATAGTGAACTTCATGATCCTCGTCTGGCTTCTGAAGTTCTTTCTCTATGGAAGAATAGTAAAGGCCATAGATGAACGTCAGGCAAGGCTTGCTGCGGCAAAAAAAGAAGCCGACCGCATGAAGGAAGAGGCCATTGCAGCATCGAGAGAGTATGAGTGCAGGAACAGGTCTCTTGATGAAAGTATGGCGGCCATGCTTGATGAGGCCAGGGCAAAGGCCGAAGCAGAGAGGGCCGAACTTGCCGAACGGGCAAGGAATGAAGTAGATGAGTTAAAGAAGGCATGGAAGGATACTCTTTCAAACGAAAAAACGGCTTTCCTGAACGACCTCAAATCAAGAGCGGGCTCTCATGTCCAGGAGTCTGTAAGGAAAATATTGCGTGACCTTGCCGATGTCGGCCTTGAGGAGCGCATTGTCCTTTCGTTTATGGACAGATTGGAGAGAGCTGACGCCGAAACGCTTGAGATGCTGAAACAAGCTGATCAGGAGGCAGGTGTAACCGTCAAGACTTCCTTCGAGGTTGAAGAAGAGCTGGAGAAAAAACTAGTCAGATATTTAAAATCGCTAGTTGCGGAAGGAGTCCCTCTTATCCATGAAGTTATACCCGATGAAATTGCAGGCATTGAACTTGTTGCAATGGGGAAAAAGATTTCATGGAGTGTCGGGGATTATCTTGAGGATCTTAAACAGAGGTTTAGTGAGGCGCTTAAAGAAGACATACCTGATGCGCCTGAGACTGTGACTTCCTGACACGACAAGGAGAAAAGACATGGGAGCGGATACGGGAGCTCTAGACAATGTCCTGAAAGATACATTTACAAGGCTTAAAAGCTCGCTTAACGGGTACCAGCCCGAGATAGCTGCTGAAGAGATCGGGACCGTAACCTTTGTCGGTTCCGGTATAGTCCTTGTGAAAGGACTTTCCGGTGTCAGATCCGAAGAGATTGTCCGTTTTCCGGGTGATCTTTACGGCCTTGTTTTCAATGTGGATGCGAATGATTCAGGGATAATAATGCTTGACTCGACAGAAACACTACGGGCAGGCGATGAGGTAAAACGCACAGGCCGGGTCCTCGATATCCCTGTAGGAGAGGCCTTTCTGGGGAGGGTCGTTGATGCAATCGGCAGACCTCTCGATGGATTGGGCGAGGTGCATGGCAGTGAAAGGATGCCGGTTGAAAGGCTGGCACCGCCTATCATGCACCGCGATCCTGTAACTGTTCCTCTTCAGACCGGGATAAAGGCGATAGATGCGCTTATTCCGATAGGCAGGGGTCAGCGGGAACTGATTCTCGGTGACAGGCAGACAGGCAAGACTGCTATTGCACTGGATACCGCAATAAACCAGAGAAACACCGGCGTGATATGCATCTATTGCGCAGTTGGAAAACAGGGGGCTGATGTAGCAAGGACGGTTGCCGTACTGAAAGAATACGGCGCCATTTCATATTCAATCCTGGTGGTGGCGTCTGGAGAAGATGCGGCGGGCCTGCAATATGTAGCCCCGTATGCGGCTACTTCCATGGCAGAATACTTCATGTTGAAAGGAAAAGATGTGCTTATCATCTATGACGACCTTACAAGCCATGCCAGGGCTTACCGGGAGCTTTCACTTCTGCTCAGGCGTCCTCCAGGCCGTGAGGCATACCCCGGTGATATATTTTATATACATTCAAGACTGCTTGAAAGGTCGACGCATCTTAGGAAAGAATATGGCGGCGGTTCGTTGACGGCACTTCCGATTATCGAAACAGAAGCGGGTGATATTTCATCATATATCCCGACAAACCTTATTTCCATAACTGACGGCCAGCTGTACCTTTCCACCGGCCTTTACCAGAAGGGCGTGCTGCCGGCAATAGACGTTGGCAAGAGCGTGTCGCGTGTTGGCGGCAAGGCGCAGCTTCCTGCCTACAGGGCTGTCGCCGGAGACCTTCGCATATCATATTCTCAGTTCGAAGAGCTTGAAAGTTTCTCGCGCTTCGGGACAAGGCTCGATGAAGCTACCAAGAGGACTCTTGAACGGGGCTGGCGCGTGCGTGAAGTTCTGAAACAGCCGCAATTCAAACCCATACCTGTTGCAGAACAGATATCTGCGATGCTTGCGGTTACCAATGGGGCATTTGACAATATTTCCACGGCAGATGTGTGTGAAGCTGAAAATGCACTGAGAAAAAATGTTAAAGAGAATCAGAGCAGTATCTGTTCTCAAATTGAAAGCGGAAACAAGCTTACCGATGAAAACAGGAAGGTGCTTCTTGATGAAGCTGTAAAAGCATCCGCTCAATACTCGGAAATGACTGAAGATGGAAACAGTTGAAACGCTCAAGAAAAAGATCAAGAGCACAAATGACCTTCTTGGCGTTGTGAAGACCATGAAGGCGCTGGCTGCTGTCAGCATAAGACAGTTCCAGCGCTCGGTTGAGTCTCTGTCGGACTATACGAATACTGTGGAGATGGGGCTTGAGATTGTGCTGAAAGGCCAGATTGAGCCTGCTGGAAAAGCAAAAAAGCCAAAAAGCATCGGGGCTGTCGTATTCGGTTCTGATCAGGGGCTTTGCGGGCAGCTGAATACACTGATTGCTTCTTATGCGGCGCTTGAACTTCAAATGACGCAGGTGGATTTTGACGAGGTGGTGTTGATTACAATCGGAGAAAGGGCAAGGGATTACCTTGAACTTGCCGACCTTGATGTCATAGAGAGTGTTACGACGCCAAGCTCGATATCAGGAATAACTCCTGCCGTTCAGGAACTGGTGATGATACTGTATGACTGGCACTTCAACCAGAAAGTCGAACAGATTTATCTGTTTTTCAACAAGTACATATCAGGTTCGAATTACAAACAGGAAGGGATGAGAATTCTACCGATTGACCGGGAATGGCTTAATACCATAAAACGCCGCAAATGGGGTTCCAGGACGCTGCCTTTTTTCTCAATGAAAAAAGAAACACTTTTTCATCATCTTATAAGGGAATATCTTTTTGTTAGTCTATACAGGGCTTTTGCCGAGTCACTGGCAAGTGAAAACGCCTCTCGCCTTGCTGCAATGCAGAGCGCCGAAAAGAACATAGAAGAAAGGCTGAACGAACTTAATTTGAGTTATTTCAGGCAACGTCAGTCGAAGATTACAGAGGAGCTTATCGATATCGTTTCCGGGTATGAGGTGTTGAAAAATTCCTGAAGTGTAGGAATCATACACCCGGCAATTTTGTCCTGAAAAGAAAAAATGCAGCGCCAAGCAGACATAATCCTGCCCAGATGTAATCGATGGAAGGTTTTTCCTTAAGATATATTATGGAAAAGGGCACAAATACGGAAAGTGTTATGACTTCCTGCAATATCTTGAGTTGTCCAACATTCATTACATGGTGTCCTATCCTGTTCGCCGGAACCTGTATCATGTATTCAAATAAGGCGATTCCCCAGCTTAACAGCGCAGCTACAATCCAGTGTTTGTGAGAAAGGTTTTTCAGGTGGCCATACCAGGCAAATGTCATAAAGATGTTACTTAAGCATAAGAGAGTTATCGTTGATATATAAGTTTTCATAATATTCCTTCTGGTGCTGTCCGATGATTAAAAAGACGGCATTTGTTTATCAAATTCTTTTTTTATGTCAATAAAAAATCAGTTCAGTCTTGCATGAATGCCACTTATTGCTGTAAACTATTATATAAGAGCATATAAACTATCAAAGCATTTTTAAAATTGAGGAGGAACCTGATGAAAAGATATTTGATGGCATCTGTAATATTTTTGGTTTTAATAACCTCACCATGTTATGCAGGAGTAAAAGCCGGTAGCATTTCTGCAGGGTTTGAAGATGGGTGGTATGTTTTTGACGGGCAGGAAGATGTTACCAACACAACTCAGGCAGGCATCTGGATCGGTTATGACGCAACGAAGAATATCGGCATTGAAGCTAAATTGGCATACAGCGGAACATTGAATAATGACGAGACGCAAAAGGTCAGAGTTTGGACATACCGGGCCGAAGGGTTGTACTATTTTTTGCCTGATGCGACATTCGTACCTTATGCTGCGGTTGGAGTCGGTGCCAGATCAACCAGGTTCACAAATGACACTATGGATGTGGATGCATATGTAGGAGGCGACCGAAACTATCTGACAGTGGATGTTGGCCTGGGTGTGAAATACTTCATAACCGATTATCTGGTGGCAAGGCTTGACGTCAGGGACGTAATGCTTCCCAGCAAGTATAAGGATGAATTCCTTAACAACATTGAAGCGACTCTTGGAATCGGATTTTATTTAGCTAAAAAACCGAAAGCGGCAGCACCGGAACCAGTTGCTGTTGCAGCCCCTGAGCCAGCTCCTGAACCTGCCGTGGCTCCTCCAGCGCCCGAACCGGTTCCCGCCCCGATAGTAGAGCAGCCAGCTCCGGCTCCTGTCGTCAGCGAAGTAGAGAAAAAAATAGTAGAAAAGGGAAAAGCTACGCTTGATGTGAGATTCGGAACAGCAAGTGCAGATATTGATGCTATGTATACCAAGGACCTTAAAAGCTTTGCAGATGTCATGAAGAAACATCCTGAACTTAAGATTTACATAGAGGGTCACACAGACAATATCGGGCCTTCAGACTACAATAAGAAGCTTTCACAAGCGCGTGCCGACAGTGTAAAAAAATATCTTGTTGAAAAACTGGGGGTTGACGGCTCGAAGCTTACGGCAATCGGTTACGGTGAAGATAAGCCCATTGCAAGCAACAATACTGCCGAGGGCAGATTGAAAAACCGACGTGTTGAAGCCGTTGTTGAGTATGAGACGATCAAAAATGTAAAAAAGTAATTTCATTCCTGAAAAAGAAATATTTCCAGAGCCTCCCGAAGAATATCGGGAGGCGTTTTTATATATGCACCCCGGAATAATGATGGATTTTGTATAATTATTAATTGCATGTGGTTCGGATAAAGGAGATTTCAGAAATGAGGAATTGTTCTGTTGTTATTATGTATATGCTATTCCTGGTTTTTTCTGGCTGCTCCGGTGACGGCGAGAATTCTTCATCATCAGAACAAAGCGCTCTAACACTTGTAACAGACATACCAGCCCTTTATTCAACCGTGTCAGAAATAGAAGTAACTGTATTTTATGAACCTGAAGCAGAGCCTTATGATGGAAATACACTAAATGGATTTGCATACTGGAGCATACTTGAAGCAAATATAGCCTCGCTCTTTGAATCAAGGTCATTGATACCCAGTGTATATGTACCGAGGACTATCCGGGAAATGACGGAAATCCCGGATCAGGACAAATCCTCCTGGACCGCTCAGGATGTCTACGATCTTGCTGAATCAGTTGTTTCCGATTATTCATCATCACCGAAAGCCTGTTTCTATGTTTTTTTTCTCAACGGATATTTAAGCGAGGATGGTAAAAACGTTACTTCTGTAATCGGTGCATCGATTAGGGGAACTCCTATTATAGTAGTGTTCAAGGATGTCGTCAGATCAACAGGGGCCTCTCCAACACTTGTAAAATATGTCGAGCAAACCACTCTTGTTCATGAATTCGGACATGCAATGGGGCTTGTGAATAACGGGGTTCCGCTTTCCAGCAGGCATCAGGATGCTGCACACGGGCATCATTGTTCGAATAATGATTGTGTAATGTACTGGCTTAATGAGGGGCTTTCCGACCTCATGGCTTTTGTGCAGAGATACATGGCAACCAGCGATCCGGTAATGTTTGGCGAGGAGTGCCTGTATGATGTAATGAATTACAATCCCTAGACAGGAAAGAGGATAGAAGAAGAGTCTATGAAAATGTCTGATTTAAAGATTGTAAACATTTTATCATATATTGCTTTTCTTCAGAACCCTGCGTGAATTCCAATGTTGCAGATGGCAAAGGAAGAAGGCCAGAGGCTCCGATATCCTTCCGACCCACCAGAAAATTCTCCACCATGAAGGTACGATTATTATCGCTTTGTTGCGTGCAACCTGATCGATCACTTTTTTTGCAAATAGCCCGGGGTCCATGGGTTTGAAGTATTTTTCTCCTTTTCTCTTCATATCCTCGTTCATCTCGATATATATCTTTCCGAATTTGCCGCCCTCTATCATGGGTGTCTTTATCACTCCGGGGCATATGGCGCTGACCCTGACTCCATACGGTCTGGCTTCTATGCGTAGTGTTTTTGATAGTCCCAGTACGGCATATTTGGTTGTGACATAGCTGAGCAGATATGGAACCGCCATAAATGACGCGATGGAAGACGTGTTTACAATATGGCCGAACCCCTGTTTTGCCATGATCGGATAGGCCGCTTCCATGCCGTTTACTACGCCATGGAGATTGACGTCCAATACCCTGCTCCAGTCTTCGTGCGAATGGTTTAATGCTTCAACCAGTACTGCTATTCCCGCGTTGTTGAAGATAAAGTCCAGCCTGCCTCTTTCTGAACAGACCTGTTCGACAAGCATTTTGACCGCTGTGTGGTCTGTGACATCAAGATACACGGAATGGGCTTTACCCCCGGAGGCCCTTATCGATTCCGCCACTTCCTCTGCAAGTTTCGCCTGCATATCTGCCAGGAAAACCTCTGCGCCTCTTCCCGCAAGCTCTTCCCCTAGCGAGCGTCCTATACCTGATGCCCCGCCGGTGATTATTGCCACTGCATCCTTGAATATCCTGATTCCATTTTTTCTCATATCTTATTCCTCTGTATCAGTTACAGCTATTGCCCTGATAGGCGAGCCGTCTGAATTCTTAAGCTTAAGAGGAAAGCAGCAGAATATGAAGTTAATATCTGTCAATTCAAATAAATTAGAAAGGTTCTCAATTATGACAATGTTCCTGCTCAGAAATATCTTATGTATCTGCATATCTTTTGTATCGGGCGGATCTATTGAAATCATATCGATGCCTATGCCTCTGGGGCTGAATCCCGCCAGCCATTCTGCAGCCTCTTTTGAAAGAACGGGATACTCTTTGAAATATTCTTCTCTGTCCCAGTACTTTCCCCATCCTGTATGCAGAAGAATGAACTGTTTTCCAGTAACGATCTCCTTGAAAGGCAGCAGATCGTTTAATTCGATGCTTCCGTTTTTAACGGCATTACGGCTCAGGTCAACCACAGTGCCGCTTCCGATAAAATGACCAGCACCCAGGTCATCAAGGCATGGCGCACCTTTTAATATATGAGACGGCGCATCCATATGCGTACCCGTGTGAGAATACAGTGTGATCTTCTTTTCCGCAAATCCGCATCCGTCGATTGTGCAGGGATCTGATATCACAGGATGCTCGGTTCCGGGATAAACGGGCATGTCTTCAGAGATAGTCCTGCTGAGGTCGATGACATTACCAATAATCATTTTCTCTCCCATCAAGTTCAATAATTAAGTGATGAATGACAGCTAAACCGTATTATTACCAGAGGTTCCAGTTGTGATCCAGCTTTCCTATACCGTCTATGTCGACGGTTTCACCCCTGATCACGGCTGTGCCTTTAACCTCGAGCAGTTGCTCGTAGTAATCGATATGGATGTACTCCAGCAGAGGAGGGATTCCCATACGTGTGTGATGTCCTGCAATTGGATCTATGGTTAAATCGATATCAGGAGACTTGACTGACCAGGGTTTATCAGGCTGCGACGAATCAAACCCGAACCATGCGGGTGAATATAGATAGCTTATCCTGTTATCGTGCCACATGCATGTGTAATGATGGGGAACTCCTGAATCATAATGGCAGTTCAGGACGACTCCGGCAATATCACTGCCCCAGAAGTGCAGCCAGTGAGCCGTCGAATGACGGGGCTGCACGCCCCAGTTATGTTCATGATAACCGCTGCCGTTCAATTTATATTCCGACCCCTCGATTTTTATCGTGCCCGTGGTCTCGTTTTTCATGAACTGGTTTATAGTATAGTCGATATGCCGGGTAAGCAGGCGGTTAACATGGAGCGGAGCGAGCGGTATATGAAAACACTGTGCCTTGACCTTTTCGGTAGAGACGTCAATTATCCAGCCCTGTTCAGCGCTTCCTGAAAATCTCATATATCCCCATTTGCCTCCGGCAGAGACTTTCACACGGCCGCCCGGCTCTGCAATAAAAGACCCCATGTGCTCTTGTGTGAAGCGCCTGCTGTTTTTATAATCGATTATCTTTATGGATACATAGCTCAACGGAAACGCCTTGAGTGCAAGGAAAACATAATAAATTTTCTGTTCGGTATCGATCCCTTCGAAGGACCACCACTCTTTTTTCCTGAAGGTGCTTATAACGCCGAACCTGGACGTGTCGATTTTAACGTGTCCTTCGTTTTGCATGTTGACTCCTTAATGATTCTTACCTAAAAAAGACGGCTGTCTCCGGTTAAGCACTTAATGAAATATTCGTTTTTTTCATAATCTTCCGGTGCAGTGTTTTTACCGGATGCTTCAACGGCAATGATTATAGCATTTTTCTTTCAGGATATAATATCATGTTCTTTGCATTAACCCCAAATGAAACGGCGCATATCTAGTATATTACAAACAGTCTGATCTAAAAGAAGCCAAACGCGATACTTAGAACAATTAGCCAAGAGGGAATAACAAACTTTAGCGCCTGAACAAGCCCTATTAATGCATGGATTTTAGTGCACTATTCGGTGACCTTGTGCATGAGGGCACAGAGTCATCCGGAAAATACCCTGAAAGTTGCTGCATTTTTTAAGACGCATCCGAACGTTGACATGGTGAGATAACCCGGCATTGAAATATTGCAGCCAACTGCAAGCGCGCCTTGGCTTGAGAAAAGACTTATTGCCAGTATCTTCAGAAATATAAGCAGCCGAGCCGGAGTTTTTCTTATTATTATTTTTATTCTCTCCTTAAACTCTTAGGTTAAGATGCAATATAGTAAAAAGACTAAAACCCTTACATCCGGTGTCCTGTCCAGGGGAAATAATCTGCAATCTGTTAAGTCTGATTTGAGGAAAGGTTATCAAGCGCTTTTATTGAATATACAAAGTCAGTAGCAGTATTTTTAAAAAAATCTGAAGGATATTCGAATTAATCTTAGACCATTGACTGGAACAATGGAGCATTTATATTATTTCCATTACACCCGCAATTACAAGAATCCAAGTTGTGCATGAGCCTCTAATCCGTTATCCTTTCCAATAATGCAGCTCATAGGGAAGCTTGTCATAGAATTTTGTAAGTTCACCTTCATTTATGCTGTCTAGAGCCTTTTTGAATGAGGATTGGCCGCAGTATTTATAACCGATCTGATAATAGAGGGCGCCGTCGCTCCCGTAAAATACCGAGGCATTGAAACCGCCTATGCTCTCACAGGTGTCGTTATTTATAGCAAGGACCCATTCGCCATTCTCAAAGGTCCTTTTATAAAAAAGATCAGGATTCATGCCTGAAGACGTATAGACGCAATCTATGGAATTGCATTTTGTGAACACGGGGGCCCATTTCTTGACAAAGCCTTTTGCTCGATAGTCATGGATCATGTTCGGAAATTGAATGCTGATGCCGGAAATCACGAACACGGCGAAAATAACCGTCAGAATAATTTTTCTCCGTCTGTTGTTTCCTGCTGTTTCATAGTCATCCATTGTAGCTCCTCCCGGGCAAGCATGAAATTGTCAGCCCTTGTTAAATTAATTCAACCCCCTACAGGTTATATTGTGTTTGAACAAGATATTTTTAATGCGTATTTATTCCTCTCATAAAATTCTGAAAGTGCTTTGACATTATTGATTGACGTGCCTATGTAATATAGACAGATAGCCGCATGAAATAAAATGAATAGAAAGATCGACATAACAGGGAGAACGAGAATGAGAAGGGAAATATCTGCTATTGCAATTATAATATGCCTGGTGCTGGCGGCATATGAACCAATATTAGCGGAAGAAACGAATGATATCTTAAAAAATATCGATAAGATGGCCTCTCTCGGTGAGGAAGCGGAGTCGTCTCTGGTCAAATCCGTAGTGGATGAGATCGAAAGAAATCCAAAGGAAATAACGGCTGCAATCATTCCCAGGCTCAAGGGCAAGGACCTGACTGAAGCTCAACTGGCGACTTATATATGGGTTCTGGGAATGACAAAAGATCCCGGAGCAGTTGATGCTATCATCGACATTTATCAGAAAAGTAAATCCAATCTGGTTCAGGAAAATTGCCTTGGTGCGCTGGCCAATATCGGAGGGAAGAAATCAGGTGATCTAATTTTTTCGGCCCTTGAATCGACCAAAGATAAGGAAATTCGCTACAGCATTCTGAACCTGCTTGGCCAGATACAATATGAAAAAGCATTGCCTCAAACCGTGGAGATACTGAAACTGGACATAAAGAACTATTACTGGTTGAACATGCTGGTGTTCGGAAAGATGGGTGATAAGTCAGTCCCGTTCCTTTTGGGGAAGATAAATGATCCTGATCGCAATATCCGGGCTAACGCAATATATGTTCTGGGACAATGGCTTATATCTGTGGAAGCTGCACAGCCTATGTTCGAACATTACTGGACAGAAAAGGATTCTGAGATATGCGGCATTATTCTGTCGTCGCTTGAAATCATTGCTCCCGATTTTTCCGTCATGACAAGATATTTTAAAGAGGTTGTCGGAAAGGAAAAGAATGAAGAGCTTCTGAAACTGGCGCAGAAGACACTTGACAACATGGATAATATGAAAGCGGATGTGGAAAAATTTATGAAAAAGAAGAAGGTCTCAGGCGAGGCCTTCAAGAAAGAATACGAGGATATCTTTAAATCAGCCGGAAAAGAAGGTGAATATGAAGTTTTGGCTGATTCCAGCTCGTTGAAGAACGAGCCGGAACTCAAAACCCTTCGCGAGCGGATTCTCCAGAGGAACTCTGATGAGGCCTTCTATGATTACAAAAAGATCAATATAATCATTATTGAGAACAGGCTGGGAGCAAGCATGGAAATTCAGAAGGGCCTCAAGAAATAAAAAAGCGGGTCTTCAGATTATACAAAAGTCCTAATCCGATTTGACAGATCATCCCTGGAGAACATGACCTTGTCATACAATCCCGGGAGCTATGATCTTATGGATATATGATTAATACAGGCTGATTTTATATTTCCTCAAGGTATCTATAACTGCATAAATTATAAATGAATATATCTTGAAAGAATAATCTTCTCT
>CAZEMO010000022.1:0-70852 GCA_964513375.1 uncultured Bacteriovoracaceae bacterium | reverse complement strand
ACAGAGAATGGCTATACAGGACTGCTGGGAATTCAAGCCGTAAAACACCTGATTAAAACCGGGATATCAGAGCCCGTTATCGGCCGTTTTCTGACCAGGGGCGTCACATTCTGTTCGCTCCTGCCCATGAGGAGCATCCCCATGAAGGTGGTCTGTCTTATCGGCATGAACGACGACGCCTATCCCAGGCAGAACATTGCCGCAGGGTTCAATCTTATGCAGGTAAATCCCAGAAAAGGTGACCGCTCTCTAAGGGATGATGACAGGTATCTTTTCCTCGAATCGATAATATCCGCCCGCCAAAGGCTTTATATAAGCTTTGTGGGGCAGGACATCAGAGACAACTCAAAAAGGCCCCCATCGGTTCTTGTGAGCGAACTGCTTGACTACATCAAGACCAACTTCGATATTACAGGCTTTGACGGCAAAGCTCCCGATGAAATCGACAAAGCCTTTGATGAAAGGTTTATTACCAGACACAGGCTTCAGGGCTTTTCCCCTGAATATTTCATCAATCCTGAGGGGTGCCTTTTCAGCTACTCCCAAAGCGACTGCGAGACGGCGAAACTGCTACGACAGAATTCCGGAACCCTGGCGAAACCATTTATTACCTCCCCCATCAAATACAAGCCCGAAGATTTCAAAGAAATCTCTATTAACATGCTGACAGATTTCTTTGACAGCCCGGTGAAGTTCTTCCTGAGAAAAAGGCTCGGCATAACCATAAAAAAAGACATTGAAGAGATCGAAGACAGGGAAGCCATAGCACCAGACGGCCTTAGCAGATATCTCATCAGAGAGCAGATCGCAGACTGCATGCTCAAAGATATCGACCCGCTCCCTTTTCTGAAGGCAAGGGGTATACTGCCGCATGCATCATTCGGGCTGGCCGTTTATGATGAACTCTCCGGCCCGACTAAGGAGTTCGTATCCGTCGTCAAGGAAATTACAGGAAAAAGTGATCCTGAAATATCAGCCTTTGAAGTAAACTCCGGCGATTACACCATAACAGGAACCTTTGAGCTCTATGACGGCAACATGGTCTTTTACAGGCCCTCTGAAATTTCCGCAAAACATATGGCGCGTGCATGGCTAAAGCATATGCTGTTCAATTTATCCGGAAAGGGAAGCGTTACTATGCTTGCGGGGTTTAAAAATAAAGTCCCTGCAGTGATGAGGTTTGACGCCTTAAGCGACCCGCAGGGTATCCTTGATAATGTCCTAAAGCTCTTCTCATATGGCCTGGGGCAACCGCTTCATTTCTTTCCGGATCCTTCAATGGCCTATGCTACAGATATAATAAAAAAGGACGAAAGCGATGTGATCAGGGGGCTGTCGAAAGACTGGGCAGGAAACCCTTATTCCAAAGGGGAACGGGAAAAGGAACCCTATTACCTAATCTACCCTGGTGAAACGCTTCCGTTTGACGATAATTTCAAATGGGCTGCCGGGCTTTTCTTTGAGGCGCTCATTCAAAACAGCAGGTGGGAAGAATGAAGATATTCGACGCTCAAAACATCCCTCTTGAAGGAGTTCACCTTATCGAGGCCAGTGCCGGCACAGGCAAGACATACTCCATCGAAGGCCTTTACGTAAGGCTTGTCGAGAAGGGATTGAGACCGGATCAGATACTCGTCGTCACGTTTACCGAAGCGGCGACATCCGAACTGAGGGACAGGATACGCTCACGCCTCAGGAAGCGGCATACCGAGCTCGAAACCGGCGGTGATGCAGAAAAGGCCGCCCTTGTACGCTCCGCAATCCTTGCATTTGACACCTCGGCGATATTCACCATACACGGGTTCTGCCGCAGGATGCTCTACGAGATGGCTTTTGAGACAGGCTCTGCCTACTCGCTTGAACTCACCCCGGATCAGTCCGGGATCGCGAGTGATACAGCCTGGGATTTTTTCAGAATGCATGTCTATGACCTTCCCCCGGAATATCTGGAATATGCAAAGCTAAAACCTCAAGAGTTTCTCGAAACCGCCCGTCTGGCAGGGTTCGACACCTGCGTCGTTCCTGATATATGCAGGCCCGATTTCGGAACTGAGCTTGAAGAATTAAAAAATGACTTCATCAGTCTTTCAAAGGCATGGGAGAAAGACAGGGATATCATTATCAACATACTTGAATCATCCCCCTGCCTTAACAGAAACTCATATAAAAGGCCTACTATAGCAAATGCGGCCACTGACATGGACGAGTTTATCAATTCCGGCTTCAGCGCAGATATTTTCGAGAGATTCAAATATTTCAGGCATTCAAATATGCTTATCAAGCCCAAAGTCCCGATTATTGCGCCGCTCCATCCTTTTTTCGAATCCTGTGATGCATATGCCGAATCTCAGGGAAGGCTCATAAATGAATTCAACCAGATGACGATATGGCTCAAGAGAAGCTTTATCGAGTTTTTCCGGCAGAACATGCCACTTACAAAAGAAAAGCTCGGGTTAATGCATTTCGACGACCTTCTCATAAGGATGCGAAACGCCATCAGAACAGACAGCCCAGGCATCAGAAAGGCGGTCAGAGATAAATTCAGCGCGGTGCTCATTGATGAATTCCAGGACACCGACCCCATTCAGTGGTATATATTCAGCTCGATCTTCCCCGAAGGCCCGATGTACCTCATAGGAGACCCCAAGCAGGCCATATACGCCTTCAGAGGTGCGGACATATTCACCTACCTGAAAGCAAAGGACAGCATCCCGGCAAAGTTCCGCCACAGGCTCGACAAAAACCGCAGGTCGATCCCCGGGCTTGTTAATGCAATCAACAGGCTGTTTGAAAAAGGCCCGTTCGGACATTCCGGAATACCCTACGAAAATGTAGATACTTCTGACAAAGAGGCGCAGACAAAACTTTCAGGGGAACCGTTCAGGATATGGGTTATGGAAACCGCAGAAGACAGGCAAATCAGCAAAACTGATGCAACCTTTAGAGCGGTTTCGGCTCTCGCCGCGGAAGCAGCCCGGCTGATAAGCTCAGGAAAGGTGAAGCCATTTCAGATAGCCGTTCTTGCAAGAAAATGGCGGCAGGCCAACCTTGTCAGAAATGCGCTTGGCAGGATTGGCCTTAAAAGCGTAATAACAAGTGACGAAAAGGTCTTTTCAAGCGAGGAGGCCATTTTGATGAAAATCCTCCTCGATGCGGCAGCCGAACCTGCGAGAGAAGACCTGATAAAGGCCTGTCTCGCAACACCCCTGGCGGGATTGAGCGCAGAGGAGCTGGCCGGTTTCGATGCCGACGCACAAACCCAGGACAGGATTGTTTCAGAGTTCACAGCGTACCATGAGACCTGGCGCGACCACGGCTTCATGCGCATGTTCAGGGAATTTCACAGCAACCGCTCAAAGCATTGCCTCGCACAACTGCCGGGTGCCGAGCGCAGGCTCACCAACCTGCAGCATATAGCCGAACTACTGCACAGCGCCGAGTCCTCGGGAAGGATGGGTATAGATTCCCTCCTCAGCTGGTTCAATGAAAATGCAGGCCATGAGACTGGAATGGATGAATCGGAGCTGAGGCTCGAAAGCGATGAGGATGCAATAAAGATCATGACGGTTCACAAGAGCAAGGGCCTTCAATTCCCGGTTGTCTTCGTGCCCTTTGCCTGGGATGAGACCGAAAATAAAAGTGTCGTTTTCAATGACGGAAAAAGGCGCGTTCTCGACCTGGGATCTGAGGATTATAATGAAAACGATCTCAAATGCATGGAAGAGTCCCGGCAGGAAGACATGCGCCTTTTGTATGTTGCGCTCACGAGGGCGACCGACAGGTGCTATCTCATAACAGGCAATATTAAAAAGAGTGAGAACTCCGCGCTTTTCGGGCTTTTTGAAAATGAGGACATTTTTTCATACACTTCAGAAGACATCCACGTGGAGGCAATGCCGGAGCAGCCGGCTGATATTACACCGGCAACGGCGGCATCCCCGCCATTACTGACCCCAAGGATATTTAAAAGAGATATCGATACCGGCTTTGCGGTCATGAGCTATACATCCCTCACTCATGGTTCTTATTCCGATGGCCGGGATATCGACGCTTCCAGCGACCGCCGGGAAAATGAGACTGACCTTTCAGGCATATCTGCCATGCCCCGGGGCGCAGCCACAGGAAACCTGCTGCACGAAGTAATGGAGATGACAGACTTTCAATCTCCGGATACCGGCCTTATTGAGGAAATCATAAGTAAACACGGTTTTGAGGCCAGGTGGCTCGATGCAGTAAAAAAGATGGTTGAAAATGTACTGTCTGTTGATATCGAGTCAGGCTGCAAGCTGCACGATGTAACATGGGACAGAAGGCTTTCAGAGCTCGAATTCATGCTCCCGGTGAACGAACTTGATGGCAGCAGACTTAAATCCATTGCCGGTAAGCCGGGTATTGACATCGATCTGAAAGGCGTCTTTGAAAGGCTTGACATAAAAACCTCACGGGGTTTTCTAAGGGGTTTCATCGACCTCGTACTTGAAGCGGGCTGCAAATATTATTTTATCGACTGGAAGTCCAACTACCTGGGCCCTGGACCTGCTGACTATAGCGAGGCCTCGATGAAGAGCGAGATGATCGGCGAATTCTATGTGCTGCAATACCACATCTACACGCTGGCCCTTCACAGGTTTCTTGCTTCACGCGTTAAAGGCTACAGCTATGATACGCACTTCGGGGGAGTGCTGTACCTTTTCTTAAGAGGAATAAACGGCACGGCCGGAAACGGCATATACCGCGCCCGGCCTGATATCAGTACCGTCAATGCCATGGCTTGCGCGCTGCTGGGGGGGGAATGAAGATGTCTGATACACCTTTTTCTCAAATCGACCTCCATCTCGCAGGCCTCATAAGAAGGCTTTCGGGAAGCGCTTCCTCTCAGGCCGCCGCGGCGCTCGCAGGCAGGGCACTGAGCGAGCGCAACATCTGCGCAAACCTCGCCGATTATGCCGGAAATGAAATCGAAGGTCTGGGCGTCATGCCCGATGCAGCAATCTGGGAAAAGGAGCTTCTGGCTTCCGGCGTCGTGAGCCGCGGAGATGATATCGCCCCTCTTGTTCTTGATAGCGCGGGCAGGCTCTATCTGATGCGCTATTACAAGTATGAGCAGACTCTTGCACAAAAAATAAAATTTCTTGCCGCACACCCGGTTACTTATGACGCGGTCAGACTCAAAGACGGGCTAGACAGGTTTTTTCCTGTGAATGGGGATAAACCCGACTGGCAGAAAGTTGCAGGGGTTGCCGCTGTTACAAGGGGTTTTTCTGCGGTTACAGGCGGTCCCGGAACAGGCAAAACCACAACCGCGGCCAGAATACTGGCGCTCATTCTTGAGCAGAATCCATTATCAAAGACAGTCCTTTGCGCCCCGACGGGAAAGGCCGCCAAGCGACTCGCAGAGGCAGTGACCGGGGCCCTGGGCAATCTTGATTGTGAAGACCGCATAAAAGAAGCGATACCGTCTGAGGCGCAGACACTTCACCGGCTGCTCGGATTTGGCAGTGACCCGGCAAGAACTGCATATAACGAAAAAAGGCCCCTTTCCGCAGACGTAATAGTCATTGACGAGGCCTCAATGGTGTCTCTGCCGCTCATGTCAAGGCTCGTCTCGGCCATGAAGGAAGGCGCGCGCCTCATCCTCCTGGGCGACAGGGACCAGCTCTCCTCGGTCGAGGCAGGTTTCGTGCTGGGCGACATATGCGACAGCGGGGGCGTGCACGAATATTCAAAGGAATTTTCCGGGCTCGTCCAGAGTCTCACCGGCTGCATACTTGCTTCCGGTGAGAGTTCACTTCAGGATTCGATAGTTGAACTCAGGAAAAACTTCCGCTTTGCTTCAGGCTCAGGGATAGGGAATTTGAGCTCATCCATAAAGGACGGCCGCTTTTCCGCACTGGACTTCAAAAACAGTGAAGACGTCCTCGTCAGGCAGACACCGGGCATATCCGGAATAAAAGAGGCCATCAGCGAAAAAGTAATCGGGCATTTTACGCCATACCTTGCGTCAAAAGACATCTCAGGAAAGCTCGCCCTTTTCAACTCCTTCAGGATTCTGTGCGCCCTGCGAGAAGGACCTTACGGCGTATCGGGCATTAACGCAACAGTCGCTGGAATACTGGCCTCGGCTGGGCTGATTTCCCCGCGCGGCGAATACTATGACATGATGCCCGTCATGATAACCAGAAATGATTATGCATTGAGGCTTTTCAACGGGGATATCGGGATAGTTGCGAAGAGGGCTGACGGCGTACTTGAGGCATGGTTCCCACAGGCGGCAGGCAATGCACAGACGATGAGGAATATACCCGTCACGAGGCTTCCGGAGAACGAGCCTGTCTTCGCCATGACCGTCCACAAGTCCCAGGGCTCGGAATTCGATAATGTCCTTCTTATTCTTCCCGAAAAAGATTCCGAGGTACTCACGAAAGAGCTTATCTACACCGGTATCACCCGCGCCAGAAAGTCCCTTGAGATTTGGGCGAATCCCGATATCCTGGATACTGCATCGAAAAGGACAGCACTCAGAGCAAGCGGATTGAGGGATATGTTATGGAAAGGAGATATGACATGAAGAAACGAGATATGATGGCGGTTCATCCCGGTGAGATATTGATTGAGGATTTTTTAAAGCCGCTTGGCATAACCCAGTACAGGCTTGCCAAATCGATCGGAGTATCGCAAAGGCGCATAGGAGAAATAGTCTCCGGCAAAAGGGCGATAACAGCCGATACGGCTCTAAGGCTCGCAAAGTTCTTCGGAACGGACGCTCGAAGCTGGATGAATCTTCAGACACAATATGATCTTATTGTATCCGGTGAAAAGATCGAGGCTAGTCTTAAGGAAATACAACGGATGGCAGCTTGAATAAGGCTTCCTTAACGACCTTTTTATCAAGAATACAGGTCAGACACCATTTGTTCATCTGACACCATTTGTTCATCCCGATGAACTGTGATAGATATCAGGAAAGATGCACGGTCATAAGGAGGATGGTATGCCTGAAAGAGGTCAAACCAGACGGGATTTTCTAAAAGACATGGGCATCGTCGCGTCATCACTTTTTCTGCCCGGTTTGCTCCATGCACAGGATCAGACCAGTCGGCCAAACATAATCTATATTCTTGCTGATGATCTCGGCTACGGCGAGGTAGGCTGCTACGGCCAGCGCCAGATTTTGACGCCGAATATTGACCGGCTGGCCGGAGAAGGCATCAGATTCACAGACTACTATGCCGGAAGCACCGTATGCGCGCCTTCCCGCTGTTCACTACTGACAGGGTATCATACCGGACATGCAGCGATTCGAGGCAACCGGGAATATTTTCCTGAAGGGCAGGAACCGCTTCCATCAGGGACCACTACCATAGCAACACTTCTTAAATCGGCGGGTTATACTACCGGGATTATCGGCAAGTGGGGCCTGGGCGGACCGGGTACAACAGGGGCGCCCAACAGCCAGGGTTTTGACTACTTCTTCGGGTATCTCTGTCAGCGTGACGCCCACGACCACTATCCCCTGCATCTCTGGCGCAACCGGGAGAGGGTCTGGCTGTGGGGCAAAGAGTACAGCGACGATCTCTTTGCGCGCGAGGCGTGCGATTTCATACGGACCAACAGTCAGAGACCGTTCTTTCTCTACCTCACCTACGCCATTCCCCATTACCGGCTGCAGGTCCCGGATATCGCACCCTATGAAAATAAAGACTGGCCTCGTGATATGAAGAAATTCGCTGCCATGATCACCCGTATGGATTCTCATATCGGTGAGCTTACGGGACTTCTCAGGCAGCTTGGCATAGACCGCAACACACTGGTTATTTTCAGTTCGGATAATGGACCGCACAAGGAAGGTGGCGGCAACCCCGACTTTTTTGACAGCAGCGGTCCCTTCCGGGGCATAAAGCGTGACCTCTATGAAGGCGGTATCCGTGTGCCGATGATCGCGAACTGGCCAGGGACTATCCCGGCAGGGCAGATAACCACTCAAATCTCAGCGGCATGGGATGTCCTGCCTACCTGCTGCGATGCGGCAGGTATAGCGACACCTCCCGGCATCGACGGCATATCGATCATGCCGACACTGAGCGGGCAATCACGGAATCAGCAGCAGCATGCATACCTTTACTGGGAGTTTCATGAGAAGGGCGGAAGGCAGGCCATTCGCACGGGCGACTGGAAGTCTGTAAGACTCGGGGTTTCACGCAACCCGAAGGCGCCGATGGAGCTCTATAACCTCAAGACAGACCCGCAGGAGAGCCGCAACCTGGCCGCCGAACATCCCGAGGTCATTGCTCAGATGGAGAAGATTTTACAGAGCTGCCGGACCGAATCTCCCATCTTCAAGCTGTACAGGTGATTTCGCAGCCAGGCATCAATACAGAGAACAAACAACAATAATCATTGTTTGTTCAGACATTCCTGTTATTATATAGTTATCGGATTTATGTTTCATAAGCTTTTTATCATATCAGACAACACGAACCGGGAGATAATATGCCTGCTCTCGACATGAAAACTATTTTTTTTATCTATGTTATTATCAATATAATCATCACGATTATCCTTATGCCCTTTTGCCTTCAAAACAAGGTCAGGTTCAGAGGAATCGACTTGTGGCTGTACAGCTATTTGATGCAGACAATAGGGTTCCTGATAATATTTGCAGGCGGCGCAACGGAAAACCCGTTTATAATTGCGCTTGGATCCCCTGTTACAGTATCGGCAATCATAGTACTGTTCACAGGCCTTAAGAACTTTGTCGGGAAAAAATATCCCGACCTGCATAATTATTTACTTTTTTTGATATTCCTTATCGTCCATGTTTATTACAGCATCTTCGATCCGGACCTGACGCTCAGGACAATCAACATATATACAATGATCATGGTCCCCTTACCATTCAGGTATTCTATTACCTCTTTTTCATAGCGGACAGGGAGATGCGGCCGGTAACACGCAACACCGGGCTTGTTTTCCTCGGATTGTCCATAGTCTCTTTCCTGAGAGTTTTCGATTCTCTCCTGACTGATTATGGGAATATCTTTTTTGAAACAAACGGACTTCCAGCGCTTTTTATCCTCGCCACCTCAATGCTTTATATCCTCCTTACTTTCACCCTGATCACGATGCTTAACAGCAGGCTGATAATAAGGACCATCGAAGATGAAAAAGAAAAGCAGGGCCTTGCCGATGATGTTCTCAAAGCGATTGCCGAACGGATATATATACAGAGCGAAAGGGACACCCTGATTGAATTTTCCAATGACCTGATGTGCATAGCCAATGCAAAGGGCTATTTTAAATTCATCAACCCCGCATGGGAGAAGGTGCTGGGATACACAAAAGAGGAGTTTCTGACAAGACCTTTCTTGAGCTTTATCCACCCGGACGATAACGGCAAGGTTGAGGCCGTAGTTGAAAGACTTAAAGCAGGAAATCGGGTCTTTAATTACGAGGAAAGGTATATTCACAAAGACGGAACAATCCGGAATATTCTATGGACTTCTGCGGCCAGCGAGGACGGCCGTGATTTTTACGGTATCGGTAAGGATATCACGGAGCGCAAGGCCGCCGAGGAAAATCTCAAAAAGCTTGAAGAGCACCTGCGTATTGCCCGCGAACTGTCGCTTGATGCTTTCACTATATTAAGTCCGGTACGGGACAGCGACGGTGTTATAGTGGACTTCACATGGGACTATGTAAATCCCGAAGCCGGCAGGATATTAAAGCATGAACCCGAATATCTGACCGGCAGGAGACTGCTTGATGTCCTCCCCGGCAACAAAACCAGCAGCGATCTGTTCAGGCGTTATGTACATCTGGCCGAAACAGGCGAACCGTATGACTATGAACTGTCATACGAGTCTGAAGGCATTAAAGGCTGGTTCAGAAACATGGGCGTTAGAACCGGCGACAGCATCACCATCAGTTTTTCCGACATAACCGGCCGCAAACAGATGGAAAATGATCTGAAGGCAAGCGAGAAAAGATTTCTGGAAGTAGCAGAAATCGTGCAGGAATGGATATGGGAGATCGATGCCGAAGGCAAATACACATATGCAAATCAGGTTGTGGAAAATATCCTGGGATACAAGCCCGATGAAATCCTGAAGAAACATTTCTATGACTTGTTCCTGCCTGAAATCAGAGAATCGCTCAAGTCGTCGGCCATTGAATTATTCAATTCAAAGGAGCCATTCAGAGATTTCATCAACTGCATAGTGCATAAAAACGGTCAGCATATATGGTTTTCAACATGCGGTTTTCCCATGATCGATGAAAACGGGACGCTTCTGGGATATCGCGGGGTTGATACGAACATAACCGAACAGATGATCATGAACAGGGAACGGGAATTAAACAGCAACCGGGTTCAGGCCCTGCTGCAGCTTAATCAGATGTACACATCGACCAATCAGGAAATAACGGATTTTGCCCTGGAAGAAGCGGTCAGGCTTACCCAGAGCAAAATAGGCTACCTTGCATTCTTAAACGAAGATGAAAGCATTCTTACCATGTATTCATGGTCGAAAACAGCAATGGAGGAATGCGCCATCACTGATAAGCCAAAAATATATCCTGTCGCGGAAACGGGCCTGTGGGGAGAAGCCATATGGCAGCGCCGTCCGATCATCACCAATGATTACAGTGCATTCAATCCTTTGAAAAAAGGATATCCGGAAGGCCATGTCGCCATAAAACGCCATATGAACATCCCGGTATTCGACGGCTCCCGGATCGTGCTTGTAGCGGGTGTGGGCAACAAGGTCGAAGACTATAATCAGAGTGACGTTCAGCAGATGACCCTGCTTATGGAAGGCATGTGGATGCTCCTGGAGCGAAGGAGGGCTATAGAGGCCCTCAAGGAATCGGAAGAGAATCTCAGATTAACCAGATTCTGTGTTGACCACGCCTCAGATTCCGTTTTTCTTGCCGACCCTGATGGTGCTTTTCATTATGTCAATGAGACGGCATGCAACCATCTCGGCTATTCAAAGGAAGAGTTCCTGGGGATGACTGTGTTCGATATCGATCCCGCCTTCCCGAAAGATAACTGGCAGCAGCACTGGATGGATATAAAAGAGAACCTGAGCTTCACAATAGAGACTTTTCACAAAAAGAAGACCGGGGAAATCTATCCGGTTGAGGTGACCGTCAATTATATCACTTATGGAGGCAGGGAGTTTATCTTCGCCTTTGCCAAAGATGTCACTGTACGAAAACACCTTGAAGAGGAAAGGTTAAACCTTGAAAAGCAGCTTTTCCAGGCGCAGAAGATGGAAAGCCTTGGGATACTCGCCGGAGGCATAGCCCACGATTTCAACAATATTCTTATGGCTATTATGGGCAATGCTGAGCTGGGCATGCTCAAGACTTCAGATGTGTCGCCTGTAAGGCCATATTTCGAATCAATCAACAAGGCTTCAATAAGGGCCGCTGATCTGTGCAGGCAGATGCTCGCATACTCGGGAAAAGGCCGCTTTGTTATACAGGCGGTTGATCTGAGTGAAGTTGTTAAAGAGATGGATCAGATGCTTAAGACCTCTGTTTCGAAAAAGGCTGACATAGGATTAGACCTTGCAAAAGGGCTTGCTCTTATTGAAGCTGACCTCACACAGATCCAGCAGGCCATGATAAACCTCGTAATAAATGCATCCGAGGCAATCGGAGACGCAATCGGCATAATCAATATAAAGACCTGCATGATCCATTGCGACATGCAATATCTAGAAGATAACAACCTGCAGAATGAACTGGGAGAAGGCCATTATGTCTGTCTTGAGGTATCCGATACGGGATGCGGCATGGATAGTGAAACGATTCCGAAGATCTTCGACCCGTTCTTTTCAACCAAATTCACCGGAAGGGGGCTTGGACTTTCAGCAGTTCAGGGAATAATGAGAGGCCACAAAGGCGCAATAACAGTACACAGTACACCCGGGAAAGGCGCGACATTCAGGTTGCTGTTCCCCTCAGCCGGATACCCTTTTAAGGCATCGGGAAGAAGTGAAAAAGAGCCCCGTGAGAATTTCATGGGAAGAGGTCTTGTTCTTCTGGTTGATGATGAGGAAGCCATTCGTTCGATTGGAAAAATCATACTTGAAGATCTGGGTTTCAAGGTTCTTGTTGCCGCCGACGGCAGGGAGGCCCTGGATCTTTTCAATGCAAACAAAAACAAAATAACCTGCGTGCTGCTTGACCTGACAATGCCTCATATGGACGGAGAGGAGACATTTATGAAGCTCAGGCTTATAAAACCCCAGCTTCCCGTAATAGTAAGCAGCGGCTATAATGAGCAGGAAGTGTTAAGCCGTTTTGCAGGAAAAAACCTGACCGGTTTCATACAGAAGCCCTATACAATAAACAGCCTTATGAACGTTCTAAAAAAATTATCAGATTAACGGCGGAAGAATATATCAAATAAACTTTTGTCTGATGTTCTTCATATCCTTCTCTTACATTAAAAAGATCGTTAAAACTCAAAAAAGCAACTTTCTTTTTAGCTTCCAATCCAATCAGAAACCCGTATCCCTTTCATACTTTGCCTGATATCTGCTAATCTACTTCCACCTGTTGAATTTCTTCAATACAGCTTCGGCCTGGTCTCTATCGGCAACATTCACATGCATCCATACGCCTTCGGGCCTCAGCCCCTCAATAAGCATGTCCACTTCGTCAACCTCTACCTCCTGGAGTTGTATGCCCTTGCCCGCAGCCTGAATCTTTTTGTACAGGTCCATATAGTCGCTTGCCCTGCCCCGGCCTGCGCCGTGGACCCACTGGATCATGTCCAACTCATCGATTGCAAGCAGGCTGTCCAGGTGTCTCATGCAGCCTGGGCCGTCCAGGTGGTGGACGTTCGCTTCCATGTACCGGTTCTCATCCCTCAAGCCTTCGAGGAAAACCTCGTTGAAATCATTTGGAGAAATCATATAGGAAAAGTCGTTCGAAGGCACATGCCACTTGTATGTGGAGACGATACCGGGCCAGCCAGTGCAAGGCTGATGAGCTTTCGTGAGCTTGTTGTAATAGTAGTCGTAAAGCCTGAAGAAGTCCCCGGTAACTTTCTTTAGCATGAGTTTGACATGCTCCCGGTTGTCGTAGAGGTCCATTGCCAGGTTCGAAGGCCCCCTGAATCCTGCAAGGCAATCGGCTCCCGTGTGTATGTCGGGCCAGGAGACATAGAACTTGTTTTTCCCTTTCTCAAGAAAACCTGCATACTGCTCTTCCAGCTTGAGGAAATAAGGATTCTTCCAGTCAAAGTCCAGCCTGCCCGCATCATCCCAGCTTGAAAGGAACGGCTCTATGAATGACGTGTCCTGTTCGAAGCGAAGTCTGCCGCCATAGCATGCAGCGAAGAAGTCAGGCCCGAGATTGGGCATGACCCTGGGAAGGGCATCGCCCATACAGCATGTGCCCATCGTAATCGCAGACCACAACTCTACCTGAAAGTCCGTATCGAGCCACCAATCTTCGAAGGAGGCATGCTGCTTTTCAGGGAACGGATAATCCGGATTGTACTCGAAGTATGTCAGATCGACCACGGGCCTATCGATGATCTCTCTGCGCCAGGCCGCATCCTGCCTTTTTATGCGCATCTCCCAGTCATCGATATTATCGATGGGCATTACATCATTGATATCAATCATGACATCACATTCTCATCAGGGTTTTTCCAAGATCGGCCGCCTCAGCGGCATTCTCGGCATAGCCGTCGGCATTTATGCTGAGTGCGAACTCTTTATTGACAGGGGCCCCTCCGATAATAACCTTTGCAGGTATGCCTTCGGTCCGCAGCCCATCGATGATGGTCTTCATATAGGACATTGTAGTTGTGAGCAGAGATGATATGCCGATTATGTCGGGATTATATTCTTTTGCTGCATTGACAAATTTTTCGAGGCTCACATCGGTGCCAAGATCGATCACTTTGAATCCGGCGCCCTTGAACATTATCCCGACCAGATTTTTGCCTATGTCATGAAGGTCGCCTTTGACGGCGCCGATTATTAAAGTGCCTCTAGATTCAACCCCGCCTTTGAGCATTTCGGGTTCGAGTATCTCAAGCGCCTTGTTCATGGCTCGTGCAGCAATGAGCATCTCCGGCACGAATATCTCGCCCTTCTTGTATTTATCACCTATTTCCTGCATAGCTGAAACAAGTCCGTTTTCAAGGATAACAGAAGCGTTTATCCCCTCTTTGACAGCCTTTTCAGTCAGCTCAGCCGCCTGATCCATGTCACCGTTATTGACTGCCCGAGTAAGTCTCTCCAATAATTCCATATTCACCTCACCGGGGAATTTCCCTTTTATTTTAAAGGTTAAACGGGTTGTTTCCAATATGCTTCAAACATTCTTATATTGTACTTGAATTGTTTCTTAACTTAAAACCATTTTAACTTTTGCCGAATCTGAAGACTGTAGCCTCTCTGTAAATTCTTCCGGGATAGAGTTCAACAGTCGGAAAATCCGCATGATTAGGCGAATCCGGATAATGCTGCGTCTCCAGGCAGAGGCCTCCTCTCTTCTGATAAACGGTTCCTGATTTTCCCTTCACACTTCCATCTAGGAAATTGCCCGAATAGAACTGCATACCCGGTTGAGTGGTGAATACCTCGAGAACCCTTCCGCTTTTCGGTTCTCTGACAATCGCCGCCTTTCTGAATTTTCCCGCATCACCCGAGATGACATAATTGTGATCGTAACCGCCGGCAATCAGCAGTTGCTCGTAGTTGTCGTTTATCCTGTCCCCTATCCTTGTCTGTATCTGAAAGTCCATCGGCGTATTTTTTACGGAAAGTTCGGCACCGATGGGCAAAAGACCCTTGTTGACGGGAAGGAAGTATTCCGAGTTGAGCCACAGTTCATGATCAAGTATATCGCCCGAGCCCGCCAGATTGAAATATGAATGATTGGTAAGGTTGACAACAGTTTTTTTATCGGTCTCTGCAAAGTAGTCGATTCTCAGTGCATTATCGTTTTTCAATGAAAAAACAACCCTTACCAGGAGATTGCCGGGATAGCCTTCTTCATTATCAGGGCTTAAATATGTCATTTCAAGACTGAGGCCGTTTTCGAGTTCAACCTCTCTGGCCTTCCACAGGATCTTGTCGAAACCTTTCATACCGCCGTGAAGATGTACATCTCCCCTGTTTCTGGCCAGTTCGTAAACCCTGCCATTAAGGATGAATTTGCCCTTGTCAATCCGGTTGGCCACCCTGCCTATGGTTGCCCCGGCGTATATTCTATCATTATTGTATTCCTCAGCGCTGTCGTAGCCGAGAACCACATCGGCCAAATTACCGGCAGCATCAGGACAGATTACAGATACTATTGTCGCACCAAAATCGGTCAGCTTGACCTCGATATCACCTGCAGAAAGATTCCAGAGGTTTACTTCTCTTCCGTCAGACAGCCGACCGAATCCAGATTGTTCAATCTTCATGGTCTTTTCTTTAATCCCATGCTGTCAATCTATTTTGCTGCCTGTTCGGATTTGTCTTCTTTATTAAACGGATCATAGAAAAGACTCTTCGGAAGATCATAGACTATCTTTTTCACTACAAGAAACGGGAAACCGACTATATATCCAACACCGTACGAAAGCCATACCACTGGCTTGCTGCCCATAACTGCAAGTTCAGCGCCGGTTGGAACGGGATTATCCTTTTCCGGGTCCTGCCCTGTTTCAAATAGAATGATCGGGAAAACACCGTAGCCAACAATACCTGCAGGCACTACGATAACCATTCCCAGAGGCAGACCGACCAGACCGCCTGCCATCATACCTATATATGTCGGGAATAAAACAGCAAATCCCTCGTTCTTATAAGGTACAGGCGGAAGGGTCATCTTTATGCTCGATATTGCTTCGTCCTGAAGAACGTTATCGTTTTCAGGCAACGATAATTCCGGTTTTGCCTTACTTGCATCATTATCTGCAACCTGAACATCGGCAGAATATGAACTGGTACCAGCAAGAAGCATCAGGGCCATTAAGACTATGACCGCCGCAAGACCTTGCTTCCTCTTTAATATCATTTTCATTCATCCTCCTTATACTGTCTATCTCCAGATAAAGCTTGAAAACAGAAGCGACGCCCGGCAGAATCGGCATGTTTCCAGTAATGTTTCACCTGCTGATTACTCCTTTTCAGCTTCCTTCTCAACTCAAATGTTATGGGCATTACTATTTACTGCTTATCGAAATTACGGGGATTTTTCTTTAAGATTGTTTTAAGTTTAGAAACTGTTCTTGACCCCTCTGGGAAAACATTTATACTTCATTTAAAATTTTTAAATGAGGTGGTTGCATGAGAAAGCTGCTCATTTTCATACCGGTTGTAATAATAATGTTCATTCCGGGAATTTCCAATGCTGCGGAGCCTGACGATTATATAAACCTGAAAGTGGGTTGGTTCTGGCCCAACACATCTTCCAAAGGACTGAAGGACTTCAAACAGGCGCCTGTTTATGAATTCGACTACGGGAGGAATTTCGGCAGGAATTTCGCAGTTGAGGCAGGTGGTACTTATTACCAGACCACTAATAAAGACATATCGGATTACAAGGTAAGGTTTTACGGACCCTTTGCAACCTTGAAAGGCAAAATACACCCGATTGATCAGATCGAGCTCTACCTGGGAGCCGGTGCCGGATATTACTGGAGCGAAGTGGATTATAGAGACATAAACACAAAAGGCAAGGGCATCGGATGGCACGCCGTGCTCGGCGGAGGATACAGGATAATTGATAGCCTGGCCCTGGGTGTTGAGGGAAAATACTCACAGGCCATACTCAAATCCGATGACTGGAACGACAATATCGACTTCGGCGGAATATCCGCTTCGATCTATCTGAAATACATGTTCTGAGAATCAGTGTGAAGGATGCGGAAACCTTCACACTGTATTATGTCAATTGTTGTCGGCCTGACCCCTTAGGTTTCAATCATCGTTGTGAGAGACCCCTCTGGATTCTCTGGTAATCCCCTCATCACCGCGCCATCAGCGCGAACACACCCCAGCCCAGATATTCACGCGTGTAAGTGGCGTAGCGCACGGGTTCCGAGGTCAGTTGAGCTCGAACATCTTTCATTAACTCGTCGCCGGGATTGGCTTCAAGCCACCTTCGCATGGTAAGCCATTTGGCCGCCTCGTACCTGTCCCAGCCGTCCTGATCTGCCAGAACCATTTCAACGACGTCGTAGCCAAGGCTGTCGAAAGAAGCGAGTAGTTCAGCAAGCATGAGAAAATCCGAGATTGAATGGGCAAGACACCCTTTGGCAACATCTTCCGCCTCCGGCAACTTCCGCCAGTAGGGCTCGCCGATGAGGATGATCCCTCCGGGGCTGAGGCTCTGTGCAAGAAGCTCGATAGTACCTCTTACACCCCCGCCGATCCATGTGGCACCGAGACAGGCTGCCACGCCCACCTTCTCGTCAGAGACGTAGCCCGCCGCATCTCCATGGATGAACTTGACTTTATCGGCGACACCGAGTTCTGCAGCTCGGAGTTTCGCCTGCTCGGTGAACAACCGGCTCATGTCGATGCCGGTGCCGATAATACCGTGATCGCGTGCCCAGGTGCACAGCATCTCCCCTGAACCGCTGCCAAGGTCGAGCACCCGGGTTCCCGTTTCCAGCCGCAGTGCCGCGCCGAGAGCGGCGAGCTTTTCGGGTGTTAACGGGTTATGGATGCGATGAGCACTTTCGGTGATGTTGAATATCCGTGGAATATCCATTTCAATAAATCTCCTTTGGGGTGTTAATAAATACAGTCATTGTCTAACCATAATAGATGTTCATTCTGCTTACCAAAAAGCTCCTTGATCTGATGCTTTAATGTCAATTGTTTAGACTTGAGCCCATATATTTATCAGATTCCTCAGTTTATAAAAAATACAGACCAGACGCCATTTATTTCAAGTGAATAGATAACGGTAAATCATATCCTTGAGTTCGCTGACAAGACGCTCTTCATCAATAGGGGATCCAAACATCTTTATAGCATGAATATTTTCCTCTGCCGTGTGGTGAACTATTCTCACTGCAGCTTCCAGATCCTTCACCGTAAGTTTGTCTTTGACAATATGAAAGAGGACCAGAAGCCGTTTGATCACCGACTCTTCTTTTTGGGATATCAATTCCCTGATCTCTTGATCACTGTAGAGCATTGACATGATTTCACGGTGAAGATCAGGAGAAAGCTTGTGTGCCGCCAGCAAACGATCGATCAAAATATCGATAATCCTGCGAGGGTTTCCAAGCTCCTTGAGATCGCTCTCACCGACAATCAGAGTAGATCCGCTGATTTCATCATAGTATCTTGAAACGACCTCCATAAAAAGTGGCTTCTTGTCCTTGAAATAACCATAGAAGGTGCCAACCGCAAAACCGGCTTTTGCTGCTATGTCTTTGGAATTTGTGCCATGGTAGCCCTTTGATTCAAATAGCGCCCTGGCTGCCTCAATTATTCGTTCACGGGTTTCTATGCCCCTGTCCTGAACCGGTTTTCTGGGTTGACGACTATAAAGTTTTTTCCCCTGCATTGATATCAGATAACAGATAGAAGCCTTATTTGCAATATATTATACGAACTATTGTTCATCTTTTCCCTTGACTATGTGAACTATTGTTCGTATATTATCCAAATTAAATAATGGAGGCCTGAATGATGAAAGTAATAACCACTTCACTGATTCCATGGATAATTCTTTTCAGCATTTTTATGGTTCTCATCGGATATGGCATTACTATTCTGCCTGCGATGCAGAGAAGATTCTTTTTGTTGCCCAAGATTATACAGAAAACTTACGTAATCCTGTTTATGGCACCAGTGATTATTTTACCGCTCATTCCCCAGACACGATATTCGGATTACAAATCTGCAGGTGTCGTTGCTGGCATATTTATAAGCACTGCAGCAATTTCGATTTGGGGATTATCTCTGTTCCAGATGAAAGGCGTACCGAGTGTCAGGAAAGCTGCAGGACTTGTTACAAACGGCATTTACAGCCAGGTAAGAAATCCTATCTACACTGCGAATTTCATTATTCTCCCAGGGTTAGGTCTAATGACAAGTTCGGTGGTTGCACTCATGTATACACCGGTCTGGTTCGTCCTTCTTGCTGTTTTATGCGTTCTTGAGGAGAGTGGTCTGAAAAGGCAGTATGGCTGTGAATATCATGAGTATATGAAAAAGGTTCCCTACCGTCTGATCAGGTTTGTTTTTTAAAAAAGAATTTTTGGACATTTGCGGATGGACAAAAAAATCAATGGGAGAAAATGACTTGAAAAAACAATTATACCGGGACCTGGAGTACTGGAAAAAATATCATGATTTTCTTCCTGAAAACATGCGCTTCAACGAAGACAATTATCCAGAAGAAGACTGGTGGGAATGGAAAGGAAACAGCATACATCTGGATCACATTAGGAAACCTTCGGCAAAGGTAAAGTTCATACTGCTTCACGGCGGTGGCGGCAATGGCAGACTGCTGAGCACATACGGTGTTCTACTGCATCGACATGGATATGAGTATGTAGCGCCAGATTTACCAGGATTCGGTCTGACTGTGGCATCTCCTGAATATCGGAAGAAGTATAGCGCATGGGTTGATATCATTTCTGACCTTATAGACATTGAAAGGAAAAGGGACAGCCGTCCTATTGTCTTGTTCGGCGGCAGCATCGGGGGCATGCTCGCTTATCATGCGGCATGCAAAAACAGAAATATACGCGGTATTGTCGCTACATGCCTTGCCGATTCACGGATGCCGGTCATAAGGGATGCGCTTGCAAAAAACAAACTATGGAGCAGGACAGGCTATTCATTGAACTCTATTCTTCGGTTCATGACAGGCAAACTCAATATAAGGGCAAGCTGGATTTCAAATATGAAGCACATCACAAATGATCCTGAATTCTCTAAAGTATTCATCAATGATCCTTTTGTCGGAAAATCAAAAATCAATCTGGAGTTTTATATGTCCATGACCGAATACGATCCGATTATTGAACCCGAGCAGTTTAAAGTTTGTCCTGTTCTGCTGGTTCATCCTGAAAAAGATAAGTGGACCCCGTTCGAAATAAGTAAAATGTTTTACGATAGAATTGCAGGCAGGAAAAAATACATTCTTCTGAAAGGGGCCGGTCATTATCCATATCAGGAACACAGCCTCAAGCAGATGATGGAGTCAGTCGAAGATCTGGTTAAGGAAATTGATTTGTATTAGAATTTATATAGAGGAAAAACCAGGAAGGGACCGGTAAAATATCTTACACTTCTTCACGTCTCAGCAATCGAACTCTATTGTCAATTGTTGGCGGGCTGACCTTTAACTTATCCTGAGAAAAGGTTCCTGACACCTTTCTTTTGGTCGGTATGTATTTTTTGTTTATGAGTTTCTTTTACAACATATTTCATAGACATTTGCAGGATTGCCTTTGAACGCTATCTGCTCTTTATAGACTTCACCTGCCCGTTCAGCTACCGCGATTGACTTGATATTATAGGGATGAATTATACTTATAAGGCGATCAGCAACCTCATTATCAAAAGTCCAGTCTACAGCCGCATTAACTGCCTCTGTTGCATATCCTTTGCCCCTATGGTCAGGTGATAACGCCCAGCAGACTTCGATGCCAGGCCAACCATAAAGATTGAGCAAACCAGCCCGACCGATAAATATGCCCGTTTGAACACACTCTATCGCCCAGATGCCATAACCACGCAACATCCAATGCCCCTGGATAATTGCCATTTGCTCAAAAGTTTGTTCATAATTCAGTGTTTTTCCACCAATAAATTTCATGACCTCACTATCTGAACACATTTTTGCATACGCGTCTAAATCATCCATCCTGTATGGACGCAATATCAACCTTTCTGTTTCAATTATCGGAATATCCACTTACTCCCCCTCCAGGTTGGACGCATAACACCCTGCATCAGCAGCGCGGGCAGCGGCCCGCAAGTAAAGGTGCCTGACACCTTTTCATCAGATGGTTAGGGTTTAAATAAATCAGGCCTGTTGTTTTGAAGCCATTTAAGGAATTGTTCCATTTTGTTACTTAATCTTTCCTCAAGTAAGTAATAATTATTTAATGAACGTGCGAGCATTGCAATAGCATGTTCTTCTCCTTCAGCTACATCTATCTCATCCTCAGATTCAACTTTTGCGTGTTTCAAGCTATTGCGAAATCCATTAATTTCTTGATTTACTATTTTGAACTCTCGTCCCACCGAAATACGTTTATCTAGTTCTTTAAGATTATCAACCGCGTTTTTTTGTGAATGACGGGCCAAGAATTTACCAAGGATTTCTTCACCAGCACCAGATAAA
Organism: uncultured Bacteriovoracaceae bacterium; assembly: GCA_964513375.1. Taxonomy (GTDB): domain Bacteria; phylum Desulfobacterota; class Desulfomonilia; order UBA1062; family UBA1062; genus DATCTV01. Next base: position 49,510 of record CAZEMO010000022.1, on the reverse strand, counting down.
GTTACTACCGATAGATAGTCCTTTCCCGCCAGAAAAAGATCAATTGCGGTTTCAATCTGCCTTTTTGCGATTTCCTTCTTATGCAATTTCATTTCTTTACCCTAACAGTCTAATATGTGGAAAATATTCAGTCATATCACCTCCTATAGACAGCAGACAGTTCCAATTATTTTTGGTTTATAGCATATAAAAAGATTCCTCACATACGTTCGGAATGACAATCCAAATATAAAGATTCCGTTTCGTATTCAATATGATGTCTCTTCGCCTTCGGCATAAGCGAGGAGGAAGCGAAGTAAATGTTATCAGACTCAAATGCAAAGCGTTAGAACAATACAGACCGCGAAGCGACGACGATGAGGAGTGAGACATACTTTTAATGTATGTCGCAACGACGAATCAAGGAGCGACAAAGGTATGTGAAGTTGTAACGCTCTGCATCAGCTCTCGATGCCCTTTCTGGCTTGCACCCCTTTGTTATAGTAATGCTTTATATCCTGCATCTCGGTAACCAGATCCGCTGCATCATAAAGATTGGTATTTATACTGCGGCCTGTCAGTACAAACTCCATGCCGGAAGGCCTGGACCTTATTATTTCATATACCTGGGCCTCGGTTATGAGGTTGAACATCAAAGCGGTCATCACTTCGTCAAGAACAAGAATCTCGCAGCCCTTTTCTTCGATAATTTCCTTTATCCTTTTTACTGCCGCCTGAGCCCTTTTTACATCGGCCTCATCGGGCGGGTCGGTAAGCTTGCAGAACTGAGGATGGCCGTACTGTTCAATTATTACAAGGCCGCCGAGGTTCTTTACGCTGTCGAGTTCACCGTAATGCTGACCTTTCATGAACTGGATGATTATGGTTTTCAGTCCGTGGCCTGCAGCACGCAGAGCCAGTCCCAGCGCCGCCGTAGTCTTGCCCTTGCCGTTTCCTGTGTATATGTGAACGCAGCCTTTTCCTATCCCGCTCACATGTTCCTCCTGTAACGGCCTCCGATCTCGTATAATGCGGCCGTTATCTGGCCCAGGCTGGCGACACGCACCGTATCAATAAGCTCTTCGAAAATATTGCCGCCTGCAAGTGCGACTTCCTTCAACCGTTTGAGAGCCTGGGGCGCCTTTTGCCTGTGCCTCTTCTGAAAGGCCCTGAGGTTGTTAAGCTGTGCCATCTTCTCTTCATTCGTCGCACGCGTCAACGCAACGCAGGCGCCGGGCTTGTCCTCCTGTCCCTCGTTCTCGGGGTTTTCAAAAGTGTTAACCCCTATGAGCGGCAGTTTGCCGTTGTGCTTAAGGTGCTCATAATGAAGCGACTCCTGCTGAATCTTCGCCCTCTGGTAATGGACCTCCATCGCACCCAGCACCCCTTTCCTTTCGCTGATGCGCTCGAACTCCTGAAGCACAGCCTCTTCAACCGCATCCGTGAGCCATTCAAGAAAGAACGAGCCCTGCGCCTGGTTCTCGTTCCTGGACGGGCCGAACTCGCGGTTTATGATGAGCTGTATCGCCATTGCGCGGCGGACGGACTCCTCGGTGGGCGTGGTGACCGCCTCGTCATATGCGTTCGTATGCAGAGAATTGCAGTTGTCGTTAAGTGCTGTAAGCGCCTGAAGCGTAGTCCTTATATCATTGAACTGCATCTCCATGCTGTGAAGAGAACGTCCCGAAGTCTGGATGTGGTACTTGAGCTTCTGCGCCCTTTCGTCTCCCTTGTAGAGGTCCCTCATTGCTATGGCCCATATCCTGCGGGCCACCCTTCCAAGCACGCTGTATTCGGCATCCATGCCGCTCGAGAAAAAGAACGAGAAATTCTTGGCGAACTCGGTAACGTCCATTCCTCTTGACATGTAATACTCCACATAGGTGAAGCCGTTGGCCAGTGTGAACGCAAGCTGGCTTACCGGGTTTGCCCCCGCTTCGGCGATGTGGTAGCCGCTGATGCTGACCGAGTAGAAGTTGTTTACGTCGTTGTCGATGAAAAACTGCTGTATGTCGCCCATCATTTTGAGTGCAAATTCGGTTGAGAATATGCAGGTGTTCTGGCCCTGATCTTCCTTTAATATGTCAGCCTGGACCGTACCTCTCGCGTTCGACATGACCCACTTTTTCAATTCAGCTATCTCATCTTTACTGGGTTTGCGGCCGTTTTCCTTTTCGAACTTAGCGACCTGCTGGTCTATGGCAGTATTAAAGAAGAATGCCGCCATAATAGGGGCCGGCCCATTGATGGTCATCGAAACGCTTGTCAGAGGCGAGCACAGGTCGAAACCTGCATAGAGTTTTTTCATGTCCTCGAACGTGCATATGCTGACCCCGCTTTCGCCGATCTTGCCGAAGATATCAGGCCGCTCATCAGGGTCTTCGCCATAGAGAGTCACGCTGTCGAATGCGGTTGAAAGCCTTTTTGCATCATCATTTCTGCACAGGTAATGGAAGCGCCTGTTGGTTCGCTCGGGCGTGCCTTCGCCCGCAAACTGCCTCTTGGGGTCTTCCCAGTCGCGCTTGAATGGAAATACGCCTGACGTATACGGGAATGAGCCCGGGATATTCTCTTTCCTGACCCACCTGTATATTTCACCTTTGTCCCTGTAATCGGGAAGAGCGACCCTCGGCACCTCAAGACCTGAAAGCGTCGCATTTTTAAGGGGAACCTTTATTTCCTTGCCCCTGACAGAATAGCTGTAGCTCTTTGCATTATAGTGCTTTGATTGGGTCTCCCAGTCTTTAATGAGTTTTTTATCTTCCTGACGTATATGTGATTCAATCTTTTGCAGCATCCCTGCAAGACTGTTTTTGTCAGCTCCGGAGGCGTCACCTGCCATGTCTTTGAGCGCCGCATATTTTCTTATATAGCCTGAGGCCTCATCAGTATGCTTATGATATGATCTGACCGCACCTGCTATTTCCCTGAGATACTGCTCCCTGTCAGGTGGCACAATCCCGGGCTTCGGCTTTTCCTTTATCTCTTCCGGTATTGCTGGGAGGTTCCATCCGACGCCGCCTTTTTCGGCCACAAGTTTCATCATGAAGGCAAACGCCCTGTCCGAGCCCCTGTCGTCATACCTGCTTGCCACGGTGCCGAAAACAGGCATGTCCTCTTCGGATTTTTCAAAGAGCTCATGGTTTCTCATATATTGCTTTCTCACGTCCCTGAGCGCATCAAGGGCCTTCTGCTGCTCGAACTTGTTCAGCACAACCATGTCCGCATAGTCGAGCATATCGATCTTTTCTAGCTGAGAAGGTGCTCCGTATTCGCTGGTCATTACATAGATAGAGCAGTTGCTGATCTTTGACACGGCCGCATCACCCTGGCCGATACCGCTGGTTTCAACCATCACCATGTCATAGCCTGCAGCCTTAACTATATCTATCGCATCATTGATGGCTATGGAGAGTTCATCTTTTGAAAGCCTTGTCGCCATCGAACGCATGAATACCCTGACATTTTCGATTGAGTTCATGCGTATCCTGTCTCCGAGGAGTGCCCCTCCGCTCTTTGAACGTGACGGGTCAACCGAGATTATCGCAATCGTCTTGTCCGGATAAAACTCAATGAAACGACGGACCATCTCATCGATGAATGAGCTCTTGCCTGAACCACCGGTACCCGTAATACCAACAACAGGTATGCCTTCAGCAGGCCTTATATGGCGTCTGAGCCCCTCATAACGTTTTCCGAAGCCCATGACGCCGTTTTCCGCCAGGCTTATAAGGCGTCCTATCATCGCCTGATCCCTTTTCTTCAAAGCGGCCATGTCGACTTCGACATCAGGAATCCGAACATTCCTGGCGATGGAAATCATATGGTCGATCATACCCCTTAAGCCCATCTTTTTGCCGTCGAGCGGGGAATATATCTTTGCAACACCGTAAGCCTGTAGTTCGGCTATTTCTTCTGGAACGATAACACCGCCCCCGCCGCCGAAAACCTTGATGTATTCGCATCCGTTTTCCTTAAGGAGGTCTATCATATATTTGAAAAATTCCATGTGCCCGCCCTGATATGAGCTCATTGCTATTGCATGTGCGCCCTCCTGTATGGCAGCACGGACAACCTCGTTGACGCCTCTGTTGTGGCCGAGATGTATTACTTCAGCGCCTGCGTCCTGCAGGATTCTTCTGATGATATTGATTGAGGCGTCGTGCCCGTCGAAAAGGGCGGCTGCCGTGACGAATCTTACCGGTTCAAGCTTGCTTTTATCCATAGTAATCTCCTGGCGATATACTTAAAAAAAACTTCAAATCCCTGCTGAAATTCATTCATCGCCCGTGCATTTGCAGCACGGAGAAGATTAAAGCTATAGCATGGTGCAATGAAATGTCAAATGTCTGTTTTCAGGCTTTGATCCCGCATGAATATGCTTTTTATCATCGGACCGGCCATGTGTCGGACTCTTCTATTATCGAGAGGAATGCCTCTGCTATATCAGGATCGAACATCTTCCCGCTGTTGTCTTTAATGAAGACCGTCACTTCTTCCCTGGTCATGGCTTTCCTGTAGGGTCTGTCTTCGGTGATGGCGTCGTAGACATCGGCCACTGCGATTATTCTTGCAAACAAGGGTATCGTTTCCCCCTTGAGCCCTTCCGGATAGCCTTTACCGTCCCAGCGTTCATGGTGGTACAGTATGCCGGAAAGGATGCTGTCGTATGAAGGGATGTTCCTGATTATACCGGCCCCTGCTGCAGGATGGCCCTTGATTATGGAAAATTCCTCTTCCGTGAGCCTGCCGGGCTTGTCCAGGATAGCTTCGGGTACGGCTATTTTGCCTATGTCATGGAGCACGGCAGAAACAATGAGATTGTCCATGACCTCATCGCTGAGACCGAGCCTCCAGCCAATCATCATCGTATACCTCGTAACCCTCTCACTGTGGCCCGAGGTCCAGCGTGACTTTGCATCGATTGAACGGGTGAGTGCAGTAAGGATGCCGAACATCAGATCTTCCCGCTCCTTCATGGCTGCACGTATGCTCGCGGCCATTGAATTGAGCGAGTCTGCAAGTGTGCCTATCTCATCCCTGTTCTTTGTGTGGAATTCCCGCTCGAAGTTGCCTGATGCAATGATTCTGGCCTCACGGGAAAGTTCTTCAACAGGCCTGACAATTCCCCTGCCGAATACCAGCCCTATCAGATATGAACAAATAAGCAGTAGAATGCAGAATAGTATGTTCTGTCCTGGTTTCTTTTTCATAAATGCAATTATGGAAGGCCGGGCTATGCTGTATGTGAGTACATAGCTGTATTTGTCGACAGGTCTTGTCAGGTTGTCTGTTACCTCAAACTTGCCAGAGAACCCGAAGTGAACTCGGGACAGGGATATCTGATTTCCAATCAGGCTTTTCTCCAGTTTATCGATATCGGACTTGTCTTTGATAGCTATAGAATGAAATATTTTGTCTGTCCCCATGTCTATTTCGTTCCAGCCGCCTGATTTTTTATAAAAGAGTCTTATATCATCGATGGAATTCATCCCTGAGGAAAACTCTGCAAACAGGTTTAACGCCTTCAAGGCATTCTGGTCCTTTAACTCAATCAAATTAAGAAGGCTGTCTCCCTTGCTATCCGGGAAAAGCGAGAAAATGCTGTCTTCGAATCTTTTTGTTACAAGGTTTACGATATCGCCGGTTCCCAGTGTGAACAGTATTATAAACGCCAGGTATCCGATTACAATGCCGAAAAGCGTAAGAGTAACGGCCATCCGCCTGGCAATGGAGGGCCTGAGGAAGCGTTTCAATCTCGAGGATTTAATATCCATAATGCTTTGACTCCAATTAATCCGGTTGCGAGGATATGCCTTCTTTGATGCTGTCCCTTATATATCCTATTACATCCATATTGTTCAAAGGGACACTCTCAAGCGTCTCTCTGATTTCCCTGGTATCGAGAGTATATTCATAATCATCCTTCCTGTAAGTAAAAAGAATATCGACGTCGGGCTTTTCGAGTATAAGAGCTATTATCGCGCCCGCAACATCGCCTGTGGGCTGTCTGTCGATATGGGAATGTTTGAATTCCGCCGAGATCAGCGTCCCTCTGCCGGGTTCGGATTCGATTATAAAATCCCCCTCTGTCTTAAGGGCGGCCTGTTTGAGCATTGGAAGACCGAGTCCTATCCTCCTCACCTTTTTTGTCGTAAAAAAAGGGTCGAGGGCTTTTTCTATCTCGGAGGCGTTCATTCCGCATCCATTATCTTTTATGTTTATTGCAAGCCTGTCGTTTATCATGTCTTCAATTAGCGATATCTCGACCAGGCTTGCACCGGCCCTCAATGAATTCTGCGAGATGTCAAGTATGTGAAGCGCGAGTTCAATCATTGCCCCTCCAAAACATATCTTCCACCCTCGCCTTTAAGCGCCATCCTGATTTCGTCAAAGCTCGGAGTTTCGATATAAAACCCTGTAGGCGAGCTGCCGATTTCCGTTGTGAAATGGGCATCCGATGACGTGATAAAGGTGTAGCCGGACAGTTCTGGATAAAGTTCTCTCCCCTTTTTTATTCCCGTTCTTGCAGAGATTTCGAGCGCATCGAAAGGCGTGTCAGGAGGAACAAACCCCAGCTGGCCAAGGACGCTGAAGCTCTCGCGGTCGATATGCGACGCAATGGCAAGGCCGTTAAAGCCATGGATCGCATCCACAAGAGAATTCAAGGAAAGGCCAGTAGACCCTATCAACAGGCGGGGATTAAAACCTTCGACCTCGCCCGCTTCATTCACGATAGCCTGTATACCAAATACATCCTCGTCATTTTCCCCCGTCAGATATTCATAAACAACCTTCTGGAAAGAGAGCAGCTCTTCAAGCGTTTCAAAAAGTGCTATTGTATGAACCTCTTCCATGCTCGTCACTTCCATGCCGGGAAGAACAATCAGATCGGTCCCTTTTGCAGCGTTCATTACATAAGGAACATTTTCAGAAGAATTATGGTCGCTTATCGCTATGACATCTATTTTCTTTTCAAGTGCCTTTCTGATTATGGCTGAAGGATGCATGTCGAGTTCGGCACAAGGTGAAAGGCATGTGTGTATATGAAGGTCGCAGGAAAATATTCGCATCATCCTGCCTGTAAAAAACGAGTACCCTAGGAAGCCCCGAGGAGCTTAAATATCCTGCCGGTGACTTCAAAAGCGGACATGCTGCTTCCCAGTATTGGAACACCTTCCTTTACCGCTTTGCTCAGGGTATCGGCATCGGGTTTGGCGCCCTGTACTACAATAATCGCTGAAAGTTCCTTAAGCGTTGCAACGGCAACAGTGTTCTGGTGGACCTGCCTTGTGACCCAAACATTGTCTTTTCTGGCGTTTGCCATGACATCGCTCAACAAGTCGCCTGAGTAGCCTCCGTCAACAGGTCTGTCAAGCATTCCCCCGCAGCAGAAAACTTCAAGTTCCAGGCTTTCGACAATTGTTTTTACATCCATATTAAAGCACATCCTTTTCAGCTATTTTTATTATGCTTTTTACGGTTGTTCCCTTACCTACTTCTGAACTAATCTCGAATATGTCGGAAAACTTCTTTATGTTCGGAAGCCCCATTCCGGCCCCGAAACCCATCTCCCTTACCTGGTCATCCGCCGTTGAAAAACCTTCTATCAGCGCCCTTTTTATATCGGGAATCCCTGCTCCTCTATCCGTCGCCTCGATGGTAATTGTGCCGTTTTCAACAATAAATGATATTGTCCCTACATCCGCATAGGAAATGATGTTCACCTCGGCCTCAAATGCTACGACTGCAGCCTTTCTTACCGCTTCTTCCGGAACACCGTGATCCTTCAATACCTTTTTTATCTGGCTGGAAATAAGCCCTGCATCGATGAACTCACGACCCTTGACTGTAAAGTATCCCCCGAAGTTTTTATCAGACGCCACAGGTATTATCTCCGCTGCAGACCTCTCTGATGCAGCCGCAAATTCCCGCCCTGTAAAGTATCCCGCATGTTTCGAACATTATATAATCAGTCCTGATAATCGGGATATGAAGCTCTTTTGCTATCTCGATTGCCTGTTCCTGAGGTGTTTTACCACGGCATATAACTATTGCGGCAATGTCCAGCGCAAAAGCCGTCCTCACTGATTGCGCAGTTGTAAGTCCGGTTATCAGAAGGCAGCCTGACCTTGCAAAGGCCAGCACATCGCTCATCAGGTCTGCTGCGAATGCCGTCTTCAGTTCGATTGAAAGCTTCTCAGCCCCTACGATTACTTCCCCGTTTATCTCATTTCTTATTTCATCAAGGGTCACGTGATTTTTACCCCTCCATCCTAATCAACTGCATCTTTCAGATCAACGCCGCAGGCAATCATATCTTCCCTTTTCAGGCCGGCTTTTCCATTGAGGCTCCTGATCAGGAGTCTCCCGTATCCCTTACCGAAGGCATTCTGGAAATCGTATATCGATCCGATTACGGTGAGAGTCCCCTCTTCTATAAGCTTTGAATATCTGTCAACAGCAACATTTATCTGATAATCGAGATTTTTTCTGACATTGCTTATAAGCTCTCTATTGAAATCCGCATCAGCAGCAGGGGCCTTGAGTGATGGCTTCATATTGTCAAGTTCTCTTTTGATCGCATCGTTCTCTTTTTCATAACCCTTCATAAATGCCTTGACGGCTCCGCAGTCGGTATGCCCCATAATTAAAAGAACAGGGGTGTGAAGATGCAGTACGCCGTAGTCAACCGAACCCTGGGCCGATGTCATCTGATTGCCTATTGTTTCGACCGTAAACACCTTGTTTATAGGGTCAGGCTCGATTATTCCCGGCTGAACGCGGGAGTCGCAGCAGGAAACAAGCGTTATCTTAGGCTGCTGAGAAGTCGAATGGGACTTGAAATAGTTTTCGTCGTGCCCGGCCACAAACTTTTCATTATTCTCTAATATCCGTGCAATTATTTCTTTTGACAAAGAAACCTCCCTGATTATTTGTATTCCTGATTTTATGAGGGAAAACTGACTTATTGTAAAGGGATTTTATCTGAGGGGAAAAAGCGGGCCGAAGCCCGCTTTTTTATTAATTTAGGCTGTAGCCTTTTTAGACCTGTTCTTAAACAGAAGGTCTATCACAAGTCCGACAATAAGAAGCACCGCTGCAATATAAAGGGCCTGATCTTTAAATTTGGCAAATACGAGAGGTCCCAAAATACCTGCACATGCCCATGCAGTGAGCATGAAACCATAAACCTTGCCGATGTAGCCGGGTCCGAAGTTGTCAGCCGCAAATGCCGGCATTGTTGCAAAGCCGCCGCCGTAACAAGCAAGAAGGTAGCATGCAGCGATGAGGAATATCCAGTAATTGGAAAGAATTCCCATTGCAACAAGGACATAAATTATCGCCTGAGACGCAAACATCGTTCCGAAAACACCTTTTCTTCCAATCTTATCCGACATGCTGGCCCAGAAGAGCCTGCCAAGACCGTTGAATATGGCCGATATTGCCACGACCAGCCCGCCCATGGCTGCCAGCTTCTTTACCAGAGCTTCCCCTGTTAATGAAACATCGGCAAGCGGCTTGTAATAATCCTGCGCAAGAGGCGAGAGCTGAGAGATAAGTCCGAGACCTGCCGAGACGTTCAGGAACAGCATGGCCCAGAGCATCCACCACTGAGGCGTCTTCACCGCCTGGCCGAGCATAAGGGAATCTGCCGCCGAGACAGTGCTTGCTGAGGGGGTGAATCCGGCCGGAAGCCATCCTGCTGGCGGATTCTTGAAAAACAATGCTGAACCTACAACAAGGACAAGGAAAATAACACCCCATATATAGAATGTAAGGGCAACACCTGATGCTGTAAGTCCTCCCTTGAATGAACCTATCATCATGGGAGCGATCTGCCCCATGAAGAACGCCCCCATGCCGAATCCCATTACGGCCAGGCCGGTTACAAGGCCGCGCTTGTCAGGGAACCAGCGGATGAGCGTCGCTATCGGAGTGACATAACAGAACCCGTTGCCCAGACCTCCGATAAATCCGTATGACAGATAAAGAAGCGGCAGGCTGCCCATCTGATCGGCGACACCTGCAAGCAGAGTAGCTAAACCGAAAAGGACACCTCCAAGAGTAGCAACGAATTTAGGCCCTTTCTTATCAACAAGCATACCGCCGAATGCAGCAGAGCACCCCACCATGAACATGAAGATCATGAAGGTGTATTGTGTGGCTGCTTCTTCCCATCCATGAGCACCCATCAGCGGCTTCTTATAGACCGACCATGCGTAAACTGTGCCCAGGCACAGCTGCATTACTATTGCAGCTATTGCAATTCCCCATCGTTTACTTTCGAGATTCTCATTACTGCCCATAAAACCCTCCCTGGATAATCTTTTAATTATTTATATCTGAAATGGCATACCCCTTAACCTGCTTTCTTGCAAGGCATAACTTGAAGACGCAAATGAAACGTCATTCATTTTTTACTCTATGAATTCAAGATGGTATGTAAACCAGCTATTTTTCAAATTGTTTTTTTTATTGACCATTTCCAGGCAATTTATTAGACAAGGCTTCGGGGATGGAGTTCCCCGTATAAACGCCTCAGGCTGATAACTCCTAATAGAAAACAGGAGGATTAACCATGAATCAGCCATCACCAGCTTTAACAGCCTCAGCTGTAAACGACCTGGTTGGAAGAATCCGGAATATAAGTTCTCAATATAGCCTTGTTTCCCTTAACCGTCAGATTGAAGTTTGTGTTTCACTCATTAAGGGAAACGTCCTTATCGATGTGGCAATCCTGGGGCAGTTCAAAGCCGGAAAGAGCTCCTTTATAAACAGTCTGGTGGGAAAAACAATCCTTCCGGTCGGGGTTATTCCTGTGACAACTGCTATTACCCGGCTCCAGTATGGCGATGTCGAGCGTGCAGTCGTCAGATATTTCGACGGGTCAAAAACCGAGGTCAGCATAGAAGACCTTGAGGAATACATTTCAGAGGCCAGAAACCCGGCAAATATAAAAAATGTCAATATCGTGGATATTGAACTTCCCACCCTGGGCGAATATGCAGGACTTCGTCTTGTTGACACCCCGGGTATGGGAAGCGTCTTCAAATATCACATGAAGACATCAGAGAACTGGCTTCCTGAAGTAGGTGCCGCAATCCTTGCCATAAGCGCCGACCGTCCGCTTTCCCAACATGATATGGAGCTTATTGGTGAACTGAAAAACCACACCCCGAATATTGTAATCCTACTGACAAAAGCTGATCTTCTGACTCCCGATCAGCAGAGCGAGGTGGTAAATTTCTTCAAACAGACCCTGGCTAAGGAATTAAACAGAGAGTTTCCCATCTTCCTTTACTCAACGCGGTCAAATACAGATCTCTACAGGCACAGGATAGAAGCCGGATTGCTTTTTGGACTTTCTTTGAACCGGGACACGGAATTTAAACACGTATTGAATCATAAGGTCCAATCCCTGCTGAAATCGTGCCTTTCCTATCTGGAAATCGCATTGAGGACATCCCTTGAAGGAGACCGTGAAAGGGAGGCCCTTAGCAAACTCATACTCGATGAGAAGATCAGCTATAACCAGATCAATCACGAACTTACCGTTATAACCAGAGACTGCCAGCACCAGACCAGGAATCTTCTCAGCAGTTTTCTCAAGCAGTTTAAAAGCCCGCTTTCCGCAAAACTAGCCGGGGAATTATCAGAACAGATGGCATCCTGGAAAGTGAACCTGTTGAAGATGACCAGACTGTACAGGGAATGGCTTTCTGAAGCCATGTCTCAGGAAATACGTTTAATCTCAAAGAATGAAAACGGGAATTTCCTTGGCACTCTCAACAAGGCACATGCAAGCCTTACCAGGCAACTCGAAATATTCAGGATGCTCCTTGAAGACAATATCGAAAAGGTTCTTGATCTGAAACTGCCTGAACCTGACTGGAAGATAGACCTGGTTGAGCCCGTCAGGCCTGACATAAAAGTCATTTATGCCTTTGACTCCCACATAGATCAGCTGTGGTTTTTGATCCCTATGTTTATTTTCAGGAGACTCTTTGAACGTCACTTCCTGAATGAGATCCCATGGACAGTAGAGGTAAACCTTTCACGGCTTGCCGCACAATGGGAAGAAAGAATCAACAAAGCAATCGACGGGATGCTGAAACAAACTCTCAAATACATCCGGGAAGAGATATCGACAATTGAGACTTTACTCTCGGGAACTCATGGCCGGACAGAAGAAATCCGGAAATTGATTACTGAACTTTCAGCTTATCTCAACAGCTGAAAACGGAGGATTATCATGGAACATCTGTTTCTCACAGCTTCATTCTGGCTCGGCCTTGCCGTATTGTCCGCAATAATCGCTTATCATCTGCGCATATCGATTGCACTGGTGGAGATATGTGTCGGCCTTCTGGCAGGGGCCGCTGCATTTTATTCCGGCAAATTCGACATGCTTGGCTCAAACCGGGAATGGCTCAAATTCCTGGCTTCGACCGGAGCCATCCTTCTTACTTTTCTGGCCGGGGCGGAACTTGATCCGGATGTGATGAGAAAAAAGATCAGGGAAGTTTCATTAATCGGATTGATCGGTTTTTTTGCGCCTTTTTTCGGGTGTGCGGCAGTAGCGTACTATGTTCTTCATTGGAACCCACAGGCAAGCCTCCTGTGCGGTGTCGCACTTTCAACAACATCAATGGCAGTTGTTTATGCAGTAATGCTCGAAACGGGTTTTAATAAAACCGATTTCGGCAAAGGCATACTCGGGGCATGTTTTGTAAACGACCTGGGAACAGTTATAGCACTCGGTCTCTTGTTTTCCCCTTTTACTTACAGGACATTCGTTTTCATGATTATATGCATAGTGGTCATCGGCCTCCTACCTTATATGACGCATGCCATGACCAGAATTTACGGTAACAGAACCGCCGCGATAAGAACAAAGTGGGTTATGGTGGTTCTGTTAGGACTTGGGGCGCTCGCCCTTTGGTCTGGAAGCGAAGCGGTTCTCCCTGCATATATTGCAGGCATGTCTCTGGCGGGAAACGCAGCAAAGGACGTTCTATGGATCAGAAGGTTCAGAACCCTTACCATCGGTTTTCTTACTCCGTTTTATTTTTTAAGGGCTGGAACTCTGGTATCGCTGCCCGCTCTCATTGCCGGACCGTTTATCTTCATTGCGCTGCTATTAGCCAAAGTCGTTTCCAAGATATTCGGTCTTTACCCGTTCATCGGGCTTTTCAGGAAAGAAAAGAACGAACGGTGTTATTATACCCTTATGATGTCAACAGGCCTTACATTCGGGACAATATCAGCTCTGTTCGGGCTAACACACAATATCGTCACTCAGGGACAATATTCTTTTCTGGTAGCTGCAGTTATTGCAAGTGCGGTGATTCCGACCGTAATTGCCGGAAAGTTCTTTCTGCCGAAACACCTTTTTCCGGCTATGCTTGAAGAACCTGTTGCAGAAGAATTTCCCGAGACATCAGTCGAAGATGAAGGGTGATAACGTATTGGTTATGTGACTTTACCGATTGACATTGGAACCTTTAATTCAATATAGTCCGTCGCTAATTTCTTAAATTTCAGGGGAGGATATTTTTATGTCGGAGGATACAAAACTGTTCGGGATGAAACCCGAATCGGGAAGATGGCTGCTTGTCATTTTAGGGTTGGTTATTAACTTATGCCTAGGTACAGTCTACGCATACAGCGTATTCAAAAAACCAGTTGAGCTGTATTTCAATACGATAACCGCCGTTGTCGCCATTCCGGAAGTGGATGCGATCAACCAGGATAAAAACGGCAAGGATCTTCTGGGGAAAATTTACGGCCTGAAAAAGGAAAAGGCCGATGAGCTCAAGGCGAGGCATTCAACCCTCGACACGCCTTACATCATTGAGATATTCCAACTCGACCCTGCCATGGACACACTCAAAGCAGAGGTTTTTGTCGCCCATCTTAAAGGGCTTTCTCCTGATAAGCTGGAACTCCTCTTATCAATCAACAAGATATCGTCATTCCAGAGCAACCTGCCGTTCATGATATTCCTGGCATTTTTTGCGATTACAATGTTTTTCGGAGGCGGGCTTATGGAAAAACTCGGTCCGAGGAATCTTACCATCATCGGTGGAATCATTGTCGGAGCCGGCTGGTTCCTTTCGGGATTTGCTACCAATATATACCTGCTGGTCCTTACATATGGCGTCATCGCAGGAAGCGGTGTGGGTCTGGCCTACGGCTGCCCGATAGCCGTGGCAGCACGCTGGTTTCCTGATAAAAAGGGCCTTGCAGTCGGACTTACTGTTGCAGGATTCGGAGGATCAGCCCTTCTTACAGCAAGAATCGCAAGCGTTCTTCTCGATAAAGTCGGCCTCTCAACAACATTCATATATTTCGGCATAGCCTTCCTCTTCATCATTTTCCTTCTGTCACTCCCGCTAAAATTCCCGGTTCCCGGATGGAAGCCATCAGGCTGGGCACCTGCGGCAGGAACGGTTGCAGCAGCCGATATTAATGCTGCGGCAATGGTGAAAACAGGCACATACTGGGGCGTTTTCCTTTGCTTCCTGATCGGAAGCCTCGCAGGTCTTATGGCAATTGGTGTTTCCAGCACAGTTGGCACAGAGGTCATCAAAATTGACAAGGCCTTTGCCGCTTCACTTGTCGGCATATTCGCAATTTTTAACGCCGTGGGACGGCCGTTATTCGGAACAATCATCGATAAATCCAGCCCCAGAGCGGCCGCTTTGCTGAACCTTGTGCTTATACTCATTGCATCAGGGATAATGCTTATGGCAAAGGAAAATGATGTCACACTTTATGTGGCGTCATTCATAATGTTCTGGCTCTGTCTGGGCGGTTGGCTTGCAATAGCTCCAACCTCAACGGCATCATTCTTTGGTATCAAGAACTATGCAAAAAACTACGGAGTAGTATTTTTCGCATACGGCATAGGTGCAATCCTTGGCGGACTCATTTCGGGATTTGCAAAAGATATTTTCGGATCTCTTCAGTTTGCATTCTGGCCGACTGCAGGCCTTGCTCTTCTCGGCATTATCATTGCGGCCATTCTGATAAAGCCGCCCAGGACTGCTTGACATTCTTCAAGAATTTGAAAACCGATGGCGGCAGGGAGAAAATCCTGCCGCTGTTTTTATTTATTCAGCTTTTATCAGTAAAGCTCGTACTTCACCAGCCTGCCATCCAGCGGGCCGTTTTTAAGCGGGATTTTAAATGCCGACCTCAACCCCACCTTCTTTATCAGCTCCCTGTTTCCGAAATATATGTAGGCGGTCGAACCTTTGCACCGCTGTTTCAGAAAATCCCCGAAATCCTTCATCATGAGACCCAGTTCGTCCTTTGACCCCATACGTCTGCCGTAAGGGGGATTGCACACGATAGTTGCATCATTAAGATCAGGCAGGTCCATGAAGCCCGCTCTTGTAAATATCACAGCCCTTCCCCCCGGAATATTCCTCGCGTTTGCCCGCGCCGCAGCAACCGCCTGTTCGTTAATATCGCTGCCGGATATAAGGCCTTTCGGAAGCTCTCTCACTTTTGCATCCGCCTCTGATTTGACCGATGTCCAGAGTGAATCGTCAAAATCCGGAAGAAAGAAGAATCCGAAATTATCCCTCATGTATCCTGTCGGGATATGGCAGTATCGCATGAGGGCTTCAAAGAGCAGTGTGCCGGAACCGCACATGGGGTCATATAAAGGCGTCTGACCTTCCCAGCCTGACAGCTTTATAATAGCCGCGGCAAGGTTCTCCTGCATGGGTGCATCGACCGCCTCTTTCCTGTATCCCCGCCTGTGAAGCGACCCGCCCGATGTGTCCAGATAGATGGTAGCCTTGTTGCTGTCTATATGAAGATTGAAATGGATGTCAGGGTTTATCCGCTCCACATCGGGTCTCATATCAAAACGCTCCCTGAACTGGTCGACTATGGCATCTTTGAGGCAAAGCGATGCATATTGCGAATGTCTGATCTTGCTGTTCGTAAGGTTAGCCGATATGCAGAATGTCTGGTTGACTGAAAACAGCTTCGCCCAGTCTATGCCGAGCGCCGTTTTGTAAAGATACTTCGTGCTGTGGCAATCAAAAGTTATAAGCGGCGCCAGTATTCTCGTGCACAGTCTTGCCATATAATTTATGCGGTAAAGGGTTTCCCTGCCGGCTGAAAAAAACAGGCCCCTGAAGACGACATTGATATCCTCAGCTCCCAGTGAGGCAAGCTCGTCTTTGCCAAGCTCCTCCATTCCGTCGGCAATCTGTGCGAAATATCTGTTTGTCTTCTGGTAGGTAAACATTTTACATCGCAGTCTCAGCCATCATGCAAAATGTCAGTCGGCAGCAACCTTCGCCTTTTCTTTTGCATCAAGCGTTGCCTTTATATCTTTAAGCTTCTGGCCGTGAAGCGGATAAATATAAAGGGCCAGTATGGCAAGCAGGAATCCGATAATAGCCGGAACTGTCATAAAAACCCTTACACCAACATCGACAGACTCGGGCTGCTTATCAAGCATTGTATCATATCCGAACAGGGGCAGAATAATACCGAACGCCGCTGAGACAAGCAGCGTGCTCATGGTTATCAGAAAACCGCTCATACCGAAAAACATCCCTGCCCTCTGCTCACCCATCTTGACTTCATCCTCATCAACAACTTCAGATATAATGACGTCGCCGATGAGAATCAGACCGGAAACTCCTATGCCCATTAAGACTGCGCTTACATAGACAAAGGCCATGGACTTTGCAAATCCGAAGGGAATTACAGACGCTATCATGATTGCGTTGGCTATTATCAGGGTTGTTCTGGAATCCGTATGGCGTGCTATTAACTGCCTCCATGGATACAGCATAAGGGTGGCTCCCACAAAAACAATCGCCAGGACTATTGTCGTATCCCCCTCCTTAATGCCAAGCGAATATTTGAAATAGTACATCATCCCCATTGTCAGAATCCCTGTTCCGAAAAACCTCATAGCCTGCGCTGTCCCTGCAGCAATAAAGCTTTTATTGAAAAATGTCGCTTTAATAGCAGAGGTGAAGGGTACCTTATTCTCCTCCGAAGTGCCCTTGACCTCAAACAGGGCTGTCTTTCCAACATAAATAGATATTATGCTTACAACTCCCATAACAAGGGCCATTGCCGGCCAGCCGATTGTTTTCAATACTATCGGTGGGAGTGTTATCCCAAGGCTGTTCACGATATCAGTTGCTATAGGGCCGAAGACTTCAACTAATTTCGGGGGAAGGGCCACAGCCACAATCAGGCCTATACCCTGAACTATGTTCATTTTTGCCGCTACATCCGTTCTTTCTGTGTAATTATCGAACATTTCAGGCAGCAGACCGTAATAACCTGTTGCAATAGCCGTATATAGAGTTTCCCATAAAAAGACTATAATCATGAAATATATCATCAGTGACAGCTTGTCGGTTTTGCCATCAAAAGGGGCCATGAACATCAATATGAAAGTCAGAATATATGGAATCGCGGTAAACTTGATATAAGGTATGCGCCTTCCCCATCTGGATTTTGTCCTGTCCGACAGATAGCCGATAACAGGGTTGTTGATTGCATTGTATAACGTATAAAGTCCCCAGAACCAAGCAAACCACGGGGCGGGCAGGTTCATTATGTCGACTATGTAAAAGCTGATTATCCCGCTCCAGACAGCTTCAGCTGGAATGCAGACACCAAGGCTGGTTGTCGAGTAAAGCATTCTGGTCTTGAAACTGGTCTTGAATTTGTTTTCTGATGTTTCCATAAAACACCCCTTAAAAAATAAATTTTCATTATTCGGATATAAAATCTCGCGTGCGCCCGGTTCTGCCGAATCTAAAGCCTGAATACAAAGCAAATAACAAACTGAAATTGGACACTCTGAAGACCAAATGCCAACTCAGTTGTCGGAAGATTTCCTGCCTTCTTCCTGAGCGTTCAAATCTGGCGTATTGAACAGGTTGTCTTTCAGCCCGATATTGAACCTGTAATCGCTTATCCTGATATCACTTCTGTTGCCCGATGAATCGACAAGCTTGACGCGCTTGATAATGCTTTCTTCATCAGTCCATATGGTGATCTCTCCAGAACCGTTTTTTGGAGTAAGCACAAAATGGTCTTTTTCCTGTTTGACCTTGTATCCCTTATCAAGGCTCGATATCCCAGCGATAAATGCCAGAAGATTCTGGGTGGCAATTTCTTTCGGAACCTCCTGTACCGCCATGGTTTTTTCATCCGGCAATGCCACGACAAGCTTGTTGCCTTTCAAGATAATAATCTGCTTCTGCGGTTTATACACATCCATACGCACGCCGTCAGGCCTTTTGAACAGTATTTTTCCCGTAAACTCTATGTTTTTGTTAAGAATCACCTGATATGTGCTCTGATTGAACGTCGCGTCAAAATCCCTGTATGCGGAATACTTTTTCTGTATGTCCTCAATCCCCGCTGCAAACGTGGCAGTCCCCGCCGCCAGAATAAAAAAAGACACAACCAGACTATTCTTCCATTTCTTTGCCATATGATTTCACCAGCACCTTTCTCGGTTTACCCGCCGCATCGGACGGCCCTACTACACCTTCTCTTTCCATCTGCTCTATTATCCTCGCAGCCCTGTTGTAGCCGATCCTGAAACGCCTCTGGACAAGCGATATGGATGCGCTTCCCTTCTGCGTTACAAACTCCAGA
This sequence comes from uncultured Bacteriovoracaceae bacterium, assembly GCA_964513375.1. Taxonomy (GTDB): domain Bacteria; phylum Desulfobacterota; class Desulfomonilia; order UBA1062; family UBA1062; genus DATCTV01. The sequence goes on along the minus strand of CAZEMO010000022.1, from coordinate 30,868 downwards.
GCCTCATCATAGACCTCGTCAATGCTGCCGTTTTCTTCGCCGCCATCGTCCTCGTCCCTGACCTGGGCCTGTATGTGCTCTTCGATATCCGATACATAATCAGGGCCTTTCTGTTCCCTGATGAAATTTACCACGCTGTCAACCTCCTCCTCAGTGACATAGGCGCCATGGATCCGCATGAGTCCCTGATGCCCTGGCGAGAGGAAAAGCATATCACCGTTTCCGAGGAGCTGCTCAGCCCCGTTGCTGTCGAGTATGGTCCTTGAATCTACCCCCTGGGATACCCTGAAGGACATACGCGAAGGAAAGTTTGCCTTTATAAGCCCGGTGACAACGTCGACAGACGGCCTCTGAGTAGCCATAATCAGGTGTATCCCTGCAGCGCGCGCCATCTGTGCAAGCCTTATTATAAACTCCTGTGTCTCACGGTTCGACATGGTAAGGTCGGCCATCTCGTCAACCACAAGAACAAGCCTGGGTAAAATGCCGAGCTGGGCGCCGTCTTCATGCCTTATTGCAAGCGTCGTTTCGGCGTTCTTATTCTGTGATCTGACCTTCTTGTTGTAAGTGTCCAGACTTTTTACAGTCGTCTCCTTAAAGAGCTGGTAACGCATTTCCATCTCGGAGATCAGCCATTTGAGTATGGGCAGAGCCTCCCTCGAATCGGTTACGACAGGGTGCAGAAGATGCGGTATGCCTTCATAATGTGACAGCTCAATCCTCTTTGGGTCAATCATGATAAATTTCAGCTCGTCAGGATAACACCGGTATAGGAGCGACAGTATCATGGTGTTGAGCCCGACGCTCTTTCCCGTGCCGGTTGCCCCTGCTATCAGAAGGTGCGGCATCTTTGCAAGATCGATCACGACAGGCGCTCCCTCAATATCCGTACCAAGCCCTACTGTCAGAGGTGATGAGGCATTGATAAAAGCGCTGCTGGCTATTATCGTCTTTAAAAAAACCGTCCTCCTGTTTTTATTCGGCACCTCTATGCCTACGGCATTCTTGCCGGGAATAGGCGCAACAACCCTTACAGGCGACGCCTTCAACGCCATTGAGAGGTCATCGGCGAGCGAGACTATCCTGTTGATTTTTATCCCCGGCGCAGGGGTGAACTCATACATGGTGATCAGCGGTCCCGGCCTTATCTGCAGTATTTCCCCGTCAATGTTGAGGCTTCTCAATTTTGCCGTTATCAGTTCGGCATTTGCGTTGAGTTCCTTTGCGGTCATTTCCTTGCCGATATTCTGGACTTCCCTGAGCAGCGATCGGGGCGGGAGTTCGTAGTCGCCTTCAAAAGACAGCTTCGCCTGCTCGAACTTTTCATTCATCTTTGTCTTTTCAGATTCATGCCTTGATATCTGGGGTTCCTTTTTCTTCTTATCCTGCTTTGTTTCCCTGATTTTTTCAGGCTCGATATACTCGTCAGGTTCGTTTTCTTTTGTCCTCTTGCCGCCAGACATGGTTATAACGGGCTTATCCAGCATGACCAGGCTTTTTATCGCTCCCCAGGCATTCTTCAGATCATAGCCGATCACAAGGGCTGCAAAAAACATGGTAAGCAGCACGACAAGTGATCCCCATGTCTTCAGATATGCACTCAGACCTTTGCCGACAACCAGCCCGATTACACCGCCTGCCTTGATCGAGCCTCCCCAGACACCTGTATCGCCAAAAAATACTCCGACAAGGCTTATTATTACAAAAAACAGTACAAGACTGCTTATTCCCTTTATTATCCCGATCCTGATGTCCCTGAAGGTAAGCCATGCATATTCAGCAAGCATTAATGGAATCAGAAAGGCCCCCAGACCGAATATCAGGAGAAGCCCGTCTGCAATGTAAGCCCCTACAAGGCCTATAAGGTTGTGGATGTTGCTTGTATCTGCGGCATGGGTAAAGCCCGGGTCGGTTCCCGAATATGAGACAAGAGAGAGTAGCAGAAAAAGGGCAAACGCCCACATTACTACTGAAACAATCTTTTTTACATTGATATCTCTTTTCTCTTTCTTGGGCATAGATCTGTTATTACATGAAAATCACAAGAAATAAAATCTCGGCAAATTCCTTGATAATTCCAGGTTTTTCCGAATTTGAGTTTACGGGCATCATATCTCCATAATGATCGGGATAATCATGGGCTTTTTCTTAAGCCTGCCCCTTAAATACCTGCCGAGCTCTTCGCGAAGATAGCCTTGTATCGCCTGTATATCGCATTCTCCCCTCAACTTTACGGTGAGCGTCTCTTTTGCAATCCTTCTCATATCATCCATAATTTCCTGTTCCAAGGGTGCAGGGACCACCCCCTTGCACATTACGTCGGGACCGAAAACAATGTTCGACGTATTATCGTCGAAAACAGCAAATGCAACAACAAGTCCGCCTTCGGAGATGTGCCTTCTGTCCCTTAACACGACATCGCTTATATCGCCTGTGAGTTCGCCGTCAACAAAACACTTGCCGTAAGGCGCTTCCCCTGTCAGGTTTATGCCTGCCTCAGTCAGGGTCCATACCTGACCCGGCCTTGCAAGGACGACGTCGCTTACACCCATAGGGATGGCAATGTCTCCAAGCGCTTTCATATGCCTGAACTCCCCGTGAACCGGCATCATGATTTCGGGCTTCAGCATATCGAGTGCCTTTCTTATCTCTTCATGAGTTGCATGGCCTGTCGCATGCACATAAGATGTTCCCTGGTAATGAACGCCGGCCCCGAGTTCAAGCAGAGAATCTATGCAGCGTCCTATCGCAAATTCATTTCCAGGTATAATCCTTGCGGAAAAAATGACATTGTCTCCGGGCTTGACCTTGTACCTGTGCCAGCCCCTGGCTATAAGAGCGAGCGCAGAATAGACCTCCCCCTGAGCCCCGGTGCATATTATCATCAGTTTGCTGCGGTCAGTCGAAGCTACAAGATCCGGGTCTACAATCAGATGCGGCTCCATCTTCAAAAACCCGGTTTCAGAGGCTATTTCAACAACCTCGTTCATGCTCCGGCCGATTATACAGACCCTTCTGCCGTTCCTGACAGCTATATCGTAAAGCGACTGTATGCGCCTGACATGGCTTGAAAAAGTCGTTACAATCACCGCTCCCGGCGTAACAGTTACAATGTCTTCAATATTGGACAGAGCAATGGCCTCATCCTTTCCTGCAGGTTCGGATTCGGCGTTTGTCGATTCGCAGAGAAAAAGCCGCACATCATCAAGCCTGCCGTATGACTCGGGCACATGCCTGAAATCACCCGAATGGACTATCAATCCCTGAGGTGTCATCAGGGAGAATGAAAAACACCCCATTGTCGAATGCATCATTTCCATGGCCCTTATATCCATACCGGATATGGTAATGGTTTCTTCATGCATTAGAGGAATAAGATCGACCGAAGAATCCATATCGAATTCCCTGAGTTTGCGTTTAACCAGTTCGAGTGTGAATTCGTGTCCGTAGACCGGTATAGGAGCGTCTTTCAGAAGGTACGGCAGCGCGCCTATATGGTCCTCATGGCCATGCGTCAGAAGTATCCCCTGGAAGAGTTCCTGGTTGTCTATCACATATTTGAAATCAGGGATTATCTGGTCAATGCCGGTAATGTTGTATCTGGGGAACATAAGCCCCGCATCAATGAGCACAGAGCCCCTGCTGGTCTCGATTACCGTTGAATTAAGCCCGAATTCACGGACACCGCCCAGGGGAATTATCCTTACATAACTCAAGAGTCTTCCCCTATAAGAGCGTTCATGGCCTCCTTGAGCCTGAGTGAAGCCTCTTGAATATCCTTCATTGTCTGCTTCGGCCCGGGAATGTGTCCCAGGTTTATCGGCTTTCCTATCCTTATCGTGATGGGAACACGCTTGATGTCATGCGTCCAGCGCGGCATGAGTGCATATGCGCCCGATATGCCTACGGGAAGGACATCATGGCCGAGTGCAAGGATAAGCCTTATCGTTCCGATCTTGTATGGCAGCAGCCTGTTATCCCAGCACCGCTCGCCTTCCGGGAATATGCCCAGCATATGGCCTTCATTGACCACGCGGACGGCGTTGCGTACCGCCTGAAAATCGGTTGTGTACCTTCTGACCGGGAAACTTCCGGCAATGCCCATCAGATATTTATGCAACTCCGTTTTATACTCCGAATTCTTTCCCATGAACCATATCTTCCTCGGAGAAAACGGCACGAGAATAATGGAATCCAGGAAGGAGCTGTGGTTGGGCAGCATAACAACCGGTCCTCTTTTCGGGATGTTCTCAATACCCTCCACTTTTACTTTAAAGACGGCATTCAAAACAAGCTTCATCAGAAGTTTGGCAAAAGCGAAGAAAAGCGGGTGTTCTGTCCTCCGCCATTTCTTGACGGGAACCCTCAGCTTTTCGTAACCCGTGGCCTTTCTCGGTTTTTCAAGCCATTCCTTTTTCCTTATCCGCGGACAGAACTCGATAATATCTTCGGAATAATAATCTCTGATGATCCTTCTCAGGCAGTCTTCCCATTTCTTGCCCGACTCTTCAAGAAAATCAAAGAAGAGGGGACCATATTCATGACTTACAATCTGGAGTGTATCGCTTTCTATGGTTACCGCAAGCATGTCTCTAATGCCGAGCGTTCTGCTATCTATGCCATCGCCAATGAATTCCAGCCGGTCGCCGAACAGTTCCAGCCTGCCGTCACCGATTGGTTTCCTTATGTAATGGGTGCTTACTATGCCTGCATAACCGGTATAAATACCCTTTGTGCTTTCTTCGGAAAGCCTCACCTTCCTGCTTTTTAATACCGGGGCCGTTTCGGGTATATCTATATCGAATGATAAAACTCTGTCATACCAATAACCGACAGGTCTGACCTCACCGTTTATTGAAACCTCACTCCTGCTGACAAGTTCGAGGTTTGCTCCGCAGGAAACGCACTTCCCGTCTTTGCACCAGTCCATCGCACCGCATACCGGACATCTGTAAATGATATCAGTAATCATTTATAATCAAAGCCTTTCTGAATGGAATCGTACACAGCCAGCATCAGTGTTGTCATATCATGCCCGCTGGTTTCTATAGGTTTGCCTATCTTAATAACTATTCTACCCGGTTTGACCTTAATGGAATTCTTCGGAAGGATTTTGAATGAATGGCAAACCGTTATCGGAACAACCGGCGTTCCTGATTCAAGTGCAAGGTGGAAACCTCCTTTTTTAAAGGGAAACTGCAACTTGCCGTCGTCGGAGCGCGTACCTTCAGGGAATATGACAATCGAAGTTCCCGATCGGATCTTTTCCGCTGCAATGCGCATGCTCTCAATGGCCTGCCAGTGATTGCCCCTGTCAACCATTATATAGGCGCATTTTTTCATGGCAAAACCGAATACCGGGATCTTGAAAAGCTCTCTTTTGACCGTCCACCTGAACTGGACCTTGAGAAATCCCAGTATGGCAAGGACGTCAAAATTGCTTGCATGGTTAGGCATATAAACAGCAGGACCGCCCGGTATATTTTCCTCCCCTTTAATATCAACTTTCACATTGGCGCAGAAAAGGGTCCATCTTGCCCAGTAACGGGCAATCAGGTGAGGTATGTTTGCCGTGGGATCCAGCCATGCTGCAATTATTGTAGGCCCAATAAACACCATTATAAAAGAGGAGGTTCCCAGAAGGCTAGTAATGCTCCAGAACATACGGGAATTGATACGCGAGTAGCTTTTAAAAGTCAAGAAAGGCCGCATAAGATCATGTTATTGCGCAAGGGTATACCATGTTTCCACATGTTCCCGATAACCAACACATCATGATTGATTTAACGGTCTGATAACGCTTCTGCAATGCATGCATCTGTATTGTGCACCTCTTGAAATCCTCATGTGCCTGATCGCTGTTATCTGATGTTCCCTGCAGTCGCATGTATAGGCATACCTCGGCTGCGGTCTGCGGATACCGGCAATGCAGGATATATCATAATCATGCAGCCTTTTCGGGTACTGTCCGAAGGCAAGCATGACCGCTTCCCATGTGCGGCCGTGCGGCCTGTCTTTGGGATTGAGTCTGTGGGCGATAAGGTGCGCAATCTCATGGGCTGTTGTTTCCATTACAAATCTGTCACCATTCAGCTCTGCCAGATGAGGATTAAATGAAATCTCCCATTTTTGAGGCCATGCTCTTCCTGCCGCCTTTCCCCTCAAGGTATATCTGATACCCGGTATCTTGAGCATGCCGCATTTATCAGGCCATAACCTGCCTGATATAATTAGCAGTTCCCTGATGCGGCAAATCACTTTGTCATGCAAAGAAAGATGGTCCATCAATTTCCTGCTCCTATGAAAACCGGCCTCATCTTTTTATCTCCCGCCATGCAATTTTGGCAACTGCGACTTCGCCCTTTGTAATTGACGCGACCCAGGGCCATCCGCATGTGGTGATATACCACTCGTCTTTTTCAGACATATTGACATATTCAGGCGCATGCGCCTTCAGCCTCGCAATGGGAGACGGCGTATTTTTTCTGCCTTTATAGCATCCGAAATAATAAGGATTCTCCGAGTGAAATATGAGCGTGTCATTATAGGAATCCCTGTCAATCCAGATCTTGAGCGGCAGCAGAAGCCCGTGCCAGAAGGCGGTATCGTTGTTGTAGGTTATCGAAAGATAATAGCGGCCTTTATATTCGATTACAAAAGGTGATTCGGTCGATGCGAACGGCGAGTTCCTTTCGCTTCCCCACGAGGTCCTGAGGGCAGGCCCGATATACTGCCATCCTTTCAGGTCGAAAGACTGGTAGACGTCCACTCTGGAAAAAAAGAGCCCGCGCGCCGTTGTATAAAGCAGCCACTGGCCTTCCGCCACCTTGAAAATCATTGCATCACGGAAAAATTTATGAAACGGTTTATCTATTACAGTCTTTCGGTTCTCCCATGAAATGCCGTCCGTAGATGTCATACTCTCAAGCCTGTGTGGCGACCAGAAGATATGATAGATGCCGCCTTCCTCTATCACATGCGGGGCCCAGGCAAGTTCGCCGAAATCAGCTGCAGGGGACGTCTCTCTCATACCTTCACCGGGTGGAAATTCTCTGCTTACTGCAGACGCGAAATACTTTTCCCTGCTGTAGTCTCCATTTGACTTGCTTGTTATACCGGTAAGCCGCCAGCTCCCTTCTTTATCTCGATAGACGGTATGATCGTTAATGTAATCACCATAGATGACGGGCTTGAAAAGCGTTTTCCACTCACACGCGATTTCAGGCCTGGAAACCGGGGCCATGCCTTTAAGCACTTCAACTTCGACCTCGCCTATAAGATGCCCGGTCCCGGTTTTCTTCGGAATGCCGATTACCCTGAATCTCCCGCCCCTTTTCATCAGGAAAGAGCCATATCTTGCCTTTCCGGCGATTTTCCATTTTTCAGCACGGTATTCTTCTATCCTGTATATCTCTCTGTCAGGATCGGCTAGCCAGCCCAGATGTGCCCATCCATAACCGTTTGAAACCTTTACACCATGTTGGGCCTGCATAGGCTTTACATCTTCCTTAGAAACAGACCCGTAAAAAGATGTTTTGAGCGGATGCTCGATAAAAATCCTCAGGATTAATTCACATAAAAGCCTCAACCCGAGAATATTCAGAACCAACAATAAAATTTTTCTAAAAGAATGCATGAGCGTATTATATATTCCCAACAAATAAAAATCTGGATAAAAATGTGAACAGTCCGCTTGATAATTTTAAATCATTTGTCCTTCATTCATAATCTATTTGTTATTGACAACAGTATATTCAATTAATATCTTTAAGTTTATATATTATTTTCATATTTAAGCTTTTTTCAGGAGGATGTTATGCTCTTTGAATGCAAAATGAGGATATCTTCAGCTATTTTCATGGTTTTTTTACTTGTTTTATCAGGCTGCAGCAGCAGTCCAACCGATGACGGTTTACCTGCCCAGGCAAACGGCACAGACAACGGCGGAAATGATCCACAGGAAGAAATTACTGCCTATGACATGGTAATAACAGGCGGCCGTGTGATTGACCCCGAGACTGGCAGAGATGAGATCGCGTCACTTGGGATAAAAGACGGCGTAATCAGAAAGATAATCTCAGGCAAGGATTCTCTGGCATGTGAAGAAGACTGTAAAAAAATAGATGCATCGGGCCTCATCGTTTCACCCGGCTTCATCAACACACACACCCATGAGGGGAGCGGCACCGGTTCGAACATGGTTTTCGAGTCGAGCAAGGCCTTTGTACAGGACGGCATCACATTTTGGCTCGGGGGCAACTGCGGCCTTTCTGCCACCGGTGTCGAATTGAAGTTTGGTGATATAATAATAAGCAATAAGATCGGCCTCTCCATGCCGGAATATTTTGTAAAAGTCGAGGAAGGCGGCCTCTTTAACAATTACGGCACGCTGACCGGCAATATTACCTTAAGGGGAGATGCAGGTCTTGCGCATCAGCAGGAGGAAAATGACGCACAGATAGATGCCATGGCTGACATGCTCAGAGATCAGATGGCGCTAGGCACATTCGGCGTTTCATTCGGACCCTTCTATGACCCCGGAACTACATCGAAGGCCATGTCGGCTCTTTCATCGGAATGCAGGAAAATGGGCGGCATGACCGCAATACATATGAGAATGCCGACCTTCAATACATTCAATGTCATCAACCCGTGGGCCCCTGTTGAGGGTTCACCAAAAGGTCCGAATCTGATTCTATACAGGAACAGCGTCACGGAGGCCATTGATGTCTGCAGGAAATCGAGTGCGCCGATGATTATCTCTCATGTGACGGACGTCAGTCTTAACGGGTCTCTGGCATGGGTACTAGACAAAATAGTTAATGCCATCAACAAAGACGGGCTGCCGATCGCCGCAGACATGATTGGCTTTGATTCATTCTCCAACGACCTGCTTGCGCTTACCCAGTTCGGGACAATACCGCCAAGGTTACTGATGACTCTGGGAGGAATCCAGCCTGAGCAGTTGTGGCCTGCAGAAGATATTTTCAGGCAGGATGGCAGCGTTTACTTGAAATCCTATGAAAGAATTACAAGTGTGGAGCAGGCTGAAGAGCTCGTGAATGGATTTCTTGACGGGTCTCTCAGGACTTCTGATGATTCTGAATCCATATCCCTTAAAGTCTGGTGTAATATCGTCGCCCCGGAAGGTACAAAATACGCCCTTAAGAAACCCTTTGTCTTCATGGGCAACGATGGAGGCGTGTCGATCAACAAAAAGAACGGGAAGATGTTTGCCGAACCAAGAACCTATGCATGTTTTTCAAGGCTTATCGGACACTGGTCGAGGGAAGAACAGGCACTGGGCCTGAAAGAAGCGCTTTTCAAGGCGACCATCGCCCCGGCCCTGTGGCTGGGGCTTTCAAAGAAGGGCCGCCTTCAGGAAGGCTGCGACGCTGACATAGTAATCTTCGACAAGGATGTCATCATTGACCGCGCAAGGCCCGAAGACGGCAAGCTTGACCTCAAGCCTGAAGGGTTAAACAAAGTTATCGTCAACGGACAGGTTGTTGTCGACAACGGTCAGCTTACTGGAAAAACACCGGGAAGGCTTATCAGGCGTACATGGATTGTTCCGGGAAAAACAAAAAAGGTGATCGCTCTTTACGATAAACTGTTTTCTTATTGAATCAAGGGAGGCATCAAATGGAATTTAAAAAAACAATCTTCTGTATTCTGGTAATTTCGGCCATGCTTACAGCTGTTTTCATTTCCCGACCGTATGCTGAATTCCCGCAGGACCCGCCCAATGACCCTGAATTTACAGGCATGGCGAGCGGAAAGGACCCGCTGGATTTTTCACCCACTGATTTTCAGTACCAGATGCTTTCAGACATGGACGAGCTTCCAGTTCAGTTCCCTCTGGCAAAAGACCCTGAAGGTTCGCCAGGGATGTCGCTCACAATGGCATGGAAAAAATACGGAACAGGAAGAACTGATGTCGTTATTGCTTATGTCGAGGGCGGCATCAACTGGCATCATCCGGAGACCGTTCCCGACATTGCGGACAAGATTTACATAAACAAAGGAGAATTGCCGCCGCCTGAGTATATGGGCGTCGACGGCAAAGAGCATACGGCATATATAGACGTCAACCGGGACAAGTGGTTCAACGCCGCTGACTACAAGTATACGATGTCGAAGAAATATCCCGGGGCAAGTGTGCCCGGCGACCATAATAAAAACGGCATTCTTGACGCCGAAGACCTGATCATAGAATTCTCGGACGGCATAGACAATGACCTCAACGGCTATGTCGATGACATCTCGGGCTGGGATTTCTACAACAATCAGAACAACCCGGCCACCTATGACATAACTTACGGCCATGCAAACGGCATGATGAAGAATGCGGCGGCCATAACCGACAATGGTTTCGGAGAAGCCGGCTTCTGTCCGGACTGCATGCTGCTGCCAATAAAAGCAGGCTGCGAAGCGCTCGACAGGACCGATGACCTTTCCCAGGCATGGCTTTTCGCAGCCGATGCAGGCGCCGGTATTATAGTCTCCACAACCGCCGACCTTGGATATTCAACGTTTATGGAAGAGGCGATTGATTACATCACAAGGAAGGGCATAGTCATTGTCGAATCCTCAAACGACTTTAATTCAACCGACCATCAGGGCGGCATGTTCCACGCAAATGTGCTGCCCGGAAACGGCATCGTGCCAAATACGGCATGCATAATAGATGAGCTGAACATGTTCGGAAAACTGACAACGACTTTCAGAACGCGCTCGAATGTCACTTCATGGGGTACACACAACATGTTTTCCGTCTCGACTCAGGGCGGCACGACATCTGAATCAACTCCAACTCTCGGCGGAGTACTGGGAATCGTGCTCTCTGGTGCAAACACCATTCTCGAAGGAAGAGAGGGGCATCCGCCACTCAATGGCTTCGAGCTTATCCAGTTACTGATAGGAACGTCAAGCAGGGTGGAGAATCCGAATCTGCCATGGCCGGGCAAACCGGGAAACTTCAACCTTCAGTATGGATACGGCAGGCCGAATGCGTATAAGGCGATCGATGCCGTTAATGCCGGGAATATACCTCCTGTCGCTTTAATCGATTCCCCGCAATGGTACACACTGATTGACCCTACCCAGACTTCTATAATTCCGATTTCGGGAAGGGTATCTGCCCGGAGATCAAAAAACTATTCCTGGGAACTGCAGTTCGCACTAGGCGCCGAGCCTACATCTTTCAGGCGTATTGATGGAAGTACGGAGACAGAAGCCTTTGAGGGACTTCTTGGTACGATTGACCTGAATAACTATGAAGCTGAAATCAAAGAGTTCATCAAAAAGGATTTCAGCCTTTCAGACAGCAAGGAATTGAGCACCACCGAGCAGTACACTGCAACAATCCGTCTTGTCGTTTGGGATTATGAAGGAAACAGTGCTGAAAACAGGCGCAGCATTTTCATATACCATGACAAATCCTGGAAGAAACCGTTCCCGAAATATCTGGGCCATGGCGGAGATTCGCAGGCCTGTCTGGCAGATATACAAGGCCAGGGCAGGCTCGCAATAGTCTTCGGCGACTCGGACGGCTACATCCATGCCATTGACTCAAAATCAGGCGATGAACTGCCGGGTTGGCCTGCACACACGAACCCGACAGCCATAATAAAAAAACATGCAGGTGTAGACCCCCGCTATGAACCGATTATAAATCCGCTGAGCGTAGGCGATATTTATGCTGATGGAAAACTGTGGGTTGTCGTGACCTCCACCTCCGGAAGGACTTATGTTTTCGATGCATTCGGAAGACGCCTGAGCGGATGGCCGAAAACGCTTGAGGCCGGAGTAACTCCTCCGGAAAGCCCCAGGAAGAAGCTGCTCCTTTCAAGGCTTGCAGCCCGGGGCGCATTCGCTTCCCCGGTTCTTTTCGATATAGACGGGAAACCCGGTCTTGAGATCATTCAGGCTGGATGGGACGGGAATCTTCACGTATTTGGTGCCGACGGCTCATACTTGTACGGCTGGCCTTTGAAAGTCGAACTTCCTTCTGGTTATGCTCGTCCGGAAAACCTCATGCTCATCAACGACCAGAAGATAACAAACACCCCATGCATAGCAGACCTTGACGGCGACGGTGATTTTGAGATCGTGGTGAGGACCAATTATAATTATACGAAGGCCCCCGATCTTCAGATCATGTACAAGATGCATATCATAGCCTATCACCATGACGGCAGTATTGTTAAAGGCTGGCCAGTCGAACTCGACGGCATGGCTATCTACTACGGTTCCGCTCAGGAATTCATTACTGAAGGGACAGGCGCACCCGTGGCTTGCGATGTCGATGGCGACGGCAAGGACGAAATCGCAATAAGCCCGATGTTTTCCCACCCCTGGCTCGTTGACGGCAACGGAAAAATTCTGACCCAGTACAGCAGCGGGTTCAATCCTTTGCCAAAAGCGGCTGACGTTGTCGATCTTTTAACCGCGATTACGACCGATATCCCGATGGGCTTCACAACCTCGGGGGCTTTCGGGAAATTCGGAGGCGGACTTTCATTTGCGCAGACTGGATCTGGAATTCAGGGCATCCTTTTATCTATTCTGACTCCGGGAAGCGGCAAATGGCTCAAGAATTACGAAAGAGTCGTAGATGCAGAAACAGGAAAGGCGAGAAAAGGGTTCCCGGCATTTTTCCAGGGCCTGAATTTCATCGGTGCACCGATTATCGTTGATGTTACAGGAGACGGCAATGCAGAGATCGTCGATGCTGGAGACTCATCCGCACTTCACGCCTACACCGACAGCGGAAAGCAGGCAGAAGGCTTCCCCAAATTCACGACAGGCTGGGCGCTATTCTCTCCGAGCGCAGGTGATCTGGATTCCGATGGCCGCACCGAGCTTGTCATGCTTACCCGTGAAGGATACCTGTCTGTGTGGAAAACTCCCGGGAAGGCTTCGGCCAACACGGAATGGTGGCATCATCATCATGACGAGTGGAACACCGGCCGTTATGGGACAGATACAAGACCTCCAGGAATAGTGAGAGATGTGACATTTGACAAAGAGGCGGGAGAAATAACTTTCAAGGCCCCGGGGGACGACTGGTATGCCGGCAAAGCAACGAAATATCTTGTTGAATTCTTTCCGGGCGGTATGATGGAATTTCCGGTCAAAGCAATGTCCGGATACTATGATTCGATACCAGTGCCTTCCGGCACGAAGGAAATCATTATTGCCGCTACTGATGAGGCAGGCAACAGGGGCATGTCAATTACCTCTTCGATTTCCGAGATTGAAAGCGAGGGCACAAACGATGACGGCAGCAGTTCAGGCGGTTGGTGCTTTATAAGAACCGCCATTTAAGTTCCGTTTTAATTTGAAAAAAGCCACCTGCTGTTCTCGGCAGGTGGCTTAAAAAAGCAACTTACCGGAAACATTAACTTTCCTCACAAAATAACGCTCAGATTGTATCTATACGCATATGGATTTTTTTAGAACAACCCATTATAATTGTCCGATTAATCCATGGAGGTGTGTATGAAAAAGATAATAACCCTGTCAGGGTTTATAGCTGTTTTTCTTATGTCCGGATGTGAAAGGAGCGAAATTGTGAAAGACGACTTCAGTTATGGTGAGATAAAAAATATAAGTGCCTCACAATGGGAGAGCCTGTCCAGGAAAAGAATTTTTTTCGGCCACCAGTCTGTAGGCGGAAATATCGTTGAGGGACTGAAGGATGTCCTTAATTCCGATAAAGATATAAAGCTGGTTATTCTGGAATCGGACAAACCCGAAGAGCTTAAACCGGGGACATTCGAGCATGCCCAAATCGGCCAGAACAAACAACCATTATCGAAGATAGAGGCTTTCTCCGAATCTATAAAATCCGGGACAGGAAAAAACTCTGATATGGCTTTTTTCAAGTTCTGCTATGTCGATATCGACAAATCGACGGATGTGGAATCCCTGTTCAATACCTATCAGAAGACGATGTCAGAGCTTAAGGCAGAATATCATGATGTAACTTTTATTCATGTCACCGTGCCTGTCGTCAGGCAGGCTGATAAAAATATCAAATACCGGATTAAAAAATTAATAGGCAGGGAAACTGGCGACAGTAATCATATTGCAAGAAACAAGTTCAATGAAATATTAGTATCCTTCTATCAAGGGAAGGAGCCCGTATTTGACCTGGCAAGGCTCGAAGCGATATCGCCCGATAAGAATCTCTGTTTCTTCAATGACAAGGGAAGCCGCATCATGGTCCTTTGCCCTGAGTATACGGATGACGGCGGTCACCTGAACGCTATCGGCAGAAGATATGTTGCCGAGCAGCTTCTGGTTTTCCTGGCAAATTTGAAATAAGGACAGTCACGTGAAAAAAAACCTTTCGAAAACAGTTTTAATGGCCGTCATACTTTGTCTTGCAATTGCAGGACCGGCCCCGGCCAAACCCCGGAAAATCGAGCTGGCTCCGCTCCCGGAAAAGCTTGATGTCAGAGCCATGGCACCCATGCTTGATCAGGGTGAACTTATATGGGTCACTTCCCAGAAAGACGGCAAATTCAAGCAGGCAAGCATTATGGCTGTTGTTAATGCCGGCATCAGAAAGACATGGGACACTGTGACCGATTATGATCATTACAACGAGTTCATGCCCAATGCCAAAAAGATCATTGTTGTCTCAAGAGAAGGCAATGACACCGTACTAAGCTATACGATTGATCTGCCCGGACCGGACTTCGAGTATACGTTGAGACATCACCACACTCCTTATACCAGGGTGGACATCAGGCCGGAAAACGACAAAGGCGATATAAAGACCGGCGCGTGGCGCTGGGAGCTTATTCCACTCAGCGAAACAAGGACTGTCCTTGTCTACACGCTTTATACGGACATCAGGGAATCGAGCTGGGTACTCAAAATGGCGCTCAAATCGGACCCGTCGATGGAGCACGGCATCAATATCGCAACCGGCCTTGTCACAATAAGCGCGATTAAGCGCAGGGCCGAAAAATAAAAGAGGAATACAATGTACGATGCGCTGGCCTTACTGCTGCTGCTTGTCGGACTCGAACTTGTGCTCGGGGTCGATAACATCCTTGTCATTTCAATTTTTGTGGGGAAGCTTCCGGCCTCGGTAAGAAACAAGGCCAGAATTACAGGACTCGCTGTAGCATTACTCGCAAGAATACTGATGCTGTACATTCTCATCAAACTTGCTTCACTTACAAAACCGGTAGTCTTGAGCTTCTCGATTCGCGACTTAATCCTCCTTGCGGGAGGGCTTTTCCTTATCTACAAGGCAGTCAGGGAGATCCATCACACGGTCGAACTCAAAGATGAAATGGAAGACCTTCCGGGAAAAGTCTACAACAGTTTTGCAGCGGTGATAACCCAGATTGTCCTCATGGATATCGTATTTTCAATCGATTCTGTCATAACGGCAATAGGCCTGACAGACAAGCTCTGGGTCATAATCAGCGCGGTCATTATATCGTTCCTGGCTATCCTGATCTTTGCAAAACCCATAGGAGAGTTCATCATAAAGAGGCCGTCACTCAAAATTCTGGCGCTTTCTTTTCTTATCACAATCGGTGTAACTATCTTTATGGAAGGAATGCATCAGCATGTGCCAAAGGCATACATCTACCTGCCGATGGGATTCGCACTGTTCGTTGAGATACTTCAACAGCGCTATGCGCACAATAAAAAGAAAATAGAAAGGCAGCAGGACTAGCCCGCTGTCTTTTCCTCTATCTTTTCAATGACCTCTTCACTCTTCTCCATAAGCTCTCTCTGTGTCATTATCATGGGCGATTCCTTCATGGCCAGTGCTGCAAAAGCGCTTGCTAACATAAGCACAAGAAATACTATCATGGAAGCCGTCATCGATCCCGTCATCGGATTTTTAAACTTATCCATTAAATAGATGAATATAATACCGGATACCTGACCGGCAAAAAGTATCATACCCTGAGACGTCGATTCCGGCGTCGGGAAGCTGACCTCGGCACCGTACTGGAAACCCACCGGCCCCGCACTCATGATAAAGAACCCGAGCACAAAACCGGACGCCAGAAGCGGTACAAAACCGTTCAGGAAAGTCATCCCCAGAAGCCCTGGAATTATGCCAAGCATGCAGATGACAAGGTATGCCTTTCTCTTTCTCTGTTTGTCCGAAAGAATGGGAATGACAACCGCACCGATGATCCCGCCTACTATCATTGCCGCCCCTATGAGACCAGCCTGCTCTGGATTGATGCCTCTTGGCTCCAGGAGGGGCTCTATCCATGTGGTGACGGCATTGAACATCCCGAGTCCTATGAAAAAGAGGATGAGCAGCAAAATCATATCTTTGATCTTGAACATATGCTTAAGCCCTTGAAATACTTTATGGCGTACTTCATGCCTTAGAGTCGGCGGCGTGGGCGGTCTGTCTTTGATGAAAATGAAGAAGAGGATTGCAATTGCCAGGGAAGCATACCCATATGACATGAGCATCCCCTTCATGCCTCCTCCCTCCAAGCCTCCATAAAGCTTGAAAAGAATAGGCGTCAGAGCCATGGCCACCACAAAACCCAGGTACTGCGAAAGCGCTCCGAGTCCGGCTGCCGTAGCACGCTCCTCCAGCGGGAACCAATCCGCTGCGACCTTGGTCATTGCGTTCATTATAAAAGGCTGCGCTACAGCAAGTCCGAATGAGGCGACAAGTATCGCATTATAGCTGTCCGCATATATGCCTTTGACCATGCCGAAAACAGCCGTCAGTACTGCGCCTATGCCTACGCCGATTCTGATGCCGTAAGTATCTATTACATAGGAGGCAGGTATGCAGATGAAAAGAAACATTATCATGAAGCTCATTGAAAACAGGCCTATCTGTAGCGTTGTTACATTATAGAATTTCACCGCCTCGGTGGTTATGGGTGCAAAGTTTATCCAATGCATCTGCATAATGCCGTTAATAAGCATGAATGTCACAAGGACAACCCATCGGTAACCGTAAACCTTGACCTTTTCCATGTAATCCCCCTATATCATCTGAAGATATTCTCGCCAGGAAGCTGATGGTTAACGTATGCTGTTCAAGATGCAAGCTTGATGGTTATCCTGTTACCCTGCTCCATCGATAAGGGTTTTTCAAGTGGAATTTCTTTTAATCCGCCATTTTCCTGATCAAGTATTATTGTTTTTATGATGACAGGCTTTCCATAATGCTTTCTGACTTCTATTGATGCAAAGCCTTTTTTTGCGTCATAATCAAGCATGGCCCAGAACCCGGGAAAGAATATCGGGCATTTAAGCCCGCCTTCTCCGGGCATGGCCCTGGGGCCGAGACGCAGTACAGCATGGGGAATATCAAGCGCCGCGCCGGTAAAGGCATTCAAGACCGCCCATGCGACAGGATGGGTCATATATATGCTCTTTGTTTCTCCTGTCAGGTCGGCACTGAATGTATAGCCCAGACTCTCCAGTCGGGAATAAACCATATATAGCGTATCGAGGCCCTTTTCGACCTGCCCGAGATAAATATGCTCGCAGGCCTGATAGCTTACGACCTGCCAGATGTATATCTGTCTGATATCGCCGTCTGAAAATCCCCTGGGTGTGAGCTTTTCCCTGCCTGAAAGCGTCATCTCGGCAACAGGTTTGGGCAGCCTGCCTTTAAACCTGGGAAGCCTTTTCGCACCATCGATCAGAAGCTTGAAAGCAAGACCCATATGACTCGCAGCCCTGTCCGGCTCTACCACAGGGCCCAGCCCTGCATATCTGCTCACCCAGTCTCCGGCCAGTGCGGCACAGAACACGGTATACCTGTTTGGCGAACTCTTGAAATACCCGTTCTTATCATCCCAAAGGGTTTCATCGATGCGCCTCTTGCAGTTCCTTATCCTATCTTCATAGATAGAAACGAGTTCCGGCTCAAGTTCCCAGGCAAGGTCGATCATTGTCCTGAGCGCAGCGATATAAACGGTTGCCGAATATATGAACGTACCCGGGAAATGCCATATGTCATAGGTAGTTCCGCCCTCCGGAACGCTATGAACACAGTTTTTATCCAGATATTCCGCCATACGCTTCAGGTCCGGCCAGAATGTCTCCAGCCACTCTTTATCGCCTGTCATCCTGAACATCTTTCCAGCCTGGATGATCTCACTTGCAGCAAGGTCTGTCCACTCCTTCGCAGCCAGAACAAATATAATCTCTTCGGGCCAGCCGTATGGAATCGACGCGTCTCCAAGCGCCAGGTCGCAGTTGCCGTTTCCGTGCGGAACAGAGCCGCGCTCATCCGTCAGCCTCCTGAAGGTGTCCAGTTCACTTTTGTCGAGTTCTGTAAAAAAGACCGATGTATAAGGGTGCGATGCAAGCCTCTGGTCGTTCGTACCGGTCAGTCCGCCATACGGCCACTGCCAGTCCATACCCTCGATTGTGTAAAGACGGCCGTCTTCCGGGACAACCGTATTGCACAGGACCGAGTCGATCGAGTTCCTGATGGTGCGCTTGAGCCATACCGGGAGATTCGATTCGTCAAGCAGAGCCGGCAGTTCCATTGACTCACGATATAGCCGCTTGCTCTGAGATTTCAGGTATATTGCAATTTCAGAACTGTCTTTGAAGAAATTTTCATAGACGTGGCCCGCCCTTACACCGTCATGGATGCCCCTTTTCAACTTCAGCACCGGGTTCTTTTCAGTTACATGCCCTGGTGTCCACCAGATTAAATTAAACTGCACATCAACGCTTTCCCCGGGTTCAAGATTTCCGTGTACGGCAACGGCAGCGGCAGGCCTTATTTTATCCGAGCCAGTGACAGGCGCAGTTGGTGAAGATATCCTTCCTGACCTCACAAAGCTGTCCAGCATGGCAGGTGATAACTCCCTTGTATCATAGCCTTCACAGATATCGGCTTTGAACCCATCCGGCGGGCAGGCTGCAAGCAGGTATTCACCCAGCACGCCATATCTGTGGGACCGGGGATCGTGAGACTGCCCTGTCCTGAAAAAAACGGCAGGTATGCCGTCAACATCACAGGCCTCCTGATAATTGCCATTCACATCTTTGTATGTAAGCTTACCTCTTAGCCCGACAGGCATCCTTTTCCTTCTCATGACAAGCCCGGTCTGGCCGGTCCCTCCGCAGCCCAGGATATTCTGCCAGGAAAAAAGAACGGATACGAAAAGAGGTTCATCCGAGATATTCTTAATCGCCACGGAGAATAGTGCAGCCGGAATTGTGGAATCCTTTACATTATGGGGTATGTGCGGTGTAAAACCTGAAAGCTCTATTTTAATTGGCAGGCTATCATTAAACCCGAGTTCGAATCCAGGGAGTATGCCTTTGAAACGTGTCGAGGCAATCGCCTTGATGTTGCCAAACTCCTTTTCGTAACAATAGCGCAGTATGCGGCTTTTCCTCGCGATCCCCTGCGTGGTGTGAACGGCAAAGAAAGAGCCTCTCAGATTCCTTACAGGATTCATCCAGTTGTTGTTGCAGCGAGCTTCTATAAAAGAGCCATCAGAACCCATCGTGATGCCGCCTGAACCTATTCCGCCGAGAGGAAAACCGCGGTCAATGGAACTGTCCGTATATACCCCGTCAAACTCATCCCAAATTATACGACGCTTGCCCATAGGAACCCTCCGTCAGATTATATGAACTATCCGTAAGGATAACACATTAGATGACATCGGGCATAGTCTCATGATATTCAGGAAGGCAGTATTTAATAACGGAGGTCGTTCATGGGCGGTCTGCTTCTTGGTCTTGATATCGGCAGTTCATTCGTTAAGGCATCTGTTATCGAAATTAAAACAGGTCTGTTGAAAACCGCCTCAAGCTCCCCGGATACTGAAATGGAGATTGCATCTCCCAGACCCGGCTGGGCTGAACAGGACCCTGAAACCTGGTGGAAGTCGGTGTTGGCATGCCTTGAAAAAATAAAATCAACAGGTGTTAGGCTTGAAGATATCGAGGCAGTCGGAATCTCATACCAGATGCACGGCCTGGTCGTTGTCGGCAAAGACTTAAGGCCGCTCAGACCTTCGATAATCTGGTGCGACAGCAGGGCGGTCGAAACAGGCGAAAAGGCGTTTGATGCCATAGGCCACGACCTGTGCTTGAAACGGTTCATGAATTCGCCTGGAAATTTCACTGCATCCAAGCTCGCATGGGTTAAAAAAAACGAGCCTGGTACATACAAAAAAATCTACAAGTTCATGCTCCCGGGCGACTATATAGCGCTTAAGCTCTCCGGCATGGCAACAACCACAGCGTCAGGTCTTTCCGAGGGAATACTCTTGGACTATGGCAAATCCGCCCCGGCAAGGCCTGTACTCGACTATTACGGAATTGATGAAAGTCTCATCCCCGATATCAGACCTACATTCGGCGTGCAGTGTGCCGTTTCATCAAAAGCCTCTACTGAGACAGGCCTCAGGTCGGGCGTACCCGTAGCCTACCGTGCAGGCGACCAGCCCAACAATGCATTCTCGCTGAATGTTCTCAATCCCGGAGAAATGGCAACTACGGCCGGGACCTCAGGCGTTGTCTACGGCGTATCCGGAAAACCGGTCTTCGATTCAGAGTCTCGAGTCAATGGATTCCTGCATGTGAACCATTCAGCAAAGGCAGGCCGATACGGCATACTCATGTGCATCAATGGCACCGGGATTCTCAATTCATGGCTTAAGCACAATATGCCGGGTTTGAGCTATGAGGAAATGAACCGGCTCGCAGCAACAGTGGCTCCGGGCTCTGAAGGTCTCGTAATCCTGCCGTACGGAAACGGAGCAGAAAGGACTCTCTCAAACAGGAATCCGGGCGTTTCAGTCCGGGGGCTTGACCTTATAAGGCATACCAAAGCCCATCTTCTTCGAGCGGCGCAGGAGGGCATCGTCTTCGCTCTCAAATACGGCATGGAGATCATGGAAGGCATGGGCATAAAGGCTGACACCGTTCGCGCCGGTCATGCAAACATGTTCCTGAGTAATGTGTTCTGTGAGGCATTCGCCTGTACGACAGGGGCCACTGTGGAATTATTCTCGACCGACGGGGCCCAGGGGGCGGCACGCGGAGCCGGCATAGGTTCAAAGGTTTACGGGTCTTTTGCCGAAGCCTTTGCCGGGCTTAAAACAATATCGAGGATCGAACCGGCTCCCGGACCGGCAGACGCCTACAAAAAGGGTTATGCATTATGGAAGCAAACTCTTGATATTGTATTGAAACAAAAGGACAGCAGATTGAATAGATGAAAGAAGACAGAACATGTCCGTATCTGCCAGGCAGAAATTCATTATACGAAGAGTATTATGTCGATCATCTGGAGCCCCATGTGTACGGAAAGCTTCTCTCGATGGGGTTCAGAAGGAGTGGCAGGATAGTCTACAGACCGGTCTGCCGGTCATGCTCCGAATGCAGGCAGATTCGTATCCCGGTTGACCTGTTCAATCCGGGCAGATCCATGATGAGGGTAATGCGGCGAGGAGAGGATGTACAGATGAGCATCTCAAGGCCTCAATACTCAGATGAAAAATACGAGCTTTTCAAGCGCTACCTCGACCATTACCATGACGATACGATGTCAAGAGACCGGATGTCCTTTGTCTCTTTTCTTTATGACTCGCCCGCCGAAACATATGAAATCGTTTACAGAAGGGAATGCCGAACAATCGGGGTAAGCATAGTGGATGCTGTCCCTGACGGACTGAGCAGCGTTTACATGTACTTTGATCCGGAATTCGGGAAGCTCAGCCCGGGCACTCTCTCAGTCGTCAGAGAGATAGGATTATGCCTCGAACATAAGCTGCCTTACTATTACCTCGGCTATCTCGTATCAGGCAGCAAAACCATGAATTACAAATCTCGGTTCAGGCCATATGAGGTCCTCACTGGACCTGGCAAATGGGAAGCAGCCGTTGATAAGGGTGCTGCTGTCATCCCGTGAAACAAGGTTACCGGGTTAAGAACAAAATCAAACATCCTTTCAAATCCGGCTGTGATTTGTCCGTTTATCTTTCGTTAAGAGTATTATATATACGTCCATTGTTTACTGAATATTAATATCCAAATGAGGTTTTTATGAAAAAAATTGTTATCTTACTGTTTTTTATAGTGGCATTTTCATCACTGGCATCTGCAGCAGAGCCCGATTTCGGAGTCGACGGCATGAAAGGCATCAGTATCGAAGAGCAAAAAATGCTGGCCGATGGCAAAATCGTTTTTTCCACGACAGACAAATCAAAGGAAAACGCTCTGATCGAATCTGCAATCGTCTTCAACCAGCCTATCGAGGAGACATGGAACCTGCTCTCAAAAGTCGAGATTCAGGACAGATACCTTCAGGAGATAAAAAAGATAAAGCTGACAAGCAAAAACCCGGTCAAGGTTGAGTTCGGGCTCAAGATACTTTTCATGTCGATCTGGTACCAGTGTCAGTACCAGTTCAACAAGCCTGATTATTATTTCGACTGGCATCTCGACCCGACATACAAGAATGAGATCAACCAGCTGAAAGGATTCTGGAAACTCTACCCATACGGAAATAATAAGACACTTGCCCGTTACGGAAGCAACGTTGTAGTAAAGGGCGTTCCTGACTTTGTCCAGGGGGCATTCAAGAAGAGCGGCGTGGAAAAGGCCCTTCATGCTACAAAAAAATTCGTTGATTCAGGCGGGACTTGGACATATCGAAACAAATAGAAAGTTAAACCCGTCAGGGTGCCTATTGTTATTCATAAAATCAGATCACTTTTATCTTTAGATGCTGCTCGGCATATTGTTTTATGGTACTTCAAAGCATAATATCTCAGTGCGACAGGAGGAAATGTATGGCACTGACAGTGCTTTCACTGGCGCCTCTTCAGGCCGAACTGGTGAAGCTTCTAATCATGCAGACGCCAGGTGTGCCCGATTTTGAAGTGGTGGCCGGTAACGAAATGTCTGCTGAAGAAATAAAAAAACACATCGGGAATGCAGATGCGGTCCTGTGTGACTATACATTCAAGCATGAAATTACTGCCGACCTTGTTTCCGGGGCTCAGAAACTGAAACTCATCCAGCAGCCAAGCGTGGGTTACCAGAATATCGATGTAGAAGCCTGCATGGCCAGAGGGATCAGGGTGGCGAATACAGCCGGAGCCAATACCGCGAGCGTTGCCGAACATACCGTCGCCTGGGGGCTTTGCCTTTTAAAGAACATGTTCCATGCGCACAAGAGTACGCAGCAGGGCAAGTGGGAACAGATGAGTATCAAACCGGCCGAATTGAAAGCCAAGGTCTGGGGGCTTGTCGGCTTCGGACGCATCGGACAGGCTGTTGCAGCAAGACTCAAACCCTTTGAGCTGAGCAGGATTTTATATTTCGACATTTGCCGGTGTGAGAGTGCACTTGAGCGGGAACTGGGCGCCCAATACTGCGACATGAAGACTCTCTTGAGCCAGTCCGACATAATAAGCCTTCATGCGCCGCTGACAGAGGCCACACGGAACATGATCGATGAAGCGGCTCTCAATACCATGAAAAACGGCGCTTATCTCATCAATGTGGCCCGGGCGGAGCTGGTGGATGAAAAGGCGCTGGCGGACGCCATTGTTAAAGGGAAGATAGCCGGGGCAGGCATCGATGTCTTTTCAGAAGAGCCGGTAGACATGAATAACCCTCTGCTGGGCGTGGACAGCGACAGGCTGATGCTTTCACCCCACGTAGCAGGCGTGACAGATGAAGCGGCCGGAAGAATCATAAACATGGCCGCTGCAAACATAGCCCGGGTATTGAAAGGCGATGCCCCTGAATCACTCGTAAATGCGATATAAAATCATTATGGGGAGTTTAAGCGATGATGATCCCCGAATATAGCCGCATGATAGAAGCCTTTGCCAGCCAGGCGGACCCGGTTCCGCTGATAGAGGACATCCGCATCTACACCAACTGGGTTCTTGTCAAAACCCGAAAATGGTCTCTTTCAACTGTATTCCACGGCATGCCGGGTTTCGAAGACCCGCTGGGCATGGGTACATGGATGGGTGACTGGCTTGGAAAGCCCGGCCTTGAATCGGCCCTTAAACTCCTTTCAGGCAGGGAAACTCTCAGGCGCGCCGTGGGCATGGCCTGTCTCAAGTCTCTCCTGCCGGACCCAGCCTTTGTGCTCCCAGGGTCTGCCATAGACATGTTCGAAGCCGCTTCAGCCCATGTTCCGATATGCTTTATCGGTCATTTCAAGACAGGAGCGCAATGGCGCGATGAGGGCAGGCCGGTTTCCATTGTGGAACTTTTCCCCAGGCCCGGAGACATCCACTGGAAAGATGCGGATGGGGTTCTCGGGCAGGCCCGGATCGTCCTTATTTCCGGCCTTACCGTGGTCAATGAAACCCTTGAATCGGTAATAGCCCGCACTCCTTCCGCCAGCATTCGCGTACTGATGGGGCCTACTGTTCCGCCGAGTCCCGTGTTCTTCGACTGCGGCATCGATATGTTGGGAGTTACCCTGGTCAGGGACATGAAGAGTATGGAAAGATATGCCAGGCTGGGAGGGGGAAGCATCGCATACTCTCCGCCTGGTGCGCTTGAAAGGATTAATATGGTAAAAGGACCTGAGGACATCAAACAGAAGCTCGCTTCCATGCTGCCCCTGAATACGGGCAATATTAATAAAAAGGAGAACCGGGATGTGGCTTAAAAAAATCGCTGAATGGCGTGCAGAGGGCATTCCCTGCGCACTGGTGACAATCATCGAATCTGCCGGGTCAACCCCCCGAAGGACCGGCGCCAAGATGGCGGTGAATTCAAGTGGAGAGATAGCAGGGTCTGTCGGCGGGGGGACTGTCGAGCTTCACTGCATTGCACTTGCAAAGGAGGCCATCACCGGACAGGTCTGCATCACCAGGCGTTTTACATCAAAGGGTGAGGGCGAGGAATGGACCCTTACGGGTGAGGATAATGCGCTGGGCCTGTGCGGCGGGACGCTTACAGTTTTCATCGAGCCCCTTATACTTGAGCCCGAGCTGGTCATATTCGGCGGAGGGCACATTGGCATGTATCTGGGAAAGCTGTGCGACATACTGGAGATGCCATACCGTATATACGACGAACGTGAAGAATTTACCGATAGAACACGTTTCCCCGGTGCAAGAGGTCTCGTCTGCGCGCCTTTTACGGACATAACCTCAAATATTGAGCTGTCCGACAAGAGCTACTGCGTGATCATGACCTACGGACACGAGCACGATGAAGAGGTGCTGGAGCAGCTCACCAAGAACGCAGATATTCCATACATCGGCATGGTCGGGAGCTCGAAGAAGGCGGGCTCTCTGATCAAAAATATCAGGCAGAGGGGCGGCATCATCGACAGAAGGCTCTTTTGCCCCATCGGACTGCGCATCGGACGGAATCTCCCGCAGGAGATTGCATTCTCAGTCATGGCCGAGATCATACTGCTCTTAAGGGGCGGCAACCCGGAACACATGAGAATCGACTGGTCTTTGGAAAAATAGCCCGACCATAAAAGAGGGCAAAGATAATATAACCGGCAGCATGACGTTTTCAGATGTGAGCCGCAAATCAGGTTCTCACGGGCCATGGTGTTATGATCTTGACAACATGCTCTTCATTGATATTTTTATCATGAGCAAAAAATACCATAAAGGAGATACGACCTATGAAGATCAGTGCACGCAATCTTCTCAAGGGCAAAGTTAAAAAAATCACCCAGGGCGCTGTCAACACAGAGGTAGTCATTGAAGTCGCCGGCGGCGCAGAGGTTGTCTCCGTCATCACCAAGTCATCCGCAGAGGGCCTGGGGCTTGCAAAAGGCAAGGAAGTGTACGCAGTGATCAAGGCATCGAACGTAATGATCGCTGTCGATTAGGTTTCTAAGCTTCGCTTCTTATTAACCACCGGCTGGTGGTGGTAATATGTAAAACCCGTGCCCTGTAATACATGTGCTTTACAGGGTATAAATAGTGTTATACCCCGGCAGGACACAGCGCTTTAACCCAGACTTCTGAATGCCGTCGCCTTTACTGCAGCAAAGATCTCGCTTCCCTTTATTATTCCGAGGTCCTCGGCAGCCTGCCTGACTATCTCAGCTATGAGAATTTCTTCCCCGCATCTGAGCTCAATTCCGAGCCTGCCGCCTGTCTCAAAAATATCTGTCACACTGCATTTGAGCAGATTGCGCGCACTTATTGCCTCGGGGTGACGCTTGAAGAGAATAATTTCAGTGGAAGATAGCTCGAACATCACCCCTGGCTGATCGCCGCCTCTTGATATGAACAGCTGTTGATCTCCCCAGTCATATACCGACAGTCCGTCCTGATGATGCGAAAATACCGGGTTAAGGAGATTCATGTAACCGCCCCGCGTTTGCCCCATCGAGACCCGAGCCAGCTCTTCCGCCGACATCTGCCCTGTGATGCGTCCTCCTGCAACGTTTATAACTTTATCTGTCATGATCCTCATTTCAATAAGGGAATGTGATATGAACAGGTAAGGTATGCCGAATGTCTCGCAGACATTTTTCAAAAAAGGGACAATCTGGAATTTGAGCTGATCGTCAAGGCCGGAGAGCGGCTCGTCCATAATGAGAAGCCTGGGGTTGGAAAGGACAGCCCTGCCGATGGCCACCCTCTGCATCTCCCCGCCGGAAAGATTCTTTATGCTTCTATCAAGGAGATGGCCTATTTTGAGGACATCCACGACGGCCTCAAGTTTGATCTTCCGGTTTTCCGGGGCGCATCTTCTGTAGCCGAAAAGCATGTTGTTCTTTACGCTCAGATGCGGGAAGAGACAGGGCCTCTGAAAAACCATGCCTATGCGCCGGTGTTCCACCGGGACGTTCACCCGCTTTTTGCTGTCAAATATCACCTCTTCATCAAGGAGGATAACGCCCCTGTCAGGACGGTACAGACCGGCGAGAAGCCCTACAAGGGTGGACTTTCCGCTTCCGGACGGCCCGAAAAGACCTATCCGTTCACCCTCAAGCGTAAAATCCGCATCCAGATGAAATTCGCCGAATTGTTTTTCAATGCCCATGCGCAGTTCCATGTCAGTCCGTCCTTGTCATGCGCCTGGCAAGCCATTCATGAAAAATGAGCACAGCAACCGAGATGGTTATTGAAACGAGACACAGCGCGAGCGCCATGACATCGCCTCCGGGTGAGCTTACGTAATCATAAATCGCAAGCGGTATGGTCTGGGTTACTCCGGGAATGTTGCCGGCCACGATAATGGTTGCACCGAATTCGCCAAGCCCGCGGGCAAACATGAGGATTGAGCCTGCAATGATTCCCGGTACGGAAAGGGGCATTATTACAGTCATGATGGTATCGAACCAGCCTGCACCGAGGGTGCGGGAGGCCTGAACGAGCCTCATGTCTATGGTTTCCATGCCTGTCCTCATGGACCTTACCATGAGAGGGAAGCCCACCACGGCCGTGGCAATGACGGCCGCTTTCCAGGTGAAGATTATCCTTATGCCCAGAGGCTCAAGTATCATTTTGCCTATCCACCCCTGCTGCCCAAGCAGCAGAAGCAGAATATATCCGACCACCACGGGCGGCAACGTAAGCGGGAGATTGACAATCACGTCCAGGGCTACCCGGCCCTTAAACTTCCGGAACGTCATCATATATGCAACGGTAAAACCGAATGGCAGGGATATCAGGGTGGCAGTGGTCGCCACCTTCACAGATAGCAATATTGCAGAATAATCGGCAGGCGTGAATCCCGGCATTCAGAGATTACTTCACTGCAAAACCATATTTGGCAAGAACTTTTTTTGCCTCATCTGATTGCAGAAACTTATAGAATGCTGCAGCGTCGGCATTTTTGATTCCGGTAACGGTAAGCGCTACGGGATAGGTCACCCTGGGGTAGAGGTCCTGGGGAACGATGAAGAGTATCTTTACGTTTTTGGCCATCTGCACGTCAGTCTTATAAACGAATGCGCCCTCCACCTCGCCACGGTCGGCATACATAAGGCATTCCCGTACATCTTTCGCCATGACCAGCTTCTTTTCAAGCTGTGCATCGAGCCCGGCCTTCTTCAAAGCTTCCATTGCGTACTGGCCTGCGGGAACACTCTTGGGACTGCCGATGGCGATCCTATCAAGTTTGAGAACATCTTTAAGACTGCTTGCCTTAAGGTCCGGCCTGCCCACGAAAACCAGTTCATTGAAGGCAAAGTTGGCAATGGCGCCTGCATCGAGGAGTTTCTTATCTTTCAGATAGTCGATCCATTCGACATTGGCCGAGATAAAGATATCGCACGGGGCGCCGTTTTCGATCTGCTTCGCAAGTGCCCCTGAAGCGCCGAAGTTCTTCTGAAATGCTGTTACGGGACTTTTTCTGGTAAAGTCATCCGAGAGCTGGGAAACAACTTCCTTCATACTGGCCGCAACGGACAGGTTGACATCAGCCGCAAGGGCCGGCCCGGCGAACAGCATACAACATGCTAGGACTAAAAACGCTCTGATTGTAATGCCTTTCAATGTTGAACCTCCATTTATTAATGTATTCCCGACAGAGCATTTCCCTGTAAGGTTATCCAAGTATTATGTTACCGATAACATAATAATAACATGTTGCATAGACCATACTGCGGACGAACCTTCATTTGTATGCATTATCGGATGGCGTTAAAAACATGAGTTTGAGGCGAGCTTCTATGTCATCTTTCGCCCTCAATCCGAAGGCAATGAGACATACCGCAAAGAGTATGGCTGCGTCGCTTCCATTATTTCGGCGTCGTTTTTTCAATGCTGCGTTTATATCCCGGTGCAATAGAAACCGTGATTGCAGCAAGAAGCCACTCCAGAGAGTATTTTGAATCAGCTTTCTCCCAGAAAAATATAATTATTTCTAAAATGACTACAGCAGCAATTCCACAGAGCAGAGCCTGATTTGCCCCCAGCATATCGCCATAGAGATATTTGCCGGTAAAGAGATAGAGTATCGCAATCGGCCATCCGAGAAGCATATAATGCATAAAATAAAAGCTCAGAGAAAAATTGCTTGTGCGGACATATAGACGGCTGATACGGCTTAGCGCTGTTTTGTCCTTCTTTCTTACATCATAGAAGAAATACATCATGCCGAATACGATAACAGACATTCCCGCCTGGATGTTGATCATGGAAAAAGAATCCGGATAGAAGCACATCGGAGATATCAGAGAGTTTACAACAGAATCTGGCGGCTTGTCGCTGGCTGCATAAGCCAATCCGAATCCAACGCACAAAAATGCCACGCCTATAGCAAACAATACGGGCAGATCTTTATTCAGCTTCCCCTCAATGATCCTCCTTCCCAGAATGAGACCAACAATCGGGAATATCACCCATGGAAGAAGTGGAAAATATCCTGAAAAGAAGAAGCCTTTGAGAATGCCGGAAAAATTCCAGAGAGAACTGTAATCATTTACAGGAATAACAGATATGCCCGGCAGAATTCTCGAAATAAAAGGTTCGGGTTTGAACCCGCCTCCCCATGATAATGCTATATCAAAAAAATCCCGCGCAGGAGGAGTTGTCAGGGCGATTGCCGCACTCAGAACAGCCAACGCCCATGAGGGCAGAAACCGGCAGAAAAAAAGGACAACGGTTGCGGTTCCCATGAGTGTCAGAATATCCCATCTCCATACCCTGCCTGGTCCGAAGGCTAAAAGAAGCATCAGGAGCCCTGTAATAAAAAGATAGCTTCCCCGAATCAGCGCGCGCTTAAAGAGAAGCCGGTTATCAGGTCTGCCAGTCCTTCTCTCAGAAAGAACCTGGCTTATTCCCATCATCATGAGAAATGCCGCCGCACCCCAATCTGCAAGAACATCACCGAAGAAAAAAACCGTAAATGTATCGGCCGCCGCTTCATCACAATAATAAATGGTAAAATGAACCAGAACCATGCAGATAAGGGCAAATCCTCGCATAATATCAATGGATAGAATCCTCCCTGCGGCAGTTTTAACACTTGAGCCGTTTCTTTCCGTTACGGTTGCGATATTGTTATCAGTCATAAAATCTTTCCTTTTATCCAATAATCGGTTTTTAAAATCTGAAAACATTAATTTCATGTTAGTCAAAAAAGGGTCCGTTGTCGGGGACACCCTATAGGCTATAGGTTCCGAACCTTCATTTGTATGCATTATCGGATGGCGTTAAAAACATGAGTTTGAGGTGAGCTTCTATGTCATCAATAACGTGATATAATCTCTAGTTCGTAGATAAGCTCAAAGACTGTATATATCTTCTAGAGAGGATAACTTGCTGATCAGCCACAGCTGACGGCTGTATTGGCAGCTTAGCTTGTGTTTTTTTCAATCTCAGTTAGTTCATTGATAATGAAAATAGCACAAGCCTCAAACTCAGAAGAGAAATGTTCCTCTTTTTCTCTTCCGCCTATATTCAAGAACCCAACCGTCCAGGATGAATCACCATGTACAAGATACCATCCAGTTGAAGTTCGTTTATTAAGTGAATAAATCTCCCAGTCTTCGATGAGATCAGGATGAGATATGAGATAACCCTTAATATCGTCTTTTGCGATGCTATCCTCATGCCCAATGTAGCCAGATTCTTTTAGAATCTGGAGAATGCTTTTGTCATGATTGCTGTTGAAATCTCTAGGCAATGAACAGATCTTAGAAATGACATCCGACATTATTATCACCACATAGAAATCTAACTAATGATTATACTGCAACGGTATTCTATAGAAACATGCCCTTTCTTTTCAAACCAAATGTTTTCTCTCAAGAAACCCTCCTTTTTGTGTTAATAAGTTGTCATTATCAATATTATACAGCATCGGCATAATCGAGCTGAAAAATTAATCACACCTTTTAATGTCATTACACCCATTCCGAACGCGAAGCGGAGGAATCTTGTTTTCTTGTTTCAAAACCAAG
>CAZEMO010000021.1:0-77586 GCA_964513375.1 uncultured Bacteriovoracaceae bacterium | reverse complement strand
ATTGCCGAAATATTCAAGGGTCCATTGCACATGGCATGTTGCCGGAGACACAGCCACACTGAAATCCAGGGTATCTCCCTTATCCATCGTTATGAAGGAGTTTGAAGGAGATGATGAAACTATGCAGCCGCTTAAAACCAACATCGAGAGAAACATTACCAGTAAAAATATTTTTCTCATATGATCCTCCCAGAAATGTGGTTGATGATCGTGCACGGATGTAAATTGATGGTGCAATCCTACCATATGGTTTGGTCATATGCAAAATTTATGTGATATTATGTGATATTAATCTTTCTGAACCTCTTTCATTATCTGGGCATAGAACTGTATCATTTTTATATACGCTTCGATCGGTGTTCGCTCGTTCGAAGAATGTTCGGAATCAATTTCCTCATCGGTAAGGTAAAGAGGCAGAAAACCGTAAACATCCGGCGTGAGCTGCTTGTAGAACCTGGAGTCAGACGCTCCGTTGTTTATATATGGCGAGAACACCAGATCACGGTCGTCTTTGAGCATCTGGCATGTCGTCTTCACAATCAGTTCATAAGCAGGTGACGTCACGCTCGAAATCGGTGTGGGATCATTTTTGACGGGCCTTGCTTCGATTTTAACGCGCGGATCGTCTATTACTTTCTTTGTCCTTGCAATGACCGAATCAACGGTGTCACCCGATTTGATCCTGAAATTGACCGTGGCGCTCACTTTCTGGGGAAGTACATTCTCTGCAATGCCGCCTTCCAGCATTGTTATAGCAATCGTCGTTCTCTGCAAGGAATCCATAAAAGGATCGTCTGAGAGTATCGATTTTACCAGAGGCCCGGTCAGCCAGGTATTATTCAGAACAAAGCTGAGATATGACGGCATCTTAGGAGTCAACGGAAGTATCATGGTTTTCACTACCTTCAGGTCAGCAGGATACTGGTTGTTTTCCAGCCTTGTAATGGCCTTTGCAAGGATGCCTGCAGGCCCGTGCTGTCCGGGTACTGAAGAGTGTCCTCCTTTGTCCTCGACTATCAGGTCCAGGGTCAGGTAACCTTTCTCGCCTATGGCAATACCTGCAACGGGACAGTTAACGCCAATATCCGGGAAACCGTCGGTTTTGACAGCACCTCCTTCGTCAAGGACAAATTCTGGGGTGACGCCCTCAGCCTTGAGCCGTTCAACAATCTTTGCAGCCCCGCCATACCCGCTGGTTTCTTCATCGAATCCGAATGCAAGATAGATAGTCCTCTCAGGTTTGAAATCTTCTTTCAGAAGTGTTTCCGATGCGTCAAGCAGGCCGATAACGCTCGCCTTATCATCCTGTACACCCCTGCCCCACACAAAACCCTCTGCAATCGCCCCGCTATACGGCGGATATTTCCAGGTGTTTTCCGTGCCCGGTTCAACAGGCACGACGTCCATATGTGCTATGAATATTACGGGCTTTAATGATGGATTGCTGCCCTGCCACTTGAACAGAAGCGCGTATTTGTTTATCACCTCGATATTCAGGTTTTTATTTACCAGGGGAAATGCGGTTTTCATCCATTTCTGCATGTCAAGGAAAGGCTTGTCATCGAACGGCTTCCCCTCTTCTGGAGATACTGTCTTGAACTGTACGGCCTCGCTCAGGTTCTTCAATGCCAGGTCCCTGTCAACCTTTACGGGATCGACCTTCGGATACTGAAGGTCCTTTCCTGAATGCGCACAGGCTGAAACGATGGCTATTACAACAGATAAAATGAATATCCTTACTATTGCATGCTTCATTGTAAACTCCTTGAATTTTATTAAAAAACCCGATCAAATTACCTTTGCCAGAAACGCCTTGATGCGTGGATGCTCCATCGTATCCTAGAATAGATCATCAGGATGCCCCTCGAATATTAACCGGCCGTTGTCCATAAATATTACTTAATCGGCAAGCTCTCGTGCGAACGCCATCTGATGCGTCGCTATCAGCACTTCTTATTGTATTCTGCCCTGACTCTTCAGTTTATCAATTATGGACTGAATCTGAGGAAGGGCTGCTTGTGCCGCTTTCTCTCCTTCAAGTATTGCTTCATGTCTTTTTTCCAACTCCGCAGAACCTATATAACCGACTCTAGGCCTGATGATAACATCTGCATTTTTAAGCTGATACGTGGATATCTTAGCATACATGATGTCTATTGACTGAAGTATGGTATCCATAATTCCTTCAGGCACAGCCTTGGCTACCCCGCCCGAGATGTCGACGGCAATCACCACATCGGCTCCTATCCTTCTGGCTACATCCACTGCAACCGGGCTCACCACTCCTCCATCAACATAGGTCCTTCCTGCTATATTCACTGGCTGGAAGATTCCTGGAACCGAGGCGCTTGCCCTGACAGCCATTCCGGTATTGCCCGAGGTGAATACGACTTCCTCCCCTGTGAGAAGGTCGGTCGTAACAACATATAATTTCTTCTTCATCTTATCGATTGGTGTGTTGTTAAGGCTTTTGTTAATAAAATTTTCCAGCTTTTCGCCCTTGATAAAACCGTTTTTGGGAAACGTCAGGTCCACCACATCACCTTTTTCCACTTTCATGGCCAGAGCCTGAAGGTCATAGGCCTTGTAGCCGTATGCATAAAAGGCCCCTGCAACACTGCCCGCACTTGTACCTATTATAAAATCGATAGGCACTTTATTGGCCTCCAGCACCTTGAATACCCCGATATGTGCAAATCCCTTTGCTGCACCGGCACCAAGGACAAGGGCAATTTTAGCCGGCTTTGGCGGAATCACCTCTACAGGCGGAGGCGTCTTGATTAGGGCGCACGCCGAAACCGACATCAGGACCATACATAAAATCAGACTGATAATTTCTCTTCTTTTCATCTTTTACCACCTTTCTTATTAGGAAGCATAACAGGCAACCCTGTCTCCGACCTCACTTGTTGTCATACCCATCTGGCCTGCATACTGCGATTTCATGTCTTTGGCTATAACCTTCATGACAGCACTTTCAATCCTTGCAGCAGCCTTGTCCACACCGAGGAACTTCATCATCATCTGTGCGGCACCTATTGCAGCAAGGGGATTAATTGCATTTTTGCCGGTCCACATCGGGGCTGTGCCCCCTATGGGCTCGAACAGACTAACACCTCCGGGATTGATGTTTCCGCCTGCGGCAATGCCGAGCCCGCCCTGCGTTATGGCTGCAAGGTCTGTGATTATGTCCCCGAACATATTTTCCGTAACGATCACGTCAAACATCTCGGGGTTAGAAACCATATACAGGCATGTAGCATCCACATGGTAGTATTCGCGCTTTATATCCGGATATTCCGCCTCTCCCATCTCATTGAACACCCTTTCCCAGAGGCCGAATACATTTGTGAGCACATTGGTCTTTCCGACAAGCGCAAGCGTCTTGCGCCTTGAGTGCTTTCTCGTATATTCGAAGGCATACCTCAGACATCTTTCAACCTGGAAGTAGGTGTAAAACATCTGTTCAACTGCTGCTTCATGAATGGTCCCTTTCATGGAGACGCCGCCCATGCCTGAATAGAGGCCGCCGGAATTCTCCCTTATAACAGTGTAATCGATGTCTGCAGGGCCTTTATTTCTGAGCGGCGTTTCAACATTCGGATACAGTTTAACGGGTCTCAGATTGATGTACTGATCCAGTTCAAATCTCAACTTCAGAAGGATCCCTTTTTCAAGTATTCCCGGTTTGACATCTGGATGACCTATCGCGCCCAGGTAAATTGCATCGAATTTTCTGAGTTCGTCGATGACGCTATCGGCAAGTATTTCGCCGGTCCTGATAAACCTTTCTCCTCCGAAATCAAACTTATTGAAGTTGATTTTAATACCCTCAACAGCTGCCACGGCATCAAGCACCTTGATTCCCTCCGCGACAACTTCGGGGCCTGTTCCGTCACCCGGAAACACAGCGATATTATATGACCTGGTCATACTTTCTCCTTCTCTGCATAGTCTTACAGTGAGAAGATACTATTAATTAATCTGTTTGAAATCCAGTTGAAATTACTTTTAAAGAGATGCTGTTTTATCCAGCATTAGTATCGAGATAACCCTGAATGTAGTTTTTTACCCTTTCCGCCGGTTTGATTATTCCGAAATGCCCTTCGCAGAGAATGTCTGACTCGAGTGCTATCACTTTCTCCATGGATTCTCTCCACATTGAAATGTCGGAATCGAAGTCTCTATGAAATGGTCCGTGAATATCCTGGCCGAAAAGAATTCTCTGCCCCTGATCGTCAATATAAAAGACGACTGAGCCCGGCGTATGTCCAGGGGTATGAAGCCAGTTGATTTTTCTTTTTCCGATATCAATTATTCCTTCCGCCTCTTTCAGCCTGAAATCTACCCTGGTCCTTGGCAGTTTGACACCATACCATGTTGATGCTGTCTTTTTCGGGTCTCCTGATTCTATGGCATCGGCATCCAGATTGTGCGAATACACCTTGAGCTTATACTTTTCCCTGAAGAATGAGAGGGCCCCTATATGATCGACATGGCAGTGCGTAAGCAATAAACTTGATAACCTGGAAGGATCAAGGCCGGTTTCTTCGATATTCCCTACAATGAACCGGGCACTTCTGCCGGCGCCACAGTCGATCATGCAAAGTTCGTCACCGCAGTCTATTACAAATACGGAGGCATCTTCGGGGTTTGAAATATCCCCCCCTCCGACCATGTATATACCCTGTGCGATCTTTTCAGATTCCATAACTTAATTGAAAAGGGAGGCTTTCACGCCCCCCCCTTTTTTCTTTACAGGCTTATAGCTGAATTGATGAAGCACAGACCTCCGCCGCTTCCGCCGTCATCAGATGAACCGCCCTCACCAACTACAAGCTTGCCGTCATCGCCAATTCCACCTGATATCGGCAGCTGGGAAGTGTTTCCAGCCTCATCTTTTGAGATAATGGCATAACATGCGTAATCATCGGACATCTTTACATAGACGGTCTTTCCGCCTGTAATAGGCGTTATCTGCCTGATAAGTATCGCACGGGAGATGTTGCCCAGGTTGATCGGCTCAGAATATCCGTATATGCTCATAGACTTAGCTTTTCCGTTAAAACCGTCATCTCCCGGAGATTTGAACAGCATCTCTCCCTCTTCCCATTTATATGAGGTTACCGCAGCAGGTGCGACACCGTCATGATTAAGGTTGGATGTCGTCATATTGTCATGCCCGTATGAGGGCCATGAAGGTTTTGAGCTGTATTTCCCTTCCGTGTCCCAGACGAATATCCACCCTTCCCTTGTTACGACTGCAAGCTCATTAAGACCGTCATCATCGATATCATCGACTGCAGGTGTCGTCATCACCCAGCCTGCTGAAAGCTTCGGAAATCCTTTTTTGTCCATTCCGTTTGAACCGAATGCATGCACCAGATAAAGCCCTGAGCCTGAAATAATATCAGGTATGGCGTCTCCATCCACATCTGCCGCTGCAGGTTCGGAATACATAACATAGTCGTCGATTGTCCGCGGAAATGCGTCAAGGAACTTACCGGTCTGTGGATCCCACACCTGAATAATCTGGTTATATGGAAGATTCATGCCGGCCAACCCCAGGTTTGCAGCCCCAAGCAGAGTGACGCCTCCTTTGATGATCTCAGGTTTGCCATCACCATTGATGTCACCAAGGGCGGAGCTGTCAAAGAAGTTGAGAGCCAGTGACCTGTCATGGATTCCAACCGCATTCTTGCCCATGGGCCCCTGATCCATTTCTTTTATGATTTTACCATTACCGTCAATAATTGTTGTCTTTGCAGCGGTAAAAGATGCAACAATTTCATCGGAACCGTCATTGTCAAAGTCGAATGCGCACGGTTTTGCAGATGGCCCCAGCTGAGGCAGGATGTCAGGCATGAGCGATTCTACTGCAACAGGCCATCCTGAGATGAATGCGGTACTGTCGGCCCTCTGCCCTCCCATGCCGTTTAAGGCGCCTGTGTTCCTTATTGCATAGACCATGCAGTTCTTTGAGATAAAGCTGCTGACAACATCTAAAACAAACGGCAAGAACGCTGACGGAACATTGCTCAGGTCAAGTGAGGTTTTACCATCGCGAGGCACTGCCTCATTTGTTGCAACTATCAGCTCGGGTTTGCCGTCGCCGTTGATATCCGCCACGCATGGTGAATAAATTATCTTGCCTCCAACGGAATTCGCCTTTGCATAAACCGGCCAACCCCTTACTGTCGAGCCGTCAGAATGCCATGCATAAAGCCTCTGGTCACCGCTTGCGACAATGATCTCTTTTTTACCGTCATCATCCAGGTCAAACAGAACCGGCGCAGCCATTGCACCCGGGCCAAGGGGGTTATCTTCACTCAGCTCGCCGTCTGCCACATCCTTGTAGAAGTTTGCGCTGAAGTCTTTCGGGGCGAACTGACTCTCGCCAGTTGCCTTGAAACAGTAGATTTTCTCGCCGGCAACACCCACAATTTCCTTGATCCCGTCATTGTCGATATCGGCTATGGCGGGCGTTACAAACGTCTGTCTGAAAGGCGTACCGTCTATCCTCAGATTGTGCCTTGCTGAAATAGAAAATTCATCGGCTGAGAACTCAATGACCTTACCGTTAACCGTATATGGCGTGCCGTCATGTCTGAATATGAGTATCCTTCCGTCTGATGTAGCGATAATAACCTCTTTCTGATTGTCGCCGTCGAGATCGTCAAATCTGGGAGATGCATCTCCTCCGACCCCTATATATTTAGGCCAGCCCTCATGAAGTGTCTTGTCTTCATGGATGAACATTGTCCTTCTGTCCTCGGGGTAAAGGTAAGGATAATAATAGCTTGAATCCATCTGCTCATTAGCCCTTATCCTGATCGTAAACATATGCCTGTTAGCCTGGATATTTGCATCGGTCGGAAGTTTATCATCAGGGGTGTTCGGATAATATGAAAAATCCATTCCGGGATGAAAAACGCCTTTGATGACGCTCAGATCAATATCTGCAAGCTCAATGTCCATGCCTGTGGAATTACCTTTCGCTATCTCTTTGAATTCATTTTCAAGGGGTTCGATTCCCTGGGCGGCTTCGATAATCCAGCCAGAATTGCCGTTTTTCCCCGGCAGCACATCACCCACTATTATGAGCCTGTCTTTACGCGGGTCAAGGTAATGGTTCCAGGAAGGAGATGTGATTCTTACAACAGGGGGAATCAGGCCTTCATCAAGGGCTTTAATGGCATGGTAAAGATTCACGCGGCCATATCCGAAATGCTGGTCCCATGCAAACTGGGATGGGTCGGGCACGCCTATTGAGCCTCCATTTTCAGGCAGAACATCCTCGCATGTCAAAGTTATGAGCTGTTTGATCTGATCGGGATGCAGCGGCATGCCGTTTTCATAGTCACGGATGATACCCAGCTTTTCTCTGCCTTCCTCAGTCGCCCTCATCTTCTTTGCATGCGAAATCAGCAGACCGCCCGCGCCTGATGAAAGGGCAGTCGATTGAGACCCTGACTGGACCTCGAAGTTGATCTGGTTTTTCCCTCCGAACTGGCAGAGGTTTGAATTCCTGAAATATGTAGTAGGCTTTATGATATTGTCCGGTATCGGGTTGGCATCAGACACTGTACCGGAGCAATATATGGGTTCATTGAGGTAAGTCGGGAAATTATGGTTGGCACTGTTTATATCGGATGAAACCATGAACAGGACTAATCCCCATTTGTCATAGGCTTCCTTGAAAGCAGCCTTGCATATACCGGAGTTGTTGAGTCCACCAAGTGCACCTTCCAGGACATTCGCCCCGTTCCTTGCCGCATACAGCGACCCGATTCCAAAATAATTCGTATCCTGAACAAAAGAATCCCAGGTCTTTAAAGGCATTATCATGCAATCCGGACAGACTCCCGAACCCTCTATACCGTTGTCCTGTTCGGCACCGGCGCCCTCTGCCTGGCCATTCCCATGTCCTTTAGCAGCAGAATAACTGGATACATCTTCAGGATCATTGTCATCTTCAAAGAAGTCCCAGCCGCATATGTCATCTACAAAACCGTTTCCGTCATTATCAATTCCATCCCAGTCCCCGCCGAAATTTGTCCTTATCAA
The DNA here is from genome assembly GCA_964513375.1 of uncultured Bacteriovoracaceae bacterium. GTDB lineage: Bacteria > Desulfobacterota > Desulfomonilia > UBA1062 > UBA1062 > DATCTV01. The sequence continues at coordinate 69,519 of CAZEMO010000021.1, read as the reverse complement.
GTCCTGCGGGTCAATAATCCCGTTTCCATTAAGATCTTTGATTATAAACATGGAACTTGAATCCGTATAATCTCTCATATTAAAAAAACCATCGCCATTCACATCCCATATGGGATCACCCATGATTACATCATATTCCAGGGGAGGTAACTCTCCCTTGTTCAGATGCCACTTGTTGACCAGGTCTTTGTTCTTCCATATCGCACCTGTATCAAGGATTGCGATTACTATTGATGGGTCACCCTTTTCTATATCCCAGGCAAGATCAACGGACGAACCCGAAGGTTGAGAGTCCCCTTTCTTATGCTTGGGATTTCTGGGATCGTTGTCTTTATATTTTAATGAATAATCAATGAATCTTTCAGTGCTTTCTGGACCGAACAGTTCGATCTGCTTTTTGAAATCGGGATCATTCGGGACATATGCCAGAGCGATGCTTCCGAAAAACAACATAACAGACAGCAAGCTAACCGTAATTCTCTTCATGACGCCTACCTCCGATAAAATTAATAAAATAAACCTGCATTGCATTGTTCTTTTTCGATGCCATACAGATTCTAGTTGCCTGCCAATCTTACTTATAGAGATTGGTCTTCTTAAATAATTAATAATAACTATCAAAATGCATTTGTAAAGACATATTTAATATCGGTTTACCCGGATAACAATTTGATATAAAATTATTTTTATGACAAACTTTCTTATCAAATGGGTCGTGTCTGCAATATCCCTTGCAGTTGCTGCAAAACTTATAAAAGGCATCAATATAGACAGCGGCTGGACGCTTCTTGTAGCCGCACTGGTGATAGGCCTTTTAAACGCCACATTGAGATGGTTCCTCATCATCCTGACACTGCCTATAAACATTATTACGCTGGGGCTTTTTACCTTTGTAATCAATGCCATTATGATTATACTGGCATCCAAACTGGTAAACGGTTTTCAGGTGGCTGACTTCTGGACCGCTTTCCTTGCTGCGATATTAATGTCCATCGTGGGGTTTTTTCTCAATATAATCTTTGATTCCTGATACTTATTAATATCCGATACTGAATGTGCTCATTGAAGGGTCAACCGGCATCTCGTTATAATCAACACCTGTAACAAATGCGCCGGGAGGCCCCTTATAGCACCATGCGAGGAGCCTGTTCACTTTTTCTTCCGGTCCCTGAACGAAGATTTCCACAGTGCCGTCGGAAAGATTTCTTACCCGGCCCGTGACCCCTATCCTTCGGGCCTCATCACGGGCGCTCGCCCTGAACCACACGCCCTGAACCCTTCCCGAAACATTGATTTTCAAGGCTTTCATGACCTTTCATTCACGATATCAAGGAACCCGGCTTCGTCCAGAACTGCTATTCCGAGCTTGATCGCCTTATCCAGTTTCGAGCCGGGGTCGGCACCGGCCACGAGATAGTCGAGCTGTTTTCCAACAGAATCGACAACTATCGCTCCCAGCGCTTCAGCTATTTTCTTTGCCTCGGAGCGGGGCATTTTTTCCAGTGTCCCAGTAAAGCAAATCCTTTTCCCTGATATTAAAGAATTCGAGTCGGCAGGCACAGTGTAATCACTTACAGGCAGAACACCCGCCTTGAGAAGCCTTTCGATTTCGGCACGGTTATCGCCGTTTCTGAAGAAATTATAAACGGAAGCCGCAACCTCCCTGCCGATGCCCCTTATTTCAGTAAGTTCATCCATCCCGGCAGCCATAAGATCATCAAGAGATTTAAACCGCCTTGTCAGGTCGGAAGCGGTCGTGGTCCCCACATGCCTTATTCCGAGCGAATATATGAACCTGTTAAGAGATATATCTTTGCGTGAAGATATAGCCTCGAGCAGGTTATTTGCAGAGAGTTCGGCAAAACCATCCAGCCTGAGCAGGTCATCTTTCGTAATGGTAAAAAGCCCTGAAGCGTCACTCACATGAAGAACATCCACTATCTGCTCTACGATTTTGCCACCTAACCCTTCGATGTCAAAGGCATCTTTTGACGCAAAGTGATAAAGCCTCTCCTTGATGATAGCCGGACACGACATGTTGATGCACCTGTAGAAAACGCCTTCGATATCGACCTGAGAGCCGCACACGGGACAGGTCTCAGGCATCTTGAATTCCACCTGTGTCCCGTCTCTTTTTGAAACAACGGGGGAAACCACCTCGGGAATTACATCTCCTGCGCGCTGTATCAGAACCGTATCGCCTGTCATGAGGCCTTTTCTTCTTATCTCGTCAAGGTTATGAAGAGTAGCCCTGCTCACTGTCACACCGCCGACACGCACAGGCTCGAGTATAGCTACAGGAGTCAGCACTCCGGTGCGCCCTACCTGAACCTCAATGCTTTTAAGAACAGTCGTTGCCTGGGTGGGAGAAAACTTGAATGCAATGACCCAGCGTGGTGATTTCGCCTTTACTCCCAGATTCTCCTGAAAATTTATACTGTCGACTTTTACGACCACGCCGTCCATCTCATATGGCAGGCTTTCCCTGATATCTTTCATGTGATCGATATAAGACATGATTTCATCCTGGCCAACGCATATCCTGCGTTCATTGTTGACCCTGAAACCCGCCCCTGAAAGTATGTCGAGCACTCTGAACTGGGAATCGGATAAACCGGCCGGTTCAGAAACCCCATAGGCAAAGAACATGAGCGAGCGCTGAGCCGTTATTCGAGGGTCGAGCTGCCTCAAGGACCCTGCTGCGGCATTCCGCGGGTTTGCAAAAAGAGGTTCGCCTTTTTCCATACGGTCTTCATTAAGGGCTTTGAATGCACCTTTAAGCATTACAACTTCTCCCCTTATTTCCAGCAGGTCATTACCCTTTATGTCTATTTTAAGTGGTATGCTTTTAATTGTCCTCAGATTCTGTGTGACATCCTCACCTGCTGCGCCGTCACCGCGAGTTCCCCCTCTTACAAATATACCCTTTTCATAGACAAGCTCCACTGCCAGGCCGTCGAATTTAGGCTCGCAGCAGTAAGTAATCTCAGATTGGCCAAGCCACTTCCGGACCCTCTCCTGAAAGGCCCTTAATTCGCCTTCATCCATAGCGTTATCTATGCTTAAAAGAGGTATCCTGTGAACCATCGGCGCAAATTCCGAAAGCGGTGCGGCCCCTACCCTTTGAGACGGGGAATCCATGGTAATCATTTCGGCATTGGCTTCTTCGAGACTGAGGAGTTCCCTCATCAGCTCATCATATTCACCGTCCGATATCTCCGGCGAATCGATCACATAATACTGGTAATTATGGTGATTTATAATCCTTTTCAGTTCATCGATACGTTTAATTGCATCCATGCCCTCATTTTATAAATCTTGCCTGGACATGTAAACCTGATAAAATAAATAATTTTAATTTAAAGAAAAAATCACGATCCGCCGAAATAGAATTTCATAAATAAAATAAAACTGCTTGATTTTGTTGAGCGCTTGATGAATAGAAGAAAAGCGTTTAATACAATCTATTAAGACAAGGAGATTGTTATGGCAAAAGTTGTATTCAATGTTCAGGACCAGTTTCTGAATCAGGCTCGAAAAGAAAGAGTGTCAATCGTGATCACGCTTCTAGATAATGTAAAAATGGAAGGGCATGTCAAAAGTTTCGATCCGTTCTGCATACTTCTGCAGACCGACAAGCCAGTCCTGATTTACAAGCATGCAGTGGCAAGCATCGAACCCCTGGAGGTAAACTCCAAGCTTAAGGATTTCCTCGCAGGATGACATTGACAAAGAGTCTGAGGGCGGCCATCATACTGGCCGCCTGTCTGCTAGCCGCCTTACCTTCCTACTCTGCCGAAATAACTCTTACGTCTCAGGGAACGGGAATAATAAACAACCCCAGTATTCAAAAGGCCGAAGAGGCTGCGAAACAGGACGCCTATTCGAAGGCAATAACGCAGCATGCGCTCAAGCTCGTCCCCCAAAGTACAGCCTATTCCGTTTTGAAAAAGCTCCCCGTGCTCATATCGGAACGGGGCATGCAGGATGCCACAGTCATAAGGCTTGTTTCAAAGAACAGGCAGGCTAATGTCATCTATGCAACCTATGAATTCACGGTTAATGATGACTTTCTTAAACAGTGGATTTCAGTTAACAAATTCGACATACCCGCCGAGTTCAGACCCAGGATCATGCTTGCCGTAACAACAACCGCCCCCGGCGAAAAAAACCGTGAATGGTGGAACGCAACAGGAAACAAGAAATATTCCGGTTTTGAATCAAGGCTTGCAACGGAGCTGTCCCAGTGGGGAGAAAACATATTCATGGAAGCGCCGGAATCAAGGGCGGCAGGGGCAGATCCGATAATGATTGCGTCATTGTTCAAGGCAGACCTCCTTATTTCGGGAAGCATAAGGATACAGCCCGTTGGCGGTTCAATGAATCAATGCATTCTGAAGCTGAACCTTGTCAATGTTGCAGGCAGGTCGGTAACAGGCACGTGGAACATTTCAAAAAAGGCTGAATTGCCTGTCAAGGACATGTACGGCCTTGTAATCTCATCCATCCTGGATGACCTCAGGCAAAAGATCGATCAGAAGATAACGGCCCTCCCGACCCCTTCATTCACAACCACTATCTGTATTGATAACATTAAAAATCATGAGTCATACCAGAGGGTTTACGATGCCCTTGCTTCGACTGACGGCGTAATGGAGATTCAAATAAAGAGCATTTACGGCCATTCCATATGCCACACGGCCAAGATCAAAGGCACGCTCGAAGATATAATGCTCAGCTTCAAAAACAAAAACCTACCGGGCATCGATATCCAGATAAAAGACGATTCCGCCCGGCTGATAATCGAGTAGAAAAACCTTATTCTTTCAAGCATGCCGGTATGACAAGAACTCGACAAGTCTTTGCAGACTGTCAGTTTTCTTGCATCTCAGCGTTTTTCAATCGGTAAATTTCTTGTGATTGAATTTTTTTCTTGAGATATTTCAGGACATTCTTTTGAGCCTGCCGAACTATGGCTTCAAGCTCTTTGAATGCCCTCTCAACCCATTCAACCTTCCAGGACAAGTTTCCTCTCTACTTCTTCCTTGCTCAGCCGCTTCGCAGGTTTCTTAAGACGGTCAAGGGATACATAAGCCTCTTCATGGATATGTCAAGAAAACGGGCCTGACACCTTATCTTCTATTGCTATTCTATTGCAAAGCGGTCCAGATCCTGACAGAGCATTCTCCCGCCTTCGTGGTTTTATGGCCCAGTTCATCCTCCACAGTTACCGTTATGGGCACAAAGATCACATCCTGATATGCATTGTCGATCTTCTCGTAATCTTTGAACGCTGAATAGAAAATCTTGGCATTCTCGTAAGCGCCCTTAGCCACCTCCAGAGAGGTGCCAAACTTTGCACCCAGAAGACCTAATGCCGTTTCCGTCATGCTAAAGGCATAATCAAAGTCTTTAATAATCTCCTCACCAGGGGATGATGCAGGGGAAGACGTGACAAGATTCATGGTATCCGTAGCCCTGTCCATGTAAGCCAGGGCATTTTTAGCTGCATCATGAGCTTTTTTGATATCGCCTGACATCACCTCCATGGACTCTCCTTGAGGAAGGTTGTTGATACGCCCTTCCAGATTGCCGACGATCAGATTTAGCGCCACCTTGAGATTGGTTTCGATAAGCTGCGTTCCGAGTTCAGGCTGTTTGTTCAGGTCAAAACCGATTTTCGGAGGACGGAAGTAAAACTCAAAGGGATTAGATGCGGTTTTCACGAACAATCTTCTCTCGATAACAGAACCCTGCCTTATTTTAAGGCTGCCGGGCGCTTCAACGGTAATCTTCCACCCACGGGAGGACTGACTATCCGGGTCATCGATATAGACTCGCGAGGGGACTATCTGCCAGTTTTCTTCGTCAACATTGCCGGAAATGGTCAGCTTGCGGATAACAGGGAACGGGTTGTAAATCTTATAAGGGATGTTGACCTTGAGCGAGGCATCCCATTCTCCGCGAAGATCTAGAAGGCCTGTCGCCGGGAAAAAGTCCTGTGAGTCTGTCCAGGCATCTATCCTTCCGGGTATCACGCGAGGGCTGTTGAGTGTGATTATCGCCCAACCCATGTCATCTGTAACAACCTTTTCACTGGTGGCCCTTGGCAGAACAAACATGTTCGAAGGCGCCCCCATTACCTGAAAAAGCCCGGTTTGAATGACATGCACCTCTTTATTTTTATAAGGTTTGCCATTGGCCATGATATGGATGGCGGCTGTTCCCGGACGGCCGTTAGCGTAAAGGGGGGAAGGCTTATCTGTCTCCGCAAAGGCCGAGACCTCCCTGATGATCTCTTTAAGGACAATATCAACGTTTCCGGAAAAGGGACGTGTTCCCTCTGTGGCAACACTGATCTGGAAATAGCCGAGTTTATCGCTGATGGCAGAAGCCCCCAGATCAGTCAGGGTTACTCTCACATTTGCCAGCGGCATATCAGCAAAATCCTGTACACGACCGCTGACCGAAACACTGGAGGGGGAAAAATGGTCCGTGTAAACGGTCGTGCTGTAGGGTTCATACCCTTCAAACGTGGCGCTTATATTAATGGCGACTGGTTCTTCGTCACGCGCAGTCTGTTCGTCATCGGGGCTTTCCGCTGCTTGAGCTTCATCATCTTTCCCCTCACCCGTTTCATCTTCTCCCTGTTTTTCACCAGCAGAGGATTCCCCTGAACCGAAGTCAGTCTCTCCTGTATTTGGAACCGGGGCTTTCCCGGCTTCCATGTCTTCATGCAGCTGCTCGCTTGCTTCTCTTATTTTTTTGTTTATCTCTTCTAGCTGCTCAGGCGTAACCGTACGGTATCCTGCAGCATAAGAAACGGTTGGCAGGGTTCCTGACGCCATAACAGAGATGAAAAAAAACACGAGCATCCCGCATAGGTTGATCTGTTTTAAACCGGACAAAAAAATCGAATTACACCTATTTTTTGTCATAACTCATTTATCGACATATCTTCCTATTACTTAAATCCATTGGGGAACCTGTTTCCAAACGAAAGGTGCCAGGCCATGATCCATGACAGATTGATTATTTGTCTCATTTCAAGGCCCCGTTGGCAACCTTACCAGAGGATTTATGATGCCCTTGCTTCGACCGACGGCATAATGGAGATTCAAATAAAGAGCATTTACGGCCATTCCATATGCCACACGGCTAAGATCAAAGGCACGCTCGAAGATATAATGCTCAGCTTCAAAAACAAAAACCTACCGGGCATCGATATCCAGATAAAAGACGATTCCGCCCGGCTGATAATCGAGTAGAAAAACCATATTCTCTTAAAGCCTGTTGTATAAATAACGTGATAAGCTCTATAGTTCGTAGATAAGCTCAAAGACTGTATATATCTTCTGGAGTCAACTATTGCTTAAGCTGCATTTCCGGCCCGAAGGGCTTGGTGCAGTTTGTGCTAAAGTGAGCGAAGCAAGTAGCACAAATCGTGACAAAGGAAATGCCAGGTTGAAGCAGTTGTTAGAACAAAATTTTAAAACCTTCTTAACATTTTATGTAATTATTCTATACTTTGACATTCTACTATTTCTTCTATCGATTAATTCGATTGTTATATCTTTATATTGCCTATATTCATCACTATTTTGAGGCAATGCTGAACGATTAAAATCATCAAAAGGTAATGTAAATATTATTTTTTTTTGATCATTAATAAAATCCTGTAAAAAGAAAAACTCAACATACTCATTAAAACCAATAAATAAATCAAAAAAGTCTTTATATCTCATTAATGTTTCATAAAGAGGACTGTTTTCTTTTTCATAAAAGCGTCGAATGCATTCTAATGTTAAATCAAACCTATCCCCAATACTTCTTTTAACACCTCGTGCTTGATTAATAGTAAAACCGTCTTTTTTATGTGCGGGGAAAACTATATGCCCTCCGATTGTCCGAACCTTATGTTTAAGTAATTCTATCTCTTCATCAGAGAGCCAGCCATCAAATAGTCCATTATATTTGCCATCAAAATGAGGGCACATTCTGTCGCTTGAAAAGTTCATATATTGATTGTTTTTAAGCAATAACCTACCGTATCTATCTTTAATAATGTCAAACTCAAGCATTTTTCCAGAAGGCAATAATTTGTTCCATAATATTCTATGAGCGTTATATAATTTTTGACTATCACTATCAGGATCACCGCAATTGCTATCTTTTCTAAAATCGTAATTAATATCAATTAATTCCATAATTTGCATCCTTTGTATTCTACTCTTTTCTTCTTCACGCCTAAGGCGTCATTCTAACGGTCGAGTTCAGCCGCGTTGCGGAGCGCAGCGGAGCAACATCGTCCGCGACCTGTTGTTATGTCACCATTACTTGATATGTGCTTCACCTATCAATTCATTTACGTGGGGATTTGATCGGCCGTAGCTGACGATTGCAACGTCTAGATCAATATCTCGGCAAAGTTTCAGTGCGCGTCGGATTGCTCCAATGATCCAATCTGTTTGATTACCAAACGCTCCCCCGCCCAGTAACGTAAGGAAAACTCTATTGCTGCCATTTCTTTCCGCATTCAAGGCCGCAGCACAAAATGTTGCCTCATAAGCCGCCTCTAGAATAAGCTGCGCAAAGTCCGCCCAGATATGTGGCGGATGGTGCGAATAGGCAACTGGCAGGGCAGAGCAATAAACCTGCGAGACCAGGTGATTGCAGTCATGTAGTGTTACTTGTGTATTCCACTGAATACCGATTCGTAGCTTTTGACGTATTCTATCTATTTCTTTCTTGCTTAAAGCTCGAAGACGTTTCGCAATCTCAACCAATCCGTTGTAAGATGCCAATGCATAACCGTTTCTCATCTCCCATAGTTGATTTCTGGAGTTTCCCAACAAAGCCCCAATATCTGCAAGGCAATCGATTTGGTTGTTTGCGGATTGGCCGACCTGTTCGTTCACAATGGAAAAATAGTTTCGATAGATCGTACCAGCACCTGCCGCTATGGCACATGCAGGCCCTTGGGTATGATCATGTTCATAGATTCCAACTCCCTGCTCAGGCGTTACATTAGGAGAAACCATCTCGAGAAGATTAAACTGGGAAGCGACTTGAAACAGCGCTCCCGCATTAGATTGGTCGGTATGCAAGTCCTGGACATCAGCAACAACCTCGTGGAATAATAATCTCCTAGATGTAGCAGACGATGGAGCACTCAAACGAATACGTTCTCTTAATTCTGCTAAGGACAGAGTTTCTAGTTCACCGTGAATAAACGCCCTTCCGTTCATATGGGATTTCAGCGTGTTGCCTTCGAGCGATAGATTCGCCCGGACCTGCTGTGGGGTTTCTTCAGCGAAACCAGTCAGTCGTTCAAACCAAGTCATCATAAACATTCTCGCTGTCATGGCGACATAACAAAAGGAGCCTGGCCTTGATCCATGACAAATTGATTATTTGTGCCATTTCTAGGCTTGACACGGGTCCTTCCGGGTCTTTCTTATTTCAGTCGACTTTAATCAAGGTCATCGGATATGGATCTGTCAATTCCTTATCCTTGGGATAATAATAGTTGCCAAATAATTTCTTATTATCAAGCATCTTGAGATTGCCCATGTAATAAACTGCATTAGAACTTATCAATACAAAAAAGAAATTCTCACCACTGACAAGCCCTTTTAACTGATATACATCAAGGTTTCCGTCAACATTTTTGTCCTTTTGAATCAATGTGCCTGTTCCCCAACCTGTACTGGTAACTCCAATCCATGGATTGAAAGCCAACTGACCATTATTGAGGTCTTTCCAGGAGCCGGAAACATTTACTGACGGATTTGCACTGCCGGCTTTTATCAAAAGCCATGAATCAACTTCAGTAACTTTCAAGGCACTGCTACAGCCAAACAAAAAAGGCATCATTCCAAGAAGCATCAATACAACAAATTTTTTCATTATATAACCTCCTATGATTTATTTTCATTACTTAAGGGTACCAAGTTCAAATTTACGCTGAGGCTGTTTTTTATCAACTTTTACATTTAGAGTCAAAAGCAAGTACTCTTCTTTAATAGAAATATCAGCCTGAACGAATGACCGTACAGGAAACCCGACAAAAGAATGCTGGGTTTCGCACCTGACGGTGCTCAACCGCAACCTACAAAACTTATCAGCTTATTACAGGTGTTGCCTTTTCTCACCACTCACCACTGACAACTCACCACTAGTTTCTAATCGTCATCCCCCCATCAACAACCAGTGAATGACCCGTGATAAACGATGAATCTTCAGAGGCGAGGAAAAGAGCGGCGCCTGCTATATCTTCAGGCTTTCCGAGGCGTTTGAGCGGCACTGCTTTTACCATCTTCTGTCTGAACTCTTCCGACTCTATAAGCGGGGCCAGCATATCGGTCTCTATTGGCCCCGGACATATTGCATTAACCGTGACCTTGAATTTTGCAAGCTCCATGGCATTGGCCATGGTGAGGCCGATAACCCCGGACTTTGTCACGCAATAGACCGGAAGGAAGGCCGAACCACGTATGCCCTCTACCGATGACATGTTTATAATCCTGCCCCTGCCGCTTTTTTTCAGGTAAGGGACACACGCCCTTGTCACACGCATAACCCCTGTCAGATTGACGCCAAAGGCGCGGTCAATCTCGGGGTCGGATATCTGCTCCATATAGCCTATGGTCCCGGTTCCCGCATTGTTCACGAGAACATCTATGCCTCCCATGGTTTCGGCAGCCAATGCTGCAAGACGCCTCACGTCATCTTCTTTTGAAACGTCGGCGATAGTACCGGAGGCTTTCCCTCCGGATGCGTTTATCTGGGCCACGGTATTATCAAGCTTCTCTGCATTAATGTCAGAAATGAATACGGATGCGCCTTCGGAAGCGAACCTTACCGCAATGGCCTTTCCTATTCCCGATGCGGCTCCTGTTATAACTGCTTTGACTCCTTCAAGTTTCATTATTCCGCCTTTATAATTTTGATTTATCGATAACGCCTTTTGCCGTTTCATCAAGAATCTGGACCGCGAATTTAAGCATGCCGAACCGTTCGTCCTTTGTCTGCCCGTTATAGAAGCGGTAATAAATCTGCTGGGCTATAACTGCGAGTCTGAAGAGACCGAAGATGTAGTAATAATCAAAGTTCTTTATTTTGATTCCCGAACGTTCAGAATACCTTTCAACAATCTCATGTCTGCTCATCATGCCGTCGATATTTGTCGGCATCATCCTAATCAAGAGCATGTTGGGCGAATCGTTCTTTTCAACCCAGTAGGCAAGCGAGCTGCCCAGGTCCATGAGCGGGTCGCCTATTGTCGTCATCTCCCAGTCAAGCACGCCTACGATTTTGAGAGGATCATCCCTGTCAAGCACCACATTATCGAACTTGTAGTCATTGTGGATTATGCCGGGTTTTACACTGTCCGGCGGCATTTTTTCCGTGAGCCATGCCATCACCTGTTCGAAATCAGGCACATCCGGCGTCCTTGCCTTTCTGTACCTTTCGCTCCATCCTTCAATCTGCCGTTTTACGTAGCCTTCAGGCTTGCCGTAGGATTCAAGGCCGATAGCATGATAATCTATCGAGTGCAGGTCAAGCTGGATATCGAAGAGGTTTTCCGAGAGCATTCTCGCCTGAGAGGCTGAGAGGTTCATGCCCCTCGGGAGGTCTTTTCTCAAGATAATTCCCTTGAGCCGCTCCATCACATAAAAGGGGCAGCCCATCACGCTTTCATCTTCCGAATAGAGGATGGCCTCGGGACAGTAAGGGAACACAGGCTTCAGCGCTTTCAGCATCCTGAATTCCCTTCCCATGTCGTGGGCCGACTTGGCCTTTGTTCCAAAGGGAGGCCTCCTCAGAATCATTTCCTTATCGCCTGCAGTGACAAGATATGTAAGGTTTGAAAACCCGCTGGGGAACTGTTTGATCTCAAGTTCTCCCGTAAGCCCTGGGATCGAGTCCCTGAGGAAAACGCCCACCTTTTTAAGGTCTATCTCCTCGCCCTGCCTTATATCCTTCGGCTTGTCGGTATAGTCATCGCTCATTTCTCATCCCTTTCATGCATAGTTTTTCAAGGCCCTTCTTCCGAAAGAAACCTTGTGAACCTCATCCGCACCGTCATATATCCTGGCAGCCCGTTCATGGCGGTAGAAATACGCCAGGATGGTGTCATCTGTCATGCCGAGCCCTCCGTGCACCTGCAGTGCGCGGTCGATAACGCGCTGCATGGCATTGGCGACAACGAACTTGATGAGCGCTATCTCATCTCTGGCGGCCTTTGCACCTTCGGTCTCTATCTTCCACGCGGCGTGCAGTGTCATGAGCCTTGCCGCCTGGATGTCGGCAGCACTTTCCGCTACCCAGGTCTGAATGATCTGCTTGGAAGCGAGAGTCTTGCCGTCAGGCGAAATAAGCCTTTTGGCGGCCCTGCTGCACATGAGGTCATAGGACCTGGCGCATATGCCCAGCCACCTCATGCAGTGATGTATCCGGCCCGGTCCGAGCCTTTCCTGCGCGATCACGAAGCCCCAGCCTTCAGGCCCGAGAAGGTTTTCCTGAGGCACCCTGCATGACTGGTAAAGGATCTCGGCGTGGCTTGCATAGTCGCTGCCTTCATGGCCCATTACCGGGATATTGCGCACAAGGTTGAAGCCCGGCGTATCCGTAGGCACGATTATCATGCTGGCCCGCATATAAGGCGACTGTTCAGGGTTGGTCACGGCCATGACTATTGCGAATTTCGCACCGTCGGCCGAGCTCGTGTACCATTTCTGGCCGTTGATGACATAATCATTACCATCCTTTACCGCGGTCGTATCCATCATGACAGGGTTCGAGCCCGGAAGCTCCACCTCGGTCATAGAGAAGCAGCTTCTGATTTTGCCATCGATAAGAGGCTTCAGGTATTCTTCTTTTTGTTTATCAGTGCCGTATTTGTGAAGGATTTCGATATTGCCGGCATCGGGCGCCTGGCAGTTGAAGACATAATGCCCGAGTGGTGTCCGGCCCAGCTCTTCGGAGACAAGCGCATGCTCCATCAGGTCAAGCCCCATGCCTCCGTATTCCTTCGGGTGGTTGGGCGCCCACAGCTCCATCTGTTTGACGGCATCGCGCTTTTCTTGAAGCACTGGAAGCATGTCCCTGAACTCTTTGTTTACAAATTCAGGTTCAAGGGGGATCAGTTCCTTATCGACGAATTCGCGGATCATGGAAAGGATTGCCTGCATTTTTTCTGTCACGGTAAAATCCATTCTGACCTCCATCGGCTTGATTTAACAAATGATATGCCTATGATTTTTTTTGCGCAAGTCCTGCCTGCAGTCTGCAGGAATAATTTTTTCAGGCTCACCTGAACGTAATCATATCTTTATGGCCTGTCTCGAGATGAGGCCAGGCATTGAATGTCCTGAGTGTGACGCGCTCCTCATTGTAAACAAGGGTCGAAACCGAGGTGTTTGCTATCTGCCAGCAGAGGTACTGCGCCGATTCATCGCTGAGGCCGGTCACATCCTGGATGCATGCCGAAATCGTGCCGCCTGATGCAACAATGAGGACAGTTTTGCCGCCTCCCTGATCAGAAGCTATCCTGGAAACGGCAAGGGAAACGCGCGTTTTCACCGAGTTCCAGCTCTCGCCTCCTTCAAAGGCGTCTCCCTTTGACACCCACTTGAGCATGGAGCGTTCAAAAATCTTCTGAAAGGCCTTGCGGTCAATAAAGATTTTTTCAAATGAGCTTTTTAACGCCGGGTCCTCTTCAATAAGTTCCGGAGCCAGCACCGTTATAATGGATTTCGAATCGTACTCATTGAATTCGGGCATTATGTTAAGTTCAGGCAGATTTATTCCATCCAACGCGAATTCCTTCATGATGACTTCGGCAGTCCGCACCTGCCTGTCCATGCTGCCCGAATAAAGGGCGTCGAATGTGACACCAGTCTTTATGAAATATCGCGCCAGAATCGCCGACTGTTCTGCACCCGCGCCTGAGAGTACATCATAGTTGGCCTTTCCGAATGAAGCCTGGCCGTGTCTTACAAGATATATCGAGCTCATTTGATGATTCATGCGGCAAAGCCCCGGCCATGTCAAGCAGCAGCTCTTAAACGCTTGCCTTTTAACTTCGGGAATGAGAACATTTGATTATGAAAATCCTCGTATGCATAAAGGAAGTCCCTGATACCGGCTCACAGATAACGATAGATGAAAGAGGCAAATGGATAGACGAGTCAAAGGCAAGCTTCAGGATGAACCGCTATGACGAACATGCACTTGAGGAAGCGCTCAAGATTAGAGACATCCTGCCGGAGACCACCGTGCATGCACTGACCTTTGGCCCGGCAAGGGCCGCTCGTGTCGTGAGAAGGGCCCTTGAAATGGGGGCTGATGAGGGTTTTCATATCGTCTCACCTGACGGCTTTATCGATGCTTCATCGACAGCGGCAGCGCTATCGGCTCATGCAAAAGCGCATTCATACGACCTCATTTTCTGCGGTGTCATGTCGGAAGACTGCATGCAGTCGCAGGTGGGACCCATGCTTGGAGCAATGCTTGATATGCCTTTTACGGCTCAGGCCGTTTCGATAAAAATTGATTCAACCTCCAACTATGCGACTGTTGAACGTGAGCTGAGCGGCTCAAGAAGGCAGATGCTCAGTATAAGCCTGCCATGCCTCATTGCCGTGCAGTCAGGCATAAACCATCCTAGATATCCTTCGCTCAGCAATGTCTTGAGGGCAAAAAAGCAGCCGATAAATACATCCGGACCGGATTTTGACCTTAAACCAGATGACTGCTTCAGCCTTCATTATCCTGACGTATCATCAAAAGGCTCCTTCCTGGAGGGAACACCCGAGGTCAAGGCGGCTCGTCTTGTTAATATCCTGCATGAGCATTCTCTTCTCAAGGTGAGATCATGTTCGCTGTAATCCTGGTGGAATCAGGATACGATTTGCGGGAGACAGCCGCTCTCGCTTCTCTTCTTGGTGCTGAGAAGATACTGCTGTTGAACCTCCCCGATGATTTTGAAAATGATCCCGAATCCTCAATAAACCATGCGGTTGCACTGTTCAAAGAACTGGGAGCGGATTCAATAATACTTCATGAGACATCGAGCAGCTCGGGCATGGCCCCGTTTCTTGCAGCAAAGCTCGGTGCATCATGCATCACATCAGTTTCGGGAATTGATAGCAGCAGCACACCACCCAGGCTTCAGCGTTCTTTCCTCGGAGGAAAGGTAGTAATGAAGATAATCCCTAAATATCCTGCAATTATATCCATAATGCAGGGAGCGTTCAAAGCCGGTGATGCTGCCGCCCTGCCCCCGGCATCAGACTTGCCTTATCCGGCACCTGAGGAAATTACCTGTGAGCACAGAATAAAAAGCCTGGAAATATTCAATAAAGACTCATCTGAAACGGGTCTGCCCATAACAGAAGCAGAGGTTATAGTATCGGCAGGCCGAGGCATCGGAAAGCCTGAAAACCTCGAACTTATAAGGTCACTTGCCGGGCACTTTTCACGCTCAGCAGTTGCGGGCTCAAGGCTCGTCATAGATGCAGGCTGGCTGCCCTACAGAAACCAGGTCGGCCTCACTGGAAAGACCGTCACGCCAAGGCTGTATATAGCATGCGGCATATCCGGTTCACCCCAGCACATCGCCGGCATGAAAGATTCGTCTCTGATAGTCTCGATCAACAAAGACCCTCATGCGGCCATATTCAACTATTCCCATTACTGCATCGTCGAAGACCTGGAAAAGTTTCTTCCTGTCCTGATAGACGAATTAAGCAGGGTGTCATAGATTCGCGACAGCCCCCTCCCCTCATAAATCATCAGTTGGCAGGCTTGTAAACTTTAACTGTCAAGGCCCTGAAAATCCGCCCGATAAGAGCTGTAGGCAGAGGCTCACAAAATTTAAGCGAGCCCTGTAAAAGAGGAGGTACAGCAGTGGATAGAAAAAAAGTATTAAGCAGGTCGCAAAGAGAGATCAGAAACGGCGTAAACATACTTCGCATAAAAGGGACGCCTTTTGAGATGGGATACCAGCACGGATACCTCCTGGCAGATGGAATCGATGTGATGATCAACAGGACGCTTTTTGCAACGGCAGCCTATGTCGCTTTGCAGACAGGAACCGATGCCGTAACCGCTATGAGGATGCTCAAAAGCGGACAGAAAATGGCCGAACCTTATCTGCCTGCCGAATGCCGCGAAGAGATGGAGGGCATCGTTCAGGGGGCGAATGATGCGGGAGTCAAAGTCAGCCTTGAACAGATAATGCTCTGGAACACGAACTATGACCAGTGGTGCATATATGTGCATCCCCATTTCTGGCAGGGCTGCATGGAACCGGGAGCGACGCCTGCTCCGCTAACCGGGGCATCAGGCGGCGGATGCAGCAGTTTCTCGGCCTGGGACGACTGGGCCGGCGGAGACGGCAGCCTGATATTCGGAAAAAACGAGGACAACTTCGACCTGCCGGGACAGGAAGAGAACCGCTTTCTTGTAATAGCAGACCCGGATAACGGCTTCGGCCATGCCTTCATGACATACCCCGGAATGACAGGTCTTGACGGCGGCTTCAACGAGCGCGGCATCGAGATGATGACGCAGCTCAACTCCATGCAGCAGGAAACCATGCAGGGCTGCGGCATAGGCGTATTCACCCGACTGCTGCTGACTCATGCGGAAAAGCTCGATGACGCAATCAGGATATATCAGGAGAACCCGCGCTGCACGGGCATTGCATATCATGTGGCTGATGCACGCGCCCGCAAGGCGGTCGTCATTGAAACGTCATCAGAGCATGTGTGCCTGAGATGGCCTGAGCGCGGAGTGAACGCCCTGTGGCAGTCGAACCACTCGAACTGCTACCCCGGTTGGATGGGATACACGGGCCACAACATGGTTGCCGACCAGGCGCCCGTTAACGAGCTTAAGGACATATCCTCAATCGAAGCCTGGCAGACGAGCCTCAAGGACCCTTACAATTTTTACGTCCAGGCCCCCAGCCGCTTCGAACGCTACCGTCAGCTTATTTATATGCATCGCGGCAGAATCGATGTCGAGACCGGAATTAAAATCCTGTGCGACTGCTTCGATCCCTATACTAAAATGGAAAGGCCCAAAAATTTCGCCTCCTGGACGAATAACATCCTGTGCACCATATGTGCGATGTATCCCGATTTCACATTCGAGGCCGAGCCTCCACTGGGGACATTCAGGGCCAGAGTGGTGAACATGTGGAGCATCCTGGCCTACCCAGAAACAGGCGAATTCTGGCTTGCCTCAAGTGGCTATCCCGCCCAGTACGGAGGCTATGAGCACTTCAATCTTCTGGAACTTCTGCAAAGAAAATAACTCAAAACTCAATCGCATGGTTTGCAGCAGGGGCATATAAAGTAATTGTCTTTCCCTGACGAAAAGCATTCTATCTCGATATTTCAGGAGGAAGGGATGATACAAAAAGTAAGAGGACTCTTTTCATGGAAAACAAGCATGCTTGCCATGCTGCTTATTGTTTCATCGCTTTCCACCAGTGCGGCCGAACCGGCAGGCCAGACTGGAATCGCTGGAACAGCAGAGAAGCTGCAAAGCTTTTCGGGTGGGTTCGCCGCAGTTTGCATGGGCGGCAAATGGGGATTCATAGATACCTCTGGTAAGACGGTGATAAAGTTCATGTTCAGGGAGGTAGGGTCTTTCAACTCGAACCTTGCACCTGCTCGTGTCGATAAGCAGAAATGGGGATATATCAATAAAAAGGGCCTTTTTGTAATCAACCCGAGGTTCGACGATGCAAGGCCTTTTTCCAGTGGCTACGCCCCGGTGAAAAAAGGAGACCTGTGGGGATTCATCGACACTAAAGGCAGGCTCGTGCATGACTACTCATACGAAGACCTCAAGGGTTTTTACAGCGGGCTCGCTCCGGCAAAAAGGGTCGGCAAATGGGGTTACATAAACAAGAAAGGCACATTTGTCCTTAAAAGGCAGTGGCTGGAAGCGGGCGAATTCCGTGAAGGGCTCGCCCCTGTAAAAGACCTGGAAAATCAGTGGGGCTATATCGACACGAATGGGATTATAAAAATTGAATCGCAGTTCGACGAGGCAAAAGAGTTCAGCGAAAAGCTGGCCGCTGTAAAGGTTGAGAGCAAATGGGGATTCATCAATTATAAGGGCAGATACAGGATAAACCCTCAGTATGAAGAGGTGATGCGGTTTTCTCAAGGGTATGCTGCTGCTAAAAAAGATGGAAAGTGGGGATATGTAGACCGATTGGGTCATGATGATATACCTTTCATCTATGATGAAGCCTCCGATTTCTCAGATTACATCGCCCTTGTCGCAAAGGACGGCCTTGCATATTACATCGATGATGCGGGGGTAAAGACTCTTGATGTAACCATGAAAACTGGTGCACCTGCGGCGTCTGTGTTGCCTGTCGAGACACCATCCGCCATGACGACTTCTGCTCTTGATTTTGACATCAATTATGTATCTCCGGCCAACTGCATGGGTGCAACAGGCGCCAGACATAAGGATGACGCGGTATATCTTATAAAGATTAAGGGTGCAGGTCTGAATCGTGACCAGATGTTTAAAAGCGGATTTAACGGATTCAGATATGAAATCGAGATGGAAAGCGGCTCGAACAATTACAAGGCTTGCGCGTATCCGATAACCGGGGTCAAATATTCAACCGATGCATTATCCAGGGCTGAGCTCAATCCTGAAGAGATAGCCTTTTACTGGCTTGGTCCTAAACAGGACGGAGCGCAAAAAAAAGTCAAGATAACGCAAATCGTACGCGATTTTAACAGCTCAACGGATAAAATCCTTGCAGGCCCGTTGAAGAAGACGCTGCCGATAGCTGCTGCTTCCCCCAAAAGCATGGAATATTCCATATCGTTTTATAAAACCGGTGGAGAGAATTATTACAATGGCGTCTGCGCTTTTCCGATGGGAGTCAGGCTTACCGACAACCAGGGGTTTGATGCCCCTTCTGAAGTCTATGACCGTCTGGTTTTCTACAGTTCGGATGAAAAAGGCGCTGTTTATCAGGACAAGGTCATAGGAGCCGACCCGTCCGATGAGAACTATCTGGCGATAATTCCTGAAAGCTGGGGCGGTAAAATCAAAACGCCGAAACCCCGTTACGGTTTCACCAATCTGTATCCGCAGGAAACCGCGTCAAAAGGACGCATCTTTTATGTCTTCGCAAAACCCACCACCAATCCGGCCAGGCTCATAAGCGTTGAACTTCTCGACGGAAACGGAACGATAATCAAGTCAAACGATTTCAGCCTGAACAGCCTTGAGCTT
This sequence comes from uncultured Bacteriovoracaceae bacterium, assembly GCA_964513375.1. Taxonomy (GTDB): domain Bacteria; phylum Desulfobacterota; class Desulfomonilia; order UBA1062; family UBA1062; genus DATCTV01. Next base: position 50,232 of record CAZEMO010000021.1, on the reverse strand, counting down.
AAAGTTACAAACTATCTGCCCGGGGAACCCAATTCAGAAGTTGAAAGAACGCTCACGCTCGTCGATTCCGCCAGGCTTGACCTGTCCGATCCAATGAATGGAGATTTTGATTTTGTGTTCGAGAAGCCGTCATCAGGTGCCTCGGATAAATATTATGTAATCGCGTTGATGCCTGAAGGCATGAGCGAAAGGGACATCCAGGCGAGATACAATTTCAGCACGTTCGTAAGGGGCTTTTATATGAAGCCCGTAAATTCAGGGGGAAAAACGACAGGTTTCAACGTATCCGACAGGACATCCGCCCTGCATAACACATACGGCAGGCCGATCTTCGCATTCGTATTCGATATTTACGGAAGGTATGACCGCTCGCCGCTATTTACCGACGACCAGAAAATAATCGCCGTGAAACCGTCAAGCGGTTCGAAGGAGCAGCTTCATCTGAGATGGATAAACTTTGATTGCGCTAATATATCCGAGGCGGGCGGAAACCGTTTTATGATGGCGCTATCGAACAACACACCGCTTCCTGTGGTTTATTATCCCTGGGGAAGAGTTGAGGACAGTTCGGATAAATACAAGAACAGAAGTTACTCGAAAACTGCGATAATAGTGGGCCCGGGCCGTGATTCCTATTACGCGACAGGCGATGATCAGCATTTTCATAATAAGACCAGGACATACTGGGAAATGGAGGGCTATTCCCTTTTCTCAGGAGTCAGGAGATTTCACAATCAATATCTCGGCATGAAGACCGCGGCCGGTCCTTCAGGATTCATCAGGATGAAAAGCGTAAGGACATATCGGGGCGCCGATTCCGAAAGACCGTACGGAGCAGACGGAAAGTTCAGCTTCTTTTATCCGGCGGCCGACAGAAGGGCTACCAACTGGATAGTCAGATATGATGAATGGAAAAACGTTTACAGCGGCTTCGGCTATTATGACGGAAAAACAAGGAGCAACTTCGTCAGGGGAGGCGACTTCAACGGAACCATGCATACCGACAAGTTCAATCAGAACACGTGGTGATTGTTATGAACAGAAAAACCGGCTGTTTCCTGATGATCTGGTTGTTTGTTTTAATGTTCGCCGTCCAAGCCCTTGCCACGGGAATTCCTGACAGCGACACCTCCCGGTCAGCCTCTAAAAAAGCGAAGCCCTCTGATTCATTCGCCGCCAATGCCATATCGGGGATAGGGGCCGAAGTGAACCGCCAGACAGGCCAGCTCGACATTAACATCAAATGCTTCGAACTGCCGGGCGTGACCGATGAAATGGATGCAAGCCTCTCACTTGCCAGGCATGACGTTCTTCCCGGCGACGATTCAACGGTCTACAAACTCCCTTCAGGCTGGAAATGGGACATCGATTATGTGGACGTGAAAAACAAAATCCTTAATATCAGCGGAAACGCTAATCTCACTATCGACCCGAGATGGACGCCCAGCGGGCTAAGATTTATAAAAAACAGGATGTTCAAGATTGAAGAACTTTCAGCCGAGGCTCCCCTGCCCTATGACAAAAGGAAATATTCTTACCGCTTCAGCATGATAGACGGAAGCGGCAGATATTTCGACCGCTTCGGCAGGCTGATATGCTCGGACGACCGCTTCGGCAACCATATCCTTTATTATTACGACGCCGACGACTATATCGAAAAATGCGGCCTTCTGAAAATTGTAGACAGCTACGGCCAGAGCATAGATTTTTCCTATTCCGGAGGCCTTCCTGCAAAAGAGGTTGTGATAACCATGCCTGACAAACGCACGGCTGTGTGCAGTTTCAATATTACGCCCACATATGACAGCAATGTGGCGCTCGTCTCCCCTGACGGAAGAAAGGCTGTTCTGAAGCTTCTTCCCGACGGGAGAGTCAGGGAGATCGTATATCCGTCCGGAGGAAGCGTTTTTTACGAATACAAGGATAATGCGATAAGCTACATGCTCGTCAAAGGAGAGCAGCCGAAATATTTCCCGGCCGTCTGCACGGTGACGGAAGACCCGAAGTCTGAAGGTTCCGCCAAAATGATAACCGACTATGACTATCGCAGCAGCGGAAAATTCTACACCGGATATCCGACTTATCCGTTCGGCGAAAACGCCCTCATACAGAGCAACGACAATTCGTTCAAATTCGTAACGAAGGCGACGATGAGACGATCGACCGAAAACGGCGGCGACGTTCAGGAGATAACCACATTCAATCATCTGAATCTGATCCTGCAAACCGAGACATATCAGAATGGAAAACTTAAGCGAGCGCAGACTCCGAAATACGCAGGCCAGGATGCGGCGGGCCTGTTTCCTTCGCTGTCGCAACTGGACGGCAACTATGGCAGGACGCTGGAGACCCTTGATAAAATCGAAGGCCGAGTGATCAACAATGAGACTTTTGCGTACAACGCCGACGGGCTCGTCTCATCGAAAACGGACCGCATAGGTGATGCTACGGCGAAAACGCAAACCGACTATTTCGAAAAATACGGCCTTGTGAAAAAAAGCGTTCTTGAAGACAGCGCCGATAAAGCCGGCGAAATCATAACAAAAAACAAACTCGACACTTCCGGAAAATATATAGAAGAATCCGTAATAAAAAGGGGCGAAGAAACGATAAAAACAGTGGTCTCCATGGACGGCCACGGCAGGGAAACGCTAAGAAAGACAGAAAAGAATTCCGGCGGCAAGCCCTATATAGCTTCGGAAAAATATTCATATAAAAAAAGCGGCGAACCCGGGAAAGAACATGAATTAACGACAATAACCACGGACGGGCTCGGGAATGAGACTTCAGTCACCATTGACATCAGAAACGGTTTTATCATCAGGAAAACGGATGCGATGGGACGAAGCATTGTTTACGATTATGACAAGGAAAGAAAGGGCCTTCTTGTAACTAAAAGATACCCTGATGAAAGCCGGGAGTCGATTGACGGCAGCGATCCTTTGAAAATTGTCAAGAAATCGTCTTCCGGAATCACGGAAACGGAATATCTGGACGGCTTCGGCAGGGTTGTTAAAAGAACGGACAACAAAGGCCTGAACGGCGCCGAAAGGACGGTATACGTCTGCACGTATAACGAACTGGGCGAGATATCAACAGAGACCGATATGTTCTCACGCACAACGAAGCGCTTTTATAATGACTGGAGCGGCCGTGAGACAAAGACAGTCGACAGCCTCGGGAACACGACGACGAATGAATATGATTACGGAAAAATGATTGAGACAGTCTCATTCAACGGAATAATCCTTGCTAAAAAAGAATACAATGACAACGGTGATGTGATAAAGGCCGTCGATTTTCTTAAGGGCGCGCCCGGCTCAGCTCTTCATCCTGTTATCGAATACTCATACAACGGCAAGGATCAGGTTATATCAACGAACATGCTCATGGCCTCCGGCATGGGGGTGAATGGAAAGGATATAGTTTCAACAATTACATCCTATGACCTTGAAGGCAATGCGGGCTCATCCATTGTGAAAACCTCTGACGGCGCCGCAAGCGCAGCTGTTGCCTCCTTCAATGCATTCGGCTATGTTGACGGCTCGAAAATAAAATACTCCGGGGTTTCTCCGGGCGTTGACAAAAAGCTTACCGGTTTTGACAGCGAGGCCAAGGAATATGATGCGGCGGGCAATATAATCAAGGTTACCAATCTTCTTAAACAGTCAATGTCATTTGAATACGACAAAAACGGCAACAGGATTTTGATGAAGGATTTTGATGATAAAAAAACAGTCTATGAATATGATGTCATGGACAGGCTGATTTCGACAAAATCAGGCAAAATGACCGCAACCGTCAAATATTATCCCGCAGGTACGCCGGGCGGAGAAGGGCTTGTAAGCTCAAGGGAGCTTTTTGCGGATGGAAAACTGATCGACAGGATCGAATACGGGTATGACGCCAGGGGGCTTTTAGTCAAAATAGCCCACATGAACGGAAAAACGATTCAATATGAATATGACTCGTATGAAAGGCTCACGGGATTGACCGATATTAACGGCGTAAAAACCGCAACAGCCTACGATCCGAAAATTCCTGAGAATGTTATCAGTGAAGAAAATGCATCGGGAAGGATTGAATACAGCTATTATCCTCCGGAAACAGGAGGTCTTTTCGGAAGAGGAGACGTTCTGAAGCAGGTTTCCTGCAGCAACGGCGTAAAAATCGCATATGATTATTATAATCCTGAATCAAACTCAGCCTCATCAGGAGCTTTGAAGATTAAGAGCATTACGACGACAGGATCGGCGGGCGCCATTCTCAATTCATCGGCATATTTCTACGATGAAAGGGGGCGCATAGCGAAAATTATCCGTAAGTCGGATAACGGCGGCGATGCAAACAATATCAGGCAGTTCTCATATAATGACAACAATCAGTTGATCGGCGACGAAACTCTTACGATTGAAGGTTCTCCCATATCGAAAACATCATATGTCTACGACATCCGCGGCAATATCGTTTCAAAAACGATAACAGGGGCGCAATCGGAAACAGCCGGACAAACCATGTTTAAATATGATGCGGATAACAAACTTGAAAGCTCGACAGGGCCTGACGGAACCGTCTCGAAATTCTCCTATTCCACGGACGGCTCGGTCAAATCAATTTCTGTAAACGGCAAGATCGTAAAGAGCTTGAAATATGACGATTTCGGAGAGCTTACCGGATATCTTGAATCGGGAGGCGTGAACATAAGCTACAGTTACGGCGCTGACGGATTGAGGCGCATGAAGAAAGACGAGAAGACCGGATATTCCATCAGCTATTACTATAACGCCGACAAACAGGTTATCAACGAGGAGGATTCAAAAGGACACCGGGCGTCAATGCTTTCGGATATGATGAGAATAGTTGACGGCAAACGGCAATGGCTAATATCGGACGTCAAGGACGTGCTCGGCTATACCGATGAGAAAGCGCAGAAAGCAATTGAAGAGTATTGTTTCACTGCATACGGAAAAGAGACAGGGAAAGCCCCGGCTGCTTCAGGAAAAACGGACGCCTTCTCAATCCTCGACAATCCATACAGGTACTCAGGATACCTGTTCGACGAAGATTCAGGCATGTATTACCTTAATGCGAGGTTCTACTCTCCCGAACTCATGAGGTTTATCTCAAGGGATGCGATCGACCTGACCAATAAATACGCCTACGCCGACGGCAATCCCGTTGAACTTGTAGATCCTGACGGCGAATCTGCGTTAGTGATCCTTGCGGTCGTATCCGTGGCGACAGGCGTGGCCGGCACCATGAGCCATATCGCTGCTGACAAGTGGGTAAGGGATAAAAACTGGAAAATCGCGCTTCATTCCATAGGAGTAGCTTTTGACATCACATCGATAGTCACCGGTAAAAAGGCCTACAATGCCTACAATATTTATAAGCTGGAAAAAAGCAGGCGCCTTGCGATGCAGGCGACCGCCTACAGGTCGGCTGCAAATCAGATGAGCAATATACAGCAGGCGAGACGGATACAAAGAGCAGGTGTGAGAGTTGCGGCCCTGGATAATATTGAGGTCCATCTGCAGCAGATGCGCAACAGAAATTTACAGAAATCCATGCGCCTGCATAAAAGACGTTATGTCCAACAGATTGAAAGTCATAACAGCCGGAACACCAATTTTAACATATTCCAGCCCCAGCGAAAAAACGCTTATAAAAAGACAAAGCTGCCGGAGATCAGAGAAACTGGAGAAATGCAGCAAGCACAAATCGTTCAGCAGAATCAGCAGCAGCTAAACAACATGCAGGCGGTCAACAACAACGCCAGACAGAGCCAGGACGCCGTTGAGAATGCTTTGAAGGAATGGGAGGACTGGGCTAACAAAACAGGCTATATTGAAAGGCAGTAAAGAAATCCCCCGCAGCATGCTGCGGGGGATTGACCCTTATTTGATTTGATAAAATCATTAGTGTAGTTATTAAAGCATTAGGGCCCAGCCCCCAACATTTGACAGAATATACAGGCTGCTTAAGATGCGACTCCTTGATTACTGCTCTTATAAGAACAGACAATCAACGGTGAGCCCTGCTGCTAAAGAATTCCGCCTGAAAACCGATAAATATAATTAAGTAAGAACCGGGGGGGGTATCCATGAAAAAGCTGGCGGCAGTTTCGACATTCATCATGATTTTAATTGCCGGTTGCAGCGTCAACAGCAGCAATAACAGCAACAATAATGTTTCCTATGGCATCAGCATAACCGCTGTTCAACCCACAGCATGGGAATATACCGATGATTATCTGGAGTTTGTTGTTGATTTAGGTGCGCCCAACGAAACTTCAGGTAATATAATAGTCTATTTCGATGTGTCCGGTACCGCACTTGCCAGGGATGATATTGATGGCAATCCTTATCTTGAATATGGATATGTCGAAATCCCATCAGGGTCACAGAGCGCTTCAATTATAATTGATGGAATAACTGGTGACGGCGATATCGATGAAACTCAGACTGTAGTTGTCACGATAACCGGATGCAGCAGCGCTGATTTACCGATAGGTTCTCAATCTTCGGCTACCGCCGTTATCATGGACGGCGACGGGGAGGTCGTGAGAGACATTGACGGGAATCGTTATAATACAGTCAAAATCGGTGCTCAGACCTGGATGGTTCAAAACCTTAAAACGACAAGGTTCAGGAACGGTAATACTATAGAAGAATGTTGGTGTTACAATGGCGATTATTCTTTATGGGATTATTACGGCAATCTATACACCTGGTATGTCGTAATGGATGTTCGCGGACTTACACCTGTCGGCTGGCATGTGCCGACGAAAGATGACTGGAGGCAATTAATCGACTATTTGGGCGGTGAAGGATCGGCCGGGGGTAAATTGAAAGCCACACAAAAATGGGACAGTCCCAATACGGGAGCAACAAACGAAAGCGGTTTTACGGCGTATCCGGGCGGTTTCCGTCGCATCGGCGGCACTTACGATGACAGTGGGATATCAGGAAGTTTCTGGTCTTCATCGGAGCAGGGGTATGAAAATAATGCGCTGGAATATTTTTTAACCAACAGAGGTCCCTTTATTTTTGAAACCGGGTTTAAAAAAGGAATGGGAATTTCCGTGCGGTGTATAAAGGATTAACTGAATGTTTGATTCAATAGCTCTTAATCAGGCTTCATGTTTTTAAGGGTGGACAGTGAATGATAAAACCTTCTTTAGTTATTCGATTTTTTCGCCGATAAAAATAAAAGCTTTATGTTTTATTTTCAGGAGGATAAGATGAGAAACAAAACATCCGGAATAGCGTTTGAAAAATCCATTATATGTTTGATTCTTTTTATCATGTTTGCCTGTCCGCCCATTGGGGCAGAACCGGTGGTGCAGCCTGAAACAGCGAGTACGGCCGAGAAGCTGCTGAATTTTGCAGGCGGGCTTGCGGGTATAAGTTCAGGCGGTCAGTGGGGTTTCATAAACACCGCGGGCAAGGTTGTCATCAAATTTATCTTCAAGGAAATAGGTTCATTCGATACCGACCTTGCACCTGCAAGGGTCGATAAGGAAAAATGGGGATACATAAACAAAAAGGGACTTTATGTCATAAATCCGAAATATGATGGCGCAAGGCCATTCAGGGGCGGCTACGCACCTGTCAAAAAGGGAAATGCATGGGGCATGATAGACAAGAAGGGCAGGCTCATCATCGACTATTCATACCAGGATCTCAAGGGCTTCAACTCAGGTCTCGCTCCGGCGAAGCGCGTGGGCAAATGGGGATTCATAAACAAGAAAAACAAGTTTGTCCTGGAAAGGGTCTGGCTTGATGCAGGGGAATTTCAGGAGGGTCTGGCTCCGGTCAAGAACCTCGAAAACCAGTGGGGTTTTATTGATACAAATGGTGAATTATACATAGAAGCGCAGTTCGATGAAGCTGGCGAGTTCAGTGAAGGCCTCGCCCCGGTCAGGGTTGAAAGCAAATGGGGGTTCGTGGATTACAAGGGCAGATACAAGGTCAATCCCCAGTATGAGGATGCAAAACAGTTTAATGAAAAGCTCGCAGCCGTAAAAGAAAATGGCAAATGGGGTTATATCGACACAAAAGGGCGTGATGTAATAGATCATCAGTTCGACGAGGCTGCTGATTTCTCCGACGGCTATGCGCTGGTTCAGAAAGACGGCTTGGTGTTTTATATAGATGCCAAAGGCAAAAAAGCGCTAGATGTCACTGCCAAAACTTCAACAGCAGCAGCGCTCGAAGCTGAAGCGATTCGCTCCACTCAAAAACCGCTACAAAAACAATCCGCCGGCAATGGTTTCGGTAGCGGGAACAATGCTGCAAGAATAGACAATTACCTGTTTTATGAAGAAGAGTTCAGCGGACTCCTCAAGTGCGGTCTTGACGACAACGGCTGGCCGGGAGCCTGCAGTGTCGTTACAAAACTGGCGCGTGTTCCGGGCGGGGAAATGACTTGTCAGTACGGCAGTTCAATGTTCGTGCTTGACAACAGTGAGCCCGGGAAACTTGTTTTAAAAGAGTTTTCCAACCTGGATGATTTCAAAAGCTCGAAAGTAACAGTTTTTTCTGACAGCGATACTGAAAACAGTCTCAAAGTCTGTCCTGTTGTTGACGATGATTTTTTTTATGTACTGTCTGTAAAAGACGCTAATACTTCAATGTTATACAGGCTCTTAAAATATTCACGTACCGATGCAGGCGCAAAGGCAATTTCCGGCGATGAGATAACGGTTGCAGGCAGCAACTATGAAGTAAGGATAAGAAGGATACCGGATACAAACAGCGTAGGTGTTTTCATAAGGACTTCCAGAATTGACAACAAAGACAATACACAGCATGTCGCACTGAACTGCTATGCCGTTAACCTGGATACAATGAAGAACAGCGCACTTGCGCGTAAAGACGATGTTCTGAGTGACCGTGCCCCCTATAATGACAAATGGATGAGCGATGTATGTTATGCGGCAATTGACGGAAAAGCGGGTTTTGTAACCGGATTCTGTTTCAATGAAGCCACTCTTTCTCCAAGGTACGACATTTTTTTCATACCACTTTATACTTCTGATGAAGGGCTGGAAAATTTTTATTTCAACAGCGAATCAATTACGAGCGTTAAAAAGACGTTTAATTTCACAAGGCTTCCCTCCCTCATGTATCACAATATCGGCTTTACACCATCGAAGAAAATGGAAGAAGGATTTGTTGATGAACTGCGCTATCTCGACAGATACTGGTACGGTCACGGTCCGGACTGGAAGTCGATGGTTGATTCAGGACTGAAATTCATATCATCTGAAGAAGAGGACAAAAATTTCAAGACATTCAGCCTCGGCAGGTTCAGGCCTGTAGGCGTGGTTTTCGGGGTTCCACCAAGGTATGACGACAAGACGGCCAACGCCAGCTTGTTCACGCTTGCCACTACTTCGAGTGATGTGAGCAGCATGATCTACGCGTCCACATTCGGCACCGCATCGACAACAAGCAAAGAATGGAAATCCGCAAAGATGAGTTTCATGAGGTCGAGCATGCTTTCAAAAAGTGTAATTAACAGCATGACAAAACAAATTGACCTTTATGCTTCACAGACCGTCTCCATAGAATCCTACGGTAAAATGAGCGCATGGGTGATAGGCGCACCCACATATATAAATTACTATCTCTATGAAACAAGAAACAAAGACAGCAAAGAACCCCTTAAGATAATGTCGCCCAAAGGTGCCCTGGATTTTATCAGCTATACGGTGATGCCTGTCGTGCTTCCTGCTGATACCAGCAAGTATTCCTATCTGTGCTATGACATCAGCAAGCCTGATTCAGCAGATGCTGTTTTCGGCGGGCTCGATGCAAGCTGGAATGAGGTCGTAAAAGGCCTTCCTGCATTTTACGCAAATGACGACATAGAAAAATGGACCAGGGAAGACAGGGGGGATCTCTGGTATCAAAACTCTTTGTCCAACAAGAAATACGATGTGAAGGTCATCAAGGTAAATACGGCCACCAGCGAAACCGACAGGTTTTCGGTAACGGACACAAAAAGGAATATTGAGAGCAAGAGCAAGAAAGTAAGGCTGAAGCTTCCTTTTATCAAAGAGCGTTTTGTAAATGTCACCAACGCCACAAGCACAACACTTTCAGACAAGAACGAATGGATATGGGATTATCAGATGATAAAATACAAGGATATCGGCAATCCGAAGCAGATAACGGACACGATCTACCTTTTCCTGCCGAAGGAAGGCTCAACGGCAGCCGACCTGCCCTGGAGCTCTGATTTCATGAAGGAAAACAACATCGTGACCTTCGCCATATGCTACGGGGTTAATTACGGGATCATGAAGGATGCCGAGATCGATGCTGCAAAGTAGGATATATACATTTTGAAAAGCTGGTGGGTCGTACTGGGATTGAACCAGTGACTTCTACCGTGTGAAGGTAGCGCTCTCCCGCTGAGCTAACGACCCGTTTACGATTCTTCGTGTTTAATCAGTACGGCTTTTTTATGTCAAGGAGATTTTAGCTGATCTTTAGCTGATGAGCAGGAAAAGAAGATTAGACGTTAAGAAGAAGAGAGGGTAAGTAGAATCAAAGGCATTAGTTTTTGCTTAACAGCTCAACAGCTTATCAGCCGAATCCATTAATAATTCCGTTTTGCATTCAAGATGACGCCGCGAAGGCAATGATGAAGCGACGCAGGCATACTTTAACGTATGTCGAGGAGCATTCAGACGAAGCCGAAAATGGGATCACGTGCTTCCTGCTTGGCTCCTCGAGCTGAAAGCGGAGAGACAACGGCGGGGCTTGAATGCGAAACGGAATAACATAGTAAAATTAGCACCTTTGTGATAGTTATAACGCCCATGGAGAATCTCTATCCAAGCATGCTCGAGCTTGTAAAGAAGACCAGCATTGTCATTGCCGGCGATGTTCTTTCATCACTTCAAAATGCCCTCTTGAATGAAGTTCCGGGCTCACTTGCATATGATACTCTCGATACAATCATAAAAAGCGCCGGCCTTTCCGGTAGAGGCAATCTGCCGATCTGCCAGGATACCGGCTCCATATTCGCAGTGATACGCTCTGACGCCGCTATCGCCACAAAAATAAAAAAGTCGCTTGTTAAGGCAATACAAGAGCTTACCCGTGACGGCATCCTCAGGCAGAATTGCGTTCACTCGCTGAGCGGAATAAACACCGGGGACAATACAGGTGAGCATGTGCCGCAAATTCATTTCGAACCGTGCAGCGGTCAGGCACAGGTGAACCTGATGCTAAAGGGCGGCGGGTCGGAAAATGTGAGCACTCAGTACAGCCTGCCGGATAGTTCTCTCAATGCTGGCAGAGACCTTGAAGGCGTCAGGCGCTGCGTTCTCGATGCCGTATTCAAGGCCCAGGGCAAAGGCTGCTCGCCGGGTATTCTCGGCGTCTGCATCGGGGGAGACCGGGCGTCCGGTTATCATATCGCAAAAGAGCAGCTCTTCAGAAGGCTTGACGATACAAATCCGGTTGAAGAGCTTGCCAGGCTTGAATCGCGCCTGCTTAAAGAATCGAATTCGCTTGGAATCGGTCCTATGGGTCTAGGCGGAAAGACAACGCTCCTGGGCGTGAAGATCGCAGGCATATGCAGGCATCCCGCAAGCTATTTCGTAACAGTTAGCTATTCATGCTGGGCCACAAGAAGATATACAGCACTGCTAGATGAAAACGGGGGTATCGCTGAATGGATATAAAACGCATATCATCCCCTTTCAGCGAATTTACTGTCAGGTCTCTTCATATAGGCGACAGCGTGCTCTTAAGCGGAACAATCGTCACGGCCAGAGACGCGGCCCACAAGCACCTTGCATCAACGGGAGAATCCCCCCTCAGCATGAAAGGTATGGTGATTTACCATTGCGGACCGGTTACGGTAAAAACAGGTAACCTGTGGAAAGTCATGGCCGCAGGCCCTACCACATCAATACGGGAAGAGCCTTACGAAGCAGATATCATAGAAAAATTCAGACCCGCCGCCATCATGGGTAAAGGGGGCATGGGCAGACATACGCTTGAGGCCATGAGGAAGTCGGGATGCGTCTATCTCAATGCCACGGGCGGCGCTGCGGCTTATCTTGCGGGCTGCATAAACGCAGTGAATGAAGTCTATTTTCTTGACGAGTTCGGACAGCCGGAGGCCATGTGGGTTCTTAATGTAACCGACTTCCCGGCCATAGTGACAATGGATTCATTCGGAAAATCACTTCACGATGAAATAGAAACAGCTTCCAGGAGAAATCTGGAAAAGCTTTTAAACAGCAAAACAAAACACGATTGAGGAGGAAATACCATGAACGTAAAAGATTTATTCGACCTTAAAGGCAAGGTTTCCATCGTAACAGGAGGCGGCAGGGGCATAGGCTCGTTCATCGCCAAAGGGCTTGCGGAAGCTGGCAGCAATGTAGTCATTGCCTCGCGCAAACTTGCAAACTGCGAGAAAGAGGCTGCCGAACTGTCGGCCCTTGGCATAAAATCAATCGCCGTCAAGTGCGACATGGGTTCAGAGGCTGATATAGCAACACTGGTAGACACCACGATGAAGGAATTCGGACGCATCGATGTGCTCGTAAACAATGCGGGCGTGACCTGGGGTGCGCCGACGCTTGATTTCCCTCTGGATGCCTGGGACAAGATATTCAGCGTAAACACAAGGGGCGTATGGATAATCTGCCAGAAGGTTGCCAGGATTATGAAGGATCAGGGCGGCGGCAAGATGATAAATGTATCGTCTATTTACGGCTCACGCGGGTCCCTGGAAGAGGCGCACCCTGCGGTCGCCTACAATCCGTCCAAGGCAGCCGTCGAAGTCCTTACCAAGAACCTTGCCGTCAAGCTCGCCCGCTACAAGATATACGTCAACTGCATGGCGCCCGGCTTCTTCAAGACCGATATGATGGCCTATGTCTTCAAACCCGACATGAAGCCCATACTTGATGTAATAGTAAATGAAATCCCTTTGAGGATGTGGGGTGACGAGGACGAGATAAAGGGCCTGGCCGTATTCCTTGCGTCAAATGCATCCAACTATATCACCGGCGGCATATTCCCGGTCGATGGAGGGCTGGGGGCGAAATAGGTCAGCTGATAAGCTGATGAGCTGTTAAGCAGAATCAAAAAAAGGTTTTGCTTAACAGCTCAATATAGCCAGTATATATCTTTTTTTATCTCCTCAATCTTTGAAACACCCGCCTTATAGCCCTGCTCTACGAAATAGTCGATGCGGTCAAAGTCATACCAGTGCTGGGAATGGATTTCAGGGGTTATGACACAGTCGAGATTCTGGCACAGATAAATGTCCATGAAATCCCTGGTAATGTCATAGCTTCTGAAAATAACATCAAAGGTATTTTTAAGTTCGTTGTCAGGGTCTGTCAGCGGTTCGATCCCTTTTCTCACGTTCACGCCGATTATGTAGTCCGGATGAAATGTCTTCGCCAGGTGCACAGGCACCATCTCGGCCACACCACCGTCAACAAGCAGCATGTCATGCATGCTTATGGGCGGGAAATATCCCGGGATCGCACTGCTTGCCTGAAGAGCTCCGCACAGGCTGCCTTCAGAGAAGACTATCGGGTCGCCTGTGATCAGATCGATCGCCTGGCATTTGAAAGGTATCAACATGTCCTCAAAAGACTTGTCGCCTACGAGTATATTCATGTTCATGACAAATGTTTCCTGCGTAAGAATAGAAAGGTTGTTTACGGCCTTGGTATAGAAATACCCTTTTTTGAATGTTGCCTGAATGCGTTCGAAAAATGAATGGGCCGATTCCCTTTCCATTGATTTTATCTCTTTCTGAGCGTCCTTGAAAAAAGGTGAATCCATGTATTCCCTGACCCTCATTTCAACTTCGTCTATATCCCTGTATATGCTGTACAATGAGCCTATTATAGCACCGAACGACACTCCGGCAATCGCATCAATTGGAATCCGTGCCTCTTTCAGGGCCTTCAGCACCCCGATATGGGAAAGCCCTCTTGCGCTTCCGGCGCCAAGGGCCAGCACTATTTTTCTTTTCCTTCTGATCTTCATCCCTTTCTCACCGTAAAGCTGTCCTTATCCATATCCTGCATCTGCACGAAATCGAACCCTTCGGCCGAATCAAACCAGTCAATACCCAGTGACCTGCAACTATCGCAGGAGCCTCTCGGGATGTGAATACATGTTGCACTGTTCCCGGTCGACGCCCTTGTCTCTATCCTGAATACACCGGGGCAATCGCACAGCTTCTTGAATTCGGCCTGTCTGTCGACAATGTTGTCGGTGTCGTATCTTATGGTCTTACGCCTCTCGACAATGCCTTCTTTTTTAATGGGTATTCCCTGCCTCTTGTGCCAGTAGTTAAGCATTGAGCCGCATAAGCCTGCAATATACTTCATTTCGACTGATGCCTGCTTGAACCTGTCCGGCCTGAAATCAGGCTCTTTGAGATATGAATAATCAACGCCTGCAAGGGACAGTATTATCCCCGTGTTTATATACGGCAGGGCCATTTCGATGGAATAGCCGCCTTCAAGGACGCATATGTCAGGGGATACGATTTCGGTGAGTCTTGCATAGCCGCCCGCAGTGAACTGCATGTCGGTAATGGGATCGGAATAGTGGTTGTCCTGACCGGCCGAGTTTATGACGATATCGGGTTTGAATTCATCGAGGATAGGTCTTATCAGGTTTTCCGCCACATATATGAACCCTTCGTCAGTCGTCCCTGGAGGAAGCGGTACATTGAGTGTCATCCCCCTCGCACCTGCCCCGCCGAGGTCTTCGGGAAATCCCGACCAGGGGTATAGCGTCCTTCCGTCCTGATGAACGGAAATAAAGAGTATGTCCGGATCATGCCAGAATATATCCTGGGTGCCGTCTCCGTGATGGCAGTCGGTATCGACAATCGCAATTTTCCTGATATGCGGGTAATTCGTCCTTATCCATTCAACCATGATCGCTTCCATGTTGATATTGCAGAACCCTCTGCAGCCGTGAACGACACGCATGGAATGATGTCCGGGAGGCCTTACCAGGGCGAAGGCCCTGTCCACTTTTTTTTCAAGCACGAGCCTCGCAGCCTCGATGCATCCGCCTGCAGATATCCTGTGGGAATCGGTTATAACAGAGTCTATATCTGGCAGACAGAAATGGACCCTCGATATGTCCTTATCCGTTGCGATTCCGGCCTTGAATTCGCATATCCCTTCGATATCGAGAAGTCCCTCCTCGATAACCTGATCATGCGTGTAAAGAAGGCGCTCTTTCCTTTCGGGGTGAAAGGCCGATATCTCCCAGTCATAGGCAGGAAAAAATATAAGCCCTGTCCTGTTTTTCGCCTTGATTCTTCCTGTCTTCACCGGAAAGCCTTCTTTCTGAATTCAGGTATGATCCCGGGCCTGGTCTGGAGTTTGAGTCTCATATTCCTGCCAACAGTGCGGAACCCGCTGACCATGTTGAAGCACTGCTCCTCCACGATATCAATTCCATAGTCATCAGCAAGACCCAGAAAAACGGCATGCTTTTTTAAGAGTTTTTCTCCACTGTTCTTTAAGTCTTCAATCATATACGTGGGAGGTATTATATCTTCCGCTTCAAGTTCCGGGCAGATCATATGTTTGCGCTGTGTATCGGCAAGGAGCGTTATCCTGGCCGTAGTCTTTGAGACTGCAGCCCCGATGGCATTCGCAACTTCATAATTTTCAGGCACGACGCAGGCTAAGCCTAATTCTTCCTCAATAAAAGGTTTAAGCGCCAGCGCCGGGCCACCGATCAATATAAGCTTATCGGGTTTTACAGTTTCCGGATGAAGCATCTCATATATAGTATAAACAGGGTTTGCATTCACCTCTTCTAGAAAATCCGTATATGCGTTTTTAATGGAAGCAACCATTTGTCTCACAATCGTTCCGGCCGTTTCTTCAATATTCATACCGTATTCCGAACCAATTCCCTTGACTGCTTCTGCAGCCTTGCCGGCATTACCTATTTTCACGAGCCCGAGCACCCTGAGAGCATCCATTACCGTAGGAATCTTACCCCCAAGGCAGCACGGGGCACCCTTTCTTACAGGACCGACCGTTATCATGCCATTTTCGACAGAAACCGCCGAATCGCCGCCTGCACCGACTGAAACGGTTTTCAGCCCACGGACAAGTGTTTTAAGGCCTTTTATGCTTATTCCCTTCGGTTCGAACACTGGAAGACCAAGCGCCAGTATGCCGATATCGGTAGTAGTTCCTCCAATATCAAGGACTGCGGCGCATTTCTCCTCGGGCCTTAATGCAAAGGCACCCATTATACTGGCTGCCGGTCCTGAGATGATTGTTTCGACAGGCAGTCTTTCCGCGGCAGATGAAGAGAATGTCCCCCCGTCCGCCTTCAGGAAGAAAATCCTGGACTTGATCCCCAGTCCGGCAAAGGCTTTTTTGACCGAAGAGACAAACCGGGCCTGCACGGGCAGAACACCTGCATTAAAAAATACCGTATGTATACGTCTTGGAAAATTAAGGCTGCCGCTCATCTGATGTCCCATTGTGATGTACTTGAACCTGCCGTCGATCAGGGACTTTATCCTGAGTTCATGATAATGATTTCTTACCGAGAATTTCGATACTATGCCAATGGAATTAATTTCTGAATCCTTGAGCATCATGGCTGTACGCTCAACTCCAGCTTCATCAAGGGGAATATATTCCCTTCCCCTGTGGTCTATGGCGCCGTCAACAAGATGAAAATCTCTGCTCAGAAAAAAGACTTTGGGATTGACGCCAGGCCCGGCGCTCACGATCATTCCTGCTCTTTCAAGCCTGTTTTCGATAATAGCGTTGGTGGTAAGGGTTGTCGAAAGCACAACCCTCCTGATGCCATTATAATCGACGTTCAGGGATGAAACGCCTGCTTTGATTGATTCAACAAGGTCGGGGGCTGTCTCTACCTTCAGGGAGGAGAGAACCTCTCCATTTTTAATACATACAACATCAGTATGCGTACCGCCGACATCAATGCCAAGTATCATACATCCCCTCAGAATATTAAATATTGACTATACAACTTTTATCACAACTTGAAGCTTTTATCTCTATCTGATATGAAAGCCCTCAATCCCGGAATGGAGGAATAATTTTTGTGAGAAATCTTTCATTTTTGTTTGCATCCCTGTTAATATTATTATTTGCAGCATGCTCTGCTGACGGTCCTGATATTGTATCAGCTTCACAGTCAGATTTTTACCCTGTCACCGAGCAGAAGATAGTGCTGGGGGTGGCCTGTCTGACCAATAATCCTCCAATGACCTATACCTGGAATTATAACAGTTCAATCAGTACCATTCTCGACAATAATGGGAATATAATACCGCCTGGCACGGCAACAAACTATTATGGTGTATACTGGGTAGCTCCCCTGGAACCAGGAATCTATACCGTAACTTGCACTATCATAGACGATCTTGACAAAACAGAAACGGCATATTTTGTAATCAATGTATCTGCCCGCGGAATCACGCAGCTTATGAACGCCAGCCCGGCAACAGCCAAATCAATAAGCTATGACGCAAACACATCGTCCGGCGGCATATTTGCCGTGGTGACGGATGACAAGAACATCGACGGGACTGCCTCAAATAATGTTAAAATGTTTTCATCCCAGCTTTTCAAAGTCGACATGAGCTGGGGCGGAGCTTACCCTCTGGATGCAATTTATCCCATATATTTTTCCGCCCTGTATACGGCCTATTTTACTATATGGGGGGCGTATATGGACGGTGCAAACTTAACCGTGGTGGACCACAGTTCATCAGCAGATGATCTCATATACAGAAAGACCACAAGTTCAGATGACTCTGTGAACAGTATCACTCTCATCAATGACAACATCTGGGTTTCGGCAGATTCAGGGTTATGGAAGTTTGACACGATAATTACAGGTTTTACAAATTCGCTCGCTGTTGAATCGTATAATGCCGACAATTCAAGAAGTCTTTCTGCAGTCGCGACGTCCCTGGGCGTATACTACTGTACGACAGGCGCCATGAACTGGGAGCATCTCCCGAGTGATCCGGGGACAAAAGCCCTTTCCGTGGTCGCTCAAGCAAGCCCGCAGAATGTCTTCGCCCTGCATGATGACGGAACTCTCATGCAATATTTCAAGAACAGCGGCTCGACTTGGACTTCTTCAGGAATAATCCCGCCGGATGATATTGACATAAGCAGCGTAACGAAGATTTCAAAAGACGCGAAAGGAAGAATCTGGGCCGGAAAGTACAGGTATGACCCGGCGCTCGCCGCCATAGGGGATTATCCATGGTTTAACCCGGACACGCAGGGGGTATTCCCAGTCGGTCTCGAATTTGATTATACAATCGTCAGCGCCGAGGGGCTTGTATACTTCAGGACCACTGACGGACAGCTCTGGGTCTGGGGAAAGACGCCTGCTCCATTTTACCCTGCCCCCTGAATGAAGGGCAAAGTTCAGATATTCACCTATGGCTGCCAGATGAACGATCTGGACAGCCAGAAGATGTATTCCTCCCTTGACGGGCTGGGTTATAGTGAAACAGCCGATACCGAAAATGCCGATGTAATCATCCTGAACACCTGTTCGGTAAGAAAAAAGGCCGAAGAAAAGGCTCTCAGCAATCTGGGGAGGCTCAAATTTCTTAAAAAGAGGAAACCCGGGATAACCATAATCGTCACCGGCTGTGTGGCCCAGCAGGAAGGTGAAGCGCTTATCGCAAAGATGCCTTATATCGATGCGGTAATAGGCACTCATCAGCTCCACAGAATTCCTGAGGTTGTTGAAAATGTCAGGAAGTCCCATTCGCAGGAAATACAAACGGCATTCTCCGGGTTCATCCCTTCACTGGAGCTTATTCCTGATAAATCATTTATCCGGCCCGGCCACAGGGCTTACATCAACATCATGCAGGGATGCGACAATTACTGCTCATACTGCATCGTTCCCTATGTAAGGGGCCGCGAGATCAGCCGCGGGTGGAAAAATGTAATCGATGAAGTCATGATACATGCGGACAGGAGTGTGAAGGAAATCTTCCTGCTCGGGCAGAATGTGAACTCTTATGCAGGCGGCATAAGCTTCGGGGCGCTTCTCAAAAAGATTGCAGAAGTTGACGGCATAACAAGGATACGATTCACCACCTCGCACCCCAAAGATGTAAGCCCTGAACTCATCGAATGCTTTGCGAGTCTCGACAAACTCTGCAGCCATATACACTTGCCATTTCAGTCCGGCTCGGACAAGGTCTTGAAGGCGATGAACCGCAACTATACGTTCGTTTCCTATTTAAGGCTTGTGAGCGAGCTCAGAAAAGCCAGACCTGATATAGCCTTCAGTGCGGATACCATGGTAGGCTTTTCCAGGGAAACTGATGAGGATTTCAAGAGAACGCTAGACCTTATCGAGGCGGTAAGGTTCGATGTTCTCTATTCGTTCAAATATTCGCCAAGACCCGGCACAAAAGCGGCAGGTATTGAAGATGATGTCCCGCTTGAGATAAAGAAGGAGCGGCTTTCAATACTCCAGACCCTTCAGAACAGAATAACGCTTGAGATAAACCGCTCAAGGGCCGGGCAGGTGTTTGAAGTGCTCGTGGACGGGTCCAGCCAGAAAAATCTTAAACAGATATTCGGACGAACCACTCACAATACGATAGTGAATTTCGAGGGGCCATTATCTCTTACCGGCCATGAGGCCCTGGTAAGAATAACGCGCGGCAACAAGAATACCTTGACCGGGGAAATAGTTTAACAGATCTGACTTTCGTTTACCTGATCCAGAGGCTTTAAAACTGCTCGCATTCTTTTGAAGTCTTCTGTCTTCGGCTGAATTCCACTCCGTCTATGACGGCCCTCATGCCGCAGAAAGATTCCTTGCATGCTCCTTTCAAATCTTCAATCAGAATCGTTTTCCTCTTTATGCGGATGTTGATCCTGCAATCTTTCGGATAGTCCGGATTGTTTTTCTCAGGAAGAGACTGATACGCTGAGTCTTTGTAAACCGCCTCGCCGTCCATGGGCAGGTATGGCCGTTTGCACCGATAAGTATGAACGAGAAATAAATCCTGTCCCCTTTGGATTTCTTTATTGTCAGGCAGTCCGTTGACTTTGCCGGCTCGTCCCTGCCGGTGTCGGGATTATGGATATAGTTGTCCCTGGTTATTGTGTAATTTCCAAAAATATCCCTGTCGTTTTGAGGTGCAGGCTCATTCCACCTATTCAGTTCGATGATTCTGTCCTGATAAGCCTTCTTCATGCAGGATACATCCCTGCATGCGTTCCGGGTGTTTTTGAGCCACAGCTTATGGTCGGCAGACAGCGGAGCGGAATCCGAGGCCCCGGCCGCAGCTTTTTTGTATGCGGCGGTCATGCTCTCATCCATCACGCTTAAATCGGGGTTTGTGCAAATCATCTTCTCCACTGCGGAAGATGCCTTTTCACAGTTGAAGCCTGCCGCCAGAGATATTGCCGGCAGCAGAAAAATCAAGGCCGTTAAAATGATTCTAATCTTTCCCATAGACCTGCCTTCCCGATCGGGTCTATCTGGAAATTACAGAATCTTTTCTTCCAGTCATATTCTTTGATGAAGTGGCAATGCCGAGCATCCTGCATAGAAAGTCCATGACCCCGATCGGCAGAATGGCCTTTATTAGAGGCAGAGTATAAACGCTCGACGGCACGCCGATCATCGCCCTGCCCTTCTTTATGCCTTCTATGATCTTTATGGTGACATCTTCCGGCGTGAGCATCTTTGTACCTTTTACAGCCTGCGCCCCTGCAAACATACCGGTTGATACCGTGTTCGGACATACATATATGAATTTAATCTTTTTCTGTCCCGCCAGCGCCATTTCCTGTCTGAGAGATTCCGTAAGCCCGACAACAGCAAATTTTGAGGCACAGTAATCTGAAATATACGGCACTCCGAGCAGTCCGCCGGCAGAGGCCATGTTCACTATGACGCCTTCGCCCTTTGAAACCATGTCCGGCAGAAATGCCTTTGTGGTCCAGAAAATCGACATGAGGTTTACGGCAACAAGCTTTTCAATCGCTTCATCCGTTTTCTGCAAAAAGGGTGACGAGCGAACGACTCCAGCATTGTTAATAAGGATGTCGATTGTTCCGAATTCCTTCTTAATCTTTTCAGCAAGCGAGTAGATATTCCATTTATCAGAAATGTCGCATACATAGGCCGCAACCTGTCCTAAGGCTGAAAGCTCTTTCGATGCAGCTGCAAGCTCGGCTTCCCTTATATCGACTATCGCCACACGCGCGCCTTCCTTCAGGAAAAGCCCTGCCATTGATTTCCCCATGCCCATCGCACCGCCTGTTACAAGTACGTTTTTTCCTCTTAATTCAATTTTGCAGCAGCCCACAATCATTCTCCTTTTCGAGTTTATTCATCTTTGGTTTTGATTATGTTTTCCACACCCAGAATCCTGCCCATGTTCTCTGCCGTTTTTATGAAATGATTCAGCGTTCTGGCATCATACTGGCTGGAGGTTTCGGATATAATCTTATAGGTATCTTCTTCAAGCTTCTGTACAATCTCTTCACCACTGGTTGTCAGATAGACATGAACACCCCGTCTGTCTTCTTCGGCATAAACCCTTTTTACGTACCCGGCCTCTTCAAGCTTTCCGAAAAGCCTCGTGGCACTGCTGAACGGCAGGCCAATCCCGTCGACAAGTTCACGCATGCGCTGAGGATTTCTTCTTCTGAGCATCTGCAGCGCAAGTATAGCGGTATAGTCCAGGCCGAAGGAATTGATCTTCTGCCTTTCAAACCTGTAAACAGCAAGAAGGGCATTGAACAGAAGATCGTCGAGTTCTTTTCTGGGGATGTTCATGGGATTTTTCTTCATGACCATAAAATAACACTATTATTTCCATATTGCAATTATATTGATGTGGAAATATTTCATTGCCGGAAATTTCATGTAAAATTCCCGGGCAACCGTCTGATTCAATTTTTAAGTAAAGCGCTCTGAATATACTCAGGAGAAGGGCATTTCGGGAATTGAAGCAGATCTTTCAAAGGCACAATCCTGAAGCCTTTCCCCCTGATTCCGGTAACTATCTTTTCCAGTTCATCAGGGGTCCATGGGGTTTCATGGAAAAGTATGATGTCTCCGTCCCTGACATTCGATACTACCCTGCCGGCAAGATCATCGCCGGCAAGTCCGGCCCAGTCAAGCGAGTCAAAGCTCCAGAGTATTCCCGTAAGCTTGTTTTCCGCAAGGGCCTCCCTTAAATAATCATTGAAAGCGCCGTAAGGCGGCCTGAAATATTCGGACTTTATACCCAGGCTTTCAAAAACGTTCCGCGCCTTTTCGACTTCAGCGAAGCATTTTTCCTTATCATATGTAGTGTAATTTTCATGTACGTATCCATGAATATATGTCTCGAAAAGCGGGTCCCTGTACTGTTCGATATTTTCCGAATTCATATTTTCAGCTACGAGAAAAAACGCGGCAGGGCATTCAAGTTTTTTCAGAATTGACAGGATCTTCTCTGAATTTGCTGACGGGCCGTCATCGAAGGTTATTGCAACAATCTTTTCCGGGCTTGACACGGCGAAAACAAATGCGTCCTCCAGCTTGATATCCTTTCGCCCAAGGTAATCTGCATATTGGTCATAAAGCAGGAACCTGCATTGTTCGGCTTTTTCCTCTTTCGTCAGTTTTCCGCCGAGCCAGGAGCACCCGTTCAAGGCAGCAAGAACTATAAACAAACATGCCACAAATGCAGCCAATTCTTTCTTCATTTTAAAAAATTCCTTAACATTGAGACTCTCATAAAAAGCATTCTATCCTGCACCATCATTATAACAGCTCATTCACCGATAATGCGAATGGCATGGTCCGCATAGCTCAGATACCATGAAGTGTCCTTAAACGGCCTCGGATAAATCCCGTCTGGAATCAATGCACCGTTTGAATCGCGGGTATCTTCCCCGTGGCTGTCAATGACAACGGGGGTCCCGTCAGGGGATATTCCCCATTCGCCCAGCCACATGACTACGTGCGATATTCCAGAACCAGACTTTGGCCGAATGTAAATGAGGTCGCCCGGCTTCAAGGCTTCTTTCCAGGCTTCAACAGTCACCTGTCGGGGTATTATGGCAACCGATATGGACACATCCGAGCAGTTGATTGAAGCAGAAACCATATCAGCCTGTTTCCGGATGTCCGAACTGAACTTAATCCCGAGTGCCTGATTATATACAAATGAGGTGAAATTGCTGCAGTCAACACCCTTGCCGTCATGCCTTGCGTCGCCCGGTTTCGGAGTATGCCAGCCAGCAGGCGGGTTCCAGTCCGGGATATAGTGGTGACGGTATCCATAGCCGATATACCTCATTGCAACGGCAATAATGCGTGCACGTTTGAATATTTCGCTTTTGCCGCTTATCTGGGAAGGCGGCGTATAAGCCCTTGGCAATGGGCCCCAGGGGCGCACTTTTGAGTGGTCATACCAGTCACTCTCGGGCAAATCGGATTCATTCCGCGGATCACCCCTTTCACCGGAAAGTATGTCCGGTATAAGCTCATCAATGGAATAAGGAAGACGTATGCTGTATGGAGAAGCATATGTCCCTTCCGCTACACAGCCTTCATCAGCTGAGACAGCCCCCGGCAAGAGAGTCATTGCTGTTGCAGAGCCAGCAATCAATATCGCACAAATGAAAAGGCCTGGATGAATTGAATTATGCATTCTTGAAAACATTTTCATGAACAGTACTTTCTTCCTGAAATTCAGCATTGGCGAGCCAGATATGTTTTAACCCTTCCCTCATCCTTCCTTCGCTCTGCCTGTCCCTGACAACTTTTGCAGGCGAGCCTGCAACCATTATATTCTGAGGCACATCATGCGTTACAACCGACCTGCCTGCCACGATTGCCTGTTCGCCTACGGTTACTCCCGGCATTATCGCCGCACCGCTGAATATAAGTGCAAAATCCTTTATCACGACCTTTTTATATGTTCTGTCAGTGTGGTCCGATTCGTTATGAGCATGTGTAAATATCCTGACATCTTCAGATAAGCCCGCACTGTCGCCGATTTCCACAAAACCTTTTGAGTCGATGAAAACATTTCTGTTAATAAAAACATCGTTGCCTATAGAGATTCTGTTGCCGTAATTGAAGCTCACACCTGACTCGCATATGAAATTCTTCCCGCATTTTCTGAAAAGCCGCTTTGCGATGATTCTTCTGAAGGGTATCGAAAAATCTGTAATCATGCTCATCGGCGTTTTGTCGAATGCATCCCATATGAAATGAAGCAGCCTCTGTTCACTGCTGTAAGGTGCTATCCTGGCGCCGACAGGCAGGAGGTCACCATAAAGTCTGAAATCGCCAAGAATTCCCTTTGGCACTGACTTTATTCCGATGAGCTCAAGCAGATGATATGCCGAATCAGGGTCGAGACCCTTACCGATGATTTCTGATACTTCATCAAGCATCTCTTTTATTGCCGCACTCACTTGCGATATCTCCTCTGGTTAAGTATCGGCATCAAATCATTAAGACATGAGGAGACATCCATCAAAAGAATAATGTATACTATCGTCATTATGATGAAAGAAATATTCAATCCCCGAAGGCTTGCACGCCTTTTGATGCTGTCGGGAATTCTCGGTTTTGCGGCAGGCCTTACAGCGGTTTTGTTCCAGTATCTTATCGAGTACGCAGTTAATTTCTGCTTTAACAATATTATTGGAATCTCCCCTGACGGTCCGGTGTACAGGGAAACGGCAGGAAGCTTTATGAGCGCCGGAAACTTCACTCCATGGCTGATAATCCTGATGCCGGGCATAGGAGGACTTTTTGTCGGCGCACTTTCATGGCTGTTTTCAAGGATGCGCTCAAAGGAAGACAATCTGGATGAAATCGAATCCTACATGCAGAAACAGGGTGAATATCCCTTTACAAAGCCTCTTTTCAACCTGCTGCTTTCTGTCATAACACTGGGCACGGGAGGTTCCGGCGGCAAGGAATCCCCTGCCGGGAGCATAGGGGCATCATTCGGCAGTCTTACAGGCAAAATTTTCAAGGTTGATCCGAATACGAGACGCATGCTCATGTCTGCTGGCGTTGCCGCAGGCATAGGCGCAATATTCCGGATACCTGTCGCCGCCACATTCTTTGCGATGGAATTCTACTATTCAAGCGAGGACCTCGAGGCCGGGGCCCTGCTGCCCTCTGCTATTGCCAGCGCAGTGAGTTTTGCCGTGTTCGCATTCTTTTTCGGTCTCTCGCCTTTGTTTGACTGCACAATCGGCTTCGAGTTCAAATCCGTCTTCGACCTTCTGCCATATGCGCTGCTGGCCCTATTCTGCAGTGCAGGCGCATATATTTATGTAAAGGCCTATCAGAGTACATCATCAGGATTTTCAAGACTTCATGTGCATCCGGTAATGAAACCCATGCTGGGAGGCCTTGCAACAGGGCTTATCGGCTGGCTTGCCTTAACCCTGAGCGGAGACACCGCTTCTCTCTCGATAATCGGAGACGGCTTTGGCGTTTTGCAGGGAATTCTTTCCGGAAAAATTGCACTTATCGGGGCCGGGCTTCTTGCAGTCATAGCCTTTGCCAAAATAGCGACTACCTCCCTGACCATAGGTTCCGGCGGTATCGCAGGACTTTTCAGCCCGTCTCTGGTTATAGGCGGGGCACTGGGAGGAAGCTTCGGACTTATCATTAATCAACTTATGCCGGGAATGATTCCTCAGCCTGAGGCATTTGTTTTAATCGGCATGTCGGCCTTTTTTGCAGCCGCCTTTAAAACGCCGATATGTGCAATATTCATAGCATGCGAGCTTGCAGGGGATTATACACTTCTACTGCCTTCCTTTGTCGCCTGCGCAGTTTCATTTATCTTTTCCAGGAACTGGACCATTTATCCGAGCCAGCTGCCGTTCAGATACCAGCTGCCGGACAACCCGCCGGATAATAAGAGGAGAGATCAGTAATAAATGGATACTGTTGATAAAGGCATTTATATCGGACTGGATATCGGCGGCTCAAAGCTGCTTGTCGCTTCAGCAGATTCCACTGGAAGCATCATAAAAAGGGTGCAGTTTGGGACACCACCTGAACTTGATCGTGGCCTTAAACTGCTTGATTTAATGATCGACGAAGTCTGCTCAGGAAGAAAGATAAAATCCATGGGCGCTGCAATCGGCGGACCTCTTGACTGGCAGGCGGGTATTGTATCGCCCCTTCATCAGCCTGCTTGGAGGAATGTCCCTCTAAAAGATATCATGACCGGAAAATGGCGATGCGATTTTCATGTAGATGTCGATACGAATATCGCAGCACTCGGGGAATACCACTTCGGCGGCGAAAAGGCGGAAAGGCTTCTCTATCTGACGCTGAGCACGGGCATGGGCGGCGGATACATCGTTGGCGGCAAAATCTACAGGGGATCAGGCGGCGCACACCCGGAAGCAGGCCACCAGTCGATAAATTTCAGATGCAGCCATCCTGAAAACATAGCATGCGAATGCGGCTCGCCAGACTGTCTGGAAGCGCTGGTTTCAGGCAACGGAATAAGGCGCATTTACGGCAAACCCGCAGAGGAGCTTGCCCTGGACGAATGGGAGGAAGTCACATATAACCTGGGCCAGGGGCTCAGAAACCTGGCAGCCATATATCTTCCTGACGTTATCGCAATCGGCGGGGGAGTTGCGGTAGGCGCCGGGGAAAAATTCATAAAAGCCGCAACCCGCGTCACGGTTGAGCACCTCAGAATAGTCCCCGCCCCGATAGTTAGGCTCAGCAGACTGGGCTACGACACTGCTCTCATGGGCGCAATCTCAGCAGCGATCAACGGTATTGAGTGAAATGCATGAGAAAATCCGGCGTTCTTTACGGGTTCGGGCACTAATGAAGTCATGGTCTGAGATATCCCATCGCTACATTATGATCGATTATAACTCTGTCCTTTGAATTTCTGCCTGCAGTTATGAAATTTTCCTGAGCAGCGAGCCTCCGCAGTGAGCAGATCGAGTCAAATGGTATCTTGACCACGAAGAGGTTTGCAATATCGATCGGAATGTTACCTCCCGGATCGATCCTTGCCGTATAGGTGACACGTGTATGCTCCCTGTCAATGTATTCGAGTATAACGGAGGCATGTACATATTTCATTCGTACATAGTTCCCGCTCACCGGCCTCAGGTTCGGATCATCTATCCCCTGCATATCAATATTGGCATACCCTTTATTATAATCCATCCTGACTGTAATACGGACCAGTGCTTCGCGCAGTTTGAGAGGCCAAGGCAGCCTTGTAATATTAAGGACGATCATGTCTTCGCCTTCAAGCTTTTTGATCTCTTCGGCATGTTCGGTATTAGCCATCCAATACTTGGAGGCAGAGACATCTCTGAGGATCGATGCCAGGACCTCAAGACGGGCATCCACGATACCCACCCCTTTGAATTCAGCTATATCACTGCCTGGCACCTCGCGCGTATAGACCTTTATGCCTGAACGGTCCTTGACCTGCTTCCAGCCTGCATCATTCGAAGTTGCAGGCTCATACCCCAACAGTAATACAACAACAGCCAGACATAATATCCTCTTCACAGCGCACTCCTTCATTCCACAAGTAAAACAAATGTTTAAGTTATCAACTCCAGCTCTATTTCTGAACATCCCTGTGCACATGAAACACGCATCTAGGAGCACCCATGGCCTTGCAGGCCACTTCTTCGACATGAACCTTTTCTCCGGATATCGTACCGGCATATCCTGCTACAATGCCTGCATAGAAATGGCAGACCGGCCTGTCCGAACCTGATAGCCATCGGGCTTCCTGCGAATTCGTCAGTATTGCTTTAAGCGGCATCGTGGAAAAATCAAAATCAAGGTGCCCCCATCCGCCTTCATCGGTAATAAGACGCGACACCATGTTCATGGTTTTGTTGAAAAATTCAGCCATAAGAGGATCCTGCTGAACTTCATCGATAATCCGGCTGTTCATTATCAAGGGAATCAGCACCTTGGGCACCCACCTGTTGTGCGCCAGGGATTGTGATACTTCCCATGTGCACAACTCGACTCCCATATCATACAGTGTCTTGTTTTTCTCTTCTTCTCCAAGCTTCCCTGACAGAACAGTGTGCAGCAGTTTTATTATCACCGCACCGGTCATGATCTCTTCAACTCCGCCTATGCCTATCCGTCCGTTTTTCGAGTCAACATCATGTATTTCAAATGCAGTGGCTCCCATGAAGGCCCTTATTAAAACCTGCAAATGTCTTGAAATAATGGGAGCATTGGCGAACGGCTTCAGAAAGAGCTTCACAATTATGGGATGCTTCTCAAGCAAGGTCATGGCCGATAAAAGAACCTTTATTTTCAAGCGATTCAATTTATTCATGAAACCTCCTTAAACTTAAATTTTGATAAGTATGATATCAGGTTTGCAGTTTGATACTCTTTTTGCGTTCAGCGGTAAACGACCACCATGGAAGAGGATCGCCATCTTCCATGAAATGAACGGCTGCCATGAAAACATCGATAACGCACGGGTCCTGCCTCTTGCCTGTCGCCCTGTTTAGCCTCTCATACAGCTCGAAAGCATCTTTTCCTTTGAGCTCAGCCGGATGATTGATGCCTATCAGCCTGAGGTCATCCGCAATGGACTTGCCGATATTCGGAAGCTCTTCAAGCCTTGATACCATTTTTCTGTCAGGGTTCTTCACCTTGAACTCTCCATGCAATAATGAACCGCTCAAAAAAAATAACGCACCGATAAAAGAAACAGGCATATTCCCGATAAGATATTAAGGTTAATTATCGCATTTGATATAATCAGATTGAAATGCTCATTTCTCCTGACGATAATTTTATGCACGATGAAAGGAATGACCCCGCCTATACCTGTTATAATGCCGAATACAAATCCGATGGTGCTCAACTTTTCAATTTCAATCAATCCGTAAAAAATCAGAATGATGATCGGAACGTGAAGAAGCAGAAAGCCGGTTATTTTTCCCGGAAGCTTCAGAATCTCCCATTCCTTTTCATAGGCCGACTCTATCTCGTGCAGTATCAGCAGCGTCGCGTTTATAACATAGAGCATTGAGATAAATTTCATCTTCGTTCCCTCCCTGAAACGGGGTTCTTAAAACCATCCGCAGCTCACTCTCCCTGTTTTCCTGACATCTTATCAATCGCCTTATCCAGTGCGGGGTTGAATTCTTCCGGCTTATCCATCATCAGGAAATGGTCGGCTTTCTTTATAATAATTGCGTCGAATGAAAACATATGCCGCCTGTTTGCCTTATAGTTGATCGCCGACATATCCCCGTTTACAGTTATGACCGGAATCCGGATTTTATCGAATACCTTCGCAGCATCCCCTGTTACGTACTGTGTCATCATGTTATTCATCGCACTTAACGCGACCGTAGGCGGTGCAGCCGACATATCGGAGAGTATCCATTCTTTAAGCTCTCTGTCAGTTCCGGGCAATATCATCTGACTTATAAAGTCTCTGCTTCCTGACCGAAAGTCCTTTTCAATAGGCTCGGTCATGGTTTTAAGCTCTTTTGATGTCAGCGGATACTCAATGTCCTGAAGCGTATCTATGCCGATCAGACCAGTCACGCGATCCGGCATCAGACGGGCGGCCTCTGCAATTACCGAGCCTCCCATCGAGTGGCCTATCAGGATTACCTTGCCGGTGCTTTCAGCTACAGTTACGGCCTTTACATCCTCTCCAAATGCCTCCATCGTATAGTCTTTTCGAGAGAATCCCGAATTGCCGTGGCCGGCAAGGTCTATAAGAACAACTTTGTGTTTTTTTGAAAAATACGGAACCTGCGCCCTCCAGTAGCGCACATCGCAGCTCCATCCGTGCACGAAAACAAGGGTCGGTTCTCCGGCACCATACACCTCATAAGAAACAGGAACGCCGTCTTTCGATTGAACCATGTGGGGCCAGTTCGTTTCAGCCTGAAGTGGTTCAAAACTCAATGCCTGGAGCATCAGAAAACAGCTCAGGCATACTGAAAGCTTTGCAGCTGTTTTCAAATTCGGTTTGCCGCCTGTTTCAAGGGTATCTGACTTCATCATCATGGTTATTTCCTCCTAGCAGTAACTGCAAATTCTTTGTTTTCAGGGTTAAAGGGCGAACCGGCGACATCGGAATAAAATCCTTCAACGGCAAACCCGCATTCTTCAAACTCCTTTTCAAGCGTTTCCCGGCTGAAGCACTGAAACCAGTTATATACTGTCCGTGTGCGTTCGGGCTCAATGATCGTATATTTATCAAGCACCAGCTTTTCCTTCTCATACTTGAAAGTATTCAGGAACCCGTAATATTTGTCCGGCGACCAGAAGCCGTTTAAAAGATTGGCCCCGTATATTGCCTGTTCTTCCCACATATCAAATGCCTTCAGAGAATACGCATCAAGCAGAACCGAACCGCCGGGTTTGAGAATCCTGCTGAACTTATCCAGCAGCAGTCTTCTCTGTGAAGGACCAAGTGCGCAAAAATCACACATGATCATCAGGATAAGATCAAAGCGTTCGTCTGTTTCAAATTCCAGGTAGTTTTCATTTACGTAATTTATCGACAGCCCTTCCCTCTTTGCCGCTTCCATGGCATATCTGATCGACCTTGATGAAAAGTCTATACCTGTGACATCCGCCTGCTTCCGGGCCAGCCTGATAGCATAGAGTCCCGGACCGCAGCCGAAGTCGGCAATTTTTGTCCCGATGCCTATGCCGAAGCGTGATGCAATCCATTCAACCGAACGCTCTATGAATTCTTCTTTCCTGGATGCTGCATCGATATCTTTGCTGAGGTGGAACTTGAGCATCTGTTCCGAGGTGTATTCGTCCGTCCACAAGTCGCTTGCCGTGTAAAACTCAAACGGGACGGGACGCCTGCTTATATTTTCGAGTTTTTCAAACATTTAACATTTCCGGTTTCAAAGATTAGAAACATTGTATCATCTGTTTTTCAAAAACATCCCGATTGCCTCTTTGTGTCTGGCCGCATAATCACTGCCCGGCTCTTCAACGCATTTCCTGCATTTAATATCATATGCGGAATTTATGGTGCCGCATTTGTGGCAGGTGTAGTTTTCCCTAATCTCCTTAAGCCAGTTTCCCCAACCAATAGCCCCTATCCGCTCAAGGTCTTTGAAAAGTTCGATCCGATGCGGCATAGCCGACTGGAATTCTTTCAAAGCTTCACAGGGATATGCCTCACATTTAACACAGAAATCGATTCCCTTTTGAGAGGCGCAATCGAACATTTTGCATATCCTGCAGTAAGGGCCTCTCTTGTCCGAACGGCAGCCGTAGCATTTTACCTCTTCCTCAGACATCTGAAAACGCGCCGCCATTGCCGTGAGTCTGGCCGGGTCTTCCGCGGTTGCGATATACAAAGAGCAAGCTTCACAGTAAAGACCGCAAACGGCTGCCAGTTTCTTATCCTCTTCTGCCTGATGATTTCCTTCTTTTTTCATGTCTTACCTTTCAATCACTCATTTGAATTTTCCGGCCAGAACCGGTCTTCGTACTCTTTTGTGAAGCAGGGTGTGTTCGCGCTCAGATATTTAAGAACCTCATTTCCCGTATTTCTAATCCCGTGTTTTTTGCCGGGCGGGATATAAATTGCGTCTCCCGTAGTCACTTCCCGGCTCTCTTCTTCAACAATCATCAATCCTTTCCCCCTGATTACATAATAGCACTGCTCGGGCTCATGTGCATGGACAGGCTGCTCCGAGTCGACGGGCACCTCTGAAACCTGTATTGACAGATTCCTGCATGATGAGTTTTGGGGGCTTATGAGCATATACGATGTTAAAATCGTAAGCTGGCCGGTGTTCCTTGTATTGTTTTTATTGAATATTTCCATATCTATTCCTTAGATGATTTAGCATTGCCGGCAGCCCGGATGTCCGGGGTTCACCAATTAAGGGCTTATGAATACTCCCGGAGACTTGAAGGCATCAGAGATTCATCTCCGGTATTAATTAATATTTGTCAAGGATGAACAAAACGGTAAAATACGTTTGATAATCCACATATAATTAAAAATATCCGTATAGAATTGTTGACATGCCGAAGCTCTTAAAATATGTAAAATCTGTAACGCATTTGTTTTTTGATAATAGATTTCATTTTTATAAAAAAGGAGGTTCCCATGAGAAAAGCAGTCCACGCAATTATCATACTTTCACTTATTTCATTATACGGATGCGTTTTATCTGTAAAACCGAATAGCAAATCCGTCATAATCGATCCCGGAGAAACAAAGGTTTTCACACTCGCAGTATTTCCTTCTGCAGACAATTATGTATGGAAACTCGATAACACTATTATCAGCGGAGCTACAGGAGACACATACAGTTTTACCGCTGAACAAACCGCAGGGTCCAGTCATATCCTCAGAGTGGAAACAAGCTCGGATTTTTATGAATGGTCAATCAACGTAAACAGCTCCGTAGTATCTCATGTCTGGGCATGCACAAGAGCAGTTGACAGATATCTGATCCTCATCGGGTGGAACGGACATAATCTTATTAATACCCAGGATAATATCGATCTGGGCAATGGCCAGATAAGCAATGGCCTGGCCTGGTCAAATGATGGTAGGTATCTGGCTGTGGGTTTGAGGGGTCAGGTGAACATTTACGAATGGGACTCACAGAACCAGATACTGAAGCCTCAACCTGCAGCAAGCACAAAAATTTCTTATAATGATAACTCTGCAATCAACCATATTAACTGGAACAGGGATAACTCTCTTATCGGAGCATCTTATTATGATGGCAACGACGCTATAAAGTCTGTGTTTTCACTTTTAAAATGGGATCCGACAGGAATTGGAAATGAAAAGCTTAAAGAGGTGGCCATATACGGACATGAAGGCTATGATTATTCATTTGCAAATGGATTCCATCCGGATGGATGTACAATTCTTGTCGGTCACGGAAGCCTAGCCAGGACGAATGCAGAACCTTACTTCAGCATATTAAGATGGGATGGTACCAGACTGAATCTGATTGCCAGGAATCCTTTTTATACCGGCAGCAGAATTCTTGCTGACGATCATCTTCATGCAGTCAGGTGGAGCAAAAACGGTACGAAGGTTATGATAGGTTCACTAAAGGCAGGTGACGCATATTTCGGGGGGAGAATCGCCATAGCAGGCTGGGAAAACGATACCATAAAATATATTTGTGATATCAAAAATGATCTCGGATGTGTGCACGAGGCATATTGGACCCAGGATGAAAAGTATATAATGGTTGCCCACAACTCACCCTTGAGCAAGTATTTCAGCATATTTGAGTATCGTGATGACATCGGGAACCTGTCGCTTTTTACCCAGCCGTCAAACTCGCTTGGAGGTCTCGGATACGGGGTGGATTTCAACGACAGCAGCAACCTGATTGCAATCACGACATCAAGCACCGGTAATGACGCTTTTGAGCTGTTCATATTCGATAAAACCCTGTCAGGTCCCGGCAGACTGACAAAACTTGCTGAATATGACATGGGAGGGCCGTCATCTAATGTCGCTCTGAGAAAATGAAAAATCCCAGAGCCACGCTTTTATCCTTGATGTTTTAAAATATATGCATCAGGAATAAAGGGCATTCTAATTCTGCAGGAGGTGAATATGTATCATCTCATCCCGGTTCCTTTCGCAGCCGTCGGTATAGTAATCTACTGGTGGGCGCGTCAGCAGAATGACCTTTCGACAGTTTCCGTGGTTCAACCTGTTATAACGATACTGTGCATAATAACCGCCCTTCTCTCCTTCACCAGGCCCGGGACCAACAGAAAACTCACCCTCTGGCTCTGCGCAGGTCTTGCAATAGCGCTCCTTGGAGATTTCCTTAACCTTAACATGACCGATCCTGCCGTCGTGATACGGGGTCTCGTTATCGCAATCATCGCGTACATGACATATGCCGTAGGCCTTACCGTCATAAACGGCTTTCATAAACAGGACCTGTATGTGGGTGCGGCGGCGCTTCTCATATATGCATGCGTCATGTCATATCTATGGCCGTATCTGGGTGATATGAGAATACCCGGAATGATCTACGGGCTCGTTCTCCCGTTTGTGGTCACAAGGGCAATCTCTACATTTTTCGGCAACACGGTATCCAGGACTCAGGCGATATTCCTAACAATGGGAACAGCAATGCTCTATATAGGTGATGTGGAATTCGCCCTACATACATACACAAAGGGCGTGCCCATGCTTTTCGGTCCATTCCTTTATTCAGGCGGACAGCTCATGATCGCATTGAGTGCGTCATACGGAAAAAAGGCCTGAAATGCGTTCATAAATCCCATTAGGTCTTCAGGTCCTGCCCCGGCAATTATCCTTTCAGGTTTCCAAGCAGCCTGAAGACATCATCATCGTCCATGATTTTTGGCGCCGGATACGGAATGCATTCCATGTGCACGGACCTTGCTATCTCATTAAAGTCCGCTTCCCTGAGTTCGGAAATGGTTGCCTCTATTCCATACTTGCGGTTGAAACCCCTTATGGCTTCTATGAACGCCGCCGCCTTCCGGGAATCGCTCATGTCAGGGCTGGTAATATTGATTATATCGGCAAGTCTGCCCAGCCGTTTGCATGCAACCGTTCCGTAGTATTCAAAAACAAGCGGCATGACAGCGCCGATCACTCTTCCGTGGGGAAGATTGTACATGCCACCTATCTTGTGAGCAAAAGGATGAACATAGCCCGTCAATGCCCGGTTCAGGACGACACCTGCATAATATGATGCAAGAAGCATCTGAGAGCGCGCTTCAATATCATTTCCATTCTTATAGACCTTGTCGATATTTTCGAAAATCATCCTGACCGCCATCTCGGTATAAACATCAGATACCCTGCAGCTGGCTTTTCCTATATAGCCCTCTACAGCATGAGAAAGGGCATCCATGGCGGTTATTGCCGTGAAAAAAGGAGGCAGACCCAGCGTGAGTTCAGGATCAAGGACAATGAAATGAGGGTGCAGAAGAAAGTCGTTCACTGTGTACTTGATGTGCGTCTCAGGGTTGGTGACAACAGCTGCGCTCGTGGTTTCAGCACCAGTGCCGGCAGTCGTAGGTACTGCGAAAATTCGTGGCAGCCTCTTTGGTACCGGCAGCATAACCTTCAGATATCCGCCCAGTTTGTCCGCTGTCAGACCGGGCCTGACCACCCTGCCTGCAACCACCTTGGCGCAATCCATGCATGAGCCGCCGCCAAAGCCCACTAGGGCATCACAGCCGCTTTTTTTATACAGCGCATAGGCATCCTCGATATTGTCTATCGTCGGGTTGGGCTGGACACCGTCATATATGGCATATGGCATTCCGATAGCCTCGAATTCAGAGAAAAGACCGTCAAGCAGCCTTATCTGCATGAGTACGGGATCAGTTACTATAAGCGGCTTCCTTATGCCCTGGGCCTTTATAAGCTTCGGAAGTTTTTTGACGCACCCCACTCCCTGCATAAGAAAGCTCTCCTGGGGTGGAATGAGATACATTGAAAATGCCAGACTGGTTTTCAAAGCCGAAAGAAGAGGTTTTCGAAATTTACTCATAATATCTGCATCCCCCTGTAAAAAAAGTTTATCCTGCTTTTATTCAAGACTTTGGCATTCAATTGTTTGATCTGCCGCCTGGAATCAATCCTTCAATATCCCTTGTAATTTTTCAGTACATCATCCCTGGTATCTTTCCTGGCCAGACCTTTCTGTATGGACAGCGCATAAGCAAGCACGTCCGAAGGTTTCCAAACCAGGTTCCATGACTTTACCCAGCTCGCATATGTGTCTCCCCCGCCTTTTCTCAATGCAGTGGATACTACGGTCGAGCAGTTCATCTTAAGCGTATCCCATGGCAGGAGCGGACCCTGAAACTTAACGCCGTCACTGTTCAGTCCAAACGACTGCCACCAGTCCTTTATCCGTTTTTCGTCGAGCCCTTCTATGTAAATCTGGTGATCAGGCTTCTGTTTTTCAGCTTCCACATCCTCAGCGAATGTCCTGTTTCTGAACGGATTGGACGAATATATGTTCTGGTGTATGTGAGAAGGAACCAGCCCCGGCCTTTCCGGCCACCATGAGATGTATGTCCTGTCAATCTGCATGGAGGCATGTCCCCACGCGGCCGCCTTACCCCTGAAACTCCATATATTAACGCACAGCATCTTTACTAATCTCCTAATATGAATGATTAACTCATAGCAGGCTTTACTGCAAACACATAAGCCCTTCTGCTTTGATATTCCACATCGGGATAAGGCTCCCTTTCTGTTATACCGATATCATCGAAGCCGCACTTTTCAAGGCAGCCGGAAATGAAATCGACTGTGAAAAACATGAAGTCGATGTCTGTTTTCATGCCCAGGAAATCATCCACATGCATAGTCTTATCACCGATATGAAACGCAAGAAGGAATATCCCTCCCGGGTGCAATACTCTGTATATTTCACGAAAGGCGGTTTCCACCTGTTCTTTTGTGAAGTGGACTATTGCATAAAAGGCGACGGCTCCGGCTATTGAGTTTTCCTTAAAATCCAGCTCAAGAATATTTCCCCTTCTGAACTGTATATCCGGATTGATTTCTCTGGCCTGCTCAAGCATTTTACCGGACAGGTCGAGCCCTGAGATTTCAACGCCCAGGTCTTTGAGGTATCTCGTGGTTTGACCGGGACCGCATCCTAAATCCCATACGGGTTTTCTGCCTTTCAATTTTTCTGAAAAACTCAACAGGATTTTCCTGTCTTCTGGTTTCTTTTCATGCTCATCAGTGAATCTTAGCGCATATTCCGAGGATACTGAGTTGTATACCTCTTCAATCCTGCTTGAATTCTGTTTATCATTCATAACCTGAGCACCTTCTGAATTTCTTAAGCCTTCAGGATTCAGGACGCGTCGAAAATATTCCCGTGATGCACAGTGTTATCTCGCCATCCGGTCTTTGAACAGTAACCTCTTCATCTACCGTCTTCTTAAGCAGCGCCTTGCCGACAGGCGAATCGATGCTGATCCTGCCGGTAGCGACGTCTGTCTCCTCAGGGCCGACCAGCTGATAGCATCGATTGATTCCCGAATCCTCTTCATAAGTGACCCAGCATCCGAAAGAGACCACAGATGGTCGAGCAGGAAGGGGGGCGGCTACCTTAAGCACTTTAATACGGGTACCGAGGCGCTTTAATTTGCCGTCTATTTCCCTTAGCCTTTTTTTGCCGTAAATGTATTCCGCATTTTCCGAGCGGTCGCCTTCAGCAGCTGCATCGGCAACACCGCGCACCACCTTCGGGCGCTCCTCCTTCCATAGATAGTCATATTCATCTATCAGTTTTTTAAAACCATCTTCTGTTATAAGATTTGTCACCCGGCAACTCCAGCAGGATATGAAACCGGCAGACCGTAAATATGAACTGCCGGAAGGCAGCATGCTTAAAAAGCTGATTATTTTTCGACGTCGAGCAGTTCCACATCAAAGAGGAGCGTTGCATTAGGAGGAATGACCCCTCCTGCTCCCCTTGAGCCGTAACCGAGATTGGGAGGTATGATAAGCTTCCTTTTGCCGCCTGTTTTCATCGTCATGACGCCTTCATCCCACCCTGGGATTACCTGGCCAACACCTATAATAAACGTAAAAGGCTGATTCCGGTCAACCGAACTGTCAAATTTTTTGCCGTTTTCAAGCGTCCCTGTGTAATGTACCTTTACATGTTTCCCTGCACTCGGTGAAGCGCCATTTCCTACAACGACATCAATATATTTAAGGCCGGATTGGGTTGTCACTGTCTTCCCCTCCTGTTGAGCAAATGCAGGCAGAGCAATCAACACCGCTGCAATAACCATTACTGAAATTGTGCCGGATCGTTTCATTCATCAAACTCCTGGTCTTAATATTTGTCTCTGAGCTTTTCAGCGATACAGATTCTTTTTTTTGTATTCACGGATAAGGTCAGCGGTATCGCTGGCGTCCTTAGCGTATTGAAGGGCCTTATCTCTCAGATCGCTTGCTGGTGCCTCTGCTGCCACCTGATTCCACATGGCGGCAGCCTGATCGAAAGAGCTTATGGCACTGAGCCACTGGTGCTTGTTCATCTGATCTACTCCCTGATTGTATATGTCTTTAGCCCGGTTGAAGTCATTCAGGAGCTTCTCACTGGCTTCACGGTTATTGACATTATCCTTTATGCCTGCTGCTTCTTTCCTGCAATATTCTGCATTTCTCATGGAATTTTCCTGCATCTCTTTTGTGCTGCAGTCATTCATGGCAGCCGCCCGTTCAAACTGACTCGCTGCATTCAGATAAAGCTCCTGCGCCTTTTGATAGTTTTTCTGATTCATAAATGTTTTTGCGGTTTCAATGTTGGTTTTTGCAATATTGTAGAGGTCATCACACTGTCCGGCCATAATCTGCTTTAGAGGTGCAAAGAGGCAGACTATGAAAATCAGCGCTGTTATTTTTTGAATATTCATCTAATTCCCCCCGATCAATATACTTAATGAATCATTTGTGAGTCATACTTTCAGGTTTGTCAAAATAATTTTGTTTAATCGGAACAGAGAAATTTTACTCAGCTGAGAAAGTGCCATTAGCGGCCTTGTTTTAATTAAAAGATCATGCTTTTTCTGATATCGCAGTTTCGCTTACCTGCCTTGTCGGCCGCATAGTCAGTTCATATATTCAGTCCCTGAACCCGAGTTAACACGGAAGCAACGCTCTTGATATCTCAGCTCAGATATTAATGGAAGCTTTTGAACAGGCAGGAATCTAAGCAGTATTTTTCTTAAATGGCTCAATAACAGTCGTTAAATATGAATTATTATAGGACTTTCCCTTCCCTGACCCTTCCTACCGGCAGTTGAGCTCATACCGTCCGCAGCTCTTGAGAGTTTCAACCATGGTTTTCAACTTGTCGCCGGGAACTGAAGGAAGTCCATGAACCGGCGCCATGATGTAGCGGCCGTTCACACCGAGCCTTTTAACCTGTTCCTTTACGGCTGAAGCCACCTCTTCATGTGTGGACCTTTCTGTGAGCAGATAATCGACGCCGATTCCACCTACCATTGTTACCCTGTCTCCATTGATATTCTTCTGGGCATATATATCAACGTTAGAAGTCAGCTCGTATGCGTGAAGTCCGTCTGCCCCCCATCGAATGAACATGTCGAATAAAAGGGTATTGTCGCCGCATGAGTGAAAAATGACCTTCGCTCCCCTTTCATGGACTGCCTTTATTATCCTGGTGTATGAGGGACCGAACAGTTCGTCTATCTGTTTCGGGTTCATCAGAGGCCCGGTCTTGAATGCAAGGTCATCGCCTACCATAATCACTGGAACCCCGGCATCGAGGAGCGCTTTCGAAGTTTTCATATAAAGCTCTTCGGCCCATTGAATATGCCGGCGTATCAATGCCGGTTCCCTTTTTATCCATCTGGCAAGCATCTCGAAGCCCAGAGCCCACGAAATACTTTCATGTATCCCCACAGCAGCGCCGTTGCCGCAGATGCATATCTTATCGCCATATCTGCGCATAATCCTGCTGAACCATTTGAATGCCCTGTGAGCAACCTCATCGGGATTGATTCTGTAGGGCCAGGCCTCGAAGTCCTCTCGTGTTTTTATGCCCGGCCTTTTGTACATATAGGTTACGTTCCCGTAACCGTCGGGATAGATAGTAAAAACACCTCCCCCGGCATGGGCTATTTCGGTGCTGTCGATCGCTGTGAATGATTCGTCATAGAACACCCACAGAGAATCAAGGCCGATTTTTATCGCCGCTTGTATTCCCTTTTCCCTGATGGCGTTTTCCGACGGCGTCAGGATGAACTTTGTCAGCTGCGGCCCATAACGCTTAAGCAGCCATTTGACAATACTGTTGCCTGCAAGACTCTCGCTTGAAATAAGCGGCCGGCCCAGAATATCATGAATCGTTCTTTCCTCGAGGTAGGGCATCCATGACGGTATCCTGTCCACAGGCTTGCCTTCCAGAGTCCTTATAATGCGTTCCGTGGGGTTCATACCAAATATCATCCTCTTCACCGGCAGAAGTCTGAAATCTCCCATGAGGGTTATTACTTATCTTCACTGCCGACATTTTTACATGATTTCGTTTGTTCATCTATCTTATGAAAGAAAGAGCGCCGCATCGTATGGATCCACAGTCCGAATTATGAGCCGCATAGTGAAAAAAATAAATAATAAATGTGAGATGATATCTTATGAGGTTACCGGGCCGTTATCAAATCTCTGAACATTATGGTGACGGGCCTGTTGTGATAGACACCCTCAGACATCATTGACCAGCCTCTTTTCGAGTAAAATAAAGTATCCCCGAAGGTAAACAGGTACAGCCTCGAGACTCCCAGGGCTGCGGCCTCATCTGTGATCGTGTCAATCATTTTCCCTGCAATCCCTTTTTTCCTGAACACAGGGGCTACAAAAACGCTTGCCAGCCACGGAGAGAGGTCAGGCCTTTCCGGCATGTCGTCATTTATGAGACTCGCGGTACCCGCGATTTTACCATTCATGAAGGCGATCACTGTGCAGGGTATACCGCCGGGTTTGAAGCGGGTTTTAAAATCTTTGACGGCTTCCGCAACTGTAAAGCCGGGATCAAGGAAACCCCACTCATCAATGAGCCATGCTGCAACCACCGGCATGTACTCCTCATGCTTTGAAAGATATTCTATTGAGAGTTCCTGTTCATCCATCACGCGAACAGCTCAGACCTCTTTATCTCGCGGCCTTCCCTTGACGAGCGGTATGCGGCCAGGGTCCACGCGACTGCGATTGCTGCGTCCTCGGTTTCAGCAGCCCATTTGCCTGTGAAATTTCTTTTGATGCCGTCGCAGCCGGTAAGTCTGTCTATGAAGTGCCTCATCTGACGGAAATAAAGTGTGTTGTCTATTCCTCTGGGAAGAAAGACCGGCGTGAACATGTCCGGTATCATATTGAGATGCCTGTAAACACCCAGCTTCATGGGCCTGTGCTCATATTCCTGGAACGCCTCGAAACGGATACGCGCCTT
This sequence comes from uncultured Bacteriovoracaceae bacterium, assembly GCA_964513375.1. Lineage (GTDB taxonomy): Bacteria > Desulfobacterota > Desulfomonilia > UBA1062 > UBA1062 > DATCTV01. The sequence goes on along the minus strand of CAZEMO010000021.1, from coordinate 9,179 downwards.
CTCGGCGTTTATCAAACCCTTTTCATAGCCTTCCGGTCTGCCTATGGCCAGGCAGCTTTTTTCGATGACAGCAAGCGCACCGTTTACAAGCGTGAAAATGGCAACCATCTGGTCTTCGTATTTGCGGCCGGGATATGAAAAGCCTGTCTTACCGTATACGCTTTCTATTTCGCCAAAGAAAAACCTCATCAGGTCGATGTAGTGCGGCCCGTGGTCGAAGAAATCGCCGCCGCCGGTGCGCTCATCGAAATAGCGCCACACGCCGTATTTCTTTTCAAAATCGACACCTGCCTTTTTGAAGAGGTCGAGCGTCTTTCTCAAAAAGCCCTTAGTGAAGTCCGGGATGTAATAATGCCAGTCCAGGCTCATCTGGTATATCCGGCCCAGAGAGCCGCTGTCGCACATTTCCTTTATCTTCTGGAACCCGGTTTCAAACCGCTTGGAGTGGCAGATCTGTATTATCTTTTCTGTCGTCTTCGACACCTCGGTCATGCGCATGCAGTCTTCGACTGTCGTAGCCAGGGGCTTTTCGCAGAGTATATGAACGCCTGCAGCGATGCAGTCTTCGAACATCTGCCTGTGCAGCCAGGGCGGAGATGCAATCACTACCGCATCGAGTCCGGTTTGCGAAATCATTTCCCGGTAGTCTCTGTATGCGCGGCTTACCTTATATTTCCGTGCGAACGACTTGCGGTTGCCTTCGTCCGGGTCGGCAACCGCCTCAATCGTTGCGCGGCTGTCCGCCACTATCGCCGGTCCGTGGCCTACGCGGCTTACCTGTCCGCATCCTATTATCCCGAATTTTAATACCATGATATCGGCTGAACCCTTTGATTTATCATCTGATTTTATATTTTGCATGCAGCCCGTCAGCAGCCTGGTCCAATTTCTTATCAAGTGTCCAGATTGGAACGCCCGACAGCACAGCGGACGCAATCAGATGAACATCCGCATAACCCAAACCTTTTCCCATTAAATGATGATTCTCAATGAACGATAGTACTTCCTCATGTTCGGCCTCTATGCTCATAGGCAGCAGTTGAAGAAAGGAAAGGATAACCGTTCTGTCCTTGAAATTACCGCAAGCCAGTTCACCGACGATCAGCGGGTGGCAGAGTACGCTTCCATCATTGAGCAGGTTTGCCAATTCAATATTACCATCCCTGAAGTGAGAGACCCAGACCGATGTGTCCACCAGGACCATAATCCGTCATGCCCCTTTTCTTCTAGATATACCTTTAAGCTGCTTTTGAGTGCCTCCCAGCTTTGCAAGCCTCCGTGCGCTTTCTCTGGCGATAAGCGCTTCCAGTCCAAGCCTCACCAGTGCTGTTTTCTCTTTGATTCCGGTAAGGCTGGCGGCTTTTTCAATCAGATTGTCCTCAATGTTCAGAGTTGTTCGCATATGCTCGCCTCATCCGATTATTATGCCTAAGTATGTATATTATATGCATACCTGTCAATTTCCTTTTCCTGGATTGGGTTTCTGGGTGAGAGAGGGATGGGACGCCCCATGGATAGGCAATCATTCAATACTGTCAAGAAAAGACAGACCAGAGTCTTATTTGCAGATATGTCTGGCAACACATCAGGCAGTGCTATGATGGATAGCGCCTGTTCCGGCTATCATTGATTGTCCTGGCATGGATTCTACCAGGAATTATTTGAAACTATTTCAATCAGTTAAAGGGGGGGCAGGTCTCATCATTCAACATTATCTGTCAATTGCTGACGTTGAGACCTTACCCCCTTTCAAATCATTCATTCCAGTTATGGTATTCTATTTGATCAGAGATATAGTGTACAGTCACTGTTCTGAGATAAAAATTACTCTCGGCCTGATCCCAACTGTTATGCCCATGTATAAAAGGAGCATACCCAATATACGGCAGATTGTTTGAGTTTATGGTCACAGTTCTCACATGGGTGCTGTTCATATAAACGGATACCATATTCCCAACTTTCAACATGGTGCATGTATTGATGCCGCTCACTACACCTGGTACATTCCCACTGTACTCAGTGCTTGAATACGATCCGTTGCCCTGGTTAATTTGATAATACGCATCGTCATCTGCAGGGAATGCGGTATAATACGCAGCGAAATCAAAATATTTGCGATTGGTATTGCTTTCCCAGTTGGGATCAACCAGGCGGAAGGCATAACGATAGATATTCTCATCGGTAAGCACTTTCAGATAAAATTCGAATTCTACAGTAAAGTCTCCTGTAAACAGCCAGGGCGCAGCGATGTTCGTCTGATTCATGTAGTAACCATACGAATAATTCCCGGTATTGCCGCCGTCAAAGTACCAGTCGCTGCCATCTTCACGCACTAATGCATCGCCGTCTGTCATGAAGTCGAAAATCATGGTCGCTTCTTCAGGAGCTGATACGGTAACAGTATACTCTTTTATACTGCTGTCTTCCGCCGTTACGGTATACACAACCGGATTTGTGAAATCCTGGGCCTGCCCTGATGCAGGGTTTATGCTTGCTCCCGTATGTATTATTGCAGGAGAAAGGCTGCTTACGTCTGTTCCATACGGCATTATCACAGTAATGTCTGTCCCGATGATAACAGAGTCGCTTTGTCCCTCAATTGTAAAGGATGTTATATCCTTGGCATCATTTTCTGCAACTATTACAGTCACGGTATAATCGACAGTCGAGTCATCTTCTGCCGTCACTCTATAGGTCACAGGGGTCGAGAAATCATTTTCGGTTACCCCGCTTTCCTGCTCTTCCCCGTTTACTGTTGTCTCTGCTCCTGTTGTGCTGAAAAAGGCTATAAGTGAAGTCACATCTGTACCGTAAGGAACGGTTACTGATACGGTTTTAGCCGATTCGTCAATAACGCCAATACCTGCAGGGCTTTCAAAATGAAACTCCGTTAACTGCTTTGAACTCGAGCTAGTAGAGCTTACAGGGTTGTTACCGCCGCCTCCGCTGTTACAGCCGATTACTGTCATAGCAAGAACAACCAGAACAACAGCTGGGAAACTAACAAATTGTTTATGTGCCATCTTATCCCTCTCGGTATTTATTTTTTAACTTTGAACAATCAGTCGGATCGGCCTGCATCTGCAGATGCTAATAAGAATTATTTCCAGGCCCTGCAGACGGACATGTCACCAAGCATTCAATTGAGACTATATCACCTTGAATATTCTCAACCAGAATCTACTCTCACTGATCTTTCAAATTATAACAATATCTGAGTAAAATTCAATGAGTTAATAATATAGCAGAGCAGGAGCTGGGACGCTGATTTGAATATTAATAAATATCTTGTTCAGGCTCCAGTTTCTCCTGTCTGACGATCTTTTCTCCATCCCTGACAGAAAGCGAGACGCCGGGCTGGCTCATACCCGGCAGCCTGTCCACTTCGGTTCCTTGAATTCCAAGCTCCCTTACCGCCCGATATCAGAAAATGCGCCGCGATCTTACATAATGAGGGTTGTTACCTCTGGCATTGAGAGGACTTATCCCGCATACTTCTTCAATGTGTCAAAAGATACTGATACTCCAATCAGTGTCCCTCTGTGGGGGTCTGTTCGAACGATCGTTGGCTCTGCTGGTTGCATGATAAAATGATCCCTGATGTTCGATCCTCAACTGACTTTCCATAATCAATACCAGCAAGCCGCTTTTCTATACTTGTAAAGATTAAAGGCCTGATACCGTTCGTTCCCTTCCAAATACCCATAAATGTTGAAACAAACAGTAAAAAACCAGATAATATTATTGCTACTATTTCGAAAATTCCAAAATATTGATTTGTTATATATTTTGTAATTAAATACATTGCTCCATTAATGAAATAAATGGTGATAAAAAAAATACCAAATAGATAGTTCCTTTTAAATTCTAAACATATGAATATATTTATCATTGTTAAGCAAAAAAATAATATACCGGAACCGATAGTATGAATGATTGCATATTTCCCATAGTCAGATTGTACTAACAACAACAGGCTTGAAAGACTTCCAATGATAAAAAATACTCCCAGATGAACCCTGTATTCCATAGACGTTTTATACAAAATTTCTAAAGCAATTATCAGAAGCAATACAAACATCAAAATAATTCCAATAGTGAATAATGTATAATTTACCAAATTATCTGTTCCTAATCCTGTATATCGTAATCCCAATTGACAATAATAAAATTCAACCCAATTTATTTCATCTACATTAAACATAAAGAAAAGCGCGGAAAATTGAATAGATAAAAACAAAGAGATATATATAAGGAATATAAGATGAGCATTTAATTGCTTTGGCGTTGCTAATGATTTTTCAGTAATTTTTCTCATTTATTTTAACTAGAAAGTCAAGTCCCCGAAGTTCTTCAAAATAGTTTTTCCGAGCCATTCATAGCATAGGGGGACAAGCTGATGTGTTCCCTACAGGCTCCTTACCTGACGACTGCCGCCCTCTTTAAAACCTGAGTCGCGCATCTTATGGAGCCACCCTGGCCGTTATGTGTTCCAAAATAAACCGGATGAACTTTAATTCCCCGTTTTGTAAGTTCAGACCTGATAAAATCATTTTTAACATGATCGTTATATGACATGACATAATTATTTTCGTCTACCGGTAGTCCATTAACAGCCAGCCTGGAAGCATCAGCCAGAGACACTTTGATCAGGTCCCACCCATGGATGCAAGACGGGATACCCTCCACAAACGCCTCTTCACAGATGATTGCCAAACCATGACGTGGAATGGACAACACGCAATCCAGATGCAGAATCTGCTCCACCAAAGGCACTCGCTCAACTTTATATTCCCGGCCCAGTATCTGCCGCAGCCATTCGTATCCAGCTTTATTGGACCCCACCGCCTGATTGAGGGTATTGCCCACCAGGATGGTCTTGCCTATAATCACCAAGTCGCCACCTTCCAGCGCGGGATCATCCGGCGATGTCACAGCCAGGGGCGCGGCATGCGGCATGGCGAACCAGCGCATATTGCCCTGCTTAAACCTGGACGAAAGTATCTCTTTAAAACCTGATATATCCGCGCGGCGGAGCATGGTGCGCAAATTGAATTCAATTGCCTGATTGCCGATCACGATCATGTTGTCGCGGGGAAAATCCTGCGAATAGCCGTTCGCAAGGATTTCCCGGCCATAATTCTGGACGATGAAATCCTCGGTTAATTGCTTGGGCCGAAACACCCGCACCCCCAGGCTCGTCAGAACTTTGATTAATGCAATATTTTCCTCTTCCAGCAGTTCCGTTTCGCTCTTGTGTTTAACCGGATGGATCATTTTCGTCCACGACAGGCCGGCAGTAGCCCGCGTATAATCCGCTTCATCCTGCGGCAGTATCTTGAGCGTTTCCTGTAGCCACGGTGAATTCAATTCCGGCGATTTCCCGTAAGGCAATCCGACAATCACTTCCTGCAAAGAACCGTATTCACTGTCAACGTAAACCGGAGCATCGCTGCCGGGCTTGGTCTGGCATCCGGCCAGCGCCAGGCCGCCGGCCAGAAGGAGCAGCAGAATGATATTTTTCAGCATAAACGACTCTCCTAATAGGTAAAAAATTATTTGACGCTCGATACAACCGCTCGACTTGCGATTGCTGCAAGCTACTTGGAAGAATATCTTATGAAAAAGGAAGTGGTCAAGCCTATAAACAGCCGCATGCCTGAGATTCCGTGAGTGTTCTTCAGACCACCTCGGCCAGGGGCATAATAAATCCCCTGATTCCCGCACGCACATGAATTTTTTTCAGTTCGCCGAGAACATTGATTATTGAGTTGGCATCTTCGTCACTGCTTGCGATGAGGAGCATATTGTTGTCTCCCGGCCATGTGTGGGTGTTCAGTTTCGGCTCAGTCTCGGTACCCTCCCCGCACACCTTCTGAAGTTTGGTATACCCGCTGATGCCATGCTCTTTAAGCCTGGACATGATATCGTAATCGGCTGCAGCGGAATAGACGACTATAATCATTTTCATAAAGTCCCTCCATGTTCTGACCCAGGCTTTTTTATCTTCTTTTTCAGCAGCTTCTGCTTCCATTCGTCAAAGAGGTCATAGGTTGCGGGCACAACGGCCAGCGTAAGGAAAAGAGATGTCAAAAGCCCGCCGATCACGGCCACTCCCATGGGCGACCTTGATTCGGAGCCTTCGCCAACACCCAATGCGACAGGAAGCATTCCGAATATCATCGCAAACGTGGTCATGAGAATCGGCCTCAGCCTTACAGGCCCTGCCGTCATGATCGCCTCTCTCCTCGACATGCCGCGCTCGCGCAGCGTATTGGTATAGTCAATAAGGAGTATCGCGTTTTTCTTGACCAGGCCCATCAAGAGGATCAGCCCTATCAGGCTCATGATGCTTATGGTCTGCCCGAAAAGCAGAAGAGCCCCGAATGCGCCGATAAATGAGAGCGGCAATGACAACAAGACTGTCACAGGATGCAGGAAGCTTTCAAACTGTGCGGCAAGGACCATATAGGCGAGTATTATACCCAGCAGCAGGGCGAACATCAGGAATCTGAAAGATTCGCCCATAGTTTCCGCCATTCCCTTATATTGAGCGGTCATACCCGGCTGAAGGATATTTGCTGAAATTGCATTCAGGTCCTTGATCGCATCTGCAAGGGGCTTGCCCTGTTCGAGGTTCGCGAAAATCATCATGGAGCGCTGGCGGTCTACACGCATTATGCTGCTCGGTCCGCCTGCCTGGGATATTGATGCGACACTGGAAAGCTCAACAAGCTTGCCGTCTTTGGCCCTGATATAGATATTGTCGAGGTCCTGAGGGTCCTTTCTGTCTCCGGGATAAAGGCGCATCCTCACGTCATAGCGCCTTCCCCGCTCATCATCCTTGAATTTTGTGATGTCGACATCACCGCTTATAAGGAGGTTAATCACCTCTGCAATCGAAGAAACGCTTACACCCAGGTCCGCCGCCCTGTCGCGGTCGATGTACACGCTGAGTTCGGGTTTTCCGGCCTCGATCGACGAGTCGACGTCAACCACACCGGGCACCTTCGAAAGCTCTGCTACAACCTGTCTGGTGGTCGCTTTGAGAGTCGCCAGGTCGCCTCCGCTGATTACATACTGAATGGGTACATTCCTTATGCCGCCTCCAAGGAACGAGACATCTTCGGCTGTTCCCTTCAGACCTGCAAACCCCTTCATCTGCTGCCTCAGTTCCTTCATTATCTCCATCTGGCTTCTCTTTCGTTCGACCTTGGGTATCAGCCTTACAAAGATTACAGCCTTGTTTATCTGTCCTGCGCCGCCCTGCCCCATGCCCTGGACAAAGAATGTCGTCTTTACCTCAGGCACCTTACTGACCAGTTTGTCAATGCGCGTGAAAAGATCGTTGGCCTTTGCAAGGGAATAATCGACAGGCGCCTCCATCCTTATGACAAACTGCGACTGGTCTTCCTGCGGCACGAATTCTTTGCCGATAAACCTGGTGATGAACATGCTCAATGCAAAAAGGACAATTGCGGATACTATTGCGATGACCCTGTGGTCTATTGAAAATTTCAATACGGGCCTGTAGGCTTCTTCAATCTTCTTGTAGCCCCTTTCAAAAAAATCGCCTGCTGCCCTTAAGAATGCCGGCCCGCCCTTTTCGCTTTTCGGTTTTAAAAATATCGATGAAAGCATGGGCGTAAGCGTGAGCGATACGAACAGTGAGACCGCAACCGAAAAGACCACGACCAGGGCGAACTGCATGAAAAATCTGCCTATTATTCCTTTCATGAATGCAACGGGAAGGAATATCACGATGATTGCCAGCGTCGTCGCCATGACGGCAAGGCCGATTTCCGAGGTGGCGAAAGATGCCGCCTCTTTGGGCGCCATGCCCTCCTCGATATGGCGGTATATGTTTTCAATGACGATAATGGCGTCGTCAATAAGAATACCCACAGAGAGCGTCAGCCCCAGCATGGTCATGTTGTTGAACGTAAACCCGAACGCCCTTATGAGCGCGAATGTCGATATGAGCGAAACAGGCAGAGCCAGGGCGCTGATAAGCGTAGTCCGGACATTCCTCAGAAATACGAATACCGCTATGACCGCCAGTATACTGCCCAGTATCAGGTGTTTCTGGACTTCGTTTATTGACTGTCTTATATAGGTGGACTGGTCGAATGCTATGTTGAGAGCAAGCCCGGGCGGCAGGTCCTTGCTGATTGCCTCGATATTCTTTTTTACCCTGTCGATCACCTCCACGGTATTGGTGCCGGACTGTTTCTGAATGCCTATACCGACCGAGGGTATTCCGTTGAAGCGTGCAATTGTCCTTCTGTCTTCGGCCCCGTCTTCAGCCCTGCCAATATCCTTTATCCTCACAGGCGCATTCTGATAATAGGCTATAATCAAATCATTGAAGTCAGATACATGCCTGAGTGTGCCCTTCACCTTTACTGAATATTCCTTTGTATCGCCTTCGATCCTTCCGCCCGGCAGTTCCATATTCTCCCTGCCAAGCGCCGCCGCTACATCGGAAGCGGATACCTGATGAGACCTCATCTTGTTTGAATCGAGCCATATCCTGACCTGCCTTTTCTGGAGCCCTCCCAGGCTCAATGCACCTACGCCCTCTATCCTCTGGAGTTTGTCTTTAAGGATTTCATCCACATAGGTTGAAAGCTCGCGTATCGAACGGTTGCCCGTCACATTGATCCACAGCACCGGGTTGGCGTCCGGGTCAACCTTTCTTATAATCGGGTCATTTATATCTGTCGGAAGCTTGTACTTGACTGCAGACACCTGCTCCCTGATATCCTGAACTGCAAGGTCGATATCCTTTTCAAGCTCGAACTCGATGATTATGTTTGACACGCCCTCATAGCTGGACGATGTGATAGTCTTCACACCGTTGATAGTATTTATCGCCTCTTCGAGCTTATCCGTCACATCCATGTCCATAATTTCAGGACTTGCGCCGGTGAGCCTCGTTGTTATGCTCACTATCGGAAAATCAATTTTCGGGAACAGGTCGACGCCGATCCTCGGGTAGCTTACGAGCCCGAGCACAACCAGAGCAAGAATCACCATGGTTGCGAAAACGGGCTTTTTTATAGATGTATCAGAAATCCACATGATTCAGCCTTTCATCATTGATACTACTTGAGAACATTTATTTTAATCCCGTCCGCAAGGTTGTTCTGTCCAACCACTATAAGCTTTTCACCGCC
>CAZEMO010000020.1:0-82579 GCA_964513375.1 uncultured Bacteriovoracaceae bacterium | reverse complement strand
GTAGGGACAATGTTATCGGTAAATTTGGCAAGGTGTCTCATATCCAAGGCAAGCGTGATTACACCTGTGAAACCCTGTTTGTCGAACACAGGAGTTGCCATCCTGATGATACCCTCAAATCGTTTACCGCTATCGAATTCAGTTTTGTTGATATACCACCCAGTCACAGGAGAAAAGTAGACTTCTCCCTTGTTAAGCTCTTTCGCCTTTGTGAAATAATCCTCTGATTTGTAATAGGTATTGATAGGATTACTTACATTGACAAGCTCATTGGCGCTGAGGATTTTGCCATTCCTTATCCTGATGATTTCCTGGCCGTTCCTGTCCGTGAGTGACATTTCAACATATAATGGAAATGTTTCTTTTACGATTACACCATCTTTTTTAATCCACAGGTCCTGAGTCTTTGTATTGAGAAAGGAGCTGTAGGTTTCTGCATTTACAGGAAGGATGGTTGCAATCAGAATATCCTTTTGACGCTCGCTTAAGAATCCGGCAATGTTCTGTGAAAGATCAATTGCCCTGGTGAGTATTTCATTTTTCGATTTCTGGTCAAGCGATGTTGTCGCGTCAGTTTTGGATATGCCTCCAAATTTAAAGATACTGAATGCGATTAGCGATGCAACCAGCAATAAGGGGATTACGACAAGCAGGAAAAACAGCCTTGCAATTGTAAAAATACGAGGTTTACTATTGGATTCAGGCATTTTTTCCCCCTTATTATTTTTTGTTCTGTTCAGTTAAATTCATCCTGGACCAAGTTTAACCAAGTATAAAAGTCTTAAATGGATTTGCAAACAGAAGAATGAAAGAAATAACCAGTGAGTAAATACAAACTGATTCTGCAAGAGCCATACCGACCATCATGGTCATGATGATTTTCGGCTGAACCGAAGGATTGCGCCCCACTGCCTCACAGGCGCTTCCTGTAGCACTGCCGATTCCTGCGCCTGAACCTATGCAACCGAGACCGATTGCCAGACCTGCGCCTATCATTGCACCGACTGAGAATATTACCTTTGTGTACGGAGCCTGGGTATTGATAACATCAGCTGCAAAAGCGGAAGATGCACCCAGTAACCAGAGAACCGCTATTGCGAAGAACGAAAACATAATTTTTTTTGTGTTACTTGCCATGATTTTTCTCCTTTCTTATATTTCTTATTTTTTAATTGCCAATATGAGTGAGGCTTCAATTTTTCAAAATTAACACAGCAACCTGCGTGCCAGAATCGGGAAATAGCAAGAAATGAATGATAACCATTTAATAATACGATGAAATGAATACTTCAAGAATTAATTTAACAAGGGAAAATGTTTTGAATAGTTTTAACAAATCGTTAAATGATTGTTTTTGTAATTTAACAAAAAGTGCACCTGATTGTAATATCTCGATTAATAGAGAAAAACATTAACTGGAGACGATAGTCTAGTATAATCATAGTGGACAACTTCCTGTTGATAAGTAGGTTTTGTTAATATAAAATGTTTTCAGGGTAACCGATTATAGAGAATAATATTAGGGGGAAATATGATATACATGAGAGTTTTGGACCAGATTAAGGCTAATGTTAATGAGCTTTCCAAGCGAGTTGTAAAAGATTTTTTGAATAGAGAGGAGACGAAAAGTTACCGGAAATTTACAGAAGAGTTTCATCTTGAAAGGGTAAATGATATATTTAATGACCTTATCAGCTGGCTTGAGAGAGAAAAGCCAAAAGCCCATATGGAAAAATTTTATAAAGAACTCGGCAGGAAACGCCTTCAGGCAGATATTCCACTTCATGAGACAATCATGTATCTGATGCTTATCAAAAGGCACATCTGGCTGTTTGTTCTTGAAAACCATCTTCTTGATACGACCTATGAGAGCACAAAAGCGCTTGAACTCAACAACAGAATCGTCCTTTTCTTCGACAGGGCAATAATTAATGTAACCATTGGTTATGAAGAAGAACTTGCCAAACAGATGAAAGATGCCGGACACGGAGGATTGATTCGTAGTCTGCTGAAAAAAAAGTAGAGGTTTAAAGAGAGAATTTAACTCCGATTTTAAATATGCGCCTTGCGGGAAGTTCGAGAATTCTTATCCCGCAGGCGTTTTCAATTTTTGATATTATCATAAGAGCTTCATTCCTATCCGGTGCTATTATTGTAAACCAGCAGTTTGGTGTGCCTGTCCGTTCGTAATTATGGGTGACTTCCCTGTAGCTGTTTACCGTTTTCGAAAAGGCTTCAACTCTGTCATCCGGCACATCGGCGGCGCATAAAGTCGAGAACCATCCTAATCTGCGCGGAACAATCGTTGCGCCTATCCGGCGTATTATTCCTTCGGATTTGAATCTCTTCATTCTTTTAAGCAGGTCATTTTCATCAATATCAAGCTCCCGGGCAATAGTCCGCAGGGGATGGGTATCCAGAGGAAAACGATCACTTATTAATTCAAGGATTTTCCTGTCTTTATTGTCCATTTTTGAACCAGCATATCGGGTCTGTGGAGTTGATGTCCCCGGTTATTTCATAAGCCCTTGCCCTGCATCCTCCGCAAATATTTTTATAATTGCACCCCCCGCATTTACCGTTAAGGATGTCCGGATTCCTCAGGTTAACAAGGACATCGGATCTATGCCATATTTCCGAGAAGCTCGTTTCTTTAACATTTCCGCATTTGATGTCAAGAAAACCGCATGGTTGAACATCTCCTGTCGATGAAACAAAACCGAAGCCGTCACCGGCAAGGCAACCTTTTGTAAGAGTTCTGTTACCGGATTCTGCAATCATCCTGTAAAACTGCGGTGCACAGGTGGCTTTGCATTCGATGCCTCCAGAGATATAAACTTCCATGAAATCAGTCAGCATGGCTTTGTATTCCAGCATTGTAGCAAGTTCCATTTCGTGTCCCCTGCCTGTGGGAACCAGGAAGAAAACATGCCAGGCGGCGGCGCCGAGTTTTTTAATGAAATCTGGAAACATCCTCATCTGGGAAACGTTAACCGCTGCTACCGTTGTGTTAATCTGTACAGGCACACCTGCGCTTCTCAGATGTTCAATGCCCGTGAGTGCCAGCTCATAAGCACCATGTCTGCCCCTGAATTCATCATGAATATCGGGCGTAACACCGTCAAGGCTTACTGATACCCGCGAAATGCCGGAAGCTTTTATTTCCCTGGCTGAAGCATGAGTGACAGTCGAGCCGTTAGTTGCAAGCGTCATGCGCAGGCCGAGCGAGGCCCCGAAACGGGCAAAAAGCAAGGCGTCATCCCTTATCAGCGCTTCCCCGCCTGAAAGAATGACCATCCTGGTTCCCAGAGCGGAAATTTCTTTCAGCAGGTCATTTCCTTCCTCGGTTGTAAGCTCTTCAGGGTCCCTATCCGGCGAAGCATTAGCCCGGCAGTGCATACATTTCAGGTTGCATACCTTTGTCAGTTCCCAGGCAAGAATAAGCGGTGCGTTCATGAAATCAGCCCGACAATCTTACCTGCGAAATAGGTAATGATCATATCGGCGCCTGCACGTTTGATTGCAGTAATACTTTCCATTATCGCAGCGTCTTCATTAAGCATTCCCTGAGATGCTGCGGCCTTTATCATGGCGTATTCACCTGAAACCTGATAGGCGGCCAAAGGTTCGTCAAATTCATCTGCAGCCGACCTGATGATGTCAAGGCAAGGCATGGCCGGCTTGACCATGATTATGTCTGCCCCTTCTTCGATATCGAGCTCAATTTCCCGGATGGCCTCACGTGCATTCGCAGGGTCCATCTGATAGGCCTTGCGGTCGCCGAAAGAAGGCGCAGAGCCTGCAGCATCGCGGAACGGTCCGTAAAAGGCTGAAGCATATTTGGCCGAATAGCTCATAATCGCCAGGTCTTCATAGCCGCCCTCATCGAGCGCCTCTCTGATGACGCCGATGCGCCCGTCCATCATGTCGGAGGGCGCGATCATACCGGCTCCAGCCTTTGCATGCGAAAGGGATATCTTTGCGAGCAGATCCAGAGTCTCGTCATTGGAGACGCACCCCTTATCATCAAGGATGCCGCAATGGCCGTGGTCGGTGTATTCACACATGCAGACGTCGGTAATGACAAGTATTTCCGGAACTTTGTTCTTTATCTCTGCTATTGCCTTCTGCACTATCCCGTCCCTTTTATGCGCCTCTGTGCCGAACCGGTCTTTTCTTGAGGGTATGCCGAAAAGGAGAACTGCCGGGATTTTTATGCCGAAGATTTCTCTGGCAGCCTGGGCCGCCGTATCGGGTGAATATCTGAATTGCCCGGGCATGGATTTTATTGGTTCTTTAACGGCTCTGCCTTCTTTGACAAATATCGGATAAATGAGGTTGTCCGGGCTTATCCTCGTTTCCCTGACAAGCCTTCTGATTGTCTCGTTCGCTCTTAATCTGCGCGGTCTGTTTTCCGGGAACATATTTTGCCTCCGGTTTTTGTTTAAGCCTATATAATTTGTACTTCATTAGTGCAAGCCCTTAGGCTTGTGCTTCAAGGGTTCTGACTATACTGCCGATAAAAATTTTATGAATAAGAAATGTATATTATCAATTGTTGCTTTAATGATAAATTTACTCCTGTCATCATTTATCTGGGCCTTAGTTGAAACAGGACAGTATGCACCCGTATTCACCGTATCGGACGGCAATGATGTGGTGCTTAACTCTGATACACTGAAGGGAAAGGTTATAGTAGGTTTCTATGAAAAGAGGGATACAATCGAAAAGAACAAACAGCTCAAAACCGTCCTTCAGAAGTATTATTACGACAACCTCGATATAAGTTCAAAGAATGTATTCATGCTCTCGGTGATTGATGCAACTCCTGCAAATTTCATTACAAGACCGATATGGAAAAAGAGCTTCATCAGAAATTCGGAGCAGAATAAAGTCACTGTATACGGTGACTGGGACGGCGCCATGAAAGAGGCCTATGGCATGCCCGATAATGAATCAGTTTTCATCCTGATCGATAAAAAAGGTGTTATCCGTTATATATGTCCCGGCAAAGTCCCAGAAAGATATTTTAACGGGATAAAGGAGCTGATAGGCAGGCTCTGCCTGGAATAGCCGCTTATTCCAGAATCCGTTTGTCCTTGTAAATGACTGCCCCGCATTTCCTGCATCTGAGATTGTGATCCGATATCCTGTTCATTTCACCGCATTCCGGGCATTCGCCTTTTTCAAGAAAAGGGCTGTGGGCCACAAGATATTTTGCTTTCCATGAAGCATAAGTCCAGAGCATGATCACTATTATGATTATAATAGAGGTGCTCATCGGCAGGGAAACAAAGAGCACGAAGTCATATAATGCATGGAAAAGCGCCGCTGCGGCAATATACGGCAGCAATACCCTGAAGATGTTTTTATCCGGGTACTGAAAACGTGAAACAGCGATTCCCGTACCCCACAGGGCGCCGAATCCGAGATGGGCAGGAACGGAAAGAAAGGAGCGTGGTATCAGAATGGAAAGACCATGTGAGATTACATAGAATATATTTTCTATGGCTGCAAAACCGAGCGAAACCATCATGGCATAGATGATGCCGTCCGCTGGTTCGTCAAACTCCTTGAGACTTTTTATAAGCATTAGAGCAGCCAGGCACTTGAAAGATTCTTCGTTAACTCCGATAAAAAGTGAGTAGAGCACAACCTTGCAATCCGTCAGCGAACCAGTCAAGTTAACTATGGAAGTTAACCAGAAAAAAACAGCGTACAGGATGCCGGAAAAGAACACGCTTATGATTCCACCCAGCAGACCGATTTTAATGACAGATAAAATCGGCTCCTTCTCCACCCTGTCTTTTTTTCTGATGAAGTAGAACCATATTCCTGTTGAAAGGATAATGCCTGAGGCAATCGTCAATATTTTCATGTTTTTTGCGGTTATCTCAAAAACATGTATAAAATCAAATCATTTTATATCAAGAGGGGCTAAGACCATGAGAGTTCCCCGCCCGGTGCCAGCTGTGAAAAATTAATCTCCTTTTGTCTTGACTGCGTAGACAGCTTGTCTGTAATCTCACATGGATTTAATTTAATTTTCAGAAACATGGAGGATTTTAAGATGCCCAAAAAGGCTGATATCAACAAGGTTATGATTATCGGTTCAGGTCCGATCATTATAGGTCAGGCATGCGAGTTCGATTACTCAGGCACGCAAGCCTGCAAAGCGCTGAGAGGTCTGGGTTATCGGATAATGCTGGTGAATTCAAACCCGGCGACCATCATGACAGACCCTGGTATGGCGGATATAACATATATTGAGCCGTTAAATATAAAGACGCTGACAGAGATTATTGAAAAGGAAAAGCCCGATGCGATTCTGCCGAATCTGGGCGGGCAGACCGGGTTGAACCTGACATCCGAACTGGCCAAAGCCGGTGTGCTTGAAAAACACGGGGTAAAGGTCATAGGCGTCGAGCTTGATGCAATTGAACGGGGAGAAGACAGGATAGCATTCAAGGAAACAATGAACAGGCTGGGTATTGAAATGCCGGCAAGCGAGCCTGCATACTCAGTTGAAGACGCGGAGTCGATAGCGGCTAAACTCGGCTATCCCGTAGTCATCAGACCTGCATATACAATGGGTGGGACAGGCGGCGGCCTTGTCTACAATGTTGAAGAGCTGAGGGTTGTTGCGGCAAGGGGGATTTCGGCAAGTATGGTCGGGCAGATACTTATCGAAGAGTCGGTTCTCGGCTGGGAAGAGCTCGAACTTGAAGTGGTACGGGATGCAAAAAACAACAAGATTACAGTATGTTTTATTGAAAATGTCGACGCCATGGGCGTACACACCGGTGACTCATACTGCACAGCCCCGATGCTTACCATAGATGAAGAACTTCAGAAGAGGCTTCAGAAATACTCATATGACATAGTCGAAGCGATCGAGGTTATCGGAGGCACGAACATACAGTTCGCACATGACCCAAGGACCGGCAGGGTGGTGGTTATCGAGATCAATCCCAGGACATCGCGTTCGTCGGCTCTGGCCTCAAAGGCGACGGGGTTCCCGATTGCCCTTGTTTCATCAAAACTGGCAGGCGGTCTCAATCTTGATGAGATTCCTTACTGGCGTGCAGGGACGCTCGATAAATATATTCCCTGGGGAGATTATGTTGTAGTGAAGTTCGCCCGCTGGGCTTTCGAAAAATTCAAGGGAGTCGAAGACAAGCTGGGCACTCAGATGAGAGCCGTAGGTGAGGTCATGAGCCTCGGCAAGAGCTACAAAGAGGCTTTCCTGAAATCTATCAGGTCTCTGGAGACCGGCAGGTACGGACTTGGTTTCGTAAAAGACTTCAATTCGAAGAGCCTTAATGATCTGATGGGCATGCTTGGCTATGCAACGAGCGAACGGCAGTTCATAATTTACGAGGCGCTCAGAAAAGGTGCGGATATTGAAGAGCTTCATAAAAAGACTCATATCAAACCCTGGTTTATATCTCAGATGAAGGAGATCGTTGAACTTGAAGAAGAGATACTTAAATACAGGGGTGGAATGCTCCCTGACGAACTCCTTTCAAAGGCAAAGAAAGACGGTTTTGCCGACAGATATCTCTCAAAACTGCTGGGTGTTCCCGAGTCTGAAATCAGAGACAGAAGAAAAGCGATAGGCATTGTCCATGCATGGGAAGGGGTCAATGTCAGCGGGGTAGAGAATGCAGCCTACTACTATTCGACATATAATGCCCCTGATTCGGTTGCGGTGAGCACCCGCAAAAAAATCATGGTTCTTGGCGGAGGTCCTAACAGGATAGGGCAGGGTATAGAGTTTGACTATTGCTGTGTTCATGCAGCATTCGCCATCAGGGATGAGGGCCTTGAATCCATCATGGTAAACTGCAATCCCGAGACGGTATCGACCGACTACGATACATCAGATAAACTATATTTTGAGCCTTTAACAGTTGAAGACGTCCTGGCTATCTATGAGAAAGAAAAACCTGAAGGCGTCATTGTGCAGTTCGGCGGGCAGACACCGCTCAACATTGCCAATGAGCTTGAGGCTGCGGGCGTGAAGATTCTCGGCACAACTCCAGATGCAATCGACCTAGCAGAGGACAGGGACAGATTCAGGAAGGTTATGGACAGGCTGGGCATTCCCATGCCCGAATCCGGTATGGCCAGCACACTGGAGGAGGCCTTAAAAATTGCGGATCGTATCGGTTATCCGCTTATGGTCAGGCCTTCCTATGTTCTCGGCGGACGGGGAATGGAAGTCGTCCATGACGAGGAAATGCTTAAATCCTATGTTTCGGCTGCCCAGGGTGTAACTCCTGAAAGGCCGATACTGATAGACAAATTTCTGGAAAATGCCATAGAAGCCGAGGCCGATGCAATAGCCGACGGCAAAAGCGCATTTGTACCTGCAGTCATGGAGCACATAGAGTTTGCAGGAGTCCATTCGGGTGACTCCGCATGCGTTATTCCTCCGATAAGCATCTCTCAGAAACACCTTGATACCATCTATGAATACACCAGAAAAATTGCGGTAGAGCTTGGTGTGATAGGTCTTATGAACATGCAGTATGCAATTGCCCATGACAAGGTCTATGTGCTTGAGGCAAACCCGAGGGCGTCCAGGACTGTACCGCTTGTATCAAAGGTGTGCAATATCCCTATGGCACGGGTAGCAACACAGATCATGCTGGGAAAGACATTGAAGGATTTCGACCTTCATGACAGAAAATTTCCGCATTTCGGCGTGAAAGAGGCAGTATTCCCGTTCAACATGTTTCCAGAGGTTGACCCCATTTTAGGACCCGAGATGCGCTCCACCGGAGAGGTTCTTGGAATGGCCGGCTCATTCGGAGAATCCTACTACAAGGCGCTTGAGGCAGCCGGTCAGATGCTTCCTATGTCAGGCACAGTTCTTATAACGGTATCTACCCTTGACAGGCCTACGGTAATAGATGTCGCCAGAATGTTTGAAAATCTCGGATTTAAAATACTGGCCACAAACGGCACCAACAGGCTGCTGAATGAGAACGGTATAAAATCGGATTCTATACTGAAACTGCATGAAGGAAGGCCTAACATACTTGATGCCATTATGAATAAAGAGATAAACCTGATTATAAACACCCCGATAGGTAAATTGAGCACATATGATGATTCCTATATAAGAAAGGCCGCCATCAAACATAAGATACCATATATCACTACGCTGGCTGCAGCAGTTGCGGCCGCCAAGGGAATTGAAGCCTGCCGAAAAGGAAGGGGTGCAGTGAAGTCGATACAGGAGTATCATAGGGAGATAAAATAAGAAGATAGGAGACAGTAGTCAGGAGTCAGTAGAGAAAGCAGGTAAAGATGAAAAGAAATCAGACAGCATCTGGAATAACAACTTTGAATTACAGGTTCTGATAATTTTATTCTAACTCCTGACTCCTAACTCCTTACTTCTGACTCCTGTCTCCAGAGATTTTCCAAACGAGGTGGGTATGTCACTTTATGCAGTAATCATGGCAGGTGGAAAGGGCGAGAGGCTCTGGCCCGTTTCAACACCATCCATGCCCAAACAACTCATTGCCTTCAATGGAGATAAAAGCCTTTTAAGGACGACGGTGGACAGGCTCCTTCCCCTGACTGGTCCGGGTAAAATCTGCTGTGTTACGGGTAAAGATGTTGCTGAAGCGGTAACTTTAGATCTTGATGATGTTCCGGCACAGAACATTCTTGTCGAACCCTTTGGCAGGAACACCGCGCCGTGCGTGGCCTATGCGGCCGCATGGATAGGAAGGCAGGACCCTGATGCCGTGATGGCTATTTTCCCGTCTGACCACGATATCTCAGACAGCGATATGTTCAGAAGGGTCGTTTCATTCGGCGTCAATTGTCTTCATGACCAGCCGGAAATGCTTTTAACCATAGGCATTATGCCGACACATCCTGAAACGGGCTATGGCTATATCTCCGGGCAAAACAGTATAAAAGAGGACGGCTTGCTGAGCCTCCTGAAAGTCGGAAACTTTCATGAAAAACCCGATGCAGCAAGGGCCGAAGAGTATATCAAAAGGGGTTATTTATGGAACGCCGGCATGTTCATCTGGAAGGTCGGCACGATTCTGGGTGAACTTGAAAAGAATGCCCCGGGGCTGTACAAGAAAACAAGGGAGCTTATGGACTCGGGTTTCAGGGATGAAGACATCCTGAAATTTTATTCAGCCGCCGAATCTATTTCCATAGACTTTGCAATCATGGAAAAGTCTGAAAATGTAGGCGTCATTCCCGCCTCATTCGGCTGGAATGATGTTGGCTCATGGGGAGCTGTGACGAAACTTCTCGAAAAGGATGTTTGTCTGAACGCCATTCACGGAGATGCCTTTACTTACCAGTCATCGAACAATGTAATCTGGTCTTCCGGGAAGAAGATCGTTCTGATCGGAATCGATGATATGGCTGTCGTAGAAGGCGGCGATGCCATACTTGTCTCAAAAAAGTCGATGTCTCAGGATTTGAGCATCGTTCTCAAACTCATGGCCCAAAAGAGGGATTGAAGAAGATTATCATCAAGGTGAAAGATGCATCAGGTTCAGGAAAAAGAATGCAGGAGATGCGGCAAATGCTGCGGAACGAGTATGTTTGCCTATGTTACTGAAGATGACCTGAACAGGTGGAAAAGAGAGCGAAGACAAGATCTCATCGATATTGCCGAAAACGGCGAAACCATATGGGCAGGGGACAGGATAATGTCTTCAACAGGCGAGTATTTCAGGGAATGCCAGTTTCTAAAAAGGACCAAAGAGGGCTGCACCTGCATGATATACGAGACAAGACCTGGCGTATGCGCTTCCTATTCTCCCGGTTCTTCACCTCTGTGTCCCCAGTGGGACGGTTACTGAGGCCGGGATTTCATCCACTCAAAAAAAGCACATTCCGTCTAATCAATAATCAGTCGGGAACCTCCCGAAGCATCTTTTATTATGCGCCACTCCTTTTCCGTCAGGCTGTCAAGAAACCTTCTATCATGGCTTATCAGGAGCAGACCGCAAGGGCATCCGTCCAGGGCTTCCTCAAGGCATGTTATGGAAGGAAGGTCCATGTGGTTTGTGGGTTCATCCATTATTACAAGCCAGGGATTTCGAGATATACCTAGAGAAAGGAGTATTTTCCTTATTTCTCCCGGGCTCGGTTCAATGCTTTCAAGAAGCCTCCCGGGCCTTGACCCGAGACAGCTAACAATGGTCATTACATGGCCCAGTCTTTGCCTCGGAAGCTTTTTCACGGCGTCCATTATCCTGGCTGTATCTTTCAGGTCGATTTCCTGCGGGATGTAGGTGATTCCGTCTTCAGGAAGGCGGGCGGATGATACGATGTGTCTGATTAAAGAGCTCTTTCCTGTGCCATTGAGGCCCGTTATAGCAATTCTGTCATGGGGTCTCATGGCAAGGTCCGGAAAAAAAAGCTTGCTTCCTGCTCCAAGGGGTATCTCGCCTGAGTCGATCCTGAAGAGGAAATCGCGCTCACATCTGTTACCCTCTATCCATATGCCCAGATCATAAGTCTTTTTAACTTTGATAGACTGTTCAAGCACTTTTGCCTGTGTCAGGCGGCCTTCGAGCTGCCGCAGGAGTTTTCCTGCAACGGCATCCTTACCTGACACCCTTGCAAGGTCAATCTTCGATTTTGCGTCATGGTCTTTCTTGGCTATACTCTTCTTTGATCTTTTTCTGTCAGCAGAACGGGCTTCGTTCATACGAGATGAAGCCTCATGCCTCAGCTTTGAAAAGGCCTGTTTTGCGACCGCTTTTTTTCTTAAGGCTGCTTCGGCCTCCTTTTTTTCCTGTGAACTGGCAAGCGAATAATTCCCCGGCCTCATTGTGCATTTCGGCGGGTCGACAAAAAGACAGCGGAAGCACAGTTTATCAAGGAGTTCCCTGTCGTGGCTTACGATAAGGCCTATGCCGCCAAATCCCGACAGAGACGATATAAGCATTGCTCTGGCCGAAGTATCTATATGGTTTGTGGGTTCGTCAAGGGCAAGGACACCGGGTTTGCGCCACAGGGCTTCCGCTATCTGAGCGCGTTTGCGCTCGCCGTGGCTGAGCGTCTCCCAGCGTTCAGACCAATCATCGCAGATCCCGAGGGTTCGTCTCAAATTATAGGAATCATTGTCTGTTGAATGAATAAGCTCGAAAAGTTCAGGGGGCACTTCATCGGTCCTCTGGGCGCAATAAACAGCAGTGCCGGGAGAGATGATTTTTCCTTTTAAAGGTACAAGTTCATTTGCCGCGAGTTTTAAAATGGTGCTTTTCCCGACACCGTTTGCGCCGACGATACCGGTCCAGCCGGATGGAAAGCTTGCGGACATGCCCGATATAAGCATGCCGGCAAGGGATTCATACGTAAAGCTTACGTCACAAAAGCTTAAAAAACTTTCAGGCATTTCCTCTCTTAATTGAACTTTACCTGCGGTACCGCCTTCTCAGCCTCTGGAATGTCGAAATACTCGGCCTCTTTTACGTTTGCCCATTCGGCGAAAAAGCGTCCGAGGAAAGATTTCACATATGAATTGAGAGCTCTCACTGCATCGTTATAACGCTTTCTCTCAACGGATATGCGGTTTTCCGTACCCTCAAGGCTGTCCTGCAGTTTCAGGAATGATTCGTTTGCCTTCAGTTCGGGGTAGCGCTCCTGCAGCATGAGGAGCCTGGAGATGGCACCTTCGAAATCGCCTGCCGCCTTTGCCTTCTCGTTTACGCTCTGTGCAGAGAAATAGGATTTTCTCGCATTTGCCAGCGATTCGAACACGCCTTTTTCATAGGCTGCATAGCCTTTTACCGTTTCGAGTAGGTTGGGAATAAGGTCGAACCGGCGCTTGAGTTGAGTTTCAACCTGAGCCCACTGCGCCTTTACAGCTTCATTCAGACTGATGGCCTTATTGTACTGAGAGATGCAGTAGCCGCCGATTATTACAATAAACCCTATTATTATTCCGACAACGATCAAAGTCTTTTTCATCTTTCCTCCATACCGGATATTAAAAAACTTCTGTTTTTAATAGGTTCTTCAATCTTAAAATTCAAATCTCAAATTATTTCTTACCAGCTGCCTGATGATCCGCCTCCGCCGAAGCCTCCTCCTCCGAAACTGCCGCCACCACCAAAGCCGCCGCTCCCTATCCAGATGCCACCCGGGCCTCTTCTGAATGAACGCCGCCCGAAAGGAGAAAAAATTCTGCTCAGAACAATGAAGGCTATGAAAAGAAGAAAGAATGCAGAAGGTATTGATTTGCCTTTCGATTTCCTGACAGGGGCGGCAGGTGCAGCCCCTTCGACCTCGGTGCCATAGGCCTTTGCAACTGTTCCGATTACGGCGTTTGCTGCGTCGTTGATTCCGCCTGAGAAATCACCCTGCCTGAATTTAGGCACCATGTATTGTCTGCCGATCGTACCGGCAAGGCTGTCGGGCATCACGGATTCGAGGCCGTATCCGACCTCGATGCGGTATTTTTTATCATTTACGGCGACAACAAAGAGGATACCGTTGTCTTTTCCCTTCTGACCGATGCCCCAGTTCTGCGCACGTTCGATGGAGTATTCTTCAATGGGTATCCCTTCTGTCGAAGGCACGGTAAGCACGACCATCTGAATTCCGGTTTTCTGTTCAAGAGCTTTGAGCTTGGAAGAAAGCCCGGCCTTTGTAGAGGCGTCAATTATGCCGGCCCTGTCTTCGATATAGTCTGAAGGTGGACCTTCGACAGCCAGAACCTTAATCGCTGGGGCAAGGACAAACAGCAGCAAAAGGACAATCAGGAATGAAAACTTTCTAACAGGCGGTTTCATCTACAATAAGCGACAGTTCATGTGTCAGGTCATAAATTTTTTTGAAAAGCAGACGAAGGTCTTCATTTTTCAGGGGAGACTTCTTCTGTGAGCGTATTGTTTGAATCTGCCTCATGCAGTCGAGGCTGACGCTGCATTGTGATTCTATTTTGCTAAGGACAGAAGTCCTGTCAACCGGCACTATGCCTCCCGCCATGAAAAGGATCGCCCTGAAGATGGGATAAAAACCCGATGATGACTGCATTATAAGGCCCAGCAGGAGCTCTTTGTCGCCGGAAGTGGATATATAACCCCTGCTCAGCTGGACGAGTCTCGCCTTCAATTCTCTTTCGCATTGAAGCCTGAGCATGGGCTTTTCTATTTTAATTCCCGAAAAGAATTCAGGGCCGAAAATCGTCTTATGTATGAGCTTTATTTCCAGGAACTCTATCGGGAAGACGTCAACGGAGCGGCCAAGATATTCGTTTGTTATTACAAGAGGGGCGCGTACTTTCTTCCTGCCGTATTTTTTACCGAACCCGGCAAGCGAATCAAGAAAATCCTGACCAAGTTTGTTCATCACGATTACAGAGTTGATGTCGGATATTCCTGGTATATAGTCCTGAGTAATGATGCTGCCTGCAAGGAGAATCGATTCAAGGTCGCTGCCCGCAGATGCTATAATGTCATCCGCAAAATCCCTGATTACGGGCATGGCGTCAACGGGAAGGCCGTCAAGATTCATCATTTTCTTATCAATCATGACATAGGAATTTATCACGGGAAGGTCATCTTGTCCATAATAAAACAATGTTCACCTTATCCATTCAATGCTTGACACAGGAGCAATATCTCTTCAAAAGGAAATTATGGTTATCGGAAAAGGATTGATGGATGCTTTTCTGACTAATGAAGATATTGAGGATTTTCTGCAGCAGGCTTTCATCAAGTGGGACATGACAGGGCAAAAGGTGCTTGTTATCGTCCCGGACTCAACCCGGACGCTGCCGATGCCTCTTTTCTTCAGGCTTATCCATGAAGGGCTCGAAGGAAAAGCAAAATCCATAGATTATCTGATTTCATCGGGCACTTATGCCCCCATGTCAAATGAAGATATAGACAAACACTTTGGCATCACACCAAGACAGCTTGCAGGAGGCATCTACAGAGATGTGAACATATTTACGCACCAGTGGAACCTTCCTGAAAATTATGCAACTCTCGGTACGATCAGCGAAGAAGAAACAGACAGCATTACATCGGGGATGCTCAAGGCGGAACTTCCGGTGCGGCTGAACCGCAAGGTGCTCAATTATGACATGATAATCGTCCTCAGTCCTGTCTCACCCCATGAACTTGCAGGGTTTTCCGGCGGCAACAAATATTTCTTTTCAGGGACCGGCAGCCCCGAGGTAATGAATTATATAAGCTGGCTTGGTGCGCTGCATATGAGGCGCGATATTCTAGGGGTAAGAGACACATCGGTCAGGAGGATAATCGACAGGGCCGCATCTTTTATTCCCGCATCCAGACTCTATATCTGTCCTGTTGTCAGGGAATACGGAGTGAACGGTCTTTTTATTGGCGAGCATGATGAAGCATGGACAAAAGCAGTTGAGCTGTCATCCCAGGTGCACATCGTATATTCTGATATGAGATATTCAAAAGTGATTGCAGTACTGCCTAAAAGCTACCCGGACTTGTGGGTCGGAGTCAAGGGACTGCAGAAGGTTGAACAGATCGTAAAGGATGATGGCGAATTGATAATCTATGCCCCGCATTTAAGGAGGCTTTCCTTTGCCCACGGCATGCTCCTTGAGAAGATAGGGTACCACGTGAGGGATTTTTTCCTTAAGAAGTGGGATTATTACAAGGGCTATCCCATGATGGTTCTTGCACATTCCACACTTTTAAAGCCTGACGGAACTTATGAAGAAGGCAAGGAGCATCCCCGTATAAACGCTACCCTTGCAACAGGGATACACCCGCGGGTCTGCAGAAAGATTAATCTGAACTATTTTAATCCCCTTGAAATAAATCCCAGAAATTCTATAGGGGAACAAATCGAGGACATTCTGGTAGTTCAAAACGCGGGAGAGGTTTTATACAGGTTCAGGGAGAATTGATTAAAAGCAGGACAGGAAAACTTCCTGTTTCCCGACGGGTAATAGATGCATTTTCAGATATGATTTACCGGACAGGATGATTGATCGCATAATAGGGTTATCTATTAAAAAACAGGGGGCCTGAAATGAAAATATCAACATGGCTGCTGTCTTTGATAATTATCTTGTCAGGCGCTGTTTCTGCCGGCGCAGTTAATTTCACACCCAGAGAGATATATTCCAGGGACGCACCGGCTGTTGTTTTCATCTCGGCATTTGATCAGGGTTCACGGACAGGCAGTGCAGGTACGGGCTCAATCATAACGCCTGAAGGTCTGGTGCTCACGAACAGCCATGTCATAACAAATGCAAAAACGAAAAATCCTTACAGTACCATCGTGGTCTGTCTGAAGCCTCCTAGGCTTTCAGGTGATTCAAATGACGACCTCAAACAGTGCCTTTCGGCACGTGTGGTTTCAAGGGATGCCGAGATCGACCTGGCCGTGCTCAGGCTTGAAAATGTTCAGGGTGTTCTGCCGACGATACCTGTTGGCGATGCAGGGTCAGTTTCAATTGGAGATCCTGTCGCGGCAATCGGGCATCCCGAAGGAGGCGGCCTGTGGATTCTTACCACGGGCGCCATATCCGGCGTTAAGAAAATCGGACCGCAGGATGTCTTCCAGACAGAGGCCAGCATAAACAGGGGCAATTCCGGAGGGCCTCTTATCGATGCATCAGGGAACATGATAGGGATAAACACGAGCATGTCACGCATGTCGGCAGACAACGTCCCCATTGTGGGCGTAAACTTTGCAGTAAAAAGCACTCAGGTTAAAAGATGGCTTGATTCACAGGGGATAAATGTTGCAATCCGGTCCGCGCCTGCAGCCGATACAAAAGAGGACATGGCCCTTGCCCCTGTCCAGAAGGAAAAAACCGGAATGCCTGAAGAACCGGCTTCTCCTCAGCTTGAAGAAAAAAAGACCCTGCCGGTAGAGGAGTTAAAGCCTGCGCCCTGGACTGAAAAACAGTCGGGCGCTCCGGAAGATATACAAAAGAGAAAACCTGCATCGAAAAAAGAACCCGAAGCCATGGATGACAAAAACTTGCCTGGCGCTGAAGATGAACTGAAGGAATTCAAAGGTCCTGGCGGAGAGATCATGTATGGAATCCCTGAAGGGAAGTTTAACCTGAAGGATACTACCGGGATGCTGTACGACAGGACTAAAAAGAAGGCGCAGCAGGCCTTTGAAGAACTGGATGAGGCTGAGTAGCTTTCATGCGGAACCGGGAACATTTTCCGTGCCCGGTTTTCATGAAATTATAAAAACTTACAGGATATAAATAAAACAGGGAGGCCATTCTTTATGAAAAAAATCATGTATGGACTGCTGATGAGCTTCATCATATTTGCTTTAGCGCTTGGATTCGGATCATGCGCCGGCAAAACTGAACCGGAACCGATAGAAAAAGTTATAGGCGGAGAACTGAAAGGCGCCCCCGAATGGGTGACCAAGAGCTGCGGGACATACTACAAGGCCAAGGGTACGCCCATGCTGTGCGGTGTCGGCTCTGCGGGCGGCAGCAGGAACGTTTCGCTGATGCGAGAAGCGGCCGAAGCCCGTGCAAGAACCGCTCTTGCAAGATCTCTTCAAGTGAAGGTCAAGGCAATGCTGAAAGATTATCAGGCAACCACGACCGGCGGGCAGGATTTCGGCACTGCGGCGGCCGATGAGCAGAATATCACGGATGTATCGAAGCAGATTACCGATATGACCCTTACCGGAACCGAACTTCAGGATACATGGGTAAGCCCCAACGGTACTTTTTATGCCCTTGTAGCCATGGATGTCGATAAGTTCAAGGACTCTGTCAGCAAGATGGGCAACCTTTCAGATTCCGTCCGCAAAGCTGTCAGTGAAAGGGCGGATAAGTCATTTGAAGAGCTTGATGAGAATATCGATAAAGGACAGGGTCAGTAAATGGAATAGCCCCGTTCTCTCCGGCAGTGAATATGCTCACAATAAGACCAGTATGCAAGGCTTGACCGTGAACTTAAAACAAAATAAAATACTGTATTATGTCGGTGAATAGCTGTTAATATTTGTTGTCAGGATGCTATCCACCAATTTTATCCGCGGGGGAATATATGAGGAAATCAAGTTTTGGCGCCTGGGTTATTGTTGCCTTTGTTTTATTGTCCAGCAAAGGCCTCTTTGCAGCCGGAATGGCCACTCACACAGATGTGAGCGAACGCGCTTCCGTGGTATTTTATTCAAGCGCATATCCCGAATACAACGGGTTTGTCGAAAAATACAGGGATGCAATTCAGGCGGGATGCAGATTTCCTGACTGGGGCTACTGGACAGGATATCAGGACGAGTCGGAGCTTGCGCACTGGTACCCTTTCATCAAGGCTGCTGCAAACCGTTTTCACGAAAAATACAAGGCTGACATAAATTCTCCTGACCCGGCAAAGGCCGAAAAGGCGGGGCGCTACGCAGCCTTTGTCCTGGGGCTTATGTGCCACCACGCCGCAGATGTGGCCTGGCATGCAGGCGATGGTTTCGTAGGCGTCATGGGTCATCAGAATTTCAGCGGCAGTTTTGAAGACGCCCACCAGGTAGCGGATTTCGGGGGGGACATTGCGTGCGCTCACGAGCTGGATATGTCTTGGATTCAGGACAGGATGTGGGTGCCTGCTGATGACATGGCAGAGGTTTATCATGAAATGGGGTTTCCCGATGTAACCTCCAGGTTCATCGCCAATGCCAACAAACTCATGTTTGCAGCGACAGAGGCCGAGACGAATGCAGGCTATCTTCTCTTTTCAATACCGGCGGGGAAGTCGACTTTTCTCATAGATGAACTGCAGTGCTTTTTCATGGGAGGTCTGGACGACATGGCCGTGTGGACCCTCTGGAGATGGGAAGAGGCGATAGGCTGGATGGAAAACGGTGTTGAAACTGATAATTCCGGTTTTTTCCTGATGAATGCCGGAACCGGAGAAAGTATTGTTGCAGAAGCACGCAAAAATCTAGATACAAAAGGTATTAATATAAGAGAGGAGTCTGTTGCGGGCGGCGTTATGTTGAGCCTTGAAAAAAGCGCCTCAAAAACCGCAAAAGCTTATACCGCCCAGAAGCCTGAACAGGCCGATTTCATGACGACAGGAGCAGGTGCATATTCTTACGCAGGGAAAAGCCTGGCAAGTGGCGATCTGAACAATGACGGTATCGATGATCTCATCATCGGGGCTCCCGGTTATGAAACACCGGGACATCCCGACCTCGGGGCCGTATATGTCGTTTACGGAAGAAAGGATGCAAAAACATATTTCGCCGCAGGAATTGATATCGGCAACGCCGATGCAATCCTGGCAGGAAATGAAGATGGAGGAAGATTCGGCTGGGCGGTAGCGGTATTGGACTTCAACCTTGACGGATATGAAGACCTTGTCGTCTCGGCACCTTCGGAAGGTGCCCGCAAAAGGCTCTATAACGGTAAGGTTTATGTTTTTCCGGGCTCGGAAGCAGGTCTTTCAGCAGAGCCGTCCGTTGTCATTAACGATACTGCAAAAACATCCGCACTGGGATTTTCAGTCCTGGCAGGGGACCTGAACAACGATGGAAATCCTGACCTCATCATTGGCGCGCCATTCAGGGAAGTTTCTTTCTCCGGCAAAGAAAAGATGCCGCAGTGCGGAAGCATTGCGATATTCAACTCATCTGAAAACAGATTCCAGAGCAGTAAACTGGACCTTGATGACGCATGGTGCGTCTTGAGCGGGGAGCAGGCATATTCCTGGTTCGGATATCACGTCGAAGTCGTGAACAAGTCGGATGGTATGCTTATTGTAGGTGCTCCCTCTTACAATTCCGGCAAACAGAACACAGGCAGGGTTTACGGCTATAACCTTGTCAGACTTAGCACATCAAAGGCTGGTACGTCACCCCAGTTCACGCTTACCGGTGAAAGCGAGTTCGAAGCTATGGGCTCCTCATTTGCAACAGGAGACCCGTATGGAACGGGCGAGACGGTTCTTGCAGTATCATCACCTGCAAAAGACCTGATGATGCTCGGACTCTTTCAGCTTATCGATCAACCGGGGTCAGTGATGCTTGCTCGAATCTCTTCACTTGAAGGCGACCTGAAAACATCCGATATCAAGCCGCTTGCCGTTATAAGCGGCGTCAAGGCCTTTTCCAGATTCGGGGCGCAGGTTGCCTTTTCCGACTTCAATGCAGACGGAATTGATGACCTGTGGATAAGCGAAACCATGAGAGCGGTTGAGGGTAAGCTCGAATCAGGGGCTGTGTATTATTTCAAAGGCGGCAGTACAATGCCTGCAGGAACTGTCTTTTCATCAATGGCCAGGCCGGATATGACCATAAACGAAGGCGGCAGAAAATCACAGTTCGGTTCATGCTACACATTTCTTGACTTCAACGCCGATGATGCCATCGATTCGGTCATTTCTGCACCGAGAGCAACCGGTGAAAGCGGCAGGCTTGAGGGCGCGGTTTATGTGATGCTTTCACCTGACGGCACAGTCACTCCCGATGATCCCGACGACCCTGATAATCCTGTAGACGGAGAAGGCGTAACCGAAGTCGGCAATCCGTCGTCAGAAAGCGATAGCAGCATCTGCTTCATAATGGCCGGATGCCTTTAGAGACAGATTGAACTGATGATAAAAGCCCCTGCCAGTCAGGGGCTTTTTATTTAATGCAGATTCACTTCTATTTTAATCTGTAACCGATTCCATAAAAACTTGACAAAAACTTTTTAATAGCGGATTCGATGCTTTACTCGTTTTTATTTCAGTAAACAGGGAGGGATGAGTATATAATGAAAGCCGGTATATTAAGAAAAATCAAGATAATGGCAGTGAGTCTGTATGTTACTCTTTACATAACAATTCAGGTTTTATGGCAGCAGCTTACAAATACATACGACAGAAAGTTCGGCGATGGAATGCTCAGGTGGTGGTCATCCAACCTCCTGGGTGTTGTCGATGTGAAGTGCTCGGTGAATGATCCTTACGGAATCAGAATTGAACCTGGGAAGCGGTATATAATCATGTCCAACCATTCAAGCCTTTACGATATACCGATAATAATCACGACCATGCCGGGCAGCATCAGGATGCTGACCAAAAAAGAGCTGTTCAAGGTGCCACTCTGGGGCAAGGGAATGAAGGCTGGCGAATTCATAGCCATAGACAGGCACGATTTTGAGCAGGCGAAAAGAGACCTCAAGGCGGCGCGCGAGAAGATGGAGAGCGGGATTGTCCTCTGGATTGCACCGGAAGGAACGCGCTCAAGGACTGGAGAACTGGGTGAATTCAAAAAGGGCGGTGTGATAATGGCCATCGAATCCGGCGCAACAATAATTCCGGTCGGGATAATAGGTTCGGCGGATATACTCCAGCCAAAGACATGGGATTTTTATCTTGGCAAAGAGGTTAAGGTCAATGTCGGCCAACCGATCGATGCTTCAAAATATTCCCTTGAGAACAAGGAAGAATTGCTCGATGCATTGAGGGCGTCAATTATAGAACTCTGTAATAAGGAATAGACAAAGGAGACATCAAATGTCAGACCTCATAGAACCCGGAGAATTGAAGGCATTTGCCGAGGCCCTGTCTTTAAGCGAGATGCCGTTTGCGGTGTTCAGTTCAGACATTATTCCTGATGGTGCGCTCACCCCGAAAAATTCAAGGTGTGTTGTAGGTGTTCTCAGGCTTGCAAGAAAAAAGAGATTGCCCGCGGCATCCATGAATCATGACAGCCTGTGTCCGGGAGGCAGGGTCTATATGAATCTCGAAGGTGCTGTCAGCGACTTCATTCCCGCTTTTGTTTCAACAGGACTTGAAGGCGTATTCGAGGGCGAGCGATACTGCAAGTCTCCGGATATAGTGAAGCAATATCTCGAACTGGTTGCGCTCAAAGCCGATCCTCTGCCGTACAGGGTATTCAAGCCCGTTGACATGCTTGATGAAAGCGATTCTCCCGAGGTCGTAATCTTCTTTGAAACGCCGGATGTCCTTTCAGGCCTTTTCACGCTGGTGCAGTTTGAGACAAGCGAAAGCGACAGCATTATTGCGCCGTTCGGGGCAGGATGCGCGGGCGTGTATACATGGGTGAAGCGCTATCTTGAGGAAGGGAAGGAAAGGGCGGTAATAGCGGGTTTCGACCCGTCGGCGAGGCCCTTCATGGCGCCCGATGAACTCACGTTCTCTATGCCTTATTCGATGTTTACAAGGCTCATGGCCTGCTACCGCGAAAGTTTTCTCTTCACCCACAGCTGGCAGACGATAAAGAAGAGGATAGAAAAAAACCGGCAGGCTTCTGGAGAAGTGAGGAGTCAGGAGTAAGGAGTTAGGAGTAAGGAGAAAAGGCGGATGCAGGATTTCTTGCTTCGCTTCGAAATGACAGGCTTGTCTGTTTCATCATATCGAATTCGTAAGCTGCCAAAAGGATGACGAATACCGCTTGATATTTTATGCGTCACAGGGTTGTCGGGGCAGAGTATATCTTGAATCATAATCATGTAAAGCAAACATAATGATCCAGCAATAAGGAGAAGTATGTTTGATTTTTACTCTATCCTTGGTTATTTTCTCGGAGCCTTTATATTTTTGTGCGCTTCATTGCCAGTGTGCGCATTTTTTATCATTGTAATCTCGAATATCGGTCTGCCATGCCGGGCCGGTACTTATATCTCAGAGACACCTGTACTTTCTGGTAAGTATCTAAACAACATTAAGGACGGTAAGAATGGGCACTAGCAGTGAAATTATAGATAAAGCCGAATATCACTTAAATCTTGCCAAAAAAATGATTGATGAAGGCAATCCGGGCGGGGAGATTGCCCATCGGATCAGGGCTGCTTTCAACCGTTTCAGGGAGGCATGGCTACTGGAAAAAGGTGTTTTTGGTACAGTTGAAGGTATCGACAAGTATGTAAGGACCGATTTCTTCAACAAGAATGCACCCGCTGGTCTTAGAAGAAAATGCGATGTTCTCGATATGAGGCTTTCAAAACTATACTACAATAAACTCCAACTTGAAGACAGGCGGCAGGACATCGAAGATTTTCCTGAATTGTGGAAAGAAGAGGCATTACTATGCATTGACGAGATCAAAGCCTTAATAGAATACATTGTTCATGATAATAAATTGCCCTTGTTCAGACTCGAAAAAGAAAAACATTATTTCCCCGGCCAGTGGGTAACGGTTGATTATTACCCTTGCGACTTTGAGGTAAGAAATACTGTTGTCAAGGAGGGATATCCGCTTACAGTGATACCGTATGAGCATATTGAAAAGGTCATATATACAGATGATATAGTTGTTGTTCTCAGGGACAGTTCAAGAAATATAAGCAAATACGGGATCAACAGTCATTTAATCAGGCCTTCGGACAGAGAACCCGATGATATGACTGTTCCATTCGAATCAAGAAGGACGTGGTTCGACTTGAACTCCGCATTCAGGCATATCCCGCTATATGAAAATCCCGTTTGCGATGAATATACCGGGTTTTATACTTGTCCTTGCTGCGGCTACCCGATGCTGGTTCTGTATCCCCACCCAAGTTTTGACGAATATGGATACTTTAACTATGAAATTTGCATTTTATGCGATTATGCAGATTGTTATAGAGATGAAGACAGGCCAGATAAAGAAGACGACAGCGGAGATAACTTTGGCAATACTTTAAGACAGGCAAGGCAGAATTTCAACCGGTACCTTTGTATGTTTTCGCCCAAGGATGGTCTATATTTTAGATATCAGAGAACCGGTAAGATAATGAAACTTAAAAAGAGTCTGATTTTAATATTCGATGAGATAACAGGTTCGAACAACAGGGGTCGGATTTACCTTCTCTGGAACATGGCGCTCAAGGCTAGAAAGGATCTGTCTGAAGCCCTGATTGAAGAAGAGCATAAACACGGTAGTGCGTTTGTTAATGAAGAAAGCGAGGAGCAGTGCGAAATAATAAGAACATTTTCGGATAAATGGCATGAGGTTTTAAATCCTGTTGAAATCGGAGGATACAGGAATAAAAGGGGCCACCGTCTTGTTTGGACAGGTCATATTTTTAAAAGCAATACCGGTGCAGTAAGGGATAGGAAAAGAAATATTTATTGTTCAACGGAATTTCGTGAATGCAACGAACCGCAGGACGACGGAGATGACATCAGTTCGCCTTTCTATGTCCGCAGGACATGGTTTGAAGTCAACACGGATTTTAATAATGGAAAGGGCGTCTGTCCCTGCTGCGGATATCCGACTCTGAACGTAAACAAGCCGTTATGCTTTCTTTGCGGCTGGATCGATGACGGACAGGATGACTGGAATGCAAAGGAAATACATGGGTTGAATGGCTCCCTGAGCCTTTTCGATGCAAGAAAGAATTTCACGGAAACCCTTTCGGCAAACGGAGATTTTGAAATAGAGGATGTAACAGGGATAAAGTTCAGCATCATCTGCTGTTATCACAGGCTTATAGAAATCCAGGGTGATACTGAGGCTGATGATCTATGGAATGATATCATGCGTCATATCGCTGAATTAAAGGCATTAGAAACAAGGCTATAAGGAGAGTGATAGTGAATAAGGCCCTGATGGCACTATTTAAAGGCTTTGCTGTCCTGATGGCGTTCTTTATTGTGCAGGGAACAGTTCTGGCTCTTATTTCCAATGCATCAATCAGAGTGGTCGGCACGGAGCATCTCTTTCTTTCTTTCATCGTAGCAACAGCCGTAGCGGTTTTTGCAGCATACCGCCTGAAACTGAAAATGTTCAAGACGGAGAACAAGAGAAGACTGGCTGATGGTGAAATAAGGCCATTTAAAACATATGCGACAAGTATAAGGCCTTTGTCAGATAAAGCAAAGAGCATAGCAGAATGGCGCGGTCATGGCTGGGAACACCTGTTCTTTGCAAGGGTTCTGCTCGATGAGATCGAGTCAATGAGGGATTTGAGGGATATTCACAGAAAAGGCGATTTTCAGGGCATACATGAGGAGGTTGATTCTGAACTGGCCTTTTCATTGTTTCAAAACAAGCTTAAAAGTTTTGCACTGTCTTTGGAGATGATGGGTCGGCTTTTGAATGAAGATTTCAAGGCTACCCTTGAATGCGATGAACCGTCGCGAAAGAAAATAATGATTGAGGATACGGCTTATCGGTTCGGTAATATATACAGAGAGTTGATATTATGGACGTTTTCACTGAGAAAAATAGGTTTTCCTAATGAACTGAAAAAGACCGCCGAGATATTGAGTTCGATGGCCGAACCCGTCCTTTTGGAAATCGAGCGATGGTCTGAAGTCTCCTATTCCGAAATCAATAGTGTCCTCCAAGGAGATCCCCTTGATTCGGTGGGAAAGAAGAAAAGCCTGAATCTGGTTTTGAAAATTCAGGCACCGCAAAAATTGATCGAGGAATTCAATGCGGAATTGAGGCGTCTTTCTGGGATTGTGGAAAACGGTCGATTATAAGCCGGACAGGTCGTATGACTCGTTTAAGCATATTCAAAACGCAACATTGATTTTAAGTCCGATTTTCTTTGCTGTCTTGATAATCAGTTCATCAACAGTGAAAATCACCGCATTGTGTTTCTGGGCAAGCTCAAGATAAAGTGCGTCATAAACAGAAACCCCGTGCTTTTTGGACAGAGCCGAGGCATTCTTGATGATCGGCTTGTGGTTTAATAATCTTACAGGCATTGCAGCAATCATGTTCAATATGTCGGTTTCTTCCTTCTCGCTGATCTCTTTGTTTTTACATTTTCTTCTGATGACATTTGCGGTCTCAGCAAGCAAAAGTTCGGGGGCGATTGCATAATCATCCCCGGATTCTACCTTTTTCATGAACGTCTCGAATCCGCCGGGCAGAGGACCGTCAGGAATGAACAGCCTTATCAAAGCGGATGCATCGATAACGCCGGTCATCTCATTCTGTCCTGCCGGACTTCAACGGCTGTGTTTTTAAAATTGCGTCCGTCAAGGCTTTTCCTTAATTCAAGGGCATTAGACAGGAATGACCCGCCGGCAAGCCTTGTTTCTCTTTCAAGGATATAAACAACCTGCTCCTGAAGGCTTCTCCTGCTTTTTGAAGCAATATTCTTAAGACTGTCATAAACAGGATCAGGAATGTTCCTTATGCTTATCGATCTCATGTTTAATCCTCCTTTGCCATCATTGTGATGGCTTGATTTATGATATCAAAATAATATCATACCGGATTGATGTCAAGCAGCTTTATTTGGGAAGCCCGGACGGATGTGGTTGAGAGATAGTGGGGAGTTAGGTGTTAGGAGTAAGGAGTGAGGGGTAAGGAGGGGTGAGAAAAGGGAGAAGCAGGATTTCTCACCTGCTTCAGGCAGGTTCGAAATGACAGGGGCTATTATCGAATGACAGGGCTGAGTCCGAACCGGCTCACGATCCGGCCCGACTGCAGCTCACGTCAGGGTGGCCCCTCCCGCTGCAGCCGTCCCCTAAGGCTCTTAGAATATACCCATGGCGGTGGATGTCAAGAAGTGGGGAGTAAGGAGAAAAGGCAGAAGCAGGATTTCTCGCTTCGCTTCGAAATGACAGTAGGGGCTTATATTAGGGGACAGGCTTTAAGTTTGTCATTCCGATGAGCGCTTTTTGAGCGAAGAGGAATCTTGCTTTCAAAAGAAAGTGGTGAGTTGTGAGTGGTAAGAAAAGGCGGAAGCAGGATTTCTCGCTTCGCTTCGAATCATTAACATATTCTGGGAAACATCCTTCTTGAAAACTGATAGCATATGCGCTATCAATAAAATCATGAAAAAAAGAGTAAATCTTGATAATCCCGGCAATGTCTTATTCGCTGACCTGCTGAAAAATATGTGAGCTCAGTTTCGGGAAGCCGAGGATAAGAGGAAGCCATCATATATTCAAGACGCCATGAAATGGAGATCCGAGAATAAATCTTCAAAGATCCGGGAAAATGGCCAAGCCTTATCAAGTCAGGGACGTTAAGAAGGCGCTTGAAAAGCTAAAGGAGATTGAAAATGAAAAATAATCTGAACAAATACACTTACAGGATTGAATGGTCTGAGGAAGATAACTGCCATATAGCAAGATGCCTTGAATTTCCATCACTCTCGGCTCATGGAGATACTATCGAAAAGGCCCTCAAGGAAATCAAGTTTGTGGTTAACGAATCAATCGAATGGTTGAAAGAAGACGGTGATGCGGTTCCTGAACCCCTTGGTTTGAAGAAATATAAAGGGCATCTGACCGTGCGTATCCCGCCTGAAAAACACAGGGAATTAGCCATACGCTGCGCCGAAGAGAGGGTGTCTTTAAACAGATTCATACTCTCGAGGATATGATAAAGGGATCGTTCAAGCCTGGATTATCCATTCCAGACTTAAATCCCGCCATTCAGGATTGGCGGTTTCAACAAGCCTGTTTTTCTTTTCCCGACGCCATTTTTTGATTTCTTTTTCACGGCTGATTGCTGATTCGATATTATCAGTTAATTCAAAGTAGACGAGTTTGTTCACGTTATATTTTTCGGTAAAGCCTTTAAGAAGTTTGTTTTTATGTTCAAGAAACCTTCTTTCGAGGTTGTTTGTAACGCCTATATACATGACACGGTTATTCCAGTTGGTGAGGATGTAGACGTAATAATTATGATTAGCGGTCATGGAATAATAATATGACGGGTTGTTGTCTTATCAAGGCTGTTTATTTTTTTGGTCTGTCATTCCGATGAGCAGTTTTCATGTGAAGAGGAATCTTGTTTTTAAGAGAAAGTGGTGTGTTGTGAGTGGTGAGTGGTAAGAAAAGGCAGAAGCAGGATTTCTCTCTTCGCTTCGAAATGACAGAGACTTTTATTGAATGACAGGGCTAAGTCCGAACCGGCTCACGATCCGATACGCATCCAGCTGTCTGACAGGGTGGCCCCCCCGCTGTATACGTCCCTTAAGGCTATTAGATTATACCCATGGCGGTGGATGTCAAGAAGAGGGGAGTGAGGAGTAAGGAGTGAGGAGAAAAGCGGAAGCAGGATTTTCTTATTTGTCATTTCGATGAGCAGTATTCATGCGAAGAGAAATCTTGCTTTAAGGTTAAAAGATTCAAGAGCAGGATTTCTCGCTTCGCTTTGAAATGACAGAGGCTATTCCCCTTCGACAATCCTGATTTCGTCTTCGGTCAAGCCGTAGAGTTTATAGACGATAACGTCGATCTCCTTGTCAGTAGCCGCGATCTGCCGCTCGATCATTGTGTGTTCATGGGGCAGGGTGGAAGATGCAAGCCTTTTATTCAGGTCTAGCATGAGGGTGACGAGAGAGATGATGCGGTCATGGATGGTTATGTCTGAAGGATCATTGTTTTTTATTTCCCGAATAGGAATTTTATCAATATACATGGGCTTATACTCATAATATCCGCCCTGTTTTGTCGAAGCTATGGAATGAATGAAATAATCACATACTTTTGAGTTCAACAATCCAAACAGATATAAGTTGTCTATAGAGATAATCGTTGTTTTGTCGTTTGAATAAATCCCATCAGTATCAAAGCAGTAAGAAGCCTTTTGAACAATTGCTGGTAAAATAATCTTCGACTTATCGAATTCAGCATAATAATCACAGGTTCTTAACTCCCACCAATACATTCCTTTATCATAACGCTTTTTAGCCTCATCAGCATAAGGTGAAAGATATGTTGCGATAGCAGGATACTCATTACTAAAGCA
Source organism: uncultured Bacteriovoracaceae bacterium (assembly GCA_964513375.1). GTDB lineage: Bacteria > Desulfobacterota > Desulfomonilia > UBA1062 > UBA1062 > DATCTV01. The sequence continues at coordinate 53,953 of CAZEMO010000020.1, read as the reverse complement.
CTGCCATTTGTCGCGTTGATTTCCATAGCGTTTATCTGTCCAGCCGTTTGGAATCAGGATTAGCCACTTATCCGCCTTAGGTGTTGCATAGCGTTTGATGTCGCGGCCAGCAAGGAAGGGCTTGATAAGCTCGGCGCTCTTCGGGTCTTCGGCGATGAGTCTTTCTTTTGTCGCCGCATCGATTACGAATGCCTTGTTGAGGCCTGTCTTGATTCCATAATAAATCTGCCCTTTGACATATTCTCCAAGCGGGATACCGGCATTCTTTATCTTTGTTAGGAGCTCATGCTTTTTGTTGTCAACCAGGCTCCAGCCTGCCGGGTTGAGGTTGGTCTTTGACACTGCGAATCCGTTTGCTGCGGCATAGTCTTCAAGGTCTGCAAAATCAAGCGACTCGACATTGACCGCTTTGATTTCATAATTAACCGGTTTCGCGGCAATCCTTAATATGCAGGGATAAGTGGTTGCACTCTTGAAAACAGGCAAATCGCCAAAATCGACGATCTCTTCAATACATTTACCGGCAAACCATTTCCTTAAAGGTTCGCCATATTTCGCACGCATCCATTTATTGGCCACGATGTAGGAAAAGATTCCGCCTTCACGAAGCAGGTTTTCGCCCCTTTCGATGAAAGGCACGTAAATATCGGCTGTTCCGGTATATGTTTTGTAAGTCCTGCTGAAATATTCCTTGAATTCTGAAAGGCCTTCCTGCCTCACATACGGCGGGTTGCCGATGACAGCGTCAAAGCCGCCGGAGTTCATGATATCGGGGAATTCTGCGTTCCAGTCAAAGGCGTTGATTCTGAGGTATTCGTCGAGGCTGGAGTTTGAAAAGTAAGATTCCTCCGCTTCGCGTTCGGAATGACAGTTTATGGCGATGACTTCATTTTGACTTTCTGTTTTGTCATTTCGACTGTCAGGGAGGGATCCTCCTTCTGGAGCAATAGATTTCTCCATGCCCTGCGGCATGTTCGAAATGACAGACGAGGGGGCTGCTGTTTGAGAAAGCCTGGACTGTTTGAGCGAAAAATAATCTGGCCCGATAAGCGAGTTGCCGCATTTTATATTAGCGCCCAGGTCGGGCAATGCACGCTCGTGGAAAAGTTTGAGCTGTGAGTTTATCGTCTCGTCGCTTTCGTCTTCAAGCACTTTTAAAAGCAGCGAGAGTTTTGTTACCTCGACAGCCTGCTGGTCGATATCGACGCCATAAATGTTTGCCGTAAGGATGCGCTTTTTTTCAACTGTCGTAAGCCTCAGCTCTCCCTTCCTGTTCCTGTAAATTCTGGGCACTTTTCCGGTGAGCCATTTTTCGGGCTCATTGGAATAATACATAAGGTGCCAGTCAAGCAGATAGGCATATGCTCCGAGCAGGAAAGAGCCTGAGCCGCAGGCCGGGTCGAGAACGGCGATTCCCCTGGCGTTTTTTAATGATCGCCAGTTTTCAGACACCCCGGCGATTTCCTGCGGCGTTTTACCCTCAAGGAGTCTGCCGAGCGTGTTCCTGACTATGTAATCGACAATATAGGATGGCGTGTAATAAACCCCGCCCGCTTTTCTGACCTCGGGCTTCTGTTCCACTACTGCGCGTCCGCCTGCTGTGAGCCTGATGACGCTGCCCAGGAAATTCTCATAGACCTGGCCCAGAATCTCCGGAGGCATTACTGAAAACTCGTACGGGCTTTCCGGATAGTATAGATTTTTGAGGATGTCCTTCAGCACCTTGTCGTCGATTGAAAGATTTAAAGAGAGACTGTCCGCGAGGCCCGTTCGATTTTTCTCGTCTGCGAAGTGAAACAGGCCGGAATTGTATTTTTCGTCCGCCCTTATGAACAAGGAGCGCAGATTTTCATAAACGCCCGGCCTTGATGCAGCCTCTTTCAGCCTGCCGTACTCTTCCATACCGCGGTCTTCGGAGATGCGAAGGAATATGATGCGGTCGATCGTCATCTGGACGGCATAGTTCAGGTCGCGCTCGTTTATACCCTGGTTCCTTAGTGCGATGTTGCGTGCGAGCTGCTCGCGCCAGCCTTCGATCTCGGCGAGAAGTGCGGAATCCACCTCGGCGGTTCCCTTCTTCCTTGTTGCAGATGAAGCGAACCTGTCAAATGAGCCTTTTTTGATTGAATCGGGAGAAAAGAGCGATGCTATCTCATCCCATTTATCAGGATATTCATCATAGCGGTAATAGAGGATACGGGCTTTTGACGGCGCGTCTTTTATGTCGGGCCGCACCCTTGTATCGTAAACGATGAACTCTTCGAAATCAGTCAGTATTGAAAGGGGCAGTTTGGCCGTCCATGCATATCGCCTGAGCTGGAAAGCCGGGGCCGGATCGTCCTTGAGATTGACCGAAGGCTTTTTGGCTTCGAGGAAGAAAATCCGCCGTCCACCTATCCGGAAGGAATAGTCAGGGGTCTTCGCCATTCCCCCGATTCTTATTGAATCTTCGTGGACGACTTCCTTGTACTTTTCGGAAAAGTGCATCTCATTATCGATATCCCAGCCCAGAGTCTTGAAGAAGGGGTCTATGAATTCGCGGCGTGTTTGAGTCTCGTTGTAAACCTGAGATTTGTAGGATGCGTAATTGTCTCTGAACCTTTCAACGAGTTTTGTAATAACCTCAGGCTCGGCCATTATCATATCCTTTCATAAAAATTGATCTATAATCCGGCAGCAGGGATATAGTCCCTTTGCCTGTCCATTTCCTGCATGAGCGGAAAAAGCGATCGAGGTTCATACGCCGCATGAAACCGGGAAGCACAGGCAGATGCCATGCCTTGTCCAGGTCGAGAATCCACGGGTTCATATGTTCGTCCAGAAGGATGTTCTTCAGATGCAGGTCCGCATGCCAGACGCCGAGGTCGTGCATCCTGCGCACAATCGAGCCCGTTTCATGAAAAATCGTGGTGAACAGATTGTCCTGCCAGCTGTTCTGTGCAAATCTCAAGACTTCTCCTTTTTGCCCAAGCCTGTACTTTTCAAGCCATGTGAGGAGGTCGATGGAATCCGGCACAAGCCGGGTAATGATATCGATTGAATAGAATATCCCGCATTTGACAAAGCGGACGGCCGGTATCTCCGGGGTGCGTATGCTGTTTTCTATCAGATAATTGCTGATCCTGAGTTCCCTGATGCTACGAGATGTCCCGAGAAACCTTCTGCCCGTTATATTTCCGAAAAAGCCTCCATGCACCAGCTCTCTTACAATCATGTCATCGCCCAGCATGCGCATGTTTCCGCGGCCGGTAATCGGCGACGGCCTGCCTATAGGGCCTGATGCCGGGATAATATTTTCAGGCATATAATCTTTAACAATGAGTGCCATATTGCCCGCTTTTGTAATCCGGTAACCGGAAAGAGTGCATGTCGTCATAGATTAATCTTCGACCGCAAGCCTGATGCGCTTTAATCTTTTTATTTCATCGCGGAATTCCGCGGCCTCTTCGAACCTGAGGGTTTTTGCCGCTTCGGTCATATTCTTTTCAAGCTCTTTTATGGTCTTTTCAATCTGTCTTATGCTGATAGTGCCCTGTGAGGTTTTGACCTCCGCACTCACATCGGCATAGTCGCGTTCATAGATTGAAGATAGTATGTCGCGGATGTTTTTCTGAATGCTCTTCGGAGTAATTCCGTGCTCTTTGTTGTATAGGAGCTGCTTTTCGCGGCGGCGCTGCGTTTCTTTCATGGCCCTTTCCATTGAGCCCGTGACCCTGTCCGCGTAAAATATGACGCGGCCGTTTATGTTTCGAGCAGCCCTGCCCGAGGTCTGCACGAGCGAGCGTTCCGAGCGCAGAAAGCCTTCCTTGTCCGCATCCAGTATGGCCACAAGTTCGACCTCGGGAAGGTCCAGCCCCTCGCGCAGCAGGTTGATACCGACGAGCACGTCGAATTTCCCTTCTCTGAGGCCGTTGACCAGTTCTATCCTTTCAAGGGTGTCTATATCCGAGTGCATGTACTTCGCCTTCACATCAAGGTTGACGAGATAGTCGGTCAGCTCCTCGGACATGCGCTTGGTAAGAGTAGTGACAAGAACTCTGCCGCCCTGGCCCGTAACCTTTGTTATCTCGGAATGAAGGTCGTCAATCTGAGTGGAGGCCTTCCTGACTTCTATTTCAGGGTCGACAAGCCCGGTGGGCCTTACCACCTGTTCTGTGAATTTGCCTCCGGTCTGTTTCATTTCATAATCACCGGGTGTAGCTGAGACATAAACGATTTTATTGACAAGATTATTGAACTCGTCGAACCTGAGCGGCCTGTTATCAAGAGCGGACGGCAGCCTGAATCCATAATCCACAAGGGTGGCCTTTCTTCTGTGGTCACCCCTGTACATGCCTATCAGCTGCGGAACGCCAGCATGAGATTCATCCAGAAATACAAGGCTGTGTCTGGGCAGATAATCCATGAGAGTAGGGGGCGGCTCACCCTCTTTTCTGCCCGTGAGGTGGCGGGAATAATTTTCAATACCCTTGCATATGCCTGTCTCCATAAGCAGTTCCAGGTCATAGCGCGTGCGCTCTTCAAGCCTCTGCGCTTCCACCAGCCGGTTTTCGGACCTGAAGAAATCGAGCCTGTCGGCAAGCTCATCCTTGATTGTAGTGATTGCATTCTTCATCTGACTTTCCGGCGTCACATAATGCGAGGCCGGATATATCGGGAAATGGGAGAGCTTCCTGATTTTCGAACCCTTGAGTGCATCGATCTCCCATATGGTTTCTATGACATCGCCGAAGAGTTCCACCCTTATGGCCTTTTCCTCTTCATGTACCGGATATATGTCTATCGTATCGCCGCGAACCCTGAAGGAGCCCCGGTGAAAGTCGAAATCCCCCCTTTCGTACTGGATTTCGACGAGCTTCTTCAGGATATTATCGCGGCTTTCCTCCCGGCCCTGTTCCAGAAAGAGCAGCATCCCGGAATAGGCCTCCGGAGAGCCCAGGCCGTAGATGCATGATACGGAAGCCACGATGATGCAGTCCTCTCTCTCGAAAAGAGCCCGCGTGGCCCTGTGTCTTAATTTGTCTATATCTTCGTTTACGTCCGAATCCTTTTCTATGTAGAGGTCGCGGGAAGGTACATACGCCTCGGGCTGATAATAATCATAGTAGCTGACGAAATATTCGACGGCGTTATCGGGAAAAAGCTCTCTGAATTCGCCGTAAAGCTGCGCTGCCAGTATCTTGTTGGGTGCGATTACAAGGGCCGGCCTCTTCATGCGCTCTATTACACAGGCCATGGTGAATGTTTTGCCTGAACCTGTCACTCCGAGAAGCACCTGGTCACGAACACCTTTTTCAATGCCTTCGCATAATGAATCGATTGCCCTGGGCTGGTCGCCGCTGGGTTTATAATCTGATACGAGCTTGAAATTCATCCGGCATATTCTTGCATAAAAACTGTACACTGTAAAATTTATTCATCATTCTTCATTTAGCTTGACTTTGAAATGGAGTTGCTTTTTATTATTCTCCAACTGGAAGGATTATCGGCATGAAACATGGTAAAACCAATAAGAAGTTTTTTCCGAGGTTTCGTTAGCTAATCGTGTTCCAGAAACAAAACAAAAGGCCTTGATGCTTTGCCAGGCTTAGGGGTCGTTAAACGGAGGTGTATTAATGGCGCAGGGAACAGTGAAATGGTTTAATGAAAAAAAGGGTTTTGGGTTTATTACACAGGATGACGGAACGGATGTATTTGTTCATTTCTCATCTCTCAAACAGGATGGTTTTAAAACGCTCCAGGAAGGTGACAAGGTCAAGTATGATGTAGTCCAGGGGCAGAAAGGCCCCCAGGCTTCGAACGTCGTTAAAGTCTGATGATGACCGGGACGGCCTTCAAGCCGTCCCGTTTACTGTTTCTACCTGCTTCTTCTTCGGTTATACCTGATATAGCTAGAATAAAAGTCTGCTGATCAGACTATTTTTTTCCCTGTAATTATGTTTTTCCCGTTTTTATACTCATAGCTGATAGAATCTGAGAGGCTTACAACAAGCCTGATTCCCTGTCCGCCGATCTTTATATCTTCAATGGATGCCGAGTATGGCTGCGGATTGTATGCGAGAGGGTCGAACCGGTTGCCGTCATCCTCGATTGAAAAAGTGATCTCCGTGCCGTCAAAACTGAGCGAAATGTAGACATGATGAGTTCTGTTGTCTGTATATGCGTATTTGCATATGTTTATGAAAAGCTCTTCAAAAATGAGGTTGAGGTCATTTATTATGGATTCTTTTATGCCCGATGAATTGCAGAAATCAGTTATGAACGCGTCGATCCTCTCGATATTATCCTGTTTATTTTCAATGTAAATATGGGCATTTTTTGTATGAGAAGTTTCAGAACCCATTCCATGATATTTAACCGCCAGCATGGAAATATCGTCATTCTGAGGCATGTCTTTAGCAAAAGCCCCTATCGTTTGCATGGTTTTGGAAATAAGTTCCCGCGGACCCATATCGGCAGCCCTCAATAAAACTTCATTAAGCCTTTCTTCAGTAAACAGGCATCCTGAACTGTTAATGCTTTCCGTTACTCCGTCTGTAAACATGAAGAGTGTAGATTCCTTTGAAAATTTTGATCTCCTGGTTCCGTATTTTATCCCGGAAGCCATACCGCAGGCGGGGCCGATCCTTTCGTCCATGAATGAGAGTCCGCCATTTTTCTGGACAATAACAGGCGGATTGTGGCCTGCATTCGAGTATAAAAGGACCCCGGTCCTCAGATTCAGGCGGGCAATAAAAATCGTTATGAACATGGAGTAGGGATTGTTTCTGCATAGCTCATTATTTACTACTGTCAAGACTTCACCGGGAGTAGAGTTCGAATAGGATGACATGTGAAGCATCGTTTTCGTAAGCGCCATATAAAATGCCGCAGGAATACCTTTGCCTGAGACGTCTCCAATTATAAGCCACAATGAGTTTTCATCAGTCATGAAGAAATCATACATGTCACCGCCCACTTCCCTGGCCGGAGACATAAGGGCGAACAGATCGAATTCACTTGATTCCGGTAATGAATCGAGCATTGGAAGAATGCTCATCTGAACATCATGTGCAATCTGCAGCTCTTTTTCTATGCGCTCTTTTGCAGAAGTGGTTTCAGTAAGTTTTTCTATGTGTTTTTTTAGTGATTCTTTCATATCCGAAAATACGTTTGTCAGGACACCCACCTCATCCCTGATGTTTGTTCTCGGTATGTTATAATCAAGGTTTCCCTTGCCTATTGCCTGCGCCGCGACCGCAAGGCTTCTAAGCGGTCTGGTTATTCTTCCTGATATGAATGCCACGAATATCAGGAGTATGAGCAGTCCCCCCAGAGAAAGTCCGATAAGGCGTCTCGAAAGCTCATCCATACCGCTGAACATATCTGATTCGGCACAGAGAACGGCCAGTGACCAGCCATATTCGGTGATGGGAATATAATATATAAAACTGCTTTCTTTAAGAATGATGCTGTTGAATATTGAAAATCCTGTTTTTCCGCTGATCATATTTGTTCCAATGCTGGTAACCGACGGGTTGTTATACTCTTTTGCAAGCTGGAAAATTGTTTCACGTCCGATTTTATCGGTAAATGGATGGGCTATTAATGTACCGTCGCCTGATATTATGAAACAGTAACCGGTATTGAAGACTTTTACTGTTGATATGGTTTCCGCAATGTTTAGAAGCGAAACCTTGATAAGGAATGTGCCCTTGAACTCATTGTCGATGTCATGCTTATCCAATATCGGTATCGTGAAAACAACCATGGGATAACCGAGTTCGGGCTCTATCATGGGCCTGCTCCAGAACGGATTGTGTGATTTTCTGGAGATTTCATACAGCTCCAGATATGCAGAGTCCTTTTTGATGACGTCAACGGATGCCCTTTTTATACCTCGTGGAGTTCTGTGATAATGTATTTCTGAAAGCTCATCGGTTCTGCCTGAGTCACCAATAATGAGCAGGGCGCCTTCCAGCTGCTGATTCTGTCTTACGATCATTTCAATCAGGGTTGTTATGAGCACAGTGTCATTTATTTTCTGCAATAATACAGGGATCGAATCCATGCCTGCCTTTTCAGCGTCATGCATGGTCGATATGATTAGATTTGCCGTACTGTCTGCGACTTCCCTGCAATGCATCTCTGCGTAGGCTGAAATCTGTTTTCTGGATTCAAAATAATTATATGCGAACACGATTGAATAGATAATGAGAACAGTACTGGATATCTGTAGTACAAGCTTGGTGGTAAGACTTCTTGTAAATTTATTCAGCATCTCTTTTACAGGCGTTTATCCCCCTGATATCCGGCTTATGAAAGTTTTTTGATTGCGGTGTCTTTTGCCAGAGAAACTTCGGTAAAGACATCGATTAATGGAAGGAATCCTACTATTTCAAGAATTTTGCGGACGTTTTCCTGGAGATCTGACACATAGAAAAGCCCTCCGGTCGATGCTGCTGATTTCGAGCCGAGCACAAGTACCCTGATTCCCGCGCTGCTCATGTAATCGACCCCGGAGAGATTAAGTATACAGCCTGATTTCGGTTCGGCAAAGGAATTTGTAACAGCCTTTTCCATTTCGGGTGCGGTTACTGCATCAATCCTTCCGGTGACTGATAAAACCCTTATTCTGGAAGACAAATTCTCTATTGAAATTTCCATTTATATTCCTCCTGAAATTTATTCTTTTGGTTCGGAAAAAGATGCTTCCATTATCAGTGCGCCGTCTTCATAGCGGTTTGATATTTTATACGGGAGCCTTTTAAAAAGTTTGATCATGGAGTTGTTGTCAGGGAATGTCATTGCATACAGACCGGCAATTCCGTTATGTCTTGCGGCATCAACTATTTTCTGCTGAAGTCTTACGGCGATTCCCCTGCCCTGCCAGTTCTGGTCAAGGGAGTATGCAACTTCCGCAATATCTTTACCCTCGTCAATGCAGTACATGCCGACTCCGATGACCTTGCCGAGGCCTTCTTCTCCCACATAGGCAATAACTGAGAATTTGCTTTTATAGTCAACCATGAACATGTTCTTGAGCTCATCCCAGAAAAAATGCATTCTCAAGCCGAAGAACCGCTTTGATATATCATTCTTGTCCATTGAATAGAAGTGTTCCTGAATGAGCCTGCTGTCGGTGGTTTTGGCGGGCCTGAAGGTGATCTTTTCACCGCCTGCTTCCATGGTCTCTTCCATCCATGCGGGATAGATGCCGTTAATGGATTCGTTGATGCTTCGTTCCTGGCTTATAAGACCGAGTTCCTTGGCTTTATTGAAAAGTTCATCCCTGAATTTAGGATGGGAAATGCTGATGATTGCCATGGCCCTTTCCTGGATATTCTTTCCGAAGAGGTTCACGACTCCATAATCACTGACTATGTATGTTACATCAGGAGCAGTAATGGCAACAGCGCCGGTGGAAATCTCAGGGATAATATTGCTGGTTTGCTCATCATGAGATGCAGAAGGTATTACTATAATTGTTTTACCTCTTTCAGACATTGAGGCGCCTCTAGTAAAATCGACCATCCCTGCGACGTCTGCAAAATGGTTTTGGGGCATGCCGTCTGCTGAAACCTGTCCCTTGAGATCTATGGCGGAAGCCAGATTGATGGCAACCATTTTATTGTGTCTGGCTATGATGCGCGGGTTGCTGACATAATCACTCGGCCTGAATTCGACAGCAGGATTCGTGTCAAGGAACCTGTAAAGCTCATCAGAGCCTATGGCTCCGAACGCAACCATCTTGCCGTCATTGAATCCCTTTTTGCGGTTTGTTATTACGCCTTTTCTGCACAGGGCGAGCATTGAATCAAGTATGAACTGGCTGTGTATGCCGAGATCGTTTTTTTTCCCAAGGGCCTTTTCGGCAAGTTCACCAGGGATGCCGGGACCAAGCTGGATTGTTGAGCCGTCATCCACCAGATTTGAGAGATAACCTGCAATATTTTCCATACCCGGCAAATCAGGTACGGGATATGTTGTCAGGAGTTCCTCATCATGTTCGACTATATAATCCACATCATCGATATGAAGCATGCCGTATCCTGGTATCCTGGGCATATTTGAGTTAACCTGTGCAATTACAATGTCTGCTGCCTGTACTGCCGCCAGGGTTATGTCCACTGATATTCCCAGGTTCATCCAGCCGAATTCATCAGGCGGACTGACCTGGACCAGAGCATAATGAATTGGGATATGCCTTTTGAGAAAAAGCTGAGGCACCATGTAAAGATTCACAGGAGTCAGGAAGCGTTTTGCTGCCGAGAGGCCCGTAAGCATCCCGGAGCCCTGGTATATTGACCGGACATGATAGCTTCTTCCCTTTGTTTCTTCGGCGACAAGACCCATAAGAGAGCCTTCAAGATTTAAAAATCTTATCAGTTCAATATCAAAGAAATTCGAGGTGTTGTTGATAAGTGCTGAAACAAGATGTTGAGGCTCGCCGCAGAATGAACCAACAAAGACCCTCTTACCCTGCGATATGGATTTAACCGCCTTTTCTGCAGTTATAAGCTTTTTGCCGTATTCGACAGCCGGCTTTTCGTTCATGCATGCCTCCCATGGCAAAAATTAGCAATATATAAAACTTTCGGCGAAAGAGACAAAATCCTTTAGAAGATTTGTAACCGAATGTTTTTTTATAACATTTAAATGACATTTAAATGTCATTGCCATAATATAATTGTTGTGTTAGTATTACAATAATGCAACCATCTAATATGATGGTTAATGTGGTAGGGCCTGAAAAAGGGGTTTAGGTAACAGTATAACTGGGTGTGGAAGCAGTTTGAGTCCTCCTTAATATCATAATCAGGCAACCGGTTATACAGGTCATAATTGTTTGATAATTTTTTAAAGGGATGGCAAGGAATTGCTATCCCTTTTTTGCTTTCAAATGTTGAATGGAAATTCATAAAATCAATAATTCATCGATAATAATAACATAAAACATTGTTCTAAAACCTTATTGTTGTAACAATAAATAATAAATAGATTAATTATTGTTGATAAACAATAATATTAAATATTATATTGACAGATTCTTGGTTTGAGAATATGCAAATCTATTGAAATTACCCAACAAATCTATTTAGAAAGGGGCAGCCATAATGTCAGAGATATCCTTGAAAATTGACGGCAAAGAGGTCAAAGTTCCAGCTGGGACAACAATTCTGGAAGCAGCAAAAAAGGCGGACATAACGATCCCTACGCTTTGTGCATGGCAGAATATAAATCATACGCCTGGCGCTTGCAGGGTGTGCGTTGTCGAAGTCGATGGAATGCGAAATCTTGTTGCCTCGTGCGTGTTTCCGGTAAGTGATAATATGGTGGTTCATACGAACTCTGCAAGAGTAAGAAATGCCAGGAAAATGATAATAGAGTTGCTACTCGCGAATCATCCGAGCGAATGCAATTTCTGCATAAGAAACGGAAACTGCGAACTTCAGAAGGTTGCTGAATTTGCCAATGTCAGAAGAGTGAGATTCGAATATCCTGATTTCACTAAGACTGAAATCGATGATTCAAGCCCGTCAATAGTCAGGGACAACAGAAAATGCATACACTGCCATCGCTGCGTAACAGTATGTGCACAGGTACAGTCAGTCAACGCGTTGAGTCCTGTGAAAAGAGGACCTCATGTCGAAGTCGCTCCGGCATTCAACCTTCCTATCGGCGAAACGAATTGCATCAACTGCGGACAGTGCGTGATGGCATGCCCGGTCGGCGCATTGTATGAAAAGGATGATGTGGACAAGGTATGGGCCGCTCTTCAGGATCCGACGAAGCATGTTGTTGTACAGGAAGCTCCTGCGATCCGCGCAAACCTTGGAGAAGAGTTCGGTATGCCTCCCGGATCACTCGTAACAGGAAAGATGATAGCTGCTCTACGCAGACTTGGCTTTGCCAGGGTGTTCGATACGAACTTCACGGCCGACCTGACGATCATAGAGGAAGGCAATGAGCTTCTGAAAAGAGTCAAGGAAGGCGGAACCCTGCCGATGGTGACATCTTGCAGCCCCGGCTGGATCAAGTTCTGCGAACATTTCTATCCGGATCTTCTTGATCACCTTTCGACATGCAAATCACCTCAGCAGATGTTCGGCGCGCTGGTGAAGACATACTATCCACAGTTTGCAAACGTTGATCCGAAAGACATAGTAAGCGTTTCCATCATGCCCTGCACAGCGAAGAAGTATGAAGCAAGTCGTCCCGAGATGTGCTCGAGCGGATACCGCGATGTTGACTATGTCCTTACTACAAGGGAACTCGGCCGCATGATAAAGGAAGCAGGCATTGATTTCGTCAACCTGCCGGACGAGGACTTCGATGCGCCCATGGGCGAGTACACGGGAGCAGGTACGATATTCGGAGCAACCGGCGGCGTAATGGAAGCGGCCCTCAGGACAGTATATGCTGTTGTTACGGGCCATGACCTTCCGAGTCTCGACATCACTCCGGTTAGAGGTCTCGAAGGAGTCAAAGAGGCCGAGGTTGAAGTGGGGCCTCTTGGGAAAGTTAAGATTGCAGTTGCCCACGGGCTTGGAAACGCAAGAAAAATCATGGATCTCATCAGGGATAAAAAAGCCGAATATGCATTCATCGAAATAATGGCTTGTCCCGGCGGATGCGTTGCTGGCGGCGGTTCACCGATCCCGACGAACGATGAGATCAGAATGCTGCGTGCAGAAGCCCTTTACAGAGATGACGGACAGGTACAGCAGAAGCGCCAGTCTCATGAAAATGAATCCGTCAAGAAGCTCTATGAAAACTTCCTCAAAGAGCCGCTCGGACACAAATCACATGATCTTCTTCATACCCATTATGTGAAGAGGGGCGTTGCCGTTCCCCATATAGAAGATGAAGGATGCTGTGGCTGCTCAAAACACTGATTTATTGACCTGAATCAAGGGAAAGAGAGGGCTTGACTGGTAATTCTGGTCAAGCCCTTTTAATTTGGTTAGAGGAGGTGTGAAAGTGCAGAAATATCGGATCGAACATGATCTTCTCGGGGGACTCGATATCCCGGCAGAAGCATACTGGGGCATACATACTCAAAGGGCACTCAGAAACTTTGTTGTAAGTTCAAGGAAGGTGAATGCCGGTCTGATACATGCATTGACGCAGGTAAAGAAGGCCTGCTGTCTGGCGAACATGGAAACGTTCTGGATGAAGCAGGAAAAGGCAAGTGCGATAGTACAGGCCTGCGATGAAGTGGTTTCGGGCAGACTGGATGCTGAATTTCCCATCGATGCCATGCAGGGCGGAGCCGGCACTTCGACAAACATGAATGTCAATGAAGTCATAGCCAACAGGGCCATAGAGATATTGAATGGCGATAAAGGGGATTATTCGATCGTTCATCCGATAGAAGACATAAACCTTCACCAGTCAACGAATGATGTCTACCCCACGGCGGTAAAAGTAGCGGCGATAATTGCGCTCAGAAAACTGAGCCGGGATATCGCCTTGCTTCAGGGTGAATTCCAGAAAAAGGAAAAGGAGTTCGGTGAGATCGTTAAGATGGGCAGGACCGAGATGCAGGAGGCGGTTCCTCTTACTCTGGGGATGGAGTTTTCCGCCTTCTCTGAGGCACTGGGGCGTGACCGCTGGCGGACATTCAAATGCGAAGAGAGGCTCAGGGTGGTCAATCTCGGCGGGACTGCGATAGGCACCGGCATCTCGGCGCCGAAGGATTATATTTTCCTCGTCATCGAGAAGTTGAGGGATATCACAGGGCTTGGACTGAGCCGCGGCGAGAATCTCGCTGGCGAGACCGCGAACGCGGATGCATTCGTCGAGGTTTCAGGCATCATGAAGGCCCATGCATCGAACCTGATAAAGATTGCAGGGGATCTGAGGATGATGAACATGCTTGGAGAAATAAGGCTTCCTTCCATGCAGGCGGGCTCATCGGCCATGCCCGGAAAGATAAATCCGGTTATCATGGAGGCTGTGATTCAGGCAGGTATACGTGTAGTTGCGAATGACCTTATCGTGACGGAAGCTGCGAGCCGCTCGACGTTTCAGATAGTGGAATTCATGCCCATGCTGGCTGATGCACTGCTCGAAAGCATGGACATTCTCTCAAATGTGGATAATATGTTTGCCGCGCATGTATCTGGCATTTCGGCTGATCCTGGAAAATGCTCAGGAATTGCTTATGCAAGTCCCATGATAATAACGGCCCTGGTGCCGTATATCGGCTATGAGAAGGCGACTGAAATATTAAACGCATACAGGGAGGAAGACGGCATGGATTTCAGGACCTATATGAAAGATATTCTCAGTGAAGAGCTTATCGCCAGGGCACTCGATCCATATGCGCTTACGGCCCTTGGATTCAAAGGCGAGGGGCCTTATAAAGGATAGGTAAATGCAGGAAACACCAAAAGCAAACAGGCTTAACATTGCGATATTCGGCAGAACGAATGTCGGAAAATCGAGCCTTATGAATATGCTTATCGGACAGGACTATGCAATTACTTCTCCGGTTGCAGGCACAACGACTGATGTTGTTGAAAAGGCATGCGAGCTTCTACCTCTTGGGCCAGTGCTTTTCCTTGACACGGCAGGGGTCGATGACAGCTCGGAGCTCGCTCAATTGAGGCTTAGCAAAACACGCAAGATATATGACAGGGCTGATGTAATTCTGCTTGTAACCGAACCGGATGCATGGACAGCATTCGAAGATGAAGTACTTTTAAAGGCTGGTGAGAATAAAATACCTGTCATCGTCATCATAAACAAGGCCGATCTTGTCAAACCTGAACAGGCGTTTCTTGAAAATATCAGGGGCAAAAATTCGAGAGTTGTAGAGGTTTCCAGCGTCAGCTCATCTGAGAGGGATGACTATGTGAATGCGGTCAAACAACAGCTGATAGAGGTTGCTCCAGATGACTTTATCGAACCCCCCAGGCTTATCGGTGATCTTGTGAATCCGGGTGGCATTGCAGTACTGGTCGTGCCCATTGATCTGCAGGCACCGAAAGGAAGGCTTATTCTGCCTCAGGTGCAG
The DNA here is from genome assembly GCA_964513375.1 of uncultured Bacteriovoracaceae bacterium. Classification (GTDB taxonomy): domain Bacteria; phylum Desulfobacterota; class Desulfomonilia; order UBA1062; family UBA1062; genus DATCTV01. The sequence continues at coordinate 38,949 of CAZEMO010000020.1, read as the reverse complement.
ACGATAAGGGATACGCTCGACAATGATGCAGCGGCATTTGTGGTAAAGGAACGGGAGCTTCCGGCGATGCTTGCAATGATCAATAAAAAGCCTGATGTTGTCGTTACAGATTCACAGGCAATACTGAAGGTTTCTGCGGATGTGCCAAGGGATATCAAGCTCACAACATTTTCAATTCTGTTCGCCAGACAGAAAGGTGACCTGTCAATCGCGGCACAGGGAGCCGCTGCAATCGATAAACTGAAACCAGGCGACAGGGTTCTTATTGCAGAGGCCTGTACGCATCATGCGCTCGAAGATGATATAGGAAGGGTAAAGATACCAAGGTGGCTGAGGCAGTACCTCGGTTTTGATGTAAAGGCAGAGGCGTATGCAGGCAGAGATTATCCGGACAACCTCTCCGAATATAAACTGATCATTCACTGCGGCGGATGCATGCTGACCAGGCGCGAAATGATGAGCAGAATTCAGAAGGCGCATCAGGCCGGTGCGGCAATCACAAATTACGGGGTGGCCATCTCATTTCTGCAGGGTGTCATCAGGCGCTCTCTTGAACCATTCCCTGCAGCGCTCATGGCGTTTGAAAAAAAGATGAACAACTAAAAGGAAGCGACTTATGAAAGACTTTATCGATGATGAAAAGATTCAACATGTTCTCGATACTTCCGCCAGACCTGAGAAAAGAAGGGTCGAGGATGTTCTTGATAAAGCAAGGGAATTGAAAGGCCTTACTCCTGAAGAAACAGCAGTGCTTCTTCAGACCGAGGATAAAGAGCTTGTTCAGGAAATACTTATGACTGCCCGCTATGTGAAAGAGTCGATATACGGCAACCGTCTGGTACTTTTCGCGCCACTTTACATAGCCAACCACTGTTCAAACAACTGTCTTTACTGCGGATTCAGACGCGCCAACAAAGAGCTTAAGAGGGTGGCGCTTACGATGGAAGAGATAGCAACTGAGGCTCAGGCTATCGAGGCCGAAGGCCACAAACGCATACTTATGCTTTGCGGGGAACACCCGACTCGCTCAAGCCTTGATTATTTTATCGAAGCAATCGAAACGGTATATGCAACGACCAATTTCAACGGAGAAATCAGGCGAATCAACGTTGAGGTGGCGCCGCTTGAGGTTGATGAGTTCAAGAGATTAAAGGCTGCAAAAATTGGCACATACCTGCTTTTCCAGGAGACCTATCATCATGCGACATATAAAAAGATGCATCCGACAGGCCCGAAAAGAAACTATGAATACAGAGTAACGGCAATGCACAGGGCGCAGGAGGCCGGCATCGACGATGTGGGAATGGGCGCACTGTTCGGTCTCTATGATTACAGGTTCGAAGTTATGGGGCTTTTATATCATGCCCGGAATCTGGAAAAGGAATGCGGGGTAGGGCCGCATACTATCTCGATACCAAGGCTGGAACCTGCACTTAATGCTCCCGCGGCAATAAAACCGCCGCATCCGGTAAGTGATGATGAATTCAAGAAGCTTGTTGCCATACTGAGACTGGCGGTGCCATATACCGGGATGATACTTACCACCCGCGAGTCAGCTGCGCTCAGAAACGAAATATTCAGCCTGGGGGTCTCGCAGATAAGTGCCGGATCTCGAACGAATCCCGGCGGATACCATGACCACGGCGGCAACGATTTCATGGCGGCCCAGTTCAATCTCGGAGATACGCGCTCTCTCGATGAAGTAATTTACGAGATAGTTCAGCAGGGGCTTATCCCGAGCTTCTGCACAGCATGCTACAGGCTGGGAAGAACAGGCGCCGACTTTATGGAACTGGCCAAACCCGGGCTTATTAAAAAATTCTGTAGGACAAACGGTATTCTTACATTTGAAGAATATCTTCTTGACTATGCAAGCAGCAGAACGAAGAAGGCGGGAAATAAGCTTGTGGAAAAGCTGCTGACCGATACCGAAAGCGCAGGCCTCAAACGTACGATCAACAGCAGGCTCAAACGCATGGAAAACGGGGAGAGGGATTTGTATATTTAAAAGAAAGTGGTGAGTGGTGAGTGAAGAGTTGAGAGTGGTGAGTTGAAAGAAAAAAAAACATACAACAAAAGCAAGATCGTAAAAATACTGTCTGAGGATGATCCTTCCGCCCTGTTTGCGGAAGCTGACAGAGCAAGGAAAAAGTACGTTGGAGATGAAGTCTATCTGAGGGGGATTATCGAGTTTTCGAACTACTGCATACAGGACTGTCATTATTGCGGTCTCGGGTGCAACAATAATACCCTTGAAAGATACCGGATGTCCGATGATGAGATACTGGCCGGCGCCAGGGATATTCTCAATTCAGGAATAGGGACCATTGTCCTGCAGTCTGGTGAAGATACGTTTTACTCTGCTCAGAAAATCGTCAACCTCATCAAGCGGATAAAAGATGAAACCGGCCTTGTAATAACGCTTTCAACAGGTGAATGGCCTCTTAAGGCATATGAGCTTTTTAAAGAGGCAGGCGCTGACAGATACCTGCTCAAGCATGAAACCTCGGACAGTGATCTGTATAAGCATATTAAACCCGGAGGCAATCAGTCATACAGGATTAAATGCCTCAAGCATCTGAAATCCCTGGGATTTGAAACCGGCTCCGGAGTCATGGTGGGGCTTCCGGGACAGACGGTAGAATCTCTGGCCGATGACATAATGATGTTCAGGGAGCTAGACATCGATATGATTGGGATAGGGCCTTTCATTGCGCATCCACAAACCCCGCTGGCAGGTTATCCTACAGGCAGTCCCGAACTGGTTCTCAAAATGATAGCCATGACGCGCATTATGACCCGGAACACAAACATCCCCGCAACAACCGCACTTACGACAATCGACCCTAAAAACCGCGTCAGGTCGCTGATGTCCGGTGCAAACGTGATCATGCCGGATTTCACGCCCGTCAAGTACAGAAGGCTATACGAAATATATCCCGGCAAGGGTTCGAGCCCTGCGGAACCTGCAGCAATCATGGACGGCATCAGAAGGGATGTAGAGGCAGCAGGCAGGATAATAGGTCCCGGCCCCGGCAACCGAAGAAATCATTAAGGCTCAAAATAAGATATTTTTTTTAAAGATGAACCAATCGGATACCGATAGATTTTCTGTATGAAAACAACCATTAAAAAACAATTTTATAATTTCTGCTGGTTTTTTATTTCATGTTGATCGACTCATTGCTCCATTTTATTAAGGGAACGGGCGACATGTTGGATGGAAAGGGCTCTGGATTTGTTCTGAGGCTCAACAACTATAAGCTCTTCTGAAATAATGTTTTCCGCCAAGGCTGCTGTTGTGCTCATATTATCTGATGATTGTCTTCACAGAGTATTCCAGGCGTTAATAAATATAAAAATTATAAGGGGAGGGTCGAGAGTATGTCCAACCTTGATATTAAGTCCCATATAAAAACAAAATTTGGTTTTTTATTGCTAATGGCAACTTTGTCAGTTGTTATTGCAGGCTGCGGCTCAGATTCATCTTCATCGTCAAATGAAGCCGCGCCTTTATCGAAAGACTGCAAGCCCTGCCAAAACCCGGAATACTGGCCTTATTCCGTGGCTTCCGAGAAGTATCCCTATATTGTGCACTACCATTCCACAAACGAGCTGGCCGCATCTGAAGAGGTAATAAAGAACCTTGATGACGCCTGGTACTGGCAGATAGAGCTTCAGGGCTTTACGCCACCGCCTTCCGATGAAGGCATGTGCGGGCAGGATGGCAGGTTCGATGTCTTTATCTGCCGCGGCATCAATACATGCCTGGTGGATATCGTTTCTGAAAAATTCATGACCCCTTGGGGTGGACGGGCAAGCTACATGAAAATAGACCCGTTCGGCGATTATGGCTGGGATGTTTTGCCCCAGACAGTGGGACACGAGTTCAACCATACGACGCATGCGGCGAACGACTGGTACGAGATCGGATGCGCTTTCGAGATGTCCGCCTCCTATGTCGAGCAGTTTTATGGTCCGTCGGTCACGTACTGTGTTAAGGATTTCCAGGCCCGTCCTTTCTGGAGCCTTCTCAGATATGACAACTACGACACCTGGTACATGTATGGCTCGGCGCTATACATTCATTTTCTGCGCGATTATTATTTTAACGGCGATGACAGCTTCCTTCCGCAGCTATGGGTGGCTTCCAGGAACACGCCTGACCTGTATGTAAACGAGCCTCATTTCGTGGACGCGATAAATTCGCTTATCAATCCAGGCGGCGACACATTCGAAGATTCTGTCGTGCATTTTGACCGCTGGCGCTATTATGCGGGCCTTCGCGACGACGGCGTACATTTCAGGCGTCTGCCGACCTTCACCGAGCAGTACGCATTCCTTCCTGAAGCGACCATTCTGATCGATATGTTGACTCTGTCAGCGCAGACCTATAACGTGCCCGAACCTCCGATGCTTACAGGGTGCGCATATCTGGAGGTCAAACGGGAAAATGTAATGCAAGCATCGTTCCAGGTATCGATCAATACCCAGCCCGACGCAGGCGTGAGATGGGTCGTGCAGGCAGTTCCCGGTTTGGATGCATCCAGCGACGGAGAGATCGTTGATTTAAGCTCGGGTTCGGCACGAGTGGATTTCGATGTCACCGGCAAGCGGACGCTTATCATGACCGTACTGCCTGTAGTGAGTTATGATCCGAACCACCAGTCCGACAAACAGTACCCGGTGTCTCTCACCATAGCGCCGTGATGTTTTAAGAGACATATACGCAATGTCAGGAGGATCAGATCAATGCTCAAAAATTTAAAGTGTTCTCTTGCTGTTTGTATTTTGACGCTTTCAGCCGTTTTCTTAAGCGCAACGCTTGTTCTTGCCACAGATAAGCCCAGGGCCCGCGAACTGGGCATTCCCTTTGAAGGCAAGCCCGGAAAATATAACGCCATAACAGATGTCAAAGGCGTCGAGGTCGGTCATACGACACTCATCTCCGGACAGGGGAAACTTGAAGTAGGGAAGGGGCCAGTACGAACGGGCGTAACGGCAATTCTTCCTGCAAGCCGTAAAACAGATCCCCTTTTCGCTGCATGGTTCGCTTTTAACGGGAACGGCGAGATGACCGGCACTACGTGGGTTGAAGAGTCCGGTTTCCTGGAATCGCCTATAATGATCACCAACACATTCAGTGTCGGTATAGTTCGCGACACCCTGATAGACTGGCTCTGCAAAAACGCATTGAGTGATCCGACCCTGATATCTCCTGATTTATATGGCGGTCTGCCTGTAGTTGCAGAAACCTACGACGGCCGGCTGAACGACATAGATGGTTTCCACGTGAAAAAGGAACATGTCGTCAATGCTCTCAACAGCGCCAAATCCGGGCCTGTCGCCGAGGGCAATGTAGGCGGCGGCACGGGCATGATGTGCCATGAGTTCAAAGGAGGCATAGGAACCTCATCGAGAGTGGTTAATGCTGGCGGAAAGGACTATACTGTCGGGGTGCTGGTTCAGGCAAATTACGGGTCAAGAAGGACTCTTACGATAGCGGGCGTTCCAGTAGGAAAGGAACTTACGGATATGATGCCTGTAATCTATTCTGCTGCATACGATAAAAGGGATGGATCTATAGTGGTTGTCGTTGCAACCGATGCACCGCTTCTGCCTCATCAGCTCAAGAGGCTTGCGAAAAGAGTGCCTCTTGGCATTGGTAGAATGGGAGGCATGGGAGACAACTACTCTGGCGACATATTCATCGCCTTTTCCACCGCAAATCCCGGTTCATCCGTTCCGGGCGGAATAAAAAATGTCATGATGCTTCCAAACGAGCATATAGACCCATTCTTCGAGGCAACAGCCCAGGCAACGGAGGAGGCGATTGTCAATGCACTTGTCGCAGCTGAAACCATGACAGGCATAAACGGGAACACAATCTATGCGATTCCCCACAGCCGTCTCACAAAGATACTGAATAAATATAACCGGCTTAAAAGCTCCAATTGATGCATTAAATGAAATTGTTAATTCCCAGTTGCTCCTTAACTAACCGGGGGACACTGATGATAAAATGACTGTAAACTTGATATCATTTTATCATCAGCAGCTCCTGCCGGCTCCCGGTAAATTATGGTCCAGGCTACTGGAGAGAAGGCAGAAAATCTATGAAGAGCAAAACAAAAAATACTGAAGAACCCATGAAAAATCTGAAAGTGTTTAATGACCTTCTGCCGTCTCATGATCAGCTGGTGCCGAATGAAGATAATGTGAAGGTAGCTATTTCACTTAACAATTACAGGCCTAACAAGTGCAATACAGCCGATCAATACGATCCGGCTGGTTTCGACGTTAGGAAAAAAAGAAAATCTTGACAAAACACCACCCGGAATGTACATTTTAATGTACACATCAGGAGGTGCTCAGTGAAGAGTGTTGCATTCACAGATTTCAGGAAAATGGCTTCGGACCTTATAACTGAGGTAGAACATGGAGAGACCATTATTCTTCTCAGGCGAGGAAAGCCGGTAGCAGAAGTAGTTCCGTTTTCTGATAAAGCTCGAAGATCCCCTGCATGGAAGGAAACGGGAGTCTGTTTGCGGATTCAGGGAAGTGATTTGTCTTCCGCTATCTTGGAAGAGCGTGACACAACTTCATGAAGCTTGCGGTTGATTCATCATCCTTTGCAAAGAGATATGTGCAAGAGATCGGCAGCGATAAACTGGAGCGCTTCCTTGGTGATGCTTCTGAGTTGGCTTTCTCAGTTGTTCTGGTGCCCGAAATCATCTCCGCCCTTAATAGGAGGCTGAGGGAACACATCCTGACTCTTAACGATTATCGTGCCGTAAAGAGACAACTGTTGAATGATGTCAGCGATGCAACAGTTTTGCAGATAACCCCTTCGGTAGTCTCACGATCGGTGAAGCTTCTCGAAAACAATCCGTTGCGCGCGATGGACGCTCTTCATGTTGCATGTGCGCTTGAATGGAGGGCTGACCTGTTTATAACGTCCGACAGAAGACAATTTATAGCGGCGAAGAAATCAGGTCTTTTTGTCGAATATATTGGCCAACCAATCGTTGGGTCCGATCGCTGATGCTCTGACTCAACTTCATATTATCATCTCAATGAAAAACCTTTATTTTCAGGTTGCTGGAGAAACCGGCCGGTACAATGCTGAGGATATGGCATTCGATTGAAACAGAAAAGGGGAGGGGTAAATGAAAAAACTGATCCCATTTCTTGTTGCCTTAATATTGCCTGTCTATGTTTTTGGTGCTGAACATTTAATTCCTGAATTGGAAGCTTCATGCAAATGTGATGGCTATGCCTTTAAAATAAACTTCTCTTCATTGTCAGGAGATCCGACTGAAGTCAGACTTGAAAGAGAATGGCTTAAAAATACAGGAACTGACTCGGCTGAAAACTTAATTGAAGACTGGATGTATATCCAGGTTATAAAAGATAAGATCATGAATAAATGGAGCAAGTAGGGATTGTAATTAAACAAGATATATTAAAGCCGAGTTTTAATATCTGAGGAAAAAGTTAAGGCTGTTTGCCCCAGCCGGAGATGCGTCTGATAAACTCATCCGTCAATGTCTGCATGTCGATCTTTTTGTTGCCAAAGCGCCAGGAAAGGTATTTTTTCTGATAGGCCTCGAATGGGGCTGAAAGTTCAGGACGCTGTTCATTGACCTGTCTGAGATGGGTTTCATGCTCAGCACCATCATCGAGCTTGAGCCCCTTACGCCTGAGCGATAGCAGTGCTTTTTCATAAAGGGACAATCTCTTGTACCGGATAAATAATATGAGGGAAGCCCCCAGAAAAAAAACAGGAATGAGGAATGAAAGCCATTTCGGCGTGGCGGCCGCCTTGGGGATTTTAGGGGCGTTAAACCTGACATATTTAGCAAAGTTTATCTGGTCGTTAAGCGAATACTGAATGACCCAGCGTATCCATCTGAAGCGCATTGCATCAAGCCAGTTCGTGCGTGTCCTCCGCGGCTGAACTCCTCCGGAAGGTGTGGGGTCGGCCTTTATCCAAGCCCCGTCCCAGTATTCCACCCAGGCGTGGGCGTCGCTTGCCCTTACCATGTAATAATTGCCGGCAGTGTTGAACTCGGTTACAAGAAAGCCGGTCACAACGCGTGACGGTATGCCCGCGCCCCTGAGCATGATCGCCATAGCGCTGGCGAAATGTTCGCATGCCCCCTTTCTTTTCTCCAGGAAGACCTCGACAGGGGTCTTGTTCTCAGGCACCTGCATACCATCGAGGCTGTATGTGCAATGAGAACCAAGATATTCAACAATCCTTTGCGCCCTGATGCCTGCAGGGCCGGTCCCTGAAACCTCTTTTCCGAGTCCGGCTACTCCGGCAAGACTTTCAGGCACATCGGTAATCCTTTTTCCTGGTGTGTCTTCAGACCTGCTGAGAGATACATCGTAAACAGGAGGTACATCCCTGTTCCAGTAGTAGTTTACCCCTTCTCTGTGCGCGTTCGCAGGAGATGTAGAGACAATGGAATATGTGAAAAAGACATTTTTCGTTTCGATTCCCGTAGGATAAATCGTGAGCGTGTCAGTTTTGTTTGCGTATGAATCCATGCTTTCAACCGGGGCAGGGCTCTTTTTGAATCCGCTCCTGTCGATCATCTCCAGTCTTGCGCCGGACAGGTATATCCTGTCTTCTAGCCGTCCTTCCTTCCAGACAAGTCGCATGACGATATCCCTGTCCTGGTCAAGTTTGCCCTCGCGCGCAAGGTTTACCTCTTCCGAAAAGCCTGTCCTGTGCTGTTTGATAAGGTTCATTGATAATAGCGTCGATGAAGGCCTCGGTATTACAAAGAACATGACAACGCTTACGGCGATAATCGAGACAAAAATCAGCAGCCAGTGTACGGCGGGAGGGGCCGATGATGGCTCCTTCTTTTCGAATTCATAGCTGTCCAGCAGAAAAAGGACAACAGGGATAAGAAAAGCGTCAATCATAAGTCCTATCAGAAACACAGGGCTAATCGTAAAGACGGTTGCAAGTATGCATTCCGCAAGGCTGATTCCGAGGATCTGATATATTTCCCTTGCGGTCTTTTTTAGGATAAGCCTTCCCATGGCCAGGATGAGGATGACGTCTCTCAATGCGGGCAGCACTCCCTCGCTTCCCGCCACGAATATCCTGATGCATTCGCCCAGAAAAACCGCCCCCATGAATATCCCGAAAAAATACGATGGCAGGATTTCTCTTTCAAAGAGCCAGAGGTAGGCGGCGATATGTATTGCAGCGGCGACTGCGAGCATCGGCCAGGGCATCATGCCTGCAAGCGTGAGCGACAATACGCCGCAGAAGGAGACGACGCACGTCAAAAGCGGGATGTCAGATATAAATGCGCGCCGCATCGCCATAGAGGCTTTCATCAGGCGGTTCTCCGATCCGTTCAATAACGGCCAGACGCTTTAAAATGTCAGTCTTGTGCGTCCTGCTTACGGCAAGGCCGCTGTAGTACGACCCCACGGCGAGGCCGAACTGCACTCCTTTGATGAAGAGTTCGCTTATCAGATAGGTGGCCTTTGAGAGCTTCTCTTCGATATTTCCACCCGGTGAGAGAACGACTACTCCTTTAAGGCCTGAGCCTCCTTCGACGACCCTTGAAAAAAGTCCCAGATGCAGCTTTTTCCAGACTATCTGAGAGCCGGGATCACCCGGCGCATATGGCCTGATGTGGGATATACTGTCAGCGGCGCGGCCTTCGCCGATACCTTCCATGCCGGAGCTGGCGGCGCTAATCACCGGGACAGGTCTGGGGAATACGTAGATGTCCTCATATGCATCGAATCTTATTGATTTCTCAAAAAGGCCATAGGGGAATGTTGTGAATATATTTATTACACCGAGTCCTGTTTTCCCTCTCTTCTGAAAAGTGTATTCGGTGAAGACGACCTCTCCCGGACCCTTTGGCAGGTTTTCCACATTGATTTTTCCCAATTCGCTTATGACGAGCCTGACTGAAGTGTTTTTCGGGTTTTTGACATGGTATCCCATTCTGGCCGGAATACCCGCAAAGATTTCACTCTGGATGACGCGCTCAATTTCGAGATGGCGCAGGTTTCTTTCCGATTCGACGCCGGAGACTATCATGAAGGCAAGCATGAATGCGAGGATCAGGAACAAGAGGTTGTTTCCGGTAATCATGGCCACGACTATTATGGCGAACATGAAAACAAAAAAAACCTTTCCGGCCTTGGTGAGCCTGAATCCTCTTGGAGGCTTGAGTAATTTAAAGAGGCGCTTGAACCTCACGCAGTATATCCTCTATGGCATTTTCAGAGCTGGCGCCCCTTGTCAGAACCCTGTGCGCAAGTACGGGCACGCTCACCTTTCTGACATCTGCGGGGGTGACGTAATCCCTGTCCGAGATAAAGGCGAAAGCCTGTGCCGCCCTTTTAAGGGCCAGTCCTCCCCTGGGAGAGACCCCGAGTTCAATCTTAGGGTGCACCCGGGTGGCGCGGATGATGGATGTTATATAGCCGAGTACATCGTCATGCACCTTAATATCTGCGGCCTGAACGATCATGTCCGAAATGAGGTCCATGCTGATTACGGGTTTGAGATTTAGCGCCTTCTTATGGTCTATCGATCTTAAAAGAATTTGCTTTTCATGTTCAAGAGGAGGGTAGCCCACCTTTATTTTCAGAAGGAATCTGTCGAGCTGGCTTTCAGGTAGAGGGAATGTGCCTGCTACCTCGATGGGATTCTGTGTGGCTATGACCATGAATGGTTCAGGCAGCGGATATGATATGCCGTCGATTGTCACCTGCCTTTCCTCCATTGCTTCGAGAAGTGCTGACTGTGTCTTGGGTGAAGTGCGGTTTATCTCGTCGACGAGTACGATGCTTGCGAACACAGGGCCCTTCATGAGTTCGGGTTCGCCTATTCCCTTCCTGAAATCATGGAACCCCATTATGTCTGACGGCAGAAGGTCGTTTGTGAACTGGATGCGCCTGAAACTGAGATCAAGAAGCCTTGCAAGCGACAGGCCTATAAGCGTTTTGCCGACGCCCGGCACTCCTTCGAGCAGAACGTTGCCTCCTGCAAAAAGAGCGCAAAGGACATATTTGACAACATCGCTCTGCCCCAGGATTATATCCTGCATCTGTTCTGTTATTTCCCGTATGCCTTTTATTGACACAGAACTCCTCCAATAAGTATTATCGAGATAAAACTGATATTTCTTGAGAACAAAAAATTAAAAAAATATTAAGTATTGAACTTTGTTTACCGATAACAGTAACTATGTCTGATGATAAACTCATGGTTCAGAGATTGAGAAGCTATGAGGCGCTTTTCGAAAACGCCAATGAGCTGATCATTACCACCGACAAGTACGGAATGATCACAAAGCTGAACAGGAAAGTCGAAGAAGTCTCGAGCTACAGCAGGGAAGAACTTATCGGGAAAAGCATACTTGTCATTTCTTCACCTGAAAGCAGGGAAGATTTTATCACGTTCTGGAAAGAGCTGTTGGATGGAAAGCCAACGCGCCATGAACTTCAGGTCATGGCCAAGACAGGTGAAACAGGGTATCTTGTCGCCAGCGGCAGTATAATAAAGGAAGGCGATGAAATTCTCGAGATGCAATATAATGCCCAGCTGATTAATGACATCAAAGAAGCGCAGGAAACCATTATCGACCTTAAGAACCATTTGAAAAGCATCATTGAATCAAGCCCCAATATGATAATATGCCTTGACAGCTCCGGGATTGTTGAAATCAGCAACCCTGTCACCGAGCGCATCCTTCTGCTTCCGCTAAGCGAACTGAACGGACACAGGTTAACTGATGTCTGCCCGTTTATGGATAAGTTCAGTGATGGAATAAATTGGGCATGGGAAAACAAATCATCGAAATTTATTGTGGATGAAGTCTTTCCTGACAACAATATATATAACCTTATAATCTACCCTCTTACAGCAAGCCCGATGGGAGGGGTGGTCATTACCGCTGTCAATATAACCGAAAAGAAGAAAATGCAGGCCGAACTTATCCAAGCCCAGAAAATGGAAACCATCGGGCTTCTATCAAGCGGGTTTGCGCATGATTTTAACAACATTCTAACAGGCATTATCGGAAACATAGCCATGATGAGATTGTCGTCCGACGAGGATAAAAAACAGAAATATCTTGACAACATGGATCATATTACAAACCGTGCAAAAGACCTTATATCAAAGATACTCATGCTCTCGAGCAACAGGGCGGGTAATCTCCAGAACTTCTCTGTGAAGAAGGCTCTTGATGAGGTTATAGACATAACCTCGAGGTCGATACCCAAGAACATAAATTTAAAGCTGCAAGTGCCTCAGGAAAATATGATCCTCAAGATGGATTTCACGCAGTTTACCCAGGTAATTCTGAATCTTATAATCAATGCCCGTGACGCGATCGGAAAAATACAGGATGGTTCAATAACCATTAATGTCCAGAATGTATGGGTTGATGAGCAGACAAAGCGCCACAACATGCTGCATGCCACAGGCAACTATGTCAGGGTTGATATTACGGATAATGGAAGCGGAATGGATCAGGCGACAATTGACAAGATATTCGACCCGTTTTTTACTACAAAAGACAAAAAAGAGGGGACAGGTCTGGGACTGTCAATAACATATACGGTTATTAAAAATGCCAGCGGGAATATTAAAGTGAATTCTGAAAAGGGAAAGGGTACACGCTTTACCATCCTCCTGCCTCTTTCTGATGAGATATGCGTTGATGCCGGTGAAGAGAAACCTTCTATGGTAACAATGAAAGGAATCAGCATTCTCCTTGTTGATGATGAGCCCATGATAAGGGATATCGGAAAAGAGATACTGGAATCAATCGGCCATAGTGTTGCCACAGCCAGCAACGGGATAGAGTGCCTGGAAATGCTTTCAAAGGATAATGATGAATACGATGTCGTAATCCTGGATATGATAATGCCCGGACTTGACGGTCTGCACACTCTGGCCGAAATGAAAGCAAAAAAGATTAACAAGAAGGTCATAGTTTCGACAGGATTCCATTCGGGTGATGAATTCGAGGAGATAACCTCAAATCCCCTCGTTATAGCAAGTCTGAACAAGCCTTTTACTGTCCATGAGCTTACAAGGGTTCTTTCTAAATTGGTCTGATTACTCATGCAAGTCTGGATTAGATGCTGGATAAACAGGAAATAATTGATTTTGGCTTAACGCTTAATATCGACTTGATCCGCTTTTCAGGAGCCGTATGCCTCGATGAAGAAAAGCGCCGTTTTGAAGAATGGATTAAGGATGGCTGCAATGCAGGGATGAAATGGCTTGAACGCAGTATCGGAAAAAGATTTGACCCATGCCTTGGTTTTAAGGATGCAAAAACCGTCATTACAGCGGCCATCAGCTACAACACTTGCAAAACCCCGGCAGCGATATCAAGACACGTATCTGGAAAGGACTATCATGTCGTTTTAAAAGGGAAGTTTGAAAAAATAGGGGAATTTTTGAGAAAGGATGATCCGACTGTTAAGACAAAGATATGTGTTGACTCGTCAGTAATCGCCGAGAAATCATTTGCCGCCAGGTCAGGAATAGGCTGGATAGGAAGGAATTCGCTTCTGATTAATGAAAGGCTCGGGTCATGGTTTTTCCTTGCTGAACTGATAATTGACAGGGAGTATGAACCTGATCCGCCTTTTTCCGATAAGTGCGGTGAATGCAGGGAATGCATAAATGCTTGTCCCACAGGAGCGATAAGGGAGAACAGGACGATTGATGCCGGCAAATGCATATCGTACATAACGATAGAGGAGAGAAAATCAGGCTCACATGCGGGAAACGGTATGGAATATTACCCTTCCGCCTATGGCTGCGATATCTGCCAGGAGGTATGTCCGTGGAACAGAAATGCGGTCAGGACAAGGGAGCCTGCTTTCATGGAAAGTAACGGCCTTTTTTCATTGCGCTGGGAAGAGCTTCTCAGGTTGAGTGAAGATGATTTCAGTAAATTGAGCAGAGGCACATCACTTGAAAGAATTTCATATGAGAAGTTTATGGCTAACCTTGAAATTTGCAGGAACCTTTGATTTTTGTTTAATGCTCGTGTAGGTTTTGTATTGATTGAAATTCAATATTTTTAAGCCAGGGAGGAAACCATGAAAAAGATGGTGATAACGATACTCTTCATTCTCGGGATATTTTCCTGTGCCGGGGCGGAAACTGTAAAGCGTCTGGTTCTCTACCGGGATACGGCATACATTACCACCCATAAGGTACCCACAAGCGGCAGCATAATCATTGATGCACCTGTTAGTCTTGTGCAGGAATCCATTATGGCGCAGCCTGCTCAGGCGGGAGGAGCAATACTCTCAATTGAGGTCAAACCCGGAAGTGGCCTGACCGGAAAGGCCAGGGATATTCAGGACCAGATTGATCGGATGAAAGCACAGCAGACATTAAAGAAGCGTCAGCAGGAAACCATAGAAAAAGAAATAGAGATTATCTACAATATTGCAGGCGGTGTAAAGAAAGAGGCGGTATTTCCGAGGTCACGCCTCAATGAATCCATTTCTTATATTGATGATAAGGTAGGTTTGCTTAATGCAAGGTATATAAAGCTCGGAAGGGAGCGTGAGGATCTTAAAGCCCGGATCAGAGAACTGGAAGCGCAGTTGAAGGATGTCTCAAAGCGTCAGGGTTACCGAATCGTCATCGAAGCTGACAGCCCGGCTGATGTATCCTATGCCCTGAAAAATATGGGATGGAAACCTGAATACGCCGTACAGGCATGGCCTTCGAAGGATATGCTCATTCTGAAAATCGAGGCAAGGATATGGCAGTCGACCGGGACGGACATTACTGCAGAAGAAGTCCTTGTCTCAACTGGCACACCCTCATATGGAATTGAGACCCCGGAGCTTTATCCGTGGCATCTGGCACCTGTAAGGCCGCAGAGAAACATGTTGAAGGCTGAGGTTATGGCGGCAGCGCCTCTTGAAATGGATGGAGGGGCGGACAGGGAATACTCCCCACCTGTGAAGGCGACTGAGACGTCCTATGTCATTGGTGCCGCCAGAAATGTAACAATCCCGGGGGACGGCAGTCCAAGGGTTGTAAACCTTTTGCAGGAGCGCATCAGCTCGAAATTTGCAAGAGCGGCCGTGCCGAAAATATCAAAAGCCGCATATCTGAGGGCCGAAGGCGCATGGCAAGGTAATGTGCCTTTGATGGCCGGAGATTATACCGCTTTTGTCGATGGCGAGTACTGCGGCAAGGGTAATTTGAAAACAGTCGAACCCGGAGAGAATATCACGGTGGATCTCGGCAGAGACGAGGGCATAAAGATTGACCGCAGGGAAAAGACATTTGCAGAAAAGACGCTGACAGGAAAAAACAAATCTACAAAAACCGTTACAGTAACCATTGAAAACACGAGAGATAAAAAAATTGATCTCAAGATTAAAGATCAGATTCCTGTATCGGATGACGAAAAGATAAAGGTGGACCTGAAAGAATCAGCCCCTCTCGTGAAGCCCGATGAAGACGGCATGCTGAACTGGGATATCAGCCTTGAGCCAAAGGCAAAGACAACAGTGATGTTCATGTATACCATAACGGGCCCTGCTGCTGATTTTATGGATTAAGTTTAGAAGCAGTAAAGCAAGAATTATAAACAGTGACCCGGTCAGCCAGACCGGGCCATAATTTATATAATCATATCTACCTGATGATGCATTCTCTGACCAGAGCTCCTGCGCAATCGGCGGCCTTTTTGAGCATATCGTCTTTAGGCGGATGGAAATTCAATGCTGAAGGGTCAAGATGCTTCGATGGATTGAAGCGCTGCAGAGCAAAACGTTTTGCATCCCTGATCATCATGGCGATTTCAGTAATGTCTGCTAAAGTCAGCTGCTCTGCGGCCCATGTGGTCCTGAATTCGTAATCTGAACCCGAACCCATTATCAGCCGGATGCTCCTGAAGACAGAATCCATAGCAACCTGTGTGCCGGCGATTCCGGCATATTTATTGGCCGGGCCTTTTATATCCATGGCAATGTAATCCGCAAGCCGCTGTTCAATAATATTTTCAAGGGCTTCGGGAAAGGTCCCGTTCGTGTCCAATTTTATCAGAAAGCCCATATTCTTGACATGTCGCATGAAATCGGTGAGGCCCTTCTGAAGGGCGGGTTCGCCGCCAGTGATCACTAGACCGTCGAGCTTACCTGACCTCTTTTCCATAAACGAAAGGATTTCATCCTCGGAGACCGGGGCCGTGAACAGCCCGGGTTCGACCAGTTCAGGGTTATGGCAGTACGGGCATCTTAAATTGCAGCCCTGTGTGAATATGACTGCCGAGATTTTTCCCGGATATTCAATTAACGAGGTTTTCTGAAGATGGGCGATATTCATGTTTCATCAGGAAACGGGACAGGCCGTCCTGCCTGTCCCTTGTCTTTTGTCATACTACGATCATTGCGCAGCCGGCTGAGAGCCCTTTCATTTTTTCAAATACGCTTACAAACGCAGTGCCCGGTTTTGCATCCTTTTTTGAGACCTTAAATGGTTCGATCAGTTCTGTGTGCGAACTTTTTTTGACCTCGAAAGTTTTTCTAAGCGTGAACTCTTCCTTCTTGCCGTTGTTCCACTGCGCCACCGGCCTGAGATAGCCCGTGACGCGCGAATACACCTCGGTCTGGGTATGGCAATGCGGGCACTGAGGCTGCTGCCCGGAGAGATATCCGTGAGACTGGCAGACGCTGAAAGTGGGGCTGAATGTAAAATAGGGCAGGTGGTAGGAAGAACACAGCTTTCTTACAAGCTCTCTGATCACAACAGGCTCGCTCACCTGCTCTCCTGCATATATGTGAAGCACCGTGCCGCCGGTGTATTTTGTCTGTATATCGTCCTGAAGGTCAAAGGCTTCGAATACGTCATCCGTGTAATTTACCGGGAGCTGGGTCGAGTTGGTGTAGAAAGGCTCATGCCCGTTTTTGAAGGCATCCTCGTTTGCGCAGATGATGTCGGGGAATTTTTTCTTGTCCATCTTTGCAAGACGGTATGAAGTTCCTTCTGCGGGGGTTGCCTCGAAGTTGTAATTGTTGCCCGTCGTCTCCTGCAGAGTGACAAGCTTGTCCCTTATGAAATCGGATATTTCAAGGGCGAACGCCATGCCTTCCTTGCTTGCTATATCCTTGCCGAGAAGATTGAGGCAGGCCTCATTCATTCCCACTATGCCTATTGTCGAAAAATGGTTTTTCCAGTATTCACCGAACCTCTCCTTTATGTCATTAAGATAGAATCTGGTGTAGGGGTAGAGATTTCCGTCGGTGTACATCTCGAGGATCTTGCGTTTCATTTCAAGGCTCACGCTGGCTATATCTATAAGCTTTCCAAGATGCCTTTTGAAGTCATCCTTATCGCTGCTTATATATCCGAGTCTGGGCAGGTTTATGGTCACTACTCCGATGGAACCCGTGAGCGGATTAGAGCCGAAAAGACCTCCGCCTCTTTTCTGGAGTTCGCGGTTGTCTATTCTCAGCCTGCAGCACATGCTCCTCGCATCATCGGGCTTCATGTCAGAATTGATGAAGTTGGAAAAATAGGGCACGCCGTATTTGGCGGTCATCTTCCACAGTCCTTCAAGATCGGGATTTTCCCATTCAAAGTCCGAGGTTATGTTGTAAGTGGGTATCGGGAACGTGAAAACCCTTCCCATTGCATCGCCTTCGGACATGACTTCGACAAATGCCTTGTTGAACATGTCCATTTCATTCTGGAAATCGCCGTATACGGCATCCTTTATCTTTCCGCCGATGACAACCCCCTGATTTTTGTAAAACGAGGGAACTTTCAGGTCCAGAGTAACATTGGTGAAGGGCGTCTGGAAACCAACACGGGTCGGTACATTGATATTGAAAATGAATTCCTGAAGCGCCTGTTTTACCTGGTTGTAGTCGAGGTTGTCATACCGGATGAACGGCGCCAGAAGCGTGTCGAAATTTGAAAATGCCTGTGCGCCGGCCGCCTCGCCCTGAAGCGTATAGAAGAAGTTCACTATCTGTCCGAGCGCTGTCCTGAAATGTTTGGCGGGTTTGCTTTCCACTTTTCCTGCAGCCCCTTTGAATCCCTGCAGCAGAAGGTTGTACAGGTCCCACCCCACACAGTAGACTGAAAGGATATTCAGGTCGTGAAGATGGAAATCGCCTTCCGAATGGGCATTTCTTACCTCGGGGGGATATATCTTATTGAGCCAGTATATCTTGCTGATTTCGGAAGATATGTAGTTGTTGAGCCCCTGCAGAGAGAAAGCCATATTGCTGTTTTCATTCACCTGCCAGTCCAGCTGCTGGAGGTATTGATCGATAAGGTCGACGCCGATGCCTGCCTTTATTTCCCTCATCTTGGCGTGCTGGTCTCGATATATGATGTAGGATTTCGCAGTTGCCTTGAAAGGCGAAGTAGTCAGGACATACTCCACAATATCCTGGATTCCCTCGACCGTGGGCACTCCTTTTATTGTCTGCTGCGCGAAGTTAAGAGCCTGCAGCGTGAGCCTTCCTGCAACATCTTCCCCGAATTCACCTGTAGCCTTCCCGGCCTTGGTGATGGCATCGGTGATTTTTGATGCATCGAATATCGCTTCCCTTCCATCCCTCTTTTTGATTTTATCAAACATACCATCCTCCTGCGCTATATATAGTGTTGATGGCCGAGATAATCAACCATATATAGTGTTTCGGCAGGGCATTCAAGAATATTTAGAAAAAAATAAAAAAGTTTTAAAAAAAATTAAAGTGCGGGATTCTGAAAGAAAAGAGGCCGGACAAGAATAATATATAACCCTTTGTTATCCGGACTTTTATTAGTCTTCAGGAAACGTGGAATCTATTCTCTTTCTTCTTCGGGGTACATACCTTCTATAACATCGGAATATTTTTCATTAATAAACTTGCGTTTAAGCTTCAATGTAGGCGTCAGCTCACCGCCGTCAATGCTGAATTCGCCGGACAGAAGCCTGAACTTCCTGATCTGTTCCACCCGGGCATAGTTCTTCATGACGTTACCGATTCTTTTTTCAAAAAAATCAATCACATCAGGCCTTGATACAAGTTCATCATTGGAATCGAACGTCAGGCGCTCCGACCTTGCCCACGAAGACAGTTCGATAAAGTTGGGGACTATAAGCGCGCTCAGGTATTTCCTTCCTTCGCCGACAATCACAGCCTGCTCGATATAGGCATCTGTTATAAGTGCTTTCTCTATATTTTGCGGAGAGATGTTTTTTGCACCAGAGGTTATTATGATATCCTTCTTCCTGTCAGTGATATAAAGAAATCCTTTCTCGTCTATCCTTCCTATGTCGCCGGTCATAAACCATCCGTCATTGTCGAATGCCCCTTTTGTTTCGTCGGGTCTTTCCCAGTAGCCTTTCATCACCTGCGGGCCTTTGATAAGAATTTCACCGTCATCTGCAAGCTTGACCTTTGTGTCAGCTACCGGCCTGCCGACAGATCCGAATTCGAATGCATCAAATGTGTTGGTGTTCGTAACAGTTGAGGTCTCAGTAAGGCCGTAGCCGTTATGAAGGGCTATGCCTGCTCCGTTGAAAAACCTTTCAATCCTGTTTGCCAGGGGGCCTCCGCCGTTTACCGAAACAATGAGCCTGTCAAGGCCAAGCGCTGTTCTGATGCCTGAAAATACAAGCTTTTCTGCAAGGTCGTATTGTATTCTGAGTCCGAACGGGATCTGTTTCTTTTGTACAATATAGTCAACCGACCTGTCGGCCACCTCCCTTGCCCATTTAAACAACTTTTGTTTGAGAGGCGGCGCATTCTGTTCTTTTAAGATTGTCGCCGAATAAATCTTTTCGAAAAGGCGCGGTACGCTGATAAGCAAAGCTGGTCTGATTTCAACAAGGTTGGTCAATACAGTTGAAAAACTTTCCGCAAGCGATATTACCGCTCCCATATGATACATAAGATAAATGCCTACAATTCTGCCCAGCGAATGGCTCCAGGGGAGGATAGAAAGCGTTTCGTCATTCTGTCTGAGCATGGGGTGGGATGCATGGCACTGATGTATGCTGGTAACTATGTTGTCGTGAGAGAGCATAACCCCTTTGGGATCCCCTGTAGTGCCTGCAGTATAAATAAGAGTAGCCAGGTCCTGCGGTTCGATTTCGTTAAGGCGGGCATCAAATGACTTTCTGTCCTTTGCAGCGGCCCCTGCTTCTATGACATCGCTGAAGGTTATGATGTTTTTCCCCTTTGCTGCGGCATTTTCAAAGCAGATGATTTTTTTTACCCCTTTTGTTTTTGATTTGACGCTCAAAAGCCTTTCCAGATGCTCCTTATCCGAGACAAAAACGATTTTCGAGCCGGAGTCATTGATTATATGTGCCGCCTCTTCACCCGAGCATGTCGAATACACAGGGGCATCGGCAGCACCGATTGATAAGATTGCCAGATCGGAAACAAGCCATTCCCACCTGTTTTCCGAAAATATTGCAATTATATCTCCTTTTTTGACTCCGAGCGATATGAGACCGAGCCCAAGATTTGTCACATTCCTTTTCATTTCAATCCAGCTGATATTTCTGTATCTGCCGTCTTCCTTGTGCCGGATGCAGGTCCCGTAATGGTATTTTTCAGCCCTGTTCAGAAATATTCCCGCCACAGTCGATTCGGAGTAGTTCATCATGCCCTCCATTGGCAAAACTTGTATTGAAGCGATTCCGGCTTACATCAAAGAGCGGCAAAGCTCAAGATGTTTTACCTCTAATCCTTCTTGAGCGTTAATCCGATAGGTTTGACATGAAGAATGCCCTCACGATTGATGTAGAAGAGATATTTCAGGTGCATGCCCTGTCTGACACCGTAAAGATTGAAGACTGGGACAGACTTACCTCCGGCGTGGAATCAAATACGTCCATTATCCTGGAGTTGCTTAAAGAGAATGATACGAAGGCCACCTTTTTTTGCCTTGGGTGGATCGCCCGGAGACACGGTTCTCTGATAAAGCGTATTTGCAGGGATGGCCATGAATTAGCATGTCATGGTTACAGCCATCAGGTCATTTATAATCAAAGCCCGGATGCATTCAGGGAAGATGTGGCGGAATCAAAAAAAATCATTGAAGATATCACTGGAAAACCTGTTCTGGGTTATAGAGCACCCACTTATTCCATAACAGAAAAGACACTCTGGGCCCTTGATATTCTGGAAGAGCTTGGATTCGCCTATGACTCCAGTATATTCCCTATCCATCACGACAGTTATGGAATCCCGTCAGCACCGAGATTTCCTTACCGGATCGAAGGCAGAGATCTTGCCGAGTTTCCTATTTCAACGATAAAACTGGGAAATCTCAATCTCCCTGTTGCCGGGGGCGGATATTTCAGACTGTTCCCGTATATGCTTACAAGACTGGGCTTGAAATCTGTGGAAAGGGAAGGGAAGCCCTTTATTTTTTATATACATCCCTGGGAGTTCAACCCGGACTCCTTGAAGTTTCCAGGGGTGTCAATGCTTTCAAGTTTCAGGACCTATATCAACCTTTCCAGAACACAGGGACGCTTCAAAAAGCTAATATCCGATTTTTCTTTTACAACCGCCTCGAATGTTCTGGCCGGGATGGGCCTGATAAAGGTTTGATTCAATCACTGGCAATAATATGTGGGAGCTGTGATATATCGGACAGGATTTTCCATGCCATGCTGAAGTCGAGCCCTTCAGTAATGCCGCGTGGTACTGCTATACACTTGATTCCTGCTTTAGTCGCTGATTCAACGCCGCGCGGCGAATCTTCTATGGCTATACATTCTCCTGGTTCGCATCCGGATAATTCGATGGCCTTAAGGTAAGGAGCAGGATGAGGTTTGTAATGCTCATATTCGCCTCCGGCAAGGACAAAATGAAAATATTGCAAAATGCCTGTTGACCTGTGGATAACTTAGAAGTCATGCCTTATTGCACTTGTGACAATACCCATAATATATTTTCCTTCAAGATTTCCGAGTATGTCTTTAACGCCATCGATAAGAGGAATTCCTGATTCGAGCGCTTTATTGTACATAAGGTTTCTTTTCTCTTTCAGCCGTTCAATAGCATCATGAGAAATGCCTTTCTGCTCAGCCAGACCCCAGACCCCTTTCCCCCTTACAAGACTGAGTTCAAGGAAATCCTGTCTGGTAAGTTTAATGCCGGCTCCCGCAAGTGTATCTCTGTTTGCCCGGTAATATAATTCTTCGGTATCTACGAGCACCCCGTCATTATCCCAGAAAACGGCCTTTATCATTGTAACAGGACATTTATATGAAAATATGAGTCAGTAGCCAGAAAAAAACTTTTTTTGTTTGGACAATAACAATATTTGCAAATTTCAGGTGCTTGCCAAAGTCATGATTATGAAATATCAAGGCCTGATGGATATCCTTTTTGTCAAACTCGGGGCGCTCGGGGATGTAGTCAACACGTTGCCTCTTGCCGTGAGCCTGAAGAAAAATTTTAACGCCGTGACAACATGGCTGGTCGAACCGCTCAGTTTCCCTATCGTAAAGGGGCATCCCGCTGTCGATGAAGTGCTCCTTTTTGACAAGAAAAACTGGAGAAAATCTTTGCCGGATGTATTAAGGAATTTGAGAGAAAACCGCTTTGACATTACGCTGGACCTTCAGCGGATTTTGAAATCGGCATCATTCACAATGGCGTCAAACGCCACGAGGCGAATAGGATTTGATAAAAACAGATGCAAAGAGTGTACATGGCTTTTCCCTTTCGAAAGGATTACCGCGGCGTATCCCGGAAGGCATATGGCTGTTCAATACCTTGATTTCGCCCGACACCTGGGAGTTGATACAGCTCAGATAAAATGGGACATACCGGTTTCGGGTATAATACCTTTTAACCTGCCTGATAAATATGTCGTGCTGAACATCGGCGCCACGAAAAAAGCGAATCTGTGGCCTGAAGAGAATTTTTCAGAGCTGGCGGAATTGATCAGAGCGCGCTTTGGTGTCTTAAGTGTTATTACGGGCGGCAGGGAAGATGACGGTTCTTCAGCAGCCATTACGGAAAAAGCCAAAGACAGCGTGATAAATCTTGCCGGTAAAACCACGATACCTGAATTAAAGGAAGTGATAGCAGGCGCCAGACTGGTCGTTTCCTGCGACACGGGACCCATGCATCTGGCGGTAGCTTTGAATAAGCAGGTTATAGCCCTGTTCGGACCATCCGATCCCGCAAGGACAGGGCCTTTGCATGGCGAAGTGATACAGAAATCTCTTGACTGTGTGCCCTGCAATAAGCGCAGCTGCGATAATCCAAAATGCATGCGCGAGATAACTCCGCATGATGTTTTAGCGCGTATGGAGGCTTTGTGGTCAGCATAATAATCGTTACGATGGGTGTCGATATGGAGCTGACCCGATGCCTGGAATCAATCAGGAAACATGTAAAAACGGACCATGAAATAATTCTGGTAAACAACTCGAAAGAGACAATAGAGCCTTCACATGCGGATAAGATAATCGAAAATGGTCGCAATCTCGGTTTCGCCCGCGCGGTCAACAGGGGAATCAGAGCAGCAAAGGGAGAATGGCTTCTGCTTTTAAATCCTGACACCAGGTTTGATTCTGATGCAGTAAACCCTGTTCTTGATTTCATGAACAAAAATGAAAAGGCCGGTATATGCGGCATACAGCTTATTTTCCCTGACGGAAAGCTTCAGAACTCGGTTGATATCATCCCTAATCTCGCCAATCAGTTCATCAACAAATCCGCTCTTAAAATATTGTTTTCCGGGGCCTATCCCGGAAAGCGCTCCGGTTACACCCGAGAGGTAAAAGTCCCCTCGGTCATAGGCGCATTCATGATGATAAGACGTTCTATGCTTGATAAGACTGGCCTGCTGGATGAAGGCTTTTTCTTCTACCTTGAAGAAACCGATCTGTGTAAAAGGGCAAATGAAGCCGGATTTGAGGTATGGCATCTTCCGCA
The DNA here is from genome assembly GCA_964513375.1 of uncultured Bacteriovoracaceae bacterium. Taxonomy (GTDB): domain Bacteria; phylum Desulfobacterota; class Desulfomonilia; order UBA1062; family UBA1062; genus DATCTV01. The sequence continues at coordinate 14,991 of CAZEMO010000020.1, read as the reverse complement.
GCTGAAGATGGTTCATTATCAGGGCGTATCTGCCAGAAAATATGACATAGCCCGGACAATAGAGTTTGTCCGCTCCATGCACCGGTTTTTCATGAAGCACAGAGGAAGAATCAAGGCGAATATTTTTATAATATTGACGCTTATTAAATCGTTCATCGAGGTGATTACAAATCTGCCACTTTGTTTCATCGACAGAAAAAAGAAAAAGATGATCCGCTCGGCCTCGGTTTTTCTCTGGATTATTGCAGGCAGACCCCGTGGATTCGGACTTGAAAGGATTGAACCGGTATATTCGATTGAAAAGAAATCAGGATACAGATGGTTCATACCTCCGGAGGGGAGCATTCCTGACAAGACACCGGATGAGATTCTGAAGTTTCTGTCGGATGTGCATAACCGCTCCAGGACCACGTTTGTTAAAAGCGGCAATTTTAGAGAGGAACGGATTTTTCTGAAACGCTACAATTACAAGGGGATAAAGGATTCATGCAAGAATCTTTTCAGAAAGAGCAGGGCGCTAAAGGCAATGGAAGCGGCACTCAGAGTAGAAGAAATCGGGCTCGATACGCCCGAAGTAATCTTTGCATGCGAGAAGAGGGTTTTTGGCATTCTCATGAAATCATTTATTGCAACCAGGGCGATTAATGCCAGAAACCTTGTGGAAATGGATGCCGGCAACTCCTGTCCTGACGGGATTATTTCTGATGTCGCCGGATATGTAAGAAGGATGCATGAAACAGGGATTTTTCATGTGGATTTCAAGGGAGAAAACCTCCTTTATGATGAAAAAGGAAATATATATCTGATCGACCTGGACAGGCTCAAGGTGAAGCGATTCTTATCGATGGACAATATCATTAAGAATCTGAGTTACCTGAATGCGTCATTTTGCATGAGCGTAAGCAGGGAAAAGAGAACAGGATTCCTTGATGAGTATTTAAAGGGCAACCCCGGTCTTATAAGATACAGGGATGATATTATCAGGAAGATTGAGGCATATACCGATGTCAGGCTTGGAAAAAGATACTTGTAATAATCAAGTTTAACTGTGTTTCCGGCTTTAAAAAATGCGCCTTATTTTTTATCCAGCTCCTCCTGGGCTTTTGCTGCACAAACTGGGCAATAGGTGCTTGTCGGCATGAGCTTGGCCTTAGTATACATGTAATCCTCGACACTTACCCACTTGCCGTCGCCTTTTTCCTGGCCCTCGTCATCCCTGATCTTTTTGCATTTGCAGCAGACTGCAAGCATGTTTTCATAAATATTGAGTCTCTTCTTCATGGAAGCTGTTTCAAGACATTTTTCGACCCGTTCCAGCATCTCCTCTTCTTCGCAGGGCTTGATGAGAAAATCATCTGCATGAAGCCTCAGGGCGTCTATTGCTGAATTGAGGTCCCCGTAACCGGTAAGGATTATTACCATAGTAGCTGGGGAGGCGCTTTTTGTTTCCCTCAATACATCGATACCGCCCAGTTCACCCATCAAAAGGTCGGTTATGACAAGGTCAAAGTACCTGTTCTTGATGAGGCCGATTGCCTCTTCCGCACTTGCAGCCAGTGTTATATTCCTGTTGTCCGCTGAAAGGCTCAAGCCGATCGCTTTTCTGATATTGGCGTCATCATCGACAATAAGGAGTTCATCTTTTATCATAGTTCAATCCTTGTTCTGAGGTAGTTTTATTGTAAAAACGGCGCCTTTCAGTTCTGAAGAATTTCCAGCCTTAATGGTTCCACCATTTTCTTCGACAATCGTCTTGCATATGGCAAGTCCTATACCCATGCCGGCGCCGTTCTTAGTGGAGAAGAATGGGTTAAAGATTCTGTCAATGACGGAATCTTTTATGCCGGAACCTGAATCTTCGATCCTGACGGTAACAGCATCGTCTTCCAGAAGAGATATGATTCTGATTGTTCCGCCATCAATATCCTGGTTGTAGTCCGTATTGCTTCTTGCTTCACCGGCTATGGCGTCTATTGCATTATTAATGAGGTTCAGAAAAACCTGCCCTATATGCTGAGTGGAAACTTTTACCAAAGGCAGGTCTTTCCCCAGTTCCAGCAGAACTCGGATCTTATTTTGTTTCAGCTGCGATTTTACGAGAGAAGCAGTCTTTGTGAGTATGTCATTGATGTCAGCGGACCTCTTTTCTATAACACCCGGTCTGTTCAGATCCAGCAGGTTTCTGACGGTATTGCTGATGCTTGCAAATGCGCCCTTTAAAAGGTCGATGCCTTCCAGGAGATCAGGTTTGTCCTGCGCCATTTTTTTCATTGATGAAAGCGTTATGGTTATCGCCTGAAGAGGTGAATTGATTTCATGCGCCACTGATGCAGCGAGCTGGCCTGTTGCCGCCAGACGTTCTGAAACGAAAAGCCTCTGCTGAAGGACCTTGCTCTGGGTTATATCGGAAATGATTCCCTGAAAACAAGACGAGGGGTTGTCGCTGTCTGACTTTTTGATTGAAATTCGGATCCAGCGGATATTTCCTTCTTTATCCAGTATCCTGTATTCTCCTCCTTCACTTTTTCCTAAAATCGTGTCCGCAATAAGGTTCTCAACAGCAGCCATGTCTTCATAGTATACAAACTCATAGATGCTCTTTCCTGAAGCGTAATCCTTTGAATAACCGAATATTTTTTCTGCAGATGGACTCATATAAGTAATTTCTGCATTCCCGTCCAATATGAAAAAGACTTCATTCATACTTTCAACGAGAGACCTGTATTTATTTTCGTTCTCTGCAAGTTCGATCTGCTTTTTTTCGAGGTCGTCTTCCGTCCACATTCTGAACAGGGCAGCACCTGTCTGAGCAGCCACTGTTTCAAAAAATTCTCTGGCATAAAGGGGTACATCATCCAATGTGCGTGATGCAATTGCCAGGGCTGCAATCACTTTTCCTTCATAAACAGCGGGTATAAACGAAAAGGCCTTTAATCCCTCCCTTATTCTTACCTTGTCATTGGTGGGGAATAAAACGTGATAGAGACCATATACCGGGATTCCTTTTTCGATCATCCGTATCTGAGGGCTTCCCGGTGCGAAGCTTGAAACTTTTTTTATGAATTTTTCGGAACAGCCTTTACTGGCCTTCATTTCCATATAGCCGGTGTCCCTGCTGATTATGTACAATCCGGCACAGTCGATGCCGGGTATACTCGTTGTCATGTTTATTGTCTGGGTCATAAGGTCATCATAGTCCACGGATGCACTCAATCTTATCGCAAGATCGCGCTGTTGCTTGATGAGCTCTTCAAGTCTTGTTTTGCGGTCTATCTGCTCGTCCAGCATCTCAATCTTGTCTTTCAGTTCGGTATTTGCGTCGCTCAGTTTGAATTCGAGCTCGTCACAGGAGAATTTCAGGAAATCCCAGGTTTTTTTCTGATACGTGATATCTTTTATTACGCAGACAATACCGCGGGGTTTGCCCTCGCTGTCTTTGAGAAACGATGTCGTGAAGTGGACAGGGATTTTGTTGCCCTCTTTATTTTTAACGGTGACTTCAAAGCTTATGAGCTTTTCCCCGGACAGAACTTCGGGATAAAGACCGTTTATTCTTTCTGCGTCGTCATTTTCGACAACTTTTGATATGATATCCGGCGCAAACATGTTTATTGTTTCATCTCTTTCAAGTCCGGTCATTTTCAGCAGGGCAGGATTAATTTCTGTAACATATCCGTTCATATCACATGCAAACAGGCCATCGCCCATTGCGTCAAGAATATCGGTCTTTTCACTCAGGAGCTTGGCATTCTCTATTTCGGCATTGACCTGGTCCGTGATGTTTTTTGCTATCCCGACAACCCTCTTCGGATTTCCCGAATCATCCCTGTAGACCCTGCCGTCAACCTGTACCCAGTTGTAAGTGGTAGGGTCCTTGTATATCCTTGCCTTGAAGCTGAACTGGTTCTTGCCTCCCTTTGCTTCCTTTTCCAGCTGTTCGAGCATCCATCTGTCATCGGGGTGGATAATGGCCATAAACGATTCCAGAAGGCCTTTGAATTTCCATTCGGTACTGCCTCTGGGGGTTATTATTTCTTCGGTCTCTGAATCCCATTTCCAGAACCTCAGGCCGCCAGCCTCTATTGCAAGCTTGTAGAGATCCTCATCCTGACCGAACCCCTGATTTTCCGCTTCCGTTTTTCTTGATGAAATGTCATTTAACAGAACAAGTTCCGCATGCTCGCCTTTCCAGTATGTGCGGGCGCTTATTATTTCCACCGGAATGGCAGAACCGTCTTTTTTGAGTATTCCGGCCTCGACTGTTTTTTTGAAGACTCCTCCCTTAAGGATGGTCTTGTGTCTGCCCGTTATGGCATCGCAGCAGTCGGCAGGCAGAAGATCCCTGATGGTTTTATATCTGAGCTCCTGCAGGTTATATCCGGAAATTGTCGAGAACATCCTGTTGACGAAAGAGAGTTTGCCTTCAGCGCCTGTAATGACGAGGATTCCTGCGCCCGCGTTTTCGGCTATTGCCCTGAAGTTCTTTTCGCTTTCCTGAATGGCTTCTTCATAATTTTTTCTGTCCGTAATATCCCTGCAAACGCCCATTATTGCGAATGGTGCGCCATCCTTGTAAACAATTGATGGGAATACCTCGACATCCAGCCAGGAATTGTCTTTCCTTTTTATCTTGAACTCCACCGGGTAAGATGGACTGCCATCATGTATCACTTCATCGATCAGATCAAGGGCCTGCTGTATCTGGTTTTCTTTCAGGATATCGGGCAGGTCCATTTTCGAGATTTCTTCTTGTGTGTAACCTGTAAGATCAAGACCTGCTTTGTTTACATCAAGAAACCGGCCTTTAAGATCATGTATGTAAATGCTTTCAATTGATCTGTCAAAAAGGCATTCGTACTTGTCTTTGATGTCTTCATACTCCCTGATAAGGTTTTCCCGGATGCCATTTCTCTCGTTAAGAGTTTTAAAATCACTTTTCATCTGAGCAGATACTTTCATATTTATTGAAGAGGCCAGCGCTATTAATCATATGATTAGAATAACATATAATTATCGTAAGTCAATTAAAGCAGGCATATCGCAAATCATGCTCTAGGCCTGCTTTACTACTATTGATTCAACGACATTCGCCACATCTTCACATATGTCGAGAACGCTTTCGGCAAACTGATATATCTCTTTCCATTTCACGATGTATATCGTGTCAGTACTGGTTTCAAAAAGTTTTCCGATAATGGCGTCTCTCATCGTATCACCGATATTTTCCAGCCTGTTAACCTCTATACAGGCTTCTATGGTGGATTCGTAATTTTTGGAGTTGTTAAGGCTTTTTACTGCAGTTGCAAGGGTTCTGACAGAGCGTTCAATGACATTGGAGAACTGGACCAGGTCCTGATTGACTCCACTGATCTTGTAAACGCTCATCCTGTTAACGATTGTGTACATCATGTCAATTACACTGTCCATTTCGCTTGCCAGTGCATGGATATCTTCACGGTCAAACGGAGTTATGAATGTCAGGTTCAGATTTTTCATGATATCATGGGTGACTTCATCGGCCTGGTGTTCAATTTCTCGCATTCGCTGTACGGATTCACTGTCATATATTCCCCTTAATACAAGTTCCGTAAACAGCTTCGCGGCATCAACTGCATAATTTGCCTGTTTATCAAATAGTGTAAAGAAATCAAAACCTTTAGGTAAAAATCTGAATTTCATAATATCTCCTTGACTTTATGTTTACCTCTCAAAACTATTACCCGTATTGCCGGCACCAAGTCAAGACCTGGTAACATCCTTCCAGAAAGAGAGCTCTTTTCTTGTAAGATTTGAATTTCTTATGTGTTTCCCAATACCTTTTACGTCATGAACAGATATGGGCTCAAGGGATGCATCTGATAAGGCCTTCAGTGAAGCCGATTTCTTTGAAGCAGGAATTGCCAGAGCCGTATTGCTCGTAGACAGACTCCTGAAACGGGGAGGAACCGCCGAAAAAATGCAGTCGATAGCAGCTCTGTTGATTGCCTTTTTTGCCTTACCCGTTTTATTCGTATCTGAGAACAGAAGGAAAGATGTCTCTTCATAGCCTCTGCCGGCAAATTCCTTGAATTCTCTTATTGCTTTGCTGATTGCATCAGCCGCTTTAAGCATATGATCCTCAGTGTTTTCCCAACCAAGGCTGAGCCTGAGGGTTCCATACAGCATTCCGGGATGAACCTGCATGGCTGTTAGCACATGAGAAGGTTCAATGGATTTGGAGGTGCAGGCGGCGCCTGCCGAAGCACAGATACCGTATACGTCCAACGCTGCAATTATGCTTTCGGCATCGATGCCTTCAAAGGAAATGCTTATTATATGAGGCAGCCTCTCTGTCGGATGGCCGTTTATCAGGGCATAAGGCATTTTATCCAGAAGCAGCTGTTCAAGGCAGTCTCTTAATGATTTGATATGCAGGATGTTGTGGCCAAGATCGCCAAGTGCGATTTCACATGCCCGGCCGAAACCAACGATTCCGGTAACATTTTCCGTTCCGGATCTGAGGCCTTTTTCCTGGCCTCCTCCGGAAAAGAGAGGGGAAAGAACAGCTTTATTCTTAACGTAAAGGGCTCCGACACCCTTGGGCCCGTAAATCTTATGTGATGAAATGCTCAGCAGGTCAACATTCATGCGGGATATTTCGACAGGGATTTTCCCTGCGCTCTGGACTGCATCGGTATGGAACAGAACACCATTCTCCCCGGCTATTTTTCCTATCTCTTCAACAGGCTGCACCGTGCCGGTCTCATTGTTGGCGTGCATGACTGAAATAAGTATCGTATCTTTTCTGATCGCCTTTTCAACATCACCCGGATTAAGGATGCCATATGAGTCAACCGGTAGGTAGGTGACTCTAAATCCATTATCTTCAAGCCATTCGCAGGTGTTAAGAACGGCATGGTGTTCGCTTGCACATGTTATGATATGTCCACCCATTTTCCCACTGGCAAATGCAGCCCCCTTTATTGCTAAATTGTCGGCTTCAGTCCCGCCTGAGGTAAATATTATATCTTCGGGACCGACTCCTATAAGAGATGCAGTACGTGACCTCGCCTCATTGATAAGATTTTCCGCCTTTTTCCCGAGAGAATAAAGGCTGCTCGGATTGCCGTAATGGTAACCGAAGCATGGCAGCATCGCAGCGAGCGCATCAGGGTGTACAGGCGTCGTTGCGGCATGATCCAGATATATATTTTGCGTGCTCATTTTCACCTCGTTTTCTTAGAATAATTTATAAATCACTTCAAGTAAATAGATATGCTAACCTATTGATTATATGAAATAACTTCATCAAGGTTTGACTTGTCATTTTTTAGTGGTGTATATGCCTCTTAGATCAAAACAATCTTGAATAATGACTGTTATATTTTTTAGAGAAGGGTTGTGGAGGTTATTTGTGGGCAAGGATATACCGCCATCAGCAAGATGGTTTTTTGTAGCAATATCAGTATCAAGCTTGCTTTTTATTACATCCGTCATACAGGCAAGCATAGAAAAGATGCCGGATTATCCTCAAAAGGGAAAACTCGGTATTTCCGGACTGAAGGCTGGCTCTCCTGATAAAGCCGGAATCATATATGAAGTCAAAAGCGGGGATATACTGATTTCAATATTGAACAGGTACAATGTGTCCACTGGTGATGCCCTTACCGCAGCAAAAAAAATAGACAAAAAGACACTGAGAAAAATAAAACCGGGCGGTAAGATCGACCTTTCTTACAATAAAGACAGAACGGCAATAGTGGAAATAGGATATAAGTTCAGGGATGAAAAGAGAAAAGTGCTGTATTCAGGAAAGGGGTTGCCCGTTACCTCGCTCGGGAATGCCTCGGGAAACGGATACATCCGGGCACAATCTGCTGAACCTGCAAAAAAATCAAAAAAGACATCGGTCGTCGAAGCATTCAATCCAAGGCCTGCCAGGCTGGAAAAAGTTGCCAGTGTAAAAATGACATCATCTGCAAAAGGCCTCAGTACTTCTCAGGATTTGATCGGGAAAGATGTTTTTCAGGATCGTTTTGTCCCGGAACCGGCCGAACTTCTTACGGAAGACCTTAGTTTCATACCAGGAATGGTACCCTGGGAAATATCGGATAAATCCTATGGAACTCATAATATTGATGGAGATTATGATCATTTATCGATATTCAATGCGCCGAAATCTCTCAAAAACAGATTAAGAAATGAAATGCATAAGGAAAGGTTAAGACTATCGAGGGCAAAGCTTGCGGCAAAGCGCGAATTCCTTAAGGCGCCACTTGCATACAGAAAGATAACTTCGAAGTTTGCATGGAGGGTCAATCCCATTACGGGCAATCCCGAACACCACACCGGAGTGGACTATGCCGCACCATACGGCACTCCGGTTAAAACAATAGGATATGGCAAGGTAATATTCACGGGCTGGCGAAACGGTTACGGCAAGACCATTCAGGTCAGGCATTATAACGGTTATATGTCTCAGTATGCGCACCTGAGCCGTTTCGGTAAGGGCATAAAAGCAGGAAAAGCCGTAAAGCGAGGTGAAGTAATCGGTTATGTCGGCTCTTCAGGAATGTCGACAGGCCCTCATCTTGACCTGAGGGTTATGAAATCAGGGACATACGTAAATCCTCTTACATTGAACAAGCCTGCAAAATACAAAAATTCAAAAAAATATTCTTCTCATAAACTTAGGAATAAATCTAATTACCAGACAAAATCCAGAAGCCGTTCGAAGACAACAGTCGCAAACCGCAGGTGAAGCCGATAATCAAATACTTCATTCATGGGAATTTCGATCATGGTGACGGATGTCTGTTAAGAAAGCTAGTTTTCATTGTTGTTGCCATCAGTCTGATAATCATAAATGAAACTGAAGCCTCAGAAAATCCTGTCTCAATCGGGACACATACAATTGTCGGTGTCGGAGACATAATGCTTTCAGGAAGCGCAAAACCCCTTCTGAGAAAGAAAGGATATGGTTATTCTTTCGGGGATATCGAACTTTCAATGCTGATCAGGAATGCAGACATTGCTTTTGCTAATCTTGAATGTCCGGTCACAAAAAAAGGTAAGGCGTTCAAAGATAAGAAATTCGTGTTCAAGGCAGACCCTGCTTCAATCGATGCTGTCAGAAAAGCCGGATTCGATATGCTTTCGCTCGCCAATAATCACATAATGGACTATGGAACCGTAGGCCTGTCTTCAACCCTTGCTCACTGTCTCAAGTCAGGGCTGGTGTGCTCCGGTGCAGGGATGGATATTGCAAAGGCCCGCAAGGTGAGTATCCTTAAAAGAAAAGGTATCACATACGGGCTGCTTTCATATTCGATGACCTATCCCAGTGAGTTCTGGGCTACATCAGAAGGAGCAGGCGCTGCATATGGCGGAAGGGATGCCCTGATTGAAGATGTCCATAATGGAAAAAAAGAAGCCGATGTCATAATTGTTAGCTTCCACTGGGGAGCAGAACTTGCCGATAAGCCTAGAGAGTATCAGGTTGAAATGGCCCATACGGCAATTGACAGTGGTGCTGATATCGTATTCGGGCATCATCCGCATGTTCCGCAGCCAGTGGAGATATATAAGGGAAAACCTGTTTTTTACAGTCTGGGAAATTATGCATTCGGGTCTTACAGCAGGAAAACCCCCGTAAGCTTTGCGGCCATGATTGTTCTGGAAAAAGACAGGATCTGCAGCGTCAGGCTGCATCCCATAATCGTGGATAATTTTGAAGTTATGTTCAAGCCTGCATCTGCAAAAAAAGGAAGGGCGAAAGAGATTATTTGCTATCTGGATGAGATATCTAAGCCATTCGGAACCGTGATAGTCTATAAGGATGGGGTAGGGGTGGTCGATATGGGAAAAGAGGATAGAAAATTGGGCTTGTTGCCAAATGGACTGAGCGGAAAATGAAAAAAAAGAAAAAATACTGTTGTTTCTGCGGTGGAATAATATCGAGAAAGACAATTGAGAACAGGCAGAGAGATTACTGTAGAAACTGTAAAACCGTGTTTTATGAAAACCCTCTCCCTGTGGCCTGCTGTATTGTTTCAAATGAGAACCGTGAAGTGCTTCTCGTGAAGAGGAAGAAAGACCCGTATAAAGATATGTGGTGCCTGCCCATAGGATTTGCGGAGTCCGGGGAAGAAGTGAGCCAGGCGGCCCTCAGGGAATTGTCTGAAGAGACCGGTCTTACTGGAGAAATCATCAGGCTTATTGATGTCGACACTGTTGAAAATTACTTTTACGGGAGTCTGGCGATAGTTACTTATGAAGTTAGAGTTACTGGTGGCTCACTGGCCCCTGGAGATGACGCCACCGACGCCGCATACTTTCCCATAAACAGCCTTCCCGAGCTTGCCTGGTCGTCGAATGAAAAGGCAGTGGAAATTTTCAGGATGCTTTATAAAGATACATGGGCGATGATGGATTCTTTCAGGCAGCTCTTTCCCGGTACATTGAATATCGAAGGAATCTCTGCGGGGAATGAAAACTCCGGGGCCTTCCTTTCAAATCTTCTTGTAAAGCTTATTGATATGGATATGGATGAAATTTCACGCGGGTGGATAAAAGATGTGCTTGATAGTATCCCGGAAACCGAAAGCATAAGGGATGAGCTTGCCGAACTGAACAAATCAATTCTATGCGATGTCAGGTCATGGCTGAAGGGAAAAGAAATAGACTATAAAAAGTATATTGAATTCGGAAAGAATATCGGAGGGAAAACCGCTCTTCTCGCTGAAATTCTGACGGCGCTTGCGCTGAGCAGAAAATCCATATGGCTTTCTGTGATCAAGAAGCGGATACTTTCCTCTCCCCTTGAGATATATTCCACCCTCGAACTGAACAACCGCATTATATTTTTCTATGACAGGATAAATTACTTCATCACAAAGGGTTACGGCATAGGGTAGTCAAGGTTTATATATTCAATCGATAAGGTGTTCAACTGTCTCTTGACCGGATAATAATGGTCTGTTAATCGAAGCTATCATCAAAGCACAATCTTCAGAAATGTTTCAGTTTGCAGACAAGGAGTTTTTATATGAGCGGTAACAGCCTTTCCTTTGTAAAAATGTCAGGCACAGGCAATGACTTTATCATGATAGACAATATGAACCTGGGCCTGAAGACCGACTTTAGCAGGCTTGCATTGAAGTTCTGCCACAGGCGGTTCGGGATCGGGGCTGACGGCATCATCCTTATCGAGCCGTCAACCGAAGCCGATTTCACCATGCGGATTTTCAACGCGGACGGCAGCGAAGCGGAAATGTGCGGAAACGGATCGAGATGCGCCGCCCGATTTGCAGCGGGACTTGGCGTCGCCGGCAGCAGGATGAAATTCAAAACGCTTGCCGGAATTATCGAGGCGGAGCTCAATGAAGGCGGTGCGGCTATAAGGCTTACCGATCCGGCAGGCATGAAAAAAGACATACCCGTCAACATCAAAGGGATAGAGTATATGATGCAGTTCATAAACACGGGAGTGCCGCATGCCGTTCTCTTCATGGACGATATAGAATCAGTCTCAGTTAAGATATTAGGCAGTGCAATCCGACATCATGAGGCCTTCAAACCTTCGGGAACAAATGTCAATTTTGTCCAGGTCATTGATAAGGGCGCTATACGGGTACGCACCTATGAACGCGGGGTTGAAGACGAAACGTTTGCATGCGGGACAGGCGCAGCAGCCTCGGCTATCTTGAGTGCTGCTTTGAAAGGAGTGTCTGAAACGCCTGTAAAGGTAATCGTACCCGGCGGGGAGCTAATGATAGACTTTACATACAAAGACGGTTCATTTGCCGATGTATGGCTGATTGGGGCTGTGGATGTCACATTCAAAGGAGAAATCCTGCTGTAAATGGAAAACATAATTGAAGATGACATCTTTAAAGAATACTGCGGAATAGTCGGCATTTATGGCGATGAGGATGCCTCGGAAAAGGTTTATCTTGGGCTTTACGCCCTTCAGCACCGGGGGCAGGAAAGTGCAGGCATTGCTGCATCAGACGGACACGATATCAGGTATCACAAAGGCCTCGGTCTGGTCAGGTCGGTATTTTCGGATTCCAGGATAATGCCGAGGCTTCACGGCCATTCGGCAATCGGCCATAACCGCTATTCGACAAGGGGCGGAACGAATATAGCAAACGCCCAGCCCCTTGTTATCCAGTGCAAATCAGGCCAGCTTGCAGCCGCACACAACGGGAACATGGTCAATGCCCCGAGCCTCAGATCTGAGATGGAGCATTCAGGCTCGATATTCCAGACCTCATCTGACAGCGAAATAGTCTTGCATCTTATTGCGAGGTCGCAGAAAACGACAATAGAGGAGCAGATTATAGATGCGCTCTCTAAGATGGTTGGGGCATTCTGCTATGTATTTCTAACTAACGATAAGGTTATAGCAGCGAGGGATCCGATGGGATTCAGACCGTTGAGCCTCGGCAGGACATCCTCGGGATATATGATAGCCTCTGAAACCTGCGCATTCGATATTGTCGGGGCTGAATATATCAGGTCGCTCGAACCCGGAGAGATGATCGTGATCGATTCATCAGGCGTAAAATCCTTATGGCTTCCCGAATCACACAAAAAGGCGCAGTGCATATTCGAATATATATATTTCAGCCGACCCGACAGCTGGATATTTGGCGAAAAGGTGGATAAAATAAGAAGAAGGCTCGGCAAGCAACTGGCACATGAGTCGCCTGCCGAAGCCGATATCGTCATACCGATTCCAGACTCTGCGAATACGGCTGCGCTCGGATATGCCCAGGCCTCGGGAAAACGCTTCGAGATAGGCCTTATTAGAAACCATTATGTGGGGCGCACATTTATCTCACCCTATCAGAAGTCAAGGCAGGACAGCGTCAGGATAAAATTCAATCCTGTAGGTGGTGTTCTCCAGGACAGGCGTGTCGTTGTTGTGGACGATTCGATCGTCAGGGGGACCACGATGAAAAAGCTTGTGAGGCTTATAAGGGAAGGCGGGGCCAAAGAGGTTCATGTCAGGATAAGCTCGCCGCCGGTCAAATGTCCCTGCTTCTACGGTATCGACATATCCAGCAAGGGTGAGCTTATCGGGGCATTGAAGACAGTCGAGGAAATCCGCGACTTTATCGAGGCTGACAGCCTGAAATACCTCAGCATTGACGCCATGCTTGCAACAGTCGTTAATCCCACCGATTTCTGCACGGCCTGTTTTACGGGCAAATATCCGACTGCAAAACCATCGGACTATGACAAGTTCGCATTTTCAAGCTGTGACTGCATGGATGGGCAGGAATGATAGGAGTCAGGAGTAAGGAGACAGGAGAAAATCGGAACCCTTCCATCAGTACTCTTTAAGGGTTTTAATGATGTCTGCTCATTACTCATTATAAAATTCAGAGGTAAAACATGAGAGAGATGGTAGCTGTTCTTGATTTCGGCAGCCAGTATGCGCAGCTTATTGCCAGGCGCATAAGGGAGCTTGGCGTTTACTGCGAAATCCTTATGCACGATACATCCGCAGATGAACTTGAAAAACTGGGTGTAAAAGCAGCGGTCCTTTCAGGCGGTCCGTCCTCTGTTCTTGAAAAAGGCCATCCCGGCATGGACCCGGCGCTCCTTAAAAGCGGAATCCCTTTGCTCGGGATATGCTATGGGATGCAGCTTATAACGATGGTTTCCGGCGGAACCGTGGATGCAGGAAAAAGCCGAGAGTATGGCCCTGCAACAATTGAAATCGATTCGCATAAAGGTCTCTTTGAAGGTTTTGGTCTCGGGATGGATGTCTGGATGAGCCATGGTGACCATGTCAAGCTGCCGCCTGCAGGCTTTGTTGTCCTTGCTCATACACCTTCGTGTATAGCATCAATGGGCGATTATAAAAGAAAGATATTCGGGGTGCAGTTCCATCCGGAGGTGGTCCACACCCCAAGGGGAATGGAGGTGCTCAGAAATTTCCTGTTCGCCATCGCCGGCTGCAAGGGTGAATGGACAATGGCGAGCTTCATAGAGGAGACCGTGTCGAAAATTCGCGAAACTGTCGGAAAAGATAATCTCATCTGCGGACTTTCAGGCGGTGTCGATTCATCCGTGGCGGCAGCACTTATTCATAAGGCGATAGGCAGACAAATGACGGCCATATTTGTTGACAACGGGCTCTTGCGGGCCAACGAGGTGGATGAAATAAGGCAGATGTTCACGCACGATTATCCGATCAACCTCGATATTGTCGATGCAAGCGACCTGTTTCTTAACAAGCTGAAAGGGGTCTCCGATCCGGAGAAAAAACGAAAGATAATAGGCAAGACTTTTATCGATGTGTTCTATGGCGAGGCTGATAGAATCGGCGGTGCAAAATTCCTTGCGCAGGGGACGCTTTATCCGGATATTATCGAAAGCCGTTCGGCCAAAGGCGGGCCGTCGGTCACCATAAAAAGCCATCACAATGTCGGAGGTCTGCCGAAGGATTTGAAGTTCAAACTTATCGAACCGCTCAAGGAACTCTTCAAGGACGAGGTCAGAGTGCTGGGCCATGAGCTTGGACTACCCGACAAGCTTCTAAAGCGCCAGCCGTTCCCGGGCCCCGGACTTGCCGTGAGGCTGCTCGGCGAAATAACCAGAGAACAGCTGGACGTGCTTCGCCAGGCGGATCTGAGGGTTCAGGAAGAGCTTGAAAAATGGGAAGGCTACAAAGACATCTGGCAGGGATTCGCAGTGCTGCTGCCTGTAAAGAGTGTTGGCGTGATGGGCGACGAGCGGACATATGCAAATGCCATCGCGATACGCGCGGTGCACAGCATGGACGCCATGACTGCGGACTGGGTGAAGATTCCCTATGAAATACTTGCCCGGATTTCCACCCGCATCATCAATGAAGTGAAAGGCGTCAACCGGGTTGTATATGATATAAGCTCAAAACCACCGAGCACGATAGAATGGGAGTAATACAGGGCGTGATAACCTCGCATACCGTTGATTCGGGCAGATAGCCCTCACCCTTCGGGCGTACCTTCGGTA
>CAZEMO010000019.1:0-88298 GCA_964513375.1 uncultured Bacteriovoracaceae bacterium | reverse complement strand
GGTATGCGAACCTCAGCATGAGGAAGCTGGCGAGGCGACTGGGATTCACGGCGAAAACGATCTACAACTACTATTCCAACAAGGACGAGCTTTACCTGATGGTGCTTATAAAGGGCTTTTCAGACCTTGCGGAAGAGTTCCGCAAAGCTGACCGCTCGTCGGCCGATCCGCTGAAAAAATTCCGCGCCGCCGTGCATGCCTACGTGAAATGGGGCATAGAGAACAAGCACTACTACAATATCATGTTCAGCATGGACACCCCCAAATACAGCGACTACCGGGGAACCGCCATGGAGCCTATAGCCGAAAAGCAGAACAGCGTAGCTCTCGAAATCCCGGAGATTGCGGTGTCGATTTTAAACACCGTTGCCGAAAAGACAGGCCGGTTTTCCGCCAGGGAAACGCCCTTTCATCTTCTGCAGATATGGAGCACACTTCACGGCATGGTTTCTCTCTACATAAGCCGGGTCACGCTCGAGGTGCGAAATATCGACAAGGCTATAGACTGGATTCTTGATGAGGTCGTAAAGACTTATACATGACATCAGGCGACCTTGAATGCTTTGCTTGATTTTTAAAGTCAACGGTGTTACTCTATCGTTGCAAAAGCAACAGACATGCAAAAGAGGGGTTGCATGATGAAGCCATTTAGCAAACAGCCGGTAAGTCTGGACGGCCTCGATCTTCCCGCCGTCACCCAGATTGGAATGGTGGTGCCTGACCTGTTGGAAGGCGTTAAATTCTACAGGGATTTTTTGGGCATACCCAGATGGTATCACACGGTAATCACAGAATGTTCATACTATTACAAAAACCGTCCTATCGACATAATGCTCGACATTGCAGTGGGGTATTCGGGCAAAACTCAGATTGAGCTCATCCAGGTGCATGGTAGCGACGACAACATCTATCGCGCTCATCCGGGAGAGGCCGGGTTCGGATTTCACCATTTCGGAGTTGTTGTGGACAACCTGGATAAGGCCCGTCGCATCATGTGGGACAGAGGCTATGCTCCCCTGCAGGAAGGGACACTTAAATATGCGGGCGGAGGCAAAACCAGGGTAGCCTACCTGGACACCATCGACGAAGCGGGCCTGATCCTGGAGCTCATTGAAACTAAGGCGTTCGGCCTTAACCTGGGCATGCCCCAGTGGCTCATCAACCTCGGCCGTATCACGGGAGACACAAAAGCGATAGTTGTATAAAGAGGGGCAGAATATGAAAAGTTTTGACGGCAAGATGATCTACATGACCGGCGGCTCCAGCGGCATAGGGCTCGAAATGGGCAAGATATTCGCCGCAAGAGGCGCCGAGCTTTTACTGATAGCCCGCAATGAAGATAAGCTCAAGTCGGCGAAAGACGCCATGGAGCGCTTCAAGCTGAGGACAACACAGCGTATAGAGACATTGTCCATGGACGTTGCCGATCTGGCCGACGTTCAGGTGAAGATGAAGAAGGCCGTCGCCGAATACGGCGCACCGGATATTCTCATCAGCAGCGCCGGCATAAACAAATACGCGGACAGGTTCGAGAACATCACCTATGACATGTTCGACGAGGTCATGAAGATAAACCTCTACGGGCCGCGCAATCTCATCCAGACACTCCTGCCTGAAATAAAGAAAAAGCGCAGCCATGTCGTGGTGCTCTCCTCCGCAGCGGCGTTCTTCGGTATGTTCGGGTATACTGCCTACGGAACTTCAAAGGCCGCCCTGCTCGGACTGTGCGACAGTCTGCGCTACGAGTTCAAGCCGATGGGCATACCTTTGACTGTAGTATGTCCGCCGGAAGTGGATACACCCATGAACATCGACGAAGCAAAGACGCTCCCCGAAGAGGGACGGGCCGTCAAAAACATGAGCATGCTCAT
Organism: uncultured Bacteriovoracaceae bacterium; assembly: GCA_964513375.1. GTDB lineage: Bacteria > Desulfobacterota > Desulfomonilia > UBA1062 > UBA1062 > DATCTV01. Next base: position 86,427 of record CAZEMO010000019.1, on the reverse strand, counting down.
GATGCCGGAAGACGCAGCAATGGTAATCGTCGAGGCCATCGAAAAGAAGAAGTACCTGTTCATCCCGGGGGCTCCAACGCGTTTTCTCTGGTTCCTGCACCGCATATCGAACGGCTGGCTTACAAGGATGACTTCGGATATAGTGATCCGGATGACTCAAAGGAAAATGAAAAAAACAGGTAAATAAGAAATCTCTTTATCCGGCCGTATGCCCGGGTAAGAGACAGTATAAAAGGAGGCATATATGTCTGAGGATCGCTGGGTTTTATTGCGCAGTGTTGAAAGCTACGACAACGCCAGGATGGCCGAGGTCGTAAAAGAGGGATTCGAACTGCTCAGCCGCAAGCCGAAAGGCAAGGTGCTTATCAAGCCCAATGTGGTCATGGCCAACAAGAACTACTCGATGCATGCTTTCACGAACCCTGACATGGTGGGCCAGGTGGTCAACCGCGTACGCGAGTTCCCAGGCATCACCGACCTCAACATAGGGGAGTCGGGAGGCTTTGCCCTGCCAACCCGGATGCTCTTCAAGGAATCCGACTATTACGACATGGGCAGACGCTACAATGTCCCCATAACCGATTTCAACGAGGACAAGTACGTCAAGATGCCCATGGCCCGTGCAAAATTCCACAAGACTCTTCTGGTGCCGAGGCTCATCCACGAAGCCGACTTCAAGATATGGATGCCCAAACTCAAGTACCATATATGCTGCGAAATCACCAACGCGCTAAAGCTGAACATCGGCAGCCTCCTGCACAAGGAGCGCATGCTGTACCACGACGACCGCCTGAACGAAAAGATCGTGGACATACTTGAAGTAGGATATCCCGACATCATCATCACCGATGCGATAACCATAGGCCACGGCTTCGAGTCTTGCGCAAAACCGTTCCACCTGGGGCTTATGATGATCAGCAACGATCCTATAGCTTCAGACGTCGTTGCTGCCCAGATCCTTGGCTATAAACCTGATCAGGTCAAACACCTGCGTATAGCATCCGAACGCGGCTACGGCTCGATTGAACCCGATTCGGTTAAGATACTGGGCGATATAACGATCCCCGAACTGAGAAAACGTACGACAGGTATTGTGAGTCAGTTCCAGGACATGCAGATACTGGATACGCGCATCAAATTCTATGAGGGCATCGGGCCCAATACCAACGAGATATGCTACGGCGGATGCGTGGCCGCGATAAAGGGCAGCCTGGGCACAATAGACGCCCGAAGGCCGGGGTCACTGAAGAACGCTAAGCCGGGAGCAATGGTGACCGGCATCTATGAAGGTGACGTTGATGCGGGCGGCGGCTTATGCCTGCTGATCGGTGACTGCACCGAGGTCAAGGGCACAATCAAAAACGCCAGTAAAATAAAACGGGTCAAAGGATGCCCGATCGGGGCGGTCAAGCTTACCGGCATACTGCCGTTCATGTTCGGCATGCCTTCGCCCATGCTGGATCCGCGCGATGTACCTATGACGGTCATCAACTCAATAGAGAAGTTCTACAACAAGGTGCGGCACGGAGCGCTTTAGCTGAACAGGCTTCTGAGATAACAAGGACCGGTTCGCAGCAATTGGCTGATTTATCAATCCTGCCGACTGCTGCGGGCCGGCTTTTTCATATTTTTTCTTTTCAAATATTCTCAGGTGTCATGTCTGCCGGTTATTCTTCCGATAAGAAAGAGGGGCCGAACATCACACCTTGAATTTCAGCTGCATAAGAATAGCATTTATACAAAGTCCGGCCATAATCTCTTCATTTGTGCAAATAACAAGCGAAAGGAGAAGTGCGATGAATTCAAGGTGTATGAATACAAACAAGCTGATTGCGGTTTATGTGATTCTGGCGCTGTTCTTTATCTTAGCTGCAGGCTGCGGCAGCACCAAGTATTACAAGATTACGGATACCCGCAATGGAAACGTCTACTTTGCCAGAGATGCGGAGATAGAGAAAAACGGAGTAGTCATTTTCAGGGATGCTCAGAACGATAACAAGATGAAACTCAAGAATGTTCAGGTTATGACCATATCGCAGGATGAATTCGATGCGGCCCTTGCGTCCGTTCCGGCATCTGCTGTGGCCTTTGAAATGGATGCGTCACCCACTCTTAAAAGGGTCGCCGGAGGCAAAGCCCTTTCCTTATCTCCCTACCTGGCAAAATCGCCTTGCCCGGGGGCCTTCGGAGAGCCGGTAAGCAATGACTGTCTGAACACTCTTCTCGATGTGGCAGGCTCGCACACAAAATGGATGCGAACCTACGGTTCTACCCTGGGCCTCGAAAACCTTCCGGCGTTAGCAAAGAAACGGGGGCTGCTTGTTGCGGCCGGGGCATATGTTGATGGGGCCGATGCGAATACACAGATCCAAAAACTCATGAACAACGTAAACAGCGGCCTTGTCGATCTGGCTATAGTAGGAAACGAGGCTATGCAGCACGGGGTCCCGCAGGCAACCCTGATAGCGTATATCAATGAAGCAAAGGCGCTCAGAAAGGGCAAAGGCGCCAACGTTCCCGTAACGACATGCTTAACGGGCGATGATGTATATATGAGCAGCAATGCGCCGGTCCTGGCCGTCTGCGACGTCATATGCGACAATATGTACCCTGACTTCGGCCAGTCAGTCAGTGATGCGCTGGTAAAACTTCAGAGCTATTACAACAATATGGCAAGGTCCCCGCAGGTGGGCGGAAAACAGCTGATCATGGGTGAAACCGGATGGCCTTCAGGCGGAACAGGCTCTCCTAATTTTACGCCCGACAACGCAAGCGCTTTTCACAATGGCATTGTCCAGTGGGCATCAGGGGCCGGAGTTCTTGCTTTCTATTTTGAGTCTTTCGACGAACCGCCCAAGGGAGACGCCAACGGGGAATCCCATTACGGAATATGGGATATGAACCGCAAACTCAAACAGGGGATGAAGCCTTAGACGGATGATAACATTACTGTAGAACAATTATGAGTATAAAGACCCCCTAAACCATTCCGGTCGGGAGGGTCTTCTATAAACCATGCAGCGGGCCGGCCCGCCTCTCTCCTTAATCCCGGGTTTCGCCGCAATGCCTGGGAAGAAAGCTTTCCGACTGCCGCCTGTTTTATCACGGACAAAAAAGCCCAGATGACGTTATGAAATCTATGGAGCCGCGATTAGCTTCATTGCTGCATATCGCTGAAATGAAAATTATCCACGAAGGTCAAGTCGGACTCGAAGAAAACACTTTCAAATCGCCAGAAAAAAGATTGGCGATTTGAAAGGCTGATCATGAGAGATGCTTTCTGCTTTCCTCGGGAGGGTCTGATTTTATTTGCTTCTTTTCTTGTCCTTCGCGCTCTTAGTGGTTGGCAATCATTTTGATATATTGCTTGGAATACATTTGCTATCCGATAGCTATTGCGGAAACCAGCTTCCTGTTAGAACGCTAAGCCAAATCAATACTGTAATCCCGAAAGAAGACCTTCAACTGATATTTGATTTTTTAATCGGGTAAATTAAACATAAAGCCAAAAGAGGAGCATATTCATTTGCATGCTCAAAAGCCAATTGCTCGAATTTTTCCCTTAAGCTAAAATAGGGCATGGAAAAAAGAACTCCCTCAGACAGGCCGAAGCAATTCAGATTAATAACACCGACGCGGCTCAAGATAACCCAGGGAGGAGGGTGCATCTCTGTTTTCGGAATGCCTTTCCTTCTGGCAGGTCTATTCGTGACTCTTATGGGGCTGCAGGTAATAAGAGTGGAGAATGCATCCGAGGTGCCTTTCTGGGCCTGGCCTGTAATAACCCTTATGGGCGCCGTTTTCACATGCGTCGGCAGCGTGCTCGTATTCGGCAGGACCTGGATTACCATAGATACCGGATCGGGCTCTATCTCCGAAGTAAAAGGCATTATCAAACCCATCAAAAGGCAGGATTTCAGACTTGTGGAGTTTGACAGAATCACGCTCGATTTTATCCCGGGGGATTCGGACACTTCAGATTCCTACGAGGTGAACCTGAGTAAAATAACGGGCGGCAAACTGAAACTATCCAGTTCTGTGCAATACAGCGACTCATATGAAAAAGCCGTTTTCCTTGCCGAATTTCTGAAGATGACGCTTGAGGACAACAGCACTGAAAATACGGCCGTACTGAAGCCGGAAGACCTCGGACACTCTCTCAAAAGCCGCCTTTTAAGACACGCTGATGCGCTTAAAGCCGCATATCCGCCGGCTGACATGAAATGCAGAATAAGCGAAGGCATAGAAGGCCTTCAGATAGAAATACCCTCCCCCGGCTTCGGCCTTTCAGGTTTCATACCTCTTATCATAGCGGCAGGCGTCACCTGGTATTTCTTTGAGAACTTTATCCCGTTCTTTAAACATACAAACACTCCGGAACCTGTTACGTTCTTTTTCACGGCCTTTGTCCTTGTTTTCTTCCTCCTTCTTCCCGTGCTTTCATTTATAAAGTCCATCATACGGTCCATGAGGAACAGCGCGGTTTTAAAAATAACGCCGGGCGTACTTGAATTGACTTATATCGACGCATGGAAGAAGAAGGCTGCGAACATCCCTGTTTCCGATATAATAGACATTGATTATTCAACCGCCTTAAAACAGAAGGCATCCTTAAGAACCATGCCTGTAACAAGAGCCGGGGAAAGCCGCAGGAATTATGTAACTTCGCTTTCTCCCGACAGCAGGGTATTTAAGGTCATCGAATACCTGAGCCGTTTTGTCAGCTCGAAAGGAATCGTCATCAAAACAAAAAAAGACATATACACATTCGCACAGGGCCTTCCTGACAACGAAGTCCTGTATATTTTTTCCCTTATTTCAGGCAGGCTTAAGGATTTGAGATAAACACTGGGCATCGGTTTCTACGTTTTATCGAAAAGCAGCCTGCCTGTTCCCGGGCATAAATTTACAAAAGAAAGCTTCTAATCTCCAAGATATAAAGGACGGCATGTGTTATCTACTGTGATCAAGACCATTATAAGGAGGCCTTGGAATGCAGGTTCTCGAAACGCTCTGCGAATCGGTGCAGAAAGGCAAATCAAAAGACACGGCCGAGCTTGCCGCAAAGGCTCTGGCGGAAGGTGTCGCCCCGGAAACAATCCTTGACGAAGCCCTGATAAAGGCGATGGAGATCGTAGGCGAAAAGTACAAAAACGGTGAGATTTTTGTGCCCGAAATGCTTATCGCCGCACGTGCCCTGAACAAGGCACTTGAAATACTTGAGCCTGAAATGCTCAAGACCAGTATTAAGGCAAAAGGCACCGTTTTGCTCGGCACGGTAAAAGGCGACCTGCATGACATCGGCAAAAACCTTGTGGGCATAATGTTCAAAGGTTCGGGATTCAATGTCATCGACCTGGGCACTGATGTTGCCGTCGAGACTTTCGTCACGGCAGCCATAGAGCACAAGCCGGATATAATCGGCCTTTCATCGCTTCTAACAACAACCATGAACTACATGCAGCTTATCATCGAAGGGGTCCGCAAAAATGGAATCCTTTCAAAGATCATCGTGGGTGGAGCGCCGGTCACTTCCGAATTTGCAGAAAAAATCAATGCGGACGGCTATGCGGATAATGCCGCCTCGGCAGTGGACCTTGGCAAAAGCCTTCTGAGAACCGCGTGATTAAAAGCAAAGCGGCGTCTGCCTTAAGGAAATAATATGAAAACAAACATGCTCCTGTGGCAGAAAGAGATAATCGAACAGAACCTCACCCGGGCCTTTCCCCTTATGAGCAACCTGGGGGCTGGTCTTAAAGGCTTCAGCATAAAGGATGCCGTAACCGACGGCGAAAAGCAGGCATCCAGCATCAGAGCATTGGCAGATGCCTTCGACGCCTGCGCGTTTGTTACGATGATGGACCTTTCTGTCGAGGCCGAGGAGTTCGGCTGTGAAGTAAACATGACGGAAAATGAAATCCCCACAGTCAGCAAAAGCATTGTTGCCGACATGGCCTCTGCGGAAAACCTTAAAGTCCCTAACCCTTTTTCCGGCAGGACATCTGTTTATATTAAGTCGGCAGAACTGTGTGCGGCTCAAATCGACAGGCCCATGTTTGGAAGCCTGATTGGGCCGTTTTCCCTTGCAGGCCGACTGATGGACATGACGAGTATTTTTCTTAGCCTTTTTCAAAATCCGGCCATGGTTCATGTCGTGCTGGAAAAATGCACCGAGTTTCTTATTTCATATGCCCAGGCCTTCAAGAAGGCGGGCGCCAGTGGAATACTCATGGCCGAGCCTGCGGGAAGCCTCATCTCTCCCGCGCAGTGCGCTGAGTTTTCATCCTCCTACATAAAAAAGCTGGTCGAAGAGGTTCAGGATGAATATTTCACCGTTGTCCTCCATAACTGTGGAAAAACCCTCAAGCATGTGGAGACTATGCTTTCGGCTGGCTCAAGGGCTCTGCATTTCGGAAACGCGGTCGACCTGAGTCTTATTGCACCGAAAATTCCGCCCGACAGGCTGTTTATGGGAAACCTCGACCCGGTATCCGTCTTCATGAACGGAAGCCCTCAGGAGGTCCGGGATAAGACGAGGCAGCTGCTTGAGGCCATGTCCGGCTTCAAGAATTTCATCATCTCTTCCGGATGCGACATCCCACCGGGCACGGGCCGGGCTAATTTTGAAGTGTTTTTCAACACGGTATCGGTTTATAATGAGGGACGAGCAACGGCAATCATTTAGAGAATCCATGAGGTTTTGAGAACCATATTTTTTTGCACCTTTGATCGGCAAACCTGTTTAAGAGCTTCATTTTTTATTGCTGAAATATTCTAAAGGCAGGGAGGTGATGTAATGGACGGTATGCCTGCAAAACTAAAGGCGGCTACTGCCATCGGCAAAGAAATCTGCATAACGATTCCGAAGATTTTTTTTCGCATGCTCTTTCCTGCCCGAAGAACGCCCGTTGAAAATGCCAGGTGGTGGCAGAAACCCGGACTGGCCGTTCAATACCAGATCGAATTCAGGCCCGGCTGGGAATGGCAGAGGGACTGGGTGGAATTCAACCGCAGCATGACGGATGAAAACGGCGGGCTTAAGTTCAACGGCCCGTTTCCCAGGGTGGAAGAGTGGGTAAAACTGAGCAGTGAGATCGGCCTCGACTATCATTCCATGGAGATCAAATGGCACGACGGCATCTGTTATTTCGATACAAAGCTCACAGACTGGAAAACGGATCAGGACTATGCGCTCAAGTTCGCCAGACTCAGCCGCGAAGCCGGGATCCCGTTCATCTACTACTACTCTTCAGTATTCGATCACAGTCCGCAGTTCGACAAGATTCAGCCGCACCCGCATCAAACCGAATCTTATATCGCGCTCGGAGAGCAGCCGGAATATGAAAAATACATACTGGGACAGTTCAGCGAGATAATGGAGCAGTGTGACCCTGACGGCATATGGCTGGACTGGTACTGGCCGGACCGTTCGACCGAGATAAGCATAGACTTCTTCAGGAAAAATTATCCGGATAAAGCCCTGGCCTTTAACTTTGCGAGCTATTTCCCGAGCTCTTACAAAAGGCTTGATTTCACTGCGGGTGAGGCCCATGACCTGACAGGGCCTTATATAAAGCTTCTCAAATCCGACAATAAGTATCTGCCAGTCTGGTGCAGCGCATGGAAATGGTCGGCATTTTACAGGAGGTTCCAGACGCTTTCATCCGAGATCATATCGCCTGCCGGACGCTGGTGGTCGGACCCCACTCTGAGGGACGACCCCAATACGCTTCTGCGAATGAGCGCAATCGTAATGGCGAGCGGAATGAAGCATTCGCTCGGAGTGACATCGCAGATGGACGGCAGTCTGTATCCCGACCAGGTTAGACAGCTCAGGCTGCAGGGAGAGTGGTACATCCCCAGGAAGAACCTCTTTACAGAATCGCTGCCGCTCTGCTACCGCGGCAGGGAACCCGGCGCCGTTACCACGAATAACCGTAAAGGCATAAAAATCATCGCGTGCCGTAATGAGGGTGATATCCTCATCCATCTCATAAATATGAAGGGAAGCACCCGGCCGATTGAAGTCCGCTTCAGGGGGGCTATGTTCTCAGGCATGAAAAAGGCAGTTATGGAGCCCTCGGGCAAAGAACTTCCGGTCGAACAGACGGCAAACGGCTTCAGGGTGATGGTAAAAGAAGATATTGATCCGGTGGACACGATTTTAAGAATTCGACAGTAAAAGGAGAACTGATATGAAAAAGGTCCCGGTCGCTCCCGGCATTGAAATAACAATTTATGACGAGGACGTTTCCATACTGAAAGGGCTTGCGGAGCGTATCGCCGAAATCGCCGCATTTCCTGTCCAGAAAGAAAAAAAGGAGCTCTGGCGGGGAGTGAACGATCTCGAAAGAAAGACCACCATTCTCATCAAGCACGACGAGGTACCGTGGAGCGAGATGAACGTGAACGGCGAACTGGACATTAAATGCACCGACAGGTTCGCTCAGTCCATAGAATCGCAGATGCGCTGCATCCTCTATCAGTGGGAACATATGCGCTGCGATATGGTGGTTGAGCCGAGGATTCTCTCATGGCTTGCCGTCATCGACCTCGGATTCGGCCTCAACGTGCAGGAAGAGATCATTCCTCAAGTGGTGAATGAAACAACCGGGATGGGCGGTTGGGTCAGCGCGCACCAGTACACCCCTCAGATAAAGGATGAAAAGGATATTGAAAAAATAGGAGAGCCGCAAATCACATACAACAGGGAGATTAGCGACGCACTGCATGAGGCGCGCAGCATCTTCGTCGGAGATATTCTCGAACTAAGAAAATGCGGTCTGGACAATCCTGTTTTCGCCCTCTGGGACGACCTGGTACAACTCTGGGGGGCGCAGGAGCTTTTGATCGACCTCATTGAAAGGCCTGAGCTTGTACATATGGCGATCAAAAGGTATTCCGAGGTCTGCTCGAAACGCCTGAGCATTTATGAAGATCTCGGAGTCCTTACATGGGACGAAACCCTGCCCACCGGTGCAGGGGGATACGGATATACGAACAGTCTTCCGGGCAAAGATTTTGACCCGAACCATGTGAAGCTCAAAAATGTCTGGGGCCATTGCACCGCCCAGCTTTTCGGGTCGGTCTCGCCAAGGATGCACGAGGAATTCGCGCTCAACTATGAGCTGCCGCTCATGGAAAGGATGGGTCTGCAGTATTACGGCTGCTGTGAATCCCTGCACGACAGAATAAAAATGCTGAGGAGAATACCCAACCTCCGCAAGATATCCATGGGCCCGTGGGCTGACATTGAAAGGGGGGCCAGAGAGGTCGGAAATGATTATGTCCTTTCGGTCAAGCCCAATCCTGCCATGTTTGCCGGTATTTCATGGGAGCCGGACAGCTTCCGGAATTATCTGATCGATGTCTTCGAAAAGACAAAGGGCTGCTCGGTCGAGATAATCATGAAAGACATAAGCACGGTGTGCAGTGAACCCAGTCGTCTCTGGGAAACGGCCGAAATAGCGATGGATGTAGCTGCAAAATACAGGTAGCCGTCAAGTAATATTCGAGGGGGATTAGATGTCCAAAGTTAAAATGAGCGGGCGCGATATCGTAACGCTTGCGTCCCTGTTCGTAATGACACTGCTCCTCTTTGCCGACCAGATGATCATGTCGGCCATACTCCCCGAGCTTTCAAAGGAGTATGGGGCAAGCGAGACCACACTAGGTCTGATCGGGTCTGCATTTACACTGACAGGGGCATTTGTGAGCATATTATTCGGCTATATTTCAGATAAAGGCTCGCGTAAAGCCATGCTGGTCCTTGTCATCATGATAGGCGAGATTCCCTGCATCATGACCGGGATCCCGTATTTCACGCAGTCAATCGGTGCTTTCGCAGCGCTCAGGCTCCTTTCAGGCATAGGCCTCGGCGGTGTCTATCCGGTATCGTATTCCGTGCTGGCTGATTATTTCAAGGAGCAGCACCGCTCGACCGCAGCTGCATGGATGAACACGGCATGGTCTGTGGGCACTGTGCTGGGGGTCGTGCTGGCCGGTTTCCTTACAAACAAATACGGCTGGAGGATATCCTTTATACTGATAGGAGCGCCTAATATTCCGATTGCAATCTTTTTCGCTCTGTACGCAAAGGAGCCTGCAAGAGGAAGAACCGAGGACGCGCTGGAAGACCTCATACAGAAGGGCCTTGTCTACAAACAGAAGATCAACCTCAGAGATTTTAACATCATCCTCAGGATCAGGACGAATCTCTACATCTTTCTTCAGGGCATACCGGGCACTATCCCCTGGGGGATTCTCACCTACTGGGCCATCACGTTTTTCCAAGTCTACCGGCATGTCAGCAAGGAAATGGCCACGACCATATTCCTGGTTCTCGGTGTCGGCAGCACTCTGGGGGGTATATTTTTTGCCTATGTGGGCGAGTGGCTCTACAAGAAATCTCCGAAGTACATGCCGATGCTCTGCGGCATCGTGGTGCTTATCGGCATCATACCGACCGCAATTCTCATCAACCTGCCGGTTGCCAATATGAAGATGTACCTGACGCTGGGTTTCGTGACTGGTTTTCTCATTGCAGTGGCCACAGCGAACGTCCCGGCAATTATCATGAACGTCAACCGGCCCGAGCACAGGGGAACGGTATTCTCAGTGCTGAATATTACCGGCAACCTGGGTAACGGACTGGGGCCTGCCATCGGCGGCCTGCTGATTCCTTTCGGCTATCTTTTCGTGATGAATTTCGCAGTGTCATGGTGGGTTCTCTGCGGAATCCTTCTTCTTGCTGCAGCAAAATATATAATAGGCGACCGTGATGCGCTTCACAGACTCCTTGAAGAGAGGGCGGCAGAGATGGAAAAGGGCGCTTGAGCAGGGAAGAGTGATCCTCAGTCGGGCTCCCAACCTGAGGCCCCGCTGCTTATTGGCGTCTGAAAAGAATTCTCTGCCGCTGCAGACTGTTCAATTCCTCCAGGTCGGTATCTCGTCAAGCGGGTAAATGGGTCTGGTTATGTTTTGGTACTTGAGAGAGAAGACATCTATGCTCGTTGTCCCGGGACTGATTACATTAACGGTTTTGCGGTTATACAGTAGAAAATAGTACCTGAACGGAAAGAGGTTCTTTACAACAACGATGTCCGCCTTCCAGAGGCTTAATCCCAGATCGGTGAAATATTCCGGGTGGTAGGTTGCATCCGGCTGCTCCGTAAGAATAAGGTGTATTCCTCTATTTTTGAGGATCACAGTTTTGCCGAGCATGCCCTTGTTCTTGTACATGAGCTCGCCGGTAAAAGTGACCGGCCTATTATAAACGGTTTCGAGCCTGCCGCCCACCGAAAGCGTAATCTTTTCATGCAGGGTTGCTTCATATGCAGTGGAAGCAGCCATTGCATCCCTGATGGGAACATATGATGTGAGCTCCGGGGCGCTTTCCATGATAGCCTTCAATATCCAGGTATTCTCGCCAGGACCGCCTGCGCCTACGGCATCGGAGGAGTCACAGAAGACCGTCGTCCCGAACCTTCGGGCAAGCCATGCCGATTTTGCGATTATCACCGCTTCTTCAGGTGTATTCGCCTTTGGAGGCTGTATAGTCCTGACAGACCAGTCCATATCGGCAAGCTCGTCTGCCAGCTTGTCGGAAAGGGTTTTGTTCGCATCAGTCACGGCAATCGTGCTCCAGCCGAGTTCGGGATCATCCAGCCAGATGTGCACCATGAAATTCGATACCGAAAGCACCCCGGTCTCGTTTTCCATATCATCCATTTTCGAGAATATCTTCCTCATGGGCGAAAGAAAATCCACGCCCATGCCGCCGCCCTTTAACAGTCTCATTTTCCGCATCGTCATTACGGGCTTCACCTCCCCGCGGACGGTCCATACCATTATCTCTCCTGTCCTGTATCCTGTTTCATAGAAATCCCTGTGCGGATTGGTATGGTAGCCCACTATGAAGGTCGCCAGTTCGGCGCGCTGTTTTGTCACGCATGCGTGCAGGTCATGGCTCACACCCACAGGCACGTCATTGCCGACGACAGAGCGGACAGCCGCGATAAGGTCGCCCTCGGGGTCGCGCATCCCGACAACTCCCATTGCGCCGTGCAGCGAAAGGTATACGCCGTCAACTTTACCGGCATTTCTCAGTCCGTCGGTTATTTCTCTTTTGAACCTCTCGTAAAGCTCCCGGTCAAGAGGGCCACCGGAGTCGGAGCGTGCTTTAAGGATCGGCACTATCTCTATCTCTCCGTTTCCCAGTTTGTCCATGGCGGCTATGAACCCGCCAAGTTCTTTCTTCTCCTTTCTGCTGTAGGGAACGATATCAGCCCCCTTGAGTATCGGGCCTTCCGCAGTGAAGTTCTCTTCGGTCGTGACGACAGGAGAGAAAGAATTTGTCTCCTGAAGGACTTCCGCTATGGCTATCCTGTACTTGGGCTTATCCTCAGCTTGAGCCTGGACTGCTAAAGACGCTGCCAGGAAAATAAAGATTATGCACATTCTCGCTTTCATTGCCGTCCCCTTTTTCTTATAGATTCCTTTCCGAAAAACTGTTTGAACTGTTGTGTGTCTTGAATTGATTAAAAAGATTTTACTAAAATTTTGTATAGCAGAACATCTTAAAAAAGTAATTAATTTATATTATTGACCTTTCCCTATTTATTAAACCACCTTCAAGCTGATCTACTGCATGTACGGCTGTTAACATTCCATATGTGTTCGCGGAGTAGATAAGAGTCCCAGAATCAATTAAACGGACATCCTTCTTGATGACTATAAACTTTGATGCCGATTCTATATATGCAATCCTGATGCTTCGATCTATCTCTGTCCTGACGAAATGAAGAAAGGCAGACGGAATTAGCCGCCCACCGCAATTTTCTCTGCCTATTCCATATACGGATCGATAAAGGATATATCGGCCGACTGGTCAGAGAGGTTCTCTTTTGTGAAAGGCTTCCGGATGTATTTTTCGGCAAAGGCCTCCAGGAACCGGTTCATGCCGAACCATGGGTCAGCGGGCTGCTCCTTTTTCATGTCCAGTATGCTGCGGTAATAGGCAACAGCCTTTTCCCGCTCGCCCATCAGGTCGCATGCCATGCCCGCGATGAGGCGGTTGTGGCCGAGTTCGCGGAACGACTGCTTTTTATTGAGCACCTTTTCGATATCTGCATAGGCCTCTTCTGGCTTGCCATCGTGCAGGCCGTAAAGGGCCAGGATCTGCCCGTAAAGAATCTCATCCGGGTCCTTATTCCATGCATTGACAAGATGGCCAATGATCTCGTCTTTTTTGTCGGGATCGGTTTCTTTCAGTGCAAACGCCAGCATGAATTCGTCGAGCCCCGCCCGGACTGCCGGATTTCTGAAGCGGTAGCCCGGGAGGACCGCGGGAGTCACCGCACTTTTTTTGCCTGCCAGCTCATCCTTCAAAGAAAACCCGCGGAAAGGGTTGTTGCACACCGGCGCAGGGCCGTCAGCCACCCAAAACTCCAGCGTCTCGGGCGAAAATACGACGCTGGTTTCGTTGTCGGCAACACCAACTATATGTCCGGCCGCCCTCTCAATGCCGGTGGTGTACTGGACATGATCTCCCATAAACGCAGCCGCCAGAATCGGATCGATGTTTCCATAGTTTTCATCGATGAGCTGCATCAGGCGACGGTAGCGGGCAGGGCAGTGTTCTATGATGTTGTACGCAATCGATATGTCTATCTTGCGCTTATCATCGGTGACGGCCATGTTGGTCATGACTATCCTGTCCTTTTCCATGCCCCTGATCGAGGCCTTGCCCGTGCTGAGTTCAGCCGCAAAGGCGTCCTTTTCCTTTCCTGAGGCGACTACATACCCAGCGGAAACTGCGCGGGGTTTCTCAATAAAAATCTTTTCAGCATCTTTAAGCGCCCCGGCCTTGCGGATGATCTCGTCGGAAAAGGCCGGTATCGACCATCCGTCGGCCGAGATGTCGTCATAGACCATATAGTGAGGGCAGACGACTATGCCCTCGGTGTTCATGGCCGGGTTCCAGAGGATGAGGCCCGCTGTGCCTATCTTGACATGGGCGAAACCCTCGGATGGCTCTACGAACATCACGGTCTGGTATTTGGGCCACAGAGCCGTTCCGCCGTAGTCGGTGTTGCGGCCCACAATTGTCATGCCTCCTGCGGATGCCTTCTTGACCGTGGAGAATGAACTGCATGCGCCCATATGTATGCCCAGTTTTTCAAATGCCTCGACATTCTTTTTGGCGAATGCAGGCGTCAGCAGCATTGAAGGGGCGGTGTGGTGGTTTGCCTTGAATATGATATCGAACGGAACGCCAGAACCGTCGGTGATTCCTTTGAGTTCGGCAAGGATGTTTTCCGGCTGATGCTTAAAAATCGGGTCATAGACTTTGAAATCAAGGTACTTCCTGAGAAGCCAGATTTTCAAGGAGAAAGGCTCCTTCCTGCCGCCGCTTATAACGTCTGCGTAGAATCGGACCGAGCCATTATCGATCTCGTCTTTAAGGAGCGCGCCGTGCTGGAAGCCTACCTCGTATGGGGAACCCTCAAGATGCAGTACATACAACCCGTGCTTCTTTTCCATAAATGCAGGCCCGAAAACCTTTCTGTCGCCTTCAGTCTGAAGATTGGTGTTCTTGAGTTGCGCTACGATTTTCGCATTTGGACGGTAGCGGTTTCCGTCGCCTACACCCAGGGAAGATAGAAAAATAATTCCCGCGATAATCAGAACGAAAATGGAAACAAGAACTATTATGATTGCCCGTTTCATATAAATGCCCTCCTAAGATAACCCTTATTTTTGAGCCCTTATATTTCAGCAAGTTTGCAACATATCGAAAGCCTGCGGCCGATGCCTCTTGTTCGCAGCTCTCAAAGGGGATCATTCCCGGCGGGAATTAAAGCGTAGCCTGAATCAGTATATACATAACGGCAGCCGAAGCAAGGGATTCGTTAAGAAAGAAAGAGTCAAGCCCCGGGCATTCGATGAAATTTCCGTTCAAAAATCCCCGCCCCAGCGCCCTGCAGTGCAGGACCAGGAGAGCATTGCATTTGCCTACCCGTGTGTAAAGAACCTGTAGCCGGTCTCCTTTTTGAGCCGGTCGAGCCTTCCCTGAAGGCCAGGCAGCACGGCCTTTCCGGCGGAGGTGTTTATTATGTTCCTGAATTCCTTTGGGTCGTTCCTGAGGTCGAAGAGCTGATCATTCCATGTGCCTTTCTGGTAGGTGATGTACTTGTAGTCTTTTGTCCTGACTGCGGCGATGCCCGGGATCGGTATCGGAAAAACCGGGAAATGCTCGTATAGGAAAGCATCCCTTCCCCGGAGAATGGGCGATTTGAGATAGGGCACGATGCTGCGGCCCTGCATGTTCGAGGGAACCGGTTCACCGATGATGTCGAGCAGTGTGGGTGCAAGGTCGATGTTTAATATCATCTGTTCCCTTCGGCCTGTCTCTTTGATGAGCTTCGGGTAGCGGATGAAGAACGGTATCCTGATCGATTCCTCATAGGCATTCCGCTTATCATATAGCCCGTGCTCACCGAAGATATGGCCGTTGTCGCCCGCGTACACTATGACCGTGTTGTCGAGCTCTCCCATCTGTTCGAGCTTCGTCAGCACGCGGCCAACCTGTTCGTCAACCGATGCTACTGTGCGAAGGTAATTGCGGTATAGCCCGTTCATGGGCATAGGTGCACCGACGAAAATCTGGTTGTTGGTGAGCGTTACCCACGTGTCGGATTCGAGCGGCATATGAAGGTCAACGCCCTTATATAAGTCTTTCATGTGCTGTGGCGGGCGGAAACCGAAGTGTACTGCTTTGTGAGAGAGATAGAGGCAGAATGGGTTGGTCCTCTTCCTGTCTATGAAATCCAGAGCGAAATCGGTGAGGTCGCTGGTGATGTATTTGCCGGGCCTGGGGGTATCGACCCCGTTTATGACGAGCGGGCAGTCATAGTATACACCCTGGCCGCCTTCCTTGGTGACGGTTATGAACTCATCCAATCCTCTCAGATTGGGCAGTTTGTCGCCGGGCATATGCCATTTGCCGATAAAAGCCGTATCATAGCCTGCCTTCTTGATAAGCTCCATGAAGGTGACGTTGTTGTCGTTCCACATTGTGTGATTGGTGACCACCCCGTGCGTATGCGCATACTGCCCGGTCAAAAAACTCGCGCGAGAAGGGCTGCATAAGGATGTCGTACAAAATGAGTTCGTAAAGTTCGCGCCTTCGTTTGCAATGCGGTCGAGGTTCGGTGTCTTCACCACCGGGTGGCCCATGCAGCTGAACGCGTCATAGCGGTGGTCGTCGGTCAATATGAACAATATGTTGGGCTTTTTATCTTTTGCAAAAAGCCTGGAAGATGCTAACGGCCCCATCATACCAATGAGTGCTGCGGCGCCCGCCATCTTGATCGCCTTTCTCCTGGTTACGCCTTCTTCTGTAAAATTTATTATGTTATCGCTCATGATATCCTCCGGCAGTTAAAGGAAGAGTTTGGTATAGACTTCCATATAAATATAGTAGAAGGTGTGGCCGCCGTTAAAAAGCAGGAGAAACGACATGATGAAGCCAATAACAAGAACCAGCACCGATTTGAACTCAAAGAGCTTAAGACTCGTGTCGCCCGTCTTTTTTCTGTATATCTTCCTGCACCATATCTCGGAAATCCCCATACATAAAAGGGCCACAAAGATGGTCCCCATGATAACCGCATGGAAACATGCAAAGAGAACCTCAGCCGGTGAATATATCCCGATGAAGTCGCTTATCACCTTTGCGTCCCAGACGACGGGAGTGACAAGGCAGACCAGAAGCCTCTCTCTGAACGAAGCGCCGTTGAAGAAGGCCATGGTGTTGGCTATCATGGCACCCAGCCAGATGCTTATGAACATGAGCGCCGCCGAGAAGTTGGCGAAGAACATGTGAAGGGCCTGGGGCCTCCACCAGCGGCTAGCGTTGTAGAGGTTGATCGAGACGATCATAATGACAAGGACCGTCCCGGCAGGGATTATGATCCTTTTCAATACCGGCTGCTTTTCCATATGTTCACCTCCGGCTTGTGGGATTTTGTTCGGGCTTGAAAATCATATCCCTTCTCTTCGCGTTTTTCAATCAGCTCGGCAGCGATCACGCCCGAGGCGACGCAACTCGGCACGCCGCCTCCAGGATGCGTCGAAGAGCCTGTCAGGTAAAGCCCTCTAAGGCACCTGGATTTTGACGAGGCCCTGAACGCAGCGGAATTGGGCAGGTCGTGATGCAGTGCGAAGAGCGTGCCTTCCGGTGCGAGGAAGCGCCTCTCGTATTCGAGCGGCGTAGCGTAAAAGGCGACGTCGATGTGGTCCTTGAGGCCGGGTACATAGTTGTCCGAGAGGTAGTTGATATACTGCTCCGTGAGCTTTGGCGTGATGGCGTCCCATGTCGTACCTTCGAGCTTGTACGGGCCTTCGATCGTTATCTGGAGGATGTTCTTTCCGGCAGGCGCCAGTGACGGGTCGGTGCGCGTCGTCCAGCTTATCATGCCGAACGGCTTTTCCGGGTAGCGTCCCTTCAAATGATAGTCCCGGTAATACCGGTTGTACTCCTCCATGGCTATCGGGAAGAACGTGTGGTGGGATAAGAGCGGCGGCGTGTAGTCGACGCCAAGGTACAGGACTGCGGCGGGCGGGGTATAGCTGTAGCTGTTAAGGCCGAACCTTGTAAGCCAGGGCAGGTGCTCCTCGCCCACCATTTTCTGATAGAGCGTCTTGACGTTAACGTTCGACACGACGATTTGCGAGGTTATCTCGGTGCCGTCCTCGAGACTGACTCCGCAGGCGCGGCCGTTTCTCACGATCACTTTTTTAACCGGGGTCTTGAGTCTTAATTCCATGCCTTTTGCCTGTCCGATGCGGGAAATAGCCTTTGGTATCGCGGCCATGCCGCTCTTGCTGTAGGAGAGCCCCATTCTCTCGCCCCATATCAGCATGGCATAAATCGCAGGGCAGAGCTCAGGCGGCAGGGCCATGAAAAAGGCCTGCGGCGAAAGCATGTCGCGGACACGCTGACTCTTGAAATATTTACAGAGGAGGTCCTGATAGCTTTTTACGAAGAGCGGCATGTATTTGAGAATGGCGGGCGTTCTGGCGAACAGCTTTGCCATATCCGAGAACGTGTTTGCAGGCGCAAGGAAAAAGCCGCCCAGCGCCGCATCCACGAAACCCTGCATGAGCTTGCTGAATTCACGCCAGCCTGCAACATCATCGGGCGCCAGTTTGCCTATCTCTTCGGCCATGCCGTCTGGCGATGCCGGGTGTTTTATGATCGAACCGTCCGGCTGCGGAACGGTGTATACCGGGTCGAGCGCAACGAGTTCCACCTCTTTATAAAGCGATGTGCCGAGGCGCTTGAAGCACTCGTCGATCACGCTCGGGAATTCTATGAGAGAGGCCCCGGTGTCGAATTTATAGCCGTCCTTTTCAAAAGTGGAGCAGTATCCGCCTACCCACGATCCCTGTTCGAGAACGAGCGTCTTGCGCCCCTTGCTCGCGAGAATGGAACCTGCGCTTACGCCGCCGAGTCCGGCGCCGATGACTATTACATCATAATCCGGCATATACAGTCTCCTTTTCTTCTTGTTGAAATCTGTCAGGTCAAAACATATGCGGCCAGTACGTCACACCATGTAGCGGCCCGGAAGATACGGGACCTGTTTTATTATGAACCTGAGCTGCAGCTTCCTGTGTTCGGGCAGCTTGCTCCAGATAAGTATGCCAGTTCCGATTGCCATCAAAAGTTTTACGCACTTCATCAGTTTCTCCTTATATATGTTAGAGCCGCTCACACTGAATGAGCTTGTTGTAGGCGATATATCCAGAGCCGACTGTCATGGGCACTCCGCCGCCCGGATGCGTGCCCGAACCGCAGAGATAGAGCCCGTCTATGCATTTCGATTTTGCCGACGGCCTGAATACTGCCTGGTGGGTTGCGTCCTGGTCGAAGCAGTAGAGCGCCCCTTCCGGAAGCCTCAGGTTGCGCTCGTAGTCCATGGGCGATGACGCAACGGCGTGGACAATGTGGTCCTTCAGGCCCGGCAGAAGCTTGTCCGAGATATACTCGATATATTCGTCGACAAAGGTCTGTTTGAAGCTGTCCCAGTTGGTGCCCTTGAGCCTGTAGAACGATTCGGGAATGACGTTGATGACGTGGTGGCCTTTAGGCGCAAGCGAGTCGTCCGAATGCGAAGGCCAGCAGAAGAGCCCGTAGTTCTTGTTGGCTGGCAGCATAACGCCGGTCTCAACGTGTTCGGTCCAGAAGTCGTTGACTTCCTGCATGCTGACAGCGGTGAAGCTGTGGTGTGCCGCGAGCGGCGGCTTGCAGTCGAGGCCCACGTATATCATGCAGAGGCTTTTGCCCAGGTTGAGGCTTTTGACCCCGTTCTTCGTGAGCCAGGGCAGGTGTTCTTCGCCTATCATTTTCAGGTAGAGCATCTTCGGGTTGATGTTGGAAACGACGGCCTTTGATGTGATTTCCGAACCGTCCTCAAGCACGACGCCGCATGCCCGCTTGTTGCGGATGACGACCTTTTTGACCGGGGAGTTCATCCTGATCTCGAGCCCGTCCTTCTGGCCGCACCTGAGCAGCGCCTCGGGTATGCGTATCATGCCGCCCTTCGGATACCAGATGCCCCGGTGCTCGCTGTACGGGATCATGGCGAATGGCGCAGGCACCAGCGCTGGCGCCATGCCCAGGTAGAGCGACTGGTAGGCCATGGTCTTAAGCACCTTTTCGCTCTTGAAATACTTCTGGATGAGGTCCTGATAGGTCGCCATGAACGGAAGCAGGTATTTGAGAAGCTTCGGGTTCTTCTTTACGAGTCTGCCCATGTCAGCAAAGGTATCGGCGGGTTCGGTGAACATGACGTCAAGGAAGACATCCATCATGTCGCTGCAGTAGTCGCAGAAATCGAACCAGCGCCTGCCGTCCCCGGGAGAGAGCGACGATATGACCTTTCCGGTCGCTTCGATTGATTGCTCTATAGTTATGCGCTCTCCGTCGCGGTAAAGGATGGAGAACATCGGGTCGCACGGCACCAGGTCAACCTCCTTGTTGAAAGCTGTCCCCAGGGTCTTGAAGACGAGCTCTATTGGCTGCGTGATCTCGACGATGGAAGCGCCCACGTCATGCCTGTACCCGTTTCTCTCGAAAGTAGAACAGCAGCCGCCTATATTGCCGCTCTGCTCAAGCACAAGAACCTTGAGCCCGTGATGCGAAAGTAGCGCGCTCGACGAAAGGCCTCCGAGCCCGGCGCCTATTACAATGACATCATAATCCAGCATATCTTCACCTCCTAAAGTAGTTTTTTAGCAGTATCCCAGCGGCTAAGCGCCTGGATTACCTGCTTATGTTCAGACGCCGTGAGGCGCCTCGATCTCGATATCGCTTACCGGATACGACGAGCACGGATGGAAATACCCGTACACGGCATCGGCGGCGCGGCGGCCGTCATTTTCCGGGTTCACGAAGACATCCCCCATTATGAGCCGGGTACGGCACCAGCCGCATTCTCCCGACCTGCACTGCGACGGTGGGGCGAACCCCGCACGCTCCAGTGCCACGAGCACGGTCTCGTTTCCAAGGGCCGGGATATCTTTTTTTGCACCTTTGGAACACACCGTGATCGTAAAGGTCTTTGTGGCGAGTTCTTTCGGGTAGCCCGGGATATCCGTTACATCTGCGGCCTCTCCCATTACCTCACGGCGTATGCGCCTGGCGGGAAGGCCGAATGGTTTGAGTTCGGTTTCGAGCATCATGTACATGAGCTGAGGCCCGCATATGAAAACGGTCTTGCCCTTCAGGTCGCCCGCGATGTTCCTTATGCACTCTGCGGTAAGGAAGCCCGTCGGCCCTTGCCAGCAGGAATCCGGCTCGCTGCAGACGACATGCACAGCGATTTTCTCCGGCGCCTTTTTCGCAAGTTCGCCAAGTTCTGCCGCGAAAATAATGTCGTCCGGCGACCTTGTTCCGTATATTAGCGTGAGCTTGAGGTATTTATTATTCTCGACGATGTCCTTTATCATGGAGCGGAAAGGCGTTATGCCGCTGCCTCCGGCAAGCGCCAGGATGTCGGCGGAATCGCGGAGCCTTTCATGGTAGAAGAATCCGCTGGGTGAGGACGCCGTCAGCCTGGTCCCCTCCTTCCAGTTTGAGAAGGCGTATCCGGTAAGGAAGCCGCCGTCCTTTTTTCTGAGCGTGATCTCATAAAAGCCTGCGAGCGCGTCGCCCGGTGATGACGATATCGTGTAAGGCCTGGTTATGACAGTACCGTCAACCGATGTCTTTATGCTGAGATACTGTCCCGCCCTGAAGAAAGGCAGCGCCTTTTTAGACCCGTCGGCAGATACCAGCCTGAATGTCTTGGTCGATGGAGTCTCATCCGTGATCTTCGAGACGGCTAGGTCGAGTGTAAGAGGATGAAGAGCCTGCGCCAGCGCGTTAACCGGGTCCGCCGTGATAGGTGTGGGTACACCCTGCATTATATGCCTCTTGCGGTCTTTCGCGAGGTTCTTGAATCTGATCATGTCCAGGAGTCCGAATCTTACGCTGAACTTCATACCTCAACCCCCATTTCCTTTAACGTCAGAAGAGCTGTTGTCTGGCCGGAGAGCAGCGAGCTGCTGTAGCCCAGAGCCCTGAACGAGAAGCCGCCCGCGAAATAAAGCCCGTCTATGTACTTTTCATCCTGGATGGAGAGCATGCGCGGGATCACCGAGTCCCAGGGCTCCATCTCATAGCCGTATATGATTCCGTTGTATGTGCCTGTGTAGCGCGCATATGTCTCAGGCGTGGATATCTCGATCTCCTCGATGTGCTTGCGGATCGAAAGCTTCGTGCCCCGCTCGAACTGTGTGATGAGCTCGTCGGCCATTCTGGTCTTGGTCTCGAAATAATCTTCGGGTCTTACGTTCGCCCATGCCTCGGGCCGCATCAGGCATGTCATGGAAAGAATGGTCGTGCCCGGCGGCGAACACCCGGGCAGCGCCAGGTTGAGGCATGTTGTCGCCTGAATAATCGGGGCCTCAGGCTTGTAGAATGATTCATAGAGTTTTTCAGTATCCGCATGAGGACCGACGACGTATCCGTACGTAGTGAGCCCGATCTCTTCGGGCGGTGCGTCGAGCCCCATGTAGACCACGAAGACGCCCACGCCGTGCTTGCGTGCGTTTATGTATTTGTAGGCTATGTCAGGCACCTCGTTCCTGGGCCAGACGAGCTTGTTGTAGGCAAGCGTGGGAGAGGCGTTGCAGATGACGTGATGTGCGGTTATGGTCTCGCCGTCTGAGGTTTCTACACCCCTGACTCTGCCATTCTTAACCAGTATTTTCTCGACCTTGGTGTTGAACCTGAACTCTGCACCCAGCTCTTCGGCTCTTGCCTGAAGTGCTGCCATGAGTTCGTGCGAGCGGTTCTTCGGCAGATAGCCGCCCATAGTCATGTATTTGTATAGAAACGCCGCCCATATGGTAAAGTTGAGCCTGCTCATGGGCGGCCCGAAATTGAGCCAGTATGGGTAGAGAAGGTTCTTCGCTCGCCTTGAGAAATTGAACTTGTCCGTGACCTCCTGCGCGGTGTAGGCACCCGTCTTGAGGAAGTTGGCATATTTGGTCCTCAAAATCTTTTTATCCGGTTTACCTTTGGATTCGGCGAGGTAGTTGAGTGCGTCCAGGACCTCTTTGCAGAGTGTAAAGTAGCGGGTCATTTCCTCCCTGCTGCCGGGGGCCTCGCTCTCGACGGTCTCTATGTATTCGTACACTCCGGGTGGAAGGATGACATCTATGTCTTCCTGTTCGAGCACGAAGCGGTAAGCGTCCGGCACCGGGTGCAGCTCCAGCTTGAGCCCTATGTCATCAAGGAAATTGCGGACATTTCCCTTGTTGTCCTTAGAGCCGTAGTCGCACAGAATGTGCAGCGAGGTTTCGAACTCGAACCTGCCTCGAACAAAGCTGCTCCCGAACCCGCCCGGCAGGTTGTGCTGCTCGAGGCAGAGCACCTTGGCGCCGTGCTTGGCCAGCTTGGCGGATGCGCCAAGACCGCCGTTTCCCGCGCCGATAACGATGACATCATAATCCGGCATATTTATCCTCCGTCTGGCCGCCGAAGTGTTTCAGCAGCCGGTTTTGTCGGCTGAAGAATCGGTGTGTGCAAATCCCTTTCTGCCCGTAAAATTCTTGAGACCTTCTCCGAAGCCCATGGTCCCGAGTTCCTGTTTAGCCTGGGCCATCGTAGTGCTCTCATTTAAATCTCCTTGATCGAATATTTCCATATTCCGGACGTGTGCTCCGAACGGAAAACAACTTCAGAGGCTACGCCTTAATATCGAAAAAGCTTCGTAATCAGAATTTGTGAAACTGTTATAAATCTTTCGCCAATTACAGGATCAGAATACCCAAAAATATGCCGAATGCATCATCAAAGGGTTTCGTCTGGATACAGATGGAATAAAAAAGGTCTTGTTAAATTGTTTCAGGCTGTTTTATCGGCTTTATCGGTGAGACTCTTTTTTCTATAGCCACCAGGAGATTCACCAGTGGTCTTGTGAAAGGCATTGTAGAACGATGAAATGGAATTGAATCCTGCCTTCTGGCCGATGTAGGAAACCTTGTCTTCCGGCTGTTCGATCAGAAGGCGTTTAGCCTCGTTTATACGGAACTCATTTACATATTCGTAAAAGCTTTTGTTCATTTTCGTGTTGAGGATTTCCGAAAGCTGCTGCGGGGAGATCGAAAGCTTCTCGGAAAGACTGGGCAGGGTAAGACCTTCGTCGGCGAACATGCGATCTTTTTCCATAAGGCGCAGCAATTCCTTGAATATGCGATTAAGATCCAACCCATGAATACGAGACTGGGCATATCTGGTTTTTTCCGTCTCAACTTTAATCAGCCTTATGTATTCCGGGTATCTCATTATGCTTAGAAGGAAGATTATTGGGACGAGCGAGGCCATCCACATGCTGATCGGTTGCATTTTTCCATAGAAGAACTGTTCGGTCGATGCCGTACCTATGGCGACTATCGAGTAGGCGACCTGAAAAAAAACGACCTTGGTGGAGAAATTAATAACGCTGCCGAAGAAGAGCAGTCTGTAACGAAAGATTATGAAGCCGAGATATACGAGGGGAAGGCACAGCGATATGAAGAGCAGGATGGAGAATAATCCATCCGCATCGTTTCCTGCTGCTCCTGTAAGTACATCGATCACGGGGATGTTCAGGTTCAGGCCCCTGAAAGATGAGTTCAGCAATGCTAGAAATACAATAATACCGGGAAGCAGGTGAAGAAGGCTTTTCTTATCAAACCTGAATTCCGGATCGATGATTATGTAGAAATAAAAATAGAATAGCGGCGCCCTGATGAAAGTGAGTGCAAGATGTAAATCGATGAGAAAGGACGAACTCCAAGTAGTTCCTTCAACAGCTATCCACAATCCGAGGCTGAAAAAAAACAATGCTGAGAAATACTGATCTGCGGTCTTTTTGCGTATCACCAGCTGTCCCAATGCCAGGATAAGGAATAGCCATGCGCTGAAAAGATATACTGTCGACTGGCTGAACACTCAGTCCCTTTCCTTTTAAAGCCCGTATTATTTTCGCGGTCTCTTTATCAGCCCCTGTATTTCGCTCATGAATTCGTTGACGTCTTTGAAGTCTCGATATACCGATGCGAATCGGACATAGGCGACAGGGTCCAGGCTGTGAAGCTTGTCCATTATACGCTCGCCAACAAAAGAGCTGGGCACTTCCTTTTCTCCCCTGGCCTGAATTTCCTGGACAATGGAATCTTTTATCGCATCAATCTCATCTGTAGGGACAGGCCTTTTTTCGCATGCCTTCCTCAGGCCGGAGAGGATTTTTTCAGGGTTGAGCGTTTCCCTTGAACCGTCTTTCTTGACAATGACCGGAATGAATTCCTCTATCTGCTCATATGTTGTGAATCTGTGACCGCAATGCGTACATTCCCTGCGCCTGCGGATGGCCGAACCATCACGGCTCGGCCTTGATTCAATAACTTTGTCTTCCACCCCGGAACAACTGGGGCAACGCATTTAAAGCTCCTGATAAACCGGGAACTTTGAAGTCAACTCTCCAACCTCTCTTCTTACATCTTCGATTACATCGGGATTGCCATTGGCATTCAGAATTCGTGCTATCATACCGGCGATACTCCTGACCTCGGCTTCTTTCATCCCCCTCGTCGTTACGGCAGGTGTCCCTATGCGTATGCCTGATGTGACGAACGGGCTTCTGGTTTCGTTCGGAACCGTATTCTTGTTGACCGTTATCCATGCATCATCGAGCCATATCTGGCCATCTTTGCCGGTGATGTCTGTCTCGGAAAGGTCCATCAACATCAGGTGATTGTCAGTTCCACCCGAAACGAGCTTGAATCCGAGTTTTATAAATTCATCCGCCATGGCCGCGGCGTTTTTCACGACCTGCTCCTGATAGGTCTTGAATTCAGGCTGCATGGCCTCTTTGAGGGCTACGGCTTTGGCTGCAATCACATGCATCAGTGGTCCTCCCTGCATGCCGGGGAACACGCTTGAATTAAGCTTTTTACCCATCTCCTCTCTGCACAGTATCATGCCGCCCCGCGGACCGCGCAGTGTTTTGTGTGTTGTCGTCGTTACGAAATCAGCATAGGGCACCGGGCTGGGATGGAATCCTGTCGCCACGAGACCTGCAATATGCGCCATGTCGACCATGAAGTATGCGCCCACTTCATCTGCAATCTCACGGAAAAGCTTGTAATCTATTATTCTTGGATAGGCGCTTGCGCCTGCTATTATAAGCTTCGGTTTGTGCTTCTTCGCAAGGTCTCTTACCTCATCATAGTCAATCCTGTGATTGTCCTTTCTGACTCCGTAAGGGACTACGTTGTAAAGCTTTCCAGAGAAATTGACCGGAGAACCCATCGAAAGATGACCACCCTGGGACAGGTTCATGCCGAGATATGTATCTCCGGGTTCAAGGATGGTGAAATATACGGCCATATTGGCCTGGCTGCCGGAATGCGGCTGTACGTTTGCGAATTCGGCGCCGAAGAGTTTTTTGGCCCTTTCTATTGCAAGGTCCTCGGCCACATCGACATATTCACACCCCCCGTAATAGCGCTTTGATGGATACCCTTCAGCGTATTTGTTTGTCATCACGCAACCTTGTGCTTCAAGTACTGACTCGCTGACTATATTTTCCGAAGCTATCAGTTCAAGCTTGTTTCGCTGTCTTGTGAGCTCTTCTTGAATGGCAAAGAATACTTCCGGGTCGGTCTGCATAAGATTTCTCATGATCTGGCTCCCTAATGTTTATTTATTTCAGCAGCCCTGAACTCGATTTTTTCAAGCCTGCCGTGATGGCGTCCTCCAGCAAAAGGTGTATCAAGCCATATTTTAATTATGTTTTCAGCAACTCCGGCTCCGATTACCCTGGCGCCCATGACAAGGCAGTTTGAGTCATTGTGCTCGCGTGACATCCGGGCGGTATAGGCGTCATGGCAAAGAGTGGCGCGTATGCCGAATACCCTGTTTGCCGCTATCGACATTCCAATTCCGGTTCCGCATACAAGTATGATCCGCTCACACGTCCTGTCTTTATATGCCTGGATGGCCTTTGCCGCATAATCGGGATAATCAACCGATTCTGTCGAATCGGTTCCGAGATCGATTATTTCACATTTTGCCTCTCTCAAGGCTTTCTTTACGGTGTCCTTCAGTGTTATACCGCCGTGGTCGCAAGCAATTGCAATTCTCATGTAAATTCTCCTATTCGCCTTTTTCTATGACAAGACATGCATTCTGTCCGCCAAAGCCGAATGCGTTGTTCATGCAGTATTTTGTATCTGAGGGAACGGCAGTTCCCGGGATATAATCAAGATCGCACTCCGGATCGGGTGTATCGAGGTTAATCGTCGGAGGCAGAAGGGAATTGTTCATCGCCATGATACTTATGGCCGTTTCCAGTGCCGCAGCTCCGCCAACAAGATGACCGGTCATGGATTTTGTAGAACTGATCTTTAATTTATATGCATGCGGGCCGAACGCCTTTTTTATGGCAACGGTTTCCGCCTTGTCGTTTAAATGAGTGGATGTGCCGTGGGCATTTATATAGCCGATCTCTTCGGGTTGAAGCCCGGATTCCTTCAGGGCCTGCTGCATCGCATAAACAACGGCTGGGCTGTCCGGATCGGGAGCCACGATATGATAGGCATCAAGGGTCATCCCGATTCCGAGAAGATAACCCAGAATTTTTGCCCCTCTTTTTCTTGCAGCTCTTTCCTTTTCCAGGACAAAAACTGCCCCTCCTTCACTCATTACAAAACCGTCCCTGTTTTTATCAAAAGGGCGTGACGCGCCTTGCGGGTCGCTGTTCCTTGTAGAAAGGGACCTCATTGCTCCGAATCCTGAAATTATGAACCTTGTCAGACATGCCTCTACGCCGCCCGCTATCATGCAGTCGGCGTCTCCTGTCTGGATAAGCCTTGCTGCAAGGCCGAGAGCGTGCGCGCCGGTTGCACATGCCGAAGCTACGGACATGCCCGGACCTTTTGCCCCTGTAAGGATGGAAAGGTAGCCGGTTGCCATGTTAGGGATAAACATAGGTACTGACAGAGGAGACATCCTTTTAGGACCGCGCTCTCTGAATACGGAGTTCTGGTCCTCATAAGTGAAAACCCCGCCGGCACCTGTGCCGATGATTACTCCTGTCCTGAATTCAGGATAGGTTTCTTTCGTGATACCGGCCTGGTTTACCGCATCAAGGCCTGCCGTAACTCCCATCTGGGCATAACGGTCAAGCCTTCCTGAATCTTTGTTTCCGAGGTATTTTGAAGGATTAAAGCTCAGTGCCAGACCTCCGAAATCTGTCTGGAGCCCATCAAGGAAGTCAATTTTCGCTATACCTGACCTGCCTGATGAAACACCATTCCAGAGCTCTCCGGCGGTGCATCCAAGGGGTGAAACAATCCCCATCCCCGTAAAAACAATGCGGTCCATTTAAAGAGGGTTTTTTACTTTTGAGCCAGTTTGTCCTGGACGTATTTTATTGCATCCTTGACAAATTTGATATTTTCCGCAGCATCGTCAGGAATTTCAATTCCGAATTCATCCTCCACTGCCATTATAAGCTCGACAAGGTCCAATGAATCTGCACCAAGATCATCGGCAAAAGACATTTCGGGTGTAATTTCTGAAGCATTCCGGTCAAGCTGCTCTGCAATCAGTTCTATGATACGTTTTTGTACATCTGCCATTTATTACCTCCCCTAGGAATTTTGAGGTTTTTTTTCTTATGTCGCAAGCAGTTTATTTGTGCAAAACATTTGTATCATATAACAGGATTGCTGAGAAGAGTTTAGAGTATGTTATTACGTAACCGTTAATGTTTCACATTTAATTCCGGGAACGATTTTTTTTATCAAAGCAGAAAGCACGGATTTGGGCCCGATTTCAATAAAGGTGTCTATTCCTTTTGATACTGCATATTCAACCGATTGAGCCCATCTTACCGGGCTTATAAGCTGCCTTCTCAAAAGGTTTTTTATCTGTTCAGGGTCGGTTTCGGTGCTTGCAGTTGTATTGAAAACAATATCGCAGACAGGTTTGTTGATTCTGATGCCGTTTAGATATTCCGAGAGTTTTTCACTCGCTTCGTTCATCAAAGGACAGTGTGATGCCACGCTCACATTTAAAAGGACCACCCTTGCTTTCTTTTCCTTCAACAACTGCACTGCCCTTTCAATTCCTTCTTTTGTCCCGGATATGACTATCTGGCCTGCCCCGTTTATGTTTGCCATATAAACATTCCCAAGAGGGGAAATGCTTTCTGAAAGATCGGTTTCGGTGATTCCCATGACAGCGGCCATTGAACCAGGAGGTGAATCCTGCATGAATTCTCCCCGTTTCCTAACCAGGGCGATTGCATCCGTAAGAGTGAGTGCCCCTGATGCGACAAGAGCTGAATATTCGCCCAGACTGTGTCCCATCACCATGGCGGGTGAATCAAATCCGGATTTTTTCCACAGTGAAATACTGACCGAGAGTACCGCAGGCTGTGCATTCATTGTAAGATTGAGCTCTTCCTCGGGACCCTCAGCCATCAATTTACCGAGATCATAGGGTATATCGGCAAGATTAAGACCCCCGGTCATACCTTTAAACTGTGTTCCCTGACCGGGAAAGACTATGCAGTAAGGCATTACTTCTTGTCTTTTTCTTTTTCTTCTTTGGGCTTTACGATTTCCTTGCCTTTGTAATAGCCGCAGCTGGGGCATACCCTGTGGGGCGGTTTGGGTTCGTTGCAATTCGGACAGAATGATATTGCCGGCAGAATCGCATGATCATTCGCTCTCTTTTTGTCCCTTCTCGTTGTCGAATGTCTTCTCTTTGGTACAGGCATTTTACTTCCTCCTGAGTTTTGTCTTTAATATAGCTAGTTTTTCCAGTCTCGGGTCAGGCTTTTTTTCACAGGAACACAAACCCTCGTTAAGGTTAATGCCGCATTCGGGGCACAGCCCCTTGCATCCGTCCCTGCATTCATACCTTATCGGCATCGAAAGCACCATCTCTGAAAGAATAAAAGCCCCAAGGCAGATATCCTTTCTGTAATAGCCGATCTCCTGGCTCTGCCTTAATGCCTCAAGGTCTCCCTGCATATCATCAAGCGCAGGTAAATAGTCTGTGACAAGGGTTAGATTTATTGAATATTTCATACTTCCAAGACAGATTGAGCACAAGGTCTCTATCTCTGATTTTATATTGATTTCCGCATGGATCAGTTCACCCTCTCTTGTGAGTATATAATGTATATCCAGAGGTTTGAGAGGTCTGATATCATCATTAAGCAGAATCTTCTCCAGGGTTTCAGGTTTGAATGACAGATTGTTTTCAAACCCTGAATCCCCGATGCTGTCGACAGGTATCTTTATGTCTTCAATTTTCTGTATGCTTGCCATAAGTGTAGCACATGCTACTATTTCATTGACTTTTCTTTGTCAAGCAAATCCCCTTGCCATGAATCCGGAATATCTGTCAAAAATCCAGGCAGGAAAAAAATTTACAATATTCTTTAACAATATAAAAAAGTTCTCCGATAAGGATTAAAAGGAAAGCACTAAACTTATGTCAGTAACGGAGTAATAATGGCGGAAATGTTGAAGAACAGTGATCCTTTTCAACCGGGGGTATTTAACTTAAAGATCATGGGAAATAATGAAGAAGTCTTTCTTGAAAGTATTCTAGGCCATCTTAGAGATGTTATTCTTGTGATTAAAAAAGATATGAGTATTGCATGGGCAAGCCCTTCAATATTCAACGAATGGGGCTATGAGAGCAGCAAACTAACTGGCACGGATGTAAGTATGATATTGAATCCCTATGCTGCAAGGACTTTCATGAAGGCATTTGATGAAGTTGTGTCAATCAATACAACTCCGTCCTCAATAGAAATGCCCCTTGAATTGTCGGTGACCGCCAAGGACGGCTCGACCCTCTGGGTTGAAGCAAGGTGCAGCTATATCAGCAATTTTAGCGGCGGCGGCAGTGCCATAATCTGCTGCTGCAGGGATACATCACTGAGAAAACTGATCGATGACACGATGCAGGAAAACATCAGCCTGCTTCAGATACTCATAGACTCCATACCGGATGCCATTTTCATAACTGACAAGAACGGATACATTGAAGGAGTAAACAGATCTTTTGAGGATGCCATAGGGCAGCCCGGGGCAACGCTGACCGGCAAGACGCTGAAGGATATGGACAATTCGTCATCCAATGAACTTATCAGCTGGCTCAATACAATCCTGGCAAGCCTTGAAGGGAGCGTAAAGATACCTCTCGATCAGGTAATGTATGCCGATGGCGGAATCAGGGATATCGTATTTAACATGATCCCTTATTTAAGCACCTCAGGGGAATGTCTGGGTACGATAGGCATAATATATGATGTTACGGAAAGAAAACGTCTGGAAACTTCACTAAGGAAAGAAACAAATGAACTTAAAATGGCCCGTGAGGAACTTTCAAAAAAGAACGCCGAACTTGAGGCTGCGTATTCGGAGCTGAAAGAAACTCAGGCCCAGATTCTTCAGCAGGAAAAGATGGCATCCATCGGACAGCTCGCTGCCGGAGTGGCGCATGAGATCAACAACCCGATGGGTTTCATTTCGAGCAACCTGGGCTCTCTTTCAAAATACGTGGACAAGCTTTCCGATTTCATGACGACGCAGGCGGAACTAGCAGGCACCTGCCAGGACGGGGAGATGAAGTGTGTGCTTGAAGACAAAAGGAAAAGGCTGAAGATAGATTTCATACAGGACGATATAAAAGACCTTATCATGGAATCCATAGATGGGGCCGAAAGGGTCAAGAAAATAGTTCAGGACCTCAAAACTTTCTCAAGGAATGATCAGCTTGAATACAAGGAGTCGGATATAAACGAATGCATGGAAAGCACAATCAACATCGTCTGGAATGAGCTCAAATATAAGGCAAACGTTATAAAAGAATATGGTGATGTCCCTTTCGTGAAATGTTTCCCTCAGCAGATAAACCAGGTGTTCATGAATATCCTGGTTAATGCCGTTCATGCCATAGAAACAGCCGGGGAGATACGGGTGAAGACATGGGATGAAAATGGATGGGTATATGCCATGGTATCCGACAACGGACACGGGATTCCGCCGGAAAATATGAAGAAAATATTCGAGCCGTTTTTCACTACGAAAGAGGTCGGGAAGGGGACTGGTCTTGGGTTGAGCATTACATATGACATAGTCAGAAAACATGGTGGTGATATTTCCGTAAAGAGCGAGATGGGAAAGGGGACTACATTCACAGTCCGCTTGCCGATAGCAGGAGTGAATTTAGATGAATAAGAAGATCAGAATCCTTTTTGTAGATGATGAGCAGCCTATACTAAATACATTGAAGCGGCTGTTCATGGATTGCGGATTTGATATCCTAACAGCGGAATCGGGTGAGGAAGGGCTTGAGAAGTTTGAGAAAGACCCGCCCATACATATAGTTGTTTCCGATTACAGAATGCCGGGAATGAACGGTGTGGAATATTTAAAGATAGTCAGTACGCAATGGCCGGAAACCATAAGAATCGTACTTTCAGGTTATGCAGATACAGCGAACGTTGTCGCTGCAATCAATGACGGCCAGATATATAAATTTATACCGAAGCCATGGAATGATGAAGACTTTAAAAGTGTTGTTATCAATGCGGCTGAAAAATATCATATCCAGGAACACAACATGGTAAAGCTCAGTGCGTGGAAATTGATAGAAACTCTGCCCCTTATCATGCTCAGGTTTGATATTGAGGGGAATATTGTGTGGATGAACATTAGAGCAGGAGAGGTGCTTGGAGAAGAGGTCCACCGTAGAAATATTACTGACGTACTGCCGGAGGTGGCATTGGTCGTATCCAATGCAAGGGAAACGGGTGAAGCAACCGAACTTGTTCTAATCAGAGGCAGGCGCTATCAGGCCGATGCCGCAATGCTTGTAAAAGACGGCAACAAGGAAGGCTGCGTCCTTGTTTTAGATGATAAAGAATGAATATGTCAGATAAAGTCCTTATCGTAGATGATGATCTGGCGATCCTTCATACCATTGAAAGGATACTCACCGATCTGGGCATAGAAGTCATATTGTCTACAAATCCTGTTAAGGCGCTTTCCATAATAAAAGAAAATGAAATAGCTGTTGTTGTATCGGATTTTATAATGCCTGAAATGAACGGCATCGAACTGTTCTCAAAGCTTAAGAATATTGCACCGGACATCAAACGCATTCTGATAACCGGCTACGGCGATTTAAAGACTGCCATATCGGCTATAAACGAATGTGATGTTTTCAGGTTCATACCGAAACCATGGAAAGACAGGCTACTGATTGAATCGGTAAGCGACGCCATCAATGAATACAGGATTGTAAAATCGATGCGGCGCTCTGATGAGAGCATGCTTTTATCGCTTGCCCAGACCGTGGAATTGAAGGACCCGTATACAAGAGGGCACTGTGACAGAGTTGCGGATGTAGCGCTCGCAATTGCAGAAAAACTTGGGTTACCGGCTGACACAAAGAAATATATCATGCACGGGAGCTGGCTTCACGATTGCGGCAAGATTGGAGTACCCGAGTCGATATTGAATAAAGACGGCCCCCTTTCAGCAGAGGAGATGGATATAATCAAAAAACACCCGGTATGGGGGGCGCATGTCGCTACTCTTGCACAGTGCCCGGAAACGGTGATCAATATTATAAATTATCATCATGAACGTTATGACGGATTGGGCTATCCTGAAGGAAAACACGGGACTGATATTCCCATTGAAGCCAGGATTGTTGCAACGGCCGATATTTTTGATGCCCTGTCATCCGACAGGCCCTACAGAAAGGCGTTTTCAGTTGAAAAGACGCTCATCATATTAGAAGGGATGAGGAATAAGGAACTTGACCCGTTCCTTCTGGATATTTTTTTCTCAACAATAAATCATAAGGAGTGACAAATGGATGGATGCGAAGAAAGAATACCATCCAGGGTTTTGATCGTAGATGATGAGGAAAACATAATACGGTCCCTGACCAGGCTCATTATAAACAATGATATTGATGTCCTGAGCGCATCATCTGCTGAAGATGCTATAAGGCTTCTTGAAGAAAACGATGACATTTCTCTGATTATTTCGGATCAGAGGATGCCGCATATCACAGGTACAGATTTCCTGGAACAGGCGCGCAGGATCAGGCCACTCGCTACAAGGATACTGCTGACCGGGTATTCCGACATAAAGGCCGCAGTCGATGCTATCAATAAGGGAGGGGCCTACCGCTATCTGACCAAGCCCTGGCGGGATGAGGAGATTCTTCAGGCCGTAGAGGAGGCTGCATATAAATATGAGCTTATACAGAAGAACAGAAAACTCTCTGCGATAATCAAGGCGAAAAATGAAGAATTGAAGGAATGGAACATAAAGCTTGAGGCAAGGGTAAAAGAACAGACATTTGAGCTTCAGAATCAGAATGAGGCGCTTAAAGGCCTTAATCTAAGGCTCTCCGGGAATTTTAGAAGGACGATCGCCGCCCTTTCGGGCCTGATTGAATTGAGGGACAAAAACGTAAAGAACCATTCAGGAAATGTCGCTCAACTTGCAGAGAAGGTAGCGGCAAATATGGGATTTTCTGAGGAGGAGACCGAAAAAATAGCTGTTGCGGCCCTTCTTCATGACATAGGTAAAATAGGCATGCAGGACTACCTGCTCAGTAAAAACATCTCAGAACTCTCTGAAGATGAATTCAACGAATACAGCCTGCATCCGGTCAGAGGGCAGGCCGCCATTGATTCCATTGATGATATGCAGGAAATAGGGATCCTGATTAGACACCATCATGAAAACTTCGACGGAAGCGGCTTTCCCGACCATATGAAAGGAAACGATATACCTGTTGGTTCAAGGATAATCGCTATTGCAGACTTTATTGACCGAAACCTTGAAAAATATATGAGCGATGTTGCACTGGATATGACTTTGCGGGATCTCAGCGACAAGCTGGGGAAGGATTTCGATCCGAGGTTATATTCACAGTTCTCACGGCTTGCGGAACAGGTCTGCTCCCGAACATCAGTCGAATCTGATAAATCGGAACGCGAACTGCCGCCGAATGAGCTTAAAGAGGGCATGGTGGTTTCCCGTGATGTGAGAAGCGGGACCGGGATACTGCTTCTGAGCAAAAATATTGAACTCAATGCAATGAATATCAAGGCAATCAAACGATACTATACAATCGACCCCCCCCTGCGAGGGATATTCATATGGACAAGGTAAACTGTCATGATAGAATATGACGAACTGGACAGGAGAATGGTATTGAAGCTGGTCTATTACGGACCGGCCCTGTCTGGAAAAACCACAAATCTGCTCAAGCTCCATGACCTTCTTTCTTCTGAAGGCCGCGGAGACCTTATGGTGCTGGACACAAAGGACGACCGCACCATATTTTTTGACCTGCTGCCGTTTTTCCTTGTCGCGCCAAGCGGCCTCAAGATCAAGCTTAAGGTCTATACCGTACCCGGTCAGGTCAAGCATGATGCAACAAGGAAAGCGGTCCTGCAGAGATGTGACGGGGTGGCTTTCATTGCAGACTCGCAAACTGCCGAAGAATCCAACAACTCATCAAGCTTTGCAAATCTTGAGACAAACCTGTCAATAGTTGGGCTCGATATCGATACTATCCCGCTGGTTGTACAGTTCAACAAAAGGGACCTGCCAGGAATAATTCCCGAACAGGACATAAGGCGCATATGGGAACCGACGGGCATTCCCATATTCATGGCATCTGCACTGAATGGTCCCGGAGTCGTTGAGACATACAAAGCGCTCCTTGATAAAACATACGA
The DNA here is from genome assembly GCA_964513375.1 of uncultured Bacteriovoracaceae bacterium. Taxonomy (GTDB): domain Bacteria; phylum Desulfobacterota; class Desulfomonilia; order UBA1062; family UBA1062; genus DATCTV01. The sequence goes on along the minus strand of CAZEMO010000019.1, from coordinate 51,028 downwards.
TTATGTTGATTCAAGGTATTATTTAGGCAGCGAACACGGACTGGGCAAAGAAGATTTTATAAGCAGGCTTACTAAAGTGGAGGCGTCCTGAAGTGGTAGAAAATGACAACAGAGAACATCTTTCTTTTGTAGTAGGAGAGGAAAGGCGCATTAAGGACATTATCAATAAAACTGAGGTGCTGCCCATGCTCGAAGGTGCAGTTAAAGCGGGAGCAAGTCAGGCCATTATAAGAGATGATAACGGAGATATACTGTGGTCTTTCGGAGATACCGGGGGGGCGCTAATAGAAAACCTCAACATAACTCTTGAGGGTGAGCTCGTTGCAAAGCTCGAAATTCATGCCATTAACGGTACGGACATAAAGGGCATTGCAAAGCTACTGCACCATTCCATTAACACGCTTATCAAAAACAACCTCAAGCGGATGCTAACTTCCGAGATACATACGACGATTATCAACCACTCTTATGACGAACTTCTGCATATCAACAAAGAACTGTCAGCCTCAGAACAAAAATACAGAGATCTGGCTGAAAGCCTTGAAATAAAAGTCAAGGAACGGACCGAAGAGCTCAAACAGGCTCACACGATTATGCTTCAGCAGGAAAAGATGGCATCCATCGGTTCACTTGCTGCTGGAGTTGCACATGAGATAAACAATCCCATGGGATTCATATCAAGCAACCTGAGGACCCTGTCCAAATATTTCTCCAAGGCAAAAGAAATGCTAAGCCACTACAAAAGCGCCGTCTCTTCAGTCCCTGAACTTGAAGAATCAACCCGGGAGAAGTGGCGGCAGCTCAAACTCGATTTTGTTTTTGAGGATTCCATGAACCTTATCGACGAAAGCTTAAATGGCGCCGAAAGAATTACCGTCATCGTGAAAAATTTGAGGGCTGTTTCCCATATTGACGATTCTGAAACAGGGATAATGGATATTAATTCCGAAATTGACAGTATTATCTGTCTTCTAGCCCATGAGACGCCTTTCGGCACAAAATTCATAAAGAATTATTCGGTAATACCGGGCTTTCAGTGCAGGCTGGGCCTTTTATCACAGGCTTTTCTGAATGTATTGCTCAATGCACTGCAGTGCAGGCAGGACGGTCTTACGGTGACAATTACTACAAGTTCGGACGAGGAATCGATTTATATAACAATTGCCGATAACGGTCCCGGAATTTCACAGGAAATCAAAGACCGGATATTCGAACCGTTCTTCACTACTAAAGAAGTCGGCAAGGGGCAGGGGCTGGGATTAACTACTGCATATGATTCCATTACATCGCATAACGGGTCAATTGAAGTAGAAAATAGAAACGGTGCAGTTTTTTTAATAAAACTACCGATAAGGAAATAACATGGCTAAATATTCAAAGCTTTTTAAACAGGAACTGCCTGATCAGCTGGATAATCAGGAAGAGCTTCAGTCTGAGACAGAGACAATCGACAGGTTCACCCTGCTCTTTGTCGATGATGAAGAGAATGTTCTCAAGGCTTTAAAAAGGGTTTTCCTGGAGGAAAACTATAATCTCCTTGTTGCCGCTAATGCGGAGCAGGCTCTTGATTTGATAGAGAGGGAAAGTATTCAGCTTGTAATTTCGGACTTCAAAATGCCCGGCATGAACGGAGTAGAGCTTCTGAGGGAAATAAAAAAGAGAAAACCGGGAATACTCAGGATAATGCTTACAGGACATGCAGATGTACAGGCGGTGATGGGGGCCGTTAACGAGGGAGCCGTATACAAATTTATAACAAAGCCCTGGAATGATGAAGATCTGCGCCTGTCGGTAAGCCTTGCCCTTCAGCAGTATGTTCTTTTAAAAGAGAACAAGGTTTTAAAGGAAATCACAAAAAAACAGCAGCTGAAAATAAAGAACTTCTCCGCCCTGTATGATAAGGAGAGGAAAGCGCTTGGCAATATACTGATCAAACTGGGCATTTTAAAGCCTGAAGACCTTGTAAAGGCTCAGAAGGACAAACAGGAAGACGAGTTTATAACCGAAACGATCGTGAGACTGGGCTTTGCATCCGATTCAAAGATAATCAAGGCATTGCAGGCTCATCTGAATATAGAATTCATCGACATCAATGAAACGCATATAAATCCCGGTATAGTGCGCTCTCTGCCGAAGGATTTCTGTGAACGCAACAGGCTTCTGCCAATCAGTCTCGAGGGCAGCAATCTGACTGTAGCAATGGCTGACCCGTCAGATATTTTCATGAGGGACAACATAGAATACCTTACAGGCTTGAGGGTTTTCCCGCTGATTTCAGGAAGCGCGGATATTTTAAAGGCAATCAGGCAGTCTTATGGGGAGAAGGAAAACGGCCAGTATGATGATGTCGATCTTGTGAGCGGCATCGAGCCTATGGATGAGATCGATATTGTCATTGACGACGAAGACGAAAACCTCAATGTTCAGGAACTCCTTAACTCTTCTGAAGTTCCACCGATTATACGTGTTGTTAACGCAATCATATCAGAGGCGATCAGATACAAGGCAAGCGATATACATATTGAACCCAAGACAAAATTCACGCTTATCCGCTACAGGATAGACGGTATACTTCATGCGAAGATCAAACTTCCCATCGACTATCATGCATCCACCATTTCCAGGATAAAAATCCTGTCGAAAATGGATATTTCGGAACGCAGAAAGCCGCAGGACGGAAGGTTCACAGTAAAATCCGGGACAAGGCTGGTTGATTTACGAGTTTCCACTTTACCCACGATCAACGGGGAAAAGGCGACGCTCAGAATTCTTGACAAGAGCGCTTCCATCAAACAGCTTCATGAACTCGGGATTGAAAAGGATGATCTGGACAGAATTTATCACCTCATGAAGAAACCCCAGGGGATAATCATCGCAACCGGGCCTACCGGAAGCGGCAAGACTACCCTGCTCTATTCATTACTCAACACCATGATGCAGAGCACGAAGAACTTCGAGACAATCGAAGACCCTGTAGAATATTTTCTTGAAGATGCAAATCAGGTATACATTAAAGACAAACTGGGCCTTTCTTTCGCCAATGTGCTTCGATCAACCATGAGACAGGACCCGGATGTGATTCTGGTAGGTGAGATCCGGGATCTCGAAACCGCCGATGTCGTTTTCAAGGCCGGTATGACCGGTCACATGGTTCTGTCAACTTTGCATACGAACAGTTCTATTGCGTCCATCACAAGGCTTATCGACCTGGGTGTAAAACCTTACCTGATATCATCAACACTTGAAGGAATAATTGCCCAGAGGCTTGTAAGAAAGGTCTGCCGGTACTGCAAGGAAGAGGTGGAACCCGATGAAAACATGATGCGTCTGCTCAACATTTCGAAAAAGCAGATAGGCGATAAGGTTTTCAAAGGAAAGGGTTGTCCTCAATGCGGCAATGACGGCTACTCCGGCCGGGTGGGTCTGTTTGAGATATTCAGCATGAATGACGATTTCAGGTACATAATCAGCAGCAATTACAGGGAGTCGGATATATGGAGCCTTGCAATATCGGCAGGCATGTGTACGCTCATGGATGCCGGGATCGCGAAGGTCAAATCAGGTGACACAACACTGGATGAACTGATTCGCGTCCTCGGTCCTCAGACAAAGCATGAATACAAGTGCCCATCATGCAATGCGATGATAGATATGAAATTCCTGTTCTGCCCGTATTGTGGCAACTTCAAACACAATGTCTGCAAGTTGTGCAAGATGCCGCTGGAAGAAGAATGGATAAAATGCCCGTTCTGTGGTGGCCACAGGGAGTAGATGATCCTTATTTTGGATTGTTATTATTTCAAGGATTCATTAAAAGGGTAACAGGATGAAAGAAAGCTTTGCGATGGGCATAGTCTGCAGAACTTTTTTCATCTAGGTTTTAATTAAAATCCAGATAAGGGATTTTCAGATGTCCAATGACAATAATGATTTAACTGGAAAGAGAAATAAGAAAGGTACAGACCTCCGTTCAATAAAAACTCCAAAACCGTTTCTGCAGTTGATCGAGGGGGCGCGGGACAAGGCTCTGCCCAGAACTGCCGCCGAAAAGGCCCAGGAACTGATTTACGAGGCGTGGGATGCGGATACATATGCAAAGAGGGTTGCATTGGCTGAAAAGGCTCTTGAAATATATCCCGACTGTGCGGATGCCTATGTAATGCTGGCTGAGGAGACGGCCGACCACCTTTTTGAGGCTATCGAATTATACAAAAAGGGGGTTGAAGCCGGTACGCGTACAATAGGAAAGAAACACTTTGATGATATAAAAGGCCACTTCTGGGGCTATATTGAAACAAGGCCGTATATGAGGGCAAAAGCAGGCCTTGCGGGCTGCCTATGGGAAGGAGGCCATTTTGAAGAGGCACTGAAACACTACAGGGAAATGCTCGAGCTGAATCCTTCTGACAATCAGGGCATCCGCTACATAATTGCAGGTTGCCTTTTGTATCTCGGATTAGAGGAAGAGCTTGAGATACTGATTGGCAAATATGATGAGGTTTCCTGTGAATGGCTTTATACAAAGGCTCTTTTTGCCTTTATGAAGCGCGGGGATGCTATTGATTCGCTGGGGCTGCTCAGAAATGCAATCAAGGCAAATATGTTTGTCCCCATTTATCTGCTCAACAGGAAAGAAATGCCGGAAATTCTCCCAGACATGTACAGCTTTGGCAGTGAGGACGAGGCCGTAGTATATGTGGAAAGAAACGGCAGCATATGGAGAAAGATTAAAGGTTCGCTCAGCTGGTTGGCGAGCCATTCAAAATAGCAGGACAGTAGAGGCTTAACAGATTATGGCGACTTACATAATGCGTATGGACTGTCAGGACAAAAAGGGCATTATCCATGCTGTGACAGGTATCCTGCTCAAGTACGGATTCAACATCACCCAGAACGGGGAATTTGTTGACAGGGAACGCATGCACTTTTTCATGCGTACGGAATTTGCCGGGGATCTTCCAGAAAGTATCTTAAATGATATGAGGGATAATCTGCCTGAAGATGCCAGCCTTGAGATAACCGAGGCCAGAAAAAAAGAGATCGTAGTTCTTGCCACAAAAGAACCTCACTGTCTTGGAGACCTTCTTATAAGACATGCCTATGGCGAGATGAATGCAACTATCAAGGCGGTAATAAGCAATCAGGAAAGGCTTAAGAGGCTGGTAGAAGGTTTCGGCCTCCCGTATTTTTTTATTCCTCATGCCGGGATAACCAGGGAAGAGCATGAAGACCGGATATCTTCAATAATTGACAGATTTGCGCCCGATAACATAGTCCTTGCGAAATATATGAGAGTTTTCAGCCCGGCATTTGTTAAAAGATATAGAAACAGGATAATCAATATTCATCACTCGTTCCTGCCGGCATTCATCGGTTCGAATCCCTATACGCAGGCCTATGACAGAGGTGTGAAGATAATCGGAGCAACTGCACACTTCATTACAGACGATCTTGATGAAGGGCCTATCATAACGCAGGATGTCATACATATCGACCACACTTACGGGCCGGATGAAATGCGTCAGGCGGGAAGGGATGTTGAGAAGGTGGTCCTAGCCAGGGCATTGAAGCTCGTATTCGAGAACAGGGTTTTTATAAACGGCAATAAAACGATTATATTCGATTAAGAATCCAGGGCCAGAGATAAGGATAAAGCCATATGCCTGCATTGGCTGCCACGTGAAAGATATAACCCGCCCATATGCTGCCGCGCCATTCGTATATGATCCCGAACATTATGCCTCCTGCAAGCTGAACAATTGACAGATGGCCGTGCATTGAGGCGAAAAAGAGGGATGAGACTGCAATTGCTGCAACTGCAGGCAAGTACTGTCTGGCCAGTGACTGGATAAGGCCCCGGAAAAAAAGCTCTTCGACAAATGGTCCGATTATGCATCCCGCAATAAAAAACAGGATTGGATTGTTCACCTTCTGTTTCAAGAGGAGCAAGCTCAGAACTCCACCATGTACGGCAAGCCTTGATATAAGGTCTCCTGAAAGTACTAATATGCCGAACACGGCTACACATCCTATTCCTATGAAAGACTCTTTTTTTATAGAATTTGTTTTTATGCCCGAAAGGTCGAAAGCGGTTCCAATGATTATTGCTGTCTGTATAAGCCGGGCTATCAAAGTGTAAAGAAAAGGGTCAATGCCGAGATGCTTGTAGAAAAGCCGCATGGATATCTCAATTATTGAAACCCCCAGGATTGCAACTATTCTTCTGTCCATATACTGTTTATATATCAATTGAGGCACTTATTGCCAGACTGAGATGAACTTTAAAGGCTTTACCGCGGGCAGCTGGTAATGTATAATTTGATGTGCCCCGAAGCGCATGAGCTAGTGCTTGTGAAGCTTTAAGCTGGGAATTAACGTTATCTTTATATATGAGGAGATTAATCTTATGAATAGAAGTATTTTCGCAATCGTTTCATTGGTTTCCATCTTTTTCATGGGCTGTCCCAAAGAAGACGATTATGTTGCTTCCTGGCCGCAGAACACAGTCGAGGTAAGGGATTATAACGAAGCCATGCTTTTCTCAGGGCCGCTCAGGATCAAGGCTGACAATTATGATATCTGGAATGCAAAATGGCATCAGCCCTATCATGGAGGCAATGTAGATATAAAATTTACCGATGAATCGCATACTGCAGTGGAAAGCGCCGAAGGGCTTGGTGACAGCTGTATATGGACCGGGACATATCTGGGCAGCCAGGCAATGAGGTATTATGTGACCGGCGAGCAAACGGCAAAAGATAATGTAATCAAAACTTTCAGGGCCCTCGACGGCTACCTGCATGTCACAGGCGCGCCGGGTTATATAGCCCGCTACTGGGGCAAGCAGGATTCCATTGAATATGAAAGGGAAAAGAACTCAGAGAGATGTCATGCCGTTAATGATGGAGAATATACAGGAGATTTCTGGCTGGGTAACACAAGCCGAGACCAGTATACGGGCTGGTTCTACGGCATGTCGCTCGCCTATGACCTTGTTGATGACAATTGGCTCAGGAATGAAATCCGTGCCGACGTGAAGGAAGTCATCTACATGCTTATGGATAAGAATTGGTATATAACCGCCGAAGACGGAAAGCCAAGCAAGGTTGCGCCGGCGGTCCTGACCGGAATGAAGCTCAATTTTCTTGTCATAGGCTATCATATGACAGGCGATGAAATGATGAAGAAGCAGCTCGGACAGTTGCTTCTCAATGCCAACCGTCCACTTATCTGGACAACGGATATCAACTGGCTTAACCGTTATACGGAATATTTCGGGAACAATCTTGCCCATACGAACTGGTACAATATGCTCAGGCTTGGAAAGGTCTATTTCAGCGAAGACGATTATAGATGGCTGGTTAAGGAATTCAACGAATCAGTACATACTTTTTCCAGGCTTTCTCATAATGCCTGGTTTAACGGCATCTATATGAGCCAGGGCGGGTGGGAAAAGGATTTGACATTTGATAATCCATACTATTGCCAGCTTGTTACGGATCTCGGCGATTTCTGGTCTGCCCCTAATGTTAAATTCTTTCAGCCTGCGCGAGACCCGGCAATTTACGAGACAGACCCTTTTTCAGTCTGGCTTTATGAAAATTACAACAAGATGGACTGGCTTAAAAAATTATGGGGTGGCACCGATGGTCCTCAGGCCAAAGAGGCTTTTCCCGTCAGACTTCAATGCAGCGAGGGTTTTGTTTGGCAGCGGAATCCCTTCAGGATTAAGCCATGTGGAGCTGATAATCCAAGATATGTTCAACCCGGGGTCGATTATCTGGCTGCATACTGGCTTTCAAGTTATCACAAATTTTTAGTCAAAAGCATGTAACTATTCCCTGTAGCCCGGCGATTGAGCCGGGCCGATTGCTTCCTGTTAACGGTAAATAAATAACTATCAATCTGCTATAATATCAAAATTAAAAGGCTAATCTTTTTCCAAATGCTTCCGATACAGCTTTTAGAATCGAAGGAGAAAATTATGATTAGATTGCTTAAAATATCATTGATGATGCTCGTATTGGTAATATTTGCAGTGCCCGCTTTTGCTGATGACTTTAACCTGCTTAAAATCGAAAAGGTCAGCTATTCATATGTAGGTGATGTGAGCTGCGATTCGCAAAGTTCACCGGGAAAGAATTTTGAGCTGAATATAGGCAATCCGATTATTAAAAACATGCAGGTCGAAAGCATAAACATGAAGTCCGAACGTAATCAGAGAAATAAAGTATTATACAGGTACACGGAAAGCCCAAGTGACTATATGCACGCTGTTCAACAGGGATATGTCCCCTGGTGAATCTGCATGCGTCGGCTAGCCGGGCGTTGTCTGCTAAATAAGAGTTGGCTTCTACTCTGACCCTGGAAAATCCGAAGCATATTTTTCAATCCATTCTTCAGCAGCCTTTTCCGCGCTGATGAGACGGCCTTGCTTGCGCTGAACATCCTTTCTGTAATGTTCAATCTGGCAAATCTGCTCAATAATCCGGATGCGGTATTGTGTATCGGTGTCAAAAAAATTCACACCCACATCAAACCGGTCGAGTGCTTTGTTGCACCACGCTACGATTCCTTTTGCCTTGAACGAAGGCTTGACAACGGGAATACTGAGAATAAGCTGTATGCCGCTTGCGATAGGGATTGACGATTTGAAACACAGCCCTCCTATTGAGATATTCTTCAGATTATTGGTGCCGATAGTGTTTGAATCCTGGATACGGTATTTTATAGGAATGTCTGACGGATGACGTATAAATTCTCTCATATATACCCCCTCCCTCATTACTCTGAGCTGTCTTATGAGATAATAATGCCTCATTGCGACCATGCAAGATGCTTAGACCTTCTAAAAATGATTTTAATGCTGGATTTTGGAAATATGTTGCTTATAATTATTTCTATAAAGCTTATATATTTCTATGAGGAGGAATCCAGATGCGCACTTTAACTGTAGTTGTTTTATGTGTTTTGTTTGCATTTTTAACAGGTTGCCCCAAGGATGACGGCTATATTGCCTCCTGGCCTCAGAATCCAACAGAAACAAGAGATTACGATGATTCAGCTATGCCCGGCTCTCTGCGTCTGAAAGCGCAGGAATATGATGCCTGGCATCTGAAATGGCATCAGCCTTATTATGGTGGATCCGTACATATCCTCTTTAAGGACGACGCCAGGACAGAGGTTGAGGCCGTTAACGGGTATGGAGACAGTACGATTTGGACAGGGACATATCTCGGCAGTCAGGCTTTCAGGTATTATGTGACAGGAGATCCGCAAGCCAGGGTCAATGCTTTGCGTATAGTAAACACCCTTTCAGGTCACCTTCGGGTAACCGGAGCTGAGGGTTATATTTCAAGGTACTGGGCGCCGCAGGATTCCCTGGGATATTATGGCGATGATTGGTGCAGCAAGTCTGACAGGTGCCATAAAGTCGATTCTGGCCCTTATGCCGGGGATTTCTGGTGGGGGCAAACCAGCAGGGACCAGTATACAGGCTGGTTCTTCGGAATGGCTTTGGCCTATGATCTCCTCGATGATGAAGGGATGCGTTCAATTATTCGCGAAGATGTCGGCACGGTTGTAAGAACGCTCATGAAAAACGGCTGGAAAATCATTGCCGAAGACGGCAGGAAAAGCCCGGTGGCCCCTGATGTATTGCCCAGCATGAGGTTAAACTTCTGCACAATCGGGTACCATATCACGGGTGATGATGAGATGAAGAAGGAACTCAGCAAAATGCTCTTAAACGCGAACCGAGTTAATATCCGTGTGTCTGATATTAATTTCATGAACCGCTACACCGAATATTACGGTAACAATCTTGCCCATACGAACTGGTACAATCTTTTGAGGCTCGGTAGGGTCTATTTCAGCGAAGACGACTATAACTGGCTTTTAAGCGAGTTCAACAATTCTGTTCATACCTACACAAGGCTTTCCCACAATCCCTGGTTCACAGGCATCTATATGGGACAGGGGGGATGGAAAAATAATCCTGATGTCGATTATTTCAATCAGCTTGTGCATGACCTCCTGGATTTTCACAGTGTACCAAACTATGAATACCATCTCGCAGCGAGAGATCCTTCAACGTATACACTTGATCCGACCTCTGTAATGCTTGCTAAGATTTATGACGAGCAACCATGGCTTGAAGAGTTAATGGGAGATGTCGAAAAGCAGGCAAAAGAGGCATTCCCAGTCAAACAGCAATGTTCAGTCGGGTTCCAGTTTCAGAAAAATCCATTCGAGATCAATGAATGCGGTACATATAATCCGAGAATGGTGCACTCTGGTGTGGATTACCTTGTGGCTTACTGGCTTGCAAGCTACCATAAGCTTCTGACGCCGGACATGTAGGAGGAGATATATGCGTAACTGTTTGACTGTTTTGCTTTTTTGTATATGCGTTCTGGCGTTCGGATGTCTGAAAGATGACGGGTATGTGGCGCCCTGGCCCCAGAATCCGGTTGAAGTAAGGGATTATGACGAAAGTGTCACAGGAGGGCCGCTCAGGCAGAAGGCCATCGAATACGACATCTGGAATGTCAAATGGCATCAGCCGTATTACGGTGGAATTGTAGATGTCCTGTTCAAGGATGATGCCAGGACGGAATACCAGGGTTTCGGCTTCGGCGATTCATGTATATGGACGGGAACATATCTCGCAAGCCAGGCTCTGCGCTATTATGTGACCGGTGATCCGAATGCGAAATCAAACGCCATCCGCACGGTTGATACGCTTGACGGTTATCTTCATGTAACGGGCGCAAGCGGTTATATTGCACGTTACCGGGCGCCTCAGACCGCCATTTCCTATCCCGGCGATGAGGCATGCGACAACGACGGCGGATGCCACAGGGTTGAGGAAGGCCCTTATGCAGGCGATTTCTGGTGGGGAAATACGAGCCGCGACCAGTATACCGGCTGGTTCCTCGGAATGAGCCTTGCCTATGACCTTATCGATGATGAATCGATGCGCTCAAAAATCAGAGCAGACGTGCATGAAGTGGTTGATTCTCTCATAGACCACAACTGGAACATATGGGCAGAGGACGACAAGGCAAGCGTGGTTGCCCCGGAAGTGATACCGACTTACAGGCTGGCCTTCTGCACGATCGCATATCATGTGACAGGCGACGACAGATTTAAAAAGGAACTTGGCAGGATGCTCCTCAATGCTAACAGAGCAGCGCTGAGAATTTCAGATATCAATTTTATGAACCGCTACTCACAGTTTTACGGCAACAATCTCGGGCACAACTGCTGGTACAATACCCTCAGGCTGGGCAGGGTCTATTTCAACGAGGACGACTATAGCTGGCTTGTCAAGGAATTCAACAATAACTTCCATACATTTACGAGGCTGTCACACAATGCGTGGTTCAATAACGTATACATGAGCCAGGGCGGGTGGGTCAGGAATCTGAGTGTTGATGATCCCTATTATGCGGAGCTTATCCAGGACCTGACCGAGTTCAGGCCGGCACCGAATGCAAATTATTATCTTCCCCCGCGCGAGCTTTCAACCTATGATCTGGATCCCTTATCGGTAACACTGGATAAGATTTTTACCGAGTCCGCTTTTATGAGGGATCTTCTGGGCAATGCCGATCCTCAGGCTTTAAAGGCGTTCCCGGTCCCCTATCAGTGCCATTCCGACTTTTTATGGCAGAGGAATCCTTTTGTGATAAACGAGTGCGGCTGCGACAATCCGAGAGATGTAAGCCCGGGCGTCGACTATCTGCTTGCGTACTGGCTGTCCAGTTATAACAAGTTCATAACAAAAAATATGTGAAGGGAGAGGGGAGCATTTCCCCTCTTTTATTTCGGTATCAGTGTCAACACGTCGGTGTACTGTTCTTTTGTATTTTCATCACTGAACGGCATGGGGTGGATTTTCCCGGTGATAAAGAATTCCTCTGTCATGTCTTTATAGTGAGGGCTTGAAGGATTACCGGATTGGCCGGGTACGGTGACAAGGTAAGCAGCAGGATCAGACTCCCCGAAATTTACTATCATCCGCATGACCGGGGCCTCGATCACTTCGAAAGAATTGTCTGTCCATGAAAAGCCTGCGACATTGATGGTGGCCCAGTCACCGCCTGCAGGATAGATTCCGGGATTGAAATACTCATCGAAAGCCCCGAATGGAAGTGAATTGGTTATATCATGCTTGAATACATAGTGAATAAGCTTTCCCCATTGCCATTCTCTGGGGTCAGGCCCCATTTTCTGCTCGCAGAGGATTATTGCATCGGCGAGAGAGGCGGCAATTATATCAGCCCTGGTTTCCTTTTTCCCGGTTCTTATGTCATCCCAGAAAGGGGATCCCTTCCTTGAGAGGATATGGTCTTCCGGTGCAGAATAACCCAGATTGTTTAATGATTCAAAAGAGTTCCAGCCTGTATCTCCATATGGCTTCGTCTCATTAAGAAATGTCCTGGCGTTTTTAAGCTGTCCGGTAAGTTTCCCGAACGATGTCCATGGTTCATTATCGGTCGGTCCGAATTCATCCATGAAAGTATTTATGGTTGCCGTATGGTAGAACGTTCCCATAACAGCTGCATATATGGATGTCGGCGTCATCATACAGTCAAAAACTTTTGGGTCAAGAAGATCGAGTGCTTTTCTGGCCTTGGCCTGATCTTCCGGGGAGAGGCGGGCTATTGCATTATTGATTTCAGCAGCTGAATCACCTTCAAACAGCATTTTCTGAACCTTGAAGGCCATGATAGAATACCTGTCAACCTGCATGCTTATCATATCACCGGTTGTGACATTATTCATAGGGGCAAGCAGAGTTTCTATTCTTTCAAATCTCTCAGGTTTTGCCCATGAATTCGATATCACAACTGGATAATCCTGAGGGACTGTCATATTGTTGGCTGTTGCAAGATAACCTTTCGAGGGATTCATATCATTGGGCATTTTTTCAACCGGCTCATTTCCTGTCCAGTCATATTCCCCGTCCCAGCCCGGAGAAGGAAACAGCCCGAGACCATTCTTTCTGAGCGGGCATAGGCCGGTGGCTTGCCAGGCAATATTATTGCTGTCACCATATATGAAATTCAGGTACATCGCCTTGATATTCAATATGGCTTTCTTTGCGTCATTAATATCTTTCGCTCCGGCAAGTTTGTAAAATCCCGCATAGGTATCTGATATCCCCTGAAACATCCACGCAAGAGACAGACCATATCTGCTTGCGTCAGGCATGATTACCGGTGAAAAAGGCAGTGATTGTATATTTGTATTTAACAGCGGGCCGTGACATGTTGAAGAAACAATTTTTTCCACCGGTTTACCCGATCTCATATAGAAAACCTCTTTTCTCTGGTTAGCCTGCAACCATTGGCCTTTATAAAGGTACATGAGGCCGTTCTTCTCTGTTTTAAGTTTTTCAACAAAAAGGTCCTGAGTATCTGCGCAGACCATGGTCACACCCCAGGCGACATGCCCGTTATAACCGAGAACGACAACCGGAAGCCCGGGTGCAAGTACGCCCCCTGCTTCATATCCAGGGCATTTAAGGTGCATGATTATCCAATTTGAAGGTGTTGTCGGAATCAGGTGCGTGTCGTTGCATATTATTGATTTTCCACCTAGCGTTTTTGCACCCATAAGCGCCCAGTTGTTTGATGCCGGCAAAGATCTGGGAATTATGTTATCCAGATAATCTGTGGAACTGCGCTTTTCATTTTTATCACCTGTCAGATCATGAAAGGGTATAGCTTCAAGTTTCTTCATTTCATCTACCGGAAGACTGGCGCCCGGGTAAACAGGGAAGAGCCATGCCGTTTTTTCATATCCCAGCTGGGAGGCAATTGCCAGATAATCGAGCTCTTCGTAAAGGTTATATGAAAGGCCGAACCCTAGAGCGCTGAAGCAGTACAGACTGTCGGCCGGTGTCCACGGATGAGGCGAGTATCCTGTTATAGCAAACTCTGCGGGAAGGTATTTTTTTGTTTTAAGATAGGCATTAACGCCCTTTGAAAAACTTTCAAGAGAAAGCAGGCATTTTTTATCAAGAGAAACAAGGGCATCATCCACATATTTTTTTATTCCGAGAGTCCTGAAATAAATATCGGATTGAAGCATATCCTTTCCGGTTAATTCGGAAAGCCTGCCCTGCATGGCCAGACTTCTAAGATACATCTGCCACAGCCTGTCAGTGGCCATTGCATAACCGGCGCCGAAAAACAGGTCTTCCTCGCTGCCCGCTTCGATATACGGAATACCGAGGATGTCTCTTTTTATTAAGATTTTATCCTTGATTCCGTCGATCTCAACATTGCCTGCTGGTTTATCAACCGAGGCATTGAATCTTTTTTTCACCATTGCGCATGCGCTCATCATAGTGCAGGCGATGCAAAGAAATATTATAATCCTTTTCATGTAAAACCCCTGCTTCAACCGTGCGGAACCGGAATTTTATGGCGGTCCTGTTCTCATAAGACGCTACTTGAACAAAATTCCTTTTAAAATGACTGCGGGAAAGACATCTCTGAAGAAGAAATTATAATCTTTGCCATCCAGGGGCAGATCGAGTCTCATCGAGTTGGACCAGATTACCTTATTGCTCTTAAAATCTATTAACACGGCCAGAGAATCAATGTCATCCTTTCTCATGTCAATGATTTGAATTGAATCGGGAGAGGGGTTGGAAAAACCAACACCGGTTTCATTATCGATGATCTTGTTGTTCTTGTCCCTCAGGTATATCTGTGCCTGCCCTATGACGACGAAAAGGGCATCGGTTCCGGTTCTACCTGCAATGATAGAAAGGGATTTGATTATATTTTCATCCGGTTTGAATGAACTGTTCCGGTTTTCACTTTTATTCGGCATGTCGGCTACAAGGGCTATTATTGTTTTAAGAGCCTCATTATATTCTTTATCGTTATCGGACAAAGCGGGTGACACAAAAGGAGGTGTTCTATTTTCAATTACGGTTCCAATTTTAACGTCAACCCCGGTTTGATCGGTGATATATGATCCAACATAGGGCGCCGGGCATAAAACCGGCCCCTTTTTATTTTTTTTAAGGAAGCTTTGAAACCCTGCGATTGCCTCCTGGCATGCACTTATGGATTCGTTGAGAAGCAGTGAATGCATATGTTCGGCTACACAGATATCTGCAAGGATACCCACTTTTTTTGTGGAAGAAAATGTATTTGAAAAGTCATCTGAAACGTCCATTCCATAATCCAGGGAAATATACGTTGTGTCTTTTACAGGCTTTGTTTCGAGTGATGCGCAGGATGCAAGCAGCATCATGATGAATGAAAAAATTAAGATCCGAACTGTCTCTTTCTTCATGCCTTATCTCCCTTGGTTCTGGATTTAGTGTATGGAGACATATTATATCCAAAAAGTAGATATTTTCCATCGATAATGAATTAAGGAATTTCATACACTTGATAAATTGAATTTGTTTGATATTAAAGTGTAAAATTTAATAGAAATACCTTAAGTTTTCCAATAAAAAAATTTGACAGAAATTTATATAAAATATTAAAGATTTTATAAGATACTTGACGATATTAAAATTTAAAATTGTCATGCTCTTTAAGGAGGGTGTCTATGGAAGAAAAGAGAAAATATCCCAGGCGAAAACTAGGATGTACGGCATTGTTTAAAGGGGGCACCCAGGCGCTTGAGAATGTCCGTATACGTGATATAAGCAGAGGCGGTCTATTTGTTGAATCTCAGAATCCTACCAATCATGGTGAAACTGTCATTATCAATATTGATGAATACAATATCGGCAAGGATATCGGCATAAAAGGCATAGTGGTAAGAAATATCCCTGAATACGGGATGGGCATACAGATTTTATCTACAACAAATGACGACTATTTGAGGGAGTGGCTTTCCAGATAATCCGGCATCCTTGAAAAAAAGATTATTTAATCTCAGCCTTCAATTCTTTGTACATCTCATACGTAAGATTTTCCCAGCGGCACGGAAGGATCGAGTTGTTGTGAAATAACGGTTCCGATTCTATGGGGAACGGGCTTATCTTTACGGCTTCCGACCATAAGGCAGTCCCTGGAATCGGTGAATACTCTGCTATCATAGGGCGCGCCCCGGTTGCCTTTACAAAATTAACCGTATCGATAACCTGCCTGATATCCTGTCTCGGCATGCCACAAAGCACATATACCCCGATGTCGTTATCTGCATATCCCGCTTTATGAAGATTAGCAACAGCTTGGACAAACTCCGGATTCGTAACCTTTGAACCAGTTGTGATCTGCAAAGCAGGATCTGACGTCTCAAGGCCCAGCCTGATTGTCCTGAAACCGGATTTTTTCATCAGTATGGCAACTTCTTCACTTATTGAATTTGCGTGCAGACCGTTCGGACAATGGAATTGCACTCTGAAGTCCCTTTTTAAAATTTCTTTCATAAGAGGAACAGCCGTCAGCTCGGGCTCGTAAAGGAGCGCATCATCATAAAATGCAAAATCCCGAATTCCCTTTGAGAACCAGCACCCGATTTCATCAGCCACCTTTATGGGATCACGTCTTCTGAACCCCTTGTTCATAATTTTCGATGCGCAGTAAGTGCAACGATAGGGGCATCCCCTTGACGTCAGTATGCATACATAGGGTGAGGCTGTAAGGTCAAAAGCGGGATAGGAAAGTGCGTCAAGGTCTGCCGTATCAAAGGGGCAAGGATTTTGCAGATTCCATATAGAGCACAGAGTTTCAATAACACAGGTTTCGCCCTCTCCCTGAATTATTATATCCGCCCCCGAAAATTTTGAGGCATGCTCTGGCAGAAGTGTCGCATATATACCGCCGAGAAGAACCGGAATTCCTGCATATATCTTTTTAATCCGCCTGATTGACTCTATCACGCCGGTATACCAGTATGTCATGAGCGATGTTATAAGAATCGCATCTGGTTTGGGAATGCCTTTTAATCTGTTGTTAAATTCATCAGGGTCTATCCCGTATCTGGCATAATTCCTCGGGAAAAAGGCAAGCGCCGGAGGCTTTTCGACGGTTTTCCTTACGAATTTTCCGTGCCCACCCGGTTTTCTGGGCGAAGGGCCTGCCTGAAGACAGTCAATAAAGGTAATCTCACAGCCGCATGTCCTGAGCAGTGAGCCTATATAAAGCAGGCCAAGGGGCTTGGCCCACAGGTCATACGCGGCAAAGTCATATATCCATGGATTTACAAGGAGGATGTTCTTCCCCTGAAAAATCTCATTATCAACCGTCTTGTTTGACACCTATTCCTGAAGTGTTTCGAATACCGACAGCACAGATTCGATTTCCTGGACCTTTCTTGCTTTTGACCATTTAAGCTCTCTGGCAGCAATGGAGGCGATATCTTCTATGACATCGGTTCCTGGATTTCCCAGCGTGCATATGCCGGTTCTTCTGAAAAGTATGTCGACAAGTTTTAACGCCATTTCATTTTTCAAAGAATAAAATACCTCGGCCATAATATCAGGCAGGCTCTCGGAGACCTTTTCCAGTTTCTTCGGGGCGCATGCAATTACATCGAGATACCTGGTTCCGTAATTTCTGCAAAGGTTTTCGATTATGTCATCCTGAAGACTGGCAGGCCTTCTTATTTTTGCCCTTTCCACAAAGGTCGAATATCTTGTTATATCTCCACCATACAGCGGCGTTGTATGAGTCATACATGGCATGGCATCTTTCCCCAGTTTCTTGACGGTGAGGTCGACAAGCTGTGCGGCAAGGTTTCTCGATGTGGTATATTTTCCTCCAATGACTGTAATGAAGCCCTTTATCTGATCATCCGCCTCATGATCGTATATCTCATATTTGCGGGATGCATCATATACTTCCACTTCTATGCTGGTTTCTTTTTCGACGATGGGCCTCAGTCCTCCATAATGGAACAGCACGTCGGAGCGCTTCAGATTTGCACTGGGGTATCCTTCGTTAACCTCATTTATCAGGTCGATGATATCCTTTTCCGTCACCTTGAAATCATCTGGGTTTCCTTTGAAGAGTTCATCCGTTGTGCCGATAAGGCTGTGGCCTCTCCAGGGGATTATAAAAAAATGCCTGCCGCCCGGGGTCTGAAGGGTTATGGCTTTATCTTTGCCTATGGCATGAGTGATTATGTGAATACCCTTTGACCTGACAAGCCCGTGATGGGTTTTTCCCTTGAGTTTTCCCAGCATGAGGTCTGCCCAGGGACCTGTCGCATTGATTATTACTTTGGAATGGATGATATATTCCTCGCCGGACAGCAGGTCTCGCGCCTTGACCCCGGTTATGGTATCACCTTCAGTGATAAGATCCGTCACCTCGGTGTAGTTTGCCGCATCCGCGCTGTATTCGACACCCGAGAGTATGAATTCAAGGGTCAGCCTTTCAGGCGAGTACATCTGACAGTCATGATACACAACGCCGCCCTTGAGGCTATCCTTTACAAGGCCTGGTGCCAGTTCAAGGATTTCTTCGGCATTGAGTCTTTCATGTGCTGGTATCTTTCTGTCGTCGTCGTTAATCCACTTCCTGTCGTATGCGAGCGAATCATAAAACACCATGGCCGATATCACTGCCGGAAGTCCACGCATTCCCCATCCGTAGGCGGGGAAAATGAAAGGCATCGGATATACGAGGTGCGGAGCTATCATTTCCAGTATGCGCCTTTCCTGCAGCGATTCCCTGACAAGGCCCAGCTCCATTGTCTTAAGATATCTAAGTCCGCCATGAATCAGTTTGGATGTTGCCGCCGAGGTTGCTGCACCAAAATCTGATTTGTCGATGAGTGCTGTTTTCAGGCCTCTCAAAGCTGCATCCCAGAGGACGCAAGCGCCTGTTATACCGCCTCCTATAACGAGAAGGTCATAGGTTTTTTCCGACAGGGCCTTAAGATCTCTTTTCATTATTTCCTCCGGGTTTAAAATCTATACAAAATCCTTATCGTAAAAAAATGAAACAATCTGTAGCAAAAATTATGATATTGATGTCCGGTATAACCATGTCTGTTATCAGCCAGGAAAGGAGGCGGGTATGGAATTGGGTCTAAAAAGAAAATCTGCGGTGGTGGCCGGTGCGAGCAGGGGGCTTGGGTTCTCGATAGCGAAAGCCATCGGTCTTGAAGGGGGCAGGCTTGCAATATGCTCAAGGGACAGCGGCAATATCGACAGAGCATGCAATGAACTGAAGCTGCTTGGAATTGAAGCGAACGCCTATACGGCGGATGTGAGCAATCCGTCCGGCGCAAAAGCCTTTATCGAGAAAGCAGCGCATGATCTTTGCGGAATAGACATCCTTGTTACAAATGCAGGAGGGCCGCCGGCCATGTCTTTTGATGCAATTGACGATAATGCATGGGAAGAAGGTTTCCGGCTGAACCTCTTAAGTACAATCGTCATGATCCGTGCCGCAATCCCATTCATGAAGGAAAAGAACTCGGGCCGCATAATCAATCTGACTTCAATTGCCGTCAAGCAGCCCATTGACGGGCTTATAATTTCAAACACGGTGCGCGCAGGCGTTATAGGACTTGCAAAGACCCTCTCGAGAGAACTTGCACCCTTTAATATTACCGTCAACAACATACTGCCAGGCTATTTCATGACCGAGCGAGTAGAACAGCTTGCAAAGAATCTTGCCGTGTTGAAAAATGGGAAACCTGAAGACATAATAGAATTCTGGAGAAACGAGATACCTCTGAAGCGCATCGGCGATCCAGACGAGATAGGCCATCTGGCTGCATTCCTGGCTTCCGAAAAGGCGGCCTATATTACCGGGACTTCGATACCGATTGACGGCGGGTTCTATAAGGGGATCATGTAATAAAGTAAGTGTTATAAGCTTGATGGATACTTTACTTCATCCCTGAGAGATAACCAGCCGCGGCAATATTAATCTGATGACGCTTTATTCAAATCCTGTTTAGAAAAAAAGGAGAGGCGCCGGAATCTCCGTCGCCTCTCCTTTTTGCTTTGTGTTTCAGCTCTGGTTAGAATGTAACCTTCGCAATCCAGCGTCCTGCATATGTGTCTTTTATTTCTCTACCTGTTGTATATCCTTCACGGAAATCATTTTCTATAAGTTTTTTATAGAAACCACCGGGTTTGTAGTAGGCAAGGTCGATTCCGAACATTAGATTATCCATCCACTGATAGTTCAAACGAGCCCTTAATTCCCAGCCAAGATCTTTTTTAACATCTGATACATAAGGTGTTTGAGTGTAAGGTAAAGTATGCATTGGATCTGCCATGAAAGCTATTAAGTTAACTGTTGTAATTTTCCCCTCAGTAAAGTCAGGATCAATAGCATTAAGTGCGCCATAGTCAGAATATGTATATGTTGCAACCTGACCAGTAGGATTGTTTACGGGATCATATGCTTCAGGATCATATACATAAGTTACTGATGTTGCACTTCTGCTCCCATAGTACCAATTTTCAACATACTTTGTATTTTCTTTCTGACCAATGATAAAGTTAAGATCTCCCTTAAGTTTTTCTGTGAACTTATAACCTAGGTTCAAACGAAGAAGCATGGCATTTGTAAAACTATAATTGCCGTCAACACGGGGATCGCCAAGGGCCTCTTGTGTAGCATAGGTCTCAAATGCCCATGCATAAATATCATGGACATCGTTCATGAGCCATGCGTCCAGGTTCTCGCCGTCATCAAGGTACGCAGATACTTCAGTCGGTTTCTTTGCGCCTGGCAGATATGCGCCGTCTATCTGTATTGTGGCGTTGCCTGGTGTGATTCCGAAGCCCAGCCATGCACCATAAGCGTTATTTACTTTCCAGTCTGTATTCATAGCTGTATCTGTGAGACCAAATAACTGTTGCAGCATTGGATACGATGTAGGACTGAGTTGTCTTGCTGCTTGGCCTACCGGTGAACCTGTCTGTACAAGCGGACCATTTGCATAAGCAAGCTTCAGATTCATTTTTACAAGTTCATTGAACTTCTGGTTGAACCAGAGGTGAGGATACCAGATCCTGGTCTGAGCATGGCCTGGGCCGGAATACTTATATGCAAGCCTGAAGTCGAACAGGGTATTTGCATTTTCCAGTTTGGCGATACCTTCAAATTCATCCTGGTCGCCTGTGTTGTTCTGGTTCTTTGTTCCTAAAGAAGTGCTCAGTTCCTGCTTTTTGTTCCAGACGAGGCCGAAGGTCCAGTCTTTTGCAGCAGGAACCTGAATGAACCAGCCGATACCTGAGAAGTCTTTTGTTTTACCGGCAATGAACTTGCCTATGCCTGTTGTGACATCAGCATAGAGCTGGTCAACAGTGAAGGTGTTGTACTGGCTGTACGGTTTGTAGTTACGCGTATTGAGTTTTGACCCTGTGTCCCCTGGGTCCGCAATGGCGCCTGTCGGCACGAAATCACTGTATGCCTGATAAATACCGTCCCAGTTGACTTCGTCATCCCTTGATATTTTGTTGTCGAAAACTTCAAGGTCAGCGACGATTTTGATCTTGTCATTTACTTGCAGCGTTGGATACAGATTGAAATAATGCTTCAAATACATGTCCGTGGTCGGAAATGTCAGATTATCTGGTGCATCATAGATCAACGGATTTGCATAATACCGGCCCTGAATCTCGTATTTGCCTCCCAGTTTCAGATCAACAGCCCATGCCGGCATTGCAAAGGCCATTGCAACAACTAAGAGCAGTACCCATTTTCCCCATTTACCCATACCCTTTCCTCCTTATGCTTTGTTTTTTATTTCCCAAATAAGGTTGCAGTTCTTGGACGAGTGCTCTGGGTGCGGGTCTCTAGTTGTATATGCAATCTCTTTTTATATGCCCATTATTTAGACATATCCCTATATAATGTCAATACAACTTACATGCCATTTTACAAAAAACTCGCTATAATTAGCTTATTGTAATAATGGCAAGTATCCTGCTGTGATATATGCTGAGATTAATAAACCAAATATAATCAATATGATAAGATAATAAAGTTCACCCTGAAGAGGCTGTATTAATTTCAGAAATCAGGTTTTCATGACTGTCTGTAGAATATTGATTTAAAAGGCATGTTGTAAGTATTCAACATGTTTGGGTGTATTATTGCAAAGATGACACAGGACTCTCAGGAATATATTGACAAAAGAGGTTTGCGGTGTGATTGGGTGAGAAATGACAGAAGGTGCTTCAAAAATCTTAAAATGGCTTGTTCTGTTTATAGTCCCGCTTCTGATTTATATTGTCTCGTTGCCCGCAATTCCGCTTATTGAGCCTGATGAAGGACGTTACAGTCTGATCCCTCAGGAGATGATCCAGACAGGGGACTATGTAACTCCGAGACTGAAGGGTGTCGATTACTTTGAAAAGCCTGTTCTGGATTACTGGGCGACAGCTGTCTCATTTAAAATATTCGGGGAAAACGCCTTCGCATCCCGGCTTTTTGTGGCCTTTTGCGCATGGGGCTGCATCATTCTTGCCTATCGGATCGGCAGGCATTTTCATGACGAAAAGACCGGGCTTTTTGCGGCAGCGCTCCTTTCCACGACGATATATCATTTTGCAATGGGAAGGGCTCATGTTCTTGACATGCCGATTACATTCTTTGTCTCAATGGGCATATGGTCATGCTACAGGTTTTTTGAGGACGATCGCCGCAAACGGATATGGCTTTATCTCGCTTATTTTTTTGCAGGGCTGGCCTTTTTATCAAAAGGCCTCATCGGCATTGTCTTTCCTTTTGCCATAGCCTTTTTCTGGCTTGTCTTCAGGAAACGGTTCAGAGATGTCTTCAGGCTGATTTCTCCCGCAGGATTGATCATACTGCTCATAGTGACCGGTCCATGGCTTTACCTTGTGCAGAAGGCGAATCCTGATTTTTTCAACTTCTTTTTTATCCATGAGCACCTGCAGAGGTTCACGACAAAAATTCACAACAGGTATGAACCATTCTGGTTCTTTATTCCTGTTCTGATCGGCGGGTTCATACCCTGGCTGGGCTATCTGCCCCAGGCGCTTAAATATATGAGGCCTAAACTCAGTTTTACTTTTAAAAAGGATGAGACCGTTTTTCTCCTGACCTGGACTGGATTTATTTTTCTGTTCTTTTCGGTTTCGTCATCCAAGCTTGTTCCATACATTGCACCCGTTTTCATACCGCTTTCGGTTATGCTCGGGCATATATTCAGGCTGGGCGATGATGCCCTTAGGCAGGGCAGCCATGTTCCAACGGGCATAATGGCATCGTCTGCGGTCTGGCTGCAGTCAGCAGCAATAGCGACGGGGATAATATTCCTGCCGCTCTTTGATAAGGGAAGCCTTATTACTATGACAGGGTGGCTGCCCTATATTATTGTCCCTGTTGTCACGCTCCTGTGCCTTACTTTTCTGCCAGCTGTGGCCAGGAACAGGCTTCGCAGAGGATGGTTTTTCAGCATTTACATTTTCTCTGCGGTGTTCTTTCTCTCACTGCTTCTGCCTGCGGCGAAATATGTCACGCCGTACAAATCCGCCTTGCCGATTGTCGAGGCCATCAGAGAGCATGTCCCCGAAGGCAGCGTCCCTGTTCAGTTTAAGATGAGCAATTACGGCATCGACTTTTATACGCGCATGAAAACGCCTGTCGTCGATGATTACGGTGAGCTTGACTATGGCGTGGCGAAGCTTTCTGAAGAGGAGAAGAAAAGGCGCTTTCCGTCAAGCCAGGATTTCTTCGAGCAGTATAAAAAATCAGGCGAAGAATGGTGCGTCACTGACGACATATACAAGGTGGATATCCTGAAAGAGAAGTCTCCTGCCGCAGAAGTCCTCTGGCAGAACAGGGAATACTTCCTAGTGCATATGAAAAAAGGTTCGCCTGAAGGCAGAAAACCCTGATATTGAAACACCCCTTTATGTGTGTTATGCCGCATGAAATCTAAAGATTTATTTGGAGACGCCAATGGGAAAAGACGCATTCACCGGAACAAAATCTTATGTCCTTGATCCTGAACTTGCCCGTATTGTCAATGCATCAATCAGGCTAGAGATGCCCCTTCTCCTGAAAGGGGAACCCGGCACAGGAAAGACCCTGCTAGCATATGCCATTGCGGAAAACCTGGGCATGCCTCTTATCATCCTTAACGTGAAATCGAGTATGAAGGCGGTCGAGGCGCTTTATCAGTACGATACTCTGACACGTCTCAATGACAGCCGATTCGGTGATTCGTCCCGGGATGTGAGCAGCATAGAAGACTATATAAAAATGGGGAAGATAGGACAGTCCTTCACAGCAGACAGCCGGGTCGTCCTGCTCATAGACGAAATCGACAAGGCGGATACAGACTTTCAGGATGATCTGCTGGATGTCCTTGACCAGATGAGCTTTGACATAATCGAAATCGACAGAACGATAAAAGCGAAAAACCGGCCCATCATAATCATTACATCCAATGCCAAGAAAGACCTTTCGGACCCGTTCCTCGGGCGCTGCATATTCCACCATATAGCATTCCCCGATGCCGACATGATGAGAAAGATCGTGCTCGCGCACTTCCCTTCAATCGAAAAGAAGATAAGCGAGGCATGCATCGAAGCGTTCTACAGGCTGAGAGAGGTCAAAGGCGTCGAGAAAAAGCCCGCCACGCGCGAGCTCATAAACTGGATACGCATCCTGCTCATGGATAAGGAATTCGATACGCAGTACCTCGCAAAAAGGGATGTCCCGTACCTTGGCGTTCTGTTCAAGAAAAGCGAAGATCTGAAACTTGCCCAGAGGTATACGGGCGGGTACTAGATAAAGTGTTTTCGGAATTTTTTTATACTCTCAGAGACCGCGGCATACCGGTCAGTCCGACAGGCTTCCTGAGGCTTCAGGAGGCCCTTGACAAGGGGTTAATCTTGAGCCTTGACGACCTTTACTGCATCAGCCGTGCAGTTATGATAAAGAGCGAACGCTATTTCGACATGTATGACAGGGTGTTCGCGCACCACTTCAAAGGGGGAGAGCTCCCGGAAGACCTCGCCGACGAGATAGAAAAGGCCATAGCAGCAATGCTCGATGAATGGCTCAAAGACCCGGTTAAAATGGCCGAATTTCTGGGCATGAGCGTGGAAGATGTCAAGAAGCTCACGCCTCAGGAACTGGAGGAATACTTCAGGAAAAGGCTTGAAGACCAGAAGGAGCGCCATGACGGTGGGAACCGTTGGATAGGCACGGGCGGGACTTCGCCTGTGGGCCATTCAGGATTTCATCCGGGCGGTATGCGAGTTGGCGGTACGTCGCGGAATCATTCGGCTGTAAAGGTGGCGCTTGAAAGGCGATACCGTGACTATACACAGGATCAGCGCCTCGGGCCAGCACAGATTTCTGATGCTTTGAAGCGACTCAGATATATGGTGCCGGCAGGCCCCAAAGACAGCCTGAATGTTGAAAAAACGATCAGGGAAACCATGAAAAATGCCGGGGAAATTGAGATAGTCTTTGACCGCAGACTCAAGGACAAGCTCAAGGTTATCCTTATGATAGACAACGGCGGCTACTCGATGGACCCCTATGTAAACGTAGTGCAGGTGCTCTTCAACCATGCCAAGTCCCAGTTCAAGGATGTGAAGTTCTACTTTTTTCACAACACCGTATATTCGCGCGTATGGGCTGATTCCCAGCGGATGAGCAAGGCCTTTGCAATCGAGGATTTTGCACGGCTTGATCCGGAGACCAGACTCATTATGGTAGGGGATGCATCAATGGCGCCCTATGAGCTTTACAGCCGTTACGGCAGCATCTATTACGGCTCGCAGATGCAGCGCCCCAGTGTCGACAGCCTCGTATTTCTTGCAAAAACCTTCAGACATGGTGTATGGCTTAACCCCAAGCATGAATACACGTGGCCCGGCACTGAGACCATAATGGCCATATCCGAGATATTCCCGATGTACGAGCTGACGCTTGACGGTCTCGACGATGCCGTAGACCATCTGATGAAGAAATAACGGATGTGCGCTCGTAGCTCAGTTGGATAGAGCGTAGGCCTCCGGAGCCTAAGGTCGCAGGTTCGATCCCTGTCGAGCGCACCAGTTTCTATTATCAATCCAGACGTTTATGGAACCTTAATGTTGCGCTGGTAAATAAGATTATACCTAATATGCCGAGCGCCAGAAATTGTCCCCACAGCACCTGAATCCCTACGCCTTTTAGAAATATTCCCCTGATGATAACCAGGAAATACCTCAGAGGATTAAGATATGTGAGCCATTGAACAGGTTCTGGCATGTTGTTTATGGGAAATACGAAACCGGAAAGCATGAATACCGGCAGCACCACGAAAAATGTGGACATCATGGCCTGCTGCTGCGTCCTGCTGATCGTCGAAATGAAAAGGCCCATGCCGAGCGAACTTAGCAGGAACAGGATCGATGCGGCAAAAAGGAGCCACGCGCTTCCCGCCATGGGGACGTCGAACCAGTATTTTGCGAAAGCAATGACAATCCACATCTGCACGAGCGAGATAATGATGAAAGGGATGGTCTTCCCCAGGATAAGTTCGGATGATTTTATCGGGGTTACTATCACCTGTTCCATCGTGCCTGATTCCTTTTCACGGATAATTGCGATGGAGGTGAAAAGAAGGCTCAGCAGCATGATAAGAAAGGCCACGATCCCGGGCACGAAGAAATGGCGGCTGTTGATATTGGGATTGTACCATTGTCTCAAGCGTAAATCTACCTGCCCGAACTGCATATCCTGAGGATATATGCGCTTCATCATCATTCGGTTGTACTGGTCAAGGACCATCACCGTATAGGATATCCTGATAAACGCCATGTTGCTCATGCTTCCGTCGGCAAGTATCTGGACATCTGCGGTATTTCCCTTCTTCATCTTTTCACTCATGTCGGGGGCGATATTGATCCCTATGTCCACCTTGTTGTCCATTACCAGCCTGCCAAGCGCCTCTTCGCTCTGCGGAAAGTGCGTGATATTAAATATTTTGCTGCTGCTGAAAGCCTCAATAAACTCCCTGCTTTCATTAGTGCGGGCCTGGTCGAATACGGCTACCTGAATGTTGTTGATGTCGAAATTGACGACATAACCGAATACCAGGATCTGAACAAGCGGGGCGATGATCAGAAGTGGCCTGTTCCTCTTGTCCCGGAAGAGCTCTATGAACTCTTTCCTTACAAGCTCTCGTATCCTGAGCCAGCTCACAATCCCTCCTTTTTGAGAAGCAGATAATTGACTGAGCTTAATATGACAGGTATTGCTGCAAGGACGGCATAATCGGTCCAGACTGCAGTAAAACCAACATCCCTGAGAAAGATATCACTTAGAATGCTTATGTAATATTTTGCGGGTACTAAATAGGTTATCAGCTGAAGGGCTTTGGGCATATTGGTAATCGGGAATACGAAATTTGAAAGCAGGAACGAGGGGAGATAGGTAATAAGTATGGCCGCCTGGTTAGCAACGAGCTGGTTTTTGATGGCGGTTGAAAGCAAGAGGCCTATCGAGATTGCAACAAAAACATAAAGAGTTGAGGCAAACATCATGATCCAGAAGCTTTCCTTCATGACAACATTGAACAGCAGCTGCCCCATGAGTATCGAGACCATAACATCGATGATGGCAATGAGATAATACGGGACAGCCTTTCCAATCATGAACTCCATTGCCCCCAGGGGAATTGACTTCAGCGTTTCCATCGTGCCGTTTTCGTATTCCCTTGCAATTACCAGAGACGTCAACAGGGTCCCAGCAATGATTATTATTATAGCTATGATGCCCGGGATGATGAAATTCCTGCTCAGGAGGTTCTCGTTGAACCATACCCTCAAGCGTCCGTTTACAGGAGGGTCCATTGTTTCCATGCCTGACCTGTTCAGAAAGTCCGCCAATATTTCCTGGTTGTAGGAATTGATGAATCCGTTCACGTACCCCATTGATATGTTGGCGAAATTAGGGTCGCTTCCATCAAGGATGACCTGCATTGGCGCTGCCCTGTCCGAGCGCAAGTTTTTCGTGAAGTCCTGCGGGATTACAAAAGCGAGAGATGCCCTGCCGTGATCAAGGTAACCGTCTATTTCACTGGTGGAATCGATAAATGCAATGATGGTAAAATACCGCGATGCCCCCAGTTCCCTGATAAAATCCCGGCTGACGTCGGTCCTGTCTTCGTCAACCACGATAGTTCTTATATGTTCGACATCGAGACTCAACGCATAACCGAATAGCAGTATCAGAAGGACAGGTATGGCGAACGCCATGGCAAGGCTCCTGTAATCCCTTGCAAGATGCAGGAATTCATTCATCATTATTGCATTGATTTTTCTGATGCTCATGCAGGGCTACCTGCCATAAGCCTTATGAAGGCTTCGTTAAGTGTGGCATTATCCTTTCCCGGGCAGGCCTTTTCTATGATTTCCCCCGGAGAGCCTTCCGCAACAATATTGCCAAGGTTTATCATGGCGATGCGCTCGCAGTTGATGGCCTCGTCCATGTAATGAGTTGTGACGAATACGGTGATGCCTTCTTCGGAAAGTTTGCGGATGAATTCCCAGAAATGTCTTCTTGTGATAGGATCAACTCCCGATGTGGGTTCGTCCAGAAATATTATGCCGGGTTTATGGAGCATGGCGCACCCGAGAGCGAGCCTCTGTTTGAAGCCCTGCGGCAGATCTTTTGTCAGTTTGTTTCTGATCTCTGAAATCCTTGCCATGGCAAGGACCCATTGAGTTCTTTCTTTCCAGAGCTTTTCGGGTACATTGTAGACTCCGAGATAAAACCTGATATTTTCAAGCGGCGTAAGATTTTCATAAAGGGAAAACTTCTGCGACATGTAGCCGATCGAGCTTTTGATTTCATCGGGTTCCTTTATCACGTCATATCCTGCCACATTGCCCCCTCCGGATGTGGGCTTCAGTATTCCACAGAGCATGCGTATCGTTGTCGACTTGCCTGAACCGTTGGAACCCAGGAAGCCGAAAATCTCGCCCTTTTTGACAGAAAAGCTTATACGGTTTACGGCAATGAACTTGCCGAAACGCTTTTCAAGGCCCTCAACGACAATTGAATTATCCTTTGATGTCGTCACCCGTGATCTCCCCATCGATTTCAGCAATACGCATTATCATAGCCTCTTCCAGGCTTGAGTATCGGGCCTGGATATCTGTTGGTGATGCAACCTGGAGGACTTTTGACTTATGCATCATTGCCAGCATGTCGCATTTCTCGCCCTCATCAAGGTATGCGGTGGAAACCATTATGGTCTTGCCCTCTTTTTTCATTTCGATGAGGATGTCCCAGAATTCCTGTCTTGAAACTGGATCGACCCCGTTTGTAGGCTCATCGAGTATCAGCACATCAGGTTCGTGTACAAGTACGCATGCAAGTCCCAGCTTCTGCTTCATTCCGCCCGAGAGGTTGCCGGCCTGTCTGTCAAGATATGGCAGGAGGTTCGAGAACCCCAGGTATTTTTCCATCCGGTGTTTTCTTTCCTGTCTCCTGATACCAAAAATGTTCATAAAGAAGCTCATGTTTTCAAGGACGGTCAGGTCCTGATAAAGGCCGAAGCGCTGGGGCATATAGCCGATAATCTCTTTCACTTTCCGTTTATCCTCAACAACATCGAGTCCGGCTATTCTCATCCTGCCTCCTGTTGGTTTTATCATGGTTGCAAGCATACGTAAGAGGGTTGATTTGCCGGCGCCATCCGAGCCCACAAGTCCGAACACCGAACCCCTGGCGGCTTCAAGACAGGCATCATCAACGGCAATAGCCGCCCCGAAGTTCATAGTTGCATGCTCGATGCTGATATAGGAATCATCCATAATATCTGCCATTTCCACCGCGTTTATAATTTCCTTGTTATTTCAGCCACGCATCTGCCGGAAGCCCTGGCTTTAATGCAAGGTCTGGATTGAAGATGGAGATCTTCACAAGGTATACGTACTTCACACGCTCCTCCTTGGTCTGGATAATCTTAGGTGTAAACTCGGCCACCTGTGAAATGTAGGAGACGTTACCTTTGAAGACCCTGCCGGGCATGGAATCTATCCTCACCTCTGCAGGCTGTCCTGGCCTTACATTGCCGATATCCGTTTCCCTGACATATATCTTGAGATATACCCTGGTGAGATCCGAAACCGTCATAACCTCCCGGCCAGGGCTTACCACCTCGCCGAGTTCTATGTTCCGGCTGGTAATTATACCGTCAACAGGGGACAGGAGCCTGGTATAGCCCAGTCTTATGGATGCTTCATCCAGAGCCGCCTTGGCAACAAGAACTTGGGCGCTGGCCTGGGCGATGTCCTTTTCGGTTGCAGCAATCTTCCCGAGATTGCTGTTTGAAGCAGCCAGCGCAGCTTCAGCCTGTAAGAATCTGCTGCTGGCATTGTCAAAAATCAGTCTTACATCATCGCGTTCTTTTTCCGTAACCACTCCTTTATTAAAAAGCTCGGTATATCTGTTATTATTCTTTCTGGCATTTGCCATCACATCCCTGGCAATGGCAAGGGTTGCCTGTGCATGACTTACATCTGCCGGAAGGGATTTTTTGTATATGTTTAGAACTTCAACAAGCTGCTCCCTGTTTTTTTGAGCCCGTTCAAGGTTGGATTTCGCCTGCTGAAGCCGTGCCCGATATTCTTCGGTATCAAGTTCGGCAATTACCTCGCCAGCTTTAACGCTTTGCCCTTCATCGAAAATAATTCTGCTTACCCTGCCCGGGGCCTGAAACGATATGTTGGACTGGTGGGCATCAATTGTTCCCGAATACCACTGTTCACTGTTTTTGTTTCTCTGCTGCTGATACCACACGGTGAATCCTACAACGAGAATAAGAACAAGCAAGACTATTACTATTAAGCGTTTCTTCATTTTATACCCCCTGTTTCATCGCCGTTACTCCCGATTACCCTCTCAATCCGTGCCAGAAGAATATTGTAGTCGCCCACAGCCCTTGCATAATCGGCCCGGGCTTTTGTAAGGAGGGACTGGGCGTCAAGTACGTCAACAGCGGTTCCCAGTTGTTCCTTATATCTTTCAGAACTCACCCTGAAATTCTCCTCGGCGCTTTTGATCATGGATTTCGTCACACTCACCTGTTTTTCTGCCTCTTTAAGGTCAAGCCATGCCCTTTTTACTTCAAGCGCTATACTGTCACCTGTCTGAAGAATTGCATTATCAGCCTGGTTTACACGAGCCCGGCCTGCATCAACCCTGTCCTTTGTCCTTCCCCATTCCCAGAAATTCCACGTTGCTGATGCAGAAATGTACCAGTCATCCTGCTGCCTGTAGGGGCTGCCCTGGAGTTCCGGCTGATCGCCATAGCGCTCAAGTCGCCCGGATGCCCCGATGGTTGGGGCAAAGCCTGCCTTTTCAACCTTGAGTATGCTTTCAGATTGCTTCTGGCGAGCCACTGCGGCTTTCATTTCCGGCCTCATATTGATTGCCATACTGATGCATTCATTAATGCCCCTGTCAAAAGGCACAACTTCAAAGCTGTCCATTATATTTACAGGGTTATTTATGCCTCTTCTGAGTATTGTATTAAAATTAGCATTTGCTATCTCTATGGCATTTTCAGCAGCGAGAAGATTCCGCTGGGCGTTTGCAACCTCCACTTCAGCCCTCAAGAGGTCATTGAGAGGTACGAGGTGGACATCATAATATGCCCTTGCAGTGTCCCTGTGCCCCTTGAGCATCTCGACCGATTTCACGGCGGCGTCCTTGATCTTTGCAGCTTTTAAAATTGAATAATAAGCAATCTTGACCTCTTCGATTACCGTAAGTACATCCCCCCTTTTTTGCTGGTTCGCAACATCTTCAGCGGTTTTATTTGCAAGATAATTGTAATATATCGCCCCGCCTGCGAACACAGGCTGCTTGACTTCGAATGCAAGGGTGTAATTGTCTTTTGTTCCCGTTATAATGGTTGAAGCTGGCATAAATGGAGGATTTCCCGGCAAGTCGACATAGGGGTCATCGCTAAGCCTTGTATAATTATAGGAAGCGCTGAACATAGGCAGAAAGCCTGTCCACGCTTCTTTCTTTTTCGCCCTGGCATAAAAAACACCTTCGTCTGCAGATCTAATGACAAGGCTGTTTTCAAGAGCGATATTTATCGAGTCTGCAAGGCCCAAGGGTTTTTCGTTGTCGTCGGCGAAAACCGGTTGAAGCTGGACAATAAAGAATAAAAATATCAGGGATAAACAAATTTTGAGTGTTTTCATTTTCTCACCCCCGTTTTTGCGTAAACAAGCACTGATCTCATCACTAGTCGTTCAATCTCGGATGCAATATATGAAGATGTCTTTTCACAAATCTCTCTCACTTCCCTTGGTGCATTTTCCCTGGAATAGAGAAGCGGGAAAATGGTGTTTGCTGATATTATGGCACCCATGACCATGACATGTACAAGCTCCGGTATGGTTTGAATAAAAACACCGGATTTCGTACCGGATTTGATGATACCGGAAATAATAGAAATAATCCTCAGGATGTCCTTGAAGAATATTTCGGGGAGATTGTTGCCGCCGGAGGCGATTTCCCGCATCATTATCCGGGGCATTTCGGGGTTGTTTGCGATGGCTTTGTTAAACACTTCTATATATTTTCTCAATTTCTCTTCGGGTTTATTCGCCTTCTCAAGTTCCTTTTCAATCTGCTCAACGACGTTTCCTATTATCCCGTGCAACACCCCTGCATACAATTCGTGCTTGTCTCCTATGTGGTAGTAAAGCATGGCCTTGTTTACACATGCCTTACGGGCAATTTCATCGACGCGTGAACCCTCGAAACCCTTTTCTGCGAACTCCTTCCGGGCCGCAGCAAGTATCTTTTCAATGACCGCATCCTTTTTCTCCGGCATATTTATCCCCTTCTGGTTCAATAACTAAACAGTAAGTTTAACTAAATAGTTGGTTAACATTTATAAAAATTTTAATCAAGCTTTTCAATTATAATTATGCTAAATAATTCATCAGGGAGTGCGTTGTTTATTACATGTCCTTGCTTTATGAATTACTATGATATTTCAAAAAAAAGTTATTTCATGATATTTGGACATAATCAGGCAAGCTTGAATGTTTCAATTGGGTTATTCTCTTCCCGTTTTAACTGAACTTGTAGAAGTGTAAATACCACCAGAAAAAACCTGTAAACGGATATTTTGGAGGGATGTTATGAAAAAAGATCTGATTAAAGGAGTCATGCTGGCAAGTGTATTGTTAATGATATCCTTTTCAGGCGCAATAGCAGCCCCGATAGGAATGGAAAATATTAATGAATACCATTATCCAGAACCGGCGGTCTCTTGTGTCAATTCCTTGAACGCATTAGCGTGCAGGCATTATGAAAATATGAGCCTCAATGCTTTTGGAGATTATTCAAAGTGGTGCCAGACGTATACATTCTCTTCCGGCAATCATCTTTATGATGCCTCTGATCTGTTGGCTGATGTGAAAATTGATACTGGAGTAATCTTGATTAAATATGCCGAAAATATAAGACAGGAACCGGCTCCTGTCCCTGAACCAGGAACATTGACTCTTATCGGCCTTGGTCTGGTATCTGCCGGAATGATATTGAGGAAGAGAGTGTTAAACAAACTGACAGCTTGATGGTTTGATAATTTGGCGTAAAGAAATTATTGTAAATATCAGATAGGTTCCTTTCTTTCCCTGTTCAGTTCTGATGGGACCATTAAACACGAAGTCCACCTTTAATATATATCCTCGTTACGGTCTTCTTGTTCAGAGGTCATTCGTGCTCGCTTCCTGCCTCCAGCCTGCTCATATCCCTGAAATTATCAACTCCGGTAAAGAATTCCCTCATCATGATAACCCAGTAGTAGCGCCCTTTTTCTGTAAGCAGGAGGTTGTCAGGGGTGGTATTCAAAGCGCCGATGAGAGTAAAAAAAAGGCATTCAAAAGGCAAAAGAGTCCATGGATCTTTGCCAAACCTTTGAACGAACATTCTTCTTGACAGTTTTAATCCGAAAAGGCCCATCAGAAACATATATCGGGCAAGCTCATGTCTGAAGAATTTTTTCCTTGCATAAACCGGAAGCCGCCCTTCCCGGATGTCGTATATATATCGTCTGATCGAAAATGTGTTTGCATATATTGAGCCGCCTGCGAGGCCGAATGCCCCGCTTCCTGCGCCGGCATAGTCCTCGTTGGAAGTTACATATTCATCTATCATGGCATTCGATAGGGAGAAGCACCATGCGGATTGCGGATGATAATCGGAGATAAGATTTTTTGTTATCAGGTCATAAAAGAGCCGTTCTTTTCTGAAACTGTGAGGTCCCATTATTTTTTTCATCTCTCTTATGGTTACATCTGATACCATCAAGGGATAAAACGTTACCTGATCGGGCTTTATATTATTTAGTATATATATATCATTAAGTAACTGGTCTCTGTTCTGGGCCGGGAAGTTGTAGATCATATCAATATTCAAGGTTTTTACAATATCTTTAGTCTTTAATATTTTATCTTTCAATTCATCGCCGCTGCCATATTTTTCATATCTTCCGATCAGTTTCAGTATTGTATCATTAAAGGTCTGAACCCCTACCGATACCCTTCCTACGCCTTGGTCGGTTAAAACGGAAAGGGTATTCTTGTTCAGTGTGTCGGGATTGGTTTCAACAGAAATGTCCCTTGGCCCAAACAGTCTGTTTGCATGTTTTAATGTTTCAACCAGTTCATCCATCAATATTGTCGGGGTTCCGCCGCCAATATAAATTTCTGAAAATCTGAAACCTCTCTGAGAGTATATATCGAGCTCTTTCCTGAGCGCCTGGAAATATGACCTGGTCAGATCTTCTCTGAATGCAACCCTGTGAAATGAACAATAAGGGCATAGAACCCTGCAAAAAGGGATGTGCATATATAACTGAATATCCTGTGCTGGCGCCTCAGGGGGTTCGCATTGGCCTAATTCCCTGAACTTGAGATACTCTTTTGTTTTAAAACGCATGAACCACGATATGAATTCATTAATTAGCATGCGATATATATTATTGCTTTAAGGCTTTATATGTCCATACTTAACATTAACCCATATGCATATTGCATATCATATTGGTTGAACTGCAGTTTCGTGTTACGACGTTTCTAAAATAATATCCATGGAGGACCTGGCAGTCCGTGATACCTGTCAAAGACACTTCTTCAAAAGGGTTTGCTGTGATCACAATATTGATTATATGCGCTAATGTTGCCATGTTTTTTGAACAAGTCAGAACAGGCAGCGCCCTGTTTGACGTATACGGTGTAAGCCCACTTGACATCTGGCTGAACCTGACAAACGGAAGAGGCAGCCTTCTCGGTTTGAATCTGTCGATATTCGTCTCCGGCTTCATGCATGGAGGGTATTTGCATCTCACAAGCAATATGCTTTTTCTGTATGTATTCGGGCCTTCCGTTGAAAAAGAGCTTGGGTGGATGAGGTATATAGTATTTTACACGGCAGCAATATTTATCTCGTTTTATACCCATGCATTGTTTTTTCATAATTCAGACATTATTGTCGTAGGCGCCTCTGGCGCAATTGCTGCAGTAATGGGTGTTTTTATCATACTCAAGCCCAGGGCAAAAATAACATCAATAATACCTGTCTTCTTTATCATTAAGATTGCCCAGATCCCGGCATTTGTATTTATACTGATATGGTTTGCCCTTCAGGGATTAAATGGATACTTTACAATAGGCGCACAGACTTCAACGGCATGGTTTTCCCATATAGGAGGTTTTGTTATGGGTTTTGCGTATGGTGTGATTTATAGAATGGACAGGTAATCAGGAAGATTCCTTAAACAGAAAAACAAATTAATTGAAAAATATGTTTTTTTAATCAATATAATTAAAAATATTGTAAAGTTTATTTTTTTGAATCCCGATAGGCTTGACATGAAATATGAAGAATTAGTTCATTCAGAGTCGATTTATAATGATAACCGCTTAATATTGGTTTATAATATAGTTAATGAATATACGGCGGCTCATTATAACAGGCTTTATAATGATGGTGGCGCTAACGCTGATTTTTACAGTACCGGGCGAAAAGGGTCTTATTCAGACATACAGATTGAAAAAGGAGCTCTTTATTCTGCAATCACAAAACGCTGCTCTGAAACAGGAGAATCAGATGCTTGCCCAGGAGGCGAGCCTGCTGAAAGAAAGCCTTCCCTACATAGAACATATCATCACAAGAGAAATGAACATGGTAAGGCCGGGGGACACCATCGTAATAATAAAAAAGAAAAAGTAATATTTGCGGGGTGAATGAATGCTTTTCGGCAAAAAAACCTTGTTAGGATTGGACATCGGATCACAAAGCATCAAGATGATAGATCTCGAAAAAACCCGATCCGGATATGAATTAAAGTCCATGGGAATCGCTATTGTCCCCTCGGAATGTATTGTTGACAAAGATATAATGGATTCGGAAACGGTTGTTGAGACAATACGGAACCTGAGGGATAATCTTAAAATTCTTCCGAAAGGTACTGCAACAGCAGTTTCCGGTCACTCGGTAATCGTCAAGAAGGCCGAAATATCAACAATGTCGAGAGCGGAGCTGGAGCAGACTCTTATGATTGAGGCAGAACAGTACATCCCTTTTGATATTAATGATGTATATCTGGATTTTCACATACTCGGAGAAAGCCTTGAAAGACAGGACATGATGGATGTCCTTTTTGTTGCATCGAAAAAAGAACTGGTGGATGATTATTCATCTATTATCAAAAATGCCGGTCTCAAGCCGTTGATAGTTGATGTAGATGTCTTTGCAATCGAAAATATGTATCATTCCAATTATCCGGATGCCCCTGAAACCATTGTCGCTCTTGTAGATGTAGGGGCATCAATGATTAATATAAATGTTATGAGAGATGGGACGTCAATTTTTGCAAGAGACATTTCAATGGGCGGACGACAAATGACCGAGCGCATACAGAGGGAATTCGGAGTCAGCTTTGAAAGGGCCGAAAATATAAAATGCGGCGCAAGCATCGAGGGCATCGATCTCGAGCGCGTAAATTATATTTTCAAAATGGCATCCGAGACATTTGCCCAGGAAATCAAAAGAACTCTGGATTTCTTCCTCTCCACGATGGTTAATGAAAATATAGAAAAGCTT
This sequence comes from uncultured Bacteriovoracaceae bacterium, assembly GCA_964513375.1. Classification (GTDB taxonomy): domain Bacteria; phylum Desulfobacterota; class Desulfomonilia; order UBA1062; family UBA1062; genus DATCTV01. Next base: position 13,949 of record CAZEMO010000019.1, on the reverse strand, counting down.
TACATAAGCGGCGGTGGTGCAAGAATACCGGGATTGATATCCCTATTGCAAAAACAGAATGAAATACCTGTTGAGATTATTAATCCTTTCAACAATATCACATGGAATGAAAAGAACTTCGATCCAGCATATATGGCCTATATTGCACCGCAGATGGCAGTCGCTGTAGGCCTGGCGTTAAGGAGGGCGGATTACAAATGGTAACGATCAATCTGCTTCCAGTAAAAGCTGAGTTAAGGTTGAATGCGATCATACAGCATGTCATTGTATTTGCCGTATGCGCCGGTGTCATTGTTATTGGTCTGGGAATTCTTCAAGGAACGATGAAAAGAGAAAAGACATCGATTGAGAGTGATATTCAGACAACGCAAGCCCAGATTGCAGAGCTGAAAGTCAAGGCCGAAGAAATCGAAAAGGTTAAAAAACGCAGAGTGGAACTTGAGAAAAAACTTCAAGTCATCAATGATTTAAGCATTCAGAAGACAGGTCCGGTTGAGGTTCTGGATGAGTTGAGCATGCTTATTCCGGAAAAGGCATGGATAAGTTCATACACAAATACCGGTGATAAGGTTGTGCTGGATGGTACTGCGGTTGATAATACGATTATTGCCGAATTCATGAAAAGACTGCAGGGATCGAAACATTACACTGATGTTGAGCTTGTCCTTTCTGAACAGGAAGGGCTCAACCATAAATTTGTAATTCAGTGTAAAATTAAAAAGATTCAGGATTGAGGTGGGCATGAATATCAATAAAATAATAGATATTCTGTTGCATCAGAAGCCGGCAGTTAAAATGCTTTCTCTTCTGGCCTTCATCATTATAATTGTCGGCTTGTACTGGTACTTTTTATACAGGCCGATCAGTGATGAGATAAAAGTTCTTCAACCGGAGCAAGCCAGGCTCAAGAGTGAACTTATGAAAGTTCAGGCAATTGTTGCCGAAAAGCCGAAATACGATGCAATGCTGGAGCAGACAAAAATGGACCTTTTGATTGCGCTGAAGCAGCTCCCTGATAAAAGCGAAATACCATCACTTCTTGAAAATGTTTCATCACTGGGAAAATCTTCAGGGTTGGAATTCCAGTTATTCAAGCCAAGAGTTGAATCGCCAAAGAACTTTTATGCGGAGATTCCTGTTGATATCAAAGTTGAAGGAACATTTAAAGACATTGTCACTTTCTTTGATAAGGTATCAAAGATGCCAAGAATTGTTAACATATCCGATATAACAATCGGTTCACCGAAGAGAGGATATGGTGGTTCTACCATTGTGGACACATCATGCGTTGCAACCACATACAAGTTTATCGAAGGGGTGAGCACGCAATGAACAAGGAGAAGCTGATAGCGGTATTGATTGGGATAGTGCTGGTGTTTTCCGGTTGCTCCGGAAAAAAGGACACGACATCAGCTGACAGTCTTTTGTCGGCGAAACCCAAGAGCGTGCAGCAAATGAAACCCGTTACCACTCAGGCGCAGGAACCTAAAACGGAATATACGGTTCAGGGAGTCAGAGATCCCTTCCAGCCGTATGAGATTATCAAACTGGATGACCAATCTAGAATGACTGCGGCGGATATATTGCAGAATATAACACTAGGTCAGATTTCTCTGGTGGGTGTTATCCTTGATAATGACCCCAGAGCACTTGTCCAGGATGCAAGCAATACTGGGTATATTATCAAGGAAGGCATGCACATTGGAGAAAATTCAGGTATAGTAACAAAAATAAGCAGTAATGGTGTCACTATAAAACAACACTTCAAGGATTATATGGGGAATGTCAACACCAGAGAAGTTGTATTGACGCTTAAGAAAGAAGAGGGGGAAAAGTAGTATGAAGAATAAAATCATACAGCTACTTGTAATAGGCATTATAGCCTTACCTGCTTACTCATATGCATTAACTGTAAAAAGTGTTGACTTTATGAATGTTAAAAACAAGTCACGTATACAGATAGGGTTGGACGGTAAGGCATCTTATGATGTTTCAAAAAAAGGTGATGTTGTTACCCTTAAAATTGAAGGGGCCAATATACCAGCTGACTTGGCAAGACCTTTTTTGACTTTCGATTTTGTCACGCCTGTAGATAAATTTCTACCCAAGCAGGAAGGCAAGAATGTCATTATTGAGATAACAATGAAGAAAATGTCTCCATATTTTATTACTCAGGATAAGAATCAGATCCTTATGGATTTTGATGTCCCGGCGGATATTAAGGAGACCCAGAAGGCGAGCCATAAAGATGTTCCCGCTGTTACATCTGGCCAATCAAAGAAAAAAGACTCCAGTACGAAAACCATGACTGTTTCCAAGGCCGATGTTGATGAATTTTCTTCCAGTCCCAAACAGTCCACTGTCCTGGATACATTTAAACCGAAATATAAGGGTCAACCCATAACACTGGATTTCCAGAATGCCGATATTCAAAATGTATTGAGAATAATCGCGGATGTAAGCGGGCTGAATATTGTTACCTCAGATGAGGTTAAAGGACAGATTACTATTCGCTTGAAAGACATTCCCTGGGATCAGGCTCTTGATGTTATTCTTGAGAGTAAAGATCTCTCAAAAATGCAACTGGGTAATGTTGTAAGGATTGCTCCGGCTGATAAAATAAAGGCGGCGCAGGATAGATTGATAGCCTCTCAAAAAACAGAGGAACAGTTGGAGCCTCTCTATACGAGTGTGATCCCGGTTAACTTCTCCAAAGCAACGGAAATGATCAATCTGCTGAAGGGAAAGGAAATTGGAATACTTACAGACAGGGGTAGTATTGTTGCAGACGCCAGGACTAATGTTCTGATTGTTAAGGACATACAAAAAAGTGTGGATGCAATTTCAGTAATGATTAAAAGACTGGATAAGCCGACACCACAGGTACTTATCGCTTCAAGGATAGTGCAGGCAGACGATGATTTTACAAAAGCCCTTGGAATTGCATGGGGCGGCCAGTATAGGTCACAGTCAGGCAAGTCATTCTTCGGTCTTTCAGGGATAAACACTGGCAGTGCAACAAGCCTTTTTGATTCGACAACGGTTCCCGGCGGAAATCCTAACTGGTCATCAGCTACCCTTCCTGCTTCTGCAATGCTGGTTAATTTCCCTCAGAGTCAGGCGGCAGGGCTTGGAATCACCTTGGGCAGACTGGCAGGAAGCATGTTCGATCTCGATCTCAGGCTGGATATCGGCGAGACGACAGGAGACGCCAAGGTCATTGCAAGGCCCAAAGTTGTAACACTTGACAACAAAAAGGCCATTATCAAGCAGGGCGAAAAATATCCTTATGTTGTTCGAAACCAGGAAGGACAGCTTTCAACAGAATTGAAAGATATAGAGCTCGTGCTTGAGGTAACTCCGAGGATTGCCTTTGACGGCAGTATAAATATGGAAGTTTCAGTAAAGAGAAACTCGATCGGCGCAACAAAGAATTCCCTGGGTGACCCGAGTATTGCGTCGAGGGAGGTCCAGACCGAAGTAATCGTAAGAGATGGAGAAACGGCTGTCATCGGCGGTATAATTGAAGAAGAGATACGCAAAGACATACAGAAAGTGCCGTTCCTGGGTGATATTCCTGTTGTCGGATGGCTCTTCAAGGCCAAGAAGAATTCAAAAATCAAAAAGGAATTGCTAATATTCATAAGTCCTCACGTTTTGCAGGATATTGCTTCGAATTAAACATTATAAGATTCTCTTAAAGGAAACCCCGGTGGAATATGATCCGGGGTTTTTGTTTTATTGAGCTTCATTTTTGCTGGTGAATATAATCCACATTGACAGTTGTGGTGTATAATTAATATAAGTTACAGGTACAACTGAGGAGGGTAGATGGTATATGGCTAATATAGATCGTAAAGAGCTTGTAAAAACGCAGGATTCATTTATTACCGGCACCGGCACGGTTGTGCAGTGGGTAAAAAACAATCCGTTTAGATTTGTCTCCGCCATACTTATTATAGTTTTTATTGCCGGTGGTATTTCCGGTTTTCTCTACTGGAAAACATCCCGTGAGGATAAAGCGCTCAGTGCTCTTGTAAATGCCGGGAGTGACCCGAAGCAAATAGGTGAGATTGCATCAAAATACACTGATACAAGGGCGGGGAAAATATCGAAACTGAAGCTTGCCGGACTGGCCTATGATAGATTGGATTTTAAAGAAGCCATCAAAAATGCAGATGATTTCGTAGATAGTTGGGCTACGGAGGATGTGCTTTTCTATCAAGCTATGATGATACGTGCCATGTCATATATAGAATTAAAGGATACGCCCAAGGCCATGGAGGCGCTGGATAAATGTGAAAAAGGTGCATCCGGTGTAATCAAGGATCAGGCGGTTTTCTTAAAGGCTATAGAATTGAATGCATCGGGGAAAAAGGGCGAAGCAATCGGACTGCTGAAGACAATAGCGTCAGAGCAGCCCAATGCCGTTGGAGAGAAAAAAGCTGAAAAGAAATCACCGGATATTGATTCGTCTCATTACAGGGAGTTGGCAAAAGCAATAATAACGGATATTAATTTCTCCGGGGGAGCCAGCCTCAATGCAAAATAAATCAGGAGCCAGCGGTTTTCTGAAAACAGCCGCTTTATGGATTGTAATAATTCTTATAATGGTAATGCTCTATCAAATGTTTAACCAGACAAAGACAAAAACCACGAAATACGCCTACAGTGATTTTATCCATATCCTTGACAGCGGAAAAGTAAAAGAAGTCAAGATACAGGGCCAGAACATTGAAGGAAAGCTGTCGGACAATGTCATTTTCGAAACTTTCATACCGGACGACCCTAAGCTTGTTGACAGGCTTCTGACAAAGAATGTCAAGGTTTCTGTTGAGAACAAATCCTCAGACCCGTGGTACATGTCTGTACTTATTTCGTGGATACCCATGCTGCTGTTGATAGGAATCTGGATTCTTTTCATGAGGCAGATGCAGACGGGAGGAAATAAGGCAATGAGCTTTGGAAGAAGCAAAGCTCGGCTCATGACTCAGGATAAAATAAAAGTAACATTTGCCGATGTCGCAGGCATTGATGAAGCTAAAGAAGAACTAAATGAAATAATCGATTTCCTCAAAGACCCGAAACAGTTTACCACCCTGGGAGGCAGGATTCCCAAAGGCGTATTGCTTTTAGGTCCTCCGGGAACAGGTAAGACACTTCTTGCTAAGGCCGTTGCAGGCGAAGCCGGCAGGCCTTTTTTCAGCATGTCAGGCTCCGATTTTGTTGAAATGTTCGTTGGTGTTGGTGCTTCAAGAGTGAGGGACCTTTTTGCCCAGGGCAAGCAGCATGCGCCCTGCATAATATTCATTGATGAAATTGACGCCGTAGGCAGACACAGGGGCGCAGGTCTCGGTGGCGGGCATGATGAAAGAGAACAGACACTTAACCAGCTCCTTGTAGAGATGGATGGCTTCGAATCTAACGAAGGGGTTATACTTATGGCTGCCACGAACAGGCCTGACGTGCTTGATCCTGCGTTGTTGAGACCCGGAAGATTTGACAGGCAGGTTATTGTTGCAAGGCCTGATGTAAAAGGAAGGGAAGGCATTCTTTCTGTGCATTCAAAAAAAGTGCCTTTGTCGGACAATGTAGATATAAAGATTCTTGCAAAATCTACTCCCGGTTTTTCAGGCGCTGATCTTGCCAACCTTGTGAATGAGGCAGCCCTTTTAGCTGCAAGACAAAAGAAATCAAAAGTGGAAATGTCAGACCTGGAAAAGGCGAAAGACAAAGTACTGATGGGTGTCGAAAGAAAAAGTCTGGTTATATCGGATGAAGAGAAAAGAACCACTGCATACCATGAGGCGGGCCATGCGCTTGTCGCCAGAATGCTTCCCAATGCCGATCCGGTCTATAAGGTGAGTATAATACCAAGGGGAAGGGCTCTGGGAGTCACTCAGCAATTGCCGATCGACGACAGACATACATATAAAAAGGAATATCTGCACGATACCATCGCAGTCTTTATGGGCGGCCGTGTTGCCGAGGAAGTCGCACTCAACAGCATGACAACAGGTGCAGGCAATGATATCGAACGTGCTACCGAGATGGCCAGGCATATGGTTACCGAATGGGGTATGAGTTCTCTTGGACCGCTTAGTCTGGGAAGTGTCGAGCAGGAAATGTTCCTCGGGCGCGAAATTTCCAAGAAAGTCGATTACAGCGAGATGACGGCCCAGAAGATTGATGCTGAGGTGAAAAGCATTGTCATGGAAGGCTATACCAGAGCCAGAAATATAGTGGAGCAAAACAGGGATAAACTTGAAAATCTTGCCCAGAGGCTGCTTGAAAAGGAGGTTGTTGATAGTGTCGAACTCGACAGCATCCTCGGAAAGGCGGCAGCCTAAGGCAAGGCTGCTTTCTTTTCCTGATTATAAAGACCTCATCTATTGCGGAATCGATCCGGCAGCGCTTCCCTATCTTGAACCTAAGCTGCATCACAAGGTTATTCTCCTCAGGGATGTAAGGCTTTTTGCAGCAAACATAATCAAACAATCCATGCTTTCCATCGGTGGAGATGCCGCTGTCCACCGCTCAGTCATATCAGGTAAGACTGAGTATTCCGACTGCGTTATCATGGGGGATATCAGGCACTATAAGAATCTTATCGATAAGCTCAAAGACCAGCCGAATATGTCTGATATTGCCTGTATTATCAGTCAGCAGCTGAATATTAAAGAAGCGAATTTAAGGCTCAATCTCTGCTCAAGAAAACTTGAATGGGAAATACGTCCGGCAATAATGGGAATAGTAAATGTTACACCGGATTCCTTCTCGGACGGCGGTATGTATGACAAACCTGAAGCTGCCATTGACCACTCCCTTGAATTGATCAATCAGGGTGCGGATATTATAGACGTCGGTGGTGAGTCTACAAGACCCGGTGCAGCTCCAATAGATGAAAAGACGGAAATAAAAAGGGTAATGCCGGTTATAAAAGGGATTGCCTTGAAAACAGATGTGCCGGTAAGCATAGATACGAGAAATGCTTCAGTTGCAGAAGCTGCAATAGATTCAGGCGCTTCTATCATAAATGATGTAAGTTCAATGACTCATGATAAGGAGATGATAACCGTAGCAAAAAAAACAGGGGCAGGCATTGTGTTGATGCATATGAGAGGTTCTCCGGCCGATATGCAGAACAACACCTCTTATGCGGATATTGTAACAGAAATATATGATTACATTAAAAAAAGGGTCAACGTCTGCCTTGAGGCGGGTATTGATCCACTGAGCATAATTGTTGATCCGGGTGTTGGGTTCGGGAAGAGCCTTGAAGGTAACCTAAGCCTGATAAAACACATCAGGGAGTTTTCATCACTCGGGTTGCCTGTAATGCTGGGGCATTCACGGAAATCGTTTATAGGTAAAGTGCTCGATCTGGAGGTCCAGGAAAGGGAAGAAGGCACTGATGCCGTGACCTCGTGGGCCAAAATGCAGAATGTCGATATCGTAAGAGTCCATAATGTGAGCAGGGCAAAAAGAACGATCAGAATGATCGATTCAATTCTGAGAAGCGAATGATATCAGGCATCGGTATAGACATTGTCGAAATAGCCAGGATAAGAAGCCTTATAAAGAGGTATGGCGACAGGTTCGTTGAGAGGGTTTTTGCCCCGTGTGAGATATCATATTGCCGGAATAAAAAAGATCCTGCTCGGAGTTTTGCCGCAAGGTTTGCCGTCAAGGAGGCATTCGTCAAGGCACTGGGAACCGGAATGATCAGGGGTATGAAATTCAGCGATGTTTCACTCGAAAGTTATGAAAGGCCTGAAATAAAACTAAGTGGCATAGCCAGCTCAATCGCTGAATCAAAAGGAATAGCTTCGATACATGCAAGCATTTCTCATGAAAAAGATTATGCTACAGCAATAGTAATCCTGGAGGTGTGATATGAAATGTCTCTTTGCATCACAGATGAGAAGTGCGGATGCCGCGGCAATCGAAATGGGGATTCCTGCAATAGTCCTTATGGAAAATGCTGGAAGGTCTGTTTTTGAAGAAATTGCCAAGAGATGGACTCGAAACGATATTGACAGGGTAATAATCATAGCCGGAAAGGGCAACAACGGCGGCGACGGATTCGTAGCGGCCAGACACCTCTGGAATGCAGGCTTTGATGTAAGCGTCTACCTTATCGGCAGGACATCTGAGGTAAGGGATCATGCAAGAGTAAACCTCGATATCATTATCGCAATGGGATTGCCTATAAGGGTTGTGCTCGATGGGACTGACCTGGAAGTTTTAAGGGCAGAGCTTAACTGTAAAAAACCTTATCTTTGCATAGATGCTGTTTTTGGAACAGGGCTTTCAAAGGAGGTTAAAGGCATTAATCGTGCAGTCATTGAATGTATGAACGACAGCAGCATGCCTGTTATCTCCGTTGACATTCCGTCAGGTCTTAACGCTGATTCCGGACTTCCTCTTGGCATTGCCGTCAGGGCAGCACTGACTGTAACATTTGGTTATCCCAAGGTGGGGCTGGTACTGGCGAACGGAGTGCCGTATACTGGGGAACTAATTGTAAAGGATATTTCGATCCCGAGAATTGTAGAGGACGACTCGTGGAAAGTTAAGCTTATGAAATCGGATATCCTTGAGAATATTCCTATTAGAGGCCCTGAAGCCCACAAGGGTGATTTCGGCAGAGTAGCTATTTATGCAGGGTCACCCGGGTTCACAGGGGCTGCATGCCTTTCGAGTGAGGCAGCGCTGAGGACCGGGGCTGGTCTTGTTACTCTATGTGTACCAGCAGGGCTTAATCCGGTTATGGAAATAAAACTGACAGAGACTATGACAAGACCTTTAGGCGATACGGCTGATTTTCTTTTTTCGCCCGCAATGATTGTTCAGGCAATTGACAGCCTGAAAAAAGCTGATTCCGTAATAATCGGTCCAGGCATAGGCACTTCGGAACAGGTGTCTGAATTTGTTTATGAACTTATCGGCAACTGTGACAAACCCATGGTAATCGATGCAGACGCGCTTTCAATTCTGGCGGCAGGACATATGGAGTTGAAAATTCCAGGAGTGCTCACGCCTCATCCCGGGGAGATGTCCCGTCTGATAGGATGGGATACTCAATCGATCAGCCGTGACCGTATAGGGGCAGCTGTGGAGTGCGCATTGAAGTACAGAGCTATTGTTGTCATGAAGGGATTCAGAACGGTGATTGTGTCCTCTGATGGTGATATTGCGATAAACCCTACAGGATCAAACAGCATGGCATCAGGCGGAATGGGAGATGTCCTGTCAGGAATCATCGGCGCTTTACTTGCGCAGGGGCTCTCAGGGTTTAATGCCGCCTGTCTTGGCGTATATATTCACGGTCTGGCCTCCGACATGGTCTCCGAGACAATGGCCAGAGGCCAGATTGCATCGGATCTGCTTCTTAAGATTCCCCAAATCCTGAAAGCGGCAAGATGAGAAAGGAAATAATAACCGCCAGCCCCCGGGAGACATTTAATATCGGGGAAAAAGTGGCTGTACTTTTAAAAGGCGGCGAGATGATCCTTCTGACCGGAGATCTGGGTGCAGGCAAGACTATATTTGCCAAAGGTGTTGCAACGGGCCTCGGGATAGATCCCTTGACACCTGTAGTGAGTCCTACATTCACGCTGGTTAATATGTATAAGGCAAGGATTGATATTGTGCATGCTGATTTATACAGACTGGAACCGGAAGGAATTTTGGATCTCGGGATTGAAGAGTACATGGACAATTCTCATGTCATCATGGTAGAATGGGCCGATATTTCGGAGGGGTACTTCAAAGGAAACCTTCTCAGGGTAAAAATTGAATATCTTGAGGAAAACAGAAGAAAGATAATCCTCAGCGGGGACATCATCAAAGAGGAGAACTGGAGGTAAGATACATATGGCACTGGTAGTACAGAAGTATGGCGGGACATCGGTGGGCAGCGTAGAAAAGATTAAGAATGTAGCCTCGAAGGTTGCAAAATCTTATCGTCAGGGCAACAGTGTTGCGGTTGTTGTTTCGGCCATGTCGGGACAAACGGACAAACTGCTTAATCTGGCCAGGGAACTTTCGCCCAGGCCCGATCCTAGAGAGCTTGATGTGATTGTTTCTACAGGCGAGCAGGTAAGCATTGCCTTACTTGCTATGGCATTAAAAGACCAGGGAATTCCTGCCCGGTCGGTATTGGGATTTCAGATCCCTATTGTTACTGATAATGCCTATACGAAGGCAAGGATCTCATCCATAACGGACAAGCATTTCAGGAAGATCTTCGATGCGGGTGAGGTGGCGGTTGTAGCCGGGTTCCAGGGAATAACGGATGAAGGCGATATAACGACGCTTGGCCGCGGAGGGTCGGACACCTCTGCGGTTGCACTCGCGGCAGCATTGAGGGCGGATATCTGCGAGATATACACCGATGTTGACGGTGTTTATACGTGCGATCCAAACATATGTGAAAAAGCGAGAAGACTTGCACGGATATCCTATGACGAGATGCTTGAGATGGCATCTCTCGGGGCAAAGGTTTTACAGACAAGATCTGTTGAATTTGCAAAAAAATATAACGTACCTGTAATTGTAAAAAGTACCTTCACAGATGAAGGCGGCACACTTGTAACCAAGGAGGACACCGATATGGAAAAGGAAGTAGTATCAGGAATAACCTATGACAAGAACGAAGCGAAGATAACCATGCTGGCGATACCTGACAAACCAGGTGTTGCCGCGGAGATATTCACGGCACTTGCTGCAAAGAACATAAACGTCGATATGATAATCCAGAATATGTCGATTGACGGCAAAAACGCAGATATGAGCTTCACGGTGACCAAGAATGATTTCCAGACAGCAATGGAAATCGTTAAAAAAGAAGGCAAGAAACTCAAAGCAAAAAATATCATAGGTGATACGTCCATCGCAAAAATATCCATTGTTGGCGTCGGTATGAGGTCTCATGCGGGTGTGGCTGCGCGGATGTTCGATGCCCTCTCGAAGGTGGGTATAAATATTCATATGATATCCACATCCGAAATAAAGGTGTCATGTGTTATTGATGAAAAATTCATCGAACTAGGCGTGAGACAACTTCATGAAGAATTTACTTTGGACAAACCGGGGGAAGTAGTTGGGTAAGATCGAGATATACGACACAACGCTGAGAGATGGCGCTCAGTCGGAAGACATTGCGTTTTCATTTGATGACAAGTGCGCTGTTGTTCAGAAACTTGATAATCTGGGCGTTGACTTTATCGAGGCCGGGTGGCCTGGGGCGAACCCGAAGGACGACAGACTTTTTAAATTTATTAAGAGATTAAAAATAAAAAATGCCAGGATTATGGCCTTCGGAAGCACATGCAAGCCCGGCGGTATTGCTGAAAATGATTCAATAATCAATGCTCTTGTCGATTCAAGACCGGATGGCATTACAATATTCGGCAAATCATGGGATTTTCATGTCAGGAAAGGGCTGAGATGCTCATTAAAAGAAAATATCAGGATAATCAGAGAATCAACGGCTTATTTAAAAGGCAAATGCCCCCTGGTATTCTTTGATGCAGAGCACTTCTTCGACGGATTCAAGGCGAACAGGGAGTTTGCCTTTGCAACGCTGAAAGCGGCCGTCGATGGCGGGGCAGACAGGATCGTGCTTTGCGATACCAATGGCGGTTCTCTGCCGGTTAATATTTGTGAAGTGGTTGAAGAGGTGAAAAAGCGTATAAAAACAGGAATAGGGATTCATTGCCATAATGACGGAGACCTTGCTGTAGCAAATTCTATATCAGCAGTAAACGCAGGAGCACTACAGGTGCATGGCACGATCAACGGCATAGGTGAAAGGTGTGGAAATACAAACCTCTGCTCGCTTATACCGGCGCTTTCTTTGAAAATGGGATATGAGACAATTCCAATGGAAAACCTGGTCCTGATAACTGATGTGTCGCGCTTCTTTGAAGAGATCGCCAACCTTTCCCACAACAAGCATCAGCCTTATGTGGGAAAATCGGCATTTGCCCATAAGGGCGGGATGCATGTGAGTGCGATACTGAATGAACCTGAAAGTTATGAGCATATCGATCCTCTTTCTATAGGGAACCAGAGGAAGGTTCTTGTTTCGGAGCTTTCGGGAAAGAGCAATATTCTGTTTAAGGCCAGGGAATTTAATATTGATTTGTCGAGTGAGAAGATCGCAACACAGGAGATTGTGAAAATTATCAAAGACCTCGAGGATTCCGGATTCCAGTTTGAAGGCGCTGATGCATCGCTTGAACTGCTTATGAAAAAGGCAGTAGGCATGCATACACGATATTTCAAACTCAAAGGGTTCAGGGTAATTACTGACAAGCGCAGCGAAGGTACCGAACCGTTGTCTGAAGCTACCATAATGATTGATGTCGATGGTAATATTGAGCATACGGCTGCTTTGGGAAACGGTCCCGTCAACGCCCTGGACAATGCACTCAGGAAGGCCTTAAGGAATTTCTATCCCAAGATCAGAGAAGTCAAACTTCTGGATTATAAAGTTAGAGTCGTCTCTTCGAAACAGGGAACAGAATCCGTTGTGCGTGTGCTTATAGAATCTGGAGATAAAAGCGGCAACTGGAATACGGTTGGCGTGTCAAGCAATATCATCGAGGCATCATGGATGGCCCTGGTGGATAGCATGGATTATAAGCTATTCAAGGATCTGAAAAGCTGATTTTGCCAAAATTAAAGTCTAATCCTTCCTGAGTTTTGTCCGATATGTTTATTAACAGATCAGGATAAAGAGGGGGGTATTAAAGACATGATGCAGACTGAAAGGCCGAAAGTTGAGTTTCAGGGCATGCGCAAGTGGCTCAAGAAGGGTGAATACATAGTTTCCACTATATCGGAGGATGGAACCATCTGGACATTTACAACCGGCAATATCCCGATATTCGACTTCAGGACAACAAAGATATTTCAGGCCCAGGAATCGGGCATGGCCGAAATAAAAGGTGTAGAGCGAGGGGAAGAATTTTTTTTCTCGATTCAGGGAATTAAGGTTTCAAAGGTTTACGACTTCTATATGCAGGACGATCATCCTGAATAAAGCATACTGTTTACATAACAATCATGCATGACAATAAGGGGCTTATTGCCCCTTATTTAATTTATAAGATTAATGACGATATTTGCTGATACTGTCAGAATCAATTCAATCATAACCAAAAAGGGAAGACGGGATCTTTCCCTGGATTTCCGGATCATTATAGTCTCATAAATAAAATAGCCCAGTAATATAAGCAGGCTGAAAACAAGAGAGATGATATTAAGGTACATCAGGACGCTGTAGCTGAACCATACGCAAAGAGGTATCAATATAATTATCCACCACATGATGGAGATGAGGATATCACATAAAATAACTATGAGAAAGCAGGTATTTCAGCTAAAAATTTGAGGGTATTTTAAACTTGAAATTTTATATTAACCATGACATAGGGAGTCTTCATCGAGCCAGTAGCTCAGTTGGTAGAGCACCTGACTTTTAATCCGGTGGTCGAGGGTTCGAATCCCTCCTGGCTCAATTGGACAATGTGTCCCTATCGTCTAGCCTGGCCTAGGACACCGGCCTTTCACGCCGGCAACAGGGGTTCGAATCCCCTTGGGGACGCCAAGTAATAATAAGGTGTTAGGTGAAATAACCTAACACCTTTTCATTTTTAGAATGTTGTCCTCAACGCTATTTCCAACAAATTCAAACAAACAAAAGGCTTTTTCAATTTCACAGGTGTCATGCAGCATTATTATTTGGTACTAATTCAATTTTTAGCTTACATCCCACGGCTTCTGGATGGATCTCTATCGGGCGGGGTACGATAGTATAGCCAAATTATTTTAGTGCGTTAGTAAATTGCAGAAAATGAGTTGAGAAAATTATGGAATACACAAGCACTAATGACAAAGAACAGAAAGTGATTGTCACTGACAGCACCTCTGTATCC
>CAZEMO010000018.1:0-95491 GCA_964513375.1 uncultured Bacteriovoracaceae bacterium | reverse complement strand
CCACGACCATCCACTTGCATTCTGGTTTATCGTGGCATCGGCCATCGTTTCGGTTATTTTTGTGATGTCCTTTTTTAAATTTAAAAGACTGTGAAATATCATATTCTGGTAATTTTTATGTTTTATTAGGAAATAGTTTTTCCTCTGTGGAGCAAGTATCTTGCCCGATAAAGGTAATAGTTGCAATATTTCAGCTGGTTACGTATCAGGATTCAGTGGCACAGGTATTGCTTTTATATCTTTAAAATCCCATCCGTAATGGAGAACGATATGAAAAGGTTTTCAATACTTTTTTTCTTGGCCATCTTTTCAATCATAACAGGATGCAGCTCATCGGAAACCAGCACTGTCGTTAATGACCCGATAATCTATGCAGAAGAATCAACCGTACAAAATGCTGTGGATGATATAATCGAACCTTTACCGGTCGAACAGGGGCCGGTCCTCGATGTGAGATATAATGAAGTCAGGCAGAAAGCATCCCATAACGCATATCAGCGGGATGAAAGTATAATCGACCAGCTCATTTATCATAGGGTGCGCACCATAGAATACGACCTTCATACCAATTACGGTGAGCCCGTATTCAAGCTTCAGGCGGCCCCAGACGGCGATTGGCTTGTCTATCATCACATCGCCGATATGAACACAAATTTCAAACTCTTTTCTCAGGCATTGTCTCAACTCAAAGGCTTTCATGAGATTATGCCGGAGCATGAGGTAATAACTGTTTTCTTTGATATCAGTTTCGATGCAAAACATACGCCTCAGGATTTTGACGACCTCATAACTTCTTATATACCGAGAGATTGGATATTCACCCCTGCCGATCTCCTGAATAGATGTGCCGGTGCCGCAACGTTGAAGGGTTCAATCTATTCATGCGGATGGCCATATCTTGAAGAACTCAGAGGCAAATTCATCTTTGTCCCAACGGTAGGTTCTTATGCCGGTGAAAACAGAGAAAACGCCCTCACCCGGCTTTGTTTTGTTACCGGCGGATTTGATGATGAGAATTCCGTCTTCTTCAACATGGAATACGAAAAGAACGATACTGACCCGTCAGCAGTCTATAATGCAGGTTATGTGAGCCGCGTCTATTATGCCGACAGCGCTGAAAAGTTCGCCGATGCGAAAAACCAGAAAGCAAATCTTATAGCCATTAATGAGATAAACTCTATCGAGTATCCCTGGAGCAACACATTCAATGCCTCTGGTTATCCTTTCGAATGCATCGATGACCCGGACAGGATTCCCGCGGATTACACAGAAAAGGCCGATGTAATAGGCATGGTTTCTGATTCCGAGGGATTGGGCATAGCCTTGAAGGATTCATTCATATACCTGTATGAAGAAGCTCCTGCCGAAGATTCAACCTGGTCGGGGATTATATCGGTACCTGACAGCTCCTCACATTCAGGCGCAAATGCCTTTATCATGGCAAGAGAAAGCTCATCACCGGGTTCCGCTTACTTCGCAGTTGTAAGGCCTTCTTCGCTGCTGCCTTTGTCAGTCCTTATGCGTACAAAGGAAAACAGGCTGCCCAGACTCATTCCGGGCTTCAAGGTGACGCCGTCAGGCATTCCCTGTCATGATGCCCCATTCGTAAAGCTGGACATATCGAACGGATGCAGAACAATTTCGGCATCAGGCTCTTTTGACGGACAGTCATGGGTCGAGATCGCTTCATATACTTTCAGTATGCCCCTTAACCTGCACGGGATAGGCACATCATCTGATATTTCCGGTGATTTCAAATCGCTCTTTATCGGCATGAAAAAGACCACATCGACTGGAGTGAAAAAATTCAGCTCATCTGATTTCATTTTAAGTGACATCGGCAAGGTGAATGATTCGGCTGTATTTGACGGGGTCTTTCCTGAATAGGATAGGTTTCAAGGCGTGTTTGCCGATTGATCTTCACCCAGTGCCTCGATTATTTTTTTGCACAGAAGACCCATCTCAAAGGGTTTCATAAGGACCTGCCGGATGTCCTTAAACTCGACTTTTTTCTTGATAATGTCTTCCGGATAGCCGCTGATGACGACGACCGGAATATCAGGATCAATCTGCCTGAATCTGACAAGTGCCTCTTCACCGCGCATAACAGGCATTACAATATCAAGCACTATACAGATTATCCGCTCAGAAGCTTCATTTGATTCTTCCCTGTTTTTCCTGAATATCTCAACAGCACCCGCACTGTTAACGGCTGTAATGACTTTAAAACCAAGCACTTCAAGCATCTTTTTACCTGCATTAAGGACAATCTGCTCATCATCCACAAGGAGTATGGTCTTTTTATAACTGTTACGGGTTTCATTCTGCGAGATTAAAGAATTTTCAGCCATATATGATTGAGCAGGAAGCAGTACACAGAAAGACGAACCTTTTCCGGGTTCGCTGTCTATTTTGATAGTACCTCTCATGTTTTTTACAATACCCTGAACAGCTGCCATCCCAAGTCCGCGGCCAAAAAATTTTGTTGTAAAAAAAGGATCGAAAATTTTCTGTTTTGTATTTCTGTCCATACCGCACCCGGTATCAGACACTTTTAAAAATACATATCTCCCTTCAGAAAGGGCGTTATCAGGCCATGGCGTTTCAAGGTCCTTTTCCATGCAGTTAACTGTTCCGGTTGAAATGGTTATCACCCCGGGATTGTCCCCTATTGACTCGGATGCATTTATTACAAGGTTGATTATAATCTGTTTCATCTGGCCTTTATCGACAGAAATCATCGGCAATGCCGGATCGAGATCGGTTATAATGGAAATCCTGTTGGGCACGCTTGTGTCAAATACCGGCATTACATCTTTGATGATGTCGTTGAGGCATGTATCCTCAATAATGTTTCTTCCCTTCCCCGCATATGCAAGCATCTGAGATGTAAGTTCGGAAGCCTTATGCACTGCTTTTGCGGCTGAGTTCAGATATTCCCTGGATGAAGCCGAAGTGTTCTCATCAAAGAGCGCCAGTTCGATATTGCCCATTATCGCCATCAGGAGATTGTTGAAATCATGTGCAATGCCTCCTGCAAGCAGCACAATGCTGTCGATCCTTTGAGCCTGCTGGAACTGCTGAACGAGTGCTATCCTGTCGGCTTCAGCCTTTTTTCTGTCTGTAATATCGCTTATTATATGAACGGCGCTTATTATATTCCTGTTCTTATCAAGAACAGGATCAACGGTTATCATCTTCCACCTGCCGTTTAACTCAAGCTCGACTGATTCCCTTTTCTTTGATTTCTTCATTTGTAAAACAGGGCATTCAGGCAATGGTTCTTCTGTTCCGTGTACAACTTCCCAGCAGTGTTTGCCTTCAATATCGCCGCCATATTTTTCCTTGCTCGCAAGATTAAATCTGAGAATCCTCATCTCATCATCAACAAGCCATATTAAGTCCTGAACGGAATCGAATGTTTTCTGCCACTCATCGGTTGCTCTGTTGAGACTCAGATTGATCTCGTTCAATTGTCTGGTACGCTCTTGGATCTCTTTCTCAAGGTTGTCTTTAAGGCCTCTCTGCATCATATCCATATTCTTCTGTTGTGTTATGTCGCGGCGCATGCCCCCGGTCTGAACCGGTTTACCTTTTGCATCAAGGACTTTGAATTTGACATCCTGAAGCCAGACGACTTCTCCTTTTGGCTTTATGATACGGTATTCTGATTTCGAAAAACCTCTTTCTGCCAGTTCTATTGCGCTTGTTGCAGCAATTTCCTTATCTGCCGGGTGTACAGCTTCAAGCCATATATCCGCGTTTGAACGGTATTCTTCGACATTTCGCCCGTAAATTTTTTCAAAGGCCGGATTGACATATATGCATTGCTTTCCGTCA
The DNA here is from genome assembly GCA_964513375.1 of uncultured Bacteriovoracaceae bacterium. Lineage (GTDB taxonomy): Bacteria > Desulfobacterota > Desulfomonilia > UBA1062 > UBA1062 > DATCTV01. The sequence goes on along the minus strand of CAZEMO010000018.1, from coordinate 91,651 downwards.
ACCGAATTCAGCCATATCATTTCATTCAGGGTATCCATGAACTTTCTGAACCTGCCCTCACTGATTCTTAGCAAATCCTCGGCTTCAATGTGTGAAGTGACGTCCTCGAACATAAGCAGATGGTGCCTTTCTCTATTAATTTCAATAGATCCGAACTTGCAGTCTATACTGATTTCTTTGCCGGAATTTGATGTCAGGCTTATAAGGCGTGATACTATTCTTTTTTCTCTTATTGCTTCATCAGCGGCATCCAGCATGCCTGACTTCTGCCACGAGACAAGGTTTTTAAAATTGGTTTTAAGAATCTTTTCAAGTGGGCCGCCTGCAATTCTTGCCGCCGTCCTATTTGCCATTAAGCATTCGCCTGTGAGTTTATAGACAACTATTCCTAGAGGCGATTCATCTATTATCTGTGAATTCAATTCAAGCGCATCGTGTATTTTCTGTTCAAGAATCTTCTTATCTGTAATGTCGTGTATCACAGAGAAGAGCAATGATTTCTGGCCTATCATTACAGGATTTGTAAAAACCTCCACATCCCTGATCTCTCCGTCAGCAAGCCTGTGAGGAAAGACGAAACGGTTAACCTTACCTTTTGATACATTTTTTGCATTAACAGCAGTAATTCCTGGTGGGGTCAGATTGATGTCGGTAATTTTAAGAGTAGTGATTTCTTCGTGCGAGTATCCGTAGAACTTTAAAGACGCCCTGTTGGCGTCAACGATATTTAGCGTCACTGGATCAATAAGCAGCATGACGGTGTGTGAATTATCGAACAGGCTGCGATAGCGCTCTTCGCTCTGCACAAGTTTTTCCATTGTTGCCAGCTTGTCGGTTATATCTGTGGCCATAACCGAAATCTGGACCAGTTTGCCGGACATGTCTAAAATGGGGTATACATGTATATCATACCATCTGCCTTCCCGTTTATCCCTGGTATGATACGGTTCTGGATTCTTGATAAATTCAAGGAATTTCTTTTTTGTCTGCTCTCGTACTTCTTCATTGAAAAAATCAAATATTTCACGGCCCGGCATGTCTTCAACCCTGACCCCAAGCCTCTTCGCCCCTTCTTCGTTTACCTTGATGATCTTACCCGAGACATCGAGAAGAAATCTCGTTTCTGGAGTATCTTCAAACAGTACATTGAGAAGCATATCCTGGTTGTTGAGTTTGACTTCCTTTTCTTTATTCTCAGTTATATCCCTTAATACTGCGACAGTTCCAATGGGATTTCCATCTTTGTCATTCAGCCTTGCATTATGCCCCTCCATGGGAAAGGTACTGCCGTCTTTTCTTACCGCCGTATATAATGAAGTTTTAGGAGGTGTTCCGTTTATGGTATCCCGCCTGCTTTTGGAGAGCCTCTCATGCTCATCGGGTGAAATCCAGTCAAAGACAGATGTTCCGATTACCTCTTTAGTATCGTTGATTCCGAACATTTTAATTGCTATATCTGAAGCATATATCAATTTCCCCTCAATATCCGACATGATAATCAGATCAGGCAAAGCCTTTATAATTCCTTGATATAACAGTCCGGATTTGTTGTATTTCATTGGATGTGCTGATTTGCGATTATCACCCTTTTGCGAATTCAATACAGAGCTTTCAGGCCTTTTTTTGGAGATCACTCTTCACTCCTTCCGTGTCCCCAGATAGAACCAGAAATAAAATTCAAAAAAAGGAATGGTAAAATAATAACCCTTTATTATAATTAATCAAGCATTATATTATTAATATATGGAGATTATTTTCTTCATTACAGATACATATACTAAAACTGAAACCAGATTATATTGTCTTGATACCTTGTTTGGTAAATAGTTCAATGCAGGACCGGACATGTTCAGGTTTCATGAATTGTTTCATCATTTCGGGGATATGCCTGTTCTGCGCTGAAAACTTCATGAGCTTATCCGGCCATAAAGGGTTATATGGAAGCAGCTTTATCCTTGAGACCTTGCAGGAAAGAAGAAACCCGGCAATTGCATTAAGATTCGAATCGGTATCGGTAATACCTGGCACCAGGGGAACCCTTGGAAGTATATGCTCCGGTTTCATGAATGAAAGCGTTCTGAAGTTTTCGATTATTTTATCATTGCTTACGCCACAGTACTTTTTGTGTTCACTGCTGTCGAAGAGCTTGATATCGAAATAAATCATATCCAGAAAGGGAAGCATCTTTTCAAGAAACCTGTCCATGTCGAACAGGCCGCAGGTTTCAAGCAGAGTGTTTATCCTGAGCTTTTTAAACTCCTGAAGAAGACTGGAACAGAAATCCATAAACATACTCGGTTCGCCGCCCGAAAGTGTAACCCCTCCGCCGGAGGTTTCGAAAAATGGCCTGTCTTTCATTACTTCGGATACGATCCACTCAATGCTTAATTCTTTACCGACTATTTCGAGCGCCCCTGTCGGACACACGCTGACACAGGTGTGGCATTCTGAGCACTTGGACCGGTCTGTCCTCAAATTGCCGTCTTCATTGATTATTGCCTGACTGCTGCATATGTTCAAACATGCAAGACAGCCTATGCACTCTTTCGAGTCATATGAATGTTCCGGACCCGGCCTCATACCTTCAGGATTATGACACCAGACGCAGGAAAGCGGACAGCCTTTCATGAAAATGACGGTCCTTATACCAGGACCGTCATCTAGGGAATTTCCCTTTATCTCAAATATCAGCGGTTTTTTCATATCCCGTATTCAGCCCTCTCGATGAGTTCGACCTGCATATCATGGTTTAGGGTCGTGAAATATGCATTGTACCCGGAAATCCTTACAAGCAGGTGCTGATAGTTTTCAGGATTGAGCATGGCATCCCTCAAGGTGTCGGTAGAAACGACATTGAACTGCATCTGCATGCCGCCGAGGTCGCTGTAGGTTTTTACATAGGAATAGATATGCTCGACTGAGTCTTCATGAGAATCTGTTGCTGACGGGACGACTTTGACATTGAATGCGATATTGTTGTTCATGTTGAGGGGATCGAGGCCGGATACATCGCGGATGTTGTCAAGGAGGTTCTTGGATGCATGCGCTTCAGGAGTAAGTCCGGGTGTGAAAGCTTTGCCTGCAAGCCTTCCCGAGGGGAGCGCTCCTGTGAGGCCCCCGAATGCCACATGGTTGGACATCGACCAGAACCCGGCTGTGTACGGCCCTCCCCTGAAATTCCTGTGTGCGCCGTAGCAGTCATGGGCGAATCTGGTTATCCTGTTGGCGATCTCCAGTGCCTCAGGAGAGCCCGAGCCGAAGAGCGGAACCTTTTTCCTGACCATTGCATGAAGCGCCGAGTCTTCTGTAAAGTTGCTCCTGACCGCCTCTTTCATTTTCGAAAGGCTTACCTTTTTCTCGTCGAACACGAGCTTTTTTATGGCCATCATCGAATCCGTAATATCGGCGAGGCCTATGCAAGCGGCACCTGAAGAGTTGTGCTTGGCGCCCCCTTTCGTGACATCCAGCCCGGTTTTTATGCCATCGCTGATCAGGGCGGATATGAAGGGCGTAGGCCTTATAACGCTGTGGGCCTGACCAAGCATGTTGTTGTATTCAATCGAGCTATCTATCAGGAACCTGAACTGCTCGGTAAAGGCATTGAAGAACGCCTCGAATGAGTCGAAATCATCTCCTGTTTTCGGTCCTACTGAGAGATTCATAAGCGGATGCAGGCCGTTGTTGAGCGCCATTTCAAGGGCAGCGACCATATTCATCATCATGCAGTTAGTATGGCCTATATGCTTTCCCGAAAGCGTTGGCTCCACGCAGCCTGTTGCCGACCAGTCTCTCAGGTCTTCAATTGGATAGGAAAACTCCTCCAGCGATTTCATCACGGCAGTATCGCTGTGAATGGAAGGGGTGGCTGTCGTTATAAGGTTGACCTCGGATAAACGCCTCAGATAGGTATCGCTGTTCTTCTCCCTGTTGTAGCGGGCATTGACGTTCGGGTCCCTTATGCCGAGAATTTCGGTAACTTTAAGGAATATGTACGTCATGTCATTAACAGCATCTTCCCCATCCGGTGTGATACCGCCGAGAGTGATGGCCTGATCCGACGAACTGCCGCCGAAGAGATAGTTGCCGATGTCGGGTATGAGAGGCAGGTGATCGGTGCACCGCATGTAAAAACAAGAGACAAGCTCGATGGCCTTTTTTATATAAGCGTCTTTTTCTGTTTTTGACTCAAGCTTTTCGATATCTGCAGCAAAGTAAGGTTGGAGCCACTGGTCGAGCCTTCCGAGCGAGAAGCCCGCATTCGTGTTTTCCATGTGTACGCCGACCCATCCGATCCACAGGCAGTTTAAGGCTTCATCAAGAGTTTCGCAGGGATTTTCCGGCACCCTTGCGCATATCTCTGATATCCTTAAAAGCTCTTTTTTTCTTTCTGGGTCTCCGGTTTTACCGGCATCGATCCCGGCCTGACGTGACAGGTTCTTCGAATATGATGCAATGCCTTCAAGGCAGAGTATCATCCCGTTCAATGTCGCAATCCTGTTCTTTTCCGCCGGATCTATCTTTAAGAGCTCATCTTCAATTTCTTTTATGATTCCTTTAGTTCCAAGCCTGAAGAGTTTGGGGAAATCACAGATAGTATGCGAAAGCGCCACGGTCTTCCAGAGGAAATAGACGGCGAAACGTTCGTCCAGCTTCTGGCAAAGGGGATTGTCATATTTCATCCTCACCCATTCCCTGACGTTTCTCTTTGCCCAGTAGGGAAAGACCTCATGATGAAGCACACGCACTGTTTCTTCGCTTATGTCATACCTGTTCAGGGACCTGTACGGGGTTGTCAGAAGTTCGCCCCATATAAGGGTTCCGCTTGTGTCTGGATAAATGACTACTCCGATCGGCTTTGTCGTTGTCGTACCGGCGATGAGGTCATTTTCAGCAATTATGGGGAGCCTGTTTTCCATGAGATATTTGAAAGCGTACCCCTGTCTGAGCTCGGGTTCCCATGCAGAGCCGTCTTTTTTGAATTCAAAACCGTTCTTTCTGAACCATTCGGTAAGAAGAGCAGGCCTTTCAGCACAAACCTCGGGTTTGATTGAAAAATGATCCCTGTGAAACTTCCTGATCCTGGGAAAGTCATCGAGCGAATATTCCGGAAGGTATGGATCATGAAGATACCTTACTCCGGGATCAATCGCAGAGGCTTTCATTCTCTGTATCTTAACCTTGATTGAGGGCGCTGGTTCGCCTGCCTTAGCTTTTGCAGACTCCTTCTTCGCATTTTCCTCTTCTTGCTGCTTCAGCATGGTCTTTATCTGCTTGTCCTTTAAAAGCACTGAGAGAATGAAATTGAATATACCAAGGTAGCTCATGTTGCCTTCGGTAATAAGACTGTTCTTCAAAAGAAGGTTCATGACCTCATTCGGTGGCAAACTTATCATATCCCTAAGCGTGGCCTCATCAGTGAAAACGAGCCTGCAGTCGGTATTTTCAGGTATATGATCGAGCACGGTGGCTTTGCCGTTCCTGAAAGCTATGGCCCTGTTGACCGAATTGTTAATGGTCTTTATTCCGAGCGTAAAGTCAATCCATCCGTCGATTGAACGCAGATATTTTCTTATGCCCGGTTTCAGATTGACGTTTGCTGCCAGAATTTTAAGCAGAACACCCGCAAGCACGTTTGTCGGCAAGCTTATAATGTCTTTGATCATCAGCGCCTCCCGATGTCTTATGCCTTTCCTGCAAAAAGACATCAGGCGTAATTATCCATCAAGTCGCGAGGTCTGTCCAGAGGATTGGGAATACTACCTGTAGGAATTTATTATTTCTTCGGTAATTCTCTTTATTACAATGTCAACCTGACTGAAAACCTGCCTCAGGCCAATACTGTTATGCAGGGTCACTATGCCGTTTATCATTATCCAGAGCTTTATTGTATGGTGCATAAGCTCTGTTTCATCATGACACTTGACTGAGTCTTTAATAGCGGCCAGTGCAATTTCCATAGCTCTTAAGGATGTTTTTCTTTCTTCCGCAGCGACGTCTTCCATTGGTGTGCCGACATAATCCAGGTATTTGGGACTGCTGCCGTTGAACATGATCTTGTAATAATCGGGATTCTTTACCCCGAAATCTATATAGGACCTGATCATCCCCTCCATTCTTGCAAAAGGCTCTCTCTCCTTGACATACACTCTTTCCATATTCTGCGAGAGCATCTCGAAGCCCCTTGACCTGACAAGAATGTATATTTCATCCTTGTTGTTGAAATAGTTGTATATGTTGGCGGCTGTCATTCCAAGCCTGGATGCGAGTTTTCTCATACTCAGATTGATGAAGCCTTCGCTCACTATTATATCGAGAGCAGCTGTCAGTATTCTTGCCCTTATTTCTTCTATTTCTTCAGCTTTTCTTGGTGTCTTTGCCATCTTGATGCTCCACTCAGATCTTTTACTTGATATTTATTCCCAAGCCGATGTGTCCTCCGACGGGTTTAATTTTCATAAGGCTCATCTCGAAGCAGGGCAAATGACCGGATATTTTACCTGTATCGAGTTCCCCTGAATCGAGTTTTGCCAGAAGCTCTCTAGCTTTGGCATCGTTTATTACAAGAGGAGTTTTTTCAAGCCAGGGTTTCATGAGTTCAATTATCTGGGGCATGAGATTTTTTACCGCCCTTTCAATATCAATTGCTTTTTCTAAACCAAGCCTGTCTGCCAGATAGTAAATATTGAATTCGTTGAGTTTGAGGTTGAACATCAGATAAGGATCGCCGCTCTGGACAATTATCTCTGTTTCAACTTCTGTGACCAGGTCAATGGCGACTTCAAGTTGCCTGCTTGCACTCATGTAAAGGCCTGTTTTCAGGTTAGGTACATAAAGCTTTATTTTACCGTCATCAAAATCAAGGAAGGGCGGCCCGCCGAATGCCACATTCGCTTTCATGTCGGCTGGAAACCCGAGATCGGGCAATAGCTTCCCGATATCGAGATTCAGACCGAAACCGGCCTCGTTCAATGCCGCAAGCATGCCGTTTATGGAATTGGCCGATATCGCCAATGCCAAGTCATCATCCTTTAACATGCCAAGCGCCTCGGACAGAGTTATTAAAGGAGGCAGGCTGATAGTGCCATTATTTTTAAGGTCTTTTGATTTTCCGCCGAGCGCTGCAAAGAAACCTATACTGTCTGATGTTCCCGTGAATTTTTCAAGCTCCGCCTCTATCGACAGATTCCTTATGCCCAGAATCGAATCGAGGAACTCGTTTTTCCCTTTTGCAGGCAGGATGCTGTTAACATCGAGATTAACCGGAGGGATATATACTATAAGGCCAAGACCTTCTTTATTCACAATCGAGTTAAGCGCTTTGCTGACAACACCGGCTAACCATCCTTTGACGGGAAGCTTCATGTAATATGTATCGTGGCTGATGCCGAGGCCGTCGAGAAACTTTGTCAGGATGATCATGCTGGGAATGTCTGCTTCCAGTTCTTTAAGGTTAAGGTCCAGCGATGATATTTTCACGCCTAGTCCTGTAGCCTCCTTTAGCCCCATCTTCAGCGAAAGGTCTGCTGCAAAACCGTTCAGTTCAAGAACAACTTTTGTATCCGCAAGGCCATCCGGGAATTTGATGTCGCCGATACTGACGAATTTTATGTCAGCTGATATTTCAATGCCTTTGAGATTCATACCGGCAAAGAGTCTTGCAGTATCGGTATCTCCGGGTTCGTTTGCATATAACTGTTTTATGGCTACATCATAACCGGTCTTGATGTTTATGCTGGTCAGTTTCAACTTTACAACAGCCTTGAAAGGATCGGTAATTTCCACCTTTATATAATCATCCATATCAAATTCTTTTTTGCCCACAGCCTCATTGAGGAGGTCAGCTATGACAGCAGTAAATTCAGTCGGCAGGGCAAGTGTGGAATTTCCCAATATAGCACCTGCAGCATTGTTTGATTTCGTCCCTGATGGAACACTCGCTCCCCTCAATACTGCAATCCTGTCGCGTCCGGCATATCCGTTTGCATCGATGGCCGAGGCCTCGATCGCGACAAACCGGCTCGTATCCTGGGGCAGAGCTATCTCGATTGAAAAGCTTCCACTGGTAGAAATACGGGCATCCGAGCCGTTAACAAGGAGTGAGACAATCTTCTGTTCGCCTTTACTGACAGTCCCGTTAACGACAATGCTTTGCTGGTCGGTTCCGATAACTTTCCCGCTTGAAGGACTCGTTATTATCACAACAGGCGGAACATATCCTTCGGGATAGTTGATGCTTCCTCCAGGTTCTTCCCCCGCCGGCCCGGTAGCATATTCAGTCTGTGGCCTGTAATCTTCGGTCCCGATTCCTCCTGAGCCGGAACATCCGAAATGCATGCCCAGAAATATTATAAAAAGCCCTGCAAACAGCTTTTTTAGTGTCATCTCATTGATTTCCATTTTCAAGCCCCCTCAGCATTACCTTCATGAACCCTAAAACTTGAATTCCGCGGAAATGCCTGCTGCAAAACCATAGCCGGACAGTTTTATCTGTTCTCCTGTCTCTGCTTTCGTGTATTCCCTATCGATAAGGTAATGGTACTGAAGCATTGTCTGTATGCTTACCGGTTTGCTCCAGAACTTGCCCGGCCTGTCCCATCTGTTTTCAGTCCCGATGCTTAGAATGTGCTTGTCGTTGTCGAGAAAATTCGTACTCCCTGTCTGATCTGGCACAGGAGATTTCCAGAAAGAATACCCTCCCCTTAGGGTCATATCTCCGAGCCATTTGTTTGAATAGATGATGCCCTTCTCTATTCCCGCCCTGATATTGAATACATCTTTGAAGGAGGGGGTCGGCTCGCCATAAAGCACGTCGATATATTCTGACCACTGCATCCATGTAAGGTCAGCGCTCAGCCTGAGATCGCTGTCGAACCTGTATGCCGCACCGATTGCCCATTGTGAAGGCGAATAATAATGAGCAAAATGGTGGTTATAATCAAAGGAAACTGTAAGAGGCTGGCCGTCAGGGTCCTGAGGGTTCTGTATCAGAACATCGACATGATTGGTGCCGTAATCATTCATATAAAGTTCATCCCGCCATGACAGGCCGAAAGAAAGCTTTTCAGTGGGTTTTATCTGCAAACCAACAATGGGTGAAACGCATAATTTTGTTTTCTGGTCTTCGCCTATATCGCCAGTTACGCTGACATATTCAGCATTTCCATTCGGCCCGAGAAAGGCTTTGACTATATCATTTATTGCCTGTTCATAGACATACACCGGCCCTTTGCTGTTTGTTTCCAGCTCAAGGAGGATGTTTGCACTGACGCCTATTGACAGCCATTTTACAGGCTCATATCCCAGGCCTGCCACAGCGACAAGCCTGTGCAGGTCATCATAATAAAAGATATAGCGCTCCTCTTCTGGAAGTTGAGTTCTCCACCAGTACAGACTGTCGGTCGGAATCAGAAATGTCCCGCCCAGTACGAGCGGCGTATCCTTGAGATATTTTGAAATGTCTCTTATATCTGCACTGAAATTAAATCCGATATTCGTAACCGAATCCTGACCTGAGGGAGAATGCTTTCCATTAATAGAGCTGTCCACCGTACCTTTCAGATCAAATGTAGATATGCCGAATTCACTTGTCAGTCCTACATCCTTGAAAGAATTAATACCGGTCAGACCTGCAGGGTTCGTGTACGCCTCGGACCCGTCGAGGGAAAGTGCAACACCCGTACCTGCCATTGATTGAGACCTTATGCCCAGACCGCAGATTTCGCCCATCGATGCCGGCAAGATTGCAGGGAACAATATGCCTGCGATCATGAAAACGATTAAGATGGTGGTTCTCATTTTCATACCTAGAACCTCACCTTCCAAGTAATGCCGGTGTTCCAGAGGGTTCCTCCGTAGTTTACCGAGATGCCGGTTATATCCTTCGTCACTTCCGAGTCAGGCATGTACTGGCACTGCACATGGAAATCCAGGTCTGAATCCTTGAAACTGTATCCGGCGCCACCGCATATGATATGGGTATTACCGTCGATATAATTATATATCCCCGTCTGTTCAGGGGACGGGGTCGGCCTGTACATATAACCCGTTCTCAATTTTATTTTTTCGGTGACAGCGTATTCAAGCCCCAATTTCGGGTTCAAGGTGTCTTTAAAACCTGGTTCCGGGGTTTCAAGATGAGGCCCTTCATAATCGGACCATTCCGAATATGTAAGGTCGAAAGAAGCGGTGATTCTGGAACCTTTTAATCCGAATCCCAGCGTATATTCTCTGGGGGAAAAAAATGAATTGTGGGCAAGATCAACCTTTATAACCGGAAGCCTGTCAGCCAGGGTTTTATTTACATTTCCATTCTTATCCACAGGAAGTATATATAAATACTGATAACCGGTCGAATCGGCGCTTATCCTGTCCCTGAAACTGAACCCAAGGCTGAGCCAGTCCAGGGGCTTATAGGTCAGACCTGCATAAAATGCCGCATTGAGAATCAGTTCCCTGTTTACGGCTGCCTTTACGTTTGCGCTGTCGCTTATATCAATCTGAAGCTCTTCTATGAGCTTTTCAAGGTCGCCGATATTATCAATAATCCTGTTTGAATCGACCTTAAGCGATATGTGGGTATCAGTATCCGCAAGCCTTAGCAGTACCTCTGAACCGATACCGATGGAGATTTTCTCGCCGATATTCTTTGAAAGACCTGCATAGGCGCCAAGCCCTTTGGCAACATCATTATAAAGCGGGAAAAAATAGTCTCTTGCGGTTTCGGGAATATCTATGTCCAGGATTGCCTGGGTGGGGACAAAGCACGAAATGCCTAACGTAAAACCTTTCATATGACTTTCAAGCCTTCCGAGATCCATCACGAGCCCGGCGGTTATGGCCTTGACATTCTCATCGTCTTTTACTGTTTTTCCCGTACTGTCGCTTATCTTGAAATCGGGCATCACATACATCGCACCTATGCCCAGTTGAAGCCATTCGTTTTTATCCAGTATGAAATTCAGTCCTGAAGGGTTGTAGTATGCCGCTGTGTAATCATCGGAAATCGCGGTCATGGCTCCAGCCATGGAAGATGACCTTGATGAAAGTCCAAGAAATGATGCCGTATCAGCTACGGCATCAGTCTGGAAAATTAAAACAAGGAAAAGGGGCAATAATGCATATTTCAAATAAATAATAAAATCTGGTGTCCTGCGGCACGTGCTGTTATTCATGAGTGCAGCCACATACACCCGTGCAAATACTGCCAGCCCCTGTCACCCATAAAAAAGCGCAATGGCAACACAATTTCAAGGTTCAATAACCTCCTCACCCTAATATAACAACGTGAATCTAAATATATATAAGCAACCTGCGTGCCATACTCATCACTTTTAAAATATTAAAAAAACAACTCTTCAACATACTGAAAATACGGGTATAAACAGCAACAACTGCATTACCCCTGGATTGTCGATAGCATTTATATATTCCATTCATATTTCCTTATGAATATTTTTTCTCTTTTGACCGGCAAACTATTTCATACAATCCATGTCTTGTGAATTTTATATCCAGCCGAGAATACCCATGAATACAATCAGACAGAGAAGGTCGAAGCCCAGTATCGATGCTGTCGTAATGGCTTTAGCCTTTATTGTTTTCATATCATGCACCCAGTATGCAACCGCATAGAACGGGAAATATCCTATCAGCCATATTATGAACGGGAACTTGATTTTCCACCACGAATATTCCCAGGTGAGTGCATTCAGTGCATTCAAGATGATTTCTATGATAACGCTCAGTGTAGTAAAAAATATTATGAAGAACCACCTGTTCGGCATTCCCAGGATTTTCATATTCTTGTCTTCAGGCAGGACTATAGTTGTTGCTATTCCGAGTATCGCGAACATAAAACATATCTCAATGTTCAAGCCGATAAGGATGAGATATGCGGTATCGCCTCCCGGGGCGCCCCATACCGGCGCATACTGGGTAAAATAGAATACGAGACCGTTCCATATCTCATTGAACCAGTCCATTCCCCAGAGCGCAAGTCCTGCAAAAACCACGCTCCAGTTCTTTTTGGCCACTTGTGTGTGGTAAATGTAAATTACCATTACAAGAATCGGTATCACATACCATTTGAACGTTGCCGGGTCTCTAAGAATGCCGAGCGCCTGAATCGAATACTCGGTCATGTTGTCCATGTTCTTGACAATTGATAAAGCCTGTTCGGAAAACCCGTTCATAATAACCTCCTTTGCTTGATTATTTAAAATCAAATTAGTCTTTTTTTTTAAAAATGAAAAATTAAAAAATGAGATCAATCTTTGCAGGTAATCTCTCTCATGCTTTGTTTAATGGCCTTGACTGTCCTTCGCATAACTTTACTATTAAATTAAACTTAACTTTTGTGATTATTTTTTAATGGAGGTGATGCAATAATGAAATATTCTGCCCCTGACACACGTGATAAGGATGAAAGCAACGGACTGACAAGAAATGTGTTTATCAAAGCAACAGGTCTTGCCGTTCTTGGAATTCTTTCAGGATGCGGCGGCAGAACATCAGACCCGGATACCATGTCGTATGATAAACGTACATCGGCATTTCTGACGTCAGAAAAAATTGAAAAAACAGTTATAGACCTTTCTTCAAATATCAATCCATGCGGGCCTGCCCCGGAGACTCTTTCTGCAATAAAAGAACAATTGTTTCGCGGTGTGAACCTTTCAGGCATCAACCGCTATCCTGATTTCATGAGCCTTGATATCAGGGCCAGCGCTGCAAAACTCAACCGCGTATCGCCGTTGAATATCGTGCCCGTATGCGGCATTTCTGAGGCTGTAAATATACTTTCCGAAGCATACCTTGATGCAGGGGATGAGGTTATCACGACTGATCCGACTTTTTTTCTTATGGAACAGAAAGCCTTGGCGCAGGGGGCATATGTCACGAAAGTTCAGTTAAAGGCAGATCACTCGACCGACCTCAATGAGATCATCAAAAAAATATCTAAAAAAACGAGGCTCATATATCTTATGAATCCCCATAATCCATGCGGGACTATCATCAGAGACGATGAACTGAAAAATTTCCTGGCCAGACTTGCTGCAGTAAACCTTTTCAGAAAAACGAAGATCATTGCAGTTCTCGATCAGGCATATGGTGATTACGTCGTTGACCCTGATTACGGCAAAATTCTTACCGGGTATATTTCATTCAATCCAATGGTTGTACTTCGAACGGCATCCTTCGCTTATGGCATGCCAGGTTTAAGATGCGGCTACGCCATCGCCGGAAGGGACATCGCTGCGGAAATGGACGGAAGCCTGCTCTATTATATCAATTCAGCTCTCAACAGCGATGCGATATCAAAAATTACACCGGGCCATAAGGGATGGAAACACCCGGAGGGGAACATAAACCGAATTGCGGAATCGGGCATGATAGCGGCGCTCGATCATGGACAGGACTATATAAGAAAGGTCAGGACGCAGAACAGAGAGAACCTGGAATGGCTTTACGGAGAGCTTGAGTTATCAGGCATAGATTACATACCGTCTCAGACAAATTTTCTCATGATCGATCTCGGAAAAAAGACCGGCAACGAAATAAAGGAAAAGCTCGGCATGATGAACATCTCGGTGCGCTCGGGTGATGAATTCCATGCCGGATATTCAAACTTCATCCGGGTTTCAATCGGGACCGAAAATCAAATGATCGTTTTTGTATCGGCATTAAGAGAGGTTCTGAAATGAAAAGCCCTTTGCTGTCAAATGAAATATCAAGGAGGGATTTTTTCAGGTACGGTACGGCTGCGGCCTCTTTAATTGCTGCTGGATTTGCAGGCAGAGGCACAGGCCATGCCTTTCCGCCTGACAGTATTTCGGATAAATTCACGCGCATGTGCTACCATGAAAATCCAGTTGGCCCGCACCCGGCGGTTTATGAAAGCCTTGCAAGGCTTTTAAGCTCGGACACTCCATGCCGCTATCCCGATGAAATTCAGCTGGAGAAACTAAAGAACGCCATCCTGAAATACAACGGAGTTTACGGCCTTCTAGGTTCTGAGAATATCGGGCTTACTGTCGGCTCGACTGAAGCGCTCATGATGTGCGCCTATTCTCTGCTTGACGAAAATACCGCAGTTCTCACCGAATGGCCTACATACGGCATATTCTTTACCCGCGTTGAACAGACGGGCTCGAAGATAATCAAGGTCCCCTTACTGAAGCAATCAGACGGAAGCTATCTTCCTGACCTTGAAACGATGAGATTAAAACTGAACGAAGACCCTTCGATACGCATAGTTCACTTCAATCTGATAAACAATCCCATGGGTTCATACATGAAAAAGTCCGATTTCGATGCGTTTGTCATGCATGTGAATGATAACTTCCCTGATGCAGTTATAATCGCAGATGATTCAGATCCCGAGTTCAGGGAGCGCATCTCGGACGATGAGTTTCCAAAACCCCTTGAACACGTTATTGCCGGGAGAAATGTCATTCATGTACAGACCTTTTCGCACATTTTCGGCATAACAGGACTGAGGCTGGGGTATTATATCGCGCCTGTACATCTTTCAGTGAAGCTCGAGACAAAACGGATATACAATGGCGTGAGCATATCAGCATTTGCCGGCGGAATGGCCAGCATGCAGAATGCAGTTGAGCAGATAGAAAGGTCATATATAAACAACCATGAAGGCAGACTCTGGCTTTATTCCCAGTTCGAGCAGATGGGAATACCATATCTCAGGTCACACGGTTCATACATAATGCTTGATACAGGCATTCAAAGCTCAGTCGCTTATATCCTGATGGCGGCACAGGGTGTAATGATTCGCCAGGGCAGCGAATGGGGCTTTGATACATGGATTCGCGTCAATCCGGGCCTGCATCCAGTTGAAAACGAAATATTCATTAATGCGCTCAAGAATGCCTGCCGGAATACACTATCCCTAAAAGATGTACTCAACACGCCTGAAGGAAAAGAGGGTCTGAAAAACGGTTATGAAACAGGCATGCTTCCTGATATGATATCCCTTGATGAAAATGAAAGAGTGGCGGTTTTAAGAAATCTCTTTTAGAATTCTTTATTAAACAATCTCAATTTGAACAGAAGGAAAAGCTTAAATCGAGGGGGCATGATGATCAAACGGATAGATCATGTATCAATTGCGGTAAAGGATTTTGAAAAGGCGAGGAAGTTCTTTGAAAATATACTCGGGGCAATACCGGGAAGCCATGCAGCGGACGATTCCATGAAATACAAATGGCATATTTTTTCAGCAGGAGACCTAAGCAGACTGGAAATCATATCACCCACAGGGCAAGGGAGCTTCCTCGACGGCTTCCTGAAAGACCGCGAAGGCGGGGTTCATCACATAACATTTCAGACATCGGATATTAAAAAAACAAAGGCCGCCCTTGATGCAGCAGGTATCCCGTATTTCGGAGAAAACGAATATCCCGGCGGTGTCTGGAAGGAACTTTTCATACACCCCAGAGACTCGTTTGGCGTGCTTGTCCAGATTGCCGAATTCACGCCAGACGACTGGCTGGCACCCGAGGTGCGCATGCCCGGAGCTGAAAAGTTCGATGTCAAAGAAACGCTTGAAGGCTGCTCTATACGCTTTGCTCACCCGGGCGGCGGTACGGTCAGTCTTGAGCTGAGCGATGATGAAGCTCAGCTCTTAATCGACAGACTTAAACGGGCAATAACCTAAAGCTTCAGGCGACGATTCAGGGCGTTAAAACAAAGCAGCTCCAGGAATGATAAAATCGATAGTGAGGCGTATCTGGACATATGCTGCTACTGCTAAATGAGGAATGACAAAGTGAAGGAGGGTTGAGTGAAGAAAGAGCAGGTTCTTATAAAGCGATGCGACCGGTACGACGCGGAAACGATACAGGTATTGATCGCCGCAGGTATGGAAACCTTCGGTGTAAAACCAAAAGGGCATGTTTTTGTAAAACCGAACGTCGTCTTCGCCCATTACGATGAAGAACGTTACGGCACTACGATGTATACTTCCAAGTCGGTGGTGGAGGCGGCAGTGCGCCATCTTCACGATGCACCAGGCGTTAGTCGGGTGGACATCGGCGAAAAGACCGCGATCGGAGCCCCTACACGTTTAATGTATAAATACAGCGGTTACACAAAGATGGTCCGCTCGCTTCGAGCGCAGGGGTTGAAAAACCTTACCATCTTCGCTCTTGACGAGGATCGCCGCAAAACAGTACACGTGGGCGGAATTGTTCATTCCACGCTCAGGCTTTCCCGCCGAATGGTCGGTTCGGATTTTCGCATCTATCTTGCCAAGCTGAAACGCCATGGCTCCTGCCAGGTGACCGGTGCAACAAAACTCAATATCGGCATCCTTTCAGACGACGAAAGAGCGATCGGGCACGACTATCGGCTCCCTGAGAAGATCGTCGATCTATTGAACGTCGGCTACCCCGACTTTATTGTGATGGATGCCATTGACGCCGGTGTGGGTCTGGAGGGTGCGCCCCACCAGCGGAACCTGGGATTGCTCATAATGGGGACCAACCCGCTGGCCATGGACATCGTGGGTGCACGCCTTTACGGCTTCGCACCTTCCGATATAGACTACCTTGAAGCGGCCATTCGTCGCGGATTCCGTCCGGCCGGACTTGACGACATAGACCTGATTGGCGACGTGACTTCAGTCGCCGAGCTGGACGCCTTGCGCTCTCGCCTGAAACCGGACGATGATGCCTGGAACGAGTGGCAGGATGTGAACGAGACGGCTAAAGTCATTGGTGCGCCGATCCATTTTCATCTGGGACCAGCTATCCGCGAGGCGAAAACCGGGCGCGTGGTCCACTGCCCCAGCGGCTGCACGATGGGCGTCAAGATGTCGCTGGCTATGTTCCATCGCCATAACAAAGAGGCAATGGCGAAATGCAGACCGCTGAATGTGATCGTGGGCAAGCATGATCAGCCGATCGACTGTAAAGGGGCATCGGCGTTGATTCTCGGCACATGCACGGAGGCAACGCTCAAAAACGTCGGTCGGAAGATGGAAATCCGGCGGTGCTTCACCACCTCTTCGGATAACCTGATTCCCTTTGGCTTATTGCTGGGTGTACCCAATCCCATGTTAAGGCCCGTTTTTTTTGGAAACCTGCTTTTTTCGGTTCTGGCCGCCACCATTATCAAAATGTTAAACGGGTACTACCTGTTTGAGATTGGCTCATTCATTATAACCAAGCTGCAAAAGGAACTGTGAGGTAGCAGTGGTGATAGCAGGATGAATAATGCTGGCCTTCCCCGATATCTGTACACTATGAAAAGCAGAATCAGGTCTGGTTTTCTACATTTTAATGCCCTGCAATCACCACTTCTGGAAGCAATGCTCTGCAAAACCCAGAATATCTTTGACCTTGAGAACTGTTCCGTCGTCAAGGACGACCGTCCCGCTCATTCTGCCCCTGGGCTGTATCGTTTTCATGTAATAGAACCCCAGGTTTATAAACTGAGAGTGGTCATAATCGCATTCCATCGTTATATCGAACCGGCCATCATCGCTCTTGAAATGCCACGGCTGCATGATGTCGTTTTCATTATAATCCCATTCAATAGGGCCCATCTTGTGGACAACGCCGTCATAGACTATGGCGCTTGCCTGGAAACGTGAAGCATTCTCTTCACCCCATCCGAAATTGAAACCCAGAACCTTTCCGTTAACCTCTCCCGATGCCACTGCCCAGCCCCATTCGAATTCTTTCGGCCATACACCCCTGCCCCAGTCTAGGACAGCATAGGAATCTTTTTCATCGAAAACATACTTTTTGCCCTCGATGCTGACGCTTCCCGAAGCCCTCTTGGCAAAGACCTTATCCGTATAAAAGAAGCTCAAATGCTCATCGTCGAAAGGCGCAGCAGTGGCCAGCGAATCATCGGCCTGATCGTCCTGTATCTTAATCTCTCCTGATATTTCAGGTCCGAAAATGGCGGATTTGGGAAAATCAAAGGTAAGCGTCTTGATGCCATGCTCATATGTAAATGCGGAATCTACGCCGCCCTTATCGAAGATATTGTCTTCATAGGGATTGATCGGCGGCGTCAATGTATCTGTGTTAAAGAGGATGCGCATGTTGGAAAAATTCTCGCCGGTCTTGTAGTCAACCAGGGATACTGTAATCAGAACCATCCATGTGATGTCTGCCATGGTGATCTCAAAGCTGTAGTCTGAATTGTAGACATTATAAAAGTCCCATTCCTTGAGCCGCTTCTGCTGATCAGCCGTTAGATTTTCTCTGTTGTATACCATGAGAGGATGACGTGCCCATCCCCATGCAGCAAGTGTACCGTCATCATTGAGCAGAGGCGTTTTTCCGGTTATTTCCCAGTCGTTATGCAAAACAGGTGGGTTCACCTGACCGCCTGTCTGTTCCGTTGCCGCAGCGGCAGAATCGTCATCACCGGAACTGCTGCACCCGCAACTCATCAATATTACGATCAATACCGCCGTATAAAGCAAGTTTCTCATATCAGACCCCCTCATCTTTATCATCAATTAATCTATGCCCGGCATGCAAGGGCTTTGATTAGAAGTTTATCATATTAATTGTTTATAAAAAACCCTGGCAAAGGTTCAGGCAGCAGATGATAATCAACAGAAGCAGCCTTTTCAGTCAAATCGGCCGAGTTGTATGTATGCCAGTAAAGTACTTTCTTCCCTGAATATTTATCTGATTCCAGCATGTCAAGGACGGCAGCAAAGGTCTTGCCTGTGTAAGTGGGTTCGAGTCCTATGCCTTCGCATTCCTTCATCACTTTGATTGCCTTTATTCCTTCAGGTGTCGGATACCCGTAGCCTTTCCCGAAATAGGAGTCAACGACCTCATACCGGTTTTGATCGATTGAATATTTTATTCCTGTAAGCTTGAGGACTTTTTTCATAAGGGCTGTAACAGTACCTTTAGTACAGGCCTGCAAAGGGCCCAGGTGCGACTCCGTGACTCTTACGCCGATAATCCGGCTGCTGATTCCTGCAAGCTGAATCCCGAGCGACAGTCCTGCCATTGTGCCGTTTGAGCCAAGAGGACAGACGATTATGTCAGGTTCTGGCAACAGCCCTTCATCTATCTGTTTTTTGAGTTCAAATGCTGCATTCACAAAACCGAGCGTACCTACAGGCGACGATCCTCCGGCAAAAAGGGGATATGCTTTTCCTTTCCGGAGTTGCTGATAAATGAACAGATGTACAAGGCAATTAAATATATTGCCGGCATAAACCATTTCAGCCCCGTATTTATAGAACATAAGCATGTTCCGCTTAACATATTCGTTAACAGGCTGTTTAAAGAGAACGAGTGTGCATTTAAGCCCGAGTCTTCTTGCGAATACGGCCGTTGCAAGACCGTGATTGGTGCCTATTCCTCCCATGGTAATTACCCGTTCACAGCCTTTCTTTATTGCATCGGCAAACACAAATTCGAGCTTCCGCACCTTGTTGCCGCCATATTCGGTCGAGGTCTTATCGTCCCGTTTTACCCATAACCTGCCCTGCCCGAGTTTTCCGGCTTGCTGAACAGGCGTCGGAAAGTCGCCAAGAGCTATCCAGGGAAGTTTATCCTCGAGTTCAGGATATGGTTCAAAAATTACAGGTTTATTCATAAAGGTCGTTTCTCCCTTTAATATCTTCAATATTTATTCCTTTCTTTATGAGGCTCTTCTTTCTCAATTCATAATATATGACACCGGTTACTGCAAACAGAAGGAAAAAAACAATCTTCCGCCAGTCTTTAAGGTCAACCAGTATTATCAGACAGAAAAACGCAACCATTACGAATCCGATGACAGGGCACAGCCACAGCCATATACCCCTGAGCTTGAAATACGCTTTTTCATAGGCCTCGGGATAGAGCCTGGGCAGCCTCATGGAAGCTATCATCACAGGTACGAAGATTATCATGCCGCCCAGTGATGAATATGCAGCGAGTGTTTCAATCGGGAGTTTCAGAGCCACACCGAGCACCGAGAACACCCATATGATAGCCAGCAGAACATGCGCAGTGCCGAACCTTTTATTGACATTACCCATCCATGAAGGTGCGATACCGTCTTTTACAATCATGAAAAGGCTCTTTGTCCCGACCATAAAAAGAGCATTAAGTGTAGTCAGAATCGCGAGAATGGCCCCGCATGAGATGAAGAATACAAAACCTGCATGGCCGCATACGGATCTGCTCACAACTCCGAGCGGGTCTTTTGTGCATGCGATTTGGCTAAACGGCAGCGCTCCGGTTGTTGCTATGGCGACCATGAGATAAAGAATCATTACAATCGGGAACGCGATGAAGAGGGCCCTGGGAATCACCCTTCCCGGCTCTTTTATTTCGCCGCCAAGTTCGATTATACCGTTTGAACCCAGGTAGGTGAATGTAAGCAGCGCCGTTCCCAGAAGAAGTTTTCCTATACCCTTGTCAAACATGCCTGCAAAATTTTCCGGATGAAAGTTCTCAATTCCCCTGACTCCGAAAAAGACCATTGCAGCGATGAGAAGAAGTACCATCACACCCTGAATCCATGCGGCAAGTTCGATTCCAAGCAGGTTTATTATAAAGAAAAAAGTAAGGAGCCCTATGGCTACAAGTTCGATGTTCAATCCCGGCATAAAGAGAGATGCATATTTCGCACAGCTTACCGCATAAAGAGGAATCTGCCCGAAAAAGGACGCAAGGATGTAAATCCAGATACCGGTAAATGCCAGTCTTGGCGATACCATCCGGCTCGGGTACTTGTAGCTTGCTCCTGTGCACGGGATAGCCGAACCCAGCATTGCCAGAGGAAGCATGGTTATGACAACAGGTATGACTGCAAGTGCATAAGCGAGTGGCATTGCGGCCCCAGCAATTCCAAGCACAATTTCAGTGAATACGAACACGCCTCCGCCGATTGTAAAGCCGATGGCAATGAATGTCACTGTGGGAAGACCAAGGACTCGTTTAAGTTCGGTCATTATAATCTCCTGAATTTCACCAGTAATTTTTTAAACAGAACAATATATGCACCATCAGGTAATGCCCGGTCAAGCAGCCTTATTGTTACCAGTTGTTTCTCACCATTCTCAAGCCATCATTGTCGTCATTTATATCTTTTTTGCAGGCAGCTTATATAATATGCTAAAAGCAATCTTTCGGAGGCAGTATGAATAAATTTATAATAAAACCAGATGATACGGCCCTGTTGGTAATAGACCTCCAGGAAAGACTATATGGCGCAATGGAAAAAGAGCTTAGGCCTGCACTCATCAAGAATAATGCCATTCTTATAAGGACAGCCGGAACTTACGGCATGTCTGTTGTCGTTTCCGAACAGTATCCTAAAGGTCTTGGACCGACTATCCCTGAAATCGCGGAACTCTTAAATGATGTGCCTAAGATGGATAAGCTCTATTTCAGCTGTTTCAGGGACGATTATATCAGAAATGCAATTAAAAAGGCAGGTAAGCCAAATGTCATAGTAACCGGCATTGAAACACATGTCTGCGTTCTTCAGACCGTTCTCGACCTGCTTGATGCAGGCTATAATCCGGTTGTGGCATCAGATGCGGTTCTTTCCAGAAATGCTTCAGACAGGCTCGCTGCAATCCAGGCTATGAGGGACGCGGGCGCAGTCATCTATCCTACTGAAACCATAAGCTTTATGCTTCTTGAAAAGGCAGGAACGCCTCAATTCAAAGAGATATCACCGCTGTTCAAATGAAGCAGTAAGCAAGGAGGTTTGAAATGGGAAAAGGATTTATGGGCAAAGTTCTCTGGGTCGATCTGGCCTCAGGTGAAATCAGTGAAGAGATAATACCCGAAAGCACATACGAAAAATATCTGGCAGGGCTCGGACTTGGCGCCCATGTCTGCTATGAAAAGATTCCGGCAGGTGCGGACCCTCTCGGCCCAGACAACATACTGGGCATACTGCCCGGACTTTTAACCGGTACCGGCAGCATCTTTTCCGGCAGGTGGATGGTTGTCGGCAAGTCGCCACTTACCGGCGGATGGGGGGACGCGAACTGCGGCGGCACATTCGCACCGGCCATAAAACGCACGGGGTATGACGGCATATTTTTTAAAGGCATCAGCGAAAAGCCCGTCTATCTTTATGTTAAGGACGGCATTGCTGAGCTTAAGGACGCTTCGTGTTACTGGGGCAAGGATGCAGTCGAAGCGGAAGAAGAACTGATTGAATTGCACGGTAAAAACGCAAAGGTTGCATTGATCGGCCCTGCAGGTGAACGGCTGTCTCTTATTTCAGGCGTCTGCAACGACAGGGGAAGAATAGCGGCCCGTTCCGGACTTGGCGCGGTGATGGGTTCAAAAAGGCTCAAGGCGGTCGTGCTTGACGGCAGGAAACGCATCGAGGTGAGCAACAAATCCCTTATGAAAAGCCTGACGGAGAAGAGCATGAAATTCATAAACCTTAAAATGCCTCTTCCCGGCGGATGGTTCCTTCCGCTGGTAGGCGCTTTAATGCGTGTGCTGCCTACACAGATGATGCAGGACGGATTTCTCTTCAAGCAGCTTCTGGCAAAATGGGGCACCATATTCCAGAACCAGTATTCCCTTGAAGCAGGTGACTCTCCTGTTAAAAACTGGAAGGGAAGCCTGGTCGATTTTAACAGAGAAAAATCACGCAAAACAGGAGCCGACCTGATAATCGGCAGGGAGAAGAAAAAATATCACTGCTATTCCTGTCCGCTCGGATGCGGGGGAATCTGCACCATGACCGGCAAATACAGCGAGACGCACAAGCCTGAATATGAAACAGTGCTCGCCCTTGGCGGACTTCTTATGAACGATGACCTTGAAAGCATTTTCTACCTGAACGAATACCTGAATCGCGCGGGAATGGATTCAATTTCGGCAGGAGGCACAATAGCATTCGCAATGGAATGTTTTGAAAAGGGCATCTTGACAAAAGAAGAACTGGGAGGACTTGATCTCGCGTGGGGAAACAGCGATTCCATAATAAAACTTGCCGAGATGATGGTTGAGCGAAAAGGCATAGGCAATATCCTGGCCGACGGTTCGAAAAAGGCTGCCGAAAAAATCGGCAAAGGAAGCTCGGAGTATGCAATCACGGCAGGAGGACAGGAACTCCCGATGCACGACAGCAGGAATGACCCGGGTTATGCCCTTCACTACAGCGCTGAGCCAACACCAGGGAGGCATACGATAGGCTCGCAGCTCGGCTATGAAATGTATCAACTGTGGAAACGTGTATCAGACATGCCCAAACCGATACCGCTCTATCACAAAAATTCAAAATATGTGGCGGATGAGAGAAAGGCTCGCATGGCAAAGGCTTGCAGCGACTATATGAATGTCATAAATGCCAGCGGACTGTGCTGGTTTGGTGCCATGATGGGCTGCACAAGAGTCCCGGCATTCGACTGGCTGAATGCTGCGACAGGCTGGAACAAATCGGCGGATGAATACATGAAAATCGGTGCATATATTCAATCGACTAAGCAGGCATTTAACGTAAAGCACGGGATCGATCCTGTCTCTTTCAAGATAAAAGACCGGTGTGCGGGCATCCCAAAGCTCACAGAAGGAGCGAACAAGGGCCGCACAGTTGACATCGATACGCTTATGAGCGGCTACTGGAAAGAATACGGCTGGGATGATAAAGGCAGGCCTTCAGTCAATAATATGTAAAAAAGTTGATTCAACCACCTGATTATATGGCAGGAAAGTGTTAATTTCATCCACTTGAAGCGCAAAGTTTTTCTTAACTTTCTGGCCCTGTGCCTGTCCATTCAAAACTACAGCAAAAAGGCCTTGAAAGAGAAAAACTTGTATGTTAAATGGCTTGCTCTATAACACACGCCCGGCTTTAATACAGGTTTCACGGTGTCCGGTTATGGATGGGAATCTGTTGAGGGCGGAGGAAAAAAACCAAAAGGAGGCATTATGCCGGCAGTAAGTATGAAGCAACTTCTGGAAGCAGGAGTCCATTTCGGACATCAGACACCCCGTTGGAACCCGTTGATGAAACCGTATATTTTCGGTGCACGTAACGGTATTCACATCATCGATCTTCAAAAAACGGAAAAACTGTTTGACACGGCCTGCGAGTTCATCAAATCCGCCACGGCAAACGGCGGAAAAGTCCTCATGGTAGGGACAAAGAAGCAGGCGCAGGATGCAATCGAGGAAGAATCACAGAAGTGCAATGCATTCTATGTCAACCACAGGTGGCTCGGCGGAACCCTGACAAACTTCTCGACAATAAGGAAGAGCATAGAGAAGCTTAAATGGCTTGAGATGATTATCGATAACAACACCATCAACAACTACCCGAAAAAAGAACAGATCAGCATGAAAAGACACAAGATGAAACTTGACAGATCATTGTCGGGTATAAAAATGATGGAAAAGCTGCCGTCGGTCCTTTTCATCGTCGATCCGTCCAGAGAATACATTGCGGTCCGTGAAGCCAGAAGGCTCAATATTCCGATAGTGGCCATTGTCGATACAAACTGCGACCCTTCGCTGATTGATTATGTCATCCCTGGCAATGACGACGCCATCAGAGCGATACGCCTGTTCACCTCCAAGATTGCCGATTCGATACTCGAGGGTTCGTCGATGTTCGATGAAAAGCTTCAGGGCATGGCACCTGAAGAAAAAGCTGAATTCACTGCAACACCCGAAGAGAAGAAGAGGAAGAAAAAAGACCGCAGTGAAGACATTACCGAAGGCGTGGAAATCATAGTTAAAGAAGAGACTGCTGAAGAGGTTTACGCTGACGAGGCGTAATACAATAGAAGATCAATATCCGGAGGCGTTTAATGGAAATAAGATCAGAAATAGTAATGAAACTGAGAAACAAGACGGGCGTCGGAATGATGGACTGCAAAAAGGCGCTTGTTGAGACAAACGGCGATTTCGAGAAGGCAGTTGAAATTCTCAGAAAAAAAGGAATGGAAGTTGCCACCAAGCGTGCAGGCAAAACAGCTTCACAGGGTACTGTGACAAGTTATATTCATCTGGGCGGCAAGATGGGCGTGCTTCTTGAAGTCAACTGCGAGAGCGATTTTGTTGCAAAGGGAGATGCTTTCCAGACATTCGTGAAAGACGTGTCAATGCATATAGCAGCTGCCAAGCCCCTGTGGGTAAGCATAGATGATGTGCCGGCAGCTGTCCTCGAGAAAGAAAAAGCCATATTAAAAGACCAGGCACTTGCCACGGGAAAACCCGAAAAAGTTGTTGAAAAGATTGTTGAAGGAAAAGTCGGCAAATTCTATTCAGAAAACTGCCTTCTTGAGCAGCTCTTTGTAAAAGATACCGACAGGACTATCCAGCAGTATCTTGACGAACTTATCGGAAAAACAGGCGAGAAATGCGTTGTAAGGAGATTTGCTCGCTTCGAGTTGGGTGAAGAACTTTAAGTGCATAAAAGAATAAAACGCATACTTTTAAAACTCAGCGGAGAAGCTCTTTCAGGAGCAAAGGGTTACGGCTTTGACCCTGATGCTGTCTCTTTGATGGCTGAAGGCGTTAAGGATGCATGTAAAAGCGGTACCCAGGTAGGAGTGGTGATCGGAGGCGGAAATATATTCAGGGGCGCTGAGGCCTCTTCGATTGCCTCTGACAGGGTCAGCGCTGACACGATGGGAATGCTGGCTACTATCATAAACGCCCTGGCCCTTAAAGAAGCGCTCAATAAAACGGGAATCGACGCTAGAGTTCTTACGGCGATTGAGATGCCGAAAGTTGCAGAAACAATGACAAAAGCCATTGCTCTTGAACACCTTTATGCAGGAAGGGTCGTTATATTCGGAGGCGGCACTGGAAATCCGTTCTTCACAACTGACACCAATGCCGCACTCAGGGCGCTGGAAATAGAGGCGGATGTGCTTATCAAGGCTACAAAGGTTGACGGAATTTATGACAAGGACCCTGTAAAGCACAGTGATGCGGTTTTCCTGAAGGATATAGATTACGATGAGGCTCTTTCGAAGAATCTGGGAGTAATGGATGCGACGGCAATTGCCCTGTGCAGAGAAAATAATCTTCCCATCAGCGTGATAAATATCAAGGTCCCGGGAAATGTAGCCAGACTGGTCAGAGGAGAAGCCATAGGTTCTGTAGTACGGAGGAGGAATTGATGATAAAAGAAGTTTTGGATGATGTAAAAAATGAAATGACCAAAGCCGTTGATTCCATGAAGCACGGCCTTACAAAAATCAGAACCGGGAGGGCATCAATAAGCCTTCTGGACGGCTTGATGGCCGATTATTACGGAACAGCCACACCGATAAACCAGCTTGCCACACTTTCCACGCCGGAACCAAGGCTGATAGCGGTTCAGCCCTGGGATAAAGGGGCTTTCCAGCCCATTGAAAAGGCCATTTTGAAAAGTGAGCTTGGACTGACCCCCCAGAACGACGGCAAGATTATAAGAATCCCCATTCCTCCTCTTAACGAAGAAAGAAGGCGTGATCTGGTCAAGCTGGTCAAAAAAACGGGGGAAGAATTCAAGGTTGAGATCAGGAATTACAGGAGGGACGGCAATGCCCTTTTAAAAGAAATGGAAAAGGAAAAAGAGATAAGCAAGGACGATCTGGCAAAAGGCCAGGAAGACATTCAGACACTTACAGATGATTATATCAAAAAGATTGACGTTCTTATGATGGAAAAAGAACGTGAAATAATGGAGATATAACCTGGCAATCCCAGGTTCGAATAAAACGATACGAGAGGAACAACGATTATGGAAAATCTTAATCCCGGAGGACAATGCATGAGTTATCAGCAGGAAACACCCGAACTGGCAAGATTTATGATGTACTTCAAACCCTCCACACTTGGAGAAATAAGAGTGCTTTCCCGCATGCTGAACATCGCTATGGTAGACTTTGTATCCGCATCCATGGATGCATTCATCTTTGCCCGCGAGTTTGAAATGGGGGCACCAATACCGCCGAGGGATAATGAAAGATTCATAGGCCCGAGGGCTGAACTTACAGGAAAAAGAATCCGTTATGTCATGAGGCTTAACAAAGACCTGGTTGAAAAAATACGAGATATCGCATTTATGGACAATCGCAGATTTACCAATATTTGCGACGAAGTCCTATCAAATTTCATTTCATATACCAAGGAGGTAAAAAACTTCAAGGATGTCTGGCTTTCAAGGTCGGATGTCGAAGCAGTCAGAGGCCGGAAAGGTGCAAAGTCTGTTCAGACAGTTGCAGATATTCTTGACAGTTATAAGGCTAAAATAATATCAGCCGGAAGTTCTAAAAAGACAGATTGATCTGATTCGGTTATGGCGCTTACTCCCCCCGGCCCCGAACTGAAAAAGACAGATATCAACCGTCTTCTTGCAGCAACTGTGGTCGGGGGGCTTTCTTGTGCACTCTTCTATACAATATTCGGTTTCATCTTCTGCAAACACCACGCAGTCCGCATTTCAGCAGAGATGTCACTTTTTGCCGCAAACCAGATGACCACTGTGATAAGGCCTGATGATCCATATCTGACATCATTCGTACACCAGCTTGGAAGCGGCGCGTTCTTCGGACTGACACTCGGCCTTCTGATCGGAATAGCCGCGGCTGCGGCAGGAATTGTAATATTTTTTACTGCAGGCAGTCAGGCTTTCTCAAGGATCATACAGGCCGGCCTTATCACTGCTGTAGCTGCATTTGCAATAATATCCGGATACAGCAGAGAACATCCTCATGTCTCGATAATATTTGGTATCCTCTCACCCGTGGTTTTTTTCATCCCATGGCTTTTGATAATAAACAAAACTAAAGACAAACCAAATTCCTATATTGCCTGGCTTGTTTTTTTTGCAGTGATCTGCGCCCCTCTTCTTTTATTGAAAAGCCAGTCTTTTGAACTCATCCGGGATGCAATGGTTGAGACCCCAGTGCTCAGGAACATAAATGATTTCTACTACAACCACACATTTCTTGCTGCTGATGTGATAAAACCGTTAAATTTCAGAACACAGAACGCCATATCAGTATCAAACAGGATAGGCGAAATAACAGGATTACCTCATGGTACACTTTTTATTAAAACCGATAATCCATGTGCTGTAAATGGTTCGGTAATTGCCGCTTCAGATGAAAAACTTCCCTGCAAGTCAGTGATTTTAAACAGTGGGGCCGGGATTGTTTCTGCAGACAGGATACTGAAAGACGCAACAGGAGACCCGAACAAGGCTCTCAGAACCGGCATAGGAACTTTTCTGAAAGGGCCTATTGTCATGGTGCCTGTCATTATTCTTGGGTGGGCTGCTTTCGGTCTGTCACGTCTCTTCTTGAAAAAGCCTTTTGCCGCAGTTATTGTAACGCTTTGTTATCTGCTGATATTCGCTCCGGGTTTTTATAAAACATACCTTAAAAATGCGC
This sequence comes from uncultured Bacteriovoracaceae bacterium, assembly GCA_964513375.1. Classification (GTDB taxonomy): domain Bacteria; phylum Desulfobacterota; class Desulfomonilia; order UBA1062; family UBA1062; genus DATCTV01. Next base: position 63,294 of record CAZEMO010000018.1, on the reverse strand, counting down.
TTTATTCCGACCCTTCAAAAATACATGAATACGCATCATCCTCTAATTCCGCAAAACGGTATCTCAGCCTTATTTATATGCTTGATAAAAATGTTGAACACACTAACGGTCTTTATCCTGATGAGCTTAGAACCCTTGCAGGGGACAGCAAGGCCAGCACCAGACTGAATGCCCTTGTCCTGGCAGGCAATCTGAAGGATGCCCAGTTTGCAGACCTTGCAAAAACTTCGTTGAATGACACCCAGATCAATGTTAGAACCAAGGCCTGCTGGGCAATTGGAAGGTTAGGCATGCCTGATACGGCAATCATTCTTCAAGATGTCATCGATAAAGATCCATCCTGGTATGTCAGGGATTATGCCTATATGGCCATGTCAAAGTACAGGCATGAGTCAAAAATAGTTATAAGGTGATCTTATTCCGGATTTAGAACCGAGATAAAAAATTGCAAAATTGGCATCTAAGCTACAGGCTTGAAGGCGAAACGGGAGGTTCTTGATCCTATTTTCTCATCACTTTCGTTCCCCATAATGACAACCGAGACAGTTGTGCAAGGGTCTCTCGTTAAAGGTTTTTAAGATAACATCCGATAATAATTATAATTCAACTGATTTTTTAACGGAGTTAAATTATTATAAAAAGTCAGGTGCAGGCGGCATGTTAACTAACAGTCACAGAAGAATTATTCATCACGTATAAAGAGGCCATACGGTGCTGGCCAGAAAGGAAAGCGCCTTGTGATCTACCTTGAACTAATATTCAATCTGAGCTTGCTGATAGCCCTCAGCATTGTCTCGGCTTTTATCGAAAAACTCCGCGGAAGGAATACAATCCCGGGTATGCTTATGCAGGGAGCTCTTTTCGGCGGAACCGCCATGCTTGGCATGTTGAATCCTCTTAACCTGGGCCCTGGTCTGATATTTGACGGCCGTTCAATTATGATCAGCCTCTGTGCAATGTTTTTCGGACCCTGGGCTACAGCTGTAGCCGGCGTTATGACAATTTGCCTGAGGTTATTCCTGGGCGGAGCCGGGATGATTACGGGTTCATTGATAATCCTATCATCAGCAGGGATCGGTCTGCTGGCCTATTACAGGTTAAAGCCGGAGATCAGGCCACCTTCTGTCGGGAACCTTTTCCTTTTCGGGATTATCGTCCATATTGCAATGCTTGCCTTGATGTTCACGCTACCCGGGGGTGCTGGACTTGATGTTGTAAAGCGAATCGGCCCGCCCGTGATTCTGCTCTTTCCGCTTGCAACGATTCTTGCAGGCAAAATTCTGTCGGACCAGATAATATCCGAAAAAGTCATTGCGCTCCTTAAACGCAAAAATCGAGAAATGCAAGCCATCGGAAATTGCAATCGTATTCTTTTGAGAGCCAATGACGAACAGGGATTGCTTGACGACATTTGCCGGGTAATCTGCGACGAGGGTGGCTATCATATGGCCTGGGTGGGACAAGCCGAAAACAATGCCGCCAGGTCAGTGCGCCCCATAGCTTGGGCAGGGATCGAAGATAACTATTTGTCAATCGTTAATATCACCTGGGCGGATAATGAATATGGGCAGGGACCTTCAGGGACAGCCATTCGCACCGGAAAGACTTCATATATCCAGGATTTCATGAAAGATCCGAAAGCATCACCCTGGAGAGAGAATGCCATAAAGCGCGGTTATCGCTCCAGTATCGCCCTTCCCCTCAAAAACGAATCATTTACAATCATTGGTGTACTCAATATCTACTCAACAGTGCCGAATGCATTTATTCCTTCCGAGATACGGCTTTTGGAGGATCTTGCTGAAAATCTGGCTTTCGGCATAGCAACACTGCGGACACGCGCCGAGCGCAACCATGCAGAGGCAGCACTCAATAAGAGTGAGGAAAAGTACAGAAACTTTTTCATGACCTCCCGCGACTGTATCTTTGTAACATCTCCCGGCGGCAAATGGATAGATTTTAACGATGCGGCAATAAAAATGTTCGGTTATGACAAAAGAGAAGAGCTCATGAGAGTCCCAATCCATGAGCTGTACAGCAATCCCAATGAGCGTGCCGGTTTTCTCAAAGAAATAATGGAAATGGGTTATGTGGAAGAAAGGCCCTTCATATTGCAGCGTGGTGATGGAACCGTCTTCAACGCTCTTATCACAGCAACTGTAATCAAGGAAGTAGATGGTTCAGCCGCCATGTTTATGGGCACTATCACAGACATTACAAAGCGCAAACAGGAAGAGGATGCAAGGCTTCTATCAGAGCTGAATCTCAGGACCTTCCTGAATACCACATCCGATATGGCTTTTCTGAAAGATGAATACTACCGTCATATATTTGCAAACCTTTCCCTGCAAGATTTCTTCAAAAAAGAACTGCCTGAAATAATCGGCAGAACTGATTTTGATCTTATGCCCCTCAGTGCCGCTGACAAATGCAGGGAATCGGACGAAAAGGCGCTGGTTGAACAAAAGGCTGTAACATCCGAAGAGGTAATCGGAGAACGTTATTTTGAAACAGTCAAATTTCCTGTTCCTCTCGGAAAGGGTCAGACAGGCATCGGAGGATTTATACGTGAAATCACCGAACGAAAACAGGCTGAGAAAAAAATACTGCAATCGGAGCACAGAAAAACCATCATCAATAACATTGCCGGCATCTTTCTCTCAAGGCCAGACGAAGAAATGTACGGGGAAATTCTGTCTGTCGTGCTGGAAACTTTGAACAGCGAATTCGGCGTGTTCGGATACATTGATGAAAATGGAGATCTCGTCATGCCGGGCCTGAACAATGGTATGTGGGAAGGACGCACTCTAACCGGCAAATCGATAGTTTTACCCTCTGATACATGGAAGGATAGCCACTGGGGGAAAGCAATAAGTGAGAAGATATCTTTGTGTTCCAGCGGCCCCTTCCCTGTGCCTGAATATCATATAAAAATAAATAATTCACTGACGGTACCGGTAGTTTTTGGCGACACTGCAATCGGAATGATTTCAGTCGCAAACAATGAGAATGGTTATACACATGATGATCAAGTGCTTCTGGAGGAAATAGCCGGTTTTATTTCACCCATACTGAACGCAAGATTACAGAGAGACCGCCAGGAAAAGGTACGAAAAGAAGCCGAGGCTGAGCGCGAGAGCTATCATTCGCAACTGCTTCAGGCGCAGAAGATGGAATCCGTAGGCAGGCTGGCCGGTGGAGTGGCCCATGATTTCAACAACATGCTTGGGGTCATTATCGGCCATACCGAGATACTTCTGGAAAAGGTTGACCCTGCCCTGCCAATATTCGCAAACCTTCAGGAAATCCGCAGAGCGGCAGGACGATCAGTGGACCTCACCAGACAGCTGCTGGCCTTTGCCCGCAAGCAGTCAGTCGCACCAAGGTCGCTGGATATCAATACGGCTGTCGAAGGCATGCTCAAGATGCTTCGGCGAATGATCGGAGAAGACATAAACCTTGCATGGATGCCGGGTAAAGATGTGTGGCCTGTCAAGATCGACCCTTCACAGATAGACCAGATACTGGCCAACCTGTGCGTCAATGCCCGCGACGCCATCACCGGCGTGGGTAAAATATCCATCGAGACGCAATCGGTTACATTCGATGAGTCATACTGTGCAAACAACCCTGAGTTTATGGTGGGAGAATATGTGATGCTGGCCGTAAATGATGATGGCTGCGGAATGAGCGAGGAGACACTGGAAAAAGTGTTCGAACCGTATTTCACCACCAAGGATATCGGAAAAGGCACGGGCCTCGGGCTTGCAACGGTTTATGGCATAGTCAGGCAGAACGAAGGATTCATCAATATCTTCAGCATCCCCGGCCAGGGTACGTCTTTCAGGATATATCTTCCCCGACACAAGGCAAACGAAGAGCAGTCTGAAAAAGAAAATCATGCTGCTCCCAATATGCATGGCCATGAGACCCTGCTGGTTGTGGAAGACGAACCTTCGATTCTGGACATGGTGAAGATTATACTGGAGGGTCTGGGGTATGATGTGCTGACTGCATCTTCACCCGGTGAAGCCATCCGTGTGGCCAAAGAACATTTCGGCAAAATTCACCTGCTTATAACTGATGTCGTCATGCCGGAAATGAACGGCCGGGACCTGGCAAAAGAACTGGTTTCCCATTACCCGGAAATGAAGCTTCTGTACATGTCCGGCTACGCCGGCGATATAGTTTCCCTCCATGGTGTGCTGGTTGAGCGCGTCAATTTCATACAGAAGCCTTTTTCGAGACAAACACTTGCAGCAAAAGTGCGCGAAGCACTTGACAATAAGCAGTAAAAGGCGAATCAGGAAAAGTATCAGACTGACTGAGCCAGGGCCCCTGGCAGAGAAACATCGGCAAAGAACTATGGTGGGGTTCACATCAAGGCGGCACTTCTTAAAACCCTCGTATATTAAAATAAGGATGAATATTATGAAATCCATAAAAAACAGGAGGTGAAGTGATGTTAAAGGAATTCAAGGAATTCGCTATAAAGGGAAATGCCATGGACATGGCGATCGGAATCATAATAGGCGCCGCATTCGGTGCAATCGTCAAATCGCTTGTCGATGACATCATCATGCCGCCTATAGGTCTGCTGCTGGGAAACGTCGACTTTTCGGACCTGTTCATCGTCCTGAAGAACGGCAAAGACGCGGCGGTAACCTATGCAACCCTGGCACAGGCAAAGGCGGCTGGGGCTGTCACGCTGAACTATGGCGCATTCATAAATGTCATAGTCTCTTTTCTTATAGTGTCGTTCGCCGTTTTTCTTCTTGTAAAAGGCATGAACAAATTCAAGAAGGCTGCTGAAACTACAACGAGAGACTGCCCTTATTGCCTCTCCTCAATACCGAAGAAAGCTAATAAGTGCAGCCATTGCAGTTCCGAGGTCAATCCGGCTGATTAAGAAAATGTTTCGCAGATTCATTTGACGCAATTGACGTTTCTTTCTATTTTAATGCGGCAAAAATGCTTGTATTATTTGCCATACCTTCAGGCAAAGGAGTGAAATCATGTCCGGACAGATCGATAAGATAAAGGTCAATCTTATAAATCAGAAAGTTAAATTCAGGGGGGAGTCGGTATCGAATCCTGACGCCCCTGTCTTCTTTGACTATATCCCCCCGGTGGGAGACGGCCAGGGGTATAACGGCCTTGAAATGCTGCTTATGAGTCTCAGCGGCTGCAGCGCAACGGCCGTTGTATTTTTATTGAGAAAGATGGGTAAAACCGTTTCAGGCTTCGAGGTAAACGCAAGAGGAGTAAGGACGGAAAATCCTCCCATAAAATTTGAAAAGATATTTCTTGAATTCATACTGAACTCGAATGACGCAAAGGACACGGACATGCAAAGGGCCATGAAGCTTGCCGAAGAGTCGGTCTGCCCTGTCTGGCAGATGATAAAAGATAATGTTGAAGTCATCCCTGAGTGTAAGATCATTGCTGAGGTTCACAGTTAAGAACACCACAAATCCGATAAGCCCGAAATTACATGATTATGACCAGCTTGTCTGCAGGAGTTCAATATCGAATGATCGGTTCACTTGTTTTTTATAAAGTTTTCCTTAATTTTTAAAATATTCTTTTGATGGCAGAATGTAAAACCATACAACACAGAGAATTTCTAAAAAAGATTGAAGACCCCGTCGGAGATAGGAAATAAGAGGTGAAGCCTAATGAAGGCAAAAGCAATAACCGCCAATAACATAAGGAATTTAATGCTATTGTGTAAGGCGGTGTGCTATATTATTTAATATGGCAAAAAGAAAAATAAGGTCTTTTCTTTCATCGGTTATCATTTTACTGTTTGTTGTTATATTCATCCAGGAAAATCTTTTTGCAGAGAACACTGATATCAATAATTCTTCAGCGACGGTTAAAAAGGAATCAAACAATACTCTAGCAGACAATAAAGCCCCCAAAACTATCCCCAGCACGGTAATTCAGACCGAAACCCCTGCCGGAATCAATGCCAGTCCAGTCAATAAAGTGGATACTGCCAAATCTGAAGTTGACAAAAAAATTGCCAATGAACTCTCTGATATCTACAGGATAAGAGCTGAACAGAAAAAATATGGCGACAATCTAAAAAAAGAAAGAGAATCCCTGCTAGCCGGCATACAGGGACAAAACGATTATGCAGAATCCCTAAATCACAATATAGATAAGCTACCACCTTCTTCAAATGAAGCAGATGTATTATATGATATGGTTGTCAAAGAACTCCAGAATGCCCGGGGCAATATTAAAAACAACATTGCTGCTTACCGTTCGACTCCCCATGCGCCAAGGTATGCGGAATCATTCAGATCCGTAATCCCGATTGATTCAACGCAGGCCTCCATGCTCAATGAACTGGAAGGATTATCCGCGGAACTTAATAAATCTGCTAACGAACTGAATATCAAGACGAAGGAACTTGAGTGGCTGAAACTCAAATCTTCGGTTGTCTGGACAGACCGTTTAAACAATATACGCCTTGGCCTGCTCGATAAAATGACTCCTCAAAAAAGAAAGGAGACTCTGGGCCTGAACAAACAGGGAATTGAACAGTTGAATAGAGAAATCTACCAATTATTTCTTTTTGCCGAGTGGGTAAGACTGGGTGAAAAACGAGTAGCTTTGGAAAAGATTTCCAAACTGAAAGATCCATATACTGCAAGTGCTGTTGTGACAAAAGCTGTCTGGGTTATTTTCCTCATTATTGTCTATATTTTTGTGAAAAGGAGGGGAAGGCATTTTATTGACAGGCTTCAGAGTTTATTGCTTTCCTCATTAAAGGAACCGTTTCTGATAATGTTGCTGAGATATGTTTTTTTAATAATTTATCTGTTGTTTGATGAAATAATTTTATTAACGGCAGTAATTTTATCGCCATATGTAATAGTGTTTAGAACAAACGACGGCGTCTGGGGAATCCTGTATTTTATTGCGCTGTGGTATGCTGGTTACCGCTTTGTAATAAAGGCAGCCAATGACGGAATTTCATACCTGATCTCCAATAATTCAGGGAATATCTCAAAAGAAAAAAGCACGCTTTTATTGCGTTCGATCCATTTATGCGGAAGGTTCGCTCTGACAATAGCAATTGTTATGATTTTATCTGGAGCTGTTCTGGGAAAAGGCTATCTTTACGACAAGGTCTTTCAAATCGCTCTCGTTGGGGGCATCCTTATATTCGCAATATTGATAAAATGGTGGAGACAGGAAATATCGAATGCATATTTAAAGTTGAGCCCTGCCGGCGGATTAGCAAATATTGTAAAACAGACAAATAAAAGCTGGTATGGCTTCTTTGTAGCAATAGCCGCTTTTTGCGTTCTGTTCATCAATACATTGTTCAAGCTTATACAAAAATTTATATCGAGTTTCGAACAAACACAGAGGATGCTGGCCTATATTTTCAAAAAAAGGCTGGAACGCAACATCAAGGATAAAGAACCCGGAACAGAAATAAGTCAGACTCTTCCCGAGGAAAAACTCTTGCCTTTTTATGAGTCGCCTTCAGACGATCTCCGTTTGAAAATCGATTATTTCACTCAGATGGATGCATTTTTAAAAACTTTTGAAAAATGGAGGTCAGGGAAAAGGGTCGGCCCTGTTAATATTGTCGGGAATATGGGTTACGGAAAGACAACATGGCTTAAAGAAGCATTGTATCAGAGCAATTTCAAGGACAGCATATATATAAATCTGGATGAACGCGTAATCAGTGAAAAGGAAGTTTTAAACCACCTTGCATCAGGACTTGGCGCTCCGCCTGAAGCAGGATCGAGCATTGATGAATTATACGCATGGATATTATCAGGAGAGCGCAGATTGATAATTCTGGACAATCTGCATTTCTGGTTCATGAGGGGGGTAAACACAATTAATGGACTGAAGGCCTTCAGCACTTTGGCGGAAAAGACTTCCGGCCATGTTTTCTGGCTTTGCTCCTTTTCACTATATCCGTATCAGTTTTACAGCTGGATAATGAGAGGAGATACTGTTTTTTCAAAGACGATTACCCTTCCCCCATGGCCTGATGAAATGATCGGCAGGCTTATAAACCTGCGTTCTCAGCTTACCGGGCTACGGTTTAATTATGAAAATCTGCTATCCGAACAGTTACCGGGCTTTGCCGGGGAAGCACAACTGCTGGATACATCTAAAGACTACAACCGTTATATATGGGACGCTACGCTCGGTTCACCCAGAGCGGCTCTTCATTACTGGGTTAAATCCATCTCGGCTGAAGACGAATATTCTGTTCATGTCAGATTCTACAAGGGTCCAGGAAATTCGGTCATTGAAAAGATAACCGAAACGGACAAGCTCGTTCTGAGTTCAATAGTATGGCATGAAGAGATCAGTATCAAAGATGTATGCGTGTCGCTTAATTGCCCTGAACAGGTATGCAGAGAGTCGGTAACAAGGCTTAAAGAAGTTGGCATGATTATAGAAAGAGATTCTTATTTCAGGGTGTCGATAGAATGGTGGCCGGAAATAATAAGGTATCTGAAACGCAAGCATATGATACCATCAACAGGTAAATAATTATGGAAAAAGCGGGAGCGGTAAACTTTATTGATCTGATCCAGGTAGGTGGCATACTGACCGGCATAATAATTCTGTTCGTAACATGGTTTGCAGCCCGCACGATAAGGGCGGTACTGATTCCATTGGGGGAACGGTTCGCACATAGAAGGCTTCTGATAAATCAGATATCCACACTGATTCGTTTTGCAATATTCATCGTCGGAATAGCTTTAGCAGTAATGGTGTCATTCAAGCTTTCCAGAGAGGTTGTCCTTGCAATAACAGGAACCGCCGCTGTTGCAATTGGCTTCGGCCTGAAAGACCTTGCGGCGTCAGTTCTCGCTGGTCTGATTATAATTATTGACCGTCCGTTCCAGGTAGGGGACAGGGTCACTTTTGACGGTTCATATGGTGAGATTGTATCAATAGGCTTAAGGTCTGTCAGGCTGGTGACCCTGGATGACAGTGTCGTCACTATACCAAATAACAAGTTCTTGATGGACAGCGTTTCATCAGGAAACTGGGGCGAGTTGGACATGATGGTCCAGATGGATTTTTTCATATCGATGGATCAGGATTTTAATCTTGCAAAAAGACTTGTTGAGGAATCTTTGACCAGCAGTCCCTATGTGTACAATCAGAAAATATGGGTTGTGCTGGTGAACCAGATCAACCTGGATAACTGCTTTGCGGTACGGCTCAGGGCAAAGGCCTATGTTCTGGATGTAAAGTATGAGAAGGCCTTTGAAACCGATGTCACTCAAAGGGTTCTGGAATCGTTCAGGCAAAACATGATTCAACCGCCTGCGATTCTGCATAAACCGATTTAGTTAATGTCATAGTCTCTTTTCTTATAGTGTCGTTCGCCGTTTTTCTTCTTGTAAAAGGCATGAACAAATTCAAGAAGGCTGCTGAAACTACAACGAGAGACTGCCCTTATTGCCTCTCCTCAATACCGAAGAAAGCTAATAAGTGCAGCCATTGCAGTTCCGAGGTCAATCCGGCTGATTAAGAAAATGTTTCGCAGATTCATTTGACGCAATTGACGTTTCTTTCTATTTTAATGCGGCAAAAATGCTTGTATTATTTGCCATACCTTCAGGCAAAGGAGTGAAATCATGTCCGGACAGATCGATAAGATAAAGGTCAATCTTATAAATCAGAAAGTTAAATTCAGGGGGGAGTCGGTATCGAATCCTGACGCCCCTGTCTTCTTTGACTATATCCCCCCGGTGGGAGACGGCCAGGGGTATAACGGCCTTGAAATGCTGCTTATGAGTCTCAGCGGCTGCAGCGCAACGGCCGTTGTATTTTTATTGAGAAAGATGGGTAAAACCGTTTCAGGCTTCGAGGTAAACGCAAGAGGAGTAAGGACGGAAAATCCTCCCATAAAATTTGAAAAGATATTTCTTGAATTCATACTGAACTCGAATGACGCAAAGGACACGGACATTCAAAGGGCCATGAAACTTGCCGAAGAGTCGGTCTGCCCTGTCTGGCAGATGATCAAAAACAATGTCGAGATCATTGCCGGATATAAGATCATTCCCGGATAACAGGAGACAAAAACGATGAATGGTCCCGGCCTCAGATTAACTGAAAAGGATAATCCCCCTGCCCCGCAGCAGATTGAATCCTGGATCGGCAAAAGAGCTTACGGCTTATGGATGCGTGTTTCAGACATGATTGAACTTTACTATCCGGGTGTCTTTACACCACAATGGCTTTACGGCGGGAGAAATCACGGCTGGTCCCTGCGCTATAAAAAAAGCAAATCCTTCTGCACGTTCATAGCCGAAAAAGGCAGGTTCCTTATATTGATTGTATTCGGCGCTGAAGAGCGTTTGAAGATCGAAACGATAAGGCATGAAATCTCTTCCGGGACAATGAGGCTGTATGACGGGGCCAGGACTTATCATGACGGAAAATGGCTGCTCCTTGATGTAAGCAGTGAAACCGTTCTTTCAGATATTGAAAAGCTCCTTACAGTTAAACGCAGACCTGTGAAGCGTTGATATAGCCTGGACGCTAGCTCAACAGGTCAGTTATTCTTTTGCTCATATCGCGCATATAGAGAGCCTGAACGCTGAGAGAGTTTTTGCCGTCAGTTATGTTCCAGACATTCGTAAACATGAGAGTCGTGATGCCGGTATCGGTGTTGTGATACATGTCGGTCAGGTATCCCTGATGCGCCCCGCCGTGCCCCCAGCCAAGACCTGGAATGTACTCGAGCCCCAGTCCGTAAAGCACCGGCGAGCTTTCCTTTTGAGGCAGAGCCGCCTGCTTCATGATTTCAACGGTATCCTGTGTAAGACCGGCCTTGCCTGAGAGAAGTCTTCTGCACCATAGCGCCAGGTCATACGGCGTCGTTATCAGGTTCCCTTCTGCAACATTCGCCGTCAGGTTATCCTCAGTTACATCAACGAGAGGCGAGTCGCCCGTATAATAATAGCCGGGAACGAACGGCGAAGGCAGTGCGATCTGATAAGAATTGACAACCAGGGATGTATCGAACAGGCTGTTGGGGAATATGAACTCATCCCTGATGAAGTCATTGTAATTTAAGCCCGAAATCCTTTCAATGATTTTGCCCAGGAGAGAATACCCTGTGTTTGAATAATGATATTTAACGCCCGGAGCCGAATCTGAAAGCTGATATGCTGCAACAATCCCCAGAAGTTCGTCAAATCTGAACTGATGGTACGGGTCCCCTTCTTTCACAAAATCAATATAATTCTTTCCGCCATAGGGAGGGCCTTTTTCTTCCGGGATATTCGAGTTTGCTACATCGAAAACTCCTCCCCAATGCATTAAAAGCATCTTTATGGTTATCTGGTCCTTGTATGGAATGTCATAATCAGCCGTGTCCGGGATGTATGGATTCGCAGTCCCCGGAATAACATCTGTTATGTAATCGTCGATATCAAGTAGACCCTGCTGATAAAGAAGCATTATGGCAGCAGCCGTAAATGTCTTTGTGGTGCTTGCACTTCTGAACCTGGAATAGTTTTTAACATCCGCTCCCATTGCGGTTGTAAGAAAATATTCGCCTTTGGATGACAATATCTGCAAGGCTATGCCTCCGCCGAAACCGGGCTTGCCGCTGGAATATGCGCTCCAGTCGGCATCGAGCTGCGCCTGCATGACGGCCTGAAGGCCGGTAGAATCATTGCCGCTCGAAGAGCTGCAGGCCGTTCCCAGTAAAAGAATTGCTGAGAAAAGGATGTACCATGTCTTTTCCATAGACTACCTCATACTAATTAATTATCGGACGATTCTGAATATCTCTTGACCTCATAATCAAACGGATACCATATAATCGTCAATTCATACTTCATGACAGGTGGCATTTTAAAATAAAGATAAAGGGAGGAGAAAACACATGGGATTCAGTGAAACAAAAACAGAAGTTTTCAGTCCGGATGGGAATACAAAACTGCAGGTTTATGAATGGCTGCCCGATGGTGATGTAAAAGCCGTCTTTCTGGGCGTCCACGGCGGCATGGCCCATGCGGGAGACTGGGTTACGCCTGCGCTTTATTTCAAGGACAAAGGCGTCGCCACCTATGCTTTCGACCTGCGCTGGCACGGAACATACCCCATGCACAATCCCGGCGGCAAAGTCTATTTCCATACGAATTCTTATGAGGAAAGCGTCTCCGACCTGAACGCATTTTATGAATGGGTGAAAGCGAAACATCCCGGCAAGCCGGTCTTTGTCCTTTCCCATTCCAACGGCGCCTTGATATCGCTCCTTTACGGCCTGACAACAGCGAAGAAAACCGATATCAAAGGCTTCATCGTTTCATCGCCTTGGCTCAAGAACAAGGTCAAGGTCCCTGCGATAGTCGAAAAGCTGGCCGGCGTGATAGCAGCGATCTATCCGACATTTGCCGTGGTGCCGCCTGACATAACCGGCAAGCTCACCCATGACGAAAAGATTCATGCCCGGCATATTGAGGACACTAAACTTGGGCTTCGAGGAACCACCGCCACAGCAAAACTGGGTGCTGAAAGCGCCAGAACTCAGGCTAAAGTCGCAATCGGCCTGAAGAACTGGGAACGCTTCCCGATGTTTGCCATAATTGCCGGCGATGATTATCTGGCCGATCCGGCTGCAAGCAGGGCCGCACTTAAGACCGTACCGCAGGAACTGCTGAGCTTTATGGAGCATGAAAAGAACTATCATGAAAATTTCAACGAGGTTAACCGCGAAGAGACATTTGCAGCCATATGGGAATGGATGCTCAAAAACATATGAGAAGGATAACTTTCATGGCCGGAAATATTCGTATAAAGTCAGCGCTTCTCATTTCTCTGATCATTTTCTTGCATTATATTCCTTCCCACACAGCAGGCCTGACTGACGAGATGCTTGCCGAAAACGAGGGACTTTACCAGAAAATCCTGAATATGCCTTTCAACGGCGAACTGGTTAATGGAACGCTGAATGAAAGAACTTTCAAGAGCTATATTATTCAGGATTATATCTATCTGAAGTATTACAGGAAGGCATTCGCCATTCTTCTTTCCAAAGCCCCTGACGATAAGGCATCTGCCTTTATCGTCTCGAACATCAAGGCAATAGACGACGAGATCGGCAATGTCCATAACGTGTACATCAAGCAATTCAACATTTCAAAGACCGAACTGGAGAACGCTTCGCCTCTACCTTCGACCGAATTGTACGTCTCATACCTTATAAAGACTGCTGCTTTGGAGCCTTTCGAGGCTGGCCTCGCTGCAATGCTGCCCTGCGACTGGGTATATTACAAAATAGGCGGCGACATGAATATGAAGAAGCCCTCGCCTCAGAACAAATATGCGAAATGGATCGAAGGCTATGCCCCCGTTAAATGGGAGACAAGCGAAACCAAGGCATTCATCGATCTTGTGAGCGGCTACATGGAAAACACCACGGCCGAAAACAGATTGAAAATGAGAGAGGCATTCAGGACCTCAATGAACCTGGAATACATGTTCTGGGACGGAATATACAGAGATATAAGATGGATTCAATAACTGTAAGGCATAATGCTGTAGGATATTTATCAGAAAAAGGAATTTATGCTCTCTAAGAAGAATATCATTATACGTGAAGCTGACCCCGGCGATATCGAAGACATCTGCCGCCTGCTTGCCCTTCTCTTCGAGCAGGAGGCTGAGTTCAAACCCGATTATGCAAAACAGAAAACCGGCGTATCCGAGATAATATCAAATCCGCGTAATGGTATGTTTATAGTCATAGAGGAAGCGGGACGCATAAAAGGCTGCGCAAGCCTGCTGTTTCTTGTCTCCACCGCGCTTGGCGGCAAGGCCGCCATTCTTGAAGATATGGTCATCGAACCCGAAGCAAGGGACCGCGGTCTCGGCTCTCAGATGCTTAAAAAAGCGATTTCCTGCGCAAAAGAGCAGGGCTGTTCAAGACTTACAGTTTTAACAGACGGCAACAACCTTAAGGCGCAGTCATTTTATATTAAAAATGGCTTCAAACAATCTCCGATGACCCCTATGCGGCTCATACTATAACATGCAAAAACCAGATCTGATCTGACAGATATTACCAGGATGATATGACATTGTCATACAATCCTGGGATCTATGATCTTATTGGGATAGGTTTAAAACAAGCTGATCTTGGATAACCTCAAGATATTTATACTTTTTTTGATTATTGGGTTTTGGACATTCTTCATAGCAATCTATGGTTCACGAAGTACTATCAACTTTGATGTAACTTGCATTACTTGTTTCCAATGCCGTGTTTCGGTTTCCACACGAGATCTATATTAGTAAGCTCCTAATAAATACCACCCGTTGGATTTATTAGGAGTTTACAATTATTTAGTTATTTGGGTTTTGGTTGAAATTATCTATATGGAAAAGCACACACCCCCTATTCTAAAGGCTAGATTTGTCTGATTCCTGAGCAGCTTATGCTTAAGGTTTCTGTCTGATATCCGATATATATATCATACACGGGGGTGTATCCATGAAGAAGCTTGCGACAGCATCGATATCTACAATCATCTTCATTGCCGGATGCAGCATCAGCAGCAATGATGGCAACATCCTGCAAATTAGAATATTAATGTATTTTGACGAAATACCACCCAAACTCAACATTCCAAGAGAAAGCGGCATGGTAGCTCAGACATATATCTTGTTTATGGACCTTGTCTAAAAGGAAATAGAAAATCTATATAAAAATATTGATGATTATTTAAGCTGCCATGAACAGCAAGAACAAAAGGATATGAACAATGGATGATAAGGAGACAGATAGCACCCTGAACATGGTTGAGCAACAGACGCTACTTATAGAATCAGTACCTGTGCAAATGTGGTTTCTTTCGGACGAGATCACCTATGGCAGCGTCAATCAGTGTCATGCCGATTTCGTTGGCAAGGAAAAGCCGGAGATAGAACACAGGAAGCTACGCGACCTGTTTCCTGCCGATGTCGCTGCCATGTGCGAGCAATCGAATCGGGCTGTTCTGGAAAGCAAACAAAGCGTTGTTTCTGAAGAATGGGTCGCTGACTCGCGTGGGGTCCTACATCTCCTGGAAATCACCAAGACCCCAGTCTTCAATAGCAACGGCAAGGTAAAGTACATAACCTGTTTTGCCATCGATATTACATCCCGACGCGAAGCCGAGGAGATACAACACCAGAACCAGAAGCGCATGGCTGCTGTTCTGACCGTGTTGGATATTATTGGAAAAGCTTCGCTCACAGAGTTGGACAATACCATAGAGCAGGCACTGAAGCATCTTGGAGAAACCGAAGAAGTTGACCGGTGTTATGTATTTCTCTTCGATAAGGAGACTGCGAGTAACACACACGAATGGTGTGCGCCTGGGGTTGAGCCGCAGAAAGGCAACCTTCAGAATCTTCCCCTGACTGAAGTGCCTTGGTGGATGGGCAGGATGACCGCGGGTCACGACATCAACTTGCCCTGGATTGACGATCTGCCTGAGGAGGCGTTCCGCGAACGCGAGATTCTAGAAGCACAATCCATACAATCCTTGCTGGCTGTGCCAATCCGCAAGGGTCAGTCTACAATCGGGTTTCTCGGTTTCGATTCTGTGCATGCCCCCTGTTCTTGGGATGACAACGCCATCCTGCTGATCCACATAGCGGCTGAGGGCATAGCCCATGCCATTATACGCCAGCGGTCGGAAATAGCCCTGACCGAGAGAGAGGCTAACTTCCGTATGTTCATTGAATCCATCCCTGACATTGTGATCGTGGGCGACCCCGAAGGCCGGATTCTCTTTGCCAATCAGGCGGCCACCACAAAGCTTGGCTATTCCCTTGATACATTGAAAAGTATGCAGGTAAGTGACCTGCATCCTGCGTGGGTTCACAAGGAGGCGGAGGTAATATTGGGTGAAATGCTTACAGGTAGACGCGAATCATGCCCATTGCCTTTGAAAACCAGAAACGGGGCTCTGATTCCTGTCGAAACCCGCGTGACGGTGAGCACATGGAATGGAATTGCATGTATTCTAGGCCTCTCGAAGGATCTCAGCATAGAACAGGAGGCTTTGCAGAAGTTTGAAAAGCTCTTTGGAATGAATCCCGCGCTCATGGCCGTTAGCATGCTTACTGATAGGAGATTTGTTGAAGTCAACAGCGCCTTTCTGCGAGTTCTTGGATACTCACCAGACGAGGTAATCGGGAAGACAAGCGCGGAATTGGGCCTGTTTGTGAATCCTTACCATCAGCAGCAGGTCGCTGCCACGCTTAATGAATATGGCCGTATCCATGAACTGGAACTTCAAGTAAAGACAAAGAACGGAGCCATTCGTGATGGCTTGTTTTCAGCTGAAATCATCGAAAGCCAGGGGAAAAGATACTTCCTGACGGTAATGATAGATATTACAGATCGTAAGCGGGCTGAAAATGAGCTAGAGAAGAACGTTCAAGAACTGCTTCTTGCAATGGCGGAGATCAAGACCCTACGGGGCATCTTGCCCATCTGTGCAAACTGCAAAAAGATTCGCGATGACAGAGGCTACTGGGAACAGGTTGAATTGTATGTTTCCAATCACACGGAAGCCAAATTCTCGCACGCCATATGCCCGGAATGTATGAAGAAACTGTATCCGGAATTCTGTAAAGATGTGCATTCCTGCACTGCCAGAAAAGAGTAGCCCAACAAGCTGCAGCAGGCGACGCTTGACAGCGCCTACAGTAACAACGTAAGCCTCAGGGGGAAGAATGGTTAATAAGACTAGCGTTCCTGCCGAGGAAGATTGGGAGTGCATGTTAGAAGCTCTTCCTTTTATTATCTGAACTCTCGATATAGAGTAAAGGGATCAAGATGAACGCCGCGATAGCTAAGAAATTAGAGGATAAGGGGGGCGCTGATTCTTTAATAACTTAATCTTTATTAAGTTGTAAGACATCTATGCTTCTGCCAGCTATACATATCTGCGATATATTGTCGGTTTAATAAAACTCCAGAAACTTATGATCCCATGATGATATCTATGCTTTTATACAGGGTCGCTAAGGCTTATGTCAGAGAATATCGTAACTGGTATTGCCTGTCTGTAAGGTCAGATTGCAACCAATGCATATATAACGAAGTGAGAATTGATTTTTTTACTTTACAGCAAAGGCCTTGAAAAAGGTGTAGCAGAAGACGCCGTCGTCAGCAGCAGTTCTGTATAGATCACTTATGCCGCGATCGAAATCGTCTGCAATCATGAGCCCTTCGGAGATAGCCTTTTCGCGAACTCCTTCTATCATAGCGGTAAACGTCTTTTTCGTGAAGCCTTCCACAAGACCGGGGCTGGACGAATCCACATAGACCATCCTGGGCGAGACGCAGACCTCATTGAAGCCTGCCTTTATGAGCAGCGGATACAGTTCCCGGCCTATCATGGCATTGCCGCCGGCCCTTTTCTGAAGCTCCACCTGGCATGAAATTGCCTTGTGTGCGTAAACGCTGTCCGGGTAAAAATATGCCGAGCCATGGTCGCCCTCTATAACCGTAATCGTGCCGCCCGGCCGGATAAGCCTTTTTAATATTGTCAGGGTCTCGACAGGATTTTTGAGGTGTTCAAGAACAAAACACACAAATACATGATCGAATGATTCGGGCTTGAACTCCAGGTTGAAAATGTCCGCTCGTTTAAATGTTACATTTTTATATCCAAGCTCATCACAGCGTTTTTCAGCTTCATCGACAGATGCTTGAGAAATGTCTATCGAAGTGAAAAGGGCTTCAGGGCTTCTCGCCGCAAGTGTCACGGTCTGCGCCCCGACCCCGCATCCCGCTTCAAGGACTGTGCTTCCGGCCGGATAAAAGGTATCCGAATGCAGAAGTTCCACAAGGGTATCCGCCTGATCGGCAAGCCTCAGATTTTCTTTCCCGTCGTATCCGTGTACATATGCACTGCTCATATATTTACTGTTTTCCTCCGCAAAGCCTTTTATATTCTTTTTCATACGGTTTAAGATCGCAGTCTTTGCAGTTTACTTTTGCATAATCAAGAATTATTCCAATTCCTACACAATAGGCCTCGATTTCGAATTTCTGATAGGACCTGGGTGTTCCTGATTTGTATTCAGCGCTTGTGGCTTCTTCTCTGCATTGTCTTGCATGTGTGAGCTCATGTTCGTACATCGCTTTGAAAAGCACATCGGGGTAACATTTTTTTCTGTAGTCATCCCTAACTTCGTCGGCATTCACAACCTTGCAGTCATTGTTTGTCGCCATGTCTATCTTTGCCGAGCCTCCATCTAAAGGACCTTCTGAATTTTGAGCTGAACTCTGTGAGGGGTTGTAACCGGGGTCCCACCAGTGTTTCCTGTATTGCCTCACCCCTTCTTTCGCAACCCTTTCATCATAAACCTCTCCATCACCTTCATGTGAACCGTCCCATCCGTCTTGAGCGGCTTTGTTTATCAATTCTTCACTCGAATAGGCACGAAGCATTGAGATGCTTTCCTTGAGTTCATCTATCATGTCTTCGCAATCATCATGAATTTTAAATTCCCAGCTCACTTTCAGGGTCTCTTTCGATTTAAGGTCAGGGTCTGATGCTCCCTCGTATTGATCACTCTGCTCTTTCATGGACTTCCTGATTTCAGCCTCGGCCTCGGCAAGTTCCTGTTTGAGCCCAGGTGACATTTTTGAAAGCTCCTTCAATGATTCAAGGGTCTTATCCATCGTATCCATAGCTGTCTCACCGGCAGAGCCGTAAATGGATTTGATGTCCGGGTAAAAAATCTCGCCTTTGATTTTTTTCCCGCCGTCATATTTGCCTGCAAAAGATGCAATTATTGGAAGTATCCGCTCCGAGCCGGGAGCAGTAGCGCTGCACACTCTTCCGGAACTGTCACAGCTTGCGGTTATTTGCGGTTCAATATCAATTGCTTTGAGCATAATGGGAGAAATGTATTTGACATCCTTTATGAAAGTCTCGTTTTCACATGCATACCTGGATTCCATCTGTGAATTTCCATCTATAAGAACTGCCGGCTTGTTATTCAAAGCTATTGTAAAGATATATTCCTTCGCTTCAGGGTCAACGCTCAAGACCGACTGACAATCATATTTAGGAAAATCCGGATGAAGAAGCCCTTGAAAGCTGCTGTGCTCTTTTTCTGAACTGCCCGGTGTAACGTAATCGACCATATCCTTATCGCCGGGGCCTTTGCTTGACCTTACGCACCTGGATTTTTTAACCTGTCTGAATCTGCTTTCAGTCATTGTATAGCTGACATCAGGGTTTGAAATTCTCAGATTCTGGGCCGATTCGCCGCAGGCCTTGATTATCACCCTGAAATGGGCATTTTCTTTAAGACTGTGCCTTGATGTCGAGTCCTTATCCGATGTTTCTTTGTTTAATGAATTGCTTAAATTGTAATCGATAATGATGTTGCCGATCCATATTGCTTCTGCAGCAGTGGCGGTTGTATAAAATAAGCAAACGGCAATTATTGATAAAAGAACCGCTGCTGACAATCTTACGCTCACAATGCTGCGCCGCCTTTTTTTGATATTAAGGAAGACGATGTTGTCAGTGTACAGGGAATATTCGCTTAAATGCCTTTTCTGCTCCATTAATACTCAAACTCCGATAAGGGCAAGTATGCGGTCATTTCAAAAAAAGTCAATAAGCCTGAATTTTAAGTTTTTTCTCCTGGATTTCCCCCTGGATATGCGTTTCATTGCTCAGCGGAAAGCATCCTGGATGCGTCTGAGATGCTCATTATTTGCGATAGTTTTTTATCCTCAGGGCTGAATTCATAAATACCTCCTGCTTTTCTCTGAGGCGCCTGGGAATTCAAAAGAAGAACCTTACTCCCTGTAGCGGCCATGCCATAACAGTCCCAGTTGTCCGGCAGAGGCCATACTGACATTTCTTTTGTCCTGAGATTTAAGATGCTCAATTTTCTGGATGTTTCGCTTGATGTCGAATTGAAAGCCCCGTTATGGAAGGCGTAAAGGGTACCGCCTTTTATCGCACCCATAAGAGGTGATGGGAAATATGACATTTCTTTAATTCTATTGTCCCCGTCAAGAACAAGAAGACCGGAATAATTGCCGTTTGCTTTTTCCCTGAAGGCATTATTCAGCATGATGAATGAACCCCTGTAAGGCAGTATGCTCCAGATATCGACACCTCTGAGAGGTTTGGTCTGCATGATAACAGAAAGGCTCAGGCAGTCAATTACGGTAATGACGCAATAATTGAGGCTTTGCACAGGTCCGGTTGTCATGCCTGCAATTACTGTCCGCTTTCCATCGCATGCTATTGCGGTCAGATAATAAGGGGTGTTTTTTATACCCGATGAAAGTTCAATGGTTTTGATCCGCGTGAGCTTATTCTGATCAAAAACATCGATTGTTCCTGAAAAGCCGTTTTTAGTGCATGCGACAAATGCCCTTTCCCCGGAGAAAACGATACCGGCACCCGGATTGTCGGAAGTGCGAATCATTTTTGCAATGGAACCGTCGGGGCTGAAGACTTGGACGCGGTTTTCTCTGCGTCCGTCAGGTGAGGAATATCCCGCCCAGAAACGTCCATAAGGGTCCCGGCTGAGGGTTTCGATATTGCCTTTCTCAAGGCGGAACAGTTCTTTTGTAGCTTTTGCATCCGCATCGACCAGCGACAACGTATTGACAATAGATGCCCCGTCCTTTCCCGAAGAGAGGATATAAAGATAAGCCTTATCCTGTGATTTGCCTGCTGCCTGAATGCCGTCAACCGGTATCGAAACAATCAAGGCCGACAGAAATAAGACTGTAATTGCTCCGCCGGCTGACTTTCTGCAAAAACCTTCCATCGGCCGACTGCTATTCCTCTACAATGTAAGAACGGCTGTACCATCCTGATTCACTTCCCTCGACACCCTTTTCCCTGATGCGTACACTTACTGATACGTTCTCAATGTCCTGTCCTTCAGACAGCCTCAAACCGAGGGCAGACCCGGCCTGCCATTTATTGCTGAGTATGGACCAGCCGCTGTCTGTACAAATTTCGACCTTGAAGTTGTATTCGATCTCCCTGCCGTCGGGCGATGAAGCACCTGATGCGCTGAACTCGATGTATTCACCGCAATTAAGGGGTTCGGTTGAGGAGCATATGATGGACGAAGGTATCACGACCGGGGTTATGTTCGGTCCGGCGGCATACATATTGATATATGGAGAAAAAGCGATCTCATCAGGCAGGACTCCGGGAATCAGCAGAACCTTGACGAGATATCTTGCCAGAGGCGCCTGTGCGATCAGCGCGGCATAATACCTCTCGTCATTGCTGTCTATGTCATAGCCAAGCAGATAGTTGTGCAGCCACCATACCAGCTGCGAGCAGTAGAGCGCATTTTCCCTGTATCTGGGCGCATCCTTGAACTTGAGCATATTCGTGCAGCTTGTTTTCATGGGGATGATATAATTATAGGCGGTTGTATTGTCGCCTCCGAAAGTTCCGTACAGCTCATCGAGCTTTGCGCATACCTCGGTTTCGCTTTTCATATTGCTGCGCCCCAGACCTACATAGACGCCTGCCTTCTTCCATTTGGAAAGCGGCCTTAACGCTACTCCTTCCCCTACAGCCTCATATACGAGATTATTGCCGTTATAGACTCCTGCATGCGAATATTTCCAGACATAGAATTGCTGATGCCAGTCAAGGTCCGGGCTCTTTATGAGCATTACGTCGCCGCGCCTGAGATTTTCCCATTTCTCATTTCCAGCCCAGGCTTCAGTTACGGCATCCCCGGATGCCTGTTCAAGTATCTCATCCATATAATCCTGTATGGCAACATAAGTTTCATCTTCAGACAGCTCCAGGAATTTAGTTTTGAGCTGTTCCTTCAGACGCAAAAACGCTTCTTCTGTTTTTTCATCCACTGGCAATGCCTCATATCCGGTATATAGTTCTGATATTTCCTGCTGAACTTCTCTGACTCTTTTGGAATATGGAAACCTGTCACCAAAACTCTTATAGGCATCGAACATCATATCCGCATTGTCTGAATCAACTCTTCCATCCGTCATTGAAAGAATATCCTTGACAGAAGATTGAAGCTCATCAGGAAGACCGTCATGATCCGCGTCATAAGTGAGGTTCACTGCAGGCTCATTATTGCTGCTCGAAGAACTGCAGCCTGTGAACAGCAGGCCAATGGATATTACCGCTATAACAAAATAGATATAATTTTTGTCACGATTTCGAGTATTCATATATGAGCCCCTTATCAATTGGTTTCCTTGAGCCTGTCACGGAGCCAGACGCTCGCTTCTCCCATGCAGAATGTAAAATAAAGGACATGCGTTGGCTGCACCATGCCGAGAATAGAGAAGTCTTCATAGACATCTATAAGTTCGGCCTCGGGATGATTTTGTTTCATGCGATATGAGTTGTTCCATAAAACGCAGTCATCCGTCGTTCCATGTACGAGAGCCACCTTTGTCGAAGAATCCCATGACCACCCTGAAACCAGGTCGTTTTCCTTAAGCGCCTCGTAAAAAGATCCGGTTTGCGCGTCAAGCTCGTTTCTTAGATTTTCGCTGAAAGCCTCCCTTGGCAAACCCGATTCGGGTTTGAAGATTTCATCAACATCATCGCCTTTGAAATTTCCATTAATATAGTTGACAAGCTCCAGCTTATTGGGGGCAAGATAATCGCCGGGCTGAGCATAGAGATGTTTGTAATTGTTCATCGTGACCGCCAGGTACGGCGCGAAATAAAAGACAGGGAATTTTTCTGTTTTGGACATGAGCCTTTTCAGCATGACGTCTGAAAGAGAATAAGGCCCTGACTGGGATGCGACTGCCGTCACGCTCGATATCCCATATTTCTCAGGATTCTGTGTAAGCTCCCGCAGCAGCGCCATGGTCGCATAACCGCCTTCTGAATATCCGGTCAGGAACACCCTTCCGTCAGGCCGCGCACATGGATTGTCAACAGATGGCCTTGAAATTGAGGACCATGCATATTTCATAACGTTCCTCATTATGGCCGAGGGGCATTCAATCCATTCAATGATTTCCGGAACGGCCTTTATCATGTCTGCATCGGCGTATGCAATCGGTTTGGCCTGGCAGTATGGATGGTAATAATCGGCGTCTTTCATTGCAGCCATTCCCAGCCCGGGATGGTCGGGAACCACGGTTATATACCCGTCCATTGCCGAAAAGCATGCTGCCATCGCCAGTTCGGGGCTTGATGACATGCTGGGCGCCTCTGATTTTTTGAGCATTGTCCCATGCTGAAAACTAAGCAGAGGAGCTTTTTTGAGTCCTCCCAAACTGCTCGGCATTATTATTACGCCCGATGCAATGATGGGTTTGCCGGCCTCATCCTGAGTCCTGTACTCGACATTATAAAGAGCGGTGCAATAATCGTAATCAGACGGTTTTTTCAGTTTGGAACTTCTGTAAAGGCTAATCCCTGCAACATACTTGTGCACCTTGAAGAAATTTTCCTTTATTGCGGCTATCAGATAATCGTAAGCCTGACCGTCAGTGTAACCGTGTCTGCCTTGAAAAGACGATGCCTTGAGTTCACATTTCTTGCTTACACTGATAACCTGCCCCCTGTTGTCGGCATCTTCTGATGAAACAAGACCGGATGATTCTCCCGAGTCGGGTGCGCCATTTTCAGAGTTCCCAAGAGAAAGAATTGAAAATCCGTTGTCGCTTATAATAATCAGCCTGGCCGAATACCATGGCGCACCTGTATCCGGCAGTTTTACGCTCAACTCTCCAGTGCCGGTCGTTACCTCCATCGGATATTTCTCGCTTGATTCATCATAGGGGTCGTCATATTCTCCGGGCCCGTCCAGCACGCTGCACTCGATGCTCGTGTAATCTCCGCTTTCTGCTGTTTTGTAATCAAGCCATACCTGAGGCCTCTTGCCCATAAAATATCCGCTCACTGTGATAGTTCCGCCCGGGACTGCATCGCCCTCATACCCTATGGAGGCAGGCGAATTAATATCGACAACAGGGTCAAGCAGGAACAGGTCTTCCTGGCCGTCCACACTCATCATCAGCTTATAAGTACCGGCTGGCAGATCCCCTTCTATCCGGAGAAGAGTTCCCTCCCCTGGGTGCTGTATCTGACCCAGAACATGTTTACCGCCGCTGCTCTCTTCAAACCAGAACGAAGCGCGGCCATCTCTGGCAGCCTCTTTCAGGAAAGGCACCTCATCAGGAAAAGAGACATCATAGACCATGCCGTCGCACACCGATTTACCAGTCTGACTATTTTGCAATGCGTCAATAACGGAACCGGAATTGGAACTGCTGCTGCACCCTGAAAGGATCATGACTGAAAATAGAAACATCGGTAAAACAGCTAAAAAGCCTGTTTTTGAAAATGACTTGAACATGAAACCCATCCCCCCGGCAAGTATTAGTATTTATGCTATTTAAATATAATTATCGGCAACATAAGTTGTTCCATTAAGACGTAATCTTTCATAATTCTGACGTCTAAAGTAATCGGGTTTCATGCCGAAAAATTTCATATGAAACTTTTGAGGCGAGGATAATATGAAAGAGACTCCTACACAACTAAATCGGTTGTCATTTCGAGGAACGGTAGTGACGAGAAATCTTTGTCTTATAAATGTATTAAGATTTCTCCCTTCGGTCGAAATGACAAAAACACAAGTTGTGCATGGGTCTTTGAAAAACAGACTTTTCGGTGTTGTGCTTGCAATGGCGGTACTTATTCTTATGCAATTCTCACCTCTTCTCGCTTTAAGCGGCCAGTGGTCGAAGACCGGCGAAACAAAAGGCATCGTCAGCTACAGCAGACAAGGTTCAGGCGGCGTCTATGAAATATATTCAGCCGGTATGATAAATGCGCCTGTTGCCTCGGTTGAAGCGCTTTTAAGGGATGTCTCGGCCCGTCCGCAATACGTCTACGGATGCGCCGAAACCTCATATGCAGATATTCCGGGTCTTAAGAATACAGCCGATGTCCATTATGTCTACAACAAGACCAGAATGCCTGCGTTCATGAACGATCGCGACTGCGTAGTGAAGAGCGTCTGGACCATAGACAAGGCGTCGGGTACCATCTACTGCAGGTCCGAAAGCATAGACAGCAATTACAGGTTCCAGGCGAATGTCGTCAGGATGGCGAAGGTTGTTACCCAGTACACGCTCATTCCCAGGGGCAATGACATGACACTTGTCATATGCCAGGCAATGGCTGACCCGGGAGGCAATATACCGGCCTTTGTCGTCAATCTGTTCACCAAATCGCTCGGTGCAAACATGATCGAGGGTATTCAGAAAATGGCGAACAGACCGAAATATCAGAACTCCAGAATCGTCACATCGACACCGGTGGGGTAGTACAGATTTTAATCTATAATAACAACTAATTGAATCATTTTTCAGTGTATGGTTCGTGCTGTTTGTATAATCCGGGGGTGTAGCCGGGAGGCGCATTGCCTGCCGGGTCCCTTTTAAGAATCGGCTCTCTCAGCTTCTTCATTGAAATTGCCTTTTCAGGGCATTCGTAAACGCAGAGCCCGCAGCCGAAGCAGTTATCCGCAGTGAGGCTTTTGCCGTCCACAAGTTTCCTTGCATCGAACGGGCATATCTCAATGCACTTCGAGCAGGCCTTGCATTTGTCCCTGTCGGTCTGGGCGGAAAAGAACCCGTCAATAAGCGGATAATCAAGCTGTCCGAGTTCCCGGTTGATTATGTATGGCACGCAGCCGCATATGCAGCAGTTGCAGATGGCGTATTCATTGTAGAGATTGACCGGGCAGTGGATGAACACCATGTGAAACATCTTTTTTTCATGGCAGGCCTTTATTATCGCTTTAGCCTCTTCCTTTGATATCTGCCGGTAGTCTTTGGGAAACGCCTTCATCCATGCGTAGTAGCCGGTCCTGAAGACCATGTCGGTTTCCATGGGATGGCTGCACACCTTGTGTCCGATGCGGCAGCGGCAGGGACCCACCGCAATCGGGCCTTCCTGCGCGTCAATCAGCTTTATCAGTTCATCATACGGGATCGGCCTGGCAGAATCGCCGAGATATCCGAAAGGCCTTGCAAGGGCAATCCCTGCAATTTTCTTGAACCAGCTTATCTGCCCTATCCTTTTCCACTTTCCGCGCAGCAGTTGATAGCAGAGAAGCAGCAGCGGTATCTCGATATACCGTGCAAAGATGAAGAGCAGGAAGCGCCTTAAAGGGTTGTCTTCATTTGAGAAAGGTTTGAATTCCATGGTCTATGCCTCTTTACCGTAGGACGGCGCCATTGTATAGCCTTTGGCCTTTGCCGCCTCAAGCAGCCGCTTTCTAGTCTTATCCAGCTTCATCAGCCTCGAATCACCCGGCAGCTTTCCCGGATAATCGAGATGGGGTTCAAGCTTGAGGTATATCTCATACGGGTAGCCCGATGTCATGTCATCCGGCTCATTCTTTCCCCACGCCACACCGCCGGTACAGTAGTAGCTGATATTGGCCTTTTTATTCTGCCAGGGGATGACAAAGCTGTTCCTGCACATGCTCATGTTGGCCATATAGCGGGTGATGAACTTATCGAAGATTTTAGTTACATAATCGCTCTTGAATATAAACGTGGTGAACCTGTGCCAGAGCGTGACTCTGTTCAGCAGAGAAAGTATGCGGTTGATATACTTGATCGAAATTGCGGAGAAGCCGGTGGGAGGCTTCATTCTGAATGTATTGAGAGACGTCTGGTCCTGCTTGTATTTTTCAGGGTCGATAAAGCTGTCCCATCCAAGCAGGTCTATGATCTTTCTGTAGTTGTCCGGATTCGTCCTTATGATCACACCGTCGGGTGTTATGCCTTTTTTGAACAAGTGCATCGGCGCCATGTACAGGCCCTTTATCGCAAACCGCTCGAGGTGAGGCTCGATCGTCTTTTCAAAATCGTTTCCCGGCTCTTTGAAACCGAGTACGACAGGCGACCATTTGCATATTTTTATGGAGCCCGCATTTATAATCAGCTCCATACCGAATGTCGCACCGAATATACCCTGGCAATATGAGATGCCTGAAAAAAGGACAGTATCTTTGAACTCTTCATAAAGCTTTTCATCAAGCAGCTTGATGCCTATGGGCGGCAGTTCCAGCGTTATCATGTCACGCAGCTTCATATTTCTCCTTTGGATTTTCTCCTGTCTCCTTACTCCTGACTCCTGTATTCTTTTTTTTCATCACATCTTAAAGCGTCCCGGGTCGAGATATTTCGGCAGTGCGTTAACGCCGATCCCGAGGGCCATCTGTAAAGCCTTTTTCGTATTCATCCTTTTAACATTTTCGCCAAGGGCCTCTCTTGCATATTCGACAATATGCTTAAGACGCTTGCCAAAAGGGTTCGCCAGCCTGAAAATGCCCAGCGTCAGAAGACAGCCCGTACAATATATTGCAGCCTCATCCGCCTTTGTCCTGTCAAGAGCGGAAAGGCCCTTCAGGCCGCATGCGGCAAGGTCGATGAGGCTGAAGCTGTTGCATCCTGCAGCCACGCCGCAGCAGAGACCGTGCTCGTGGCTCTGCTCCGTCTCGGCAACTGTAAGCCCCAGCATCTCAAGAAGCCTGCGCTGAGACTGCATGAAATCTTTCCCGAGCACCCTCGCATGACAGGAATCATGCATAACAACAGTGCCTGAGAGTTTCTTTCTGATTTTGAAAGTCCCGTCTTCTATCCTGTCGATGAACCAGTCCGTGAAAAATGTCTTTTTAAAATCAAAGCTCGCACCGAACTGCTCCGGCAGCACGTTTGAAAACATGTTGTATCCGGCAGGACATATGAACACTAGTTCTTCTATATCCTTTCCACGGTAAAATTCGCTCAGGTATTTCGAAATTTTTCTGACAGGCTCGAGCGCACCCATCCTGAAGAACATCTCGCCGCAGCAAAGGTCCCACCTGCCCCATACCGGAAGCTCTTCAAATATGGCCCCTTCAGCCAGAAGAGGCATTGCGAGAAGGTTGCAGCCCGGATAAAGGCAGGTCTTTGCCGGTGGCTGTTCACTCGACCATTTTTTCTGGAGGGCCTTTTCAGCTCCGGTATATGCGATGCTCTGCCTGAAATTGGGAAGCCTTCCGGGCATAAGATAACTGGCCCTTGCAGGCAGCCCTTCTCTTTCATACCGGTCATTCCAGAAGTAGTGAATCCTTTCATAGGGGTGTGCATCGTTAGGGCAGAATGCATTGCATGCATAGCAGCTCATGCACTTTTTTGCAGCAACCGATCTTTGATGAAGTCCGAGATTTATCTTCCTGATGTCCTTAATCGCGTCCTGCCTCGAGAGTTTCATATACCGGCAGTTTACAAGACATTCGCCGCATTCGGTGCATCTTTCCCAGCCTAAAACCTCCCTGAACTCTTCCATTACACCTGACAATTTAACCTCCGAAAATTGCCGGGAATACCCCGGCTCAACCTTTCAAATATTATTATCCGGTCTGGTCCTTGTCCGCAAATATTGCAGGATATATGAATATGCCGATTGATATAATGAGAAGCCCGAAATCCCTCAGCAGATACCACCACGTGATCCTTGCAGCGGCAGGGTCGGTGGTGAAGCACCCGCATGAGATATCAAGCCCGCGGACAAGACTCGCGCACAGCGCCACGGCGAATATTGCAAGCATGCCTGAGATTGCGAGGGAGCCACCTTCGATGAATATTCCGCTTACGACAAGGAATCCGGCGATGATCTCGATCGGCGGCATGGATATGGCTGCCAGATTCACGAGAAATGCGTTCGGGAGGATGCGGTATGCATCGATCGCCTTTGCAAAGGCAGCCGGTTCCGAAAAATGAATGAAGCCTGTGTAAATGAACATGCCGCCTATTATAAGCCTTGCCAGAATATAGATCAGCCTTTTTATGTTCATCTGCCGGACTCCACAGGGTAGCCGGACATGCTCCAGGCTTCCCAGCCTTCAGGCATTTCCCTGACATTGGTAAACCCGTCTGCTGCAAGCTCTTTTGCAAGCTCCTCGGCAAGAGGGCAGTCAACGCCAAGACAATAGGTGATGATAAGCCTTGATTTGTTTTTCTCAATCGCATTGACGGATTTGTCGCCTTTGCCGGGATGTATATTGATTGCCTTCGGGATATGCCCCAGGTTGTAGTCATAATCGCTTCTTGCATCGATGAATAATGCCTCTCCGGAGCGGAAGGCCTTGAAACCTTCCCATACGCTTATTTTCGTAACCGGAACAAGATTCGGATTTAACTGAGTAGAAGATTGCTCTGTCTGTTTCGTGCCGCCCTTAACCGGTTCAATCCTGTCCGGACGCAGAGCGTTTACTGAAAGGCCTATCACAACGCCGGCTACTATTATAATAATGGTCTGCAATATCCCTTTTGCGAATATCCTTCCAAGCTTATTCATTCTTCACTCTTTCGACTCATATTATGAAATACTTAAATCCTGGAAGCGATTATTGCAGCGCCTATCGCGCCGTTCACCTGGGCCTCGGTGAAGACCTCCATGGGTCCGAGCTTAGCTTCCAGAGCCTTCACAATGCCTATGTTTTTCGCAACGCCTCCGGTCATCATAATCGGTTTTTTTACGCCCACCCTGTTTGCAAGAGCAGCAACGCGCGAAGCAACCGACTCATGAATGCCCGCTATTATGTTTTCGCGTGTTTCCCCTTTGGCTATCAGGGATATGACCTCGCTTTCGGCGAACACCGTGCACAGGCTGCTAATGTGCGACGGGTTTTCAGCCCTGAGAGAGGTCTCACCGAATTTGTCGAGATCCACCTCGAGAGCCCTGGCCATCACTTCCAGAAACCTGCCTGTTCCTGCTGCACACTTGTCGTTCATGGCAAAATCTTTGACCTTGCCGCTGGCGTCGATAACGATGGCCTTGCTGTCCTGCCCTCCTATGTCGACTACGGAGCGGACGTCGGGGTTTAGAAAATGCGCCCCGGTTGCATGGCAGATTATTTCGGTGACGGCCTTGTCCGCGAAATCTATGGAATTCCTGCCATAGCCCGTAGCCACCACTTTGCTCAGAGATCCTGGCTTTATGCCTGCTTCATTAAGGATATCATCATATATTCTTTTTCCGGCCTGTGTCGCGTTGTATCCAGTAAAAGAAACCTTTGTGGCGATGATTCTGCCGTCTTTTAAAATGGCCGCCTTTGCCGTTATGGATCCTATGTCAATGCCGAGTGTCGTCATGGCTAAATCGCTGTGGTTCCCCCGTCAACTACAAGAGTCTGACCGGTAATAAAGCTGGCACCGTCAGAGGCAAGGAAAAGAGCGGGATGTACAACTTCTGCGGGCTCGGCTATGCGGCCCATGGGAATTCCTTTCGTGATCTGGGCGAGTATGTCTGCATTAGACCAGAAGGGTTTTGAAAAATCGGTCCTTACCATCGCAGGCGCAACAGCGTTGACCCTTATCCCGAACTGCGCCAGTTCGCTGGCAAGCACCTTTGTAAGCATCTCTATCGCAGCTTTAGCAGTCCCGTATATGCCCATGCCCGGAGAAGCCTTCCTGCCAGCAACGGATGTAATTGTAACGATGGAGCCTTTATTCTGGGGCTTCATAATTTTAGCAGCCTTCCTTGAAACCAGGAATGTACCTCCCAGGTTCGAATCGATTATCTTCTGCCAGATTGCAAGCTCCGTATCTGCAATCGATGCGGTCAGCAGGTTCATGCCTACATTGTTTATGAGTATGTCAAGTCGGCCCCCGGACCAGGCTGTGATTTCATCGAACATCCTTTCGACATCTGCTTCCTGTCCGATATGCGCCTGGACTGCAAGAAGCCTGTCACCGGCATTAAGAAGGGCTGCAGCCGCATCGAGGCCTTCTTTTTTCCGCCCGCAAATAGCCACTTTAGCGCCCTGACCGAGAAGAGCCTTCGCCATCTCGAGCCCTATGCCCCGGCTTCCGCCTGTTACGAGAACAACTTTATCTTCAAGCCCGTAATTCATCATTTTTTCTCCTTAATGTTACCTGTTTTCTTTTGAAAATGGCCCGATTGTCATATCTTTTGTTATCTTTTCATCAATGAAATCAAGGATCAGATTTGCTGTAATGTTCGGAAACTCCTCCTGTGGCGTATGCCCGCAATTCTGAATTATCACAAGGTTGGCATTGGGAAGGTCGTGCCTGTACTGATAGCCCACGATAAGCGGAATCCATTCATCTTCTTTTCCCCAGACAAGCAGTGTTTTCTGCTCTATTGAAGGTATGCGCTTGAGGTATGGTTTGAAATAGTCGAAATCGAGTTTCGTTATTATTGATGCCTGAGCGTCTATTGAACCCTCGGTGATGAGCCTCGCATAATAATTATCAATCTGATCCTGGCTAACCCAGTCCTTGTTGTAGAAAACTTCCTTCAGGTTCCATTTCACCACCCATTTGCCGAACAGCGCCTTGATTGAGTAGACAGCCCCCGGCACTGCCCCCAGACGTATTATCATCGGCTTTTTCTGGGGATAGCCTGCAGGATCCAGAAGCACCATTCTGCTGATATATTCAGGATACTCCATAGCCATGAGGGTACCTACGGCCCCGCCCAGAGAGTTGCCGACATAGATCACATTTTTAAGTCCCATGACATCCATGCAGGCACGGACTTCCTCCATTAGTGTAACAGGGTCATATTTATCTTCATTGGACGCTTCGGGTTTGTCAGACCAGCCGAAACCTTTCATATCGATGGCATAGACGTGCAGCCCTTTTGACTGAAGCACAGGGGCCACTTTCTCCCATGAATATGTCGAGGAACCGAAACCGTGAACCATAAGCACAGGCTCGCCGGTAGCGGGATATTCCGTGTAATGGAAATCAGTCCGGCCAACCTTTATCATGTGATCCTGGCCGTCAGGGCATGGAATTGCTATTTTCCCCTGCGGGATATTCTTTATGAAAATCCCGCACCCGCTTAGAATTGAAGCCATGACCAAAATAAAGAAAACAAACGGCAATCTTAATTTCATTATCTCCTCCTTCAAGCAAACTGAAACATATTGCAGAAAACCGGCATTATCAGTTTTATGCCTCATCAGCGAAGCCCTGCGGAAATCGCCGGCCAGAGGATATCCATCCCCTGCTCTGTGGCCGCCGGCCTGAACATGAGCATCCTTATTTCTGAAAAAATAAGGTTGTGCAGTTTAAGCGATTTCATGTGCGGATTTTTTCTGATTGTCTCCGGAACCCTGTCCCAGTTTCCGTATCTTAGGGCATGAGCACCGGCAACACCGCATGCATTCGATATCAGGAAGGATGTCCTGATGCCGCTGCCCCCTCTTGCCTGTACATGGCCAAGCACATCGCCTGCCATGAAAAGGCCTGTTGCCGGCATGCATTCGGTAATCATTCCGCCCATCGGGATTGATGTGCGCAGGCTGTATTCAACCGTAGAGCCTTTTATCCTGTCTGAAAAAATCCTGTGGAACCCGCTGAACTCTTCAAGCTCGGGCAGCCAGTTGTTCGACAGGCTCAAAATGATTATTTCCGCCTCACCTTTGCCTCTGGGGAATATGCAGCCGACGGCAAGCCTTCCTCCTTCCGCATGGAAATGATATTCAAGCCTGTCTTCCGGGCCGTCATAGTTTTTCAGAATCCATTTCGCGGCAGGCCTGTCCAGTTTCGAGCGGTTAATTCCTGCAAGTAAGGAAGAGAGATCATGTATGCCTCCGCATGAATAGATGACATCCGCCGGACAATCCCTGCCGGAAATTTTAACCGTTTGCACCCTTGCCTTTTCAATAATGATGCCATCGACGGCTGTTCCTGTGTGAATCCTTGCCCCGGATTTCTCAACCACTGATGCAATGGCCCTGATGAATTTCTGCCAGTCGATGATCAGGTTATATTCGGATATAGTCCGGTCAACCAGCTTTTTGCCTGAATGTGAATAGTAGCGGCGCTTGTTTATCTTATGGATTGTCTGAGACTCGAAGAAGCCTTTTCCGAGCAAAGCCTCCATTTCAGGACTGAAGCGGATAGTCTCCCCCCTTCTCTGCAGGCCGATTTCATGCTGCCTCTCAAAAATATCAACTTCAATTCCCGAGCGGGAAAGGGCAAGCGCTGCCCCCAGTCCTGCAGGGCCTGCTCCGATAACAATGGCCTTATTATTCATCATCGGTCAAGATTACCAATATGCAATTTGCCTTGTCAATTTATTATGTGTTAATTTCATAATAACTGGGAGAATGGGTAATGGAAAAGATCGATAAAAAAACCTGGTACTTCATCCTCGGGGCTCTGTTCCTCATACTTCTTCCCGGGATAAATCACGGCATATGGCGACCCGACGAACCTTATATGGCTGGCATATGTTCGGAGATGGCCAGAACAGGCGATTTTGTCGTCCCCAGGCTGAACGGTGTACCTTTTCTGGAAAAACCCCCTCTCTATTACTGGGTCGCGGCCTCATTCGGTACCGTTTTCGGGACCACCGACGATATGCCTTTCAGGCTCGCTTCCACTTTATTTTCAATACTGACCCTGGTTACAATTTTCTTTGGCATAAGAAAAAGGACATCGGATGTCACCGCCGCAATGGCCTGCCTCGTGCTATCATCCCTCTGGCAGTTTTTTGACCAGACCCGGTGGATAATAGTCGATATTGCACTAGTCTTCGGTGTGGCGCTTTCCATGATCGCCTGGTTCAGGATAACCCACGAGGGGAAATGGACGGATTCCATGCTTCTGGGTATCGGTGCTGCAACAGCTTTCATGGCAAAGGGCTTCGTGGGACCCGCCATGATAGCATCAGCCATTCTTGTCGACATCATCATAAAGCGCGATTTCAAGCTCATCATCAGATCCATGCCGCATATCGCACTCTTATTCTTCATGCTGCCCATCGCGATATGGACAGCGCTACTATATAAAAGCGGAGGCTGGTCTTTCGTAAGAGAAGTGATAGTCGTAAACAACATAATGCGCTTTACCGGGGCGCCCGAAGGTGCCGCGCTGGGGCATATGCACGGCCCTTTCTATTATCTGCCGAAGGTGCCGTCCGAGATGATCCCATGGACGCTGATAGGGATACCCGCTTTCATCGCATCGTTTAAAAATTTCAGAAATGACAGCTACCTTCCATGGTTTATCGGGCCTCTGCTGCTGCTTTCGGTTTCATCTGCAAAGAGGGGTCTTTATCTGGCGCCTCTGGGACCGGCAATAGCATGTATGATCGCATCATGGCTGTCGTCTCCTCCGCAAAAGAAATGGGAGGAACTAACGATAAAAATCACATGGGCCCTTACTGCAGCTGCGGCGCTTATTCCGCTCGCCGGATTATTCATGGGTGTTCCTTTCTGGGGAGCGGTCATGGGCATGATATCAATCGGGAGTCTGATCTACATATACAGGTACAGCGGACTGAAAATGTCCAATCTTGCCCTTTGCATTTCGGTCTGCATAGTGATGGCCTCGGCCATGTTTGTCTTTTACATATACCAGCAGCCCGGTGAGGATTACCTGCCGTTTGCGAAAAAAGCGCTAAGCGTTTCGAATGGCAAGGAAATTATCCTTCTTGCAGATGACGAGGTGTTTGAAGGCGTGATGCCAATGATAACAGGCAAATATTTCAGGAACGTACCAAAACCCGACCGGGTTACGGAAGAAGGCTATTATATCTGGGCTGACAACCGTAAAGAAGAAATCACGCGGAAGATCAGGAAACTCTACAAGGTCGATGTAGTGCTGGACAAGCGTATAGGAAGGAAAAACGCAAGACTCGCTTACATAATTCCCGAGTCCCCTGCAAATGCCGGGAGATGAGAAATGAAAATCCTCGTAATCGAAGATGATGTGAAAACTGCATCGTTTATTATCAAAGGGCTTTCGCAGGCAGGCTATCTGGCGGACCACGCGCCCGATGGAGAAACCGGCCTTTTTATGGCCCAGACGGCATCTTATGATGCGGCGGTGGTCGATATAATGCTGCCGGTGCTCGATGGAATATCTTTGGTAAAGAGCCTGAGAGCGGATAAAAATATGACACCGGTCATTTTTTTAAGCGCAAAGGGCTCCACCGAGGACCGCATTAAAGGGCTTCAAACCGGAGGAGATGACTATATTCCAAAGCCGTTCGCATTTTCAGAACTTCTCGCAAGACTTCAGGCTGTACTTAGGCGTGCTTCAGCCTCCGCTGAACCCACCACGCTCAGCATATCCGACCTGACACTTGACCTGATTAAAAGAAAGGTTTTCAGGGCGGGAGTCGAGATAGAACTTCAGACAAAGGAATTCGCCCTGCTTGAATACCTTATCAGGAACAAGGGCCGGGTCATTTCAAAGACCATGATAATCGAAAACGTCTGGAACTATAATTTTGACCCCCAGACAAACGTGGTTGAGGCAAGAATATGCCATCTCAGGGACAAGATCGACCGAGACCATGAGCACAAACTTATCCAGACGATCCGTGGCGTGGGGTACATGATTGAGTAGGAAACCTTCCATAATATCAGGCGTTGCCCTTAAAATCGCCCTTTCCTATGCCGCCGCATTCGTTGTTGTTGCAGCTGCAGCCTTCGGCGTTCTATATATCGGACTGGCCTCCAACCTTCAGGCAAGGCTTGACGAGCTTTTAAGGAAACAGGCATCAGACCTTGAACTGCTTTATGAATCAGGGAACAAAACTCTCTTTGCCGATGAAATCAACAGGCAGACAAGTTACGAGGGCGTTGACAGGATGTTCATGCTGCTGATGAATAAAACTGCTGACCCCATCCTGAAAACAGACATGACCCCCTGGACAGGGGTTTTAGAGACACTTACGAAAGAAGCATCGAGCATGAAAAACGAAGAGGATTTTATCACGCTCAAGGTTGAAGAACGAAAACACAAGGTCAGGGTAATCATCCGGCGTCTTAATGACGGTTCATTCATCGCTGCAGGAAGAACGGTGAGAGACAATGACAAGTTGATGGAAGATTTCAGGGAGATATTCTCCACCGCCTTTTCTCTGATACTCCTTATAGGGGCCCTTGCCGCATGGTTCGTTACTAAAAAAGCGATGAGGGGCGTCGAGCGGGTAACAAAGACGGCAGGCATCATCGGAACCGAAGGACTTTCAAGAAGGGTGCCTGTGGGGAATGAGGGCCGGGAGATAGCTGAGCTGGCAACGGCCTTTAATGATATGCTCGAACGGATAGAAGCCCTCATAACAGATATGAGGGCCGTCACCGACAATATCGCCCATGACCTTAAAAGCCCGCTTACCAGAATCAGAGGCATTGCTGAAACGACGATTACCGGTTCGCAGAATCTTGCCGAATACAGGGATATGGCAGGCAATGTCATCGAGGAATGCGACAGGATGGTCTCGATGATCAACATCATGCTGGAGATAGCCCGGACTGATGCGGGGCTTACAAAGCTTGACACTGAAGAGTTGGATATTAATGAAATTCTGGCCGATATTATGGATATTTACGATGCACTGGCCCAGGACAGAGGCATCGTCCTTACATTGCTTAACCCCGGCAACATCCCCAGAGTGCCGGCGGATAAGGCCATGATTCAAAGCGCGGTTGCGAACCTGATCGATAATGCGGTCAAATATACTCCTTCAGGCGGAGAAGTCTGCATCCGCACAGATTCAGCTGACGGCAAAATAGCAATTTCAGTAACGGATACAGGGCCAGGAATCACAGAAGAAGATATCCATCATATTTTTGAGAGGTTTTATCGCGGTGATATAAGCCGGTCTACCCCGGGCAGCGGCCTCGGCCTGAGCCTCGTCATGTCAATAGCAAAGGCCCACGGCGGCGACGTGACGGTCAAGACCTCACCCGAAGGAAGCACATTCATCCTGAGCCTTCCGATAAAGTAAATAATATGATCACGTTATGAATACAGACAAATGAATCAAAATATGATATAAAATCTTATGAAATTAGATAAAACAAAAACCCTGATAAAAAAACAGACCAAACAAGATGACTGCTTTGTTAATGCCTCTTTTCAGGAAAGGCTATCTTTTGTCTGGGAACTGACGTCTGAATTGTGGCACCTTAAAGGTGACAGAAATGCTGAACGAAGATTACAAAGATATGTTACAAAGCTTGTTAGACAATGAGGTAAAATTTCTCATTGTCGGTGCTTATGCCCTTGCCGTTTATGGATATCCTAGAGCAACCGGTGATTTTGACATATGGGTAGAAGCAAGCCCGGAAAATTCAAAAAAAGTACTCGCCTCCCTTATTTCTTTTGGCGCACCTGCGTCAGGGTTGACAGAAAATACTTTTGTTGAGGAAGGTATAATCTTCCAAATCGGTGTTGCACCCCGCAGAATAGATATCATAACCCAAATTGACGGCGTCGAATTTAACAACGCCTACCAGTCCAGAACAACAGTCGTAATGGAAGGATTAAATCTTCCTTTCATTTCTAAAGAAGACCTTATTAAAAATAAGAAATCAACCGGGAGAGATAAAGATATACTTGATGCAAAACACCTTGAAGAAAACGGGGATGGCTAACCACGCAATCAAGCCGAAAGGATTCACCTCCAGATGATTTTTTCTTTATCATCATAGACATTGCCCCTACCCTCAAAATGCAAAGCACCCATAGTTCATTTTATTTGATTCTTGAGCACTTTTTCTTTGCATCCTTCGCAAAAGATTGAGTATTATTGCCTAAACGAAACGAAAATACTAAGTTGAAATATTAATTTTTATTTGCAATCAGAAGGTAAAGTGAAAGCTACACCTAAAGAACATTCTATAGGGCTAGGACAAATTGATAGTTGACACAAATTTTAATTTTTACTCCGATTCAAATGGCGGTGACCCTGACATCACCAGTCCAACACTTCGTAGATATCATAAGATGCTATGGAGTAAACCATTGCCTAATGGCAGCCTATTTGAATTATTTGACAATAAAAATGGTGTTTATTTATATCATAAATCAGGACTTGGAGAATTTTTTCTGGGCAGCGATGCCATAACACACTCGTATAAATATCATAAGAGAAAGCGGTGGCTTACAGAACAAATTCCTGGCGAAGTAAATGAACTTTTTAATACAGGTTCTACCGTTGGAGCTTATATTGTTTTTCCAAATAACAGTATTGACGGCAAGCATTCAATTAATCAAGCACGTGGAGTAAATAGTTTAATTGATGATAGATTTGACTTAACATTAGAATGTATTCGTCTTTTTTATTTGGGCCAAGAGAATCCTCTTTATTCTTGTTTATTTAGATATAAAGAATTCTTCGATTTGTTCGACGGTTTTATAGGCTACATCCATTTCTTTTTATTGGATGATTTGATTGATGAAAATAGTAATATCAGATTTTATTTGCCATTCGATGGTTTCAAAACTCGTCCAACATTTTCCGATATTGGCCAATATCTATTGTACAAAAAAGGAGTAATAGATTTTATTAAGTCAAGAAACAAACGAATAGAAAATTATATTAAGCTAATAAAGACTGAGCATCAATAAAAGATGTCAGGCACAAATTCTTGATTACAATTATAAACGGTAAGGTAAAATTTAAACATAATATCGGTATGTAGACACTAAAACACTTGTCCATATTTCTCACCAGAACATAATGAATCTCCCTACAGGTCGTCAGAACAAGGCAGACCGCGAAGCGGCGAAGTCGAGAAATGAGGCGTACTTTTAGCTACGCCGGAATGACGAGACGAGAAGCGACAATGGTATGCAAATTTTTGCATCACAAAAATTGACGTACCGAAGGTACGCCCGAAGGCTGAGGGCCTACAACAGCCCGAATCAAAGTTATGGCGGCCTGTACGTACAATCCGGTATATATTCAAGATGCTGGCTAGGAGGCCAGGAGGAAAGCGACGCAGGCATACTTTGACGTATGTCTCTGCGCCTTCGGCTTGAGGAGCGAAACAGGATGCGCATGATCCAATTTTCGAGGAGCTTTCGTACGCAGCCGACAACGACAGCGCTTGAATAGAAACCGGATTACTAAAAAATAATGTTCCGGCAATGTTCAGGTCATGTTAACCTGCTATCAATGAAATCCATGGAAAACACCATGAATAAAAACGCCTACCTCAAGCTGACTGTGCTGGTTATTGTCCTGTCCATGCAGTTTGTCGGAATATTCGACCACTCGCTCTGGACGCCGGACGAGCCGCGCGTGGCGGAAATAGCGCGTGAAATGGCCGCCTCAGGCGACTATCTCGTCCCGCACCATTCGAATGCGCCTTTCCTCGAACAGCCGCCGCTCTACTACACTCTTGCAGCCCTTTCCTTCGGAATCTTCGGCACTACAAACGAGGGCTTCGGCAGGCTCGCATCGGTAATGTTCGCACTGCTTACGCTTTCGGTAGTATTCTTCGGCACGAGGAGGCTTTTTTCCGAAAGGGCAGCCATGCTTTCCGTACTCATACTTTCAAGCTGTTTTACCTTCTTTGAAGTCAGCCACAAGATGCTGGTCGATTCCGCGCTCTGCTTTTTTATAACATCGGCACTGTTTTCATTCATTCTTGCGGAAACAGACAGGTTTAAGCACGGATACAAATTCTTCTGGATAAGTCTGGGGCTGGCCTTCATGTCCAAGGGCATTATAGGGATCGCGATTCCGGGCGTCGCAGTTGTTGCTTATTTTATATGGCAGGGGAAATTCCCTGACCTTAAAAAAACATGGTTCTTTCAGGGCTGCGCGGTGCTCATCATCTTCATGGCCGCATGGGCATATATCCTTTTCCAAAGAGGCGGCATCGAATTTGTGAGGACATTCTACCTGTACAATCAGATCGGGAGATTTCTCAACATAGGCATATACTCAGGCGGTCATGTAAGGCCTTTTTACTATTACCTTACGACCATATGGGGCGATGCTGCGCCCTGGTCGCTCATCCTTGTCCCTTTCTTCATCTCAATCAGAAATTACACCAATGAAAAAAGGTTCATCGTCTCATGGTTCGCCGCAGGATTTATCCTTCTGAGCATCGCATCCACAAAGCGCGGGCTTTATATCCTGCCGCTTCTTCCAGCGATGGCGGTCATGGCGGCCCTGTGGATGGAACATGTGATCACCGAAGCGTCTTCAAAAACAGACAAGGTCTTTCTCTGGATTATCATCATCCTTGTTTCGGTCTGTTCGCTCCTGCTGCCTTTCGTGTATGTGATGAAATTTGACGGCGCATACCTGACTGCCCTTCTGCTGCTTCTCGCAGGGCTGGCCCTTCCCATATCGGTATACAGGATATTCAGACCCGGCCTTGCTTTTGTGCTGGTCGTTTCATGGACATTTCTGATCGTTTTATGGATACCTTTCGTAATCCCGGTCGTCGATATCCAGAAAAGCTACAAGCCGCTTTTTACTCAAATAGGAGAGCATGCCCGGGGTTCGCAGGTGACAGGCTATCAGCTCACCGAGTCGCTTGAAGCGTTTTCTCCTTTTTACGGCAACTTTTATGTTGAGAATATCGAGAACAGGGATGTATTTGAGAAACTGCTAAAAAGCCCCAAAACAACATACCTTATGATAATACCTGTCAGGACAGACAAGGGACTCAGGCAGATTATTGAAGAGAGGTACACCAGGATAATTTCTGACACCGACAAGGATGTTGAGATATGGAAACGAGGGGTTGAGGATTAGGGATGGATTATAAAGACCAGTCATACGGGGTCGATACCCGTACATGGATGGTTCCGGCAGTCATAATAATTGCCGCCGCAGCTCTTTTCATAAACATCGGCATCCCGTCACTGTGGGGCTCAGAAGGCCGGTGGGCTGTTATTGCACGCTATATGTTCAGGACAAAAGACTTCTTTCACCCGATGCTGGGCAATTACTCCTACTGGGACAAACCCCTTCTTTCATACTGGCAGGTCATTCCCTTCGGGTATATTTTCGGCGGTGTAACAGAAGCCGCATCCCGCATGCCCTCTGTCATCTGGGCTGTTATCTGGCTTATTCTCACATATTCGACGGCATCAAAGCTTGCAGGTAAAAAAGCAGCAACCCTGTCAATACTGGCGCTGGCGTGCAGCTACGGGTTCATGTTCTGGGGCAGGAACGCCCAGGTTGAAATGTCCAATGCAGCTGTCATAATGCTGTCTATCTGGTATTTCCTCAGGCACAAGGATGACACCGGCAAGGCATGGTTCTTTGTTATTGCAGTGATAGCAGGTCTGGGCGCGAACCTTAAAGGCCTGCCAGCCGTGGGAGCGCCCGCCCTTGCCGTTCTTCTGACATCTCTTGTCATGAAAGACTGGAAATGGTTCCCGAAACCTCATGTCCTTTTGGCAGCGATAATACTCGGACTTCTCGCGTTTATTTCCATCCCGGCACTTGCGGCAGCCGTTACCGGTTCGCGGGAGCCGCTTGATCTCGTGTGGAAGGAAAATGTTGTCAGGTTCTTTTCTCCCTTTGACCATAAAGACCCGTTCTATGTCTATTTCATAAGGATATTCGATCTGTTCGCACCCTGGTCAATTCTACTTCCTGCGGCGTTCGTATATATCTTCCGCAAAGGAAGGTTTACAAGAGAGGGTGTTAAAACCGTTCTGCTCTACTTCGCAGGGATATTCCTGTTCTTCACGTTATCGGGCTCGCGCAGGTCATATTACATACTTCCCGTACTGCCCTTTGCAGCAATGACTATCGGCATTTTTCTTTCCGAAATTGAAAGCTCTTTCACTTCGAGAGGCTACCGTGTATTCTTTTCGGCATCAGGCGTCCTGTTCTCTTTGTGCCTTATCGCCCCGGTATTCATTCTCACAATAAAACCGGAACTG
Source organism: uncultured Bacteriovoracaceae bacterium (assembly GCA_964513375.1). GTDB lineage: Bacteria > Desulfobacterota > Desulfomonilia > UBA1062 > UBA1062 > DATCTV01. Next base: position 21,566 of record CAZEMO010000018.1, on the reverse strand, counting down.
ATACCTGTGGCAAACGTGAAGAGCCTGATGCCCGTTGCTGCAATGCTGTTCGTAATAGGCATATACACAGGCTTTTATTCAATCAGGATAAATCCTGTTCCGGTAATGGCCGGTCTATTATCGGTCTGGCTGATCTATGCGGCGGGGATAATACCCTTTATCTCCAACCTTCCCGGCAATTTACGCTCAGAGGTAACCGTATTGAAGAACACAGGCAGAGAGGTTTCATACCTCTCATCTGACGACGCCAAGATAATCTTTTATCTGGACAAGCCCTACACAGTGTTTACGGAAACGGGGCCCGCAGAAACATGGGCTCATGATACGCATGGAATCATCCTGGCCCATGATGAAGTGATGGAGCCAGGCTGGAATAAACTGTATGAAGTTGGCAAATGCATCGCCTACGAAATAGGAGACGAGAAATGAACGAATTTATTCCCATGAGCAGGCCTTTTATAGGAGAAGAGGAAATCGATGAAGTGACAAAGGTTCTTAGAAGCGGCTGGATAACGACCGGCCCGAAATGCAAAGAGTTTGAGGAAATATACGCCTCACTTACCGGCGCAAAAGAGGGAATCGCCCTGGTCTCTGCGACCGCCGGGATGCACCTTACGCTCAAAGCGCTGGGCATAGGCGCAGGCGACGAAGTCATCACGCCTTCCATGACTTTCGCTTCCACTGTAAACCAGATAGTGCTGGCAGGCGCGAAGCCGGTGTTTGCTGACTGCGATTATGATACACTGATGGTTAAACCCGAAGACATCGCACGGCTGATAACAAAAAAGACAAAGGCGATAATTCCGGTGCATTTTGCAGGTGCGCCGGCAGATATGGACGCAATCGAAACCGCTGCGGGAAGCATCCCTGTCATAGAAGACGCGGCGCATGCCATAGACACGTTTTACAAGGGCAGGCATATCGGTTCAAAAAATATGGCGATATTTTCGTTCCACCCGATCAAGAACATAACGACTACCGAGGGCGGAATGATAACCGGAAGCGATGAAAATCTCATGCGGCGCATCAGGATTTTGAGGTTTCACGGCATAGAGCGTGATGCATGGAAACGCTACGGCAAAGGCTCGGACCCGAGCTATGATATTATGGAGCCCGGCTATAAATACAATATGACCGACGTTCAGGCGGCAATAGGCATTGCCCAGATGAAAAAGCTCGGCATAATAACTAAAAAGCGCAGCGAGATTGCAAACGCCTATCTTACGGGCATGAAAGACATCAGGGGCATTGATTTACCCGGCGTCCCCTCTTATGAACACAAACACTCGTGGCACCTCTTTGTTGTAAAGGTCAACAGTATGAGCCGCGGCGATTTCATGGCGGCCCTTGCCGAAGAAAACATCGGCTACGGCATTCATTTTCCAGCATGCCATACCCTTAAATACGTCAAAGAAATGTTCGGCGAAACAAGCCTGCCCGTTACTGAAAATATCTCAGAAAAAATCTTGAGCCTGCCGATATATCCTTCCATGACTGATGAAGAGGTTTCAGGGGTGATTAATGCGGTAAAAAGGATACTTTCTTGAAGAAAGGATTGATCTTTACCGTTATCCTTGCTGCAATTGCTTTTACTACCATAGGCATGTGGGGCGACGTGTTGAAAGCCGGAAATGAACTCAGGAATTTCCCGTGGTATCTTATACCGCTCATTGCCTTTTTCGGGTTCATGAACGATATGATCAAATTTGGAAGGTGGCATATATACCTTAAAAAAATGGGCTATGAGATAACTCTGAAAGAGAGCCTTGTCATATTTGTTTCAGGCCTTTCCATGAGCGCCACTCCGGGCAAGATAGGCCTCTTGATTAAAAGCCAGATGCTCAAGAAATTATCCGGCCGTTCGTTCATATCATCGACACCTGTCATTGCAGCTGAGCTTTATATGGACATGATCGGCCTGAGCGTAATTTCGCTACTTGCCGTGGGTCTCTTCGCAAAAGGGATATGGGCCGCAATAATACTGTGCGTGCTGCCGCTTCTGGCGCTGAACCAGAAATTTTCAGATTTCTGCATAGATATGCTTGCAAAGATACCTGCACTTAAACACAGAGCTGACGACCTGAGGAAGGCAATCGATGACATGTTCAGCCTTTTCGGTCTGAAAACATTAATCGCATCATTTACCATAACGCTTATTGCATGGACAAGCGAGGGTGTGGCGCTTACACTTATCCTCAATGGACTCGGCTTTGACATGAGCATAATAAAATCAACCGCCATATTCGGCTTTTCCACACTGATAGGAGTAGTTTCCATGCTTCCCGGAGGTCTGATTGTTACCGACGCGGGCCTTATGGGTCTGATCATACATGAAGGCATACCAACGCAAGCGGCCGGGATAGCGACCATCATGGCCAGGGTTTTCACCTTGTGGCTGGCAGTGGGAATAGGCTCTATTGTTCTTTTCATAAACAGGAAATATATATACGGAAATATCCGGGAGGTCAGCTGAAGTGGACAAGATATCTGTGGTTATTCCGGTGTACAACGAGGAAAAGGGGCTCGATAAGCTCTTTGAAAGGCTTGTGCCGGTAATGGAAGGCATGCACAGGGATTACGAGATCGTGCTTGTTGATGACGGCAGTTCGGACAATTCGCTGGAAATGCTTAAAGCCAGAGCCAGCAACAAAATCAGGATTGTCGAGCTGATGAGGAATTACGGGCAGCATGCAGCGGTGTTTGCAGGTTTCGAAAGCTCGACAGGCCAGATAGTAATCACAATGGACGCGGACCTTCAGAACCCGCCGGAAGAGATACCAAGGCTGGTAGCCACTATGGAGGAAGGGGATTTCGAGGTCGTGGGCACAGTGAGGCATGCACGCAAAGACTCTATATTCAGAAAGCTTCCGAGCAGAATAGTCAATGCCTGGGCCAGGAAGATCACTGGAGTAAATCTGAGCGACTGGGGATGCATGCTCAGGGCTTACAGACGCGAAGTGGTTAATCTGATGGTTAGTAGCCAGGAACACTCGACCTTTATTCCGGCTCTCGCCACGACGTTTGCAAAAAAGGTGACCGAGATCGAAGTGGGACATGAAGAAAGGTTTGCAGGCGAATCCAAATATTCGATTGCAAAGCTCATATCGCTTCAATTCGACCTAGTTACGTCGTTTTCCGATTTTCCTCTGAAGCTCCTGCTTTATACGGGCATCATAATGGCAATAGCAGGCACATCACTGGGCATAATACTGGCAGTTGCCAGATTCTATTTCGGTGCCGACTGGGCGGCGCAGGGAGTCTTCACGCTGTTTGCCGTTCTGTTCTTCTTCATAGGCGCACAATTCCTTGCATTCGGAATCATGGGGGAATATGTGGGCAGGATATACAAAGAGGTCAAGAAAAGGCCGCCTTATACAATAAGGAGAATGCATGATTCCGCTTTGCATTAAAGATGAATTCGAGGAGTCAAGGAGGGAGCGACGCAGGCATACAGTCACGTATGTCTCTTCGCCTTCGCTACGCTTGGCTCGAGGAGCGAAACAGGATGTTCATGATCCCATTTTTGAGGAGTTAACGACGCAGACGACAACGGAGGCGCTTGAATGCAAAGCGGAATGAAGGCGATAGTCTTCGCTTACCATAACATGGGTGTCACAGGGATTACAAAGCTCCTCGAGCACGGCTTCTCAATCCCCCTGGTATTCACACACGATGACAACCCTGACGAGAATGTATGGTTTTCTTCGGTCAAGTCTCTGTGCAGCGAAAAGGGCATACCTTTTGTAACGCCAACAAGTCCGAATACGCCGGAATGGATCGGAGAAATCATGGGACTGAAACCTGATTATATCTTCAGCTTCTATTACAGGTATATGATTTCCGGCAATATCCTTTCTATTCCCAAATATGGAGCCTACAACCTGCACGGTTCCCTGCTCCCTAAATACAGGGGCCGATGTCCGGTCAACTGGGTCATCATAAAGGGTGAAACCGAAACAGGCGTAACCCTGCACGAGATGGAGGTGAAACCTGACGCAGGTGCCATAGTTGCCCAGAGGCGCGTTGAAATCGCATTCGACGATACGGCACATTCACTTTTCGGAAAACTCCAGAACGATGCAGCGCTTATGCTTGATGAATGTCTGCCCGATATGGCAAGAGGCATCGTGAATAAGACCCCTCAGGACCTCAGCAAAGGCTCCTATTTCGGAGGAAGAAAACCAGAAGACGGCCACATCGACTGGAATGAAGAAGCTGTTCAGATATACAACCTTATCCGCGGTGTCACCCGTCCCTACCCCGGCGCCTATTCCATGCTCGGTGAAGAGAAGATTATCTTCTGGAAGGCCTCCATCCTTCAAAATGCCGTTTCCGCTCCAGGCAGGATAGAAAATGGAGAAACCGTCTTTATCGGCTCAGGAAAAGACGCGATAATACCGATAGAGATAGAAATTGATGGAAAAACACTGGCAGGAGACGATATCCTCCGGTTCTTTAAAAATCTTGAAGGAGAAAAATTGACATGAGAGTACTTATTATCGGCGTAAACGGTTTCATCGGTTCACATTTAAGCGCAACAATAATGCGCGATACGGACTGGGAAGTATATGGAATGGACTTGAGAGACGACAAGCTTGCAATGACCGGCATACTGAACAACAGCCGCTTCCATTTCGTCGAGGGCGACATAGCCATAAACAAGGAATGGATAGAGTACCATATAAAAAAGTGCGATGTAGTGCTTCCGCTAGTCGCCATCGCCACCCCCAAAACATATGTTGAAAACCCGCTGGGGGTGTTCCAGCTGGATTTTGAAGAGAATCTGAGGATAGTGCGCCAGTGCGTACAGTACAAAAAGCGCGTGATATTCCCTTCAACATCAGAGGTCTACGCCATGTGCGCAGACAAGGAATTCAAGGAAGATGAATCAAACTTCGTTCTCGGCCCGATCAACAAGCAGCGCTGGATTTATTCCTGTTCGAAACAGCTCATGGACAGGGTCATCTGGGCATACGGCGAGAAGGGGCTGCTCGACTTCACGCTCTTCAGACCTTTCAACTGGGTCGGACCCAGGCTTGATTCACTGGAAACAGCCAAGGAAGGCTCTTCACGCGTTGTCACTCAGTTTATCGCATCGCTCGTATATAAGGAACCCATCGTGCTGGTGGACGGCGGCAAACAGAGCAGGTCCTTCACATACATCGACGACGGAATAGACTGCCTTATGCGCATTATTAAAAATGAAGGGGGAAAGGCATCGGGCCAGATATTCAATATCGGAAACCCTGCAAACAACTGCTCGATAAAAGACCTGGCGGAAAAACTGCTTGTAATGTTCAAGGAGCATCCCGCACACAAGAAAGACAAGAAGTTTTCAAAGATAGTTATTCAGGACGCAAAGAAATTCTACGGCGAAAGCTATCAGGATATACAGACAAGGGTGCCTTCGATCAAAAAGGCTAAGGAAATCCTGGGCTGGTCTCCAAAAGTCAAGCTTGATGATGCGATTAGAAAGACATTGAACGCATTTCTGGAAGAGCAGTAAAACACAGTAGACAGGAGTCAAAAGACAGGAGACAGGAGAAAATCGTGAAAGCAACATTAATTTCAGACACTCTGGTATCGATTTTCATTCTGTCTTATGATCTCTGTCTCCTTATTCAGGATTTTTAAATGCCTGAACTTGCACTCAAAGTCGACATAGATACCTACCGGGGTTTCAAGGACGGGCTCCCTTCCCTGCTCAAAACACTAGGCGAACGCGGGCTGAAAGCGAGCTTTTTCATAACATTCGGGCCTGACCGTTCAGGTCTTGCAATAATTCAGATGCTCAGGCCCCGGTTCTTCATGAAAATGCTGAAGTCGAATGCGCCGGGTACTTATGGCATTGAAACTGCCCTTTACGGGACACTGCTCAAGGCCCCCATGATCGCATCCGCATATCCTGATGCAGTAAGGCAGATCGGCGAACTCGGCCATGAAACAGCCTGCCATGCATGGGATCACAGACTGTGGCAGGACTGGCTTGGTGTCATGGGCAAAAATGGCATTCATGAGTGGTTCAGGAAAATGGTAGGCGCATACATGGATGCGACCGGAACCGCTCCCGTTGCATTCGGCGCCCCTGGTTGGATGATGAACACATCCTCCCTGAAAGAGGCCGCCGCATGGGGCTTTAAATACCTCAGCTGCACGAGAGCGCAGATCCCTTTCATTTATGAAGAAACCGGCATGCTTGAAGTACCTTCGAACATTCCCTGCATAGAAGAAGTGGGCACTGAAGGAGTGCTCTCAGCCCTTGAAAAAAATGCAGGCAGCAGTGTGCCTCAGGTTCTTCCGGTTCACACCGAGATTGAGGGCGGCGCCTTTAAATCTGATTTTGAACATATCCTGGATAAGGCTGCTGCCCTTGGGTACAATATCAGAAAGCTCTGTGACATTGCCGATGAGATCGACCGTTCACAGCTTGACATACGCCCTTTGAGAAAGGCTTTGATTGCCGGAAGGGCGTTTGCCTGCTCTGTGTGATTTGACGGATTATTCTCTCACCGCCGCAGCAGTTCAGGAATGCCTGATTCACACGGGACGCCCGTGGAGCAAAGGCCGCAGCCGTATATAAAGATATGATATTTAGAGTTGCAGTACCTGATTGAAGAGGCAACCTTCCTGTAGCAGGCTTCCTTGTCGTGGGCGCTCTCCCTGGTAATGGCGTTTACAGGACACCGTTTTGCACATTTCAAACAGTCTATCCCCTGATAGTGAAGACAGTTCGCATGGATATCGTCCGGCCTCCTGCGGTTAGGCTCCAGCTTCAGATTGACCATAAAGCTGCCTAAACGGTGTGCAGAGCCTTTCTCGGTAATGAGAAAGTCATGCATACCGAAAGTGCCGAGACCTGCTGCGTAGGCTATATGCCTGTGAGACCAGGGGGAAGCCCATCCCACTTCCGGATAGCGCTTCTTGTTGAACATGGGGGTCACATCCGGGGAAACTGCAAGGATGCCCTGACTCATGAGATGGGTTACTATCTCGCGGACAAAAGTCTGGCTGAATATCTCACCCAGCAGCCTGCTCTGAGCCCAACGTTCCGTAGTCCATTCTTTCGCCGAGGCATTGTCCTGTCTGGTTATCCGGGTAAACGGCATTATAAATGAGACAACACTGATATCCTCAGCTTCAGGAGGCTCGACGCCGTTTTTTTCGGCCTGCCATTTCATGATTTCCAAAGGGGTGAAATGATGAGGCCCGATTACTTTCTTGAACTTTTCGAATATCTGATCATTGCCACGTACAAACCCGATCAGTGGCTCCATAAAGACCGGCTCACCGTAATACGGGTATTCCATTGAATTTTCAGGATGTCCTGATACCTTTTCTTTAATGGTTCGTATAAACCACTCTTCATCAGGCGAATTCTCTTTATTTTCTGATAATGCATCTCTGTTAAGAACAGGCTGTTCGGGCAGAAACAGTCCGCGCATCTCGCCCAGGGCGTTTTTCATTCCACGGATGTCCGAAAGGAATGAAAAGCGTCGATAACGGTCTTTCATTCTGTGCCGATATGTATTTTCAGCCATTCTTCAGGCGGCAATGCCTTATCAACAAGCTTGCCAAATTTATTGATGCAGGTGTCCCGTATATAAGCGTCAACGTCGTCATATTTCTCAGGCAGAATTACAATACGGGCTTCGAGCCCTTTTTTTATTATCAGGTCAATTGCCTTTTTCATCTTATCTGAACCGGACAGCGCCAGTATGATTGTTTTTGCGCTGAATCCGGCAGCGGTCTTCAGCATTGCGGTGGTGAGGCCGTTTTTCCCAACGCCAATAACGCCCTTAATGCCTATGCTCTCAGAGAGCATTGCATCGAAAAATCCTTCAACCGCCACAAGCTTTTCCTGTTTCCGGGATTTATACATAAGAAGAGGAGTATCCTTGAGATACTCCATACCGGTAAGCGGCACATATGTATTTTGCTCACCATAATGCGACATGCCGTATATGCCCATAAGCCTTCCACACAAGTCCCTGTATGGTATCGCAATCATCCTGCTGTCGTTAACGCCTGAAGAAAACACATCCGAAATTCCGGCACGGGAATATTCTTTATCAAGGATATCGAGCGTTTCCCTGTAACCGGGGAAGAGTCCGAGTCCGATATGTTCGATTTCCTCTCCCATATAGCCCCGGCTGTTGAGATACATCAATTCGGCCTTGCCTTTATCAGAGAACAGCATGGCTGAAAATATGCTCATAGCCGATTCGAGCATGCATGAGCGGGTGAACTCTCTTTTCCATTCATTTTCTGAAGGCACTACACGCAGGGAGGCGGCTTTGTTAAGAGACTTCAGGGCATCGCTGAATTTCATATCCTTATGTTTCATCAGAAAATCAATCCAGTCTCCATGAGCGCCACATGCAAAACAGAAATATCTCGGGCTGTCTGAATTGATTATCAGTGTGGGAAGAACATCCTCATGAAAGGGACAGCAGGCGATATAGCCTTCGCCTTTTCCCCCAAAGCCTTTAAGGCTGCCGAATATCTCCTCCTGATAATTCTTATCAAGCAGCCTTGAATATATTCTTTCAATAACAGACTTATTTTTCATTCAATCGCCGATAATAGGCCCCCTGACAGGCCATACATATGATGAAGCTGTTTTAGGTTGCGTATTTATCGAACCGTTATAAAAATCCACAAACCATGCATAAGATGTGTTGACTGCATATGATGTAGATGTCCAGTATTTATTGCTAACGTACCCTGTAAAAAAGCTCGACATCGAAGAGACTATTGCAGGGTCATACTCCGAAGCATCCAGCAGAGTCTCCAGTTCGGCCATAGTCGGAAGCCTCCATTGGCCGTCGGTAAGGCTTTTGCAGTATGAATCCGCATCACCCCATGTTCTGGCTACGCCAAGCGGCGTTTTGAACCATATGAGTCTGGTAAGGTTATCTTCAACCATTACTCCGTCATGGAAATCGGTGAACCTGGGACTTACCCATGATTTGCCCAGTCTCAGGTATCCATCCTGATGCATGCAGGTGTTGCCTGGATGGCATGTTAAAGGAGAAGATCTAGAGGGGTTATACACCATATTCTGGCCCGTTTTTATGACAGTGTTCGTCCCGCCCGGAATCTTTACCAGCAGCATGCGGGCTTCTGATATTTTGGAAACTGATGCTTTCGTACCATCGTACATGTCTATGCACCATGCGTTCTGTATCAACGGTTCGTCTGTCGTAGATGTCCAGTAGTAGCTGCCTTTTGCCGTAAGGATATTTAAAAAGGGATAGCCGCTTGAGAGTGCCGGACCATATTTCGAATAATCCATAAGGCTCATCATTTCCCTTACATTCGGCAAGTGCCAGCCATTTATATAATTAGTATCGCCCAGAAACAGGGCAATTTCCCAGCTCTTCAATCCTTCGATACCTGTTATACTCCTGGGATCTTTCAGCCATATGAGTGAGGAGTAATTGTCTGTAACAGTTCCGTCCCCGTTATCGGTGAACCTCGGAGGTCCGGGAGCCGGTCCGGGTTCTCCACCAGTGCTTCCATCCCCGCCGCATGACACAAAAAGAATTATTGAAAATAGTACCAGCAAGCACATTATTCTATTCATATATACCCCCGCTATAATATTGCAGACCTTTATTATAATTTTCATTTAATATTATAATCGGTTTTTATAAAAATGATAATCAAGGAAAATATTTTTAAATGTCTGACTGCCGGCAGACATAAGACTGCGCTGCAAAAGCCCTTATATTAACCTTATATGGCCGAAGATATGAAACAGCCACCAGATCCGGATGAACCTGAATCATCGGCAATTAATGTTCCGGTATCTGAAGTTGTCTGATGCGGTGCCTCCATAATCCTGAACCTGCCTAGTGTCTTTGTAGTGAAGACAGCCCTTGCATTATCCATCTTCGTTTCAGTTTGGATTCCCGCCCATTTCCCTGTTGTGAAGTCATAAAGTTCCAAATGCGGACTTTCACCTGAATAAGGGATTGCAACCTTTGCCGGCTGTTTCAATGTCTTTCCATAAGGAAGGATATCAAAAACATATCCAGGGGTTGCAACGGCATTTTGCGTGCCGTTTTGCACAAGACTGATGCCGATGCCCACCTCAATTTCATCCGATGATGACCCTTCGGGAATTTCCAGCTCAATGCCGGTTGCACTGTCAATGACGGAAACAGATTCTTCATCGCTGATCTGGGCGGCCAGAAGTATGCTTCCGGTAACTGAGATGCTGAGCTTATATTTAACCGAGCCTGACGAATTTATGAGGTTATAGTAAAAGAGGCCTTCTGTCTGCAGGTTAAGAAACAGACCTGCAGGCACCGGATATTCAGAGGAAACAGGGACTATATTAAGGGTTGTTTCAGGTATGATGCCATCAAGTGTTATCGATGATCCCTTCTCTGCTATCATGTAAATCATATACGAATCACTCTCGGGAAAGCTTAGAAAATCATTCATATCAGTATGTGATTCATACTCAGAAAAGTTGCTGTATCCGTCCAGGTCATTATCATATATGGAATCGAAGGGATTTAAAGGGTCAAGCCCTATTGAAATCTCGACCGTATCCGGTATTCCGTCCATATCGGTATCCATTTCGGCCACTGGATTCGGTATTGAAAGAGAAACCTCGTCAGAATAGGCACTCTCATTAAAAAACGCATCGTATGCGGTGACGGCAAAATAATATGTTACCCCTTCCTGAAGGCCCTCTATATCGACCCCTGTGTTCTGTCCTGCAATTTCCACATGTATATATCTTCCTGATGCCGTTCCGTAATAGACCCTGTAACCTGCGACTTCATCTCCTGAAGGATTCTCTGACCATGAGACCCGGGCGGCTGCGGCGAACGCCTTTTCCTCCATTATTACGCCGCATAAAACCATTAACATTGCCCAGTATAAACCAATCCTGATCAATTTCATGACAATTGTACTACAAATGCCATGCCAAGTTATTTATTATATTAATTCAATGACTTAACTTTACAATCCGCCTTGTAGGCGTACATTTGCGAACATTGCTGTTACAATTGCGTACGTATTTAGAAATGGAGCCCCCTGCACACGGGTGATGCAGGGGGTTTTTGAATGATTACGAGGAGCTTTTGCTGGATCGGGCCATGAATAGTACTATCGGGCTTGCAATGAATATTGATGAGTAGCATCCGATGATTACACCTATAAGCATTGCCATAGCAAAACCATGCAGGACCTCCCCTCCGAGGAAAAAGAGAGCGATGACGGCAAGGAAGACGGTAAGAGCCGTCAGCAGGGTTCTGCTCAATGTCTGGCTTATGCTCAGGCTCATGACGTGCGCAAGGTCATAATTTGGAGACTGCTGCTTCTTTATGTTTTCCCTGATTCTGTCAAAGACCACGACCGTATCGTTGAGAGAATATCCTATCAATGTCAGCAGCGCTGCCACAACGGTAAGGTCCATCTCCCTCTTTAACAGTGAAAACATGCCAAGGACAATGATTACATCATGCAGAGTGGCAACGATGGCCCCCACAGAGAACTTGAATTCGAATCTCCACCAGACATAGATCAGTATCCCGATGCCTGCCCATAACAGCGACAGGAACCCTTTTGTCTTAATGTCCTGGCTGACTGCAGCGCCAACCATCTCTATACGCCTTATCTCGAAGTTTCCTTTTCCGAAGGACTTCTCGAGTTGAGACTTGAGTATCCCGCCAAAGCCTTTCATCGTATCTTCCGTCTGCGCTGTCCTGATAAGAAAATCATTGGCAGAAGCCTCGCCTACGTTCTGAATCCTCTCGTCATCCATTCCCATAGGCTTCAGGGCCTTGCGGATATCATCGGCTGTTGTCGGATTTTTGAACTGCACCTGTACCACTGAGCCTCCGGCAAAATCGATCCCGTATGAAAAACCCTGTACGGCAATGCATCCGATCGCGATAAGCGAGGTAATCAGAGAAAATCCTATGAAGTACCACTTGTACTTCATGAAATCTATATAGGTTCCCGGTTTGATGAATTCTAACATTAACTGCCTCCCCTAAATGCTTATGCGTTCCACATTCTTGCTGTTGACGAACCATTCCATGACCCATTTGCAGCCGACAAGTACGGTAAACAGAGTGGTCAGAATACCGAAACACAAAGTCACTGCAAAACCCTTGATCGGCCCGGTACCGAACTGGAAAAGGACAAGGCCTGCTATCAGTGTCGTCAAGTTCGCGTCTACAACGGTTGACACCGCATGCTTGTACCCGGCCTCGACAACCATTTTCGGCGTCCGCCCGAGCCTTATTTCTTCACGCATTCTTTCGAATATAAGAATATTCGCATCGACTGCCATACCGATTGTGAGTATGATTCCCGCAAGACCCGGCAAAGTGAGTACCGCGCCGACAAGGGCCATGAATGCAATTATCAGCATTATATTGAGTGTGACTGCAATATTGGCCAGCATACCCGAGGCCCTGTAATAGATGATCATGAACAATACAACAAGCACGCCGCCTATCGCACAGGCGACAAGACCCTGGTGGATCGAATCCTTGCCCAGGGACGGTCCAACTGTCCTTTCTTCAAGTACTTCAACAGGGGCGAGCAACGACCCCGACCTAAGGACAATCGCGAGATTCTTTGCCTCCTGATCGGTGAACCTGCCGGTGATAGACGCCTTGCCGCCCGCAATCCTGTCCTTTATGACAGGGGCGGAATAGACCTTGTTGTCGAGCAGAATGGCAAGCCTCTTGTTGATATTCTCTCCAGTAATCCGTTCAAAATCCCTCGCCCCCTGTGCATTGAAGTCAAGTGAGATGTAAGGACTTGCGCCGTCGATCTTCACCCTGGCATCGTTGAGCGTGTCACCTGTAAGCTCGACCTGCTGCTTAAGCAGTATGGGCTCATTTGTTTCCTTCATGTACGCAATGTAGCTGTCCTGGGGTATGTCGCCGGCCAGCGCGTTGGAAAGTGAATGCTCTTCGTCCACCAGCTTGAACTCGAGAACAGCGGTTTCACCGATAATCTTTTTCGCTCTTTCCGGATCCGTGATACCGGGGAGCTGCACGTTTATGCGGTCCCTGCCTTCAGTAATAATCGAAGGCTCGCTGACGCCCAGCTGGTCAATCCTGTTTCTTATTGTTTCAAGGGCCTGGCTAATGGAAGAGTCCTTGATTTTTTGAATTTCGTCTTTTTTTATCGAATACTTGAGTGCTGTCACCCCATCTATCGTTTCGGTTGAGGGATCGGAAAAAGATGACTGTTCGTTTATTATGCCGGTAAGTTTATCCTGATCCGCAGGATCCCTTAATGTTACAGCAAGGCTGTCCGGCACAACTACCTCAATTTTCGTATAATGTATCCTTTTCTGCTGCATCTCCGATTTCACAGATGAGGCAATGATATTCAGCTTGCCTGTTACCGCCTTGTCCGTATCCACTTTAAGAATCAGGTGCATGCCTCCCTGAAGGTCCAACCCGAGTTTAACCTGTTTGATGTATTTCCCGAGAGGTCCAAGCCAGTTATCGGCCAGCTGATACGGAGTGAGCAGAGAGACCATCGTGGGCAACGAGAGTATGAGGCCTGCTATCATAACAACTGCTATTATGATCCCCCGCAATTTAAAATTGTTCATTTAACTTCCCCCCTTATTAAGCCTTGGTTACAGCTTTACTGTCCTCAGAGCCTTTTTTATACGCTACAAATTCTCTTGATACCTTTATCTTGACGTTTTGTGCAATCTCAATCGTGAGGACATTTTCCGCAACACCAACAACCTTGCCGTGAATCCCGCCGGTAGTGACGACTTCGTCACCCTTGTCGATCTTTGAAAGCATCTCCCGGTGCTGTTTAGCCTTTTTCTGCTGAGGCATAATCAGCAGGAAATAAAAAATAACAAAGATGAGAACGAGCGGGGCGATACTCATAAGCATGCCCATTGTTCCTCCCGACGCCGCGTCCGCGGCATAAGCAACACTAAACATTGTATGTCTCCTTTATACTTGATCTTAGTTTATTCAGATATTGGTTCTCTACGGCATGCCGTATCTTATACATTAATTCAAGATAGAAATGAAGGTTATGTATGGTGGCCAGGACTGAAGACAGTATTTCACCTGAAATGAACAGGTGCCTCAAATACGCAAGCGAGAAGTTTCTGCATGTATAGCAGGTGCAGTTCTCGTCCGGCGGTCTCTTCTCAAGCCTGTATTTAGCCTGTTTGAGCGTAACCTTGCCGTTTAATGTAAAAAGCTGGCCGTTTCTTGCGTTTCTTGTGGGAAGCACGCAATCGAACATGTCGATGCCACGTGCGACAGCCTCAACTATATCAAGCGGAGTCCCCACACCCATCAGATAACGCGGCTTTTCCTGAGGCAGCAGTGGCGCGGTATAATCAAGCACATCCATCATTATTTCATGCCCTTCGCCTACGGACAGGCCACCGATGGCAATACCGTCAAACGGGAGCCCGCATATCTGAGCCGCACTCATTTCTCGCAGATTCCTGAAAACCCCGCCCTGAACGATTCCGAACATTGCATTATCCGTACGCCTTGCCTCGATGCACCGCTCTGCCCATGACGTCGTCCTTCTTACGGCATCAAGCGCATCTTTTTCACTGGAAGGATAAGGCACGCATTCATCAAGCACCATCATGATATCAGAGCCGAGTTTTTCCTGAATATCGACTGCCTTTTCAGGTGTAAGACGCCTTCTGCTTCCGTCGATATGGGACTGGAACTCGATACCGTCGTCAGTAAGCTCCCTCAATTTTGCCAGACTGAAGACCTGATACCCGCCGCTGTCGGTAAGTATCGGTCCGTCCCATGCCATGAATTTATGCAGACCGCCTATCGTTTCTATAAGATCTTCTCCGGGGCGCAGATGGAGATGGTACGTGTTTGAAAGAATAATCTGAGCATGCGCCTCTTTCAGATTCTCAGGGGTCATGGCCTTCACGGTGCCCAGCGTGCCTACCGGCATGAATGCAGGGGTATCGACAGGGCCTCTTGCTGTATGAAATCTGCCCCTCCTTGCATTGCCGCATCGGGCAAGCACTTCGAATCTAAATGATGAGCATTGCGTCCCCATAACTGAAGAACCTGTACCTTTCCCTGACCGCTTCCCTGTATGCCTTCATTATTAAATCATACCCGCCGAATGCGCAAACCAGCATGATGAGCGTCGAACATGGAAGATGGAAATTTGTCAGCAGGGCATTTACACATCTGAATTCAAATCCGGGCCTGATAAAAATGCCTGTATTGCCCCGGCCTGCATCTATCATCCCCTTCTCCTGCATCAGATGCTCGAGAACTCGGGCGGTCGTTGTTCCGACCGATACTATCCTTGTTTTATTATTCATTGCCATATTAATTTTTTTTGATTCTTCAATGCCCATAAAAAATTCTTCATCATGCATAATGTGTTCTTCAATATTTTCCACCCTTACCGGCTTGAAGGTCCCCAGTCCCACATGAAGAGTTATATAAAGAGGCTCGATCCCTTTTTCTGAAATAAGAGACAGCATTTCACTCGTAAAATGAAGCCCTGCAGTTGGTGCAGCCACTGAGCCTTCATCTTTTGCGTAAACGGTCTGGTAATATTGTCTGTCACTGTTCTCCGCATCCCGGGATATATAAGGGGGAAGCGGCATTTTACCTGTTGCGAAGATCAGCTCAGGCCTGTCAAAACGGACAATGCCTTTTTCCTGCTCTCTTTCAATAATTTCCGCTTTGAGCCCGTTTTCAAAATACACTGCGGTTCCCGGCCGGGAAGGTTTTGAAGACCTGACAAGGCATACCCACCTTCCCCTTTCAAGCTCTTTGAGCAGGAATATCTCGACATTGCCGCCTGTCGCCTTTTTTCCTGTAAGCCTTGCGGGTATTACTTTGCTGTCGTTAAGGACCAGGGTATCATCCGGCAGAAGATAATCCTTGAAATCATTGAAATGTCCATGAGAGATCGCGCACTTTGCCCTGTCGACGATCATGAGCCTTTCAGTGCCCCGTGGGAGCGGGTACTGCGCGATGAGTCCGTCAGAAAGGTCATAATGGAAATCGCTGAGTTTCATCAGGTGCTAAAGATTCCTTCCGAAATAGACTATCGCGAGCCCAAACAGTGCACAGAGAAGCCCTGTTATCTGAATCCATATTTCAGGTATCTTCTCGATATGTCTGGCTGCAAGTTTCAAACCTCCTGGAAAGAGCATGTAGGGAACGGCCTCTATTATAAAAACCATGCCGATGACACACAGAAAATATTGGAAATCGAATTTCATGAAAAAATCCCTATCATGAATGTGATGCCTCAATCAAACCATCATCGATTATGGCGGCACTGATATGATTATTAAGGGTTTCAGGCGACTTACCCCATGAAGCGGTGCTCCCGTCAGTTCCCCTGGCCTTTGTGTACCTGAGGCAGATTGATGCCGCCAGTTTAAGGTTTTCTGCGTTTGTGTTTCCCCTTATAACGCCGGTGGGTCCGGGTATGTTGTCGATCTTCACAAAAACATTACCCGGGAATCTTAGTTTTTCGGCAAGCAGATTTTCCTGCTCGTCTCTGGGAACGATCATTACGGTATCACTGTCGATAATAAATTTCCTTCCGAGAACGTCCATTGCAAAATCAGCTCCTGCTGGTATTTCCGGGTTGAATCTTTCAAGCGTCTGCCTGACCTTGTCTGCGATCTGCACATATGTAAGGAGGCATCCGCCTGCAGGCGATGGGATATCCTCTTTCAAAACGCCGTAGGAAAGGGCGAGGGTTTCCTGTCTTCTTCTGCCCCTGCCGGCTATATCGAGCATGTCTTCCTTGTTTATGATGCCTTCTTTTTCAGGAATGGAATAAGGCATATGCCGCGCGCAGAGCGGCCTCACAAGCAGCCCTTTCAATCCCGAATCCCTTTCTATGACATTCATCGCATCTTTTCTCTGCGACATGGGTCTCTGCCCCAGCACCTCGCCGGTTATGACAAAGGATGCTGAATATTCATCCAGAAGCCCACCGGCCATTTTCAGCATCCCTATTTTGCAGTCTATGCAGGGATTCATATGCTTGCCGTATCCGTGCTCAGGTGATGCAAGTATTTTAATAAAATTTTCCGTGTAATCGATTATCTCTGGCATGACGCCGAATCTGCTGAAATGTTTCTGCCTGAATTCTGAAGGGGACAGCAATGCGCTGAACCCGAAAAAAGGCGTGGCAAAATACAGAGGTACAACCTCTATTCCAAGGTCTTTAATCAATCTGACGCAAATGATGCTGTCAAGCCCGCCGGAATATAGCGCCAAGCAGCGCCTGTACATAGATGAACCCCTTTTCTTCTGTCATCGGTTTCCATGGATATAAAAAAGATCCATACCGTTTTAGCGGTATGGATCCGGAATCTGGCGGGAGCGACGGGACTCGAACCCGCGACCTTCGGCGTGACAGGCCGACGTTATAACCATCTTAACTACGCCCCCGCGTATCTATATCTATTTTACTGGTAGGCGGAACAGGGTTTGAACCTGTGACCCTCGGCTTGTAAGGCCGATGCTCTCCCGCTGAGCTACCCGCCCTGAATCTAAAATGCTATTTCTTATTGACAGCTTCCTTGAAAGATTTCCCTGCTCTGAAGCGGGGAGATTTCGAAGCTTTGATCTTTATAACTTTTCTTGTCCTTGGATTTACGCCCTGACGCTCTGCCCTTTTCACAATTTCGAAAGTTCCAAAGCCAACCATTGTTACCTTATTGCCTCTGGCAAGGGCTTCAGTGATCGCCTCTGTAGCTGCATTTATCGCTTTTTCCGCCGCAGCCTTGGGCAACCCGGCTTTCCCTGCAACGACCGCTATCAATTCAGTTTTAGTCAAGGCATACCTCCTGTGGAAATTATGTTTTTTATTATTGCTTTCACCCGCGTCAGTACCTAACAGCTATTGCAGGTGGTGTCAATACCTTAAATGCTCTGTTTATCACATTTTACAGGCAAAATGATTTAATATTATTTTGCCCGGGCTATGCAACTCTTATGCCTGTTTGGTGTTTCTCTCGAAAACAATCAAAGGCTGTATGCCTTTTAATATAACTTCCTGCGATATGTGGCATTCCTTGACGCCATCCATATCGGGAATATCGTACATTATGTTCAGCATTACGCTTTCCATGATGGATCTCAGACCTCTTGCACCCGATTTGCGTTTCATCGCCTGTTCAGCAACAGTCTTAAGCGCATCTTTGCTGAAAGTGAGTTCAACCCCTTCCATTTTCATCAGAGCCTGATACTGCTTGACCAGCGCGCTTTTGGGTTCGGTAAGTATGGCAATCAGGGCTTCCTGGTCAAGCTCGTGAAGTGTGGAGATAACAGGGACCCTTCCTACAAATTCAGGAATCATTCCGAATTTAATAAGGTCTTCGGGTTGTATATTTTTCAATACATCACCGATGTTTTTATCTTTTTTGCCCTTGATCTCAGCGACGAAGCCGATCGTTTTCTGATCCATCCGCTGTGATATTATCTTATCGAGCCCTATGAAAGCTCCGCCGCAGATGAACAGTATGTTAGAGGTGTCGACCCTGATGAATTCCTGCTGGGGATGTTTTCTCCCGCCTTTAGGTGGTATTGAAGCCAGAGTGCCTTCAATAAGCTTTAAAAGGGCCTGCTGAACACCCTCTCCGGACACATCACGCGTGATGGAAGGGTTATCGCTTTTCGAAGCTATCTTATCTATTTCATCTATATAGACGATGCCCCTCTGTGCACGGTCTATATCGTAATCGGCGTTCTGAAGAAGATTCACGATGATATTCTCGACATCCTCTCCGACATATCCCGCTTCAGTCAATGTCGTGGCGTCAGCGATGGTAAAAGGAACGTCAAGTATTTTTGCCAGCGTCTGTGCAAGAAGCGTTTTACCCGAGCCAGTGGGTCCGATCAGCATTATATTACTCTTGTTGATCTCGATTCCGCCGATATTCGTTCCTGCTTCGATCCGTTTGTAATGGTTATATACGGCAACAGAAAGTATTTTTTTTGCAGACTCCTGGCCTATCACATATTCATCAAGCACGTTCTTTATTTCGGAAGGTTTCGGAATCTGGGATGAGGATGAAAAATGTGTGTATTCACCTTCCTCTTCGGTCAGTATCTCATTGCACAGAGATATGCACTCATCGCAGATATAGACATCAGGGCCCGCAATCAGCTTCCTGACTTCTTCCTGTGACTTGCCGCAGAAAGAGCATCTCAGGCCCGGCCTGAAATGGTCATTTATCTTTGGCATCTGTCTTGCCTCCTTCTCCCGTCAGCTGTCTCTTGGCAATTACGCTGTCCAGTATACCATAATCTTTGGCATCCTGGGGAGTCATGAAATAATCCCGGTCCGTATCCAGTATAACCTTTTCAATCGGCTGTCCTGTATGATGGGAGATTATGCTGTTCAACTCGTCCTTCATCCTCTGCATTTCTTTTGCCTGTATGGCCACATCGGTCACCTGCCCCTGCACGCCTCCCAGCGGCTGGTGAATCAGGATGCGCGAATGCGGCAGGGCATACCTCATGCCAGGCTCGCCTGATGCCAGCAGTACCGCCGCCATGGATGCGGCCTGACCTATGCAGATCGTTGACACCTTGGATTTTATGAACTGCATGGTGTCATAGACTGCCATTCCGGCTGTCACCGAACCGCCCGGCGAATTGATATAGAAATAGATGTCTTTGTCAGGGTCTTCCGACTCGAGAAAAAGCAGCTGCGCAACCAGCAAGTTTGCTATGTCATCGTTTATCTCGCTTCCCAGAAGAACAATCCTGTCCTTCAAAAGCCTTGAGTATATATCGTATGACCTTTCTCCCCTGTTAGTTTGTTCCACTACTATCGGAACCAGCATCACCTTCTCCTTCTGCTGAAGCTGCAGCGTCTTCTGTTACATTAGAATTTTCGATAACGTAGTCGAATACCTTCCCTTCGAGGAGCTGGAACCTTATCTCATCGAGCCTGCCGTTTTCCTCGAGGCCTTTTCTTATATCCTCGAGAGGCATGTTGTATGTATTCGCCATCTCCTGTAGTTCTTTATCGACATCCTCTTCGTCAACCTTTATATCAAGTTTTTTCGCAATGGCCTCTACAAGAAGCGACTGCTTTAAAATCTGCTCGGCTGAAGAAAGGGTTTCCTCTCTGAGGGCATTCGTATCAGGATAGACATCCTGAAGCTTTACGCCCTGTGATGCAAATCTTTTCGCCATTCCCTGAACCATCATGGTTGCCTGTAGTTTGATCATGGATTCGGGCACTTCCACTTTATTCTCTTCGACAAGCTTTGCTGCGACCCTTGAATAAACTATGCCCTTGAGCTTTTCGGCCGCTCTTTTTTCAAGCTCGGTTCTAATCATTTTTTTAAGGTCTTCAACAGTTGGCGTGTCTTCCCTTACCTTTTTCGCAAATTCGTCATCCAGTTCGGGAAGTGTCCTGTGCTTTATGGTAACGACCTTCAGGGTAAGCTTTACTTCCTTTCCCCTCAACTCTTCGATATAATGATCATCGGTCATGGTCGTTTCATATGTCTTTTCCTCGCCGGTCTTCATACCGAGAACCATATCCTGTGCGCCCGGAACAAAGCTCCTGTTCCCGGCATCTACGGTGACCTTCGTCCAGTTCAGCTTTTCATGATCTGACGATGAGATATCGGATATTACATAGTCTCCCTTTATAGCCTCATAATTCTCGTCAGTAATATCATCCATTGTCGAGTATGATTCCCTGAGCGATGTTATGGCTGCATCCACATCCTCGTCCTTCACTTCGAAAACCGGTTTTTTCAGATCGAACCCGGTATATTTTTCAGGGTTGATTTCGGGTTTGACGTCAAATTTTGCGATGAAAGTGAAGTCTTCGTCATCTTTAGGATCTTCGTTTTCAATCTCCGGCATGGATACGACAAACAGTTCCTGATCCTTGACGGCATTGTCATAGTTCTCAGAAACAAGCTTTTTCGTGAGTTCGCCTTTTATATAGCTGCCGTAATATGTATCTATTATATTCTTCGGGGCCTTGCCTTTTCTGAATCCCTTTATAACGACTTCCTGCGAGACTTCCCGGTAGATATCATTTTTTATTTTCTCAACTTCTTCCTTCGGTACCGTTACTGTCATTTCTTTCTTGGTGCCGGTAATATCCTTAATTTCTACTTTCATTTTGCATCCTTTCAACTTTTTCTTTTCAAACTTATCAAGATTTACACCTACTATTTATATTTGCTGATAAGGTCAAGGTTTTTTCGGCGCTTTTTGAAGAAGCTGGATTCTTTTCTTGGGGATTTAATAGGTCTTATACGACTTATAAGACTTATTTAATAACCTGTTTCTCTATCCGAATCTTTTGCTAAAACAGGGCTCGTCAAAAAAGGTCCATTCCTAAATGCCTGTGATATTCGTTTCAATCCACGCGCCCGCGCGGGGCGCGACGTATCTTCCTAATAAAGACGTTAAAGAAACAATGTTTCAATCCACGCGCCCGCGCGGGGCGCGACCAACTTTGACGTTCAAAACCTCAGAATAGCCAAGTTTCAATCCACGAGCCCGCGCGGGGCGCGACGAGCGGCGGTGGCTGCTATGACC
>CAZEMO010000017.1:0-95574 GCA_964513375.1 uncultured Bacteriovoracaceae bacterium | reverse complement strand
ACACTGGGCTGTAGTCGACTTCTGGTTCTCTAAGAAAGACAAATATGGACACTTTTCTTTCAGTATCCAAAACTCTCCGATTGGATTCATGTAAACCTTCTTTAATAGAACCTGTTATTCTTTTATCTCAAAATTGATGCAAGGTGCCCGGCCTTGATCCACGACAAATTGACCATTTTGTCCCATTTCTAGGCCTGTTAGGCGAAGTTTTCTATCCATATCATAAATAGAGTTGACATTGAACATTTCAGGGTTCTTAGATAAGGAAGTATGGAGATATTGCCTTCGTTCTTCAAGGATATCAATATCCAGCACATTCTGGCCACTGGTTTGCGGATTGCTCTGATAATCCTCATCGCCGTCATTGCGGCCGCGCTCCTGAAAAAGCTGGTGAAAAAAGCAAGTGATAAGCTCAACCTTAAAAGCAGGATCCTGGGAGAGGCATCACCGGAGGAAACGAGAAGAATCAATACTATCACCCGCCTGATAAAGGATGCGGGTTATTTCATACTGTGGGTCCCTGTCGTGCTTATCGTTCTCAACCAGATGGGCGTCAAAATAGGGCCTATCCTTGCCGGTGCGGGAATAGTCGGTGTTGCGGTCAGCTTCGGCTCGCAGAGCCTTGTGCGTGACTTCCTGTCGGGATTCTTCATGATTCTTGACAATCAGGTCCGTCTTGGAGATATCGTGACAATCAACGGGACGATCGGTGCCGTGGAACGGATCAATTTCAGGACAATAATACTCAGGGATATTTCAGGCACCATACATATTTTTAATCACGGAGACGTCAATTCGCTTTCCAACCATACGTTCGGATGGGCAGCCTATGTATTCGACATCGGCGTTGCGTACAAGGAGGATGTCGACAGGGTTATTGAAGTCATAAAGGGAATAGGCAAGGAAATGAGGCTCGATGACAAGTTCGGAAGCTTTATCATTGAAGACATGGAAATATTCGGTCTTGACAGGCTTGACGAATCATCGGTGTCGATAAAAGGTAGAATCAAGACAAAACCAATGAACCGACTTGACGTCGGCAGGGAGTTTCTCAGAAGAGTAAAGCATGCTTTTGATGATAAAGGTATAGAGATACCATTCCCGCATAGAACTATTTTTTTTGGCGAAGCCGGCCAGCAACAAAAGACCGGGCTGCTGAAAAACGACTAGAGTCCGGATAGCCACGCTGATAATTGAACCAAGGGTATCAAGCCATGTAATGGGACAAATTGGTAATTTTATCATTAATTAAAGGTATACGAATTCATCATGTACTTTATTCACCCTTTTCCGGCAACCTGTTATTCTGCGCAATAAAGCGATACAGCCCGGCTGAGGCGGTTGGAGTGCGCTCGAAAGTCTGTCTGTCAACTCGATAGAGCCCGAACTTCGGGGCAAAGCCTTTGGCCCATTCCCAGTTGTCGGTCAGGCTCCAGTAGGTGAAGCCGAATATGGGACAGCCCTTTTGAATGAGCCTGTGAACCCACGCAAGGTGATCCAGTATGAATTTGGGCCGCCTGTCATCCTTCGCATCGGCAAGACCGCTCTCGGCTATCATCAGCGGAACGCCGGGATATCGCTTTTCAACCTTTCTGCATATCCTGTACATGCCCTTTGGATAAATCTCCCAGCCCATATCTGTTGACGGATATTTTTCGCAGTTTTTCATCTCGAGCATACCAGGCTTGAACGGGTTGAACGATACGACCTGGCGTGTGTAGTAGTTTATGCCTATCCAGTCCAGAGTGTCCCTGGCATCCTCGCTGAATCTTTTGATTTTCGGCCCAGGAAACACTCCGACATCTATTTTACCGGTATGAATCGCATCAAGGAACGACCAGTTGAAAATTTTATCGAGCTGATGCGCGGCAAACCTGTCCAGAAGAAAACCCTGCGCCTGATAATCGAAAAAGAAATAGATCATGCCAACCTTTGGCACTCTGACGTTGTTCCCATCCCTGACAGTGGCGTTTTCCTTGATAGTCTTATAGGCCCTGGCATGGGCACGGATCAGGTCATGATAAATATTGATCGAAAGCTTCTGATCTTTTTTGTTTGGCGGTATCTCGCCCATGGCATATCCGTTGAGAGCATATATCTGCGCATCTATCATGGTGCTCCAGTAATCGACATACCATGCAAACCGTATTGCGCATTCTTCGACAAACTCCTCCCAGCGTACCATTACAAGATCACTCTCCCAGCCGCCTGCCTCGACCGCCCACTTTGGAAGAGTGAAGTGCCAGAGGTTCAGAAAGACCGTGAATCCCTTTTCTTTCATCGAGGCAAGCATTTTTTCATAATGGGCCAGTGCATCCTCGTCAAATTCACCCATGACAGGCTCCACCCTGCTCCATTCGATACCTATGCGGTGAGCGTTCTGACCATCAGCCTGGGCACGTGCAAAATCCTCCTCATATCTGTTCCAGAAGTCAGCCGCCATAAGGCATTTGTCGCCGTTTTCAATCGGCGAGGGAACACTGGCCTCCCAATCTGCCCAGTCGTTGTTCAGGTTGCCGCCTTCATGCTGATATGCGTCTTCTCCTGTCGCCCATAGGAACCCTTCAGGAAATTTGAGGCCGTAATGATCTAAGTCTCTGGACTTCCCTGGCGTTCGGACATTGCCGTATATTACAATCAGAATAGAAAATATAATGACAATCGCTGTTATTATCATACGTTATTTATTCCGCCTTTAAGGGGTATTTTGAAATTCATTTATCAAGTTATTATATTATCTTTACAACAACGCTAATCAATGAATCATAGCCTGTCAACCAGGTATTATGGCTGCCAGATTATAACTGCCATTGAAAACAGGCATATCTTCTGATAGGGTTTAAGACTGTAAAATCTTATTAAGCGAGTCTTTATGAACAAAGAGATGGACAGGATAAGACGCTCTATAGATACAATTGACAACGATATTGCAAAACTGCTTTCTAAAAGGGCACAACTTTCGCGAAAAGTCGGCACAATCAAGCATGCAAACGGGATAAAGACCTACTCGCCTGAAAGGGAACGTGAAATAATCGATCGTCTGGAAACACTTATCGACCCCCCGCTTGAACGCGGCATGATAGAAGCGGTTTTCAATACGATATTCAGCGTTTCAAGGTCTCTTCAGGCCAGGACCAGAATCGCTTATCTTGGGCCCGAAGGAACTTACAGCCACGAGGCTGCAGTTTCTGTCTTCCCGTGCGATGCCGATCTTGTGCCGGAAACATCTATAGATATGATAATTGAAGATGTGAATGCAGGAAGGGTTGACCTGGGTATTGTCCCGGTTGAAAACTCAACGGAAGGCATCATCAATCAGACATTGGATCTTATGGTTTCATCGAGGCTTTTTGTCATAAAGGAAATACTTCTTCCTGTCAAACACTGCCTTATTTCAAAAACAGATATGGACAATATCAGGAAGGTGTATTCTCATCCGCAGCCGTTTGCACAGTGCAGGCTCTGGCTGAAGAAGAACCTGCCTGATGCAAAAACCATCGATACTTCAAGCACTTCCGAAGCTGCTCAGATTGCAGTGAAAGAGAAATATTCGGCTGCGATAGCATCAATGAATTCAGCAAGAATTTATGGCCTTGATATTCTGGCCAGAAATATAAACGACTATCACGACAATATTACTCGTTTCTGGGTCATTTCAAAAAGGATGGCCGAACCGGTATCCAATGCAAAAACCTCGATTATAATGGCGCTGGAGAACACACCTGGCGCTCTGTACAATGCGCTGGGCGTTTTTTCCTCACAGGGCATAAACCTGACGAAAATCCAGTCAAGACCATCGAAGAAAGGGCCATGGGAATATCTATTCTTCATAGATTTCACCGGAGGGCTGACTGAGGAAAACGTTGTCAGGACACTTGATAACCTCAAACCATTTACAAAGGAAATAATAATACTGGGTTCATATCCCGAAGAACGGGGTGATAATTGAAGCTGCCCGCTGAAGCCAGACACATCAACCTGATACCGCCCTATTCTCCAGGCCTTTCGAAGGATGAGATCGCGCTCAAATATGGAATAGAAAAGCCCGTCAAACTGGCGTCGAACGAAAATCCGCTCGGACCAAGCCCTATGGCTGCCGAGGCAATGAGGACTTTCATCGGAAGCACTCACCTTTATCCTGACCCGATGGCTGCTGAACTGAAAAGCGCTGCATCGAAATTCTTCGGTTTCCCGGCAGATAATATTATCACCGGCAACGGTTCGGATGAAATAATCGATTTCATATGCAGGGCATATCTGAATCCCGGTGACAGGGTAGTCATACCGTCATGCACTTTCAGCTATTACAGGATTGCATCGCTAGCATGCGGTGCAACGGTAGCCGAAACGCCAATGGACGGCATGAAAATAGATGCCGGTGCAATGCTTTCAGAAATGTCGAGCGGCGCAAAAATCGCATTTCTGGCTAACCCTAATAATCCCACAGGTACCTATACAGGGAAAAAAGAACTTTTAAATTTATGTGAGAAAATGTCCCCCGAATCTATTCTGGTTCTTGATGAGGCTTATGCAGCATTTGCGCGTGCCGATGATTTCGTTTCCGGGCTGAAACTGATTTCACAAAGGCCTAATGTCATAGTAATAAATACACTTTCAAAATCGCACGGGCTTGCCGGAATCAGGGTGGGTTTTGCCGTTGCCAGCAAAGAAATAATTGATACGCTCTATAAGGTTAAACCGCCATTTAACATGAACCTTCTCGCAATAAAGGCCGGCGCAGCAGCATTACAGGACAAAGATTTTTTAAGGCTTACCATCGAAACAACCTGGAAAGGACTGGACTTTCTTTATTCTTCTTTCAGCCGGCTGGGTCTTGAATATGTCAGCTCTCACACGAATTTTGTCCTTGTGAGGCTTGGCTCCGATGCAAAGACCATATATGAAAAACTCTTGAAACGCGGACTTATTACGAGATTCATGCAGGGTCTGCCAGAATACATCAGGGTAAGCGTCGGGCTTGAAAATGAAAATGAACAATTCATCCAGGAACTTGAAGATATCATAAAGAATGGTTGATAAAATACCTATCCCGCGGAGCAGTAAGCTATGAGAATTAATGGAGAGATAAGACCGCCAGCCGACAAGTCGATATCCCACAGGGCATTCATCCTGGGAGCGCTGGCAAAAGGGAAGACCGGTGTTTTTTCCAGTCTCGAATCTGAAGACGTTAAAAGTACGAGGGAAGCGCTTAAAGCACTCGGCGCCAAGATAACAAAATCAAATGATTCATACACCATTGAAGGCGGAAACCTGACAGAACCTGCTGCAATAATAGATGCGGGCAATTCAGGGACTACGGCAAGACTTCTGAGTGGAGTATTATCCGGAATTAAAGGTGTGAGCATTATCACAGGGGATTCATCCCTCATAAAAAGGCCGATGGCGCGTGTTATCAAACCGCTCAGGCTAATGGGTGCGGAGTTCATGGCAAGGCAGGACAGGTTCATGCCTATTGCCATAAGGGGAAATGTTTTAAGAGGCATCAGCTATGATATGGATGTTGCGTCCGCACAGGTTAAGTCGGCAATAATCTTAGCCGGGCTGAAGGCTGAAGGTGTAACATCCGTAACCGAACCTTCTCTGAGCAGGGACCATACTGAAAGGATGCTGGCCTTTTTCGGGGCAAAACTGAAAATATCAGGCAGGAATATAAGCCTTGAAGGTCCTCAGGAATTAACTGCACGGGATATTACAGTTCCGGGCGATTCTTCTTCTTCCGCATTTCCTTCTGTACTGGCAGCAGCCACTCCAGGTTCCGAACTCAGGGTGATGGGTGTATGTCTCAATCCTGCAAGAACTGCCTTTTTAAATGTCCTGAAGAGGATGGGTGCAGATATTACTATTGAGAATATAAAGGCTTCTGCAGGAGAAACAGTAGGAGACTTTATAATAAAGGGTTCCAGACTCAAAGGAACTGTAATTGAAGGTGATGAGATTCCCGGATTGATTGATGAAATTCCCATACTGGCAGTAGCAGCCAGTCTTGCTGAAGGCCAGACGATAGTCAGAAATGCTCAGGAACTCCGTGTTAAAGAAGCGGACAGAATAACTGCAATGGTCGAAGGGTTCGCTTCACTTGGATCTAATATCAAGGAACTTGAGGACGGATTTGTTATTGACGGTCCTCTGAAACTCAGAAACGGAGCGGTAAAAACATATTCCGATCACAGGATAGCCATGGCGTTTTATATTCTCTCAATGGCTGCTGACATCGATGTGCCCCTTGATGACAAATCCTGCGTTGATATTTCTTATCCCAATTTTTTTAAGGACATGAAACAGCTTATATGAAAACCAACATTATAACGATTGACGGCCCTGCAGGAACCGGTAAATCGACAGTGGCAAAAACCGTTGCAGAAAAGCTCGGATATACCTTTCTGGATACAGGTGCACTTTACAGGACATGCGCATTGGCAGTAGACATTAGAAGAGGCGATATAGAAAATGAAGAAGAATGCGCGAAAACCGTTTCAGGCATCGACATAAAACTCGAGGGATCAAAGGTTATACTTGACGGTGTTGACGTAAGCAGAGAAATCCGTACGAACAGAATAAGCACACTTTCATCTAAAATCGCCACACACCTTTCTGTCAGAAATATCATGTTGAATATACAAAGGTCATTCCCAAAACTTTCTTCAATTGTTGCTGAAGGCAGGGATACCGGTTCAGTCGTCTTTCCGGACGCAGATGTAAAAATCTACCTTGATGCTTCTCTTGAAGAGCGGGCCAGAAGAAGGCATAACGAATTGATTTCAAAAGGGATTCCAGTCCCATTTGAACAGATTATAAATGATGTAAAAGAAAGAGATGACAGAGACCGGACTAGAGAATCAAGCCCGTTGATGATACCTTACAACTCTACTGTGGTTGATACGACACATATGAGTCTGGATGAAGTAATTGAAACTGTCTTAAAACAAATAAAAAAGAAATTATCCGATTAATAAACGATCCCTTTGTCCCGCCAGCTTTGTAACAACAGGCTCTTTTCTCATATCATTCGCCATGCATTCAATTATTTCTTTTGAAAAGCTTATAATATCACTTTCTGCAAATCCATTTTTTCTAAGTTCTCTATAAAGTGACTTGGCAAGTATTTTGGTTGCCCTTTCGGGTTCCATATTTTTCATGACCATGTCTAAATTTCCTCTTTTGTTCATATTAAGGCTCCTATGCATTTAGGGTATGCATTCATTGTGCCAAACAGAAAGAATATTTTTTATTAATTATATTCAAGTAGTTATATAATCCACAAAAAATATTTCTTCAAAAGTTGTGTTATTTTTGCAATATCGTGGCTTCTTTAAAACATGTGTCTGTTGTTTTAAAATCTTTTCACAAAACTTAATTTTTTTTGAAAATGATTATCGTGGTCTTCTCCATTGTCTAGTCTTTGGTGCTTTATTTCTGAGAAATTCCCCGAACGGATCATTATTGTTCATGTACTCACCTCTTATAACTCCAAACACCTTTGATGCATCATGATAACTGGCTTTCTTTCTTTCTGAATATTTGAACCTGCCTGTCTTTGCAGCTTTATTCATATTATTGAGAATTGTCAGAACCTGAGTAATATGTGCCATCACAGCCTTTGGAATCTGAATCTGAAGTCCGGCTTTTATCATTTCATCATGAAGCATTTTTGATTTATCCTGGTTTTCTGTATTTTTTTGGGCAAGATGTCTCGCCCATGGCCAGAATATGATTGAAAAAACATCCTGGATTGCAATGTCTTCTCCTGATATATTTAATTCATCTATTGTTTTCAAATAGTTGAACAGTTCACATATTTCAATCTGGTTATCCGAATAAAATTGGCCTATATTTCCCAAAAGACATGGCAGTACTCCGAAAAGATCAAGTTGGGAAAAAAGAGGCATCAGAAAACCAGATTTTATGTCTTTGCATATCTCCTCATACATTCTTGCGCCGGAACAATTCTTAAGAAGGTCCCTATTTTGAAATACTTTAGATGCCGTGTCATGATGAATTCTGAAATTTTGTCTTGAAGAATGCCTCAACACTCTTAAAATTCTGACAGGATCTTCTTTGAATCGTATATCTGGATTCCCGATTATCTTTATTATCCCTTTGTTTATATCATTCAGTCCGTCAACATAATCAATTACACTAAAATCAGCAATGTTATAGAAAAGGGCGTTGATAGTGATATCTCTGCGATAGGCGTCTTCTTCAGGAGTTCCGAATGTATTGTGAATATCCTCATCACTTCCTTCTTCAGGTTCTCTTCTGAATGTGGCCACTTCAATAATTTTATTTCCTTTGAACCTGATATGGGCAAGCTTGAAACGTCGTCCTATCAGAAATGAATTGGAAAACAGCTTTTTTATCTGGCCTGGTCTCGCATCAGTGGCAATATCATAATCATTCGGCTTCTTACCAAGGAGAATATCTCTTACGGCTCCTCCTACGAGATAGGCCTTGAATCCGTTACGGTTAAGCCTGTACAGGACTTTCAGGGCATCTTCATCAATGTCTCTTCTAGAAATATTATGAAATGACCTTCGAAGCAACTTCGTCATTGTTTATCTCTTCGGATGAATCGTCAGTATTTGTTGAAGATATTTTATAAGATTCATGCTCCCAGTTCAGGAAGTCTCTATTTTTACATTCTTTCGAACAAAATGGCCTGTTTATGTTTCCCTCATATAAAGTTTCTTTGCCGCATGCGGGACATGGTATCTTCATGCTTTAACCTTTGCATTCATTTGGATCGAATTTCTTCATGATAGAAAAAACATCTAATTTATAACTGGCGCGCCCAAGAGGATTCGAACCTCTGACCTTTGGATTCGTAGTCCAACGCTCTATCCAACTGAGCTATGGGCGCATTCGTTTTCGCTATATAGAACCTATATTACCAGTCCGTCAATACAGTACATCTTAGAGAATGGGGTCTTAAAATAATAAAAAGGGGACAATCTGACATGTCCCCTTTATGTCGCTAGTTTATTTTACTTCTTAATTCGCTTTAACAGTCTCGGCTACTTTTATTTTTACTTCTGCCATAATCCTTCTGTTTTCCCATTTGCTGACTTCAGGATCATCCTTTGCAAGACTTCTAAGTTTTTCTTCTGCAATTTCCAGGTCTTTACGAGTCTGTTCAACATCTATTTCCTTAGCAAGCTCAGCATTTTCTGCAAGGAGAATAACTTTATCGGAAGTTACTTCACAAAAACCTCCAGATATAGCCATATAACTTTTCCCGCCTTCATCATCATATACTGTAACCATGCCGTGTTTTAATGTTGTAAGAAAGGCAGCATGTCCTTTAAAGACACCGAATTCTCCCTGAGATCCCGGAGCTATTATTTCTTCAACATTACGGCTCAGTAATGATCTTTCTGGTGTTACAACATCAAGATGAAATAATTCAGCCATTTAAGCTCCCCTTTATATCAGGAAAAATTATTCAGCTGCCATTTTTTTGGCTTTTTCTATTGCTTCATCCAGCGATCCCACCATATAGAATGCTTGTTCTGGCAGGTCATCCATCTCTCCGCCAACGATTCTTTTAAAGCCATCAATTGTATCTTTAAGTTCAACGTATTTTCCAGGCATTCCTGTAAACTGCTCTGCAACACTGAATGACTGCGACAGGAACCGCTGAATCTTTCTTGCCCTCGAAACAACCAGTTTATCGTCCTCAGATAGTTCGTCCATACCAAGAATTGCGATAATATCCTGAAGTTCTTTATATTTCTGAAGTATCTGCTGAACGTTTCTTGCTATTGTATAATGTTCTATACCTACAAGTTTCGGGTCAAGGATTCTTGAAGTTGAGTCAAGAGGGTCAACCGCAGGGTAAATACCAAGTTCAACGATTTGACGGGAAAGAACCGTAGTTGCGTCCAGGTGGCTGAATGTTGTTGCAGGTGCAGGGTCGGTAAGGTCATCAGCAGGAACATAAATAGCCTGAACTGATGTAATTGAACCCTTTGTAGTTGTTGTAATACGTTCCTGCAACTCACCCATGTCTGTACCCAGTGTCGGCTGATAACCAACTGCCGATGGCATACGACCGAGAAGAGCTGAAACTTCCATACCTGCCTGAGTAAATCTAAATATGTTATCTATGAACAACAGAACGTCCTGGTTCTGTTCGTCACGAAAATATTCAGCTACTGCAAGACCTGAAAGGCCGACCCTTGCCCTTGCTCCGGGTGGCTCGTTCATCTGGCCATAAACAAGTGCACATTTGTTGATAACGCCGGATTCTTTCATTTCAAGCCAAAGATCATTCCCTTCTCTTGTCCTTTCTCCGACACCACAGAAAACAGAGTATCCACCGTGTTTTTTTGCAATATTGTTAATAAGCTCCATAATGAAAACTGTTTTACCAACACCGGCACCACCAAACAGACCAATCTTACCACCTCTCATGTACGGAGTAAGAAGATCTATTACCTTAATGCCCGTTTCAAAAGATTCGATTGATGTGCTCTGTTCGGTAAATTTTGGCGGTTCTCTGTGAATAGGACCGGTTTTATCGTTGCCGATCGGGCCGGCTTCATCAACAGGTTTGCCAATTACATTCATAATGCGCCCAAGAACTTTATCACCAACTGGTACGCTGATGGGAGCTCCGGTATCCTTAACGGGCATGCCCCTTACCAAACCATCAGAAGAGTCCATGGCAATAGTACGGACTTTTCTATCTCCCAGATGTTGCGCAACTTCCAGAGTGAGATTGTCCTCTTCTTTGGAAAGGAACGGATTGGTTACTAACAAGGCGTTATATATATCAGGGAGTTCTCCAGTATCAAACTCCACGTCAATAACAGCGCCGATAACCTGTGTAATTTTCCCAATATTCATTCAAAACACCCCCTATTTCCTTTTAGATCTACCCTTTTAATGCCTCTGCACCACCAACGACTTCAACTAGTTCTGTGGTGATCGCAGCTTGCCTTTGTCTGTTATATTTGATTGTCAGTTTCCCAATGACTTCACTGGCATTTCCCGATGCGCTTTCCATGGCTGTCATCCTGGCCCCATGTTCTGATGCAGCCGATTCAAGTAGGGCTCTGTAGAAAAACACCTTCAGGCTCATCGGCAATAATGTTTCCAGCAGCAAATCTTCTGATGGTTCAAAAATATATTCCAATCTGGAATTTTCATCTGCTTCAATTGGTTCTATCGGTAAAATCTGATCAACATGCAATATTTGCGTCATAGCACTCTTGAATTCGTTAAAAATAATCGTAAGCTCATCGTATTCGGACTTAATATATCCGTTAATCAGATCTTCACAAATCTCTGCAGCCAGGCTGAAACTTGGTTTTCCAATTATATATGACTTTCGAATATCAACATTCTTACGCTTATAGAAATCAAGACTTTTCTTGCCAATAAGTACAAGCGATATTTGCTCGAGACGGTTTTTATTCTGTTTTACATAAGCTTCGGCTTTTCTGAATACATTTTGATTAAATGCCCCGCATAATCCTCTATCTGAGGCAACTACTACAACAACACCTTTCTTGGGTTCTCTGACTTTGAGCAACGGATGTGCGTCGGGCGTTATACGTGAAACAAGAGAAACGAGGACCTCATTCATTTTGATAGCATATGGTCTGGCTGTAATGATATCTGTCTGTGCACGTCTCAATTTTGCTGCAGCAACCATTCGCATTGCTTTTGTTATCTGTTCTGTCTTTTTGACAGAATTGATTCTATTCTTGAGGTCTTTTAGATTTGGCATAACCTATCCTTCAGTCGTTGCTGTAAATATCTTCTTGAATTCAGCAATAGCATCCTTAAGGAGTTTTTCAGTTTCAGAATCCATTTGCCCTGTGTCTTTTATCGTTTTCAATATCTTGGAATGTTTATTCTCAAGGAATTCAAGATACTGCTCTTCGCAAGAATTAATGGCATCAACAGGGTATTCATCCAGATGGCCGTTTGTTCCGGCATAAATTATTGCAACCTGTTTTTCTGCAGCCAGTGGCTTATATTGAGGCTGTTTAAGCATTTCCATAAGACGTGCGCCACGATTAAGCTGTGCTTGGGTAGCTTTATCAAGATCTGATCCGAACTGGGCGAAAGCAGCCAATTCACGGTATTGAGCAAGATCAATTCTAAGAGAACCAGCGACCTTTTTCATAGCCTTGATCTGTGCATTACCACCAACACGCGAAACAGAAATACCCACGTTAATTGCAGGTCTGAAGCCTGAATAGAAAAGGTCAGTATCTAGGAATATCTGACCGTCTGTAATTGAAATAACGTTGGTTGGAATATAAGCAGATACGTCACCAGCCTGAGTCTCAACTATCGGCAAGGCTGTAAGTGATCCGCCACCCATATCATCACTCAATTTTGCAGCCCTTTCAAGAAGCCTTGAATGAAGATAGAAGACATCTCCAGGAAAAGCCTCTCGTCCTGGCGGCCTTCTCAGAAGCAATGAAAGCTGTCTATAGGCCTGTGCCTGTTTCGTAAGGTCATCATATATACATAGTGCATGCTGCCCTTTGTCCCTGTAAAACTCTCCGATCGCCGCACCTGAATAAGAAGATATGTACTGAAGGGGTGCAGGATCAGATGCAGTAGCTGCAACAACGATTGTATAATCCATCGCACCATACTGTTCCAAGGTCCCGACAACCTGAGCAACTGTTGACTGTTTCTGCCCTGTAGCAACATATATACAGATAACACCGTTACCTTTTTGATTGATTATTGTATCAATAGCCACAGCGGTTTTCCCTGTCTGACGGTCACCGATAATCAATTCTCGCTGGCCTCTTCCAACTGGCGTCATTGCATCGATAGATTTCAGACCGGTCTGAAGAGGTTCTTTAACAGGTTGACGTTTAACGATGCCAGGAGCTTTAACATCGACGACCTTATATTCCGAAGCGGCTATGGGTCCTTTCCCGTCGATAGGTTCACCAATAGCATTGACAACTCTTCCCAGCATTCCTTCACCAACTGGAATTTGAACAATTCTTTTTGTTCTTTTTACCTGATCACCTTCTTTAATGCCGATACATTCACCGAAAAGAACGCAACCAACATTATCTTCTTCAAGGTTAAGCGCCATTCCCATAACATTATGGGGAAATTCGATCAATTCGCTGGACATAACGTTCCTAAGTCCATAGACACGGGCAATACCATCACCTATGGAGAGAATTGTTCCTGTTTCAGCGACGTCGATCTCCTTACTATATCCTTTAATCTGATCTTTGATAATACTGCTAATCTCTTCCGCCCTGATCTGCATCCTACCTCTCCCCTTTTAGACTCTCTTTAAATTTTATTAAGTTGGATTTTATGCTCCCATCATAGACCATACCCTCAACATCGACTACCAAACCTCCAATAATTGAGGGATCTATTGTTGTTTCAATGTTAATCTGTTTTTTTGACATTTTGGAAAAAACTTCTGAAATTCTTTTCTGCTGTGCTTCTGTCAATTCTACCGCACTGATTACATTTGCTGTTGCCTTCCCGCCTACTTCATTAATTATGTCATGATAAGATTCAAGAACGTCTTTTAGTTGATGGAATCTATCTTTTTCAAGAAGTATATTAAGAAAATTCTCAATATAACTTGAAATATCTGCACTTTTTAGCAGGGTTCCCAAAATATTCTTTTTAAGGTTAATATCATATAACGGGCTTTCCATTATCGACTTCAATTCTTCACTTTCATCTATAAGCCCGACAACTGTGTGAAGGTCAGCAAGAAATTTCTGGCCAACGTTTTCCTCAACACCAAGATCATACAGCGCCTTGGCATATCTTCTTGCTAGGACATCGCTCTTCAATTTTCCCTCGCAACATTATTAATATATTCTTCAACAAGCCTTTCTTGATCATTATTGGTCATTTCTTTGGAAACTATCGCAACCGCCATGCTGCCAGCCAGTTCGACTACATAGTTTCGTAAATTTTGCCTTGAGTTAATCACTTCCTGTTCGGCAGCAGCTTTTGCTTGTTCGATTAATCTCTGAGAATTAGCCTTACCCTCTTCAATAATCTTATTTTTTTCATTCTCAATTTCACCGGTCAATGTCTTTGTGATATCGTTAATATCTTTTTCTACTTCCTTGAATTTCTGCTCATATAAAACAAATTTCTGCTCAGCATCATTTCTTTCCTTGTCCACTTCTTCAAGAAGATTAGCTATTTCAATTCTTCTTTCGCTAAAGTATTTTTTTATTTTGTCAGCGAGAAGATACCAAAGGAAGAAAACAAGTGCAGCAAAGTTTATTGTTCTTTTTACAAGGTCCATCCATTGCACGCCATGATGACCTCCCCCTTCTGCCCCTTCACCACCTGATGCATATAATAATGCGGCAAACAACATACATCCGCATACAATTATGAGTATTCTTCTGATTTGCTTGAAACTCATGCCACCTTCCTCCCCAAAACTTGCTCTGCTATAGTAATTGCCATTTTATCAAGTTCAGGCTCGAGTTCCTTTCTGGCAGTTTCGATTTCTTTTGTAATCTGGTTTTTAACTTCCGATAGATGCTTCTCAGCTTCTTTCCTTGATTCTTCAATAATAATATTTGCTTTTTCCGTTGCTTCTTTCTTGGCATTATTCTTTATCGTCATTGCCTCTATTTTTGCCTGTTGAATTTTTTCATTATATGCAGATATTAATTTATCTGTTTCTTCATAGTAATCTTTTGTTTTCTGTTGGGTTTCAGAAATTTTCTTATCTCTTTCATCTAATATTTTAAGCAAAGGTTTATAAAGAACAATATTCAGGATAAAAATTAGGAGAAAAAAGTTTGCCATCTGAAGAAACATGCTCCAATTAATTTCTATCAAGATATACCTCCAGCAATTACCTTCTGCGTTTTTCTATGTGTGCTGCTAATCAATTTTCAAAATGTATATTCAGTGCTAAATATCGCCACCATAAAAATAATGAATGGCTATTCACTCATTAAGCAGGTAAGTCCTAGCATTCAAATCAGACCATGTCAATATATTTGTATCTAAATAAAAAAATCTAATTTGAGCCATATTATCTAATTTTGTCTTTAAATTTGGAATGTTAGATAACACAGTAAATCTATTCATTCAATCATATTATTCATTTATATATTGAAAGAGTCATGCATGCTTGTGCAAGATTTTTACATGTGTTAATTTTGATTTATGGATCACATGAACACAATTACTGCTGAAACAGATAAAAGAAATGTTGCGTATATAAAATATATATTTGAAGGATATGATGGAATGGCCATTATAACTACAATAGACAGCAGCATAGCAGTAATTAATATCCTATATTCAGTCGCAATGGAAAAACCTCTACAAAGCATTATTAAGGCAATGATTAATGAAGGAGTAATTAAGGAGGTCCTCAAATCATGAAAAGACACTCGGTTTTTATCTGTACTATTCTAATTATGATATTGTCGGTTACATTAATCGGTATGTCTGGATTAGGAGGAGGCCCAAATCAAACTCAGGTATCTTCAGTTTTTAAAGCAAAAATCCTGGATATAACAAATAATGAGGTGGAATTAGGAAATGTAACAATTGAAGGAAAAACATCATTCGGGGGATATCTCGGCAAAGGCAGAGTGCAAATTCCATTTGAAAAAATTTCATCTATTGAAATTTCCAAAGGAAATACCTGTATATACTTCGAAGATAGCGGAAAGATATGCAACATTAAAGCTAATGACTTTTCCAGATTATATGGCAACACATCATTCGGATCATATCAGATACCTCTAAAAGACTTAAAGAAAATTGAATTTATTAAGGCCAGGAAGTGAACATTATCGATATTGCCATAATCATTATTATGGCATTTTGCGTCATCAGAGGATTGGTACTCGGGCTCATAAACAGCATATCATCATTTTCTGCTATAATAGCAGGTGTTCTTCTAGCTAAAAGATATTATATAGTTGTTTCAGATTTCCTTGAAAAGTTTTCATTCCCGGATTTACATGGAGTTCTATCCTATATACTTATTTTCACATTCTTTTTCATAGTGATCAAATTAATTTTCATACTGGCAAAGAAGATATCCTCATCTTCCGGCCTGACCACTTTTGACAGAATACTTGGTGTTTCTCTTGGATTTGCAAAAGGCATTCTGATTTCTGGAATACTGATTACAGTTATTCAGGTATCTATGCCACCCAAGAGCAATATAATTATGAAATCATTATTACTGCCGTATTATAATAAGGCCATGCAAACAACTGGATTTGTACCAAAGGATTTCATTAAATATTATAAAATAGTTTAAGAGTATATTATTGAAGATAAACCGCCTAATAATGAATATTAATGCCGTATGGAACGGCTTCAGAAACGGCAATGGATTTTTATGGACAACAACCCTGACATACACAACATTGTTTGCCCTTGTCCCTCTCTTTGCTATCGCTTTGTCACTTTTCAAATTATGGGGGGGGTTCTCGATCATTCAGCAAAGTCTTTTCCCAATAATTTCAGACTTTCTGGATCCATCCCAAAAAATTCAAGTAATGCAGTACATTCAGAGCTATGTGGAAAAAATAAAGGTAGGAACTTTGGGTACAATCGGCACGGTTATTTTTATACTTGCATCAATTCCATTATTCCTTGGAGTAGATGATGCAATAAATTCACTCTGGGGCAAAACAGATAAAAGGCCATTATGGCTTAAATTTGCTATTTGCTGGTCATTAACAACGCTTGGGCCCATTGCAATAGTAGTCATGTTAAGTGCTTTATCATTACTTGACAGGGCTTTCCCAGAATTGTCAATTATCTTAAGATCGGTAAAAGTAATAATGTTAATATTTATTATATTTATTTTATTCATAATATACAAGATAGTCCCTGATACCAGGGTTAAAAACAGACCAGCCTTTATTGGATCTTTTATCGGCGGGATTTTCTGGATATTCTCATACTATCTGTATCAAGTATATATGCGTCATGCTACATATTCTTTCAATATATACGGATCTCTAGGTGCAATACCGGTTTTTCTGTTATGGATTTATATTAACTGGCTTATCCTTCTTCTGGGTGTTCAAATAACCAAACAAATTCAGTACCCTAATATTACAGGCGATATCTCTTCAATAACACCAACCGAGAGATTCCGTGCAGCTGTTGATATATTAAAATGTATTTTTGAGGGTCTGTCCAAAGGTGTATATTATGATGAAAGCAAATTGATAAATATATTGCCTATCCCTCCTGAGGTATCATCATCAACATTATCAATCTTAACCTCGTCAGGTCTTCTCCAAACAAACGGCAGGATACTTTTACCGACCAAAGGCATGAACGAGATAATGGTAGTCGATATGCTCCATATTTTTATGGGGCATATCGAAAATGAAATAATCGGAAAGTATTCACTTGATGTAGCAACAATAAACCAGTATTCGCTTAAAGACCTTAAATAACAAAACTACTAATCATCCCCTGTTTCTTTTTCTTCTTCTATAACCTCTGCATTCTCTTCAAGAATCATGTCTTCGACATCAAGGGTATATTCCTCGACATCTTCCTCTCCATCTCTGAAGATATCAACTCCGTCAATATCCGGCCTGACATCAGACCGCCCTTTACCCAGCGAGCGTTTTCTCTTGCGTTTAAGGATTTTTTTGTTTTCCTCATTAGTCTGATCTTCACCACAACGGGGGCATATTGGATTCGGTTTATTCAAATCATAAAATTTACAGTTGCATTTATAGCATTTGTATCTTTTGCCGAGCTCTGCCACAGGCTTTCCTCCGCTTAATTTTTTGTTCTCAGTATCAGCAACTCAATGATTACGTCAACGATAATCATGCTCATACTCATTCCAATTGATGTTCAATAAACAAATAGCGGATAATCACCAATTCATGATAAATATTAATTAACTCTATTAAAGGAGAACAGCGTATGACCAATTTTTCTTTGAAAGATAAAATTGCCCTTATCACCGGCGCAAGCAGGGGAATCGGAGAAGATATCTCATTGACGCTTGCACAGTTCGGGGCTCATTGCATACTAGTGAGCAGAAAAGCGGAAGCCCTTGCGCCGGTAAAAGATAAGATATCTTCGGCAGGTGGGACAGCAGATATAATATCCTGCCACGTTGGTGACTTAAATCAGATTGACATCCTTTTTTCTGAAATAAAATCCAAATTCGGATGTCTTGATATTCTTGTTAACAATGCTGCCACCAATCCTTATTTCGGAGATATGCTCGGGGCAGATGCCGGAGTATGGGATAAAACCTTTGATGTGAATCTCAAGGGACCTTTTTTCATTTCACAGAAGGCAATAAAGCTGATGATTGAAACAAACACAAAAGGTTCCATTGTAAACATATCTTCAGTTAATGGAATTAAACCAGCCCCTTTCCAGGGAATATACTCTATTACAAAGGCCGGACTCATAGCAATGACAAAATCATTTGCAAAAGAATTTGCCAGTAAGGGGATAAGGGTTAATGCTGTCCTTCCCGGTTTGACCGAAACCAAATTTTCAAAAGCAATTATTGACAATGATTCAATATATGATTTTGCCGTGAAACAGATCCCGATGGGAAGACATGCAAGTCCTTCCGAGATATCCGGTGCCGTGTTATATTTAGTTTCAGATGCTTCAAGCTTTACAACAGGTTCACTGATTGTTTGTGACGGCGGTATGCTGGCCTGAGATGATTATATGAACTTCAAAGATGAAAAATTGTATATAGTTATGGTTGGTCTTCCCGGG
This sequence comes from uncultured Bacteriovoracaceae bacterium, assembly GCA_964513375.1. GTDB lineage: Bacteria > Desulfobacterota > Desulfomonilia > UBA1062 > UBA1062 > DATCTV01. The sequence continues at coordinate 76,827 of CAZEMO010000017.1, read as the reverse complement.
AGAGGAAAATCGACTATCGCACTCAGGCTTCTGGAAATGTTCAACAACGATAAAATGAGATCGAAGATTTTTAACAACGGAAACCTTCGAAGAAAATTCAAGAACCTGAAGGATTCATATTCGGCAGAATTTTACCACCCGGATAATATTGAAGGTGTTGAACTCAGAAGAATGTTCGCTCAGATAAACATGGAAAGGGCCAGAGATTTCCTTTCACATAAAGGCCATGTAGCGATTCTTGATGCAACTAATGTCAGCCGGGAGAGAAGGGAAATGATCGAAAATTTCCTTACAGATCATCCTGTTCTCTTCATCGAATGCATCAATGATGATGAAGATATTATTAATCTGAGCATCATAGAGAAGACAAAATCAAGAGAATTTGAAAATCTTTCCCAGAAGGAAGCATTCCATAATCTGATGAAAAGAATTGAATATTACAGAATGATATACTCTTCACTTGAATCAGAGAGAAACATTATAAAAATCGATTCCCTACACAATCGCATAATCAAAGAAAAAGTAATTGATACAATACCGCATCATTCCCGCATTCGGGATTTTCTTGTAACAGACATGGTGAAAAATCTTTTTCTGATAAGACACACCGAAACCTTTTTCAACGTAAAGGACCGCATCGGCGGTGATCCGTCTCTTACCCCGAAAGGAGCAGAACAGGCAAAGTCTCTGGCTGCCTTTTTCAAGAACAATAAAATCTCTTACATTTTCACAAGCAGTAAAAAAAGAACTATTCAGACTGCACAGCCGATATGCGGAAATCAGCAAAACTGCACTATCATTCCATTAAAAGAGTTTGATGAGATAGACGGCGGAATATGTGAAGGAATGAGTTATAATGACATAAGAATAAAGAGGCCTGATATCTATCTCGCCAGAGAGGCTGATAAATTTAATTATGTATACCCTGATGGTGAAGGTTATGTCACCATGAAAGATCGCATTGAAATAGGAATTAAGAAAGCCTTTTTCCTTAACAGAAACTCCAATAACATAATGATTGTAGGACACAGGGCCGTGAATCGCATGATACTTTCTCATTTTCTCTACCGAAGAATGGAGGACGTACCTTACATCTATGTACCGCAGGACAAGTTTTATCATATTATTGCGACTCAGGATAAAAAACTTTTTCAGTTAAAAAAGTATACCAAATGAATAAAATGCAGAAATCAGTCATATACATCCCCATAATTATCATTTGCGTCTTTCTGACCGGTTGCGCTACTGCTCCGTTAACCGGACGTTCCCAGCTTCTGCTGATACCGGAACCCGATGAAATTGCATTGGGACTCAAGGCCTACCGGGAAGTGCTTGCCAGTGCCAGGATATGCAGTGATGAGAAGATTAATGCTCAGGTCAAGCGAGTTGGAACGCGCATAGCTCGGGTTGCCGATCGCGAAGACTACAGCTGGGAATTTACTGTCATAGATGATCCCAAAACCGCAAATGCATTCGCCCTTCCGGGTGGTAAAGTTGCAGTCTACACGGGAATTTTACCCTACACAAAAGACGATAATGGCCTGGCCTTCGTTTTAGCTCATGAAGTAGGCCACGCTATTGCACGGCATGGAGGAGAACGAATGAGTGAGCAGCTTCTCATCCAGCTCGGACAGCAAGGGCTCAATCTTGCGATTGCAGACAAAAGCCCGCAGGCCATCCAGGCCATCAATCTGGGTTACGGTCTGGGTACTACCGTCGGTGTGACACTGCCGTTCTCTCGAGCCCAGGAACTTGAAGCCGACCACATAGGCATCATACTTATGGCCAAGGCCGGTTATGATCCCCGGGAAGCGCCCAAATTCTTCGAACGTATGACAGCAGGGCAATCAAAGAAAAATATTGAATTTCTCTCTACTCACCCGGCGGATGATCGGCGTATACAAGATCTCAAAAACCTCATACCGCAGGCTTTGCCTTATTATAAGCATTGAACCTTGAGTGAATAATCTAAAAGGAGTAAATTATGAAAAACTGCGATCCCATCTGCATTTCCGAGACCCTTATAAACCGGATAAAAGAAGGAGCCTTTCTGACAGTTAAAACCGGGGATATAATCAATACTATGACAATCGGGTGGGCCCTTATCGGATACATCTGGCAAAGGAACATCTTCATGGTTGCCGTGCGTAATTCGAGACATACATTTTCCATTATTGAAAAGGCTTTGGATTTCACTGTCACTGTGCCTTCTACGGACATGAAAGACGCCCTCATGTTCTGCGGTTCCAATTCCGGGCGAAAAGTCGACAAATTCACAGCATGCAACCTTATCCCGGCTGCGGCGCAGCAGACTGGATCTCCTGTACTTCAGATGCCGGGCATTCATCTGGAATGCCGGATATGCTTCAAAGCGCCAATGAACTCAGCCTGTCTCGATCCGGCCCTGGATGATCTGTATCCTGAAAAGGATTACCATACCCTTTATTTCGGAGATATTGCCGCCTGTTATGAAACAGACGGATTCTAAACTGGTTAATGCCAACCTGGCTTGAAAAATCGATTGCGATTAAAAGTTGGGCAATGGATATAAATAATGTGATGTGCTATGGTAAAAAAGTTTAAAAAATAATTGGAGGTAATCATCATGTGGGCATTGAAAAAATTATACTATCGCATTTATCAGGCTGTAATGGGTTTCAGTATGAATTTCCTTATCTGGATAGAACCAACAATCATTGACGGCAAAGACAGCATAAAGAAGCTTGCTGGTGTAATTAAGGGAAAAGGCATTTCAAATGTTCTTATTGTAACCGACTCCGTTCTCATGAGTCTTCATCTTCTCGATTCTCTTTTTGAAGCCCTTAAATCAGCAGGCATAAAATATTCACTTTACGATCAGGTACAGCCTAATCCTACGATTGACAATATCGAAGCGGCTCTCAAAATTTATAATGCAGACAATTGCCAGGCCATCATTGCTTTCGGTGGGGGCTCACCCATGGATTGCGCAAAAATCACAGGCGCAAGGGTTGCCCGTCCCAGCCGTTCAGTTGCAGGAATGAGAGGCCTGTTCAAGGTGGTACTTCCCTCTCTTAAGATGGGCTCAGTTCTGCCTCCGATTCTCTTTGCCATTCCCACAACAGCAGGAACCGGTTCCGAAACCACTATAGCGGCTGTAGTGTCGAATTCTCAAACACATGAAAAATTCCCCATCACCGATCCGGTGATACGTCCCAGATACGCAGTTCTGGACCCGGCGCTTACAGTAGGCCTTCCTCCTCACATTACGGCAACCACCGGTATGGACGCCATGACTCATGCTGTCGAGTCATATATAGGAAAGTTCTACAACAATCAGGATACGCTTAAAAAAGCCATCCTGGCGGTTAAAATGATCTTTGATAATCTTGAAAAGGCCTACAAGGACGGAAAAGATATTGACACCCGTGCGCAGATGCTTCGCGCTGCATATTGTGCAGGATACAGTTTCACGCGGGGCGGCGTCGGTTATGTCCATGGCATCGGCCACAACCTGGGCGGCATGTATGGAGTTCCCCATGGCCTCGCGATGCCCGTCATTATGCCCTACGTTCTTAAATGGTATGGAGAAGCGGCTCACAAACCTCTTGCAGAACTTGCCGAGTTTATAGGCATCGCCAAGCCCGGAATGAGTCAGGCTCAGAAGGCCACGGCTTTTATTGAAGCCATCAGGGATCTCAACAGGAAACTGAATATCCCTGAAAAGCTTGATTGCATTAAAGATGCGGACATCCCGATAATAGCCGAGCGTGCATTGCTTGAGTGCAACCCGACATATCCTGTTCCGAAGATTATGAGCAAAGAAGACTGCATGGGAGTCATAAGATCTCTGAAAGCATAAAAGAATATATGGCACCCGAAAAGAGGAACTGCCTGAAACAGTTCCTCTTTTTTTATCAATCAAAGATCCGAACTGGCCTTATACCTTTTTGTAGAAATCATTTTGGGCATCTGATTTAATACCACACCCGAGGCGAGAAGGAACGCCCTGTTGTTAATCCTGCGTTTCGGGACTTCCCCTATGGCGATCTGGACCAGCTCCAGGATATGATAAATCTCGGTCCACAGGAACGGAAGCATCAGCCTGCCCACACCAAGCTGCTGCATGCAGCCCGCGCAGTATGTCACGACTGCATCGGCTTTTGTATCTTTTGCCAGCTTCAATGCCTTGCCGGTCGCCATGACTACGTTGAACGGGTGATAGTTCGATGCGTGGCTGAATCCGCCGCCTATGCCGCAGCAGCGCATCATCTTTCCATGCTGTTCCTCTTCAATGACATTGGCTCCAAGCATTTTAAGGAGTTTTCTGGGCATATCGATATATTCATCTCCAAAGCACTTTGCATGGCACGACTCCTGAATAGTAACAGTCATATCAAGTTTCTTTTTAAGCTCCAGCTCGCCTCTTTCTATCCGGCCGATAAGCCATGGGATGACATGCTCTATATCAAAATCGAATCTGGCTCCATACTTTGGCAGTATGTTGGTAAACAGGTTCCGGCCTGCGGTACAGGGTATGAGCATCTTTTTTATTCCCATTTTTCTGTAATGCCCTGTAAGTCTGGCCGCAGTTTTCTTAAGTTCATCAAAATGACCCGAGCGGAAATACATTTCTCCGCAGCACAAGTCTAGTGACCCTCTTATCTCTTTTCCATCAAAAATCGAGCTCATCATAAGATAAGGCGTGGTAATGACGTTGCAGCCTGGATAGACTATCTCTTCGCAGGGGCTTGCATCATCCCACTTTTTTATGAGCGCCTTTTCATCTTCGGGCATCCTATCCAGTGCATACGTTCTGAAATTGGGCCTCATATCGGGTGTAAACCAGAGGGCCCTTTCAGGCATACCCTCATTTTCATAAGCCTCATGCCACCTTTTAAGAATAAGCATGGCCGGATTGCAGCCCTTTCTGCATACATAGTTGCATGACATGCAGCTGGTACATTTTTTCAGTACGATACTGTTTTTCCGACCGGCTATAAGATTCCTCATCTCGGCCTTTGCTTTATCAAGGGGAAGCAACAATACAGGACATTCATGCAGGCATTCACCGCATTTTTCGCATGCCTCCTGATGGTATTCCTCAAACATATCCGAATTCATATTTCGACCTCCGGGATTCCCCGAATAATATATTCATTTATACCTTTTGATCGGGGATATATCCGCTATATCATATTTATTCATATCTGAGTGCATCAATTGGATGCAGGAGTGAGGCCTTATATGCAGGATAATACCCGAAGAAGATACCCACAAAAAACGAGAACCCGAATGATATGAGCACTGACATGGGAGTCACGACCGCCGGCCAGTCAGCAACCCTTGAAATGATATATGAGCCCAGGGTTCCCAGAAGAATGCCGATTGCACCTCCAAGCATAGAAAGCGTAATCGCCTCGATTATGAACTGGAGCCTTATATCCCATGAACGCGCTCCTACCGCCATTCTGATGCCGATTTCCCTTGTCCTTTCGGTTACGGACACGAGCATTATATTCATTATGCCTATTCCGCCTACCAGAAGCGAGATTGATGCTATCGCCCCCAGAAGTATTGTCATGACCCTTGTCGCACTCTGCGCTTCCTTTAATATCTGTGTCAGATTTCTCACGGTAAAATCATCCTGACCTTTCGGGCCGATGTTATGCTTCTGTCTTAATAATTCGGTGACCTGAGTTTCGGCCTCCATCATCGAATCCACGCTTTTTGCCTGCATCGTTATATTTCTGATCATGCCAGGTATGGTCGTGCCGAATATTTTTTTCTGCGCGGTCGTTATTGGAATGAAAAGCGTATCATCCTGGTCCTGTCCCATCATTGACTGACCCTTCGACTCCAGTACGCCTATCACTTTAAAAAGAACTTTTTTTATTCTGATAACCTGACCCACCGGTTCTTCACTAGAAAATAGGTTATCGACAACCGACTTTCCTAGCACACACACCTTTGTAGAACTCCTCACATCCTGGTTTGTTATGTTTCTTCCCGATGCAAGTCTCCATTCCTTGATCTCAAGCATTTCCGGAGTGGTGCCGACTACTGATGTAAGCCAGTTCCGGTTCTGATATACGACCTGTGCAGAACCGTTCAGTACAGGCGCCACCTTGCTCACAGCCGTGCATTTTTTTCTGATGGTATCGGCATCGAAAATCGTAAGCGCCGACGACCCGCCGGCACCTGTTCTGACTCCGCTTTGAGTCCTGCTGCCCGGCGTTACGATTATGACGTTGCTCCCCATGCTCGATATCTGATCCGTAATTTTCCTGCTCGCACCGGAACCGACGGCAAGCATCGTGATAACTGCGGCAACTCCGATTATTATGCCGAGAACGGTTAAAGCGGAACGCATCTTGTTTGCCCTGAGCGCATTGAGTGAAACCTTTATCGTCGACGGGATGTTTATCATGAGTTCAACCCTGTATTCTGCTTTTCATCGCTCACTACCCTGCCATCAAGAAACCGTATTACACGCCTGCTGTATTGAGCGATATCCGGCTCATGCGTGACAAGAACTATTGTTATTTTCTCCTCCCGGTTTAGTTTCACTATGAGATCCATGATTTCGTAGCTAGATCTGCTGTCAAGATTTCCTGTGGGTTCATCGGCCAGTATCAGGGGTGCATTGTTTACAAGAGCCCTTGCTATGGCAACCCTCTGCTGCTGGCCTCCTGATAGCTGGTTTGAGAAATGGCTGCTCCTGTCCGCAAGGCCCAGGGCATCGAGTGCCGCCATCGCCCTCTTCTTTCTTTCACTCTGGTGAATGCCTGCATAAAGCATCGGCAGTTCGACATTTTCCAGGGCTGTCGTCTTTCTCAGGAGATTGAAGCCCTGAAATACAAATCCGATCTTCCTGTTCCTGATCGCAGCAAGATTGTCGCTTTTAAGACTTCCTGTATCAATTCCGTCGAGCAGGTATATTCCTTCTGTCGGCCTGTCTAGGCAGCCTAAAGTATTCATGAATGTCGATTTCCCGGAACCCGAAGGCCCCATGATTGCAACGAACTCCCCGCTTTCGACAGAGATGGAAACATCATCCAATGCACGGACCTGATCCTCTTCACCCATATCGTAAATCTTGAATAAATTTCTTGTCTCTATCAAAGGCATGGCTGTCTCTAGAACATGGGAGGTCCCATACGCCTGCTGCCGCTTTTTGCGCCGCCCTTATCCTGATCTGCTGATTCCGTTATAACCTCGGCCCCTTCCATAATTCCGCCTGATACGACTTCGGTGTAACTGCCGTCGCTGATGCCTGTTCTGATGGGGATTCTCTTGATCCTGTTTCCATCCATAACCCATACGGCTGAACCGTTTATACCGTTTGTATTTTTTGATGTCTTAGCTGGTTTGAATTTAAGCGCGGAATCAGGAATCCTTAACACGCCCTTCTTTTCATCTATAATAATGGTAACATTAGCAGTCATGCCGGGCTTCAATCTAAGCTCAAGGTTGTCGACCTTGACTATTACATCATAGGTTACAACATTGGAAATCGTAGTCGGTGAATTTCTCACCTCCGAGACTACACCTTTGAAAGTCATATCAGGGTATGCATCGATGGTAAATTCGACCGGCTGCAAATTTTTAATATTGCCTATGTCGGCCTCATCCACGCTCGTGTCGATCTGCATTTCCCTGAGGTCCTGCGCTATTGTGAAAAGTGTGGGTGTCTGGTAGCTGGCTGCAACGGTCTGTCCTACATCGACATTTCTGGATATTACGGTACCGTCCACAGGGGATAAAATCCTCGTATAACCGAGGTTCGTCTCTGCAACCTTAAGGGCGGCCTTCATCTGCTCGACCTGAGCCCTTGCCGCATCGACCTGCGCCGAAGCCGAATCGGCATTTGTCTGTGCAGTATCGACATCACTCTGGGATACGAAATCCTTCTTCAAAAGCGCTTTGTTCCTTCCGAGTGTCCTCAGATTATCGGCGAGCACAACCTGCGCCTTTCTATGATTTGCCTCTGCGCTTGAAAGGTTAGCCTTTGCCTGAGAAACCTGAGATTCGAAATTTGCAGGGTCGATCTGCGCCAGGAGCTGGCCTTTTTTCACAAGCGAGTTGTAGTCAACGAAAATTTCACTTATCGTCCCCGACACCTGGGTACCGACCTGAACATTCACAACCGCATTCACCGTTCCTGTTGCAGTAACGGTAAGCTGGATATCACCTTTTTCAATCTTTTCGGTTCTATAATTATCTCTGCTGTTATCCCTTCTGAGAATAAAGTATGCAGATGCTCCAACAACAATAACGATGGTGACAAATATAACCGCCTTTTTCATTTAACTTCTCCCATGGCCTTTTCGAGGGTTGCTACGGCAATTCTGTAATCGTAAAGGGCCGAGGCATAAGAGGTTGCCGCATCCGCCTCTGAAGTTATCGCATCCGTCACCTCGATGGCATTCCCCACACGCTCGGCATAACGGCCTTCAGCAAGCTCCCTGTTCTGTCTCGCATATATGAGTGTCTGGCGAGCTACATCAATCTGTTTTCTGACTTCAGTTATTGAAAGTATGGCCTGAGTGACATCAAGCTTTATGCCCTGTCTTATCGACTCAACCGCTGCCATCTGGCTCTTCTGACTGGCCCTGGCTTCTTCAACACTGTACTTGACATTGAAGCCCGTGAATATTGGGATGGTAAGGCTTGCACCAGCATTCCATTCATTTTTCAGGGGAAAGTCATCGCCATTCCATCCGTATCCGGCTGCACCGGTAAGAACAGGATAATGATCGGCGTTTGCAAGTTTTACATTCATCAAAGCAGCTTCGACCTTTGCTATGGCCGACTTGAGGTCAGGCCTGTTCTGATATGCGCGTTCAAGGGCAGTCGGTTCATCAATCGATACTTCCATGAATTTCGGGGCCGAATCGATCTCGAAATCCGGAGCGGACGTTATCCCCATTGCATTTACAAGAACGAGCCTGTCGGAAAGATACGTATTCCTTGCCTTTATCATGTCAAGTCTTGCCTGTCCGAGATCAACCTCGGCTTTGGTAACATCAATCCTGGGTTTAAAACCAACCTCATAGAGTTTTTTTGCCTGCTCAAGGTGCTGTTCAAATTTTGTTACAGTTGCCAAACGGGCATCGAGCGTGTCCTTTGCCTGAAGAAGCCCGTAGTATGCCTTTTTCACGCCCAGAATCACCTGTGATTTAGTATCGATGAAAAGGGCGGAATACGAATCAGACTCACGCTTTCTGACGCCGACCTGTGAAGATGTCCTGCCAAAATCATAAAGCAGTAGATCGAGATTGAACCCCGTATTGTACTTGTCGAAAGGCCCTGACTGATCGATAACATAGCTCGTATCCTGGTCGTATTTTGAATATTGAGCCGTTCCGCTCACCTGGGGCATATATGCCGATTTTGCCTTACCGACACGGCTTCTGCTGGCCTCGTAATTAGACTGGGATGTAATGATATCAGGGTGATTCTCAATGGCAATCGAAACACATTTATCAAGGTCGAGAGTTTCACCTGGTATGATAGCCTGGCCTGCGAAAAGTACTACAGGTAAGATTGCATAAATGACTGTAAAGATTATTTTTTTCATAGGTCATACCTATTACTATTTAGAAAAATCATCCAGAATGTTTACACTATTTTACAAAATCGGACAAACAGACACATCATTAAATCCATACTGCAACCATATGGGTTGAAGATTCCCGATGCAGTTACGGGCTTATATACCTATCAGATTACATATCGCTTATGCGCAATGTCGGAGATGTCCTCGCATAACCCTCGTTCCTTATCAGATGACAGCCTATCGATATGGGGTTTCTCAGCGCCGCCTCGGCTACCATTATTGCTGCCTGAGTTCCATGGAAAAGGCTTATTATATCCTTCGATACCGGGGTTTCCCTGTAAAACTCCTCAATCCTCAGGAACATGTGCCTCAAATCTTCCAGTGCTCGCTTAAGCCTGGACTCGGTACGAACTATCCCTACATAATTCCACATGGTATTCTTGAGGTTAGCCCAATCCTGAGCAATAAGCGCAGGGTCTTCATTGGCGACATTTCCTGTGGGTATCCAGTCCCTGGCCGATGAAAGCGTTGCTGTCCTGACCGTTTCGCCAGAGTTTATCCTTTCCCTGATGTCCATAGCAGACTGATAGCCCCAGAGGAGCCCTTCAAGCAGCGATGTGGATGCCAGGCGGTTTGCGCCGTGAAGTCCGGTACAGGATACCTCGCCGATGGCATAAAGACCCCTGAGCGTTGTCCAGCCTTTTGTATTTACATGAACCCCGCCGCAGAAATAGTGTGCTGCCGGCACGACAGGCACAGGTTCTTTTGTTATGTCGATGCCAGCCTCACGGCACGTCTTTGAGATAGTCGGGAAACGCTCATTTATATCTTCGTTGACATGGTTCGCTATGTCGAGAAGCACATACTCCTGCTTGTTTCTCAGCATCTCTTCCCAAATTGCTACTGTCACTTCGTCTCTCGGTGCAAGGTCCTTCAATTCGGGATTATATCTCTCCATAAAGTACTCGCCTGAAAGGTTCTTGAGTTTGGCGCCCTCGCCTCTTACAGCCTCTGAGATTAGGAATCGCCTTCCTCCTGGGATATACAGTGTCGTCGGATGAAACTGCATGAATTCCATGTTCATGACACGGGCACCGGCGCGTCTTGCCATTACCATGCCGTCTCCGACAGTGCCCTTTTCATTGGTGGAATGAACAAAAATATCACCGAGGCCTCCGGTCGCCAGAACCGTGTACTGTGCAAGCACTACATCGACTTCCATCCTGTCATTCATGAACAGGTAAGCCCCGAGGCACCTGTCTCCCAGCATGTACCTTGCCTGAATATCACTTGAATGGTGGTGCATGGTAACGAGATCGATGGCAGTAGCCCCTGTAATGATGGTGACATTTTCATGCGTGATGACAGCCTTGATCAGGGCCTTCTCAATCACCTCGCCGGTATTGTCCGCAGAGTACAGTATACGGTTTACTGAATGCGCCCCCTCCCGGGTAAGGTCGTAATTCTCCTCATACGAATCGGTAAGATGCGTGAAATTCACATGAAGGTTCCTGATAAGCACTTCTTCAACAACATCAGGACCTTTTTCAGAGATAAAATCTACAGCCTCTATTGAATTTATTTCCCTGCCCGCTCTCAATATGTCTTCTCTGAGCATTTCAGGGGAATCATCCTTGCCTTTGAAAACAATGCCTCCCTGGGCACGGTTCGTATTTGTCCTGTGCGGATCTTTGCGTTTTGTCACCAGCGTTACCTTGAGTCCTTGTTGTGCAGCAATCAGGGCGCAGGTTGCCCCGGCAATCCCTGTTCCGATTATAAGAACCTCGGTTTCCATTCGCGCCATATCAGACCTCCAGCATGCGCTTAAGAGCGGCTCTGGCATCTTCAGCTATGTGTTCAGGTACCCTGACCCTGTATTCTTCAGACATGCCGGAGATGCATCCGGCAAGCTTATAAAGCGTTATTTTCGCCATGTCCTCACAGTATGCCTCTCTAAGTGGAACCACTCTGACATCATCATTTTTGCCGGCAAGGCGTTTGACCATGTTGGTTTCAGTTCCAACAGCGATAATGCCACCCCTGTCAAGCGTTTTTGCATACTCGATAATGCCCGCAGTAGATGCGGCTCTGTCGCTTGCACCTACCGCAGCAGGATCTGTCTCAGGATGCACTATGACCCTTCCACCGGGATTTTCAGCCCTGAACTTTTCGATATCATCAGGAGTGAACACAGGGTAGTGGATTGGACACCAGCCTTTCCAGAGTATAACCTTCGCATTCTTTAAAACTTCACTTTCGAGACCTGTTTCAGTATCCCATACGGCAATCTCGCTATCTTTTATACCGAGACTGTATGCAGTATTTCTTCCAAGGTTCATGTCGGGCATAAAGAAAACTCTGCCTTTTCGCTCAAGCGCCCACTCAAAAACTTTTTTTGCATTTCCCGAAGTGCAGACTATACCGTCATTGCGACCGCAGAATGCCTTTATCAGGGCAGATGAATTCACATAGGTCACAGGTACGGCAGGCCTGCAGGAAATCTCCCGCCATGCGCTTTCCACATCATTCAAGTCCGCCATGTCTGCAAGCGGGCATCCTGCGGATTTATCGGGGATATAAACTTTTTTTCCGGGAGAAAGTATACAGGCTGTTTCCGCCATGAAATAGACACCGCAGAAAATTATGATCTCAGCTTCATTCAGTAATGCCGACTTTCTGGACAGTTCAAGCGAGTCGCCTACATAATCGGCGAATTCGATCACAGCATCAGTCTGGTAATGATGCCCGAGTATTACAAGCCTGCTGCCAAGTTCGCGTTTTTTTCCGGTTATGATCTCTTTTGCATCTGCTTCAGTCATCTGCACGTCCGATCGTCATTGAAATATCAAATGCCTTAACCGAATGGGTAACCTCTCCAACGGATATATAGTCGACCCCGGTAAGAGCAACATCCCTTATAGTCTTAAATGTTATTCCACCGGAGGCTTCCAGAGGAATCCTGCCGCCAACGAGTAACACCGCTTTTCTCATTCCGTCAGTTGAAAAATTATCGAGCATTATTCTGTCAACATCTGAAGATAAGGCCTCTTTCACGTCTTCCAGAGTCCTGCATTCCACTTCTACAGGGATATTTTCTGAAAACGCCTTGACTTTTCTTACGGCCTCCGTAATCGATCCGACACGGTCAATGTGATTGTCTTTAATAAGCGCCATATCAAAGAGGCCCATCCTGTGGTTCTGCCCTCCGCCTGTTTTAAAAGCGATTTTATCAAGCACCCTCTGGCCGGGTGCTGTCTTTCTCGTATCGAGCAGTACCGCTTTCGTCCCTTTGATTTCTTCGATCAACATTGCTGTCACTGTGGCTATGCCGCTCATGCGCTGCATGAAATTGAGTGCAACCCTTTCCGCCTTCAGGAGCGCCCTGGCGCTGCCCGTTACGTTCGCTATTACGGTTCCGGCTTCGACTCTGGCGCCTTCGTCTACCTTCTTTTCGAAGACCGCCTGTTCATCGAGTTTCTTAAAAATACTCTCAGCGATATCCAGTCCTGCTATGACTCCCGTGGACTTTGCCGTAAGCTTCGCACTGAGCCTGTCACCCTGTTCGAAAAGGGCCTCAGAAGTAACATCAACACCGTCTTCTTCAAGGGCAAGGTCTATTATCTTTGTTATCAGTTTCTGAGTATTCATAGGTAAACTCATCTATTATCACATCAAGCATGTTTATTGCCATATCGAGTTCCTGCTTTGACCCGAATGCGGAAGACAGGCTTAAGAACATAGGATCATAAACAGGCGTCAAAGCGCCTAAAGCCGCATAATCGATCCTGTCTATATCATATTCCTCGCCAACAAAATAATATTTGCCGAAACGGGGCCGCTTCATATCTCTGAAAGGCCATGTTACTTTGAGCTTATAATACCTGTTGAGGATATCCCTGAGCTTGTCGGAGCCTTTGACAACAGAAGGCTTGATTTCTTCACCGATCCTGTTCTGGACTATCCTGAAAAAAGTCTTTACATAATCGATATCTGTTATGACGGCCCCGAAAAGATACCAGTCATCAAGGGTATCAACGATTACCCGGGCTTCATTTTCATCAAGCTTCTGATAGCTTGGGCAGAAATGGCCTTCGCAAATTTCCCGGCCATAGAAGCTTACATCGCGCATATCATTTCCGTCGTTCTGCATGGGATGAATCATGCAGCCGACTTTTTTTCTGTCTCCATCGAGCCATCCTGCAAATTCACAGGTATATATTGTCTTATATATCCGCCTGCCGTCTTCGCGATGCCTTACCGCATCTCTGTATTCCTCAAGGGAAAGCTCACCGCTTCTGACTTTGCGCATCAGCTTCTCCCGGTAATCGAAGCGTGCAGCAAGCTCATCCCTGGTATTTCCCACATAATTGTATATACCGCAGCATGCACCACAGGACTTGTTTGTATCAGGCTGACAGAGGTGAATCCGGGTCATGGTGAAAGCTCACTTAACTATTATCATGACATTGGTTCCGTCTACTCCTACGGAATAGCAGGCATCTTCACATTCAATCGAATAGCGCAGGACTTCATCGACCTCATTTATGAATGCGCCTTCTTCATTAAGCCTGTCGATAATGAATCTTAGTTTATCGAAACTCAGATCATCTTCGATAATAATGTTGTAGGCGCAACCCTTATACAGAAACGGTATTTTCTCAAACATGCACGGCACCTTAGCACACTAAGCATTTTACTGGAAGCTTCAGAAAACTAAATCCTTGCATACTATCGGCATAATCGGATAAATCTGCCTTATGAATCCAATTCTCTTAAACTCCATTGGATGGATCGGAGCAAAATTAATCCTGGGCTTCTGCGGCACATACAGGGAGAATGTTTTCGGAAAAGAGCTTTTCGATGAGATGTCTAAAAAATCAAGAAAGATACTGGTCTCATGCTGGCACCGCGGGATAATCTTTTACGGTTATTTTTTCAGGGGACTCAAAGCCGGAACAATCGGCTCACTTTCAAAAGACGCTGAAATCGCTGCTGCGATAGTTGAATGTTTGGGCGTCAAGGTCTTCAAGGGTTCCTCAACCAGAGGCGGTCACGCTGCGCTTGATGCCATCGTCGATTATGTTAATTCAGGCAATTATGGAGGCTTCAATCCGGACGGGCCAGTTGGACCTCAATATGTCTCTAAACCGGGCATGATTCAGATAGCGGCAAGGACAGGCGCTCCTATCATTCCTTTTGCCTGGGACGCAGAACCTTCATGGGATTTCAATACATGGGACAAGATGATGCTGCCGAAACCCTTTTCAAGGCTTTGCATTCTTTTTGACAGAGAAGTCATGCATGTGCCTACGGGGCGCAATATCGAGGAGTATGAGATATTCAGACAGGAGTTTGACCGCCGCATGAACATACTGAGCTATCAGGCGCGATTCTATGTAAAAAACCGGCTCAAAGGCATCGATCCGCGTGATATCGATGTCCCTGAAGATTTCATGGACTATCTTCCAAAAGGGAGAATCAGAGCGATAAGAAATCTGCCCGCATGATTACCGGGGGTGTAAAAAAATATTAGCTTATTTTCAGGTATGGACTATGAAAAAAAACTTGCAGAACTTACTGACAAATCCGTTATTTCTGAAACCGCTTTCCTGGCTTGGTGCAAAATTCATAACAGGCCTCTGTTCCACATGCCGCATTGAAGTCTACGGACAGGAGCTTGAGAGGAAACTGCTTAAAACCCGCAAAGATCTGCTGTTCCCGTGCTGGCACAGGGGCATATTTTATTACGCCTATCATTTCAGGGGATGCGGCGGCTCAACTCTCATATCCCAGTCGAAAGACGGAGAGATAATAGCCAGCATAATCAATCACATGGGCATGATCGCCATGCGGGGCTCCACGACAAGGGGGGGCCATGAGGCGCTTGAGGGCCTTGTCGATTACATCAAAGCAGGCCATTACGGAGGTTTTACTCCTGACGGACCTGTAGGTCCTCCCTACGTTTCCAAAATCGGCACTATCATGATGGCCGCAAGAACGTGCTCTCCACTCGTCCCCTTCGCATGGGACGCATACCCTTCCCTGGAATTCGACTCATGGGACAAATTCTCAATACCCATGCCATTTTCAAGGATTGCAGTGCTGTATGACAGAGATGTAATTCATGTACCGGAAGGCCTTTCGGATGAGGCGTATGAAGATATCCGGCGTAATTTTGATTTAAGAATGAATATCCTTAATTACCAGGCAAGGTTTTATGTGAGAAACAATCTCAAAGGCATTGACCCGAGGGACATCGATGTGCCCCCTGATTACATGGATTACCTGCCGAAGGGAAAACCAAGGCCCCGGAAAAACCGCACCGCTTAAATTCCTATGCCGATATTCCCTGCCTGCTTAAATTGGGTTTTGATCCATGCTGCCTCTTGCCAAAAGGTCTTGCCGATGGCCTGCCGGAGGGCTTTGACGAAACATGTGGGGACGGCTTTGCATGCTGAATTCTGGGAGGCCTGGCAAACTCATTGCCTTTAGGTTGAGGCTTGCTGTAGTCGAATCCGTCCAATTTTTTCCGCACCAGTTTCTCGCCGAGAGTGAGTTCAATATCATGCACCATTGCAGCGTCTTCACGGGTGATAAAGGTGAATGCGTCACCGCTCCTTGAAACACGCCCTGTACGTCCTATGCGGTGGGTATAGGCATCGACAGTATCAGGGATATCGTAATTTATGACATGGGATATAGCCGAGACATCTATGCCGCGTGCAGCAATGTCGGTTGCAACCAGTATCTGATAGGTTCCATTGCGGAAGCCTTCAATCGCCTCTTCCCGCCTGCTCTGCGAAAGGTTCCCCTGAAGCGATGTCGTACTGAATCCGGCATGGCCGAGCTGTTCTGCAACACGCTTGGCGCGGTGCTTGGTGCGAGTGAAAACAAGGACCGAATCGGTTGCTGTTATTTTCAGAATCTCCTTGAGAAGCGCAGTCTTCAAATGCTGTTCAACGGGATAAAGCGCATGCGTTATTGTCGAGACAGGCTTTGTGATATCAATCTGCACAGTCACAGCATCCTTAAGAATGTCTGAAGCCAGATGCCTTATATCGTCCGGCATGGTTGCGGAAAACAGCAGGTTCTGCCTTTTCCGCGGCAGGTGCTTCAGTATGCGGCGGATGTCAGGCAGAAATCCCATGTCAAACATGCGGTCAGCTTCGTCAATAACAAGCGTATCAACGCTGCCAAGGTCGATTTTGTTCTGGGATATCAGGTCAAGAAGCCTGCCCGGACATGCCACAATGATTTCATTGTCGCGGCTCAGGTCCCGGATCTGAGGTGCAATGTTTACACCTCCAAAAACAACCATATTGCGAAGCCTCATATGCCTTCCTAATGCCCTTACGGCATCGTTGATCTGTGAAGCCAGTTCGCGGGTGGGCGCCAGGATCAGCACCTTTATGCGTCGTCTCTGGCCATGGACCAGCCTGTTCAGTACCGGCAGCGTGAATGCCGCTGTTTTTCCCGTACCCGTTTGTGCAAGACCAAGCACATCGCGTCCTTCGAGTATCGGCGGGATTGTTTTTTCCTGGATTGGTGTGGGGTTAGTGTAACCTTGTTCGATAATGCCGGACATAACGTCCGGGTGAAACTTAAACTGCTCAAATGTCATTGATGCTCCTTTTAAGGGCTGCACACTCGCTTATTAAAAGGGGCATGTCAACATAATTCGTTGCCGAAGCCTTCTTAGAGCTTATTTTTGATCGGGAGTTTCTCTCCTGTTGTACAGGTTCATGGCTGACGCGACACCGCATTTCATGCACTCTATCACTGCCTCTGCGGCCTTCGATATCTCATCGGAAAGGGCTTTCATCTCATCGCCGGAAAACCTTGACAGCACATAATCAGCACCTTCCATGCCTTCGGGAGGCCTGCCGATGCCGCAGCGGATGCGGACGAAATCCCCTGTGTGCAGCACCGACCTGATCGATTCCAGCCCCTTGTGCCCGCCGGTGCCTCCGTTTTCCTTCACCCGCACCTGACCGAAAGGGATATCCATGTCATCATGGATGACAATCAGATCGCCTTGCTTTATCACCATTGATGAGAGAGGAAGCCCGCTCAGGTTCATGAATGTCTGCGGCTTGGCCAGCATGACATTTATCCCGCCGATGCCTCCTTTCCCGTAAAGGACGTTCGAGGCCTTTTTCTTTATCTCGATTGAATATTCCCTGGAAAGAAGATCGACTACCATGAACCCGATATTATGTCTGGTCATCTGGTATCTGGCCCCCGGGTTTCCAAGTCCGTAGATCATCTTCATAATACCCCAATTACTGTTTTGCTTCTCAAACATCAACCGCTTTCATTGATGAAGATTTGCATGCTATGATTAATATATGCCGCTTACACCGGAAATGATCGAACCACTGCCGCGTGCGACAGGCGTTTACATGATGCGTGATGTCAAGAACCGCATCATCTATGTCGGCAAGGCGCTGGAGATAAGAAACCGCGTCAGGGCTTATCTCGGCCAGGATACCAGACCTTATGTCTCTCATATCCGCGAGCATGCCGAAAAAGTCGATTTCGTGCTTACAGGCAATGAAAAGGAGGCGCTGCTTCTTGAAAACCAGCTCATAAAAACTCATCGTCCGCGCTATAATGTGCTTTTAAGGGACGACAAGACCTATGTTAGCATTAAGCTCACGGTTAATCATGAGTGTCCCGCCATTTCGATTACAAGGCGCGTCATCAAGGACGGAGCGCGCTATTTCGGCCCCTACTCTTCTGCGAAGGCTACACGCGGCACACTTTCCGCAATAGGAAGAATTTTCCCTGTAAGGCGATGCAAGGATACCGAGTTCGCCAACAGGGTGAGGCCCTGCCTTTATCATCAGATAGGACTCTGTCTTGCTCCATGCGTAAAGAAGCATGCGACACAGGACTACAGACAGGCCGTCGATGACCTGATCCTCTTCCTGGAAGGTAAAAATACCGACCTGGCTGAAAAACTGGAAAAAAGAATGCACAAATATGCCGGTGAACTTGATTTCGAGAGGGCCGCAAAAATCCGTGATCAGATCGAAGCCATAAAAACAACTCTCGTGCCCCAGAGTGTTTCCGGGACGACAGCAACCGACGCGGATATTTTCGGCGTGCAGCGTTATGAAGATACGGCATCGATTGCAGTGCTCCGAATTATGGACGGCAGGGTCGCAGACACGAATGCATTCTCAGTCCATGCAGGTGAAGGGCAGGATTTCATTACCCCGGTCATTATCCAGTATTACCTGGGCGGAAGGCAGGTGCCTCCTGTTATCTATTCGAATGAGATGCCTGAAGAAATCGACAGCGTGACCGCAACCCTTTCCGAACTGCGTTCTGCTGGTGTAAAAATAAAAAAGCCTGTCCGGGGCAGGACAAGGCACCTGCTCGACATGGCGAATGAGACTGCATCAAAGGCAATTGCCGCAGGCGAATCCGCGCTTGACGAAATAGCGATACACTTCAAACTTCAAACTCTCCCGTGGAGAATCGAGTGCTACGACATATCGAATCTGTCAGAAACTAATGCCGTTGGTTCGCGAAGCGTTCTGACGGGTGGCGAACCGGACAAGTCGCTTTACCGGCATTATAAGATAAGAAGCGTTGATGGCCAGAATGACTTCGCCATGATGTATGAGATCCTTTCACGCAGATTCAAAAATGAAGCCGAAAACATGCCTGATCTGATAATAATCGACGGCGGCAAGGGCCAGCTTGCCATGTGCCTCAGAGTCATGTCCGAACTGGGAATAGAGGGTGTGCCTGTCGTTGCAATGGCCAAGGAGCACGGTGCTGCAAAGGACCGGTTTTTCATCCCCGGCAGAAAAGAGCCCGTACATCTGCAGGCAAGAAGCCGGGCCCTTCTGATGCTGCAGAACCTGAGGGATGAGGCGCACAGGTTTGCGATAACATATCACAGAAAATTAAGGTCAAAATCCACCTTTGACTAAGAGAATGTTCCTGGCGTCAGAGAAAAACGTTAATCAATGCGAACAGGCTCAACTTCCTTGAAATAATAAACCGCCCAATGTATTATTGCCTCTATGTTCATAGGCGATAATCCCAGACTGGAAGCGGCGTTTGATGAAACTCCGGATGCTCAGTGCTCGGTCATAACGCACCCCCACCCCCTTTATGGCGGAAATATGCACAATAACGTCGTGATGGCGGCACGTGATGCGGCGCTGGCAAATGGATATTCAGCTTTGCGTTTCAACTTTCGCGGCACAGGCCGGAGCGAAGGCAGGTATGACGACGGAAAAGGTGAAGTTGATGACCTTCAAAAAGCCGTAACCTTCGCCGGGAGCAACCCTGTCATCATAGGCTATTCCTTCGGGGCCTGGATCGCTTCAATGTATCTCGAAAGGTACAGCTTGCCCTCAATCCTGATATCGCCCCCTACAGCCATGTTTGATGTGAGGCTTTCAGACAATAAAAACGTATGGGTGATCGCTTCCGACATGGACCAGTATTCTGACATCTCAAAGGTTAAAACTCTTGTCCCTGCGGAAAGATTATTTATATGCAAGGGCATCGATCATTTCTGGTTCGGAGATGAAAACGTTCTCACCGCTGCGCTGAATAAAGCATTTGCCGGTCTGAAAAGGCCTGAATGACCAATAATGGAGGATAATATGACACCTTTTAATCTACCAGAAAGTTTCCTGTTCGGAAGCGCAACTGCCTCACTTCAGATAGAAGGCGGCGACAAAAACAACTCATGGTACGAGTGGTGTGAAACCGGACATATCAAGGACGGCACACACTGCATTGTTGCCGACGACCACTGGAACAGGCTTAAGGAAGATGTCGCACTCATGAAGGAGCTTAACCATCAGATATACAGGATGGGCCTGGAATGGAGCAGAATCGAGCCCGTCAAAGGCCAGTTTTCACGAGACGCCCTGAAACATTACCGCCAGGAAATAGAGATGCTCATCAATAATGGCATCAAGCCGATGATTACGCTTCATCACTTCTCCAATCCTCTCTGGCTCGAGCATGACGGCGCATGGCTGACATCGGAAGTGATCGGACTCTTCGATCGCTATACCGAGGTCGTAGTCAATGAGCTTGGTGACCTTGTCTCGGACTGGGTGACCATCAATGAGCCCAATGTATACCTCGGCATGGGCTACATTAAAGGAGACTGGCCTCCCGGCGGCAAGGGCAGGATGATAGAATACTTTAAAGGGGCAAAAAACATGATCCTTGCCCATATCTGCTCATATAAAAAAATCCATTTCATAAGGGCTAATATGGGGTTTAAAGATACGATGGTGGGCGTCGCCAACCATATGCGCGTATTCGACCCTAAATACGGGACCATGCGCGAAAAGCTCAGCTGCCGGCTTAACGACCTCCTTTTCCATGAAATATTCATTAAAGGCATGGCTGAAGGAAAGCTTATCCCTCCCGTTGGCCTTGGCTATCCGATGGGAAAAGGACCTTTTATGGATTTCTTCGGGCTCAATTACTACTCCCGTGACATGCTCTCCGGCACATGGAATCCTATGGAACTCTTCGGCAAAATGGAATTCAAGACAGGCGCCCCGACTAATGATCTTGGTTGGGAGCTTTATCCCGAAGGTCTCAGCCGCATATGCAGAAAATATTTCAACAGGTATGGCGTGCCCATTTACATCACTGAAAACGGAACATGCGATAAAAAGGATGCATTCAGGACAAAGTACATCTATGACCACATGCTCGAGATAAAGAACCTTATAGATGAAGGCATCGCTGTCGAACGCTATTACCACTGGACGCTTATGGACAATTTTGAATGGATCGAGGGCCTCAGTGCGTGCTTCGGGCTGATCGAGGTCGACTTCGCCACACAGGAAAGAAAGATAAGAAAGAGCGGGCAGTTTTATGCGGAGCTAAGCAGCAAAAAGGCTGTTACACAGGAGATGATAGATAAGTATTTAAAAGACTAGTTGAGAGTGGTGAGTAGTGAGCAAAACCAGAATACATGGGGATGAAAAATGCATGCAAAAGAGGATGTTAAAAAGGGATTTGTTGAGGCGTTCGGTGCAGAAGGGGAATGTGAGTTCTTTTTTTCTCCGGGGCGCGTCAATCTGATCGGCGAACACATAGATTATAATGGCGGGCTTGTTCTGCCTGCGGCGCTTTCTCTTGGTATTTCCGCTGCGATCAGACGCCGCAATGACGCGATCGTCAGGCTTCGCTCGGCAAATGAAACCAGCGGGGCCGAGATCAGGCTTGACGGGATAGTAAAATCGGACGCTGCCCGCTGGAGCAATTATCCGGCAGGGATCATGAAATATCTTATGGATGAAGGAAACAAGCTTGCGGGATGCGATATCTATGTATCGAGCGATCTGCCAGGGAGTTCAGGCCTTTCATCATCTGCCGCTCTTGAAGTCCTTACCGCCTATATGATGCTCTATCCTCTGGGGCCTGAAAATATCGACAGGGTCAGAATGTCACTGCTCTGCCAGAAGGTTGAGAACGAGTTCATAGGCGTCAACTGCGGGATAATGGATCAGTTTGCCGTGGCGCTCGGGAAAAAGGACAATGCGATCCTTCTGAATACAAATACCCTTGAGTATAAATATATCCCGTTTGAACTCGGCAATTTGCGCCTCCTTATAATGAACACCAGAAAAAAGCGGGAACTTGCTGACTCTAAATACAATGAACGCCGAGCCGAATGTGATAAGGCCCTGGCTATTATACAAAAAACCAGACCCATAAAAACTCTTGTAGAGGCGGATGCGGAGGATCTCATATTGATTAAAGACCCTGTACTCAGAAAGCGAGCCCGCCACGTAATCACAGAAAACAAGCGCGTACAGAAATCCGTCAGGGCGCTCGAAAACGGTGAGCTTGCAACTTTCGGCAATCTTATGTGCGCTTCGCACGATTCGCTTAAGACCGATTATGAAGTAACAGGCTTGGAACTGGATACGATAGTGGCGGAAGCGCTGGCCCTGTCATCATGCCTCGGCGCCCGCATGACAGGCGCCGGTTTCGGAGGATGCGCAATAGCGCTTGTCCAGGATGATGGAATAAAAACCTTCACCGAAACGGTACTGAAAAATTATAAGATGAGAACCGGCCTTGACGGTGAAATCCATGTCAGCGTTATTGAAGACGGGGTTAAATCCATTTAAGGGATTCAAGTGAACTCAATCGAACGGGTCAGAAAGGCTATAAAATTCAATTACCCTGACAGAGTGCCTGTCTGGAGTTCAGGCCTTGATGACGTCTTTCATATGTTCATGCTGCCGCCAAAGACATGGCAGCCCGGACATGCAGAGCATGAAAGGGGACTGTTTCCGTACATGCCTGATGAAAAGATTCTGAAATTGCATCTGTGGAAATGGAACGCTCCCGAATGGGCGAAAGCCCCTCAATACAGGAACTGGACATATCTCGACCGCGAGGAAATCGATGAATGGGGATGCATATGGAAACAGTCCGGAAAAGGCAAATCCATAGGGCTTCCGGTAAAGTCCGCCCTGATGAACTGGGGGCATTACGACAAATATCTTGCCGATTACAGCCCTGATCCGATGATCAAAAGCCGCTACTCGTTTTTTATCCTTTTAAGCAGGCTGCTGGGCAGAAGACGCTATAGAATGTGCACTTTGGGCGATATGGGACCATTAAGCATTGCATCTGCAATAAGAGGTTTTGTGCCTTTCCTGACCGATCACAGAAGAAACCCTACCAAGCTTAAAAATCTTCTGGACCACATCAAGTCATTCTTTGTGAATTCTGCAAGAATGTGGGTGAGATATGGAGCCAGCCCCCATGGATTCATGATGTATGACGACCTTGGTGATCAGATGAGGCCTTTTCTAAGCCCGAAAATGTTCGCTGAATTCTATGAACCAATCTATAGAGCGATATTTGACACTGTACATGAAATGGGCTGCGAGATGCATCTGCATTCATGCGGCAAGATTGACGAGCTTCTGCCAATGCTTATAGACTGGGGGCTCGACGCGATCGAACTCGACAGCCCCAGAATGATCGGGTTCGAAGCCCTTCAGAAATTCAGGGGCAGGCTTATGATATGGGCCTCCGTAAATATACAGACCATATATGCGCACGGCACACCGGATGAATGCGAGCGTGAGGTCTGTGAGATGATAAAATCCCTGGGTCTGCCCGAAGGCGGCTTTGGCGCATATCTATACCCTCAACCCGGGCATATTAACGTCCCAGGAGCCAACATCCGGGCATTTAGAAAAGGCCTTAAAAAATATGGCTTACTCAATAAATTATAATGCCCTCCAAACTTCTTTAAAAAATGAAAGCGGCGCTTGTTTTTTGCACCGCTTTTTTTTATTCTTGCTCATCCGAAATAAGTACAGAGGTAAATAAATGTTGAAACCAAAGGTAACCGTTATGGGCAGCTTCATTGTCGATCTCATGGCGCGTGCACATCACCTGCCCGTACACGGTGAGACTGTCAAAGGCTCTCATTTCATGATAGGTCCGGGCGGCAAAGGCTCGAATCAGGGTGTTGCGGCATGCAGGTCGGGCTCCAATGTCACTATGGTTACAAAGATAGGCGCCGACCAGTTTTCATCGATCGCGCTCAGCAACTTCAGAAAAGAAGGCATAGGCACAGCCTTTATTTTTGAAGATGCCAGATACCCTACGGGAACCGCCCTCATTATGGTGGATGAAAACACGAGTGAAAATCAGATCATTGTGACGCCGGGCGCATGCGATCATATATCAGAAGAAGAGATCGAATCCGCGCGAGTGCATATCGAAGGCTCGAAGGTGCTTCTTACACAGCTTGAGACCAATATCGAGGCGCTCACCAAAGCAGTAGAAATAGCCCATTCGAAAGGCATCAAGGTAATACTCAATCCCGCGCCCGCACCTCTATTGCCGCTGCCTGATGAGCTCCTATCCATGATCGACATCCTCACACCCAACGAGACCGAGGCATTCGTTATTTCCGGCATCAAAGTCATAACATTTGACGACGCTGCAAAGGCTGCCGGCCTTATCAGAAGCAAAGGCATCGGGACCGTAATAATCACTATGGGAGGCAAAGGCGCCTTTGTTTCAACGCAATCCGCCGAGTATAAAATCGAGCCGTTTACGGTAAGCGTCCTTGATACGACAGGCGCAGGCGATGCCTTCAACGGAGGTCTCGCAACAGCCCTTGCCGAAGGGATGGAAATGCACGATGCAGTACAGTTTGCAAATGCGACAGGTGCGCTGTCTGTAACAAAGCTGGGGACTGCGCCTTCAATGCCCTATCGCCATGAGATTGATGAACTTCTTTTAAATAACAATATAAGAAAAGGTGAGTCCCAATGAAAATAAACGAATACATCGACCACACGATTTTAAAGCCGGAGGCAAGCGAATCGCAGATAATTAATCTATGCAAAGAAGCAAAGGAATATGCCTTTAAATCCGTCTGCGTGAATCCCTATTATGTACCCCTTGTAAGCAGCGAGCTTAAAAAGAGCAAGGTAAAGACCTGCGCGGTCATAGGTTTTCCACTGGGCGCAACCAGCAGCGAAATAAAGTCTTTTGAAACCCATACACTGATTTTCTCAGGCGCACAGGAAATAGACATGGTGATAAATATCGCGGCGCTGAAGGATAAACTGTACGATGTTGTGGAAGAGGAAATCTGGGCTGTTACAGCCGCCGCCAAAGACAAGGCCATAGTAAAGGTCATCATTGAGTGCTGTCTGCTGACTGACGAGGAAAAAGTAAAGGCCTGTGAACTTTCATTAAAAGCAGGAGCAGGATTTGTTAAAACATCCACAGGCTTCTCGACTGGGGGTGCTACAATCAATGATGTCAAGCTTATGCGCAGCGTGGTAGGAGATAAGGCGGGGGTAAAGGCATCAGGGGGCATCAGAGATTATGAAACCGCCATGGCAATGATTACGGCAGGCGCCACGCGCATCGGCACGAGTTCGGGCGTCGAGATAATGAAGCAGGCTAAGAACAGTGATGAGTTATTTGTGGTGAGTGGTGAGAAAAAGCTTAAGACAATGAAATAATTAAACAGATTCAAATTAATGAAATACAACCATCTGTTATTATAATACCATAGGAGGATAGATGAAAAATCTTTTAAGATTATTCATTATATGCATAATTGCTTCACTCTCAGTATCCGGATGCGGTCTTTTTGTAAAAACCATACCAAGAGGCGAGATCCCTAACAGAACATCAGCGGATAAATTCATAGTCATCGACGGGGTGAATATCCATTACAAGGAATATCCGGCTGACGGCCCGAATGTTTTCATGCTTCACGGCCTTCCTTCATCCATGTACACATGGGAAAAGGTTGCGGCTATCCTCAATGAAAAGGGCTATCATGTCTGGCTCATGGACATGAAAGGCTTCGGTTGGAGCGACAAACCGAAGAAAAGCAAATATGATATCGAAACACTGACAAATGAAGTCAATGCGTTCCTTGAGGCAAAAGGGCTGAAAGATGTCAATTTCGTGGGCAATTCATTCGGCGGCGGGGTGGCAACTCTCATGGCGTTCATGCACCCTGAGAGGATATCGAAACTGGTGCTTGTTGACGCCGCCGGATATCCACAGAAACTCCCAACCGTCATCGGTCTGGGCAAGCTGCCCGGAGCGGGTGAGATTATGAAGCTCATGTACGGCAAATGGATGATCAGGTGGAATATCGGAGAGGTCATGTATGATAAAACTAAAATCACTGACGAACAGATAAACGCCTATTATGACAGGATAAGGTCAGAAGGTGCTATGGATGCGCTGATGGTAATCGTCAAGGGAATCGATTTTAAGGAATACGACAAATATATAAGACGCGTGCCTGAAATAAAACACCCGACCCTCATCATCTGGGGAGATACCGACAGATGGGTCCCCATCGAAAGCGGCTACAGCCTTAAGAAGAACATACAGGGCTCGATGTTTGTCGAGATAGGCAAATGCGGACACATGCCTCAGGAAGAGCTGCCTGAGATAACCTCGCAACTGATGATGGATTTCTTTCAGGGTAAGCCTATAGCTGAAACCCAAGTGCCGGTTAAAGGATTAACCTCAAAATGAACTTCCGGGAGTTGCAAAAAGCATATTCATGGAAGAATCTTTTAAGATTTTTCTCTTTAGAACCCTTATTGCATGCTGTCCTGCAAATACTGCCTTACTTGTCGACACCTGCTACGGCACCAAGATTGGAGTCATAAAGATTATATTCATCATCGCAGGACTTGGTTGCAGTCATTTTTGCAAAACAGATATATTCCCCGCCGTCTTTTTCAAGCGCTTCAGCATCTGACGGAAATATGCTTTTGCCTGCAAGTTCAAGGGCCTTTTCGAAATCCCGCCAGTGACGCCATCCATCTGGCAGGATTTCCGCTTTAATGTCTTCAAGCACACCGGACGTTTTCCAAAGCCTCTTCCAGAAAGCTGCTGTCTTGAAGCTGTAGCAGGCGTTGTCCCAGAATACCTTGCCGTTAGACTGAGGAACATTGAGGTGCTCGGGAATATCGCCATGAATCTCTTTCATGAGCGAAGGCACAACGATTCCGATCAGACCCCCATTTTTTATGAATCTGCTTATATAGTTCATGTAAAGCTGGTCCGTACCGTAATACTGATATGAATCTATTGATATCACGGCATCGAAAAATCCTGCCGCAAAAGGCAGGCTGTGGGCCTCGGTCTTTATGGGATAAACAATTCCATCAAGACCGGCTTCGCAAATGCGCCTTAAATTATTGTCGGGATTCATCCACAAATCCGCAGCCCAGACCTGCACACCGAATTCTCTGGCCATGAATATGCTTGTCATTGCCTTGCCGCAGCCCAGGTCAAGGACTCTCATGCCTTCTTTGAGTTCTATTCCGCTGCAAAGCCATTCGGCAAGCCACAGGGCATTCGGGCCCATCTGGTTGTCCATCATCCATGCGTTATCATAATGCCCGGATCGTTTAAACTCACCCTTTTTTAAAAGCTTATCGAGCGATTTCATTTCATTATCCTCCCCTCTTTAACGAATTATAAAAATAATACACTTATCCTGCCACGACGCAGTTTTTGGTTCCCTTTTTCCCTTTGTAAAGAGCCTCATCAGCACGTTTTATTATGCCGTCAATCCCTTGAGACTTATCGAATTCGGCAACACCCAGCGTCAGGGTAAGGTGAATCGAATTTTCCTCATGTTTATACGGCTCGGCTTCAATATTGGACCGTATCTTCTCCGACACAGTCATAGCGCCGTTTAAATCGGTTTCAGGAAGAAGAAACAGAAACTCCTCTCCCCCCCATCGACTCAGCAGGTCCTGCTTCCTCAATGATGCCGTGATAATTGCTGAAATATGCTTGAGCACACCATCACCGACCTGATGCCCGTACGTGTCATTTACATGCTTGAAATCGTCTATATCGCCCATGACCAATGCAAATGGCCTTCCGCTGCGGGCAGACCTGTCCTGTTCGCTCTTTATCCTGTCCCTCATATAGCGCCTGTTCGGAAGGCCTGTAAGCTGGTCATGCCATGCCATGAATTCGAGTCTTGCGTTCAATTCCTTCAGCTCCCTGTTCGCTTTTTCAAGCTCCAGAGAATAATCTTTCAGTTCCTGCTTTGACTGTTTCAGTTCAAGGTGTGTATTGACTCTTGCGAAAAGCTCCTGCGGATTAAACGGCTTTGTTATATAGTCCTGTCCGCCGACTTCAAAGCCCTTTACGATATCCTCGGTCTCACCCTTTGCGGTTATGAATATTATCGGTATATCAGAGGTAAGCTTATCATTTCTAATTTTTAATGCTGCACTGAAGCCGTCCATTTCAGGCATCATAACATCCATGAGAATCAGGTCGGGCATCTTTTCCCTGGCTACGGTAACGGCCTTCAACCCGTTTGTCGCCACAAACACTTCAAATTTATCTCTTAAAAGTTCACCAAGAACCTTTATATTGGCAGGATAATCGTCAACTATAAGAATTTTCTTCATGACTCATCCCCTTTTTTGCAGAAATCAATATTTTTCTTGATTTCCCTGAGCAGGCCGAGTGCGGCCTCAAAATCAAACCTGTTGATGGCAATGCCGAGTTTCTTGATTTCACCTTCTAGCGGTTTGCAACCTATGGAAACAATTTTATCGAAAGTGTCGGCGCTTTCAAAATTGCATTCCTTGAGTTGGTCTTCAAGAGCATCTGCAAGCATGGCAAGCTTCATGCTCTCCTTCTCACTTATATAAACAGGTTTATCATCATGCACGTCCGCAGGTCCTGCAAGTATTGCAGAGTTTGAAAGCACCTTTTTCATCTCCTGGGCAAACCGGTTGTGCATTTTTTTGTAACTGTCTGTCTGATTTTTTCTTAACGTGTCATCATATTCGGCTGTCACGTGATGCAGCCTTGAAGCACCGATATTTCCCGCTGCTCCTTTGATGTTATGTACAAGCTTTTCCGCTTCCTTGATTTCCCCTGAATCAACCAGAGATTTTATCCGGTTCTCGGCATCTGAAAAGCTTGTACAGAAATCAATGATGATGTCTTTTAAGAGCGCTTTATTGCCCATTATCCGCTTGAGCGCATCATTTACATCTATGCCTTCAAGCTTTTCCGGCAATGCAACAGGGCTTTTCTTCCTGACAATATCCATGTCCATACCTGATGGAGTATCTTTCTTATCAATCCATTTTGCCAGGGTTGCGAAGAAGGATTCGGGATCTATCGGTTTCGGGGTATGATCATTCATACCCGCTTCCATAAAACGCTCCCTGTCTCCTGCCATTGCATGTGCAGTCATTGCAATTATAGGCAGGTTCCGGTATTTGTCGTCCCTCCTTATGATGCGTGTCGCTTCTATCCCGTCCATTTCCGGCATCTGGACATCCATGAGGACTATGTCAAACGTTTCTTCATCAAGCGCTTTCAAGGCTTTTTTTCCATTGCCGGCAATTTTTACTGTCATTCCAGCGCTTTTAAGAATCTCTGAAGCAACCTGCTGGTTAACAACATTATCCTCGACAAGCAGAACCCTGCCGCCTCTTAATCTTTCAAAGATTCCCGTATCAATTGACGGCCTGATTATTTCCTCGGATTTCCCGGTCTTCTGCCCCAGTACTTCCATAATAACGTCAAGCAGATCGGACCTTGACATGGGTTTTTTCAGAAAAGCACTCACGCCATGCTCCTGCGCAAACAGATTATCATCCTCATCGATATAGCCTGAAACCATTATTACTGACGGGATGTCATGGATTTTTGCATCTGCCTTTATCTTCTCCATTGTCTGAAGGCCGTCAAGTCCTGGCATTTTCCAGTCAAGAAGCATCAGTTTGAAAGTCTTGCCTTCTTCTTCAAGTATTTTTATGGCCTGTTCGCCGTTAGATGCGGTCGTCACGGCGAAGCCGAACCGTGTCAGATAACTTTCCATTATATCCCTGACACTTTCATTGTCGTCAACGACAAGGGCCTTGAACCCCTGTATGCAGGAAGGAAAGCTGAATTCATCACCATGGCCTTTTACTATATTGAAGTCCAGAGAGAATGAAAATGTGGTACCTCTTCCATAAACGCTCTGGACTTCTATTTCCCCGCCCATCAGATTGACAAGCTTTCTGCTTATGGTCAGTCCGAGTCCGGTCCCGCCGTACCTGCGAGTTATCGTGCTGTCAGCCTGAGTAAATGATTCGAACAGTTTGTCTATCTGTTCGGG
The DNA here is from genome assembly GCA_964513375.1 of uncultured Bacteriovoracaceae bacterium. Taxonomy (GTDB): domain Bacteria; phylum Desulfobacterota; class Desulfomonilia; order UBA1062; family UBA1062; genus DATCTV01. Next base: position 46,615 of record CAZEMO010000017.1, on the reverse strand, counting down.
TTTCAGCCCGATGCCGGTGTCACTGACAACAAATTTTATCCTGGCATTCGTCTGCCCATTGTTCACAGTCTTTTTCATAAGTTCAGCCCTGAGAACAACTTCGCCCTTTTCTGTGAATTTAATCGCATTTCCAGTCAGGTTGATAAGCACCTGTTTGATCCTCAGAGGATCTCCGACAAGTCTGGCAGGAATATGGGAATCTATGTCGAAAACAAATTCAATCCCCTTGTCTTCAGCAGTTTTACTGACAATGTTCGATATTTCTGCAAGCATGGAATCAAACGAGAATTCGACTTCTTCAAGATCAATCCTGCCTGCCTCGATCTTTGAGAAATCAAGGATGTCATTGATAATTCCCAGCAGGTTTCCTGCCGAATCATGGATCTTGGTCAGGTATTCGCGCTGCTTGACTGTAAGTCCGGTCTGAAGCGCAAGATATGTCAGACCTATTATGGCGTTCATGGGGGTCCTTATCTCGTGGCTCATGTTGGACAGGAATTCACTTTTGGCCCTTGTAGCTGCTTCGGCTATATCCCGTGCGTTTTCAAGCTCAGCCTCTATTATCTTGCGTTGCGTTACATCTAAAATCACGCCGTCAATATGGAGAGGTGTACCATTATCATCATAAGTGCATTTTCCTGCTTCCCATACCCACTTTATACCGCCATCGGAACCTGATATACGATATTCCATCTCATAAGAAATATTTCTTTCAACACCCTCGCGTACTTTCTTTTCCAGAGACTCCAGATCATACGGAACAACTACATCCGCCCACTTGATGCGGCCTTCCAGAAATTCCTCTGCCGGTCTTCCTGTGATATCGAGTACAGCATCGTTGATATGAATCATGCGCCATGGGGCATTGACCTCACAGCGGTAAACAATTCCCGGAACATTGTCCACAAGCGTCCGGAATTTTTCCTCACTCTTTTTGAAGGCATCTTCCACCTGTTTCCGTTTGGTAATGTCTCTGACAAAGGCCAGAGCAACAGTTTCTCCATAGCGTTTTATCAGGCTGGTGTTGATTTCCACGGGAACCCTGCTACCATCTTTTCTGATCAGATTAAGCTCATCAGGCCCTGTGGGCTTACCCTCAATATTCGCCTGAAGCAGTCCTGCAGCCTTGATAATTTCATCTTCCGGCAGAAGATTCAACTCCAGGAAATTTTTACCGACAAGCTCTTCACGCTTGAAACCGATAATCTCTTCACACCTGCGGTTTCCCAGAATAAAGTTACCCAGAAGATCGCTTATGTAAATGCCGTCAGGGGCATCTTCCAGGGTGCTTTTAAACATCTGTTCGCTCTCCCGCAGCGCTTCCTCAGCTTTCTTTCGTTCGGTAATGTTGCTCATGAGGGCCGTGAAACCGGTAATCTGTCCGTCTGTATATACGGGGCGGCTGGATGTGCTGACATATATGACCGTACCGTCTTTATCCATAATGCGAAATTCAGATGGTTCCATCTGGCCTTCCTGCAGCCTGTTAAAGCTTTCCATAAGTCCCTGCAAATCGTCCGGGTAAATGAGCGGGATAAATGACTTCCCTATCAAATCGGCTACCTTGTATTTGGACAGGCGCTCGATGACAGGACTGAGATAGGTTATATTGCCTTCGTTATCCAATGTATAAAAGACATCATTGATATTCTCTACAAGTGAGCGGTATCTCTCCTCACTCTTTTTATATTCATCTTCAATCTGTTTTCGTTTGGTGATGTCGCGAACAGTCGCAACCGACATCCATTCACCCGCTTTTCTGAAACCGGCAAGTGACATTTCTACGGGGAACTCGGCCCCCTCACTGTTCATCGCGACGAGCTCAATCATCTTGCCAACGGCATCACCGCTGCCTGTTTTCTGAAATTCAGGAAACTTCTCATTAAACTCTTTTCTATACCTTTCGGGAGCAAGAAGATCGTGCACGGATTTTCCCAGGATTTCTTTTTCCGTGAATCCGAACATTTTTTCGGCAGAAGGGTTAAACAGTGTCACATTTCCTTTGCTGTCCATCACTATCATGGCATCAAGTGCGCTGTCGCCGATTATTTTAAACAGTTCAGTGCTTTCCTTGAGCGCAGTCTCGGCCTTCTTGCGATGGATTACCGACCATGTATTCTTTGCCAGCAGGGAAATGATATTGACATCCCTTTCATCGTAGTCGGACGGTTTGTTTCCTACTCCGATTATCCCAACAATTACATCCCCGGTAAAAACAGGAACGACTGCTTCCCTTATCAGGGGAACATGGCCATCAGGAAGCCCTTTCTTGCGATAAAGGCCGGCGTAATCATTATGGATTACAGGCTTGCGTTCATATATGCAATCAACCCAGACGCCTGCTGAATCGACTGGATAATGTCCGCCCTTGCCTGTAGCGGTGCAAACTTTCTTTGTATTGTCCGACCAGCCTTGAAGGCTTATCGTCTTCTGACCTTCTTCGACAAAATGGAAGAATGCAATCCCGCTTCCGGTAAGCCTTTCAGCTTCGTTGACTGTAATTCTTATGAGCTCATCAATTGTATATCTGTCTGCATTGGCAATGATTTTATAGGCTGCCTTTATCTCATCTTCGGCACGTTTGCTTTCTGTGATGTCACGCGCCACCCCTGCCAGCGCTTTCACTCTGCCGTCAGCATCCATGATCGGCGAGGCGTTCATCCTGAACCATCGCAAGGACCCGTTAGTATGCCGAAGCCTGAATTCCAGACCCTCAACCTGCTCTGCGGAAACAACCCCTCTCAAAAAATATTCTTTGACTAGACCACGGTCTCCGGGATAAATGAACTCAATGAATGACATGCCTGTAATATCTTCCCGCTCGCTTCCCAGAAGCTTTTTCCAGATGGGGGATATGTAGGTGAAAAGGCCATTGGTATCCAGAGACAGGATTATATCGGTCGAATTTTCATTTATAAGCCTCAATCGCTCTTCGCTGTCTTTCATTTCTTTCTGCATCAATTGCATTTTTTCCGATTCTTGTTCGTTGTGGATTATGGAATCTTTCAGACGGCGGTTGAGCTTCGAAATATAAAACATAAATATGACCAGAATGAGAAATCCTGCTATTGCAGCAACAAGCGGGGCAATGAGCTTTCTAAGAGCCCCTTTGTATGACACGGTTCCGTACGACTCATAGGGAGGGACTTTAATCGCTTTAAGGCATTCGTGTACAGGCTGATAATTCAGGCATATGGTCCACCCCGAAGAGTTTGCGGCCTTTGCAGCCATACTGTCCTCATGCATTTCAAGAAGCATTTCTGAAACTTTTTTCGCTGTCTCTTCTGAAGTGTTCCTTGTTCTTGCAAAAGCCCATTCAGGAAACAATCCGGTACTTATCTTAAAGGGATACTCGTATTTCGCCTCCTGCATGCTGGGGAATACGTAAAAATCATTGATATTTATCTCTCCACGCTCTGCCATTTTTTCAAGTGTGCCTGTCCTTACGATGCCGGCATCTGCCTTTCCGCTTTTCACATCGTAAACTACCTGTGGCTGTGAACCCGAAAAGTACAGCAGCGAAAAGTCATTTTTCGGATTGATCCCCGATTTTTCAAATTCATACAGCCCTGTCTGCCATCCGCCGAAAGAATTCTTATCTACTGCCGCAAACTTTTTTCCCTTTATGTCGGCGAGAGTCTTCATACCCGGACTGTCTTTTCTGCGGAATATTACGCCTCCGAACTTTGTTACGGTCTTGCCGAGGAACCTTCCTTTAAGGGTAAGCAGTCTGGTTGCGCCGTATTTAACCTCAAAATTCACATACATGGCGGGATTGCATATGACGAAATCCACCATGTTTTCTTCTACCTGTTTGTCAATTTTATCAAAACCGAGAGGAACAAGCTTGAACCTGTATTCCGGCAACTGATCTGCCAGATAATCTATTGTGGGCTGCCACATTTTGCGGCATTCAGCCTCGTCTTCATTTGCCAGTACGCCGATTTTTACCATTACAGGTGATGCGGCATTAAGTGTTGATAATGAATATCCTTCAAGAAATAAAAACAGAATCAGGAAAAACAGAATAAATGCTTTTTGAGGCTTCATGTATCTTATCATTTCCTCACTGTCTCCTTCCTTAATAAAACATGCAAATTAATACTGGTATTTGATTCTTATCGGATTGTGTTTAATTGATATTAATAAATAATCAGCACATTAGAATTTTCAATATATTTTAAAAGATATCCCAGACCGGTTGTTTTATTGCACTCGATTGCACTGGAGCTTGAGAATACACGAAATATCATGTAAATCCGGGATCATCAATACTTCAAGTTTTAAACAAGGGAGCTCGCATGTCATCATTTGAAGAAGCAACTATTGTCGATAAAGAAAACAAAGTCACAGGAAGCGCTCCGAGATACGTCATGAGAAGGGACGGCCTGATCCACAGGGCGACTTACATACTTGTTTTCAGTTCTGCCGGGGACCTGTTCGTACATCAGAGAACTTTCAATAAAGACATCTTCCCGGGTTATTATGACTTATGTGTAGGCGGCGTGGTTACAGCCGGAGAAAGCTATGAGGAATCCGCCGCAAGAGAGCTCCATGAGGAAATAGGCATCAGGGATATGCCGTTAAAGGCGCATTTCGATTTCTACGGCGAGCATGAAAACCAGAAGGTCTGGGGCCGTGTTTTTTCCTGCATATCTGACGGGCCTTTTCTTCTTCAGGCTGAAGAAATTATATCAGGGGATTTCTATAGTGCCGTAGAAGCGCTCAGCCTTACCAGTACGAAACCCTGTACTCCCGACAGCGTTTATGTGTTTCAGAGATATCTGGAAAACCGTGGGAATACGAAATAGCTTCTTTTCATGTTTAATGACTTCAATTCTAATTTACCCCTTTTAAAATAATGTTTCGGTATTATACTTTTCTGAAGCATTCTTTTTGAAGCATGCTTGTCTAAAATGAGACGGGAGGCAACAGCCGATGCATGGAAAAACTGTTTTCATGGACTATATCAATGTCATAAGAGACTGTCGTATGCCGCTTGCTTTCGTAGATATGGACAGGTTCGACGCAAATGTCGATTATGTTGCGGCTACACAGATGAATACAGGCAAAACTATCAGGGTCGGGTCAAAATCCGTCAGGTGCATCAGCCTCTTAAAAAGAATATTTGAAATCGGGGGAAAGGCCTACCAGGGAATTCTTGCGTTCACCGTTGAAGAGGCTGCCTTTCTTGCACAAAATGGTTTTAACGATATAATTGTTGCCTATCCCAGCGTACAGAAAAACGACATGAAACTGCTTGCCGAAATGACTGCTCAGGGAAAAATCGTCAGCCTCATGGTTGACGGCAGCCAACAACTCAATGCGATGGATGCGGCAGGCAAATCCTCAGGCATGAAACTGAGGGCCTGTATCGATGTGGACATGTCATACCGCCCTGCTGGCCCTAAAATCCATCTCGGAGTGAGGAGAAGCCCTCTCAGAAAAGCAGAAGAAGTATTGAAACTGGCACGCTATTCAAAGACTTTATCCGGCGTGGCGATAGACAGCATGATGGGCTATGAGGCTCATATCGCAAGCCTTGAGGATGACATTCCCGGTAAGACGCTGGAGAACAAAATCAAAAGGGTCATAAAGAAACTCTCTGTTAGTGAACTCACCAGACGCCGCGATTCAGTCGTTTTAGCGCTTAAAAAAGAAGGCATCAATCTCAGGGCGGTAAATGGAGGAGGCAGCGGCAGTCTCGTTTCATCCGGTTCGGACCCGGATCTTACAGAAGTGACTGCGGGTTCCGCATTTTACTGCCCTGCACTTTTCCATCATTTCAAGGAAGTCGAGTTCAAACCATCCGCATTTTTCGCACTGCAGGTTGTCAGAAAACCAGCTCCCGGAATAATCACCTGCCATGGGGGCGGATATGCCGCCTCAGGATCAGCAGGCCCTGACAAACTGCCTGTTCCCGTGTTTCCAGATGGGCTGAAACTACTGCACATGGAGGGCGCAGGTGAGGTGCAGACACCCCTTGCCTTACCTGAGAACGGCCCTGCCATTAATATCGGTGATATCGTCATCTTCCAGCACGCCAAAGCAGGTGAACTGTGTGAGAGGTTCAACGAACTTTACCTGATCAGGTCAGGCAAAGTCGTCGACAAGGTGAAAACCTACAGAGGTGAAGGTTTCGCATTTTTATAGCAGGCCATATTTCAAGAACACTTTTATCATTTTTAGATGCTTGAGACTTGGCTTTTATTTTATCTTTTCAAATCTTTTTTCACTGTCTTGAGGAATCGCCCGAAGGCTTTGTCTTTTTTACGTTTGTCCAGGTATGACATCTCATGGAAATCAGATTCTTTTTTAAGTTTCATATAGCTTGAATAGCGCTCTTCACTCAACTCACGGTTTGCCACTGCGGCAAGGACGGCGCAGCCGGATTCCCGTGTGTGTGTGCAGTCGGCATAGCGGCAGGACGCGGAGAATTCAGCAATATCTTCAAACCCTTTTTCCATTCCTTCACCAGCAGCCAGAAGGCCCAATTCCCTCATCCCCGGCGTGTCAATGAACATAACGCCTGTATCGAGAACGATGAGCTGCCTGCGTGTCGTTGTGTGTGTGCCTTCTCCTGTTCCGCTTACTTCCTTGACGGCAAGGGCATCCCTGCCGATTAGATGATTGATCAGCGTGGTCTTGCCCACTCCGGACGACCCGAGAAGGCAATACGTTTTGCCCGGTGCAAGCACCTTATTGAACTCATCGAATCCTGCTCCGGTTATATTACTCAGTGAAATGACCCTGACCGTGATTCCGGCCTGCCTGACAGCTTCAAGCTTCACCTGCAACTCTTCCGCAGAAATAAGGTCGGATTTTGTAAGAATGACGACTGGTTCTACATGCCCGTCAGCCGCCATCACCAGATACCTGTTCAATCGGGGCAGATTAAAGTCAAAGTGGCATGACTGGACAATGAAAGCGGCATCTATGTTGGAGGCGATCATCTGGTAGTCGATTTCCGCGCCGGCACGCTTCCTTCGTAAAAAGGTCTTTCGCGGAAAAACCGAATGGATGATTGCAGAGGCTCCGTCATTGTAATACTGCACAGCGGCCCAGTCGCCTACGCATGGCATCTCGACAGGCGATTCGACATTAAAATAGAACCTTCCTGCAAGTTCGGCTGAAACCTCACCAATCTCATTACTTATAATGTAGGAATTCCGGTCAACCGCTGACACGCGTGCAATACATTGCCCTTCGCGGAGGATATCGCCTGCATGAGATTCAAACCACTCATCAAAACCAAAAGCTCTCAATTCATTCATATGGAATTTGCCGTTAATCCTTTATCATATAGTCTATGATCTTGAGGCTCTTGCGTATAAGCGCCACAGGGATGAAGACATCAACTTTCTCGGGCTCCTGCGCTGAAAACATTTCAAGGAAACCCTCGTGGTTCTCAAAGCTCAGAATGCCGTCAAGCGAATATGCGTGGATACCCTTAAGACCGGCAGCTTTAGCCGCACCTACCTGCTTTTTAAGCACTTCGGGGTCAGATATTCCCTCAAAGGAAATCATGCCGATCTGCGCTATCATCCCAAGCTCGATTGCCGCCCTGTCACCGTAATACTTAACTGCGTCGGCGCCGTATGAATAGATAAGATATTCCGGAACATCCGTTTTAAGCAGGCTTTCAAAGATGGTGGAGTATGCCATGATGGAAATCTGGTCCCACGCTATACCGTCTACCGGTATATTGAGCAGATTCTGTATTGTGCTGTCTCCGTCCGCAAGGTCGTCAAGCAGCATCGGGAATGTCGTGACCATAACCTTGAAACCCATTGAATGGAGCTCTTCCACCATACCGGAATAAATTTCATGCGCCTCTTTGTAGCCTTTGTCGTCACTGTTTTCAGCCAGAATCCTGACAGCGGTGGCGATGTCAAAAGAGCCGAGCGAGGCGAGAAGCTTGTTTAGCATTTCAAAATCAGGTTCCATGTCAACAACTATCCAGTTTATGTTCCAGTTGCTGGCCCTTATCCATCGGGCAAGCTCTATTGCAGCAGAGGAGAAAAGCATGGCATTTTTTTCATTAGGCCAGTAGCCGTCTTTTATAGGCAGCGTGAGCCAGGCCCTCACTTCGAGGCCGCTGCATGACGCCCTGCCCAGGAGTTCGCCATAATCTTCATCGAAAATTTTGTCTGACGGTATATTCTGGAAAAGCGCTATGCCCCTTTCTTTTAAAACTGGTATCTGGGCTTCGATTTCATCGGGCGTCAGAAATTCGCTCCACAGACCGTATACGCATGGTGCAACCTCTTCACAAACTGTTTCCTGCTGTTCAGGCAGCTGATTTTGCTGCAGCGCTGCAGTTTCATCACTATCCGAACCGCCTGAACAGGCGGCAATGAATAAGAAACCAAAGATACAGGCTGCATGAACGATTCGTACAAGGCATTTCATAGTAACCCTCTCTGTAATGAATGCTTTATATTCATGGCTGCATACAAAGCCGGATATCATAGTATCATATGCCAGCGATCAAGAAAACCGTTCTTTGCTTCAATCTGCTGCGGACAGGGCGGATTGCCGGTTCAGATTGTCCGGCTTTCCGCAGAATTTTATCGTAATCCATGATGATTGATAAAAATATTGCTGCATATATTTGCAATCCGGGCAATTCCGGTTATTAATATAATGCAAAGAAAATTGATACGGCAAGAGACAACCATTTAATAGTTGAAGCAGCTAGAATAACCGGTGAAAAGCAGGATCATCTTATCGCCGGAGACATAAGGATACACTGTTTTTTTCAATCACAAAATATTCTTAAGGGCAAAGGAGGCTGCATGCAGGATTCTCAGGACAGGAAATTTTACGGCTGGTGGATAGTAGCAGGCGGATTCATTCTCAATTTCATCGGCATCGGCATTGCGTTCAATGCTCTTGGCGTCTTCTTCAAACCAGTCGTCGACGAACTCGGATTCAAGAGGGGCGATTTTTCCATGTATTTCACCATCGCAGCCCTTGCCATGACATTTGCTGCGCCGGTTGTCGGCAAATTGATGGAGCGATTGGATGTAAGGATTGTAATGGGGTTCTGTACCGCTCTTCTCGGAATCTCTTTCGCCATGTTCTCACAATGCAGCACGTTGTCTCACTTTTATATTCTTGCAGTATTCGTGGGCATCGGCCATGCTGGAAGCCACATAATTCCCGTATCGACCATGATAAACAATTGGTTCAGGGCCAAACGCGGGCTTGCCATGGGAATCGTATTCTCGGCGACCGGAATAGGAGGCATGATATCCAATCCCGTCGTCAACTGGCTGATCCTTAATTACGGATGGAGGAACACATTCATAATTTTGGGCGTGGTGATATTCCTTGTATCCGTACCTACCTCAATACTGATTATGCGGAAGACACCTGAAGAAATGGGACAGACGCCTGACGGGACACCCGAAACAGCTCAGGATATTGCCGATGCAGCAGAAGGTCTGACACTGGTCCAGTTCGTAAAAACCGGCTCTTTCATCCTTCTTGCACTTATGATCTTCTTCCTCAATACCCTTAACGTGGGCATTCAGCAGCACCTGATACCCTATCTTACAGATGTGGGCCATTCATCCACTTTTGCAGCAAACATCATGGCGCTCTACCTCGGCATGACGGTGGTCGGAAAACTCAGCCTCGGCAAAATCAGCGACAAGAGCGGCCTGTCAACTGGCCTTGTCATCTTCTGCGGAATACTTGGTGTAGGCATAGCGCTTCTGTTCGGTTCCCAGCTCGTCTGGGTCGCAATTATATGGGGCATTATCTACGGTATCGGCAATGCCGTTCAGACTGTCATGCCGCCTCTGATGACGGCATCCTGCGCAGGGCTCAAACATTTTTCGACGATTTACGGTGTAATGGCTATTTTCCAGACACTCGGCTCGGGCGTAGGAATGCCTCTTTCCGGCTATATATTTGACAGGACGGGAAACTACAATATTGCATTTACGCTTTATCTGGTTTTGTGCATCCTGTCTGCCGCCCTGGGTTATATGGCGCTCAAAAAATCCACTTTAAGAACCATTCGTGATTGAAATTTAATGGTTGAAGCTGACATACTTTGAGAGACTGCATCATCTCTTTTTCGGCTTCTGGTTTTTGAGCATAATAGACAACGGTATGCTGGCAAGCACTATGATGCCGGCAATTACAAAACCGTTTTCAAAACCCAGCACGTTCGCTTTCAGTGATATAAGGCTGCTGACATTAGACAGCGCACTGCTGCCGTAAGAGCCTGCCGTATGCTGAGAGATTGCTGAAGCGGCTTTCTGAGAAAGCCTTGCGTATATCTCGGGCATTGTGCCTGAAGCCTCTCCTATGCGGACCGCATGCAGGTGAATCAGCCTGGTCACAAATGTATTGAGTATGGCTATACCGAATGCACCTCCCACTGACTGGGCTATATTCAGAAAACTGGATGCAGTGGCTATCTGGTTTTTGGGGACCGAATTGATTGCCGTGGTCATGAGCGGTGCCATCATAAGACCGAGGCCCAGCGCCCTTACTACCTGCGGCATTATTATCATGAATCTCGTCATGGAAGGATCAAGCCTGCCGTAGAAGAGAAGCGAGACGCCCGTTACGATTACGCCAATTGTGACAAGCCATCTCGGTCCGTACCTGTCTGAAAGATGCCCGAAAAAAGGCATTACAAGGCCCAGGACAACGGCGCCTGGCATCATCAGAAGGCCTGTCTGAATCGTCGTGTAACCGGCTATGTTTTCCAGGAATATGGGCAAAAGGAACACGCCGCCGAATAGTCCAACCGCACGTGTTATACTCAGAAGCAGCGCAAGAGAGTAGTTGCGATATCTTAAGAGTCCCAGGTCGAAAATCGGATGGGGGGCATTCAGCTCGGCAGCTATGAAAAGGGTCATCCCTGCAAAGGCGAAAGCAAAACAGGTCAATATATAATTGGAGGTCCATCCCTTTTCCTCGCCGTTAGCCAGTGCGATCAGGGCGCCTACCAGTCCGATTGCAAGAAACAGGAATCCCTTGAAATCGAAAGGGGTCTCATCCTTTTTATTTTTATGGTCATTTATAAAGATGATCAGGCCGGCCAGTATGGTTATGATTCCGAAAGGCAGGTTGATCGAGAAAATTGTGCGCCAGTTGAACCAGTCGCACAGATACCCGCCAAGCGTCGGACCGATTGCAGGCCCCAGCATGACTCCGGTTCCCCATATGCCCAGCGCCTTGCCGCGCTCGTGTGGTTCAAAAAGTTCGGCAATTATCGCCATTCCCACCGGCTGAATCGCTCCGCCGCCGATTGCCTGTATGACGCGGGCGACAATCATAGCATCGAAGTTCCAGGCAAAAGCGCAGGCCGCCGAGCCGATCACGAATATGGCGAGAGCGCTAAGATAGAATACCTTATTTCCGACACGTCTGACCGTCCACCCTACTGTGGTCATGCTGACTGCAAGGGAGATCATATAGGATGTGGATACCCACTGGACCTGTTCGCGGTTTACGCCGAATGCGCTCATCATATGCGGAAGCGCAACATTGACAATGCTGGAATCCAGGATGGCCATAAATGTCCCCATAATGACTATACCGAGGACAACCCATCGGTAGGACTTCCCGGACACAAAACCATTCATTATTTTTCAGGCTTTATGCTTGATGCCGAAAAGCTGCCGCAGTGTATGCGAGCCTCGACCGAAAGTCCGGGCCCGAGCGGAATATCGGGCCTCGTATCGAAAACTATCTTTAAGGGGACCCTCTGCGCCACTTTGATAAAGGTGCCTGAAACTCCTTCTGATGCAACGATTGAGAATCTGGAGTTCGTCGCCAGCAGTATCTTATCGATCTTTCCCTTGAGGCGGGCATTCGGAAAGGCGTCTATTCTTATGTCGACACTGTCGCCGGGATGGATCTTATAGAGATTTTTTTCTTCAATATTTGCTTTTATGTGAAGCGATGTGGGATCAAGAATCGACAGCACAGGAGTACCGGCAGATATCGTGTCACCTGGGTCCTTCCATTTCCTCACTACGAGACCGGCAAAAGGTGAGCTTACGTCCGCATATCCGAGGTTTATTTCAGCCTGTTCAAGCCGGGCTCTTGCAGAATCGAGGTCAGCCCTTTTGGCTTCTTCCGCCGACTTTGCAGCCAGTATGTCTTCGCTGCGCGTACCTTTTTTCAAAAAATCGAGCCTTTGAACCGCATCTTCATATCCGTGCCTGGTTGTTTCGAGGGCCGTTTTGACCTTGTCGCGATCCGAGGTTGAGACAAGTTTTTCATCATATAGCGCGCTTATTCTCTTCCAGTTAGCCTCTTCAAGTGCAAGCTGGGCTGAAGCCTTTTTTACCGCTGTTTCCGCTATCCTTATTTCTTCGGCCTGTGGTCCATGCATAGCCTTGGCATATTGGGCATTGGAGACTTCCGCAGCATCGCAGGACGACGCCACATCCGCCTTGGCCTTTACCACAACGGCCTCGAGAAGGTCTTTGTCCAGAGAGAACAGTACCTGCCCTTTCTGAACGCTGTCGCCTTCCTGAACGCTGACCGTCTTAAGCACCCCGGGTATCTGTGGCGCCAGATCGATGAGCGTGCCGTCTATCCTTGCATCATCCGAATACACAGTCCCTCTTATAAAAGCGAACCAGTAAATGACACATGCCAGCGCAACAAGGATAAGAAAATATACGGCATACTTTAAAGAGTTTTTGTGTGATCTGTTCTCTGAAGCATTCTCAACCATTTCATTTTCCTTAAAATTGATATGAACATTCTTTTCAAAACAGCTGTAATCTATAAATTATATTAGCTGCTTTAGGCAATATCTTAATCATTACCGGTAAAATGCCGAAATATATTGAAGCAATCAAATCTTTATTGAGGAAAGGAACCCATGAAAACAACAGGCCTTAAAATATTTTCAATACTTCTTTTGTCCATATCCATTCTTATGAATATATACGGCTGTTCATCGTCGTCTTCCTCTTCTTCGAATACAGGAACAGATTACACTGCGACCATTGAAAAGACATCCTCATACATAAACAGCGCCATTAGCCAGTACAATCTCGTCGGCCTCAGCATTGCACTTGTGGACAATGACAGAATTGTCTGGTCTCAGGGTTTTGGATTTGCCGACAAAGAGCAGAAGACGCCTGCAACGGCTGATACCGTATTCATGATAGGCTCTGTCTCGAAGACGCTCACGACTGCGGCGCTGCTGAACCTTTATGACAAGGGTCTTGTCGAGCTCGATGCCCCGATCACCGGCTATCTGCCCGAATTCGAGATGGCTGCGCGGTTTCCCGGCCAGATGCAGGGCATAACCGTGAGGCGACTTCTCAACCACCATTCCGGCATCCCCGGCGACATCTGGAATGCGGGCTTCGTCGAGGAGATGTGGGACGACTGGGATACCGGCCTCTACATGAACTGGCTATATTCCTATCTGAGGGACGACTACCCGGTTTATTCGCCCGGTCAGATTGCATCGTACGGAAACACAGGCTTTGTGCTTGCAGGCGAGATAGTGCGCAGGATAGGAGGCGCGGATACCTTAACCTCATATATGCAGGAAAACCTGCTCGCGCCTCTCGGCATGAACCACAGCTCGTTCAGGAAGATAACGGACAATGCAGCCATGGGTTATGTGAACGGTCAGCCGGTACCGGGGATGGAAGCCAACATCACGGCAACAGGTGGCGCATACAGCACGGTAATCGACATGGCGCAGTTCATCATGATGCTCCTTGGCGAAGGCCTTCATCCGAACGGGACGCGCATACTCAATCCAGCCACTGTCGCCATCATGGGGCATGAGGAAAAATCGCAGCTTGATATCTTTTCATACTTCAACCCGGGCCCAGGTTTCGACATAACCAACGATTATGCCATGAGCTATGCAGGGCGCGCCTGGATAAAGGATGGCAGCACGACAAACTTCGAGTCAGTGATCGAACTTTTGCCTGATAAAAAGCTGGGTGTCGTTGTGCTCTGCAATTCGAACACAGCCGATAACATCAAATATGCGATTGCCCGCGAATGCCTCAAGAACGCGCTCGTTGATAAATACGGGCTTCATCAGAAAATGCCCGCACTGCCTGTCTTCCAGTCCATCCATGACGCTTCACTTATCACCGGGTTTTATGCAGGAAAGGAAAAATACCACAGGGCCACGGACAACGGCGACGGGACTTTGACCCTTACTAAGAACGCAAACACCAGCTCTCCCACAGCCATTATTCTAAGCTATAACGGAACGGAATATACGGCGCAGGGAAGAACGGAAAAATACGCCTTCAAGAACATCTCCTGGGGCAGAAATGACTATATGGCGCTCATACAGGTCGGCAGCAGTGGTTCTGACATGGAAGAGCTATCATGCGGCGGATATGCCTTTTTCATAATGGGGCAGAAGGTCACACCTTCGATAACCCCTGCATGGACTGCAAGGCTCGGCAAGACCTATATCATCGACAATTTCGGCTTCAACGACATCGGCTGGGGCCAGGCATCCATTTCGTTTTCGACAAAGGACGGCTTTCTCATGGGCGGCAAATACGGGGCGCAGAACGTGCTGACACCTGATCCCGCGGGTGATGATCTCGCCTGGGTTGCGGGGATAAACAACCGGGGCGACAGCTGCGTGAGGGTTGAACCGGTAACTGGCGGCGAAAGGGTTACAATGGGCGGCTATTCCGGCTACGACATCGACCTTGTCCAGGATATAAACATAGGCGACGTTATCGTCTGCAGCACCGGTTTCCACCATACTGACTGGTACAGGCTGATGGTTGTGACCCCGGGACAGAATATCAGCGTGGCGACATCAGGGACGAACCCGCAGTACACGCTCGTTCTCTTTGATTCTACGCTTTATGCGCCGCTTGCCGTGGGTCAGGGATCGCTGGACTGGGAAAGCGTTACTGGGACGTATTATATGGGGATAACGCCGTCGCCGACGGATGACATGGATTATACACTGTCGGTAACGGCCTCTTAAATGAAACGATGGATAATCCTCACTTTTTTTGATAATAATTATTATCAGGAGATAGAATTATGAATACAAATATCAAATCTTATGAATCCGGTGAAGCAGGCCTTATGAAGCTGATAAAGCAAGCAGGGAAAGAGGCTCGTTCAAGAAAAAAAACAGCCATGGAAGTGCATGCAAAAAAGCTCAAAGAAACAATTGCTGAAGCTATATCCAAAAATCAAAAACATACAACAATATGACTGGCGTCATCAAACCAAGGCTTATCATTGTTGCCGGCCCGAACGGTGCAGGGAAAACAACAATAACGGAAAAGCTTTTACGCCACGAATGGATGGAAGATTGTATTTATATAAATCCTGATTATATCGCTCAGGAAGAATTTGGAAACTGGAATTCAAATGAATCAATCATTAAAGCTGCAAACTTGGCAAAAGAATTAAGAGAAAGATGTCTTGACAATAAAACAAGCATGGCTTTCGAAACAGTATTTTCCTCTCCAGAAAAAATTGATTTTGTCATTCGTGCTGTAAATGCCGGTTTCTTTGTAAGATTGTTTTTCATTTGTACTAATGACCCCTCTATTAATGCCAAAAGGGTGGCTTTACGCATTATGGAAGGCGGCCATGATGTGCCGATATCAAAGATAATAAGCAGATACTACAAATCGATTTCAAACTGTATTGAAGTAATCCCGATTATTGACAGGGCATATTTTTATGACAACTCAGAAACAGACAAAGATCCTCTTTTAATGTTCAAGATAACAGATGGAAAGCTCTCCAAAACATATTCAAAAATTGCTCCATGGGCAAAAGACATAGCTGATTCATTTTCATCTCACTAACAGGCCGAATGGGTTAAAACCATACGTTATTCACTACTTATGCCAGGAAGGGACGCTATTGGGATCATAAGATTTAAAAACATAACACAGTTAAATTCATAAACTAATCTAATTTGCGGTTCTTCCATCTCCGTGGAAATGTATGCCTGCGCCGTTTTCTCTTCGCCTTAGGCAGAAGCGAAACATGAAGCTCAAGATCCCATTTTCTCTTTGTTTCCTAGACTTCATATTGAATATAAATTGGAATAAATCCGCCTTATCTTTCGACTTGGCAGGGGATAGTAATCTATTGATTTTGTCAATTGTTGGCGGACCACTCAATTTCTTACTACCTATCACCCAATATTTTCATACTGCCAGTTTTGAGCTTGCAAGACGGTTAAGGCTTACCCCTGCTTCTGCCGCCTCAATTGCAAGCTTTCTGTGAACATCTGCCGGTACCCGCACCATGAATTTCCCGCTATAATGTTTTGATGATAACGGTTCAGGCACGGACTCACCGTTTGCAGTCATATCCTTAACAACATCGGCGACAACCTGCCTGATGCCTTGCAGTGACTTTTCCGGAGTATCCGCAAGCCAGCTCAGAGAAGGAAATCCCACAAATATCCGGGTTGCCGGGAATGTCTTCTGATCTATTATTTATATCATATGAGCTAATATATGGATCATACATGCCGGATAATCTTTTGGCGGGTATACTGCAGAAAAGATGCACATGTTTTTTAAAATATAAAAGGTGATGAAAGTTTCCCCTCGACCCGTTGCTGTCCATCTTTATAAAAACCTGCGCAGGATGACTCTGTGTATGAGTGTCGAATAAGTAATCAAACATGTGTCATTTTTCCCCATCAAGGAATCTATTCGATTGCCGATAAAATAAATATATTTATCCCATTACACACACTAAAAGGAGATCCATACAGATGAAGAGATCGTTTTTCCAGTTCCTGATGTTCGTGGCATTTCCCGTGTTTCTGCTTCTCAACTCTTCAGGCTGTTCCTATTCGTCTTCCTCATCAGACAATGACGGACAGGATACTGCAGGGCCGGTGGCTGGAACGCCCATTGTGTTTTCAAATGTCACGGCAAACGGTGTCTCGGTATCCTGGGGAGAGGCGGCAGACGCCCGTCAGGATTCAGGGTTGATGTATCTGCTGGTATTCTCAACTTCAGACAATATAGATTCGGTAAACAGCGCCCTTTCCAACGGCGTGGTGGCCATGGACTGGACGGATGACACAGCATCGTTCGATGTAACCGGGCTCGAACAGAACACGCTGTATTATTTCAATATACTGGTGATGGATGGGGTCGGAAACATGACGGCCTATGCGACCCGGAATATCACGACTGAACAGCAATGCGAAGGCGTATGCCTGGAAAGCCTGATAATATACCCGACAAACCTCTCCATAGTGGCCGGGACTTTCACACAGTTCACTGCAACCGCGGTTTATACTGACAGTTCGACAGCGGATGTCACCGATACTGCTACCTGGGACAGTTCGGATGATCAGATTGCCACTGTAGACGCAAACGGCCTGGTTACGGCTATTGCCGAAGGACCGGCCACGATAAGCATCGAAATGGACGGCATCGAGGCCAGTACGGGCATCACGGTCATTGACGGACTTCTTGAGGTAAGCAACATTCAGGTCAGCGACTTGCCGAATGCATCGATAGGCACATCGAATGAATCCCGCAATATCGCGGTTGACCGATCGCTGAGGATACATGCAGTCTGGTCGACAACAGACAACGGCGCCATCCATTATTCTCGTTCGACAGACAGGGGATTAAGCTTTGCCGCAAGCGTTCTGATATCGGACGGCACGGGATATCCGAGCGTTCAGCCCGCCATAGCCACCAGCGGAACAGATAACGTGTATATATGCTGGCTTGATTCCGAAGGACACCTTCACTTCGCCCGATCCCTGAACGGTGGGACCGACTGGACCCAGGCCGAGGTCTACAACGAGGCAAATTTCGGCACCAGGGTCTCAATAGCAACCGACGGTGCATATGTCTACATCCTGGGGATCAATAACGTTACGAGTTATCTTATCCTGGCGAAATCGGACGATAATGGAGAGACTTTTACGGCAGCAGATACGCCGTTATCATTAAAGGCATTCGAGGATGTCCTGGTTGATCCCAGGAACGGAGATGTGTATGTCATTGCGGACAATCCCAAACTTTTCTATACAAAGAGTACTGATCACGGAGACACATTCTCCGAGGTAATAAATGTCGATACCGTTTATCAGGTATATTATTCCGACTATTCGATCAGCCAGCTCGGCAACATCATTATTGCAGGCAGTAGCTTTGTTGATGTCGCCGCCGACTACGACATAGATACGGATGTCTGGACGCAGGTGAACACCTCCCTTTCCGCCCTGCCCAGACAGGCCAGCGTGGCCATCGACGGTATGAACATCATCCATATAGTAGGCAATTACGCCGGAGATGTCAGCATGTTCTCTTCCGGCAATCAGGGACAGACATATACTCAGCTTCTAATCGAGACCGGAGCGGAATATCCCGACATCGCGCCTACTACATTTGTCGACGGTGCTCCGATAATATTTAAGAAGACGTCGGACGGCGTGATTTACTATACATTCGTCAAATCTTCATAACAAATATTTTCTCATCTCAGTCCGGTCTTTCTGATCGGACTGAGCCAAATATTACTGCATCAGTAAACGCCTAAAGAGGCTTCAGGAACTGTTCTTAAATTGTCAAACAGGATTGTTGATGACAACAGTCAAACTCATTGTTAAACTTTACAGAAAGATTAGCAGGGTGGGCCTCGTATGAGAATGGAATTTTTGCCATCCACTGTGCATATACGACAATGATTTCATTAAGGAGAACAGTCCGTGAATGAACTTACCGTCCTAATGACTTTTACCGGAGGTCTTGCAGGTGCACTGGTCTTCGGATTCATTGCTCGGAAGCTGAAGCTTTCACCCATAGTCGGCTATCTGCTTGCAGGTATAGCGGTTGGCCCGTTCACGCCCGGTTTTGTAGCTGACCACAAAACAGCGGAACAATTCGCCGAAATCGGCGTCATCCTGCTTCTCTTCGGTATTGGCCTCAGATTCCATTTGAAAGAGCTCTTTTCAGTCTGGCGGATAGCGCTGCCAGGGGCACTTCTCCAGAGCACTGCTTCGACGATCACTCTTGCTTTTATCCTGCGTCTCCTAGGATGGGACTTGACCTCGGGAATCATACTGGGCATGGCCATTTCCGTAGCAAGCACCGTCGTCATGGCCCTCGTGCTGGAGGAATGGCACGATCTGCACGCAAGAATCGGCCATATCGCTATCGGCTGGACAGTGGTGGAGGACATCATGACAGTCGCCGCACTTCTTCTGCTGCCGATTCTTTTCAACCCCGGAGGAAATGTTGAACACGGCACGGGTATGGTTCTCGGGATTGCAGCCCTGAAAATACTGGCTCTTGTTGCTATGGTTATCGTGCTCGGACGATGGGCAATACCCTGGGCGCTGGAAAAAATCGAAAAGACTCGTTCGCGTGAACTCTTCACTCTGGCGGTTCTCGCTCTGGCTCTGGGCATAGCCGTTGGTTCAGCCAAGATATTCGGTGTTTCGATGGCCCTGGGGGCATTTCTCGCCGGAGTGGCGGTTGGCCGTTCAGACTTTGCCGCACGCGCCGCCAACGACGCACTGCCGATGCGCGATGCTTTTGCTGTGCTTTTTTTCGTCTCTGTCGGGATGCTTTTCGATCCCGCGAGCCTTATTAAAAACCCTTTGCTGATATGCGCTGTTTTAGGTGTGGTCGTTATTGTCAAACCTCTGGCGGCAATGTGTATCGTGCGTATTTCAGGCAGGCCCATGTCTCTGGCTTTACCGGTTGGAGCTGCATTTTCTCAGGTAGGCGAATTCAGCTTCATCCTCGGCAAGGTGGCGCTTGATCTGGGATTGATCAATGAAACCGCATGGAACGCACTTGTCGCAGCCTCGATTATCTCGATTACACTCAATCCATCGATCTACAGGAGGGTTCGCCGTTTTTCTTCTTCAGCATCCAGAACAGTGCCGACAACAACGTATATGCCTGTGCAGATCGATCCCAAGCAATGCATACTGGTTGGTTACGGCCCGGTTGGAAGGATAGTGTACAGACTTCTTTCCGATCGCGGTGCAATAACCACTGTGATAGATCTCAATCTCGATACCGTACGTTACTTGAAATCACAGGGAATCAAAGCCCTCTATGGAGATGTCCTAAGAGCTGGAACACTTGAACAGGCAGGAATAGCAACTGCCGGGAGCCTGATTTTAAGTGCAGACGTGGAAGATGCCGCTGAAATAGTCAGAAAATCGCGTTTTCTCAATCCGAATCTACGTATACTGGTCCGGTGCAGGAACCTGAGAGAAACCACTGCCCTGAAGCGCGCCGGTGCAGATATCATCGCAGCGGGAGAAGCAGAGGTCGGTGTGGCTCTCGCCGAGGCTGTTACTGCAGAGGATGGCCTGGAGTGCGGCATTGCAGCTGGCCAGAGAGATGTTTTCCGCCGTCAGATATATGAGAATACATGAATACCCTGTCGTGAGGTGCTCATGAAACATTTTAAAAACATACTTTATGTAAACGAAGTATCCGTTGAATCTTCAGCGGCCATTGAACGCGCCGTGAGAATGGCAGAGAATTACCGGGCAGAACTCACTGTCATGGAAGTGATTCCAGACTATGCCGCTATGTCAAGCACCTGGATTCAGCCGGGTGGGCCTATCCTTCCGAACATGCATGAGCATACTGCAAATGAGCGCCGTTCAGCCCTTGAATCAGCGCTGCGGCCATATGAAAAACGCATTAGTATGCCCCTGGTCATACTTTCAGGCAAGACATATCTTGAAGTGATCCGTGCAGTCCTGGAAAATGGATTCGATCTGGTCATCAAACCTGCCGAAAACCCAACCTGGACGCAAAAGCTTTTCGGCAGCGAAGATTTGCATCTCCTTCGCAAATGCCCCTGCCCTGTCTTGATCATGAGGGTGCCAGAAAATTCAAAGTACAGCAGCATCATAGCTGCCGTCGATTTCGACCCTCTGAATCCACTTTCTTCCGATCTTGATCTGAACCGTGAGATCCTCGAAACCGCAGCCTCTCTTGCGCAGCCAGACCACGCCACCCTGCATATCGTTCATGCATGGGAGGCCTTCGCCGAATCGACCATGCTGTCAAGAAGCGGCCTGTCAACAGAAAGTTTAACCGATTACGTCCATAAAGAGAATGAACTTTATAAAAAGGGACTTCGGATGCTCTCCAGAGAGCTTCGTGAATGGATCGGAAAAAACACCTCTGATTCCCTTTCCATAATTTCTCATCTGCCAAAAGGTTCGGCAAAAAAAGTCATTGCGCCATTGGCTGCAAAATTGCGGGCGGATATTGTTGTCATGGGCACTGTAGCAAGGACGGGGATATCCGGACTGATAATCGGAAATACCGCTGAGGCTATCATTGACCAGCTTACATCTTCGGTCCTTGCAATCAAGCCCCCCGGATTCATTACCCCGGTAAGCGTTCCATAAAAACCACGAACCATCATATGATTAAGATTTTCCAACAGCCGGGCTGGGATCGGCGGATAAGCCAGCGATTCATTGACGTTATTTATACAACGTGACCCCCTGCCATGTTTCCCGGCGCTCTTTATCGGGATCATCAAGGGTCGTGATCTTTTTCGCTCCGAATATGCGGGTCGTCCGGTGTGCGGTATCGTAGACGGGCCAGATTATTTTACCACTGCCCGGGCCGTTGGGATCGCCGTAAGCTGCAAAGTCTGTCCAATATTCCTGCATTTCATTCCCCACGCTCTTACTGGCGCCCGGGCATGCAAACAATGTAACAAGTCTGCCAACCATAGTATTATAGGTATGGAAAACATGGACTATTTCACTTCCGTGAGTGGCATTAAACCCCAGCAGACGGGCCATCGGCGGTTTATAATCGAACCGGTAGAACCATACAGGCGCATGCACGGCGTATTCCTCAGCAAACTGAATCGATGGCTGGAGAAAAAGCGCATCGGTTGCGGCTTTTATGACACTCTCATGCGACGGGAACCCAGGATAGGCGCTCAGAATACGATCCTTTTTGTCGGCATTCGTGTTATCGAGCATCCTGTTTATAAGATATGGAGTGGTGGGTACTATCGGCGCATCACCTCTGAAGAGCGTCGCTTCATCGTGGTTCGTTCCTATTATAAGCGGGACACATGCAGTCTCACCGGCTGCCGCAGCACTTATAGGATCGAGAGGCATGATCCCTGTTCCGGTCGTAGGACCGAACGGGATCGACCCCGGCCTGTCAAGGGCGTTCCAGTCAAGAATCTTATCGGTTGCTTTCATCAGATCATCTGCCGGCATATCTTTGAGTCTGCCTATTTCCTCCGGTTTCAACCCGAGTAATTCCAGATACTTCTTAGCATAGAAAGTGCCCGTCTCCCGTCCGTATATGCATGAGGGTGCCCCGCTCTGCGTTATGGCACGGTGAATAAGGCCTTTGGATGCGGGCGAACATAAAAGGGATATGACGGTTGAACCCCCTGCCGATTCCCCGAAAATGGTCACATTGCCGGGGTCGCCTCCGAAGGCTGCTATGTTGTCATGAATCCATTTGAGAGCCTCGATCTGATCACGCATTCCAGGGTTGTCAGTGAAATCATCGGCAAGATCAGCCGCCTTTGCCAGATCGGAAAAATAGAGAAATCCAAGAGCGCCTAGCCGGTAGTTTACGGTAACGACAACTACGTCGCGCTCTTTTGCGAGCCTTTCTCCGTTATAGAGCGAGAGCGAACTCTCGCCTGACATGTATGCGCCGCCGTGATACCAGACCATGACAGGCCTGTTCGAGGCACCTTTTTTCGCCCATATATTGAGAAACAGGCAGTCTTCGGACTTCTTCTCCCCTTTTCCAGTGAATTCCATAGAGGAAGGGGGCGGCTGAGGAGCTGCGAACCCGAATTTCGTAGCATCATATACACCATCCCAGGGCTTCACTGGGACAGGTTCCTTGAATCGTAGTTTGCCAACAGGCGTTTCTGCATATCTGATTCCCAGCCAGGAAACAACATCACCGGAAATCTTTCCCCTCACACTGCCCAGGGGGATCACTGCTGTCGCAGGATCGGATTGGTTGACATGAACTTCTTTTGAGGCATCGAGGGACAATGCGCCTTCATTTTCCGCAAAGGTCCCGGCAAAGGCACAAACCTGCAGCAATGCGGCTATAAACAAAACACGAAAAAAGAATTTGACGCTTCTCATTTCAACCTCCCGGCTCAATAATTTATGGAATAATCAACTTTTTTATCATACACGCTTTTTAAGGCTTTCGAGCAGTCTTTTTGTAGTGTCCGAGCTGTCATATCTGTCTAACCTGACATCGATAATTGTGGGAGAAGATCCATTTTTTCTGGCCTTATCAAGGGCTGTTTCCAGTTCGTCTTCCGTGGTGACCCTGTAACCTTCACCTGCTCCTATAACCCTTGGAATCTCGGCATAGTTCCAGTCCGGTATGTCATTGAACTTTCCGTCTATCATGGGCCGGAAAAGGCCGTAACCGTTGTTGTTGAGTATTATGACAATCGGGTTGAGGCCGAGCTTTGCCGACACCGAAAGCATCATGGCGTTGAACTGGAAGCCTCCGTCACCGGTAAGTACGATTACCCGTCTGCCGGGTGAAGCGAGCTGAGCTCCGAGGGAGGCGGGAACGGCAAAACCGAGCGATGTATAAAAAGCGGGTGATATAAATTCAGTTGAGCCATGTATGAAAAGATCGAGCGAACCGAACATGGCGTCGCCTGCCTCAGCGACAACAATATCGTCATCTGCAATAAAGCCGTCGATGCATTCAAAAAGCCTTTTGACGGTAATCTTTCCACCGGCTGCAGGGATGAATTTCCTGATATGCTCACTCACCTTTATGTCAAGAACCGGTTTCGGCCTGTCCCATGCTGCCGTAAAACGTTCAATGAATGCCTTCATGCTGACATTTTTGTATATATGTCGGCTTATGCCAAGCATTCCCTCATTCACGACTATGCAGCGGGACGCATCTATGCTGCTGGTAAACATCCCGGTACTTAAATCAGTAATCATGGGCCCGAGCAGCAGCAGGCAATCTGCATTGTGAACAGTTTCGCGCACATAATCCATGCTCATGCCACCTATATATACTCCTGCGAATTGCGGGTGTTTTTCTGACAGTACGGATTTTCCCAGTGTTCCCGTAAAGAATGGCATCCCCGTCTTATTAAGCAGTGCAAGAACCTCGCCGTGAAGGCCGAACCGCTGAATTTCTATGCCGACGATTATGGCCGGTTTATCGGCCCTTATCAGCATATCAAGCGCCTCTTTCAGACCTTCATCGAGAGCATCCGCATCGTTCATATTTTCACAATAAACCTTTTTATGGGGAACCCCCGTCTCACTTGTCACCATGTCCCTCGGCAGTTCAATATATCCCGGCCTCTTGTGCTTAAGGACCTCTCCGATTACACGATTTATTTCATCAGCAGCCGATTCGGGATCGTTCAATACGGCCTGCGCGACAGTAATCTCTTTGAATATCTTCAACTGGAAATCGAAATCGTGAACCTTATGATGCAGTGATGCGTTGGCTGACCGTTCGGCCACTCCGGGAGAGCCGCTAATCACAAGCACGGGCGAAAGCTCTGCATACGCCTCGGCGATGCTGTTGACAAGATTCAGCCCGCCGACTCCGTATGTCACGCAGACTGCGCCGAAACCCTTTATCCTCGCATATGCGTCCGCCGCAAACCCGGCCGAGGCTTCGTCGGTAGTGTTAATAAGCTCGATTGGGCTGTTATAAAGCATTTCGTAGAATTTAAGCACATAGTCGCCCTGTATTCCGAACACATGTCCGGCCCCTGCGTCCTTTACTGCACCAATCAGATAATTGCCTATATTAATCAATTGTCCCCCGGATAAGAATGGTTTATTTTTATTTTTCGGAAAAAACATCAGCAAATATTAATTATGGATTTTTTTCTGAATACAGAATCTTGTACTGGATTTTTTTGTTTTTCAGACCGATATTTGTTTTATGAACAATATAAAATACCGTTTTCTCAATTGCATACTGGCTTTATTAATTTCCATGTTTTTCGCCTGTGCCCACCCCTCCCACATGATCCAAGGCTCCGGTGTTGCACGTGCAAACGACATGTCAGAATACCTCATCATGAAGAACAGCAGAATAGACAGGAACCTTGCCAATGAGATTGCACTCATCTATCTTGAAGAGGCACGCGCCGAAAACATCAACCAGGATGTCGCTTTCGCTCAGATGTGCATTGAAACGGGCTTTCTGTCATACGGGGGCACCGCAGGAGCTGAACAGTTCAACTTCTGCGGGCTCGGGGTGTTCAATTCACAGACAAAAGGTGAATCATTTTCCGACATGAGGCTTGGTGTAAGAGCACATATACAGCATCTGAAGGCATATGCCTCAACCAGCCAGCCTGTTAATGAAATTGTTGACCCCAGGTTCAAATATGTTAAGAGGGGAAGCGCCATATACGTATTCCAGCTTACCGGAAAATGGGCGACAGATCCTGCATACGGCACAAAAGTGGACAGGGTTACTGCCGAACTGCGGGAATACAGCAGACAGAACAGGATAAACCGCTGAGAAGGACCGATTTAAAAATGAAGAAAATTATATGTGCAGCAATTATTACGATGCTGGCTTTGCTGGGATGCCAGGCCGAAAAGGAAATTACAATTCCAAGATCGACAATACAGAAGATGACCGAAAAGAAGTTCCCGATTGAAAAAGATTCAAGGCTGGCAAATATCAGGCTCTTTTCACCCCAGGTCTTTTTCATGAATGACAGCATCGCGATGACGATGAAGTATTCCGCCAGTCTCTTAATAAGTGAAGTGGGAGGGACCGTAAGCTTCAAATGCAAGCCTGTTTACAGGCCTGAAAACACCTCGTTTTACATGAGCGGTTTCGAGCTTACCAATATAACTATGAACAATATAAGTAGCTTTATCGGAAAAGATCAGCTCATGTCGCTGATATCGATGATTGTAAACGGACTTTTTGGCGACACGCCTCTCTATCAGCTCAACCCTTACGATTATAAGCAGAACATGGCTAAAATGCTTCTTAAAAGCGTCAGGGTCAAGGGTGATAATCTGGTGCTGCAGTTGTCTTTGTAACTGCCTCTTTATATATCATCATAATTGTTTGCCAGAATAGTAGTCTTGTCTACAAACCAGAATTTGTGCACGTATGCATAGAGCTCAATCGGCGTCGTTGTAGTGTCATTGCACAATGAAAGGACACTTTCATCCTTGCAGAAACTCTCAACGCAGGCATTCCTCGTAAGCCAGTCATCCACTGCCTTAAGGATTTTTTTCCTCATTTTGGGATTTTCCTTGAAATATTTCAGGATGCGCAGGTTGCTCTCTCTGTTATCCGAATGGGCAATGAGGAGTCCCTTTATATGCAGCTTGATATTCCTCCATGCTATCATGCCGTGCTCCTTTCATGATTGTATAAATCCCTTATCGCAATTTTTTTTCCAAACATTAGCGCTTATTAATAATTAACTGGAATTCCGTTATGTCTGGGGTTTTAAGATTTATTGATGATAAGTTTGAAAGTAAAGGCCCTGCCCTGTATTCGGTGTCAATATACAGTGCAAGACCTTATAATCCGATTCTATTTTATTCCTGTATCCGCTTTGATCATTCTGTTGGCAGACTCGCGGCACACGTCGGCAAATACGCCATTGAGTGACATGCTCATCTGCTCCTCATAAGGGATACTTTCAGATAGGCCTGGCATAGGGTCGGGTGAGTTTTTCCATTCCGCTGAAGGCACAAGATAAAGGTAAGTATCGCCTGTAAGCCCTGCCACCATTTTAAAGGGCGCTTTCATTATCTGTTTCGGACCTGTCATGGAAGCTATCACTGAACCGTCCTTGCCTGTATGCTCCCCTTCACTGATACCGAGCCCCATATGCGTAACAGCTTCACCCGGATAAGTAACGACCTGAAGCTCTTTGCCAAGTCTTATATATGAAACACGTGATTCGGCCTCATTCTTTGCAGAAAAGGTCATATCGATCAGGGATTTCTGTATACCTAAAAGTATTATGAACAATGGATTGTCTATATCAACACTCACGGTCTTCTGCGAGATATGCATATCATCGCTTATGGCCGTCTGATCAGACATTGATGAAATCGCCTGCTTTGCTACGTCTTCACCGAACTGTTTTGCAAAGAAATAGCAGTTATTCTCATCAGCCTCGATATCCTCCCAGTCGACGGGGTTTACATCGCCCTGCGAACCCTGTATGAATATTGCAGGCGCTCCAATCTGCTTCTGAACATAGTCTACTAGATAGCCGCAGAAATCCCTGGATATCTTGGTCGTCGTATCTGTAACTATGACCGGGTGGCAGGCATAATTTATCAACACGCCCTTGGCTTTGCCTGTGGAAACGTCTACGGCCTCGAGTACATTGATCGCCGAATCGACATCAGGATGAGTATAATTGGGCTTAAACCCTCTGGCCTTCTCCGCATCCGCCTCAGCTTTGTTCAATGTCGTCCAGCCTCTGCGGTTATATACCCAGGATATCTCTTCTCCGTTCTTTATAATCTTGTTGCCTTTTTCATCAAGTATTCCGGACGGGACATAACTGGTCTGGGATATCATGAGTTTTGAGGGTGATCTGTCTTCATAAGCATTCACTATTGTCCTGATACAGGCATCAATCAGAAACGCCCTGTAATTACCAGAGACGCCTCCCATATATCCAAGAAGGTCGGCAGAGGAATGGGAATGCGTTGCGGAAACGAAAATATGTCTTTCAGGGATGCCTGTCTTCATTGAAGCGCCTTCCGTTATTTCACTTATCACATTGTTACCCAGCATGGCTGCGTCAATAACCAGGAATGCGACAGTATCGCCTTCCCAAGAGACAACCATGGCTCTTGCATATGGTTTATCATGCACCCCGGTCGCCCTTGCCGAAAGCAGTTGTGCGAAATTGCGGATTGTAAGTATTCCGAATCCGCCAAGGCAGACTTCCTTGTACCATTCCGGATTGTCTGAGGGCACAAGAGCTTTTATCGCTGCCCCTGCCTGGAAAACACCGGCTTGAACCGAGGCCTCCCCTCCTGCTGAATCAGAGTCGTCGCTGCTGCTTCCAGAACAACCGAAGAAGGCTAGTGATAGAATAATTATTCCGGATATGAATATTTTTCTCAGATGCTTCATTGTCAGCTCCTCATAAATTGTATTTTTAAATTACAGTTATCGTTAAATTAAATATAAATTATGATAATATGTCAACAAGGTAAAATAATGCCCAGGCAAGGAGGCCGGATAAAATGAACATGGATGAGCTCAAGTCAGCCCTTACAGATACGATCCCATGGGTGAAGCAAAGCGGTCTCAAAGTCGATGTCTTTGAAAAAGGACATATCCTTTTGTCTGTTCCTGTAAATCCCATTCATATGAACCATGTAGGAATCGTTTATGCGGGTACGTACTTCATGCTTATGGAGGTTTCGGGCGCCGCACTGTTCCTTGCCACTTACGGAGTCGAAAGATTTATTCCCATAAACAAGTCCATGAACATCCGCTTTATCAAGCCTTCATCAACGGATATCTCCTGCGAACTTTTTCTCTCGCAGGAAAAGGCCGATGAAATGATTAAACCTATACTTGAAAAGGGCAAAGGCGACTGGATACTTGATATGGCTACTTCCGACAGCAGCGGAAAAACAGTATCGGAATCCACATGCACTTATTACATAATTCCCCTTCCAAAGGCATAACCGTTTTGCTTTTTAAAACTGCGTCTATCATTGACAAAACGGCTTGAATACTGATAATGTGAACCAATTGGAAGCGTTTTTTAAATGATATTATGATTCGCTTCAAATTCGCTGATGAGGGGGAACTAAAATGAACAGTAACAGGACTTTCATACCGTTAACCTCAATTGCAGTTTTACTTGTTTTCTTTTGCCTTACCGGTTTTTCAACCTGCGAAAACAGGAAAGACCCGAGCCTTGAATCCCCTCTATGGCCAGTATGGGTGCATACTCACTGTGTATGGGAAAATGAAGGGACACAGGAATCCACGCTGAATCATATCAATGGGTTTCTGACGCACGGAATACCTGTAGGTGCAACAATCATTGACCGTCCCTGGGCCACCGATTCCAATACATTCATCCCCGACCCGATACTTTACCCCGACCTCAATGATTATGTGCAGCTTTTCCACAGCATGGATATAAAAGTGATCATGTGGGCTACAAGCACCGTTAACGACACGGCATCCAATTTTCAGGAAGGAAAGGACAAAGGATACTTTCTGAGCGGAGGGAAGACTGTCCCCTGGTGGGGCGGCCAGGGCGCGTTTATAGATTATACCAACCCCGAAGCGGTTCAATGGTGGCATAACCAGATGGACAACATCCTGGACATGGGCATTGACTGCTGGAAGGTCGACGGAACCGACCCGATGATAATGCTCCTGCTCCCGGCTACCGGTTTTGACGGAAGCTGGATATCATGGGCGGAATATCGCGATCAGTGTTACCGCGACTTCTTCGAGTATACTCGCGCGAAGCTCGGCAAAGACAGAGTCATCATGGCAAGACCTGTCGATGATCAGGTCCTCAGGGTCGGTCTACCTCTTGTATATACAAGCCGAGATATCAATTTTTATGGCTGGGTCGGTGACAATGACAATGACTGGGGAGGGCTTCAACATGCGCTCAATAACATATTCAGCTCAGCCCAGTTCAATTTTGTCAGCTATGGTTCCGACATAGGAGGATTCAGGTCGGATGGTGAAAAGTTCAAGGATGTATTCATAAGGTGGTCACAGCTTGGCGCACTGTGTCCCATAATGGAAAACGGCGGAAACGGTGAACACAGACCATGGATGTATGACGACGAGACGCTTGATATATACAGAAAATATGTATTCCTCCATAATGAGCTTATTCCCTATATTTACTCTCAGGCCGCATATTCATACGAACTCGGCAAGCCCACAATGAGGCCGCAGGCAGGTTCTTATACCTATCTTCTCGGCGATGACATTCTCGTTGCTCCTTTTTACAAGTCAGGCAATGAAAGGACTATCGTTTACCCATTCGGAACCTGGATATATCTATGGGATGAATCAAAAGAATATAAAGCAGGTATCAGAAAACTGAGCTTCCCTCTTTCCGAATTCCCGGTCTTTATCCGCAAAGGTGCAATCATCCCCATGAATGTAGTGAATGATACGACAGGACATGGAACAGACCTTTCAAAAGATTATTTAACCATACTCGTCTACCCTGAAAAAGGTGAAAAAAAGTTCGGCCTTTACGAAGAAATGGAAAAAGGTTCGCTAATTTCTTATATAAAAAGCGACGGCTCTCTCGTTTTAAAATCAACACCAACAAAACGTCCTCTTTTATTCAGGGTCTATGGTGAATCCATCCCTCAGGCCGTACAGTCGGGTTCTGGTATGGAGTTTGCAAAAGTTACGAGTATGGCAGATCTCACAGCTTTGCCGTATGGTTATTTCGTTGACGGTAAAGTAACATGGGTCGCCTTGAAGGATGCAACAGCAGGTACTGAGATACAGATGAATTTCTAGTACCTTATGAATATTAGGGGGATACATGATGCACAGATTTCACAGTGTTTTGCTTCTCGGCCTACTATCGATTGTTCTTTTTTCAGGTTCAGCATGCAGCAACTCCAATACGGGCGATGATCTGTCGTCAGACGTATCAGCCGCGAGCATTGAGGAAAGCAAAAGCCATATCATGGCCGGTTTTGCTCAGGAACCAATTCTGACAAAAAGCGATGACCTGTCGGGGTACTGGCTGGCGGGATTTTCCATATTCCGGCCATCCGAGGGCATGCATGATCCTCTGTATGCAACCGCCACAGTCCTTGATGACGGCAGCACAAAGATTGCAATTGTTGCACTGGATGCATTCAGCTGGAGATATCAGGATACGCTTGATATCCGCAGCAGGATACATGCATCCTGCGGCATCGACCATGTAATCGTGCATGCCGTTCATAATCATGATGTACCGGATAATAACGGCATGTGGAGTATTCTTAACCCAAGGTCAAAAGACAAGTTCAACAATCTCCTCAAGGATTCAGCTGAGGCAGCGATAATAAAAGCGGCTGAAAACATACAGCCTGCAAAAATGTATCTCGGTCAGGTGATGGACAGGGATACCCTCGATCTTGAAAATCCTCTAATGGCAAGCACGGATCATATTGAACTGCTTGAAAAACCCAACGGCCTGGGCCTTACCGACCTTCGTCCTCCATACATATTGGACAACGGAATCCGCTTCACGGTTTTCAAGGCGGTATCGGACGGCAAGGTTATCGGTTCAATTGTCAACTGGGGAAATCATGTGGAGACCATGTGGAGAAACAACCAGCTGATTTCAGCCGACTTCCCCGGCTATGTACGTGACGGACTTACGAAAAAGCTTGGCGGAACAGCAGTATTCATAACGGGTTGCGTGGGCGCCATAACAACACCCGAAGACGAACCCGAGGTTTTTTACAATCCACAAACCGGAGAATATGAGGTTATCAAGATTACTACCCCTGTTACATATAAAGGCAGGGAATATACACTTGACGACGGCTTTAAAAAACCATGGGCTCAGGGTGAACTGATAGCTGAGATAATAGCTTCAGCAGTCGCAAATGGCCAGACCGAACTGAACCCCGAACCTATAATCAGCCTTTATAAGGAGCGTTTTGAAATCTCCATTGAAAACTCTAAATTTGCGCTTGTTTATAATCTGAAAATCATGGAAAGAGAGGGGTACAAAGATAAAGACGGGACCATGTGGACCTCTACCGAAATGAACCTTCTTACGGTTGGCAATCTCTGGATGCTTACAGTTCCCGGCGAACTTTATTCGGAGATAGCAACCGGCGGAATCTATGTTCCAAATGATAATCGTTCGGCTGGTGATTATTACGATGAGCTGCCTCCGGATGAAAGCAATCCGGGAAACAAGGCCGCTGTTGAGATTCCCGCCCTCAGGACTCTCATGAAAGGCGAAGTAAACATGATCATGAACCTCGGCAACGATCATCTCGGATACCTCATTCCTAAAAGCCAGTGGGATGAGAAAAAGCCTTATATGCTCGGGTATGCAAAAGCGCCGTATGGAGAAGAGAACTCCATCGGACCGAATGCAGCAGGCATAATTCACAAGGTTGCATTAAAGCTTCTTGAGCAGGTACAATAAGTTAATTCTTTTCAATATATGAGGGTTGAAATGGGGGGGACTGATTTATTGTCCCTCTTTCATTAAAATATTTTCTGGAGGTTTAAGATGAAGTTATTAAAGATATCTCTGTTTGTTGCATTATTGATAATGATGGCCCTGTTCTCAGGCTGCAGCAGTTCCGGAAGCAGCGATGATTCAACGGCAATATATCAGCCCGAAACCAATGACAACCCCTATCCTTACAATGAAGATCCCTGGGCGAATTACACAGGCCTTAAGGCCGGATTCGGCAGAGCCCCGATAATCGAGGTCGGTGATGATTACAAAGGCTATCTTATCTCCGGCTTCAACATGGCGCCGTGGAATCGAACCGCACTGGGAATACATGATCCCATATATTCAATTGCAACAGTAATAGATGACGGGAAAAAGAGAATCGGCATAGTGGCCATCGATGCATTCAGCCTCAGCATCAACGACACTCAGATAATCAGGGATGCAGTCTGCTCCAAATACGGCATAGACCATCTGACTGTCCATTCCGTGCATAATCATGACGTCCCTGACAACAGCGGCATTTACTCTGTGTTGAATTTCTACGACTTCAGCGCATTGCAGAGATGCATCGACCTGAACAACAAATCAGCCATTGAAGCCGTCAGACTGGCGGTGAAAAACATGGAACCTGCTCAGATGTACACAGGTGAGGTTATGGATAAGGACCAGCTCAACCTCACAGACGATGAGCGCATAAAACTTCCGCTCAAGGACATGAGCAAACTGACAGCACCAAATGATTTCGGCCTTTCGGACCTCAGACCTCCTTTCGTAACAGACAACGGCCTGCGTATAGCCGTGTTCAAATCCCCCAAAGACGGACATATCATTGGCACTATGGTCAACTGGAGCAATCATGTAGAGGCCGTTTGGCAGTGGAACCAGCTCATTTCCGCCGATTTTGTCGGATATATGAGAGACGCCCTTTACGAGAAATTCGGCGGTGAGACCATGTTTATAACCGGAAACACCGGTTCGGTTTCCACTTACGTTTCTGACCCTGTCGTATTTTACGATGAGGACGCCGGAGAATATGTACTGAAATATATAAGCTCCAGGGTTGTCTATGACAATGAAGAATACTGGGGAAGGCAGTATCCATATGGAGAATTCAACAGGGAAAATTTCGAGAAGGCTGAAGCACTGGGTAACCTGCTTGCCGACACTGTTGCAGGTGCAATCGAATCCGGAAAAGTTGAGCTGAATCAATCCCCTGAAATAGGGTATTATGTCCTGAAAGATAAACTGAATATCCAGAACAAACTGTATTTACTGGCATTCTTTGCGGGCCTGCTGGAAAGGAAAGCATATGTTACGGACGGTAAGCTTTCGGTTGAGACAGAGTTGAACGTCCTTAAGATTGGTGATCTCCTTATGCTTACCCTGCCAGGAGAGCTTTATCCGGAAATAGCGGTAGGGGGCGTACGCACTCCGGCTGAAGCAGATTACAGCACCAGTCTTACCGAAGCTGACCTGAAAATGATAGATGTCCCAATCAGGAATCTGATGCATGGAAAGGTCAATATGATAATGAACCTCGGAAATGACCATCTGGGATATCTCATCCCTAAAAGTCAGTGGGACGAGAAGGAACCATACACATTCGGGAACCTGAGAGCACTTTACGGCGAAGAAAACTCCATGAGTCCGGATGCCGCAACAAAGATTTATGAGTATTCCGAGAAATTGCTGAAACAGGCGCAAAATTAAACTTGACTTAATTTTTCGGCATTATTAACAAAATAAAATGCCTGTCAGGTAAAACCGCATCTGACAGGCAGTAATTTTTTACGGAGGTAATAAAGATGGCAAAACTTGCAGTTTTGGGTGGAACACCGGTTCGCAATGTAAAGGAAAAGCCCTGGCCGAGCTGGCCAGTATGGGACGATAATGAAAAACGGGGGCTTATTGAAGTCCTTGAAAGCGGCGTCTGGTCTTATATGGGTCCAAAAGAAAGAGAATTCATAGATGCCTTTGCGAAGTTCAACAACAGCAAATATGCTCTCGCCATAGCGAATGGAACCGTCACCCTGCAGCTGGCACTGGAAGCGTGCGATATCGGCTTCGGCGATGAGGTGATCGTTCCCGGCCTTACATGGCAGGCAACCGCCGCCGCCGTCCTTGATGTCAACGCAGTACCCATAATTGTCGATGTGGAGCCTGATTCCTGGTGCATCGACCCCAAAGCGGTCGAAGCCGCAATAACACCACGCACCAGAGCGATCATGCCGGTTCATCTCTACGGCTGCATGTCGGATATGGACGCAATCCTGGCAATAGCAAAGAAACACACTCTGAGGGTTATTGAAGACTGCGCGCACCAGCACGGCTCCGTCTGGCGCGGCAAAAGCGCCGGGACATTGGGCGATATCGGCAGTTTCAGCATGCAATTGAGCAAAGTCATGACAGCAGGAGAAGGCGGGGCTATAACCACCAGCGACGATATGCTATGGGCGAAACTCGATGCCCTGCGTAACTGCGGAAGAAGGCCTGAAGGAACCCATACTATTGACGACAAGGGCTCAGGTACATATACGCTTGAAGGCGATTTCATTCAATCAGGCAACTATCGCCTTACAGATTTCCAGGCAGCGGTTCTCCTTGGGCAGCTCAAAAGGCTCCCAGTGCAGACAAGACTCCGCGATGAAAACTATAAATATCTCATCACGCTCCTTAAAGACATACCAGGCATCACCGCTCAGAAACGTGACAGCCGAGTCGACTTGCAGGCCTATTTCAACTTCGGTTTCACTTATGACAAGGATGCGTTCGACGGCCTGTCGCTTAAGAAGTTCCGCTGGGCGATGATGGGCGAACTTGGCTGCGTTGTTGACGACTGCTACCAGCCTCTGAACGACTGCACCCTTTACCGTCCTCATACCAAAAAACGATACAGGATCAATGATGAACACTTCAAGGCCATCGACCCTTCGAGGTTCAGCCTGCCTGTCTGCGAAAAGCTTTTTAACGAGACGGCCGTGACCTTCCACCACAAGATACTTATGGGGACAAGAGCAGATATGGACGATATAGCAAACGCCATCAGGAAGGTTCAGGCTTCATCTGACGAGTATGGCGCCATTACACTTACTTAAGGCAGGTTTTATATGAAAAAGATAAGAGTGGGCTTTATCGGAGCGGGCTTCATTTCTCATTATCATGCAAGAGGTCTTAAAACCATTGAAGGTGTCGAGCTTGCCTCAGTCTGTGCGCTGCCTATTGATAATGCGAAAGCATTTGCCGACACATACGGGATAAAGGACATCACCGATGATGCGATGAAGCTGATTAAGCGTAAGGACATCGATGCGGTCATTATTGCAACCCCCAATAGATTCCATGCCCCTTTTACACTCGAATGCCTTAAAAACGGGAAAGACGTTTTCGTTGAAAAGCCTCTGGCAATGAACTCGACAGAGGCCGAGGAAGTGGTCAAGATCTCAAAAAAGACAAAAAAGCTTGTAATGGTCGGCCACATGTGGCGCTTCGACCTTGAGGTCAATTACATAAAGGACATCGTCCTCTCAGGCAGAATCGGAAAGGTCTTCAAGACAAAAGGCTATGGCATCCATGTCAACTGGGGGCCGGCAGGATGGTTCACCGAGAAGAAACTTGCAGGCGGCGGAGCGCTTGCTGATATGGGCGTCCACGCAATCGACACGGTCAGATACATACTGGGCGACCCGAAGCCGGTTCAGGTTTATGCAAAGATAGGAACTTATCTGGGAGATTATGATGTCGATGACTCGGGCATACTGGTTATCACCTGGGATAACGGCGTAACATCGATAATCGAAAGCGGATGGTGGCAGCCTCACATGGATGGTCCCGAGGCAGGAACAAGACTTTACGGCAGCGAAGGGTATGCGAGCCTCTTCCCCACAGAACTCAAGCTTAGAAACGGCTTTCTGTTCGGCGAGTTCAAGCCGGAGATTCCTCCAAGAACGGAGCATTGCGATCAGAGCATCTATACAACCCAGATGATTCATTTCACCGACTGCATAAAAAGCCGCAAAACCCCCTTCCCCGGACTTGCGGAAGGCATAACCATAATGAACATAGTTGATGCAGGCTACAGATCATCAGCAACTGGCAAGGCCGTAAATCTTTAGACAGGAGAATCAATGAAACAGTATCTTCTCGGAGTGGACATAGGAAACACGAAAACACAGTACGCACTTACAGACACAAACGGAAATATTACAGCAACCGTCTACGATGTTGGCGCCAGCCATGAAAATCTCGGACCTGACGGCGCCCAGGCTGCAATAGCTGAAGGCATAGGCAAGACTGTGGCCGTAGCCGGCATAAAACTCGAACAGATAAAATACATCTATTACGGCGCCGCGGGCGCAGATACCGCGGACGATTTCAAGCTGCTTCGCAAGGTATATAAGAAAGTCACTCCGGATATACCATTCGATTTTGAAAACGACGGTTTCATAGCTCTCAAGAGTGGTACAATAGACGGTGTGGGTATGCTGGTAACAAACGGCACATCTAACACCAATTTCGCAATGAACGCAAAAGGAGAGCTCAAACGCATTGGCGGCCTGTCGTTTCATACAGGAGACACACTGGGCGCAGTGAAC
The DNA here is from genome assembly GCA_964513375.1 of uncultured Bacteriovoracaceae bacterium. Lineage (GTDB taxonomy): Bacteria > Desulfobacterota > Desulfomonilia > UBA1062 > UBA1062 > DATCTV01. Next base: position 9,833 of record CAZEMO010000017.1, on the reverse strand, counting down.
ATAGCCATGTTCGTCTGCAGGGCGGCAATCCGCGGAGAGGACGGCAGGGCATACCCTACGGTAATAAGCAGGCTCATCACCGATGCATTCTCTCTGAAAGAGGTCGAGGAGATAAAAAATATCCCGCTTTTCCCTAAAAACATACAGAAAGTAGTCGAGATATTCTTCGAAGCAGCTCGCATGGGAGACGGCGTGGCGCTCGAGCTTACATGGATGCTGGTAAAAGAAGCCCTGCATATCGTTGACGAATTTCACCGCGACCTTTTTGACCACGGAGAGAAGTTCAAACTCGTACTTGACGGCTCGGTCTTCAAACAGAAATATCAGCCATTCATGAACATGCTCGAACTGTGTCTTAGTCAGAGATACAAAGATAAAATAAGCATAGTAGTCCCCGAATGGGACCCGGTGCTGGGAGCTGTTTTTCATGCATATGAAAAGAGCGGGCATACGCTTACGAAAAAAATCAGTGATCGTATGATCAGGACATATCTTGAAAAGGAACGTTCATGAAAATATGTATCATAGGCGGAGGCAGCACATACACACCTGAACTCATCGAAGGTCTTGTTAAAATTTCAGAACATGTAAGCATTCGCGAAATATGCCTGCTTGACATCCCCGAGAGCGAGAGAAAACTTAAAATACTTACAGATTTTTCCGGTAGGATATTAAAAGCAGCAGGCAGCAGGGCAAAATTCTCATCGACATTCAATGCCGAAGAGGCCATCTCGGGCGCCGATTTCATTCTGAACCAGTTCCGCGCAGGCTGCATGCAGGGAAGGATAAACGACGAGAAGATACCTCTTGAATACGGCCTTATCGGCCAGGAAACGACAGGCATGGGCGGTATGGCGAACGGCCTCAGGGCCATGCCCATAATGGAAAAATATACTGAACTTGCAAAGAAACTCTCAAATAGCGCCTGGATTATAAACTTCACCAACCCTTCAGGTATGATGACCGAATTCATTGTCAATTATCTCAAATACGAAAAGTGCATAGGATTATGCAACTGCCCGATCGAATTCGTGCTTCAGGCGTGTATTGTGCTCGGCTGCGCGGAAAAAGAGCTTCTCCTGCGCTACTATGGCCTTAACCATCTGGCATGGGTGGACGGGGTCTTTGTTTCAGGAAAAGACCGCACATCAGAGGTGCTCGAAAATATCAGGGTCAACATGAAAAATATCCCTGACCTCGAATATGGCGATAATTTCATACCCATGCTCAGGATGCTTCCGAACCCCTATCTGCGCTATTTCTACAACACCTCGCAGATGCTGAAAAGCCAGAGGGAGGCCAGAGGCTCCAAAGGTACAAGAGGAGAACAGATACTGGTAATTGAAGAAGAGCTGCTCGGACTTTACTCGGAACCTGAACGCACCAGACCTCCCGAGGAACTCTCAAAAAGAGGCGGCTTCATGTATTCGACCGTAGCTACCGAACTGATAAAAAGCATTACCACGAACGACGGCCGCACGCATATAATCAATACACGTAATAGCGGCACAATAGATGACTTCCCGGATGACTATATTATGGAGATCCCTGCAAAGCTAACGTTATCAGGCCCGTCAGCCATAGCGCTCGGAAAGGCTGCCAAACCAACTGTCGGACTGATCAACACAATTAAAAACTATGAACGACTGACAATAGAAGGCCACCTTGCAAAAGATGAAAACCTTATCAAAGAGGCCATGCTCATTCATCCTCTTGGCCCGGAAGAAAAGGACATTGATCAGCTCTGGAATGATCTGAAGGCCGCCAACAAAGACTACTTTACAGATTTCTGACTAGGTTGATACGGTTTATTTTCCTTAAGGAATAAGGCTGAAGAAGGGCCTTAATATCAACCAAGAATTCTGCTGATTCCCGAATAAATGAAATAAAATGCAAAGCATACTATGAAGGCCGCACATCCGCCGATCAGGCCCCTGTAAACCCGTATGGTCAGAAGATGCCTGCCTTTTGCAACAATAAGGGCAACAAGCGAATACCAGGAGAGGTCTCCCATTATATGGCCTGCAAAAAAGACAGCCAGGCCCGGCAGTCCCAGTGTCCTGCAGTATAGAATATAGCCGAGTCCTATTGTGGCCCACCATATCGCCCAGTAGGGATTTGATATGCTCATCACTATACCCTGAAAAACAAGATTCCCGGAATTCGAAGAATCCTTCGCCTCCCAGTCTACACTGAGCTGCGGCAGCGTTTTTATCATACAAAAGCTCATCCACAAGAGTACTGCTGCACCGAAAAGCGCAATAAATGCAAAAACCATATCTTTTGTTAGCAAAGGAGCAAGCCCGAACAGAAGAGCAGTCATCATGGCCAGCTCAAGTATGGCATGCCCCAGAATAAGGGCCGGTCCGGCTATGATACCCCTTTCTGCACTGGCAGTAATTGTTGTTGCAAAAAGAGGCCCCGGCATCAAAGCACCGGAGAGTGCAATGACAAATGATGTCGCAAAAACTCCCGCCAGTATGAGCATGATTTTACTGTTAAGGTTTGACCTGCGGCTGTCTGCTGATAACCTTTATCCTCATGACCACTCTGTTTCCGGAAAAATCCGGATACCTGGTTATCAGGGATGCATCACCTGAGGCCTTGAGATTTTCGATTATCTTTTTTGCATCCGATCCCTTTGCTTCTGCAAGAATTGCCGTATCCGCCCCTGATGAATATTTTCCTATCACGCGCGCCTTCATGGTTTCAAGCATGGCTGATATATCCCTGATTGCCTTTTCCTTATCAGTAACTGCGACAGACATATCTATCATCACAGGCGAGGGAGCGGCCCTCATCTGCATTTGAGGAGCAGGAGCAGCAATGCCGTCTTCCTTCTCTTCTTTTGCCTCTGTTTCCCCAAGGACTCCGGCTATCTGATCTTTTGACTTCTCCATTGATTTCAGACCCGGTGATTCCAGATCATACTGCATCTCGTTTTTCTCTTTCATAATTGCAGAAGGCGCCGCCTGTTTCTTCTCAGTTCCCGCGCGCCCCTTAGCTTCAGGGACAGGAGCAGGTGCAGGGACAGCCTTTGCCTCCAGCTTCACCTGCGGGATATCTTTCTTCAACCCTGAAGCCTTTTCGCTCGCCGCACTTTCCGTCGTTTGAGCCAGTTTGTCAGCCTCATAAGAACCTGCTTTCGCGGCCTTATCCGGAACCGCTTGAACCTGCGGCGCCGTAGATTCCTGAACGGACTGCGGCGAATACATCAGCGGTTTCCACTGAGGTTCAAGAGACCTGTAAAGATATATTGCAAGCACAGCTATTACTACGGTTGCAAACGCCTCAATCGGCAGTTTGATATACAGCGGGAGGAACAGGCGGCTGATAATGCCTTTTTTCCTGTCCTCTTCCTTTCTTATGTTAATCATAACCTGTTCGGAGAACCAGGGAGGCGGAACTATCCTGTCAAGCTTCTTTACCACATTGACGGCCTGAGTGAGTTCATCGAGCTCCCTTTTACATGAAGAGCACGAGGCAATATGCGCCTCAACTGCTTCTTTATCACTGCCACTCAGAAGATTGTCAATATAAGCATTGAGAAGCTCTTTCATGTTTTCGCAGTTCATTTGAGCCCCCCCATAAATTTTTTAAGGCACTCTTTTAAAAGCGCCCTTGCCCTGAAAAGCCTTGACCTTACAGTGCCATCAGGCAGACCGAGAATACTGCCAATTTCTTCATATGCATACTCTTCAATCTCCCTCAATACGAGCACCACCCGCTGGTCTTCATCAAGAGCGCCGATGCATTCCTGAACCTTCATATCGAGTTCGTTCTTCTGCAGGCTGTCGAGAGGTGTAGGCCCTCTGTCTGCAGGTTCAATGGCAAGAGCTCCTTTTTCATTTATCAGAGGTTCATCGATTGAAGAGCATTCATGCTTTTTAAGCCGGCCTTTTTTTCTCATACTGTTTTTTGCATGGTTTATGACAATGCTGGCAAGCCATGTGGAAAAAAGCGATTCTCCCCTGAATTTTGCAAGGTTTCTGTATGCCGTCAGAAATGCGTCCTGAACTGCGTCAAGTGCTTCCTGATAATCGGATGTTATCCTGTAGGCCATGTTCAGCATCTTATCCTGATGCCTTCCGACAATGACACCGAAGGCATCCGTATTTCCTGCAAGGCAGCGCATTATGAATACCGCATCACCGTCATCAACATTATACGAAATCCTGCTGACGGGCCGCTTATCGATTTTTTCTGAATTTTCGCCGAATATCCCCACACCATATGGACAATCGAGATTGCGTTTAATGTCAAGGAGAATTTAAATAATTGAGGAATTGCAGGCCATGAATAAGAAAGATCAATCAATGCATTATTACCCGCCATATTAAGGGCTCTCAGATAATGTCTGTGATCCTTCATTTTCCTTCTCATTTCTCTTTTGTTTTCGGCATGCATATTAAAAGGGAGAAGCTCTCACTTCTCCCTTTTCCCTGATATCCTATCTGGCTTTCCCGACTGTAAACGTAACCCTGGTCTCGCCTGTTGACCTGTTGAATATCCACCTCTTTACTGTCTTCATCAGGCAGTTTCTGAGGGCTTCACCCATGCCTTTAGAGGATTTAAGTTCAGCACTTTTTACTGTACCATCGGCGTTTATTTTAATCTGAATGGTCACTTTGCCCGGATAGCTATTGGCGGATATACACGCTTCAAGCTCGCTTACATGTTTATTTGCCGTGTTCCTGACCGAGTGTACTGAAAGGGTGCCTGATACTTTCACCTCCTGAATATAAAAGCTGGCTGCTGCTTTGTCCTTTTCTTCTTTCTTCAATGAAGAATCAGATCTGTCTGCAGTGTTCTTGTAATACACGGAAGGGGCTGCCTGCTCCTGCAACGACCGGACTGATAAGGCATTACAGCCATACGACTTTCCCCCGCCCACCGCATAATCCGAAACCCCCTGCGGCAATGGAAGCGGCTGCTTTACGGTTACAGGCCTGCCGTTCTTGTTTCTGATTTCAGTATCAACGGCAACAAACGATGTATAGGCGGTAAGCAGATTGTACTTAAGCCCAAGGTCTGTAACCTCTCTGATACGCTTGTCGTCCTGGCGCAAACTGTTATAGTCAGACAGCAGTATTATGCGCTGCCTGGCCCATAGGTATTTCAAGGCTTCGGATTTATCCGGCGTAGTCTGTGATACATTAAGTGCGGCCGAATATTTACCGTTTCCTGAAATGCCGCTAAGCGTGATTGCCCCCTTCGGTCTGCCGCGCCATTTACCGAATATGATTACCGGCCTTTCGGAAAGGACATCGGGGATGCTCAGAGGTTCGACGTCATAGGTCTCAAATCCTTCATATTTTACCTTAATGCCTGTGAGTACCGGGGATGCTATCATTTTTCTCAGGCTTTCGGCCTTCCCCGCAGCATCCTGGGGCTTCTCGACAATGAAAGGCTCTCCCATGCCGACATGGGCTATGCCCTCAATAAGGTGGCGATTTACGCCCGAGCCTATTCCGAAGGCGAACATGTTCGCATCATCCAGGTTGTTTCGTATAAGATCGAACACCTCTTCTTCGACTGTTACATAGCCGTCGGTCACGATAACTACTGTCCTGGAAAATCCCTTCGCCCTGTTTAAGGAAAGGGCACGTTTGAGTGCCGGAAGAATTTCAGTACTGCCGCCACCCTGCTGGTTGCCGATCATATTTATTGCGCGGGCAATATTCTGAGGCGTTGCAGAAAGCGATTCCTCAGCCATTACGGATGAGCCGCCCGAGAACAGCATCACGTTGAACTTATCCGTTGTCCTCAGGTTCCCGATAAGGTTTCTCATCAGTTCTTTCGATGTATCAAGCGGAAAACCGTGCATCGAACCGGACACATCGAGAATGAAGATATATTCCCTGCCCGGAATGTTCGCATTGGTAACCCTTTTGGGCGGCTGCATCATGAGCAGGAAGAAGTTTTCGTTTTTGCCCTCTGAAAGCAGCAGCCCGGACTGTATGCGGTCACCGTCAAGTCGGTATCTGAGAATATAGTCCCTGTTTCCGCCGTATGCCTCCGACTTGTCCAGTTCGATACGCGCCTCGGATTTGCCGCTGAAAGTTGTTTTGATCTTGTGTGTCGAGCAGGCGACCTGGCCTATCGGAAGCCCTGCCGATAGGCTGACGTTAATGCCAAATGTATATGAGGGCGACTTTCCCTGTCTCAAGTACGGGTTCTGGGACCATTTCTCCGAAGCCGGGGCACTGCTTTCTGCCCTGTTGGAATACCTCGGCCCGACAACAGTCGGATAGACGAATTCATAAACTTTGTCCTCGGGGATAATGAGTTCGGTATATTTGAGCTCAACCTTTATTTCGTCACCGGGCATTATGTTGGCGACGTTCATCTGAAAGACATTTGGCCGCTGCTGTTCAAGCAGAGATGCGCTCTTTCCCTGGTTCCTGGCCTGCTCGTATTCCTGTCTGGCCTCGTCGCGCTTTTTGATTTTCGCCTCGATCGTGCGGCTGCCGATGGTCATCTTCATGCCGTAGACAGCCGCCCGGGTCGAGGCGGGGAAAACGTATATTGCCTCCAGCGGCTTTTTTCCTGCATTCTTGTAGACCTGTGTGACCTTAACATCCGCGATAACGCCCGAAATGCTAACATCGGCCGATGTGGATTTCAGCGGCATCTGATCGATCGACGCATCATCGCTCTTAACAAAAAAGTAGGGCGAAAGGGTCTTGTCTCCACCCTCTTCCTGCTGGGCTTTTGACGTGGAATAGAAAACAAGCACTGAAACCATGATTAGTACAACTGAATGAAACCTGCGAAACTTCATAATCAACCTCCGGTAAATTATTTTTACGCACTGAGACACCTGAGGTTTTAAAAAAGTTCCCGGAGAATTTTTGTTGAGACTAACCTGAATTTACATTCCGCCAGTTCAAATATTCTAATAAGACATCTGGAGCATTGACTATCAGATGTTTTTCATGAACTCCCAGGTCAGGATGGATCTTTTTCCGGTTCGCTGTCGATGCCCTTCTCATCTTCATTTGCGGCTGGCGTTTGAACATCAGGCTCAGAAGCCGGTAAGTCTTCAATACCGGCTGGGGAATCGGGGCCCGATGAATCAGTCAGATTTCCTTCCCAGGGAGCGGCTTCTACATTTGTCACGCCCTCAATTTGATCGTCTTCCAGAGGTTCTTTCATTACCTCGACGTATTCTTGAATGACGATTCCCCGACGCACCATGATCCTGTAAATAAGAGCCGAACGGTTCCTTACATACCTTGAATTCCCGACAGGGTTGAACCTGATGGGATTGGGAAGAACGGTCGCCAGTCTGGCGGCATCCTCAGGCCCAAGCGATGAGGCCGATTTTCCGTAGTATTTTCGTGCCGCCGCTTCAATCCCGAAAAGGGAGTCTCCCCATTCGGCAACATTTAAATAGAGTTCCATTATCCTTTTTTTTGAAAGGTTCCTCTCAAGACGCCATGTGTAGATGGCCTCCTTAATCTTGCGTAAAGGGTTCTTTGCCGGTGTCAGATAAAGGTTTTTTGCAAGCTGCTGGCTGATTGTCGAGCCTCCGGCCTTGAACTTTTTCTTTTTAATGTCCTTTTCAAAGGCTTTCTGCATCGCAACAAAATCAAATCCTTCATGGCGCCAGAATTTATCATCCTCCGCTATGATGACCGCCTTAACCACATACGGGGATATCCTGCTGAAAGGCACCCATTTCTGTTTTATCTTTTTATCAAGCCCTTTGTTTTCCCACTGTTTTTCCCTGTATTTCATGAATGAAGTCTTTTCGGGATTCTTTTTTTTAAGAACTGCGACATCGGGATAAACAAAACAGACGGCAATATCCGCCGCCAACAGCAGAATCACTGTCAGCACCAGATACGCCCCTATTTTTATGAGTTTTTTCACAATCCGTTTATCGAAGGAAACGTTCCGGCGGGGGCTTCGGATGACAGTCCCATGAAATAGCTGCCTGCCCATACGATCATTGCAGCCTGTTCGAGGAGTCCGCACCGGCATGCGTCGATATCACTGTCAGCATATCCCTTCATCGCCGGCATTATGCTCATCTCTGCCACCAGCATGAACCTGGCCGAAAGGTCGAGCAGCAGAGCATATGCGTCCTTGTCCATATCTTCATTCATGATATTTTCCCATACGCCCGATCCGGTACTGACAGCACCTTCGGCCCATAAGCCAGTCAGCAGGCGCATCTCATACCATCTCAAAACTGAAATACCGCCCGCTTCCCGGGGGTTTTCGATAAGTTCGCGTTCATCTTTGTATTCGTCCAGGATTTCAAGATTGAGCCCTTCAACCGAGCAGTCCAGCATTCTCGTGCAGCAGCATGGGCGTTCAATGCCCTCGGCCCCATCCGGCGGATTGTTGAGTATATAATCAAGATAGCCCCAGTTGTATCCATATATGAGGAGGAATGACGGCAGAGAAAGACGGCATGCTGCAATTGAAGCCAAGCCGCCTGATTCAGCCCTTTTCATTTTCAATGCTGCCGCTGCAATGAGTACGTCGAAGACCACGGAGACCCGGGAAGAATCTATCGTTTCTCCGGTACCTTCTGACAGCGTATTCGATAATAACGCTTCAGCCTGCCGTGTATTCCCGCTCATGGCATCCCTCAGCCAGATGCCGCCGAAGTAGCCCGAGACATAAAGATTGCCGAGCAGGCTTTCTGTTTCAAAAGCGCCGCTGTCCGCCGAACAGAGCATATCCGCCGCCTTTAAAGGAAGGTATCCGAGAAAGAACTCTTCATTTGTCCCTGCTCCTCCCTCATCGGAGACATACTGCCGTGCGAATGCTTCAATGGCGTCCCTGTCTATCTTGATCGCTGTGTTTTGCCTGAACGGAAATTCTGGGATGCTCACGGTCACTGCCGCCTCATATTTTGCGGCGGGAAGTTGTGTATTATCCGATGACTGTACGTCATTGTCACGTCTGTCACCGCAGCCCGTCAGTAAAGCTACCAGGAAAATCATAAAACAGGATTTCAAGCAGCACTTCATTTGGGCCTCCCCATAAAACCTATCATATGAACTTTTTACCATAGCGCAATATCCTCCACAAGCCGCATAAAATCTAAAAAAATAATCAACCACTTGATTCTATAAGGATTAAGGATTATTATAAAAAACATATCTACAAACAGACATTAAGGAGGGGTGGGAGTATGAAAAGAATATTGATCCTGGCAGTAATGTTTACGATGGTTTTCTCTTTCCAGGCTTATGCCGCGAACAGAGACAGCGGCATAACATTCTCTCTGTCAGGCGGCGGTTACACCTTTGATTCGAGAGAAGAAATAAATCTGGCGCCCATAGGAATGCTGAGGTTGGGGTATGACATGTCAAAATATTTCGGTCTGGAAATACCTCTGGAAATGGGCGCATCGGATATCAAAAGAAATAAAATGTATGGGGATACATCAGTTAAAGAGGGAGCTGATGTCAGCCTTGTGGGATACAGGCTGGAAGGCCTCATTTATTTAATGCCAGACAGCCGTTTTGTCCCGTATCTGGCAGTTGGCCTGGGCGACAGGAACATGAATGTCGAAGGAGCTAAAACAAAAGATAATTTTGTGGCCGGCTATGGTGCAGGAGCAAGAATATTTGTGTCAGAGGACTGGTTCATAAGGGCAGACTTCCGTCATCTTCTTGCCTTTAAAGCCTTTGACGGCAATCCTGTAAACAACCTGGAATATACTCTGGGACTCGGCTGCTATCTGGGCGACAAACCCAAACCTGCGCCTGTTGCAGTGGCAGCACCGGTAGTAGTTGAAGCACCTAAACCGGCTCCGGCTCCAGCCCCGGTTGTCGCACCGGCTCCAGCCCCTGCGCCTGTTGCCGCAC
>CAZEMO010000016.1:0-98065 GCA_964513375.1 uncultured Bacteriovoracaceae bacterium | reverse complement strand
GATGAAGAAATCTCCGATAGAGCTCCAGAATCCATAGGACTTGTTTCCCAGTAATTCGAGAAAAGGAATCTTTATGCTGACATGCCTTGCGCCTGTTTTTTCAGGGACAGCCAATGCAAGCTTTATTAGCCCCAAGATTTCAGGAGGAAGGTCTTCCTGATTGGATTTGATTCCCAGTTTGCGGGCATATTCAAGGATATTTATTAAAAAGATTATCAGCGCACTGTCCCAGCCTGTGATTCCGGACAAGTCCATTTTCAGACCCGAAACAGGTTTATGCTTATCGAGGCTCACTGCCACCAGAGACGAATCGGGAATACCTGAAGTGCTCCTCCATTCACCTGATAGGGATAAAATGAGGGCATTATCAGGAAGTTTAATGATTTCATAATTATTTTTCTCATTCATTATTAAATTACATCGACCTTTTATTTCCGGAATATTAGTGTCATGTGGAAAATATTTATACAAATTATAGCAAATTAATTATTTTGGTTTGCAAAAGTGTATAAACTAGGGTAAATTATATACATAAATATTTAAGAAATTCAGGCCTGAGGAAAAAGGCCCATACTATTTTGAGGAGGTGATACATCAAGACGGATGTCTGTATTACCTTTTTTATAAAATATGAATAATTAACTTAATTAATTAGTAAAAACATATGAGGAGGATGATATGTTACGAAAACTTGGGGTTGTATTTATTATTTCGTTTTTATTGGTAACAGCAGGCTGCAGAATATCCGGCAGGGTCCTGCAGGATGACGGGAGCGGCAATCTGGTCGGCATTGAGGGAATTACGGTTACATTATCCGGAAATGTGCCGCTGACCACCATAACCAATTCTTCAGGGTATTATGAGTTCAACAATATGAAAATCATGAGCAATTCATATCTTGTTGAACCCATGTCAGACACGTTGAGATTTAATCCGATGAACAAGACCGTGGCTGTCAAATTTGCAAATGTCACGAATGTCGATTTCAACGTGGTGAAGGGCGCACTGGAAACATACCGTAAAGCAATACCGATCAGAGCTGGAGCCGGAGCAGGAACCGGCTATCAGATGAAAATCAAGGTGGGCCAGTCGGTATCATCTCTGAATTATGATCTGCATCTGGGAGGCAAGTGCAAGACGGATTTCAGCGATATCAGATTTACATCAAGCGATGGGAAGACGATGCTCGGATACTGGATCGAATCTGTTTCTGGAAATACTCCAAACAGGACTGCGACAATCTGGGTCAAGGTGCTGGATAATCTCGACGCCGATACCAATATCTACATATATTATGGTGACATTCAGGCTGCAAGCGCTTCAAGCGGCGGCAGCACCTTCGATTTTTACGATGGTTTCGAGTCATCATTCGATACAGGCACAGCCGCAGTCGCCAATGCGGCGACCTGGCAGAACACGCCGACTTACGATGGCTCGGGCCAGACCATACATCCGGATGTTATTTACATCCCGGGCGGTTTCGCCGGCTATACGTACTGGATGGCTACAACTCCTTATCCGGGTGGAAATGACGACTATGAGAATCCGTCTCTTCTTGCAAGCCATGACGGTATTAACTGGGTTGTTCCAGCCGGTTTGACAAATCCGCTTGTTGGTATGCCTGTCTGCGATCATAACAATGATGCGGACCTTATATACAATACAAACACAAATGAACTTTGGGTTTATTATCAGGAAACCAGAAGATCCACTTCCGGCTGCGGGTCTTTAAACCGCAATTACGTAAAACTGATCAAAGTCACCGCCGGTATGGGCGTCAGCGCACCGATAACACTTATTGATCAGGACCTCAGCGCCCCGGGGACATCGCTCTACCTGTCTCCTGCAGTTGTTCAGGTCGATGCTTCTCATTTTTATCTCTGGCTTAATAACGCTAGCGGTCAGGTATTTGTTTCAGAGTCTTTTGACGGCATAAACTGGGGAGTTTTTCAAACTGTTAATCTGGGTGATGGCTCATGGCATTTGAATGTAACATACGTACCTGAAAAGGATGAATACTGGATGATCTACATGCCTGCTTACGGTTGCACGACATTGAACTGGGCTGTAAGTGATGACGGTATTAACTGGACACCCTACAAGAACAAGGGAGTCCTCGCCGCTTCGACAGGCTGGGACAGTGTTATCTACAGAGGCACAGTAATTTACAATGCTGCAACAGACCTTCTTAAGATATGGTACAGCACTAACACGAGCACACCGCATACAGGGTATGTGACAACTGATTATTCGAACATGCTTGACCTCATTGCGTTATCAGCATTTGATGGATGGAATGTTAACCAGACCGGCGGCTCATGGTCTACATCCAACGACAGATTCAAACGTGGCAGCAAGAGCGGCAAACTAGTCCAGACTTCAACAGGCTCGAAACAGATTGTTTACAAACCGTTCAACTCTATGTTGAGCAACTTCATCCTCGAATGGGACTTCTATGATGACATGGATGATACGGCATTCAAGCTTGTAAGAATGAACGGCAGTTCGACATTGTCCAACCAGACGGGTTTAGGTGTCTATACTGTGAGTTCAGTCACCAATTATGCATACCATATCAACGGCTACATATATACTGCAACAAGCGTTGCGCGTACAAACGGCTGGCATACACTCGGTATGAAGCTCAAATCCGACAGTTCGACCACATTCATCATTGACGGCAACAGTGTAGCAGGGCCAATTACAGGTCCAGTGGCAAACTGTGGATCGGTATCCGTTGAAGGATACCATGGAAGTGCTCCAGGATACACCACAACCACATTTTATGTTGATGATATAAGGGTTCGCAAGGCAGCAGATACTGAACCTTCTCTGGGTGTGGCCGGTTCCGAAACAGAAGGTTCCTGGGATATCTATTAGGATAAATATTAACATTTAACTTTAAGCCGGCAGCACAAGCACCAACTGCTGCCGGCCTAAATAACTTTGATGAGGAGCGACACATGATAAAAAAATACATCCTGGTTTTGGTTTTGGTATCGCTCGCTGTATTATCTGGCTGCAAGATTTCCGGCAGTATTACTGACAATGGAGTGGGATTGCAAGGCATCAGGGTTGATATTGCAGGCAATATTCCGATGACTGTTTATACAGACGATAATGGTTATTATGAATTTAGTAACGCTTTGATTGTAAACCGTGAATATACAATCACTCCCTCTTCTGATCTGTATAACTTCGACCCGATCGGCAGAGATGTAAAAGTTGGTTTTGCAAATGTAAAAAATATCGATTTCAAAGTTGTTAAAGGTGTCATAGAAACATACCGCAAGAAGATAAACATATCAGCAGGCAGCGGAACCGGAACAGACTATCAGGTTGAAATCAGGGTTGGCCAGTCTGCAGGATCAAGTAATTACGATGTTCAGCTGGACGATAAATGCCAGCCTGATTTTGACGATGTAAGGTTTACATCAAACGATGGAAAAACATTGCTTGGCTATTGGCTGGAATCTGTATCTGGCACGACTCCTGACGCAACTGCAACATTCTGGGTTAAAGTGAATGCTGACCTTAATACTGCACAGAGTATTTATATCTATTATGGGAATTCAAAAGCAGCATCAGGTTCGAGCGGAAAAGATACATTCGATTTTTATGATGATTTTGAAAAGCCATTCACCACTAAGACAGGCGCCCTTGATAACGCCGTTACATGGCAGATTACGCCGACATACGACGGCTCGGGTCAGACAGTCCATCCAGACGTTGTCTATATGTCGGATGGCTGGAACGGCTATAAATACTGGATGGTGACGACCCCTTATGCAAATTCCAACGATCAGGTTGAGAATCCTTCAATACTTGTAAGCAATAACGGTTCTACATGGAGCGTTCCTGAGGGATTAAGCAATCCGCTTATCGGCGCGCCGCCCTGTGACCATAACTGTGATGGTGATATCATTTATAATACAAATACAAATGAGATGTGGGTGTATTATATTGACACACGAAGATCAGGGCGATGTAGCGGTCATGAAGGTCAGCCGTATTATAACCATAACTATCTGCAGCTGTTCAAATCATCAGACGGTATCAACTGGACAGGGCCGATAACTTTAATTGACTGGGATCTCAGCTTCGAGAGGTTTTATCTTTCTCCGGCTGTTGTCCAGGTCGATTCGTCTCATTTTTATATGTGGATGACGGATACCAGCCAGAATATCTATGTATGCGAATCCGCTGACGGCATGAACTGGGGTCTGCCTCAGCTGATAAATTATGCTGAGCATGCATGGCATATGAATGTGGAATATATCCCTTCAAAGAATGAGTTCTGGATGATTACACTTGACGAATACTCCGGCGGAAATATCGCCTGGGCAATAAGCACGGATGGTCTGAACTGGCAGAATTTCCCGAACCGCAGAATAATGATGCCTGCCCCCGGCGCCTGGGACAATACTCTATACCGGAGCTGTACTGTCTATCATGAAGACACTGACCTCCTCGAGATCTGGTACAGTGCTAACAGGAGCGGAGTATGGCATACTGGTTTCGTGGTGACTAACTATTCAGACCTGCTCTCCCTCTTGGAAACAAGCGTTTATTCAGACTGGGAACTTATAAGGGACGGTGGGACATGGTCAACTTCAAACTATCCGAAAAGGGGAATAATGAGCGGCAAACTTGTCCAGTCAAGCACTTCAAGCCATCAGATAGTCCTTAAGGATATACCCGAAACAACAAACTTTATAGCGGAATGGGATATGTATGACGATCTTGACACCTCGGCTTTCAAGATTGTGAGAATAAACAACGGCAAACCAGGATCCCAGACTGGCATTGGCGTATGGACCGGAAGTTCGTCAGATTATTATTCGTTCCATGACAAATCATATGTGTATACGGTGACAGGCGTTCCCAGAACATCGGGCTGGCATAAATTCGGCATAAAATTGTCATCGGCATCTACGGCTGAATATTATATCGATGGTGTTTATTCTGGGTCATCGGGTGGCCTGTTTGACAAATGCCTGTCTCTTTCTGTCGAAGGGTATTCAGGTGGCACCAGCACATTTTATGTTGATGACTTAAGGTTCAGAAAGTCTGCGGCAAGCGAGCCCGGAGTAAGCTCATCAGAAGCTCTAGAGCAGGGCTCCTGGGACTTGTTCTGAAGAATTAAACAGTATCTCCTTGAAGGCCGCCGGATTGTTTAATATCAACCGGCGGCCTTTTTATTCTAAGAATATCTATTATATTATCCGATAAGAGATTACGATAATTGCAGATCTGATTAAGTAGAGACGAAGATTATTCTTGCCGGAGGCTTTTTGATGGAACTTGTTTTGCTGCTGATAGCTGTTCCATTAATATCGGCTGTTCTTGTGGCTGTATTTCCAGTCTGGTCGATAAGGAATACTGTTATCAGGGCGTCCTTTGTCTTAATGAGTGCTCTTTCCATATGTTTACTGATGACAATGCTGAAAAGTGATGCGGTCTATTATACTTTCAATTCACATCTGATAAGCAAAACCATGTTTGTAATCGAAGCTGCAATTGCAGTTTTCATAATCTATCTCGGGATTAAATACAGAAAATTTCTTGCGATCGCTTTCGTAACCATCCAGTTTTCTCTGCTGACATATTATGAATACAAATTCCCGGGTCATTCGGATGACCTGCCGAGTTTTTTTATTGATAAGTTTTCAATCATAATGGCGCTTATAATAGGCATAATAGGCGGCCTGATATGTGTCTATGCAATCGGATACATGAAAGATTATCATGCCCATCATACGGAAATCAAAGACAGACAACCGGTATTCTTTTTCATCGTATACATATTCCTTGCGGCAATGTTCGGCATAGTTTTTTTAAACAAACTGCCATGGCTCTTTTTCTGCTGGGAGATTACAACTTTATGCTCATTCCTGCTGATCGGATACAGCAGGACCCGAGAGGCAACCGATAACGCATTCCTTGCGCTTACCATGAATCTTGCAGGAGGTGCAGCTTTTGCCCTTGCAATAGTCTGGCTTGCTTCATCAGGGGCTACTGCATGCCTCAGTGAACTGATAAAATCACCTAAAGGTACTGTCATGATACCTATTGCGCTGATATGTTTTGCGGGCATAACGAAATCAGCTCAGTTGCCGTTTTCTTCATGGCTTCTTGGAGCGATGGTAGCGCCAACCCCGACATCCGCACTGCTGCATTCGAGTACAATGGTAAAGGCCGGTGTTTATATAATTATCAGGCTGTCCCCTCAGTTAAACCACACTCTTACAGGCAGTATGGTATCTTTAACAGGGGCAGTTACATTCCTGTTCGGCGCATTTATCGCCGTTTCGCAATCAAATGCAAAAAAGATACTGGCATGGTCAACGGTTTCAAATCTCGGACTGATTGTGGCCTGCGCCGGAATCGGTACATGGGAAACAATATGGGCTGCAATTTTTCTCATAATATTCCATGCCGTCGCTAAATCGCTCATGTTCCTTTGTGTCGGTACTGTTGAAAACAGGATCGGCAGCCGCGACCTTGAGGATATGGATAACATAATAGTCAGACTGCCGAAGCTCGCCGTGATGATGATAATCGGCATAAGTGGAATGTTCGTTGCACCTTTTGGAATGCTTATCAGCAAGTGGGCGGCAATAAGGGCGTTTATTGATGCTCACCGTATATTGAGTCCTATTCTTCTTATCATACTTGCATACGGCAGTGCCGTGACCGTCCTGTTCTGGTCGAAGTGGATCGGTAAAATGACATCTGCATATACGCACAGAACGGCAAGAGATCCGATGGAAGATGAGATTTCAATGGATGAGACTTTTTCCCAGTGGGTTCATGCCATATTGACAGTATGCGTATGCATCATGTTTCCGCTGATCTCAATGGCGCTGGTGGAACCATATATCCTGAGCATATTCGGTCACACTTTTGACATAAGCAGAAGCAATTTCGTCATTACCGGCATAATGGTTGCGCTTGTAATACTTCTGCCCGCCATCTCCGTGCCAAGACATAGGAGCCATTTCCGGTATGCAGACCCTTATATGTCCGGCCGGAATGAATATACGGGCAGAATCTTTGATGGATCGATGGATATGAAGAAACAGCTGGAACTCAGGAACTATTATCTTGGAAGGATCTTCGGCGAGAAAAAGATCGAGAAGATAGGGACTATCCTCGGGGCATGCCTGATCGTCCTTATGTTCGGTGTGAGTGTGATATGAAGCACTTCATGATAGCGATTGCATATGTCATCCTGGCCCCTTTTATCGGGGGAATTCTGTTCGGAATTGACAGAAAAATAACTGCCAGAATGCAGAGAAGGGTAGGCCCGCCGATTTTACAGCCGTTTTATGACGTCCTGAAGCTCCTTCAAAAAGACATACAGGTCGTAAACAGGCTTCAAATCCCTGCGATCCTGTGCCACCTGGTGTTTACAATAATAACCGGTTTTCTTTTTTTTGAGGGCAGTGATATTCTTCTGACTATATTCGTTCTGACACTGTCTGGTGTTTTTCTTATAATCGGAGCATATTCTTCAAGCTCTCCTTTCAGTTTCCTGGGCGCAGAGAGGGAGCTGGTTTTGATGACTGCCTATGAGCCGATGGTGCTCATGACGCTTATCGGGATTTACATGATTGCAGGCAGTTTCAGCCTCTATGGGATCATCAATACAGGCATTCCTCTGATAGTATATCTTCCGGGCATTTTCACCGGTTTTGTATATATTCTCACGATGAAGCTCAGGAAATCACCGTTCGACATATCGGCATCCCACCATGCACATCAGGAAATTGTAAAGGGTCTCACTTCTGATTTCTCCGGTCTTACTCTTGCCATGATTGAAGTGGCACACTGGTATGAAACAGTTTTCCTGCTTGGTCTGATATATGTATTTTTCGCATTCAGTCCGTTGGCCGGAATCCTGGCTGCCATTTCTGCTTACTTTCTGGAGATACTTATCGACAATACCTTTGCCAGGTTCAAATGGGACAAGATTCTTAATGAGGCCTGGCTGGTCGCACTGATTCTGGGCGGCGGCAACATTGTCGCACTCTATATAATTACGAGAGGTTAAGATGTCCTTTTTTACCAGATCACCATGGATACTTCATTATGACGGGTCCAGTTGCAATGGATGCGACATAGAGGTGCTTGCATGCCTGACTCCGTTATATGACATTGAAAGGTTCGGCATAATCAATACCGGAAATCCGAAGCATGCAGATATTTTTCTTTTAACAGGCTCGGTAAACTTTCAGAACATAGATATAATCAGAAACCTGTATTCCCAGATTCCGGACCCTAAAGTCGTTGTCGCTGTCGGGATATGTGCATGCTCAGGCGGCATCTTCGCCGAGTGCTATAATGTACTGGGAGGAGCTGACAAGGTTATACCGGTAGATGTTTATGTGCAGGGATGTGCAGCCAGGCCCGAGGCAATAATTGACGGTGTAGTAAAGGCGCTTGGCATTCTGGATAAGCGTTATCAGGATTTGAAAAAGATCAAGGCGGCTTGAAATGTCAGCTGATAAAAAGATTATCGAGATAGAAATCGGAGCACTGATTGAGAATGTATGCAGAATGAAGGAAAGAGGCGCCCGTCTGGTGCAGATATGCTGTGTGAGGGAACCCGCAGATAAGGGACAGGCAACTCATTTCGAGCTGCATTACACTTTTGACAGCAAATACCAATTGACTAGCTGCAAGATGACAATAGAACCGGAAACCGAAATCCCAAGCATAACAGGTATATATCCCTGCGCTTTTCTTTATGAAAATGAGATGCACGATCTTTACGGCATCAGAATAAAGGATATCAACATCGATTATAAAGGCACGTTTTACAAACTGGCCAGGCCAAGACCTTTCAATCCGGAGTCAGAGAGAATAGATGAAGCTATGGAAAAAGCGGAGTGAACAGATGGAAAACAAAGCTGATATAAAACGTACAACTATTCCATTCGGTCCGCAGCATCCGGTTCTGCCAGAGCCGATTCATTTCGATTTTGTCCTCGATGATGAGACTGTAATCGATATTGTTCCTTCAATTGGCTATATACACCGGGGACTGGAGATGCTGGTTCAAAAAAGAGAATATACGGAATTTGTATATGTGGCGGAACGCATATGCGGGATCTGCAGCTTTATCCATGGGATGGGGTATTGTGAGGCCATAGAAGAAATAATGAAAGTGGAAATTCCTCCCAGGGCAAAATATCTGAGGGTGATCTGGGGAGAACTCTCAAGGATTCACAGTCATCTGCTGTGGCTTGGCCTTGCAGCGGATGCATTCGGATTCGAAAACCTTTTCATGCAGGCATGGCGCGCTCGTGAGACCATACTCGATATTGTTGAAGAGACGACAGGAGGACGCGTTATTTTCGGGGCATGCAGAATAGGTGGTGTGAGAAAGGATATTGACGCCGACATCCTGAAAAGGATTGTCAACACACTTGCCGAATTTGAAAAGGACATCAGGGAAATTTCGGATATCTTCCTCAATGACAGTTCCGTCAAACACAGGCTTTGCGGGGTAGGCATTCTTTCAAAAGATGAAGCCTGCTCAGCCGGAGCGGTAGGTCCCATGCTCCGGGCAAGCGGGGTCGAATTTGACTGCAGAAAGCTTGGATATGATGCATATCCGGATATCGATTTTGAGATAATTACAGCTGGTGAAGGCGATTGCTACGCAAGATGCAAGGTTCGTATCGGCGAGATATTCCAGTCATTAGGGATTATCAGACAGGCAGCAGGTAAGATCCCATCAGGGGAAATTTCGGTTCAGGTAAAAGGCTCTCCTGATGGTGAAAGTTTTGTCAGATTCGAACAGCCTAGGGGTGAGGTTGTCTATTTTGCAAAGGGAAATGGGACGAAATATTTAAGCCGGTTCAGGGCCAGGACACCGACATTTGCAAATATACCCGCAATGATTCAGGTAATGAAAGGCTGCAATTTTGCGGATGTTCCCAGCATCATACTCACGATAGACCCCTGCATAAGCTGTACTGAGAGGTGAAAGATGCCCTATTTCATAATGGCCGGTAAAACAATGAAAAATCTTTTCACGAAACCTTCGACAAGACTCTACCCTGTCCAGAAGAGACAGAGCTTCTCAGCAACAAGGGGTCACATTACAATTGACGGATTAACATGTATTTTCTGCGGAATATGCCAGAAAAAATGCCCTACTGATGCCATATCAGTCGAGCGTAAGGAAAAAACATGGGAAATCGAAAGGCTCAGGTGCATTGCCTGCGGCTGCTGTGTTGATGCGTGCCCAAAGGATTGCATTTCAATGAAGGATTCATATTCGTCCCCTGTAACAAATGCCGAAATGGATCAGACCAGATATAAGATAAAGGGTCTTGAAACCGAAAAGACTGTTAAACCGGAATCAAAAGAAAGCTGATGTCAGGTTGGAATCAAAAGAAACAAGAAAAAGGGGAACTCCTTCTATAATAGGAATTCCCCTTTATTTAATTATCAATTCAAATTGGTATTTATTCAGCGGAGTCTGATTTCCTGTTTCTTTTTCTTGCTAACATTCCGGCACCGAGCATTCCGATTCCAAGCAGAGTCATTGTTGCAGGCTCTGGAACCGGGGCTGGAGCTGGAGCAGCAGGATTATATCTAAGTTCGGCGTTTGCGCCGTTTACATAGAAGTCTGAAGCCAGAAGGCCGGTATTTTCAACTCTCACAACAATCTGGCCATTAATAAACCGTGCTGTAAATAATAAATCCATATTATCGATTTCCCTGCGCATAACTTCCTGGCCATTTATAAATGCCCTTCCGTATTCAAGCCATATATCTCCATCATCTCTGAATCTTATGGTAAGATTTCCAGTTAAAGGGGAGTCATCAGCAGGCGGATCAAATGTAAAGGTATGAGACCATTCTATAAAATCGCCGCTTTTTTCAAGATGATGAACATGACCGCTCCCATATGAAATCAGCCTTCCGGTTCCATCGCCTGTGGAGATCGTATTACCTGGATTATCTCCGAAACTGATGCTGTTCTTGAGCGTAATAGGTGCCGCATAAGCAGATCCGGCCATAATGAAAATCAATGCTGTCAACGCTACGATAACTTTTTTCATTTAAAAAACCTCCGTTGTTTAACATATGATGTATGAATACTGATTAAATATAAGCAACAGGCATGCCAAACGCAAAAAAGTATGGGTCGAACAACATAAAGGCTCATAACCATTTGATATTGAATAATAAAAGATTAACCAAGGTTTATATAAAGGTCGGGTTATGAAAAAGATGATTCCAAATGTATGATAAAAAAACTTGAGAAAAGTAAATAAATTTCCCATCGTCTGAAAAAGATTCTCCTGTCTGAATGATTTTCCTTTTGCGGCTTTGCGGTTGATATTAAAAGGGTGACCATGATTTGCATTGACATTGCCCGGAAAGGAATTACTTGAAAGTTACATGCCCATCTTACAGTTGCATATTTTATAGAATCAATGCATACCCCTTTCAGGGAGTTTTTATATGAAAGGTTTTCCCAAATGGCTTGTAAGAATTAATTTTTTTCTGGCTGTGCCGATTGTGAATATAGGCAAATATGCAGGAAGACTGCCTGTTATAAATAAAATTGTTGAATTGTTTTTTATGAAACATTTCAACCAGGTTACGGCCGTTCCGATAAGGCATGTCGATATCAATGAAAGTATAGATGCACAAAGCTCAGCATTGCCACTCTGCATAATTGACAGGCTTGTAGAATCCGTTTCGCATGTCATGATCCTGGATGAATGCGTATGCAGATCATATTATAAGAAAGAACTCAAAAATATCGGTTGCATGGTCCTGGGAAAGGCAGCTCTGGATATTCATCCTTCAAACGGCCGAATAGTAAGTGTGATCGAGGCAAAAGCCCATATAAGAAAAGCAGCGGATGCCGGCCTTGTGGCAAATGTGGCGCATGTATGGATTGATCCTGTCGGTTTTGGCGTCACGAGCTTTAAAAATATGCTTTTCATTTGTTTCTGCGGACATGATTCGTGCCTTTATACAGATAACCTAGATAAGAGATGTTCGAACCTGGATAAGGCTTATAAAAGACTGGATGGTATTTCTGTTTTTATTGATGAATCGCTTTGTTCAGGATGCGGTATCTGCGCTGAAAAATGTTTTGTTTCTGCAATCCGGATGAAAAACGATAAAGCTGTCATAAGTGATGTATGTAAAGGATGCGGAAGGTGTATCGATGAATGCCCTGAAAAAGCGATACATCTGAAAATGGAAGATTTTGACAGCGTTTTCAGTCAGCTTTTAAAACGGGTTTCCACACTGGCAGATATAAAATAGGGTCCATTAAAGCTATTTCAATTCTGTGGTCTTTACCTTGTTAAAGATTGCTGACGATATCTCATTAAAGTTTCGGGATACCATGTATCTGCGAAGCTCAAAAAGATCGCCATTTAAGCTCAACGGCAATTCCACCTGACCCCAGACTATTGTGAATGCGTATTTATAGCCTGCTTCCTTGAGCATCTTTTTTGCAGAATCGTTTCTAACACCGTTCGGATATATGAAGACCTCAATATTTCGGCTTAATTTTTCCTGGAGCATTTTCTTGGACTTGTAGATTTCATTCGTAAATGTCTTTTTATCTTTATTAAAGAGCTTTTCATTTAATGGAAGATGGTAATAGCCATGAGATGCAATATCATAACCTTCATCGGATAGCTTTTTCAGCTCTTCCCAGTTCAATGCATAATCCTTTTTGCCGATGAGATTAGGATAGATGCCTAGCAGAGGTTTGATTCCCATAGGTTTGAAAACCTTTTCATCAGCCTCGATAATGCTGCGGTTTCCGTCATCGATGGTGATCAGGATATTTTTCTGACCACTGACAAGACCTCTTTGAATCTGTGAAAAAGATATGAATCGGAAGCCGTTCTTTTTAAGGTAATCCAACTGATCTTTAAGTTCCTTTATGGTTACATCCGTAGGAATTTTATCTTTCCCTCTGAATGAATGGTAGCATAGAACAAATACACTTCCGTGGTTTGTGTTCTGAGCTCCGTATAAATAAGGATCAATCAACGATAGAAATAAGAATATTGTGAATATAAACAGAGATATTTTGATTTTCATTACTGTAATAAATCATGTAAAAGAAATCCTTGCAACTGGGATAATATTAATGTTTTCACTGTGTTCAATATTGCCGAATATGTTAAAAAACATGCTTGCAATATGAATCATGATTCATTAGTATTACCGCTTATTATTGGGGAGTGGGCATTAATGGAAAATCCAAAAAAAGATAAATCGATTCTACAGATGGCAGACCTTATAACAATGGGTATGGCCATGGTGCTGTGCATTGTAATGGGGCTTATTGCCGGAATATATCTGGACAAATGGATGCAAACCGAACCGATATTCACACTTGTGTTTATATTCGGTGGAATTCTTGCCGGTTTCAGGATCATGTACAAGACTTATATGAAATTTTTCGCCCAGGAAAAATCTAGGGAATCCAAAAATGAATCAAACAATGGCTAAGGAACCATCAATAAACAGCGTTATATATCTTACCATAGCCGTATGGCTTGGGATGTGTCTGTTGAGCCTTCCTGTTGGAGGATGGGATTATGCACTGGGGATATTTGTGGGTGGCGCGGTTGTGTTTGTCAACTTCAACTGGATGCATTCCCAGGCAGTTGCCGCTGTTACCATGAGCAGAAAGAAGGCAAGTATATACATGGTAATCAAATATCTCTTAAGGCTTGCCGTGACGGCAATAGTCATATACGCATTGATGGTGTATACAGAAGTAAAAATACCGGCTCTGCTTATTGGTATATCAACAGTCATAATAAGCATTTTTGCTTATATGGGCTTCTCGATAATATTCAACAGAGGGGAGTAGTATTATGGAACATGGTTTTCTATGGCTTAATTTTATCACAGGTCCCTTAACCGAGTTTTTCAACCATCTCTTCAATACCGCTGATCCGGCGACTTCCAGTTTTTTCAGGGACAGCAATAATTATAATCAGGTTGTTTATATGTGGTTATACATGTTGTTTCTTGCCCTGATAGGATTTCTGGCGACAAGAGCTATCAAGATGATTCCGGGCGTCCTTCAGAATTTCATGGAAGTTGTTGTTGACGGACTAAGAGGCCTTCTAATGGACAACATGGGTCCGCATGGAATGATATTCTTCCCGCTTATTGCAACAATTGCAGTTTTCATTTTCACAGCAAATATGGCGGGTATCATCCCGGGATTCTTCTCTCCGACGGCAAACATGAATACGAACGCAGCTATGGCTCTGACGGTATTTGTCCTGACGCACATTGTCGGTATACGTATACACGGCTTTAAATATCTGAAGCAATTCATGGGGCCGGTATGGTGGATGGCGCCGATCATGATACCCATAGAGCTTATCGGGCATCTGGCACGTCCTTTGTCCCTTACAATGCGTCTCTTCGGTAATATCGCTGGCGAGGACCTTGTCCTAGGCGTTCTTCTTCTGCTTGTACCGTATGTTGTACCGCTTCCATTTCTAGCACTTATGATCTTTACATCAGTGCTGCAGGCATTTGTTTTCTCGCTTCTTGCCATGATGTACATTAGCGGTGCTATGGAAGAGGCACATTAATTTAAAAAAAATTTAAAATTGAAAAATATATCTGGGAGGAAAGGTTTATGAAGAAAGTTTTTCGTGTTGCAGGGTTGGTAGGGTTGTTTGTTTTGGCCGGAACATCAGCGGTTATGGCTGCGGGTACAGCAAGTCCTGAAGCGATCAGCTTTCTCAGCTGGTGTGCAATGGCCGCAGGTATCGGAATGGGAATAGCTTCTCTTGGAACCGGTATTGGCCAGGGTTTTGGCGTACGCGGTGCATGCGAAGGCATATCAAGAAATCCTGAGGCATCCGGTAAGATTATCACAGCGCTTGTTCTTGGTCTGGCCATGATGGAATCGCTGGCAATTTATGCCCTTGTTATCGAGCTTATCCTTCTCTATGCTAACCCGTTCCTTAAGTATGTGATTCCCGCATAAGATTAAGAAAAGATTCAGAAACTATAAGGCATGCAGTCCTTTGGGATTGCATGCCTTTTTCATTTCAATCATCCTTTGATTATTCCCATCGGTTTCAGTCTGGCAACCTTCATGGCAACATCAGCACCGGTCATTGTATCCACAACTTTTGACACGTCCTTGTACGCTTGAGGCATTTCCTCGACAACCGTGGCGCGAGATGCAGCCATTATATGAATTCCCTTTATTTTCAAGCTGTCTACCACTGCCCTTTCTTTTGCGTGCCTTTTGGCCTCACTTCTGGACATTAGCCTGCCGGCTCCATGGCATGCGCTGAAATAGGTTTCTTCCGCTTTTTCTGATCCGACAAGTATATATGATTCCCTTCCCATATCGCCCGGGACAAGAACCGGCTGGCCTGTACAGATAAATTTATCCGGAAGTCTTCTGTCTCCGGGCAGCAGAGCCCTGGTGGCTCCTTTCCTGTGTATGCACACCTCGATCTCCCGCCCTCCAGATATCACTTTTTCAATTTTGGCTATATTGTGACAGCAGTCATAGAGCAGTTCTATACCCAGCCTTTCAAAGCTTTTCGAGAAGATGCTTTCAAAGCATTCTCTGATAAGATAAGTTATGATTTCGCGGTTTGCAAAAGCGAAGTTTGCCGCAGATGCCATGGCTCCAAAATATCTTCTGGCTTCTGCTGAAGAAAGAGGGGCGCATGCAAGCTGTCTGTCTGGAAGGAATATTCCCTCTCTTGCCGCAACGGCTATCATCTGATGAATGTAGTCCTCACATATCTGATGGCCTAGCCCCCTTGAACCCGTATGGACCTGAACCACGATCTGTTTTTCAAAAAGGCCGAATGTTCTGGCGATATTCTTGTCGAATATCTTATCAACTGTATCGATCTCAATAAAATGATTGCCGGAACCCAGTGTTCCGAGTTCAGGAAGGCCCCTTTCAATAGCTTTTTTTGATACAGAATCAGGATTTGCGCCTTCTATGCAGCCGAAGTCTTCATGGCATTCGATGTCTTTTTCAGGCGCATAGCCCTGTTTGACTACCCAGGACGCACCACGGACAAGTATCTGTTTGAGATCGGTCTCGTTTATTTTAAATGCCTTGTTTTTTGATCCCACACCTGAAGGCACAGAGTTGAACAGCGCGGCAACAAGGCGTTCAATTACAGGAGAGATCTGTTCATGTGTAAGGTTTGTCTTCAGACAGCGTATGCCGCAGTTGATGTCATATCCCACACCTCCTGGAGAGATGATGCCGTCTTTCATTGAAAATGCGGCCACTCCTCCGATGGGAAAACCATATCCCCAGTGAATATCGGGCATTGCCATGGAAGGCCCCACAATACCGGGAAGGCATGCAACATTTGCTACCTGATTAATGGCCTGATCGTTCAGCAGATGATTTTCAATTTCACTGTTTGCATATATTATTCCATGGGTGCGCATCTCCCCATGCTTTTCAATTTTAAGCCGGAAAGGGTCAATGCGTACGGCTCTTATGTCTTTCATGATAGCGATTATACATCAAAAATGATGCTTGTCTCATATCCGCTGCGTTTTCTAACAATATCCAGATTGTGATAGGTGGCGGCTTTGATGTTGTTTTTAAGCGGTTTGGCGCTATAAGTGCCTTTAACTGTTACCCGGATATTGCTTTTTAAAAAACTTATCATGTTAAAACCTGAAACACGGAAATCCCGTGTCTGAATTTCAAAGAGAAGCTCATTAAGAAATAAAACGAGCAGGTCTTCATAATCATAACCGTTAACATCAATCATGACTGTTTTTTCTGATGAAGCCGCTTCTGCACCGCTCTCGATTACAAGCGCCCTGGCTGCTTCAAGAAAAAGATCCGACATGCTCGAACCGGTTATCCTTAAACCAATATCTGCGGTATGGTCTATAACTGTATAGGGCATGTTACATTAATCGGTATTTAAGCTGATAAGCCTTAAAGGTCTTTCAGTACATTTTTCAGCCCCTCAAGGGCTCTTCTCCTGTGGCTGATCCTGTTTTTCTCTTCTTGAGGGAGTTCGGCAAATGTCAGCCCGGATGCGGGATCGAGAAATACGGGGTCATAACCGAAGCCGCCTGTTCCTGAAGGACTCTTGGTTATAATACCCGGGCACTCGCCGCTGACTGTTATGATTCGTCCGTCTGTGAGAGCCAGGGCAAGGACACAGACGAATTTTGCCTTCCTGTCAATTTTGCCTTCCATGAGATTAAGGAGTTTCATGATGTTTTTTTCATCTGTTGCGCCGGTACCGGAGAACCTGGCCGATATTACCCCCGGCATACCGCCTAACACATTGACGCACAGACCAGAATCATCAGCAAGGACGTTCATTCCCGATGCGTTTCTTAAGGCTGTGGCTTTCTTTATAGCGTTTTCTTCAAAGGTGAGGCCATCTTCCAGCACATCTGTTTTTATACTGATCTCATCGGGAGAGACGATTGTAAGGTCAACATTTTCAAGGATTTCGCGGATTTCTCTGAGCTTTCCCTTGTTGCCTGTTGCTGCAAGTATTTTCATTTGATAAGGATCAGCCACTTACCTGAATGCGGCGACCTGCTTTTCCATGAGTTCACGGATTCCTTTCTCAGCAAGGTCGAGCATCTCGAGTAGGTCCTCTTTTGAAAAGGGCTGGCCTTCTGCAGTACCCTGGATCTCTATAAGCCGGCCTTTCCCGGTCATTATGACGTTCATATCCACTTCCGCTTTTGAGTCCTCATTATAATTGAGATCGAGCACGGGTGTTCCGTCAAAAATTCCGACTGAGATGGCTGCAACCTGGTCAATCATGGGATTGCGCGATATAAGGCCCTGCTTCATCATAGCCCTTACCGCATCATCAAGCGCAACCCAGGCACCGGTAATGGAGGCTGTTCTTGTCCCGCCATCCGCCTGAAGGACGTCGCAGTCTATCCATATGGTCTTCTCCCCGAGAAGTCTTGTATCTATGGCCGCTCTTAAGGACCTTCCGATAAGTCTCTGGATTTCATGGGTTCTTCCGCCGACTTTCCCGCGGGAAGATTCCCTTGTGCTTCTGGGGCTTGTCGAAGAGGGCAGCATTCCATATTCGGCTGTAACCCACCCGGTTCCAGTATTTTTTATGTGCGGCGGGACTTTTTCTTCCATATTTGCAGCACAGATAACCTTGGTATCACCCATCTCAATAAGGCATGAACCAAGGGCATGTTTGCTGTAACCTCTTGTAATACTAACCTGCCTAATCTGATCGGGTTCCCTGCCGTCATATCTTTTGGAGACCTTTGGAGTGTTCACGCCTTTGTTCTTCAGAATTTCTTCAATGGACGCCATATGCTTCTTACCCCTATGTTTGGTCTAAAGGTCATACTGTATAGATGCATGATGTGTCAACGGCCAGATAGCCGCTTGACACGTACAGGGTGCGCATGTAAACCCTTTATTCTGGAGGCTCGATTGAGATTTCTGAAATATTTATTATCCTTCATATTTATTCTTGTCATATCAATACTGGCCTTTTCCCCGTTTCTAATATTTAAAAGCATCCTGCCTGATGAGGCCTGGCTTATAAGCGCGGCCGGTGAAATGAGCCGGAGCTTCTGCATGATTCCAAAGCTTGGCGGATACATCCTCGGAAACCAGAACCCTCTGGTTATAATGATCTATTCTCTAGCCGGGGGAGATTTATGTGTTTCCAGGCTGTTAACGGGAGCGCTAGGTCTCATCATGGGCGTTTCCGTCATGGTTTTTGCCGGATACATGTGGAACCTGAAAACCGGTGTGATCTCATCAATTTTCACTGTTACAAGCCTTGGGGTCATTTCGATATTCGGGAAGACAGATCCTTCAGCCCTGCCGGTTCTGACATCAGTCATATCTTTCATGATTTTTTCAGCGGTCTATCTGAGGAATCTCAGCAGGCTTGTATACATCCCGGCATATATTCTGGCAGTGGTTTCCATAATAACAGGCGGGCCTGTTTATCTGTTTTTCTTTCTTGTTTCGGGTATCCTGCTCATACTCCTCGACCTCTCACCCGGAGAGCTTCTGAAGACAAAACCCTTAGCTGCGGGGATTCTCTTTGCAAGCGGTTTAATTGCCGCATGTGCAGTCTTCTGGTTTGCAGGCGGCTGGAATTACATGAAAGGTGCGATCTCACAGGGAGCGAATATCGGGTTTTTCAAATCACTCTGGCTGGTTTTTAAAAGCTGTCTTCCGTGGATGTTTCTTCTTGTACCGGCCTGGATATATTCAGCAAGACCTTCTGAATTCATTATGTGGAGAGATCTTCTGCCGGCAAAGATTGCATTTGCATCATGCCTCGTTATTTTATGGCTGTCAGGCAAATGCCCTGAGAGCTTTTCAGTGCTTGCCGCACCTTTTGCATCAATCATGATTGCAAACTGGGTTTCCGGCGGAGGCAAAGCATTTGATAAAGCAGGCAAAACCGGCATCGTCTCTTTTACTGCGACTGCCGTGCTGATCTTTCTGATCCCTGTTGTTTTCATTCTGAAGTTTCCGTTCAAATCGCTTCATCCCGAAATGTTCGATGCCTGGGCCATGCTGGCTCTGGTTGTATGCTGTTCGATAGCTTTTTATGCAGCTTTGAAAAAACGCTATAATGTTGCCATTGCTCTTATTATTATCGCTGTTTCAGGCTTGACATGGCTCAGGCCTTTTTATGAAACGAGGCTGAACAACCCGACAGATATCATGTCATATTGTGCGAATCAGAGGCCGCTTATGGTCTTTGATGACGACCTTGTGATGAGAGGCGGTCTTTCTGCCGTCCACCCCAGTGTAGTTGGAAAATGCTTCGTTCCCGTAGGCGGTGAAGCATTCATAGCGGCATCAACCAGAGACGCGGAAAAACTCTTGAAGGATATCAGAAAAAACATGTCGGCTGAACTCAAGGCGAGACTTGATCTTGACAGGGCTTATCTTCTCATAAGGGTCTTGCCGAAAGGGATCAGTCAGGGTTGAGGCTCTTTAACCTTGACTTGATTTTTGCCCTGTATCCGGGATTTTTAATTGCAGGCAGAAGGGAATTGTAGGCATGAACAGCAATATCTTTCCTTCCCAGGCTTGTTGCGATTTCGGCAATCGAAACAATGAATTCCGGCTGCTCCTTAGAAGATGCATACCCCATTTCAAGCAGTCTGTTCGATTCGGCTTTGTTGCCCATTTTGCCTGCGGCATATGCAAGCCTCGAAAGGACAAGACCTTCATGGCCGTAACTCTTCATATCAAAGCCGGCCTTTAAGAGCATCAGATAGATATTGGATGAAGTCTTCCAGTCGCCTTTCTGCCAGAAGCAGTTGGCAAGACCCATCTTAGCCCTGTCCATATCAGGCCTGAGCTTGAGCGCCTCTTTGTAGTTATGTATCGCATTGTCGTATTGACCCATGAGCATCTGAGCAAGCGCCAGGTTGGAAATGGCAAGGTAGTCGTAAGGCAGGTTCTTTATTGCATTTACGCAAAGCTGCTGGGCCGTCTCATATCTGCCCTGTCCAATATAAATTACCGAGAGGTTCACATTGGCCGAGTTGGAGTTGGGGAATCTCACGATGGTGTTTTCCCACAGCGTCTGTGAATTCCGCCATATGAAGGTCTGTCTGTGGGTCATATAAGAATATGCGGAAACGATCATGGCGAATAAGACAAAAGCGGCAAGCGCTGGAAGGTTCGGTGATAAATTTTTATTCTTCAGACGCTTATGCCACAGGAAGGCGAGGAGATATCCCAGCAGAACACACCAGCTGAGCGATGACAGAAATGCATACCTGTCGGCAAGAGTCTGTGAAATCGGGAATATATGCGATACCGGCAGGATGAAGATGTAATACCATGCTATGAATATGAAGGCGACATACCTTCGCCTTATGAGAAAGACGATGGCCGATGAAATAAGCACAAGGTTCAGAAAAACGAACATCCAGGCATGCCAGTCCTTTTGCGATGTGTATAATTTGATCGGATAATCCGCCACGAAATCCACGTTGAAGGCGATGAGCCTTATGTACTCGATGCATATCTGGGATACGGCCAGCAGGTTTTTTACAAACGTTCCGCCGTGATATGGCTTAACACCGCCCGAGGTGTAAATCATCTTCATGAACCAGAAGGTGAATGGCAACACGAACAGAAGGATGAGAGCAAAGAAAATTGCCCTTCTTTTCCAGAAGCCCCTTTCCGGGTTGTGCAATTGAATGGCAATGTCGACTGCGAGCATGGCTGCGGGTATTGCTATGGCGGTTGGTTTTGACAGGACTGCGAGTACCAGTGTGATGGCACTTGCTGCGAAATATGCCGGATGGCCCCTTCGTGCCTTGACGAAAGCCCACATGCTCAGCATCGTAAACAATCCGAGCAGCGGCTCTTTCCTGGCATAAAGCCACGCCACTGTTTCGACATGTACCGGATGCACGGCAAATATTATTGTTGAAAATACTGAAGCGAGAAAGGCTGTTTTATCATCCTTTCCCAGGGCCGTGAGCAGTTCGTATAAGAACATGAAAACAGCGAGGCTCATAAAGAAATAGAGCAGAATGCTGTGCATATGCATAGCCAGGACAGGGTCTGAAGGCAGTAGCGCATAGTCGATTACATACGACAGGTCGCGTACGGGCTGCCATGTGCCTGTGTTGGTAATGGTGAAAATTCGTTTTATGTTTTCGATGGAAAGCTCATAATTCTGTGAATTATCAATTAGGGCCGGGTCGTCCCAGTTCGTAGGCTTATTGTAAATTATATTGAAATAGAGCGCGAAAACAAGAATGCCAAGCAGAATTATAAAAGCGGTTCTTCTATGCCTTATTCCCATTCTTTTTAGCTTTAGCATGCTGTACAGCTGTAAACAACCCTGATATACTCGTTAGCCATTCGGAGGAGTTATGTTCGTATCGGATCAGATGAAAGGCTATGCGGAAAAGTCGTCGTGGATAAGGAAGATGTTCGAAGAGGGCGTCAGACTAAAGCAGGAATTCGGGACGAACAATGTCTTTGACTTCAGCCTGGGAAATCCGGATGTGCCGCCAAGGGAAGAAGTACTGGCCGTGATAGAGCGTCTTGCCCGCGAAATGAGCCACGGTTATATGCACAATGCGGGCTATCCGCAGGTGAGGCACTGCATTGCAGATTTCGTGCGCCGCGAATACGGCGTGAACATATCCGGCGACGATATTCTCATGACCTGCGGTGCAGGCGGGGCGATGAATGTAGTGCTGCGCTCGATACTCAATCCCGGTGATGAGGTGATAGTGCTGGCGCCTTATTTCGTTGAGTACGGATTCTATGTGGAAAACTTCGGGGGTAGGCTAGTCGTTGTCAAGTGCGGTGATGACTTCATGCCTGATATTGAAAATATAAAAAAGGCCATAACAGACAGGACAAAGGCGATAATAATCAACTCTCCCAACAACCCTTCGGGAAGGGTGTACCCCCAGTCAGTGCTGGACAGTTTCAAGGATCTGCTCGATGGATTTCGCGGCATACTTCTCATTTCGGACGAACCTTACAGGCGTATTGTGTTCGACGATATCAAACCCCCTTCCGTGCTGGCGACCGTGCCGAATTCAGTGGTGGTGACCTCCGCTTCGAAAGACCTGTCGCTTCCCGGCCAGCGCATAGGGTACATTGCGGTCAATCCGGGTATCCAGGAAAAGAAGGAGCTGATCGATACGTTCATCATGGCGAACAGGATCCTTGGTTTTGTAAACGCACCTGCCATCATGCAGATGGTTATTGCAGAGTGTATCGACATGAACATACATGTTGAAAACTACCAGAAGAGAAGAGACCTCATCACAGGTGTGATGGACGATGCCGGCCTGACATACGCAAAACCTGAAGGTGCATTTTATCTCTTCGTTAAGTCGCCCATAGAGGATGATGTGGAATTCTGCAGGGCGCTTGCCGGAGAAAAAATACTCGCAGTCCCCGGAACGGGCTTCGGCTGGCCGGGGTATGTACGCTTTGCTTACTGCACTTCCGAGAGTGCGATAACAGGTATGGCGCCGGGACTGTTGAATGTTGTCGATAAGCTGAGGGGCTAGGCTGGAAAAACTGTTCCAGGTGCTTTGACCGTTATCCGGAATGGGTTGAATCCCTCTTCATGAATAATCATGGCTAAAGACATATCCAGTATAAAATTTCTTCTGAGGGCCTTCAGCCACAGGAATTACCGGCTGTTCTTTACCGGCCATGGGCTTTCACTCATTGGCACATGGATGCAGCAGATTGCCATGGGATGGCTTGTTTACCGCATAACGGATTCGACCTTTTACCTGGGGCTTATAGGCTTTACCGGCCAGGTGCCTATATTTCTTTTTGCATCACTGGCAGGTGTATACGCCGACAGGCACAACCGCCGGAATATTCTCTTGATTACTCAGATCGTTTCGATGCTGCAATCTCTTGCACTTACCATACTGACTTTTACCGGCATGGTGGGCGTCTGGCATCTTATTGTGCTGAGCATGGTACTGGGAATTGCAAATGCCTTCGACATGCCGGCCAGACAGTCATTCGTCATCGACATTGTCGAGCGGAAGGAAGATCTCGGCAATGCCATTGCCTTTAATTCATTCATGTTCAACGGTGCCCGCCTGATTGGACCTTCCATCGCAGGAGTTGTCATTGCATATGCAGGTGAGGGCATGTGCTTTCTTGTAAATACCGTAAGCTTTATGACGATAATCGCAGCCCTTCTTGCAATGAGGCTTCCGGTAAAAGAGAAAACAGCCGAAAATAAAAGCGTATTGAAAGGGCTTGTGGAAGGATATGTTTACTCATTCAGACATATACCGATAAGGAACATCCTTCTTCACCTCTGCATAATGAGTTTCATAGGCATGCCCGCCACGGTCCTGATGCCGTATTTTGCACGTGACCAGCTTCACGGCGGGCCTGGCACGCTGGGCCTTCTTTCATCGTTTTCAGGGCTCGGCGCGCTTATCGGCGTTTTATACCTTGCGTCAAGGAAGGACACCTTCGGACTGACCAGGCTTATAACAATAACCTCGGCAGTATTCGGTATCGGCCTTGTGGGGTTTTCCTTTTCTGCATCTTATATCCTGTCCATGACGCTCGTTTTTTTCATGGGATTCGGGATGATAGTGCAGATGGCAGCCTGCAACACCATCCTTCAAACGATTGTCAAAGAGGAGATGAGGGGAAGGGTCATGAGCCTTTATGCAATGGCCATAGCCGGGATGGTGCCTTTCGGGAGCCTTATTGTGGGTATGCTCTCATCGGAGTTCGGTTCGCCGTATACGGTTCTCATCTGCGGTTTGTCCTGTTTCGCAGCATCTATCCTTTTTTCAATCAGGTCCGGACGCAAAGAAATTCAACAATAACGGATTCATTTCTTTGGTAGTATCTTAACAGTAACCGAAGTCCCTCCTGCATCATGGATCATAAGCATCTGATTTTTCGTATCCTGCTCTATCCTGCCTGATGACGCTTCCACCCGGTACCCGGAAGGATACTGTATACGCGGTACATAAATCCCGGTCGGAGCCTTTATGTTGTCATCAGGCCTGAAAATGAAGGTGAACATTTTCTTCTTCAGATCGAAATTCATTGATAATGGTGTGCCAGCTGTCTTGACGGCATAAGGCCTGCAGAATCCTTCAACAGCCCTGCCTCCGGAATTAATATCAGACGGGTTATCCTGCTGGTCGCGCGAGAATATCGAGTTATCCTCCTCGTTCCAGTTATCGCCGTGAAGGTTGTTGTTATCCGCGGTATATGTCCAGATGGTTGCACTTGTGAGGTTTTCATCCATTGCCTGATAATACGAATCAAGCGCCTGTATGTGCTTCTTGTAGTTGCCCGTCCGGTATGCCTTGCCATCGTAGAGCTTGTACATCAGCCCGAATTCGCCGATGAGCGTGGGAGCGCCGCTTAGATTCTTTCTGCTGAATTCCTTTATATGCGCTATTTGTCTTGCCATGGACTTGAGCACCCTTTTTTTACCGATGACGAGCTTCTCGGTGTAGACATCTCCTGTGAACCAGGGGCTGAATTTGTTGCGGTATACCATAAGCACGTCATACCAGTGGCTTGCATTAACTATGTTGCCGACATCGCCCGGCCCCATGTCCGGAAAGTCCTTGCCCGGAACCGCCTCGATGAACACGAATGCTTCAGGGCTTACGCTCCTTATCTCGCGGGCGAACCTGTTCACGAACGGCTTGATATAGTCGTTTACGAAGCTCACCTTTCTGCCGTTTATCATGTTGAAATAGTCAGGCTTCAGGATTTTAGGCTTTCCATCGATAACGTCCCATACACCGTGCTCCTTCCATACGCACTTGAAGCCGTCCTTCCAGAGCCTTTCGCCGTTCGGGTTGACCATGACTCTGCCGATTTTCTTCGAGCCGGTTATGTGCATCCTGTAGCGGTCTACTTCCTGAGGCATGCCGTCAGCGGCAGCCATGGACTGTAGCGGGCCCGGCGCAGCCTCGCCGATGAATCGCATATCTTTAAGTCCCGAGAGGTCTTTGAATTCGATATATCCGCACTGCGGCTCATTGAGGCTGCCATATCCCACGATATTCGGCAGGTCCTTCAGCCTTTCAGCAAGATGCTTTATTGCATTTATATAATGGCTCTGGAGGAATTCCTGTACATTGACGCCTTCTATCATGCGCTTCGGTGCGAAATCTTTCCCGCCGAAAAAGAGCGTGAACATGGTGCATGTACCGAATTTATAGTTGTTCGTGTCCCATATCATGTGCGGGATAGGATCGCCGTGGATGTTGTGAACGAAGGCCGCACCCGTCTCATGCATCTTCGTTATATCCATCCCGAGCATTTCCATCGTCCATGCGGGCGCGCCGTCTCCGCCGGTCCAGCGGCTCCAGACATCCTGATGGGGATCGATGAAAACACTGATCCCGTATTCCGCTGCCTTTTCGAGAACGGCCCTTATATAGTCGATATACGCCTCGTCATATATTCCAGGGCCGGCATGCTCGATTGCCTCCCAGGTGACGATGAACCTCTCGAATGTGAGTCCCCAGTGTCTCAAACGGCTGAAATGCTCATCCGCCTCATTCAGAGGAAACGGCCTGCCGACAAAAGAAACATCCTTATAATCAAAGAAGCCCTCTTTTATCCATGTCCCGCCGGGCTTCACCGGGATCTTGCTGCTGCCGCCGAGATTGACACCTCGAAGCAACAGCGTGCGCCCTTCATCGTCCTTGAACCATTCACCGTCGATTTTCAAAACGGATTCTCCGTCGGATACGGATGGTCTTCCGGCTGATTGTAAAAAATATCTTTGATGCCCAGCATCTTGAGTGCCTCGAATATGGCCTTGCCTGC
Source organism: uncultured Bacteriovoracaceae bacterium (assembly GCA_964513375.1). GTDB lineage: Bacteria > Desulfobacterota > Desulfomonilia > UBA1062 > UBA1062 > DATCTV01. Next base: position 71,724 of record CAZEMO010000016.1, on the reverse strand, counting down.
GGGCGCCTGTACAACCGCGGTGTGATGAGGGAAGCGTTTCTCGATGAGCACGTGCCGGTAGAAGCGGGCCATTTCCTTTATAGCTATGACAGCGATGGAGCCAAAGGAAGGTGTGTCGTGGTCTATTATCTTACCCTGTGCAATATAGGCGTTCAGCTTTGCGTCCGCTGTTCCCTGAAGCCTGAATATAGTGGCCTTACCCGGAGCCATTCTGCCTTCCATAGTGCCGCGTGTGATATCCGGGTCTTTACCGTTTTCTAAGAGGCGGTGCATGATGAGCTGATATTTGAGCTCCGGGTTTACGAGGCAGACCGAAGGCGTATTGCCGCAGTGGAATCCCATGAACAGGTCGGTCAGTTTATATTTTTTAAGCGACGGGGATTTCTTGTGCATCTGGGCCGGGATCGTGTTGTTGATGTCCAGCAGTGTGGCCGGCATTAGTCCTGCGCACAGGGCTATGTATTCGCTGAGTGCACCATATATGTCCACTTCACAGCTGACAGGTATGCCCTGTGATGCGAGGCGCGAGTTTATGTAGCAGGGGACGAACCCGAAGAACCTCTCGAAAGCGGGCCAGCACTTGTTTGCGAACACGCCGTATGAGCTTGCGCCCAGATTTTCATCCATGAATTCAAGCAGGGCCGTCTCATATCTGGCAAGTTTTGGAAGAAGGTCGGGGTAGGGGAAGGAGGCGATTTCTTTTTTCATGGATGCCTCAATTTTCTTTGCCAGAGGGCTGTTCTTCGTATCTTCATATTTCTCAAGGAGGTCGAGTTCGCTGTTTTCCATGACCTCGACTCCGAGGTCGTAAAGGGGCTTTATCGGTGCGTTGCAGGCCAGGAAATCCTGAGGCCTCGGGCCGAATGTGAAGATCTTGAGATATTTGAGCCCCAGCATCACCCTGGCTATCGGGATGAATTCCGCGATCATCTCGCTCACTTCCGACGGCGTCCCGACAGGATATTCCGGGATGTAAGGCCGCAGGCCCCTCAGTCCTAGATTATACGATGCGTTCAGCATGCCGCAGTATGCGTCTCCCCTGCCAGCCATGAGGTCGCCGTCCTCTGCCGCCGCTACGAACATGACCGGGCCGTCGAAGCGCTGAGCAAGGAGAGTTTCAGGGCCTTCCGGTCCGAAGTTTCCGAGGTAGACAATAAGTGCGTTGACTCCGGCCTCGATGAGTTCGTCCTCGGCCTTGACGATGTCGTCTTCGGTCTCGACTATGGTGCCGATCTTCTTTATTTTCAGGCCGGACGCTATGCAGCATTTGTACACCTCATCCCTGCGCCTTCTTGAGAGTTCAACGGGAAAACAGTTTCTGCTTACTGCGACGATGCCAGGTATTACGACGGGTATGTTCTTCATCTGTAAGACCTCCTGCTCAGATTATATCTGACAGTTATTTTCCCCATTACATTGGAAGTCAAGAGAAAGGAAACGCAAAAAAGATTGAGATTAAAGTTAACGGCAAAACCGTTCAATCATACCATTATGCAAATCAGGTCTCTACTTCCAGCACTGGTACGCGTTCCTACAATGTTGAGGCCAGACCCGGTGATGTCATAGAAGTGACGGCCACAAGCACCACAAAAGAGTCTAAGACCGAAAGTCTGAAGGTGGAAGGAAACAAGCAGCCGTGAGAATGAAGTTGTCTTAAGCCGCTGTTCTAAAGACTGTATCAGGTCTTCACACCCTGCATTTGATATAAATTGTTATAGTATAATTCTGTTTCAGCGAAAGCATCAAGGATGATTGACTTTCGTATGTGATGCAAATATATTATGCATAACAATCAGATTATTTGCATAAGGAGAAAACATGAGAACAACGATTGATTTGCCTGAGGCCCTTATGGGCGAAGCACTCAAAGTATCTCACCAGAAGACGAAAACGGCTGTGATTATCGCCGCTCTTGAAAACCTTATCCGTAAGAACAGGGTTGAAGAGCTTCAGAAATTCAAAGGCAAGGTGAACCTTCCTGTAAATCTTTCCGAACTGCGCGACAGAAAATGAGCGTTCTTGTCGACAGTTCTGTCTGGATTGAATATTTCAGAAATTCAAAGTATCCAACCGAGCTTGATTTTCTGATAAGCGAAAATCTGATCGTAACCAACGATCTAATACTTGCCGAACTGATTCCATACATGCATATCCAGAAACAGACGCGCCTGATTCATCTTATGCAGGAGATTGACCGTGTGCCATTAAATATCAACTGGCCGGACATTATCACGATGCAGGTGGCCTGCATAAAAAACGGTATCAATGGTGTCGGAATACCCGACCTGATAATCGTCCAGCACGCAATACAGAACAATTATGTACTGCTTGCCGAAGACAGGCATTTCAAGCTGATAAGCAGGTATGTTCCGCTGATTCTATATAGTGAAGATTAAGTATTGCTCCAATTAGAGAGCGGGATGTACTTTTCATTGACAAAACCTTAATCCGACTGTTAGTTTATTTTATACCCTGCTGCGGATTCAAGGGAACCCGGTGAGATTCCGGGACGGGGCCCGCCGCTGTAAACGGGGACGGAAAGGCAAGTTACTTGACCGCCACTGTAATAAATTGCAGGGCGTTAAAACAAAGCAGACCGCGAAGCGACGAAGCCAAGGAGCGACAAAGGTATGCAAAGTTATAACGCACGGCATACGGGAAGGCGATGCCTGATTTAATCCGGACGATCCGTAAGTCAGAAGACCTATCCGCAGGAATGAAAGGCTTTATCCGTCGTGCTCAGGATGATTGACCTTTGGGGAAGGAAAAACCCCAGTGAAGAAATGCGTTTTAACCATTCTTATTCTGTTTGTCTTTTTGGGAGCCTTTAAGCTCCACGCCGATACGATTTATGTCATTTCAAATCCCGATAGAGAAGATGCCGATGAAGTGGCCGTTGAACCTTCAGCATTCGGCCAGTCCATAGATACAACAAAGCTGAAAGAAAGATATTCCACTACCGAAGACGTACTCGACCGTGCAGCGGGAGCAAATGTCCGCTCAATGGGCGGCCTCGGAAGCTATTCAAGCATCACCATGCGCGGGGCCGGATCGAACCAGTGTCTTGTCCTCCTGGACGGCCAGCGGCTCAACTCGCCTGCAGGCGGCGGAGTGGATCTTTCAAAGCTTTCCCTCTCGCAGGTCGAAAGGATAGACATAATCCGTGGCAGCGACTCAGCGCTTTACGGCGAGAGCGCCATGGGCGGGATTGTAAACATCATCACTAAAGACCCTTCGGGTAAACCTCAAGCCGATGCGGCCCTGACCTATGGTTCCTATGAGACATGGGACGGCCGTGCCAGCGCTTCGGTCCCGATAAGTGATCATCTTGGTGTAACTGCAAATATCTCCGGCAGGAAGTCTGACAGCGATTTCACCTACATAAACAACAACGGTACCGAATATGACGATTCCGACGATTTCGAGGATGTCAGACGCAACAACGCATTTGAAGAGTTTTCAGGCATGGGAAAGTTGAATGCAAAAGGGGATATCTGGAAGGCCTCACTCTCAGGCGCAGGCAGCACATCAAGCAAGCAGATACCCGGCATTATAACCAACCCCACGCCCAATGCATGGCAGGATTTCAGGTTCAACAGCTTCAATTTTCTCGGAGGATTAAAGGCCGGAAAGCTTGATGTGGACCTGAATGCGGGAAGGGTATGGCAGCATGACAAATACAATGACCCTGACGCACCCCTTTTTGCTGACACATTGAGCACAACATATCAGGGCAATCTGAACGCTGCCTATCCCATCGGGCCTGTAAGGATCAAACCCGGCATTTCATACCTCTATGAGAATATGGATGACAATATGGCCGGGGAATATGACAGGACGACGGAATCGGGTGTCCTGAGCGCCGAATACAGCCCCTGGCAATTCGATTTGTACGCGAGTCTTCGCTACGACAACCCTTCTTCCTTTTCAGGTGAATGGCTCTACCGCCTGGGCGCCGTATGGAATGCTGCGGATTTCCTGAAAATCAAGGCGAATGCAGGTACCGGCTACAGGGTTCCGGGGTTTTATGAACTTTATTACAACCACGGCTATATTGTCGGCAATCCCGAGCTGGTGCCCGAAAAGTCATTCAGCTTCGATATAGGACCTGTCTTTGAATTCGAAAAAATCATGATATCGCTCAACTATTTTGACCAGCGATATACCGACCAGATCGTGTATGTGCTCCAGTCCGGCCTTTACTACAAGCCTTACAATGACAGCCGTTCAAAGGCGCAGGGCATAGAGCTTTCCGTTGCCTTTAACCCGGTTGACTGGTGCACTCTGAGCGGGAACTATACCTATAACCGTGCAGTCGATACATCGGGCGAGCCGAACAAGGACGGCAACCAGATACCCGGTCAGCCCAGGAACATCGCAAATGTCCAGGTGGACTTCGACTATAAAATAAAGGGAATCGGCGTCGGCGCGTGGGCCTCATACAATTTTACCGAGGGGAATTTCGTTACATGGGCGAATACCAAGAAGCTTTCCGACCGCAACATATTCAACCTCGGGATTAAGGCAGGCCCGTATAAACATGTGAGCGTAAGCGCCGAGGTGAAAAATCTGACCGATGAACAGGCGCTGGACTTGAGGGGCTTCCCGCTTGAAGGCAGGACATTCTATGCCACGGCAAGTGTAGCGCTTTAGGAATCAGGAGGGGTTATGAAGAGACTGGTTATCGGCATATTACTGGCGGTCCTGTTTGCATTCTCATACGGATGCGACAAGGCGGGCACGAACGCGGACATTGTGAGCGATTCAATCGACAGTTCGGTGGATCTGTCTCGAAGCCTTATCATTGTGAACTCGCTTGCCGAGACGCTTTCAATCCTTGATGACAGCAGCGTTATCCACAACAATATTCAGCTGACCGGAGCGGCGCCCAATTCTATTCTGTACGATGATCCTTATGTATATATCGTGAATTCCCTGAGCAATTCGGTTCTGGTTCTGAACGATAATGACTTGTCGGTGGCAGCCGAGGTTTCCGTAGGGACGAACAGAAACCCCATGTATGCGGTGGTTATAGGAAAAGGTAAGCTCGCTGTAAGCTGTTTTGTCTCTCATGCGCTGGAGATTCTCGACATCAGTCAGAAGAAGGTAACCTCAAGCATTGACCTTTCCGGCATACCGCTGCCGAGCGATGTCGCCGGGATTACGGGCAGAAGCTATCCTGAGGGCGTGGCCGTATCCGGCGGAAGAATATTTGTGGTGCTGTCCAATCTGACAGACTACTACGGCGGACTGACAGCGGCAGGTTCAGGAGTTGTAGCGGTCTTTGATGCAAATACGCTCGAAAGCCTGGGGACAGTGGAACTCAAGGGCGCCGATCCGGTTGACGTCAAAGCCCTCGGCGGCAAGATAATAGTCGCATGCGCCGGACATTATATTGGAGATATTACCAAACCTCAGAGCAGCGGCTTCGAGGGAGACGGCACAATCGAAATAATCGATGCTCAAACCCTCAATCTGGAAAAATCATATCAGCTTTCGGCAGCGCCGTTTTCTTTCACCGTATCGGAATCGGGCATCCTTTATGCGACAAATGCAATAGGCGGAACGATTCCGAGGATAGACTTATCAAAAGGTGCCGTCGATTACCTGGGCATTAATAGCTCATACATATCGTCCGTGCTGTGTGTTAAGGACTTGCTTTACGTACTTGACTTCTCGAAAGACAAACTTTTTGTGCTTGATGCTTCGGGCTCAATGAAAGCCAGTTACACAACCGGCGACGGTCCCATCGCCATGCTTTCAATGGCCGGTGTGAGCGCCGGGGATGTTGTGATCCCAAAGATTGAGGCATATCCCGGGATCGCATCACCGGGGATAGATATCTCTTTTAACGCCTCGTCCAGCATTGTTCCCGAAGGAGGGACATATACCTATACTTGGGATTTCGGTGACGGGCAAACGGTTGCCGGCATATCGGTTCTGCATGCCTATGAGGCTTCAGGCTCCTATACCGTGACCCTGACAGTTAGCGGGGCAGCTGGTACTGTCGAAGAAACATGCATGGTTACTATCGTTGAGTTTTCTCCATTTGCCACGACAATGTGCGCATATGCACCGGCCCCGGGCCAGTTTGTTAACGATTCCCAGTATAATGACCCGTTTAAAGCCCTGGGTCCGCCGATAGGCGGCCGGACCCCGCTCCAGCCGGATAACTCGTCAATAGTCAGCCTGGGCGGGTTCGGCGGCTCGATTACCCTGGCATTCGATCATCGTGTCCTGGACAATCCCGGCGGGTATGACTTCATCGTGTTCGGAAATGCCCAGTACAGCGGAGCCCCTCTGCGTTTTGCGGAACCCGGCATCGTGGAGATCAGTGAAGACGGCCTGACCTGGTTCCTTATACCGGGCTCCAGTCTGAGTGCTCCTTTTGTGCGTATATCGAAGACCTATACGAATGGACAGGTCTTTTCATCCTATCAGCTCCCTACCGGCACTCAGGACGGTGTTGTTAATGGCAGATATTCACTGTGGGGCTATGCCGATCTCAGTCCTGTTCTGGCGCTTCCAGACGGGGCCGATCCGGCAAAGTACTTCACCATCCCGGACGATCCGATCCTGGCGGGCATTGATACCGGGACGTGCGGCGGCGATGCATTCGATATCGCCTGGGCAGTCGATCCGGTTACCGGCGCCTCAGCCAACCTGAGCGGTTTCCGATACATCCGTATCACGACGGGAGTGGATCGCGATCTCGGCGGCTCAATGGGCGAACTTTCAACCGAGATCGACGCCGTGGCGGACATCGGTATGAAATGAATATGATGAAGCAGATAAATAAATCCATAGAGGAGGTTTCAATATGAAACGCATTACAGGCATCTTGTTGGTTCTTATCATAGGTATGGGACTGTCTGGCTGTTTCCCGAAGGCGGATGCGGGTGCGGACAAACAGATCCTTAGCGATCTTTCCGTTACGCTTAACGGCTCGAATTCCACCGTCCTCTTGGGCAAGATCAATACATACACCTGGGATTTCGGGGACGGTGCTCAGGCGACCGGGGCAGTGGTAACGCATAATTATGCAGCCGTGGGTGATTATACTGTCACCCTCACAGTAAAAGACAACATCGGCCAGAAATCCATCGATACTACCGCGGTACAGGTTGTCACATGGGAGGCCCTCGCCACTCCGATAACTGCTGACGGGCATATCATTGAGGCCCCGCTCATCGATTTCCTGTCCGACGGGCGCATGATCGTGGCTGAAGGCATCAGCTCCACCGAGATAGAGATCGCAGTGGAGACAGCGGCAGGGAGCAAGGAATTCACGTATGTGACGAGCCTGACTACAGCGAGTGTGCCGCCCCTGGTGGAGTACACGACATATGGCAGCTTTATAAAAGCCGCAGACTCGGACACCGTATTTCTTGGCGCAAGCACCTATATCTACGAGGTCACGCTGAGCACGGGAAACGTCAATCTTCTGACTATGATCGATAATTGTGACGCAGCTTTGTCTGGCAACGATCTGTATGTGACGCGCTCGGAGTATAATCCGGACTGGTCGTCCAACAGCTTTATAAGCCTTATCGACCTTGATAATCCGTCCGTTCATGTCGATCTTATTACCGATATCCCCGGCTCGTCCGCTGGCGTTTGTCTTGACGATGAAGGCAATATCTACACCGGCAACGGATATGCCAATTACGGGCTGGATGAAACAGGTCTGATCAAGAGCTTTACGCTTGCCGACCTGCCGCTTGCCTGGTCAGCCGGAACCGGCGTAGGAGATGTTCTGAGCGCCGGCAGTCTGATCTGGGCCGGTAACGGGGTTATCCTGGTCGGAGGCGGCGATACCTTCGGCACCAGCGGTGACTATAACTATTTCGCCGCGCTCGATACGGCCACAGGCGCGAAGCTCTGGGAACTTGATCCCGATCCGGCCTCAAGCTCGTACTATAAACTTAACGCCAATGCCGGCCGTTTTGCCGCCAGCATCTGGAACTATACGCCACACAACGGGACGATCTTCCTGCTGCCGTACGTTGCTCTAGGCTTCTAATGTGAAATGATTGTAGGGAGGGGGACTACCTTCCCCCTCTCTTTAATGAAGATATTCAGGCCTTTATTCAGTCTATTGACGGCCCTCACCCTTCGGGTGCGCCTACTGCGCGTCAATTTTCGTGAAGCAAAAATTTGTTGGCTGCGTCGGAATGCTTCTCAGCATACGCTAGAAGTATGCCTGCGTCGCTTTCTCTTCGCCTTCGGCAGGAGCGAAACAGGAAGCTCACGATCCCATTTTCTCCTTGCCGCCTCGGCATAATCTTGAATACGAGCCGTAATATAAATTAGTGGATAATGTTTTATTGATTTTTTGAACTGAAAGCTAAGCTGAACTACTACCTGACAAGTCTTTGCTGAAGAAGTGTCTGCATATCCCTTCTGCTGTCAAGCACACAATTAACTACAACAGAACTGTCTTGGATAGAATATATAATCCTGTAGGGTTTGTAGTGGATCTCCCTGAAATTATGGACACCGATTCTGGCAAGTTCTTGCGGGTGATGGCCTTTCTCCGGCATATTTGAAAGACCGGCTATCTTTTCCTCGATGCCGTCAAGTACATCGTCAGCCCTCTCAGGGGAATCATTCAACTCAATATAAAGATGGATATCCAGCAAGTCAAGATCGGCTGATTCTGTTGTGAATACTTTATATTTCATCTGCTGCGTCGGTCGGTTATTCTCTTCCTTATGGATTTAAAAGCATCAGCTGCAGGTTTAATCCGTCCTGCCTCGATATCTTTTCTGCTAATAGCTAGTATCTTTAAGAAGGCTATGCTCTCCTGGATGCGCTCATATTCAGTTATATCCTGAAGGACAGCCTTTGCCTCTCCGTTCTGCGTCACTATTATGGTCGAATTATTTTCATTCAGCTCCTTAATAATCTCGGCGGCGTGAGCCTTGACGTAACTTATTGGTTTGACTGATTCCTGTAGAAACATATGCATCCTCCAAAAAAGAACTGAATATAGTCTATATTTAGTTTATTAAAAAAGCAACTTTAAATCATCGCATTGAACTCAAGTTCTATGCGCTTTTCCACGAGGTGATATTTCCAATGAATTTGTTGTTCGTTGGCTAAGAAACCTTGTTTTCGATCTCTATGTAGTACTTAAATTTCAGGGTGCTGTCGAAGTATTGTTCTATAGATGATATGTGCACTAATTGATCTTTTTGCAGTCTCTATAGACTGGAACATACAACAGTCTTGCTGATTTGCTTATTGAACGGGTATAATCATCGTAAGTGCATCCTGTAATGTTAATGAAATCATTTGTCTTTTTTTCCGGCTGTGCGGATACCCCCTGAACTTCAGGGCTGAAAGGAGCTGCTTATGAAGCCGCTAAGAAAAATCAAACAAGTTTTTTTCGAGATACTGCCACCCATGATATTTTTCTTCATTGCATTCAGTCTGATACTGGCCACCAAACGTCTTATGCTGAGCGAGTACGGCATCCCCTGGACCGGGTTCGGCGAAGCAGTCATCGGGGCTTTGCTGGTCGGCAAGGTGGTGCTTATCGTTGACAAGCTTCCTTTCGTGAACAGATTTCCGGAGAAGCCGCTTATCTATAACACACTGTGGAAAAGTCTCATCTATTTTCTGTCCGCACTTTTAATACATTACCTGATGCAGGTCATCCCGCTGCTCATCAAACACGAAAGTCTGATGGAAGCGAGCAAACATTTGTTCGATGGAATCGTCTGGTCCCGTTTCTGGCTCATTCAGATGTGGCTCACCGTGCTTTTCATAATCTATTGCGCCATGAGGGAGCTGATACGTGTTGTAGGCAGAGACAAGTTTGTTCACATGTTTTTTGGCCGTCAGGCGCATACGGTTGAATAGCAGAGGTCATATTATAAAAAAAAGATATTGACACAAACGAGCGTTTCTATATATAGAAACATTGTCATGAAAAACACTCTTATTATCAGCAATGGAATCTGGTGGCCCGGATATCATGGGGGGGACCGGGCTATGCCCTGAGGGGGTTGCTGATGCAGCCTTGAAAGAGGGTGGCAGGCCACGGTGCCTGCCACCCTTTATTTTTATAAAAAAGGAAAAGACATGAAAAAGAACATCAGGATTGCAAGGGACATCAAAGACAGAGGGGTCGTCGTCGTAAAAAGGCTTACATGCGATACGCTGACCCCGGTCGGGGCCTACACTGCTATGGTAGGAGATGGCGACGGTTTTCTGCTGGAATCGCTGCCCGGGTCATACAGCTTTCTTGGCAGGTTCGCGAAGGACAGCATTGTATCGGTTCTTGAGCATGATGACCCGTGGTCACTGGCTCCCACGCGCGAAATGCTCGAGTTCGACACAAACTGCCTCCCGCCATTCATAGGCGGATACCTGGGATATATCGGATACGATATGGTGCGCGGCATCGAGGTTCTGCCGAGACCTGCAAAAGCTTCAGGATTTCCTGATGCAATGCTGGGTAAGGTCAATACGGTTCTCATATTCGACCACCTGGCGCAGGAGATGTCGCTTCTTCATACGATCCCGGAACAGGGTGTGAAGGATGAAGATGCGATAAGACGCGCCGAGGCCGAGTTCGAAAGCATTGAGGAAACGCTTTATTCGGTAAAATCAAAGCCCTTCGACATACCCGGATCCTGCCGCATAGTTGAGGCTTCGATCAGTGAAACCGGTTTCATCGATGCAGTAAAAGATGCTAGGCAGCACATACTCGACGGCGACATAATCCAGGTCGTTCTTTCAAGAAGGCTCAAGCTCGATGCGAAGTGCGAAACCTTCGACACATACCGCAGACTCAGGCGCATCAATCCATCAACCTATATGTTCTATATGAAGATGGGCGAGGTCACACTCATAGGCTCATCTCCCGAGGTGATGGTCGAATTGAAGGGCGATTCCATAATGACCCTGCCGATTGCAGGCACAAGGCCCAGAGGCGTCACCGAGGAAGATGACGAGAGGCTTGCTGCCGAGCTTCTGGCGGATGAGAAAGAGCGCGCAGAACATCTGATGCTTCTTGATCTCGCAAGAAACGATGTCGGAAGGGTGGCCAGGCCCGGAACGGTCAAGGTGGATTACCAGTACAGGATAAAACACTATTCCCATGTCATGCACATAGTTTCCTGCGTCAAGGGTAGTAAGCGCGGCGACATGAGCAATGTCGATGTATTGAAGGCGTGCTTCCCCGCAGGGACTGTTTCGGGGGCGCCAAAGGTAAGGGCCATGGAAATAATAGACGAACTCGAAGGCATGTGCCGGGGACCGTATGCGGGTGCGGTTGGCTATCTGTCATATAACGGCAACATGGATACGGGCATCACGATACGGACGATATTTGTTAAAAACGGCGAATATTATCTTCAGGCCGGTGCCGGCATTGTCTGGGATTCGGTGCCTGAAAATGAGCTCAGAGAGATTGAAAACAAGCTGCGCGCATTAAGCACGGCTCTCGGAGGCATATCATGATACTGATGATAGACAACTTTGATTCGTTCACATTCAACATTGTGCAGGCCGCTGCCACGCTAGGCGAAGAGATCATCGTCAAACGCAACAATAGGGTGAACATTGCCGAAATAAAAGAGATGAATCCACAGGGCATTATAATTTCTCCCGGCCCCGGTGCGCCAGGTTCAGCCGGGATTTCACTCGATGTCATTCGCAGCTTTTTTAAGGAGATTCCTATTTTCGGGGTGTGCCTGGGGCATCAGTGCATATATGAAGCCTTCGGCGGACGCATCATTCATGCAAAAAGCGTTATGCACGGCAAGCTTTCGACAATAATGCACGACGGGACCGGGCTCTTTGAAGGTCTGCCCCAGACCTTCAGGGCGGTGAGATATCATTCTCTTTCAGGGGACACTTCGACTCTTCCAACTGACCTGCGTGTGTGCGCCCTGTCGGATGACGGGGAGATCATGGGAATCGCCCACAGGAATTATCCGGTATACGGGGTGCAGTTTCATCCTGAATCGATTGCAACAGAAAAGGGTGTCGACATAATAAAGCGCTTTGCGGAAACGACACACAGGAGGGATTCATGAAAGACTACATTGAGAAGCTGCTGTCAGGGAAAGACCTCACCGAAGGTGAGATCGAAACAGCTTTCGAACAGATAATGTCGGGAAAGGCCGATGATATTGAAATCGCCGCTTTCCTTGTGGCTTTAAGAGCGAAAACTGAGACACCTGCGGAAATAGCGGGCGCCGCAAAAGTGATGCGTTCAAAGGTCAACAGGGTAAATGTCGGAATAGACGTGATCGATACATGCGGAACAGGCGGGGACGGAGCCAGGACATTCAACATCTCGACTGCGGTCGCCTTTGTTCTGGCCGGTGCGGGACACAAGGTCGCCAAACACGGCAACCGTTCGGTAAGCTCGTCATCGGGCAGTGCTGATTGCCTTGAGGCGCTTGGCGTTCCTATAAACCTGGGGCCGGATGATGCCGCACGTGCGATAAGAGAGAAGGGTTTTGCGTTCCTCTTTGCACCCAACTACCATCCAAGCATGAAATTCGCCATGCCGGCCAGAAAAAAGCTGGGCATAAGGACCATATTCAACGTACTGGGGCCGCTTACAAACCCTGCATTCGCGTCGCATCAGGTGATGGGGGTGTTTTCCAAGGGCCTTGTTTCGCCGATTGCCGATGTGCTTAAGATGCTCAGATTAAAGAGCGCAATGGTTGTCAACAGCGGCATGGATGAGGTCTCTATTTCAGGGCCGACCGAATATGCCCTGCTGAAGGGAGGCGAAGTCATTACAGGAACCATCACTCCCGAAGACGCCGGGATTGTAAGGTCACCGATAGATGCACTCATCGTAAAGAATGCGGGCGAATCAGCAAGAATCATTGAAGATGTGTTTGCAGGAAAGGTTTGCGGGCCATGCCTTGATGCCGTCCTTATGAATTCTGCAGCAGCCTTTATCGTTCTTGATGAGGCGGGCGACTTCAGGGAAGGGGTAAACAAGGCAGGTGTTGTTATAAAAGAGGGCCGGGCGTTTGAGGCTGTTAACAGGGCAAGGAGCCATTGAAATGATAGGTGTCATTTCGACGAACGCAGTGAGGAGAAATCTTAAAAAAGGAAAGATTTCTCCATGCCAAGTGGCATGTTCGAAATGACAATAATAAAAGGTGAATAAATGGATTTTTTGGAAAAAATGTACGGTTTATCGAAGAAGCGGGCAGAAGCGCTTGATAATATCCATGAAATTCAAGATGTTCATTCCATCCGTCCGTTCGGGAAAGCCTTGAAAAAGAAGGGCATGTCGGTGATAGCAGAGGTCAAGTACGCAACCCCTGCGGAGGGCGACCTGGGCCTTATGGAAAAACCGGACGAACTTGCAGTTAAGTATGAAAGGGCAGGGGCATCTGCAATATCCTGCCTGACCGAGCTGGAATATTTCAAGGGCAGCATCGATTATCTCAGGCAGATAAGGAACTGTTCATCTCTGCCGCTTATGATGAAAGATTTCATAACTGACGAGCGCCAGATAATGGCCGGAAGGAAGATGGGTGCTGACGCTTATCTGCTGATATCTGAAATGCTGATGCTTGATGAACTGAATCATCTCTATACATTCGGGAAGAACCTGGGGATGGAAGCCCTTGTTGAGGTGCACGGAGAAGAAGGGCTTGAGAAAGCGCTCTTTATCGATGCAGGAATTATCGGCGTCAACTGCAGGGATCTTTCCACATTAAAGCTCGACATGAAAACCCATGAAAGGATGTTCAGGTTGCTGCCTGAGGGTTGCATAAAGGTTGCCGAAAGCGGCATCAGCACCTCAGCAAGACTGAGAGAACTCGGCGGCCTCGGTTATGATGCCGCTCTCGTTGGCCGCGCCATGGCGAATGATGCTACTATGAAGGAAGTGCTGTCATGTGGGTGAAGATATGCGGACTGACAAGGAAGGAAGATGCCCTTGCTGCTGCCGGATTTGGCGCAGATGCAGCGGGGTTTGTCTTCACGAAAAGCAAAAGGCGCGCCGACCCCGGAGAAGTCAGTAAATGGATAAATGAGATTAAAGGAGTAGAGAAAGTCGGTGTGTTTACTGATGAGCCGGTTGAAGAGATTCTTGAGATTGCGTGCAGGCTGAAGCTTGATACCGTACAGTTGCATACGGCATTAAAGCCCGGTCATGCTGGGTTGTCTGGACAATTAAATATCATCCTTGCAGTATCAGGTTCTGAGAACTTACCTGATCCATCTCAGCCCTACCGCATACTGATTGACCCGAGCATGGGGCAGGGGGCGAAGGCAGAATGGAAGCCTTACCCGTTCCCGTTCATACTTGCGGGCGGGCTTACTTCTGAAAATGTGCGCGAGGCGATTTTGAAGACTCGTCCGGCCGGAGTGGATGTCAGCTCGGGCATCGAGATATCACCCGGAATAAAGGATATAGAAAAGATGCAGAAGTTTATCATGGAGGCAAAAGCATGAAAGGATATTATGGTGAATTCGGGGGCCAGTATGTGCCGGAAACATTGATCCCTGCATTGGCAGAGCTTGAAAACGCAGTTGAAACGAACTTTGCGGATGCCGTCTTCTGGAAAGAGATCGATAACCTGATGAAGGACTATGTCGGCAGGCCTTCGCCGCTTACTTATGCAGGCAGGCTCTCTGCCCATCTCGGCATTGAAGTCTGGCTCAAGCGGGAAGACCTCAACCATACCGGCTCGCATAAGATAAATAACGCCATAGGGCAGATACTTCTGGCGAGGAGGATGGGAAAAAAGCGCGTAATCGCAGAGACAGGCGCGGGCCAGCACGGTGTTGCCACTGCCACGGTGTGCGCGCTGTTCGGGCTCGATTGCGCGGTTTATATGGGCACCGAGGACATAAAACGCCAGAAAATGAATGTAGAGCGCATGAGGCTTCTGGGAACACAGGTTGTGCCTGTCAGCGCCGGAACCGCGACACTCAAGGATGCGACAAGCGAAGCGATACGCGATTGGGTCACAAACGTCGACGATACCTATTATCTGATCGGCTCGGTCATCGGCCCTCACCCGTACCCGATGATAGTGAAAAGGTTCCAGGAAATCATAGGCATTGAAGCGAGGGCGCAGATTCTTGATAAAACAGGGAGGCTGCCTGATTCGGTCATTGCGTGCGTGGGCGGCGGCAGCAATGCGATAGGCATATTTGAAGGATTTATGAATGATGCGGTAGAGCTGATCGGCGTCGAGGCCTACGGTGACGGGGATAAAAAACACGGGGCGAGCATAAACTTCGGTACGCCCGGTGTGCTCCATGGGGCAAAGTTCTTTCTCCTGCAGGATGATGACGGGCAGGTGCTTGATACCCATTCGGTTGCAGCAGGCCTTGATTATCCCGGCGCCGGGCCCGAGCATTGTTTTCTTTCGGTAAGCGGCAGGGCAAAATACGTGCTTGTAAACGATGCGGAAGCGCTTGAGGGGTTCAGCTTGCTGAGCAGGCTTGAGGGGATTCTGCCTGCGCTTGAAAGCTCGCATGCAGTTGCATACCTTAAAAAATACGCAACGGATAGTCAGGGCAAAACTGTGGTCATCAATCTTTCAGGCAGGGGAGATAAAGACCTGCATACGGTGCTGGAGGCCGGGATATGAATATAACTGATGCTATAAGAAATACGAAAAGGGCAGTCATACCTTATGTGACTGCAGGGCTTCCGGATATCGAGACAACAGGGAAAATAATCAGGGCTCTCTCCGATGCCGGAGCAGCCGCAATAGAAATAGGCATACCCTTTTCAGACCCAATGGCGGACGGGCCGGTCTTGCAGAAGGCTTCAAAGGCGGCGCTGGATGCAGGTTTTAAAATGGATGCTCTTTTTGAACGACTGCCGGCGTGGAGTGCGGGCGTAAAATGTCCGCTTATCGTAATGAGCTATATAAATCCGTTGATGCACAGGGGACTTGAGGCAACGCTTATAAAACTCAAGGCCTCCGGCATTTCCGGTGTGATAATCCCTGATATTGCTTATGACGCATCGGAAATTTACATGATTACACAGGAAGCAGGCATTGACCTGATAAGACTTGTTGCGCCCTCAACCACATTTGAAAGACAGAAGGAAGTGCTTGGTCAGTGCTCAGGTTTTGTCTATGCGGTTGCTGTCAAAGGTGTGACAGGCACACGCAAAACTCTGTCCGATGAGGTTAAAAGACAGGTTTCCGGGATAAGGGAGATGACGAAACTTCCGGTTTGCGTAGGGTTTGGCGTATCATCAAAGGATCATGTGGATGAAATCCTGGGCTTTGCCGACGGTGCGATTGTGGGAAGCTATCTTATGGAAAGAGTCATGGCTGCATTAAATCCCGCAGAAGAAGCTGCGCGAATTATAAGCGGACTGATTGGCTAATTGAGAATTGAATTGACAATCAGCCAAACAGACTATAAACATTTTTCATGATAAAGCGTGAGGCGGAAGATTTTTTAAAGAGAGCTTCAAGGTCTTTTCCTGTGGTTGCAATTACTGGGCCGAGACAGTCAGGAAAAACGACACTGGCAAGATTAGTATTCGGTGACAAGCCGTATGTCAATCTTGAAAACCTTGATTTAAGGGATGCTGCCGAGAACGATCCCAGGGGTTTCCTTTCGCAATACAGTAAAGGTGCTGTCCTCGACGAAATTCAGCGCTGTCCAAAGCTTTTTTCTTACCTTCAGGAATTTATTGATACACTGAATATCCCTGGGCTTTTTGTTCTAACCGGTTCACAGCAATTCGGACTATTATCTGGCATCACGCAGTCGCTTGCGGGAAGGGTGGCCCTGCTGCAGCTTTTGCCTTTCAATATCAGTGAATGCAGTTCGATAAAATCCTTTACAGAAAAAACGAGTATTGATGAACTGCTTCTCAAGGGGTTTTATCCACCTGTTCATGATAAAAAACCTGAACCGGCGGTTTGGTATTCAAACTATGTGCAGACATATATCGAGCGTGATGTAAGGCAAATGGTAAACATCAAGGATTTGAGCCTTTTCAGGCGTTTTGTAAGAATGTGTGCGTCAAGAACAGGGCAGCTGCTCAACCTTTCTTCATTGTCTGCCGACTGCGGGATTACTCATAATACGGCAAGAGAGTGGATATCGATCCTTGAGGCAAGCTACATAATATTTCTTTTGAGGCCGCATTATTCGAATTTCAGCAAAAGGCTTATAAAGACGCCAAAAATTTATTTCTATGATACGGGCCTTGCGGCATGGCTCCTTTCTATTCAGGACAAGGTTCAGATGAGCCATCATCCCATGCGGGGCGCATTGTTCGAAACTTTTGTAATAAGCGAATTCATGAAATCAAGATATAACAGTGGGCTTGAATCAAACCTTTACTTCTGGAGAGACCGTACCGGGACGGAAGTTGACCTTGTTGTTGAAAAAGGTGACAAGCTTGAGCCTGTGGAGATTAAATCAGGCCAGACGCTTAATAAGGATTATTTTGCGGGAATTAATAAATGGAGGGAAATTGCCGGAGATGTTTCAATAAACCCGGTATTGATATATGGAGGCAGTGCAACTATTGAAAAACATGGAATAAAAGTGGTTTCATGGAAAAGTATATCTGATATTTCAGATCAATAGCTTGTGCGGATCAGCCTATCTTTAACATGAAATGCAAGGCGTCATAACAAAGCAGACCGCGAAGCGATGAAGTCGAGGAATGAGCGTATTGATCAGCTGATAAGCGAATGAGCTATTCCTCTCGTTCCCAAGCTCCGGCTTGGGAACGTCGAAAGCACTGGCTTTATCAACTCTTCACATGGGAAATGCATCTAGTTCAAGTACTCCTTTATTATCGGATAGTAAGCTTAAGGCACTTGAATAAAGCCATTCTTCAGGTTTCCTTACCAATCCCCTTCTAACGGGATTATTATGGATATACTCTATTTTCTGAAACATCATTTCTTGAGAAGAGATTTCCTGAGGATGATAACCTTCCTGCCAGACCTGGTATGTGCTTTCAGTTTTATAGGCAGCTTTGTTAAGTCGTAGTTTATCAAGAAGCTGTGTCATCTTTCTTTTTTTAAAAGACTCGATTAACTGTTTTGAAGTAAAACTCTTAATCGATTGTATGGTTTTTGAAAGGTTTTCCGATGAAACAATCAGGTGCATATGATTATCCATAATAACATATGCAAACAGCTTCATGCCTGAATTTTTTCTGGAATATTTAAGCGAATCGATCACTATGTCGAAATGATCTTTTATCGTAAAAACAGGAATCCAGTTAATGATTGAGGAAGTCACAAAATAGGGAATATTAATATTACTTTCGAATGTTTTATACCTTGAGCGCATCTGTTTATTGCAGATGAAGAAGGAACTTCATACATGATGGACGTTCCCAAGCTGGAGCTTGGGAACGAGATGATATCCACCGAATGGCGCAGAGGTACGAAGTTATCATGATTTTCCCGCCTCGTTCCCAAGCTCCGGCTTGGGAACGAGATGAAACGCAGGGTGTCAGAACAAAGCAGACCGCGACACAATTTCGCATCACGAAATTGGACGTTCCGAAGGAACGCCCGAAGGGTGTGGGCTATATGCCCGAATCAAAGTTATCACGCCTTGCAATATCTGGAATGCCACATCATAAAGACCAGCAGCAGCCAGATGCGGTCAACAGCGATGGAGCCTTTTTTCTGTCTGAATTCCTGAACCGTCCTTGATGCAATCTCAGGGTCGATATATTGCTGGGTTTTTAAGGCATCAGGGTTTAGGTGCGTATCAATAAGGTTCTGCATGTCGTCGTGGAGCCATGAGTAGACCGGTACGGCAAACCCCTGCTTGGGCCTGTCGAAGAGCTCATCAGGTATATATCTGGCGAGTAGCTTTTTAAGAATGTATTTGGTCTGGCCGTTTCTGAACTTATACTCAATCGGCAGCTTCAAGGCAAATTCCACTATCCTGTGGTCGAGCATGGGCTCGCGGCCTTCGAGGCTCGTGAACATGGTCGCCCGGTCAACCTTTGTAAGAATATCATCGGGCAGGTAATATTTCATGTCGTAGAGCATCATTGAGCCCAGGATATCCCTGTTGAAAGATTCCAGAGATTCCCTGCTGACAGAATATGCACCTGTCATTTTTCTGATTTCATCAGGCAGCCAGTAGGCGAGTGCATAAGGATATGCCGATGAAACGCCGCCCTGCCAGTTTTCAAGCACTGCATGGAATTTTCTGAAGCGGTCTTTTATTGCGGGAAGCCTTAATTTGGGAAACACTTGCGAGAATTGTGATACCGTGTCTATTCCGAGGATTCCGATGATCCTGCCCGCCAGCCTTGGAACTGAAGCAGGCAGACCTGTGAGCATTTTGCCCAGCCTGTTCATGACCCAATAGTGGTGGTAACCGCAGAAGAGTTCGTCTCCTCCGTCTGCCGAAAGGCTGACCTTCACATTTCGCCGGGTTATCTGTGCGACGATTGTTGTGGGAATTCCTGAGATGTCGCCGAAGGGTTCATCATATATCTCCGGCCAGAGGGGAAGAATCGCCCTTGCATGTTCGGGTGTGACGATCTCTTCGGTATGTGAAGTTCCGAGGTAGTTGGCTACCATTTTTGCCCATGGTGATTCATCATAGTTCTTTTCATTAAACCCGATGGTGAAGGTCTTTATGTCGGCCCCGCTATGCTTTGCGAGGATTGCTGTTACTAGCGATGAATCAACGCCGCCTGAGAGAAATACGCCGACCGGGACGTCTGCTATGAGCCGCTTCTTGAACGCATCGATCATTATGGATTCCAGTTCTTCGATGCAGGATTGCTCGCTGAGTGGAGGACGGGATTCTTCGAATGAATTCATATCCCAGTATCTGCGCTGCTCTATCTGGAAACTATCCGAAATCTTCATAAAACAGCCTGGCTCCAGCTTGGATACATTCTTATAGATAGAACGCGGCGCCGAAATGTAGCCGTAATGGAAGAATTCCCCAAGTGCGTCAGTATCAATATTAAGCCTGTCCGCCAATCCAGCGTGCAGCGCCTTGAGCTCGGAGGCGAATGCAAAGACGCCGTCATTGGAATAATAAAAAAGCGGCTTTACGCCTATCCTGTCCCTGAACAGATAGAGGGTTTTTTCCAATGAATCCCAGACTGCAAAAGCGAACATGCCATTAAAGCGTTTGACGCAGTCAGGCCCCCATTTGATGAAGGCGTTCAGAACCACTTCGGTATCGGATGAACCGCGGAATGCAAAATCGCCAAGTTCCAGCCTCAGTTCCCTGAAATTGTATGTCTCACCATTGTAGCAGATCGTGTAACGGCCGTCCGGTGATACCATCGGCTGATGGCCTGTCGGGCTCAAGTCGATTATCGAAAGCCGCCTGTGGCCGAGAGCGAGCCCTGCCTTTTTATCAACATAAAGTCCGGCATCATCCGGCCCGCCACGATGCATGACATCGCGCATCCGGGTGCATGTATCAGGCACGTCCGCTTTGTCTTTTGTATTCCAGATTCCGGCTATTCGACACATAATATTATTATATACAAAAACTGATTGAAAGACATATAATTAATATGTATATAGGTTATGTATGACACATGCAAAAGCGACAAAGACAACCGTATGTATTGATGAAGAGTTGATGAAAGATGCAATTGCCGCAACAGGTGCAAATACAAAAAGGCAGGCAATTGAAAAAGGGTTGAAGCTGCTTGTGAAAAGGAGCAGCAGTAAGGCTTTCATTGATGAACTTGGAAGCTTTGATATTGATTTGACACCTGAAAGACTTGAAAGATTGAGAGATGAGCAATAATCTGTATCTTGTCGATACATCTGCATGGATTCATGCACTGAGGAAAGATTCAATACTTTTAATAAGAGAGCGTATCGCTCAGCTCTTATCGATTGAAAGCATAACGATTACCGATATGATCAAGCTTGAACTTCTAGGCGGAACAAAGACTGAAAAAGAGTTCAGCCGATTGAAAAAAAGGCTTGATTCGATCGATACAATTCCAATTAACAGCAGTGTCTGGGATGAATCTTTCAATCTTGCTTTTAAATTGAGAAGACATGGGATCACAGTTCCTTATACTGATATTCTTATTGCGGCATGTGCTTTAAAATCCGGCGCTGTTTTGCTGCATAGTGATGCGCATTTTGAAATGATTGCGGAAAGATCCGCCCTCAAAACCGAAAGTCATATTAAGTTAGTAAGTTGAATATATTTTCCAGATTCCTGCTATTCTGCACATTATCTGATATACTTTATCAACAAGTAAAAATTTTTCGGGTAAGGCTCAGAGTTCATTTACCCAGAAAAGATATTCCTGCCAGGGCAATGCCTCGACATGATGGGGCATCGCCCTTTTCTCATCGATCGTGCATACCAGCTTTGGTGTTCCAACTTTTTGAGATTGGTGGTGCAGTGCTCTGAACTTAATCAGACTTTCAGTAAATTTGACAGTGGGTGTGGAACTCTTCTTTATTTCGATGGGCCATATTGTGCCATCTTTTTCGATGATCAAATCGATTTCCGTCTGGTCGTTAGACCTGAAGAATGAGAGAGAGGCATTTGAATTTTTCGCAGTTAAAATCTTATTTGTTTCGGATATAATGAATCCTTCGAAGAATGCTCCCCCCATTGCACCTGTCAATATGGAATCGGGCGAGCTTTGCCTTGTCAGGTATGCGGGGATTGCAGGATCAATGAAATACAATTTGGGAGATTTCACCAGGCGTTTGCCAAGATTTCTGGAATATGGATTCAAAAGGTAAATGATGAATGTTGTCTCCAATATGGATATCCACCTTTTGCAGGTCGGTTGCGAAACGCCGCATTGGGAAGATATTTTTGCTAAGTTGAGTTCCTGGCCATGTATCGAGGCACAGTATGATAGAAATGTCTGGAAAAGGCCAAGGTCCTGAACCGATGTTATATGCCTGATGTCCCTCTCGATATAGGTTTGAATGTAAGACGACAGCCATTGATTTCTTATGTCGGGATTCAGAGAAACTTCGGGATAACCTCCATAATAGACAGCATCTCCGACAGGCAGCTGTTTATCATATCCGTATTCGAGATAATTGAAAGGAAGCAGGTCGAGTATTGCAATGCGTCCCGCAAGAGATTCACTTACATTTGCCATCATCTGGAATCTTTGTGAGCCGGTTAGCAGCCATTTCCCTGATGATTTGCGGTCATTGTCGATTCTGATCTTAAGATAAGGAAATATGGTAGGTGCATATTGGATTTCATCGATGGTTGACTGCTTCCCGGCAAAACGGTCCAGGAAACCGTTCGGGTCTTCCTCGGCAAACCTTCTTTCCAGCGGGTCATCAAGTGATATATACGCAGAATCGTGGAATTCAGATCTTAAGAAGGTTGTCTTCCCCGACTGCCGCGGGCCGGTTACAAGCATTGCAGGGAATTGTCCCGAAGCCTTTAATGCCATATCGGAAAGCATTCTCTTGAGATACACTATTTTGTACCTGCCCTTAAAAGTTACATACAGATATAACATTGAATGTTATATCTGACAAGCATTGGACACTGAAAAGAATTATGAAACACAGATTCCCGTTATTCAGCACAAAATGATTATTTTTCATGTATTCAGAAGAGGTTCTATTATCTCATCTGATATTTGTTTGGAAATTATATCCCATGAATAGTATTTTTCAGCATATGCCCTAGCTTTGTGTCCCATTTCGGATACTAGATCAGGGTTTTCGAGTAAATATTGCATGGCATTTTTGAGTCCTTCAACATTTCCCGGTTCAACAAGTATTCCAAACCCTGCTTCTTCTATTTCTTCGAGTCCCGGTATCCTGCTTGAAATAATCGGTTTGCCGCATGCAGCATAGTCTCTGATTTTAAGAGGAGATAGGGACTTGTTGTCATTTGAAGAACCTCTTGGCAGGAATGGCGCCATACATACTTTGATGTTATTGATGAAGTTGTTGGTTTCACTGTAAGGGATTTGTCCTGCAAAAATAACATTGCTGACAATACCATAATCATGAGCCAGTTTGACGCAATTAGCTTTCTGTGGACCTGACCCTCCAATAACCAGAGATATCCCGGGCTTCTCTTTTAGTGTGAGAGCAAATGATTTTATTAACCATTCAATTCCCTGCCATTTTGCAATATTTCCAATAAAGCCAAAGTCAAAAGATGGTTCTATCTGAAGGGGTTTGAAATGTGAGATATCAGTGCCATTGCCAATAACTGTGATTTTGTTTTCATTAATATTAAAAGAGACTAGATATTCTTTTATACCAGAAGATACTGCTCTGATTCCATCTGAGAACTTTGATACCCATTTCTGAATCAATTTTCCGATAGTGTATAAGATCCAAGGTTTTCCAGAATTTTTAGCTTCCGGTCCAATCCAGCCATTGTGTTCGGTTATAATCTTAATCTTTTTCCCGAATATCAGTTTGAGAAAGATTACATATATCCCAGTAACTATTCCCAGCCTTGTATAAATGATATCGGGTTTGTTCTTGATAACAAAGCGAATAAATGACGGAAGTGCAACTATGCCCTTTATAAACATCTCATTATTGCCGACAGCAGTTACGAAACGCTCACTAAAAGGAATATCTTCAAGAAGAATATTTCTTACTGCGGGTTCACCTCTTTTAGACACATGGAAGACGCTGACACTATGCCCAAGCTTTTTCAGGCCATTCGTTATGGATGAAAAATGAATCAGCTCTGCATCATACCTGTCCATGGCAAATGCTGCCAGCGTGAGTATTTTTGTCTTCGTCATAAATTGTCTAATCGAATATTAAAGATTTTTATCCATGCACCTGCATTTATTATCCGCCATAAAGTCCAATCAAAGTTCATTGAACTGTTAATTGTCGAGTTAAGTAAAGTAATTACCTTTTTAGGGTTAATCCACAATCCGATGTTTCCCACAGACTCCTCCAATTTCTTTTGGAATTCCTCTGTGTGAGTATCTTTTATCCACAACTCTTCAGGTGTTACGAAACCCATTTTATCCTGACGGACTCTGATTTTATTGGGAACAAGATTCGTTATGGCATGTCTTAGAATAAACTTGGTTTCGCCATCGGATATCTTGAAATTGTCAGGAAGAGAGTAAACAAATTCTACAATTCTATAATCAAGAAAAGGAACCCTTGCTTCAATAGAGTGAGCCATTGAATTCCTGTCTTCATAATGAAGCAAATGCGGCAGATTTGTTGTAAGTAAATATCTTTTAGACATCATTTTTAAAGATTTATCAGGGGCAATGTCTGTTGTTGATGTTTTTTCAATCCCTGTTTTTTTAAGTATATCCCTGTTAATCCAACTTGGTACATCAGGTATTCCTGCAAGACTTCTTCCAGTTCTTCTTAAAATTGAGGGAGAAACTGAATGAAAGGAATTGACCATCAATTTCAAGAAACTGTACCGATGTTTGCTTCTCACTGATAAGAGTTCTTTGTAAAAACTTACAAAATCCAACTTTCTTATAAACCCGGCCAGCCATATCCAAAGGAAAGGATGATATCCGGCAAGCAGTTCATCAGCACCCTGTCCGTCAAGCATTACTTTGGTGTTATGCTGCTTTGCAAGACTGAAAACGCACCATTGAGCAAATATGCTGGTCGAACCGAAGGGTTCATCCTGATGCCATGTAATTTTGTCAAGATTGCCGAATAATGAATCTGGCTCAGGAAATATATAATGAGATTTTGCATTCGTATGGAGTATGACTTCTTCAATATATTCACGCTCATCATATTTTTTATTGTTAAAGCATGATGAAAAGGTGTTTTGCAGTTCATCTATATTCTGGCCTTTTAGTAATCTGGCAATCAGGCATACAATGGTAGATGAATCCAAACCGCCCGATAAACATGAGCCAACAGGAACATCCGATCTTAAGCGCAACCTCACGGAATCTTCAAGCAAATGAATAAGATGTGAACTTGCATCATGCAAGGTTATATTTTCATTGTTTTGAATACTATCAAGAGACCACCATGTTTCTTTCTTAATCTTTAAAAAGCTGCTGTTGGATGCTTCAATGTCTATCAGCATATATTGACCACCACGAAGCTGATAGACATTCTTGAACATTGTCTCTTCTGTATGGTCGATCAATCCTTTAGCAAGATAGTCGAAAAATCTCTGATTATTGATTTTTGCTTTCCAGCCTTCAATAGCTGTGAACTGTTTTATCTCGGATGCGAACGCGATAAATTTACCTGGCATTGTTGTATAATAAATGGGTTTGACACCCAGCCGATCTCTTGCTGCGAATATTTTTTTGTTCTGAACATCAACAACCACAAAAGCAAACATGCCGTTGAATCTGTTCAAACAATTAATTCCCCATTGTTTATAAGACGCAAGAATTACTTCAGTGTCAGACCTTGTTTTGAAATGATATCCTGCCAACTCCAATTCATTTCTTAGTTCTATATAGTTATAAATTTCTCCATTGAAAACTATCCAGAGAGTGTCCTCATCATAGGACATTGGCTGGTTTGCTTCATCTGTAAGGTCAATAATCGACAGCCGTCTATGACCAAGAAAAACTTTCCCTCTCAACAGCTCAATAATCCCTTTGTTGTCGGGGCCTCGATGCTGGACGAGATCTGTCATTTTATTTGCATACTCCTGATACTTGGGATCAGGTTCATGTATGATTATTGCAGATATGCCACACATATATTTTTAAAAGATTAGTTGCCTTATAGATATTATCTGAGAAATGCAGAAATATTAAAATTTCTTTTTAAGTGCTTTTTCATAGTCAGTTTTAATAATAGTGGCGATTTTTAATGGGTCGTGCCATTTTTCAACATATATTCTTGATCTCTCACCTATGCCTAACAGTTCTTGTTTTCTGACTGTTAGGTATGACTTTAGGACTTCATATATTGTATTAGGATTTGCATTTATAATAGGTATGTCTTCCCTCATTGGTTTGGAGATAAATTTAAGGTCTGATTCTCTTATATAACAGATTACTGGTTTTCCCATTGCCATAGCTTCCACACTTACACCACCATACCAACCAGCAAGCAGTTGATCGACTAGTAGGTCAGCTTTCGAGTATATTTTTTTTGCTTCAGCATTTGACATGTCCTCAACAAGAGTAAAATCGAAAGCAACACCCTCCTTTTTTAATTTTGATACTGCATCGAGGATATAACATGTTCCCTTCACTTGCCTGTTTGTTGGTGCATGGCATACTAGAGGGAGAGCATTAAGATTTTTATTTAAGAATTGTATCGAGTGCGGATCGACGTTTGAGTATGGAATAAATTGAGCACGTTCAGGTAGGACATGTAGAAGGTCAGGATTTAATGAATATATAATATCTGCGTATTTGTTGAATAATTTAATCCTTTTCCTTTTCCAAGTATCAGTTTCTGTTGTGTAATAACTAGGATCAACTTCTTTAGCATGTGTAATATTAAAATTGTTTAAACAGTAATCACCTTGTCTTGCATCATCACCTTGAAATGTAACAGCAATAATTTTCCCTGTTTTTTTAAGCCAGATCAGATCTTTTAATTCAAAAAAACCTGCATATAAATTGTAAAGTGATTTAATAATTCCGGGGTAATTATGATTAGCAAGCCTATGAGTCGGTACAGGTGCAGGAAGGATTGTCTGGCCAAAATTGAAATGGATTACGTCATAATTGAAAAGAGCCCTGATCAACAAGGTCCATCTTTTTAATTGTCTGATATATTCTGGATCAGTTTTCTTGAAAAGAATTTCATCAGAAGGATAATTGAGATAGTTCTGCTCAAATGTTACTGAATGGCTCAAAAGGCCAACTGCCCTTTCTGCTCTGGCGAGTTCCTGTGGATGCCCCCCTATGCCGGTAGGACAATGTAAAACTTTCAAATCTTTTTTCATGGGGCTGTAAGAATTTTATTTTGATTTCTAAAAGCAGTTAAAATCTGCCATATCAGGAATGTTATTATCTTAAGGCATAATGCCTTTAATGGTAATCCCATAATGATCAACAAATTCATGGTTAATTTTTAAATTCATCATATTATACCATCTCCTAACTTCTTCTATGGTGTGTTTGGAACAATCTTGCGGATGATACCAATCATAGTTTATTACGATATTATCTCTTTGAGATAGATTCTGATTCCAGAAACATTTCATAAAAAAATGGTAGAAAAATCTCTGAATATCATATTCTCCGGCTGGAATCTCAAGCAGGTCCACAGCTGGTGAAATGAATTTCATTTTTAATTCTGAAAGTGCTTTACCCAAATCAGTAATCTGGCTGCATATTTTTAAAGCCTCTTCATAAGGCATTGAAGAAATCTTGTTTCTTATGAAATCATCTGTAAATTCTCTTACCGGTGATTTTAATTTATATACGTAAACAGCTATTTCACCACCTTTTTTGAGGAGACCGCACAAATTTATAAATGCCTGTTGAGGGTTTTTGGTGTGATGCAATACTTCCTGGCAGTATATGAAATCGAATCTTCCTAACCTGCTTAAATCACCAAGTAGATCTTTTTCATAAACACATATATTCGAATATTTTGATAAGTTTTTTTTTGCAATTTTCGATGAAACCAGATCACACGCAACTATCTGAGTGTTTCGGTAATCAGAACATTTTCGTAAAAGTGCAGTAACCCTTCCGTTGCCGCATCCTGCATCAAGGATACGTTTTCTATTTTTTAGAAATTCTCTGAGTTCCTCAATATTTTTAAATCCATTTCTGTTTAATATCCAATTCTGAATTTCTGAGCCTTCTCTTAATGTTTCGGAAAAAGCACAATCAGGATCATTGTACCATTTGTCATGAAATGTTGCCCTTGTATTGCTCATAATTGAGTAATTGATTCAATGCCTTTGTTAAAGCAGGTCTCAGGTTCAATCAACAATTCTGACATTTTCATAATATCTGCTATGTAATTACCTGGTGTTGCATTTTCATCTATCTGGAAAACAGGGTCTTTCCCAAGAACACTGCCAATGGTCATTCCAATCATCCTTAGTGTCAGCACTTCCTTTCCTGCAACATTGATTACATGACATCCGGTAAGATTAAGGGCGCGAGCAAAAGCTGCCACTGCATCTTCTATATATATTGGATTAACGCTGACTCCGTTATTTCCCTGTAACATGATCGGTTTTCCTTCTTTGACTGAATTTATTATTCTTGGAATAAACATGTCTTTTCTTTGTCCCGGGCCGTACATGAAAAATGGACGCAAAATCACAGCTGTTTCGAAAAAATGACGATAATTCTGGAAAATAATCTCGCCGCAAAGTTTTGTACCTAAATAAAAACCCAAAGGCGAATCAACTGGAAGAAGATTATTTTCAAGTAGCTGCGAACCTGTTTTCTCCCCATAGATACCGCCTGAGGAAGCATGAACAATCTTTCTGACATTCATTTCAGATGCCCATTGAAGAATCTTTAAATTGGCATGAACATTTACCGAAAAAATGTCTTCCGCCATATCGGGGAAATCCCTGAAATGAGGTGATTGGGCCAGAGTGTAAACATAATCAATGTTTGCCGGCAATTTATCAACATTGATATCTTTCAAATCTATTTCTATGAATTGAATATTTTTTGAAGAAAAATAGTAGTCCTTATCCTGCAGTGATGGAATATGATTGCCGAGAGCGTATACATAAATTCCCATTTCAGCTAGGTGTTTGCATAGCCTCTTGCCTAAAAAACCTCCTGCTCCCGTAATTAAACAGCTTTGCATTTAGGCCTCAAATTCAGGGTGTTGAAGATTACGCAGATATCAATAAGATGAATCTTTAAAGCTCCCAGGATAATTACAGAAATAATGAACAGCTTTGCTATGATTGATAGAAAAGAAATTTGTAATGTATTTAAATATAGTGCAATGGGAATTGTAAAAAAAATAACCAATAAACTGTAGAACAGCTTTATTTTTTCTAGCGGAATCGGATGCAGCTTCTGTGTCCAATATAAGTAAAGTCCAGTCAGGATACCATATGATAAAAACATTGATATGGCTGCGCCTGTAGCATGCCAATATGGTATCAATAATAAATTCAATAAAAAGTTGGCAACAGCAGTGACCCATGAGGCATATGACAACAATTGGGTTTTCTTTTTAATGGAGATGCCTAGGGCAGTGATTTGGGTTGTTCCAGATAATACCATTCCCATAACCACGAATATTGTTGCATAAGTAGCAGCCCAATATGACTTGGGTGTCAAGATATAAAGGATCTCATAGGAAAATAGTGATATTATTGCCCCAAGCAGGGCGAGAAGAAAAAACCAATAACTGAAAATCTGACTGTATTTCCAGCGATAATCTTCATAATCGCGCATCATCTTTATTGCAACAGGGCTCCAGGCCTGACCAAAAGCAGTATTAACAAATAGTATAATGGATGCCAGTTTAAAAGCTATGCTGAATGTGCCGACATTGTTATTGTCACTCAATACTGCAAGCATCCAGCGGTCCATTGAGCCGAATAACCAATAGGCAATGCCAGCGAAAATGAAAGGGTACCCAAAAATGAAAAGTTGTTTTGCAGTTTTGACATCAAAAGAAAAAATAATATCTTTACGAATACAAAATAGTGCAATTGGTATCGACAAAAAAGCCATGACAAAAGCGCCCCAGAAAAAACCGACCAGACCAATTTTATATATCAGTATTAAAATAAGTCCTAGTATGATCCCCCCCAGATTTTTAAAGAATGCTACTGAAGCAAAAGCCCAGGGATTGAAATGAAGCCTGATTACATCAAGGCAATATTGAAGAATCTGTGCCGGTATAATTGTTAATAGGGAAAGCATGACAATAATCCAGGGAATATTGTAACGGCTTTCAATAGTTCCTTTAAAAGGGAAAAGACATAAAACCATTAATAATACAATCGCTACACTCCATCCGATTATTAGGAGAAGACCTGAAGATACAATGACAGGCTGGTTTTCTTTTGTTGTCAACGGATCCCAATAAAACCGTTGTGTTGAATTATTGAGACCTGCATTTGCAAATAATGCAATCAGCCCAGACGCTGTAAGGACTAATTCCATGATCCCAAATTCAGCCAGAGAAAAAATATGAGCATAGATTGGGAAGGTTGTGAAAGCAATGATTTTGAATACAAAATCTGACCCTCCATATATGGAGATATCTTTGGCTAATTTCTTGATCATTTATTGGATAAGTTTTGATAAATCTATTATCTGTTTTATGTAACTTTAACTTTTAAATAATTACCTATAAAACTCATACAAGATCAATCTATAATATGATTTTTGACCAATGGATGATCAATGCTAGGACCACGCATTGTATATTCGCCAAGCAATGGGTGATAAAGGTTAAGCAGACAGTCACTTTCACCGTAAATATATTTTAAAACATTCGAGAATAAATACTGTGCAGAGTCATATCCATGATACTTTTCAACATATTGTCGACCTGCACGACCAAGCTGATGTCGGAGTATAGGGCGGGTTACAAGTTTGCGCAGGACCTCAACAATTGTTTCTGGGCTTGCCGATACAATTGGACATTCACCGAAAAAGGACCACCTTCGCATTGGAAGGAGATAAGTATCATCTTCAAGGTTCGATATAACCGGTAAACCGATTGCCATGCCTTCAAGTCCATTCATACCGTGACCTGTAGATATTATTTGATCTACAAGAATATCTATTTCATATTCAAGAATCCGCCTTAGTTCATCATTCTGTATTTTTTCCGTCAAAACGAGTTCCACTTGAAGACCCTCTTCTCTCAACTTATCAATGGCTGCAATGATAAACTCCGAACCTTTACCTCCCCTATGATTTGGTGAATGGGAAATATAGACGGTCCCGTTAGTGCCATCTGCAGGTGAAAAACGCATGCTTGGCTTCCACATTTCTGTATCTATATGAAGTGAACTAGCCAACAATACATCCCATCTACCAAAACCGTCCGGTCCCATTCCGCCAGGAATAACACAATTGGCATGTTTGCACCAATAAGATACTCTTTGTTGAATTGCATCTTGCATGCGCGATGCCTTTGGATAGGAAATCAATAGACCATGTATAAGCGAAGTTGACCTAATGTTACGGTAAACAAAGGCGTCAGCACCATAAGGAATTACAACAATACGCTTGCCAGCCAATTTCAATATTATGGCTTCAAGTCGCCAATAGGGTGTTTTTCCCAATACCCATCCACTAAAAGGCAAAAAAAAGACATCAAACCTGAAAAGCGATTCCAGGAAAATAATAGTCAATTTTATACTTTTTGGTAGAACCCAATAACGATCAGTTATGAACTCATCAAAATCCTCTCTCTTGTTAATTGCTGAATAGAAATCCTCCATAAGTGTTTGCGATATCCATCCTGCATTTTGCATTGCTTTTGACCAATATCTGTTATTGATGACAGGAGTTGGACCCCAGACAAGTCTTGCATCTCTAAAATATGTTTTGTTTCCTTTTCTTGAATAAACTGCAAAAATAATAGCTATAAAGAGAAAAAAAGGAAGTAATACAATTGAAAATACAATAAGAAGGTATCTTTTTAAAATAATGACCATTTTATGGATGATCTCCTGTTAATGGATTTTATAATGCCCCTTTTTTTTGATTAATTAGATATCAAGTTATTTCTATAATCAAATACAAATGCACAATACTAAAGGAGTCTCCTGAAAATTTGAAATCTTCAGTTAATTTTTTTGTTTTGCTGGACTACCGAATACAATACTGTTAGCCCCAACGTTCTTGACAACCACAGACCCCAAACCAATAATAGATCTTTCTCCGATAAACAAACCATCTCTTAAGCAAGCACTAGGTGCAATCCAAGCTTGATTACTAATTTGGGTGCTTCCTCCAATCATTGCATTGGCTATAACTACTACATTTTCACCAATAATCACATTATGTGCGACATGAACAAGGTTGTCGATTTTTGTTCCTTTTTTTATAATAGTATTTCCTAAAGTACCTCGGTCAATACAGGTATTTGCCCCAATCTCCACATCATCTTCGATTACTACTCCACCAATATGAGGAAATTTTTCTAATTCTCCAAGATCGTTTCTTTGAAAACCAAAACCATCTGCGCCTATGACTGCCCCGGCATGAATAATTACTCTGTCACCGATTTCAACTCCATCGTAAATAAATACATGCCCCATTATCTGACAGTCTTTGCCCAATTTGGATTTTCCAATGTAAGAAAATGGACCTATGTAACAATCTTCATCAATATTAGCTTCAGGATGAATCAAAGCTGTCTGATGAATTTCTTTCTTCGGTTTCGGTGTAAAAAATTTTTGGACAATTCTTATAAAAGCAAGTCGAGGTTTCTCTACAATAATAAAAGTTTTATCTCTTAACAATGATTCTACTTTAATGCTGTTATCACACACAATAACATGTGCAGAAGTTTTTTCTGCAAGGATCTGTTTCTCTGGATTTAAAGAAGAAATCCATATTAAAGATGATTCGTTAGCTTCCTCTATAGATTTAACATTTGAAATTTTCCTTTGCAAAATCCCTTTGATCTCATGAATAATATTAAGTGCTTCTACTATATCTGTTAGATTAATTGATTCCATAAGGAATATTTCCTGCCTCTAAATTTATATTTAACCAATTATATAAAATTATAAAAACATGTTATATAATTAATTAGAGAATTAATCAAAATTTACTCTTCCAAACATATTCAAAGCCCTGTCGTATTGTTCAATGATTCTAGTAGCACGACCTTCAACACATCGCAAGATTCGTCGGCGCGGAGACATAACTTCATCCTGCCACCATTCAGGATGTGTCAAAACCTGAAGCCGTTTAATTTTGGGATCAAGTAGAACATCTTCTAATCTTTTAAAACGCCAATAACCATTACTGTCTGAACAATAGGTCACCTGTTCTCTGAAATAAGTTGATGTTGCATTAATAAGGCCTGCATATTTACGTTTAATGCAAGAAACTGCAAAAGGTGTTGTGTTATGAAAAGTGAAAACACTTATTTGAACACCAAAGAGCATTTCAAGAAGGGATGCCTCAAATTTTAAAAAAAACTCAAAATGTTTATTAATAAGTTCTCCATAGAATTCCTGATCAAAATGAAGGCCTAAATTATGTCCCAGGTTAAGTATTTTTTTAATACAGTCAACAATTTCTGGTTCAAAGGCATTATACATAGTGCTATGCAAGTGTACAAAATAGGTAGCTTTTACTTTCCGTTCAGCTTCTATTTCAGCAAGTTTTACTGCTCGATGTACGGATGCATCAATATCATGCCGCCATAAAATAAATTTCTTATCTTTATTTGAGATCAAATCATTAAAACTTATAAATTTAAAGTTCTCTTTTGCAATATCTATGAGACGTTTGTAATTATCAATAGTGAAATCAGAAAAATCATATTTATTCTTCATAGAAGATCTATCTTCCTATAATTTTCATACACTCGTTATTTGTTGCATATGACTTAATGAATGTAGTCAAGATATTCCTCTATTATTATTCCCAAATAGATAATCCAAATCCCATTTGACCAAAATTATCACCATTATATAGCATATACATTTTACTCTTAAAAAAGAAAACGCAAGGATAACAAATCATATCCGTCGCATGCTTATCATCAAGTACTATATTGGTTTCATCATCTTTTCTTTCCCAAGAATAGCCATCATTTGATTTTGCAAATCCAATTCGGTATTTTCCGATTTTGGAATGAATATAACAGTACCACATTTTATAACTATCATCTTGATCCTTTATTACAGAAGATCTTGCAATGTTGGTTTCTCCCTTATGGAAGTCGACTGCTATGTGACCGTTTCTTTTCCAATTAATGCCATCTTCTGACTCTGCATATTTAATGTGATAATGTGACTGAAGTTTGCCATCTAATGTCCTTGTCCATTTAATTCCAGATACATATGTCATCCGCCATAGGTTACCTTCGATATACACATTGGGTGAAGTCACAAGGCATGGATCCCAATTACTCCTACTAATAATTGGAGCATGTGAAAATTTTTTGAAAAACTCCCCGTCTTCGCTAAAGGCAAGGCCAATTGAAGCATAAAACAAAGGTGGTTCAACACCCTTGTTCCATCCTATATAATACATATAGAACTTACCATTGTGTGAAACTATAGATGATGGGAAAACCCCATGTTCATCAAAAGTTCCGATATCCCCAGGAACAAGAACGGGATATTGAGAAAACTCTGAAGATGTGACTTTGTGATCTGCAAGATAGAAATCAACATAGTAAACTGACGAATACTGATTTTGGTTCCTAGAAGCAAAAAATATTCTTATAAAATCCCCAAGGATAAGAGCTGTTGGTAATTGTGCATGAGATACTGCATTTTGAGGGCGTTTTTCTGGAAGGTGATAAAAAAAAATATTTTTCCACATAATTACACCTATTTTCTGACAATCATTGTCCATTCCCAAAGAGGATAATCATGAAGTAACGATACCTGTTTTGAAAAATTTCGTTTACAGTAATCGAACCAGTAACAGGGATCGCCATAATAAAGATGGGGTTCCTCGTAATCAACGTATGATGTCAAGAGATTGAAAGCGAAACCTTTGCATGAAAATTTATACATCTCTTGCAACTTCTCATGGATAAATCCTTCCCAAGCCTCTCGGTTAGCATCAAACCGCACATTAAAGGTTCCTGATAGGAATGAGTAATCTGCCTCTGTTTTGATTGTGATTGATTCCAATAGATTTAGTTGCCCTTTAAATGTGTTAAGTTGTTGCGATGCTGCCACAAGCATTTCCGGAGAGATGTCGTAGCCGTTGTAGGTGGCTATAGGCTGATGTTCTTTTTCGGTTAAGTATTTGAGCATCTCCCCATAGCCGCATCCATAATCGTTGACAGTAATAGCATTATCTCTTTCAATAATCACTGCAACAAGTTTCTCAAAACGTAGTTGCTGATCTTCTTCTGTCTTCCAACCAACCGCTTTGGGAGCTACACCCCTTTCCTGAATATTCTTGGTGTACAATTCCTGAATTTTTTTTAATTGCGATCGGATGTCCATTTTAAAACTCTATTTCTGAGCTGTTTAAATGGTATTGTTTTGTTCTTTTGGAAATATAAACCTCTTTAGGTTTTGTATCTTTCATAATAATGGTTCCAGCACCGATTAATGTTTCATCGCCAAGTTTAAGCCCGTCACGCAGTGTTGCATTCACGCCAATAAAAACATTATTTCCAATATCACACGATCCAGAAACTACGACATGGGACGAAATAAAACAATGATTTCCGATTTTACTGTGATGTCCAATGTGATTACCACTCCACAAAATAGTATTGGAACCAATACATGTAAATGGTTGGATTGTATTATTCTCGAAAATGAAAACATTGTCTCCTAGAATTGTCGATGGCCAGATTTTAACATCAGGATGGATGAATGAGACACAGGTGTACCCAATTTCTTTTACTTCTTCATAAACAGCTTGACGTAGCTTGTTCATTTTGCCATAACCAATAGCAACAAATATATTATGTGTTTCTATGGCGCACTTATCTTTCAATGTTTCTAATTCATACAGGGGTTTGCCATAAATTGTATTATCCTTCTTAAACTTTGAATGACAAGTAAATGCAACAACACGATAATTTGTATATTCCTCAAAATATACCTTGGCTAACTCAGAGAATAGACCTGTTCCAACAATAACAAGGTTATTATATTTTTGATTTTTTTCGGTCATTAGTTTCATATGGCCTCAATGATTGTAAAAGGAAGAACATAAAACCCTGGATATTTTTTCAGGATTTCTTCTTTTGTCTGTTTTATTAGAGTAGTATTAAACAATTTTATAAAGTAGTAATAGGGATAATCAATTGTCCCCCAGCGCTTTTTAAAATCATAAACACTATTTTGGGTTAACCATGTCCCCCCCCAATTCCAGTTTGAAAAACCTCTTATAATTGCATCTTGCATTGCCTTGTAAATAATAAGTGATAAGGCTTGTGTATTACGATATTCTTCCAATACTACTGGTGTAAAATATTCAATAGTTTTATTAAAATAAAAAATTAATAAAGCTGCAACAGATTTATTACTAAGTTTGGCCAAGTATATTACCCAATCAGATTTGTTCATGATCTGTGGGATTGAATAAAAAAAATCTCGTTTTTTTTCAATTCCTCCAATAGATTTCATATTTGCAACATGTGTAGTATAAAGAAATTCTAGTGTTTCATTATCTTGGTGTGGTTCTATGACTATTCCTTCTCGTAATGCTTTCCGGATATTACGTGGCCTTGGATCCTTGAATAAAGTTATTAAATCATCAGGGGTAATAAATTTTGGAAAATGTGTTATTTGACCAATTCGTTTATCAATATGGTCATATTGGGCATTTTTAAAGTAAAAATCTGAATCTTGTTCAAGTGGATTGGTAATAATAGTTGCGCTTGCAGCTTTTTCTTCGTTTGCCATGGTATAGAAACTTCGTATTAGCGTTGCTTTTGCTTCATCATCCTTCTTATTTTGGACAACTCCACCATTGCTGCCATAATAGGCCAGTGAATTAAAAACAGGTCCAAGATCTCCATTCTTTTTGATAAAGGGCAGCATGCCAACCATTTTATTTTCCCTCTTTGCTATTAGCCAACCAGGCTGTGCATTTAAATGTTTTGCAATCAACGTCATGTAGCGAGGAGTGCTATATAAAAGAGAATTGGTGTTAAGACGAACGTAATCTGCAAATGAATCATCTCCTGCAGTTTTTATATATTCAATATCTATCATTGGAATTCTTAAGGAAGGCTAATAGATTCTAGTTCACAGTTAGTTAATGATATTATCATAAATATAATTTAAGCCATTCCTCAATACTCAGAAAAGACCAGATAAGCAACCTCTGATTCTGAGTACCCTTGAGGTGTTCTTGAACAAGAGCCTCTACTGTTGTGCGATCTAAAAAATCATAGATTCGGGCGTTATTGTTAAAGAGGGTACGCTTGACAAAGTCGATGCTGTCGCCTTTGAACCAGCTTGCATCAGGGGCTGAGAAACCTTGTTTTACAGCTTTTGTAACTTGATCTGGGATATAACGCTGCATAACTTCTCTTAGAATCTGTTTGCCATCACTGGTTTTTTCATAATATTTGTGCATTTTCCCGGGTTCATTCTCATTAATGCGGGATATTGTTTCAAGATTGTTGAGCTTTAGACTCACAGGGCAATTCATTGCAAAATCCACCAGGTCATTGTCCAGAAAAGGTACACGTGTTTCCAGGCCGTGAGCCATGCTTAGCTTATCCTCAACAACCAGTAGACCGTGGAGGAAAGTCTTAGCTTCGAAATTGAGAGAATGATTTATATAGTCTTCAGGTGTTGACAGTCTGTGTTTATGCCTCTTGAAGACATCTCTGAAAATATCTCTCGTCCAGACGTGTTTTACATCATCCCATACAGGGGAGAATACTTTTTGAAGTGCAGTATTTGGAAGGAGACGCTGCCAGTAAAGATAGTATTTGTCCACATACTGGTTAAAAGTATCTGTTGGGTCAACAGCTCGATAATAGCGCCATGGGTAACCGCCAAAGAGTTCATCACCGCCGCCTCCTGACAGAACCACTTTTACGAACTTTGATGCAAGTTGAGCAGCGTAGAAATTTGGGTAGCTTTGTCCGACGCGGGGTTCTTCAATGTGCCATACAAGCTTCGGCATTATTCTTTCCATGTCGCCTGCTTTAAGTACCATTTCATAATGTTCGGTCTTAAATAAATAAGACATATATTCAGCATTCTCCCGCTCATCGAAACCAAGTTCCAGGCCGGAGGCGGAATGGAGATCAAAGCCACAGGTGAAGCTTTTTAAAAAAGGGAACTGTCGAGCTGCTATTGCAGTTATTGAGCCAGAATCCATTCCACCACTGAGATATGCCCCCAATTCTACATCACTGATCAATTGACGTTTAATCGCCTGCCGGAAAAGGTGGTCAAGTTCTTCTACATAGTCTTGTTTTTCTACAGGTTGCTCAGGTTCCTGAAAGTTGTAATCCCAATAGCGGGTTATTTTAAGTTCATTGCCTGATGCCGCAAGCGAAAGATGTGCATATGAACCAGGTGGAAACAGCTTTATACCTTTGAGAAGAGTTTTGTCGGTAAATATATTCTGGAATGTGAAGTATTCGAGCAAAGCTTCCAGGTCTATTTCTTTATTGACTGATGGATGGGTAAGAATAGCTTTCTGTTCGGACGCGAAGATGAAATGGTTTCCGGCAAAGGTATAATATAAGGGCTTCACACCATACCGGTCGCGAGCGATAAATAATTCCTGCCTGTTCTTGTCCCAGAGGGCAAAAGCAAAATGTCCGTTGAATCTGTCAAGGCATTTTTCTCCCCATTCTTTATATGAATAAAGTATAACTTCGGTATCGCTTTGAGAGCGAAACTGATGTCCCAGAGCTTCCAACTGTGTCCTTAATTCCTGAAAGTTATATACCTCACCATTATAAGAGATTACATATTGATTACAGTTCGTGGTCATAGGTTGATGGCCTGCCGGCGACAAATCAATGATTGCCAGACGGCGGTGACCTAAACCTATGAAGCTGTCTATGTAGAACCCTTCACTATCCGGTCCCCGGTGGGCAATAGCATCAGTCATGCGCCTTATGGATACAGGCGAAACCGGCTCACCGTTTAAATTAAATATTCCTGCTATTCCGCACATGGATTTACGTCTATTAGAGATAACAGTGTATCAACAACGATATCCTGTTCTTTGTCGGTCATTTCATGGAATAACGGCAACACAAGGCAGTGATCACAAGCGTATCTGCTTCCTATCATGTAATCTTTAATAAGACATTCGGATGATGGCCTGAACGCCGGGTGCATATGAAGACTATAAGTCCCTATCTGTACCTCTACCCCTTTGCTGCGCATTGTCTTCATAATATAGTCTCTGTCATCTATGAAAATGCAGAAAGACTGGTAAGAATTAATACCTTCTCTTGTTGTTTCGGGGAATTTTATTTTTTCATATTTGTTTAAAAGATCGTAATATCTTTCACTCAAAATTCTACGCTTATCCAGAAGCTGATCGATATGTTTCATTTGAACCAGCCCTATTGCAGCAAGGACATTGCTCAATTTATAGTTTGTACCTATCCTTTCAAACATCGTCTTTTCCCTGGAAATTGTTTGGTTCGTTCCAAAATGCTTGAATGAATTGATTTGCTCAGCCCATTCAGGATTATTTGTTGTGATAAGTCCCCCTTCACCAGTTGTAATAAATTTCCGTGGATGAAAGCTGAAAACAGAAATGTCTGCAAGGTTGCCTGTTTTGATGTTTTTATATTCGGAGCCAAGCGCACAAGCAGCGTCTTCAATGATATAAACGCCATGCTTCTGCTTGATGAAATTTAGTTTTTCATAATCAAGAGGATTGCCGAAAAG
The DNA here is from genome assembly GCA_964513375.1 of uncultured Bacteriovoracaceae bacterium. GTDB lineage: Bacteria > Desulfobacterota > Desulfomonilia > UBA1062 > UBA1062 > DATCTV01. The sequence continues at coordinate 32,349 of CAZEMO010000016.1, read as the reverse complement.
GGAAACCGGAATGATTGCCTTTGTTTTGTCTGTGATGGATTCTTCTAATTTGATGTAATCAATAAGCATTGACTTGGGATTAACATCCACAATAACAATTTTAGCTCCGACTAGAGCAACTGCATCAGCTGTAGCAGGAAAAGTATAATCCGGAATAATAACCTCGTCTCCAGCGCCTACACCTAAACATCGCAGAGCTGTTTCAAGCCCTGTTGTGCAGGATGTCATAGCTATTGCATGTTTGCAGCCGATGTATTCCCTACATGCTTTTTCAAATTCTGCAGTGACAGGGCCTTCGGTCAAGTAACCACTGTCGAGAACTTCACAGACCTTTGCCTTAACCTCATTTGTAATATAGGGCTTAATTAAAGGTATTTTATTCATCAAGATTTATAGAGTCTTTTTTCTTCTCTGTTCAACTTCTTCAATATGTGTCCGGCGCCATTCAATAAGGCTTTGGAGTCCTTCTTCAAGCTCAATTGACCATTTAAACCCCAAATCTCTTTCTGCAGCTTTCGGGCATCCAACGCGGTTTGTTACAAACGTCTGTCCGGCAGGTTCATATTTGATTTCAAGATCGCTTCCTGTGATTTTTAAAATTATTTCAGTCAGTTCTTTGATTGAAGTTTTAATGCCACGGCCAACATTGTAAAAGCCGAATGCTGTATCACTTTTTAAAGCACATATATTGGCCTTTGCAACATCAGATACATGTATAAAGTCATATGCCTGTGACCCATCGCCGAAAACAACCGGCGGGAGACCCTTGTCAAGGTTGTCGAGAATTTTCATCATAACCGCAATATATGTTCCCTTGTAATCTTGCCTGGGGCCGTATACATTCATGTATCTGAGCCCTATCACGTCAAGCCCATATCGCTTATGATAAGCTTTCATCATGTGTTCACTGGCGATTTTTGTAGCGCCGTAAAATGTCCAGTTATTGTATGGATGGTTTTCAGTCATAGGTTCCTCAACAGCATCTCCATATACAGAGGCTGAAGATGAATAGATTAACTTTTCGATTTTGTTTGCAACACAAGCTTCCAATACGTTGAATGTTCCTCTGATATTTACATCAAAAGCGGCCCTGGGATATTCATAACATTGCAGCAGCCAAAGAGCAGCAAGATGTATAACGGCATCGGCGTTTTTCATTGCTGAATCAAGAATGTCTGTCTGAAGAATATCACCACCCGCTTCATATATTTTGCAGCGATTATCTTTCAAGGCCAGTTGCAAGTTTTCGTAGGTTCCTCTGCAGAAATTGTCATAAACAACAATCTCCATAACGTCTTCAGTAAGAAGCTGTTCGACAACGTGTGAACCTATTAATCCCGCACCGCCTATAACCAGAATTCTTTTTCCATTAATATCCATCAGTCGTCCTTATTGAAAAAAATTGCTCCGCCAATCCCGGTGAGGGGATTAATTTTAGAAATGTACAATAATTGTTTTTCATCATTTAATTTTGCTATTCAAATCTTGAAGAAGAATCGATTGAATTAGCGTCTAAAGAGTTTTATCGGCCAACTGATTATATAAATGAAGATATTTTTGCACAATTACCGGCCATGAAACATTTTTATTAATTTCCGCTTCCGAGTCAAGTGTGCCGGAACCCTCCAAAGCTTTTATGATGACATTGGAAAGCTCTTTGAAATCGCTTTTTTTAAACAGGCTCTTTTCACTGACGAACGGCTTGTTTGCATCGATATCAGTAACAACAGGAACAAGTCCGGCGGCAAGCGCTTCAAGCAGTGAGACAGATGTTCCGTCTGCTAGAGATGTGGAGACATATACCTTTGCCTTTTCCATATATTCAGGGATTTCGCTGTTGTCGATTTGTCCGGTGAAAGTGATCCGCTCGGAAACGCCAAGTTCAGCAGATAGATTCTGTAGATGCTCATTTTGGGAGCCGCCGCCAATGATTATAAATTTTGCTTCGGGCTCTCTTGCGAGAACAAGCGGGATGGCACTGATAAGAGTTTCAACATCATAAATGGGCTCCAGGCTCCTGGTTGATATAACGGTTTTGGAATCAGATGCGGAAGTAACCTCAAAGAATCTGTCGTCAACACCCGAAGAAACGATTTCTGCGCCAGCAAGCGCCTTGTTGGATTTCATGCTTTCTGAAACGACGGTTATTCTGTCTGACAGCCATGCAGAGAGCTTGAATAACGGTTTTATCAGGCGATTTTCCGCGATTCTGTAGTCCATCCCACGGACCGAATTGATAACCGGCCGGCCTGTCAGCTTTCCTGCAACGGCAGCAATCAACCCTGTCGGGACTATCCAGTTGCCGTGAATGATGTCCGGTTTTTCCCTTATGATGAGCCTCATCGCTGCAATGAACCCTGTGATCATATAAAAAACCATTGCAAATTTCGGAACCCTGCCGCTCTGGCCCAGAGGCTTTTCTCCGCTCGGATACCAGAAGCGGTGAACCGGTATGCCCTCGTCCATTTCAAAAAAAGGGCTTCTTCTGAAAACCCTGGGGCAGAGAACGACAATATCCAGCTCCTCTTTCTTGAGCGCGAGACAGAGCTTTTTGATGAATATGCCGCGGTATGAGCCCGGATAATCGGGATAACCATTGGTCACCATGAGGATTTTCACAACAATGATATGCCACATGAATGAACCATGTGCAAGCCGCAGGGAAATTTTGTAATTTGTAATTCAGTATGATTGTATTACAAAGTTATTGACAAGCGATTCATCATTTATTAGCATTTTTATATCAGGGTTAAATCGTTCCTAAATTCAGGATGGGGAGGATGAAATGTCATTGCTCGATGCTCTATATACCGATGAACACAGATTGTTTCGAGATGCAGTCAGGAAATATTTCGAAAAAGAGGTTACACCTCATACAGATGAATGGGAAAAGAACGGCATTGTCCCTAAAAAGGCCTGGAAAGACCTTGCGGCCCAGGGATTCCTGTGCCCGTGGCTGCCTGAAGAATACGGCGGGACCGGGGCCGATTTCCTCTATTCGTTCATACTTATCGAAGAAATGGCAAGGACGCATTGCGGCGGATTTTTCTTTCCTCTTCATTCCGATATAATCGTCCCGTACATTTATGCTTTCGGAAACGATGAACAGAAGGCGAAATGGCTTCCGGGTTGCGCCTCGGGCGACATCATAACTGCAATTGCCATGACCGAGCCGAATGCAGGCTCCGACCTAGCAAACATAAAGACAACTGCAATTAAAGACGGCGACAGCTACATCATCAACGGCCAGAAGACGTTTATTTCAAACGGCATCAACTGCGATCTGGTCATTGTGGCTGCAAAGACCGATCCCAAGGCCAATCCGCCTTATGCCGGGGTTTCGCTTATCGTTGTCGAAGACGGCACCCCCGGATTTGAGCGTGGCAGGAAGCTCGATAAGATCGGACTTCATTCTCAGGATACGGTTGAGATGTCATTTTCCGACTGTCGGGTGCCGGTTTCAAACCTGCTGGGCCAGGAAGGTCAGGGGTTCTATTTCCTTATGCAGAAACTCCAGCAGGAACGCCTCGTTTGCGCAATGGGCGCACAGATAGGCGCGGAGGAATCACTAAGGCTCACAATAGATTTCTGCAAATCACGCGAGGCATTCGGCCGTCCTATAAGCCGCTTCCAGTATATTTCATTCGAACTTGCGAAACTTGCGACCGAGGTCGAAATCGGCAGAACCTTCCTTGAAAGCCTCGTCATAGACCACATGGCGAAGAAGGATGTCGTAATGAAGGCCTCAATGGCTAAATACTGGATATGCGAGATGCTGAACCGCGTCGTGGGCCAGTGCGTGCAGTTCCACGGTGGTTACGGCTACATGGAAGAGTATCCGATAGCCCGCGCCTTCAGGGATGCCCGTGTGCAGACCATCTATGCAGGCACATCCGAAATAATGCTGCTCATCATCAGCAGGCAGATGGGTTTATAAAAAGATGTTGAAAGGTCTTAAAGTCCTTGATTTCAGTTATCTGCTGCCCGGCCCGCTGGCAACCGTTATGCTGGCCGACATGGGCGCAGAGGTCTTGAAGATTGAATCGCCTGTTAAGATTGATCTCGTAAGATTGGCGCCTCCATTCATAGATGAAAATTGTACGGTTTCATATCTGCATGCCTACCTCAACAGGAACAAGAGGTCGTTGTCGCTCGATCTGAAAAAGCCTGCCGCACTCGGAATAATAAGGAAACTGATTGTCGAACAGAATTTCGACATTGTTGTAGAGCAGTTCAGGCCCGGCGTTATGGCGAAGCTGGGGCTCGGATATGAAGACATGAAAAAAATCAGGCCGGACGTAATTTACTGTTCAATCACAGGTTATGGACAGTCAGGACCATTAAAAAACAGGGCGGGGCACGACATCAATTATCTGAGTCTCTCGGGTGTTATGGGTTATTCCGGAAACAGGGAAACGGGCCCCGCGCTCATGGGCGTCCAGGTTGCAGATGTCACGGGTTCGCATGCAGCAGTCATAGGCATTTTGTCTGCAGTCATTGACAGGAAGAATTCAGGCCAGGGCCGTCATGTGGATATCTCAATGACAGACTGCATGTTCCCATTTCATGCTGTTACCGGTCTCAGGGGTTTATATGAAGATAAAGAGCCCTCTTTCGGGAGCGACATATTAAACGGCGGCTCTTTGTATGGTTTTTATGAAACATCCGACGGGCGCTATCTTTCGTTCGGGGGAATCGAGCCGCAGTTTCTGACGGCGTTTTTAACAGAGCTCGGGCTTGGCGGTTTTATAACCGGCTCAGTCATGAACGAAAGAGAAGTCGAAGAAATCCGCAAAAAGGTATCCGAAGTAATTATGGGGAAACCTTTAGGCTACTGGAAAGAGCGCTTTGAAAAAATCGATGCCTGCGTTGAGCCTGTTCTCAGCGTGAACGAAGCTGTCAAAACACCCCATGCAGCCGAGAGGGGGCTCATTGTAAATGTGCCTGCCGGCTCAGGCGTGAAATGCCCGCAACCGGCGCTTCCTGTAAAATACAGCGGTTTTGATGCTCAATACAAATGGGCGGGCTGCGAACTAGGCAGGGACAACGAATCCATACTGACATCCCTAGGTTTCACAAAAAAGGAGATCAAAGAGTTAAGGGCTCTCGGGCTCTTCGGAATAGAGACATAATACAAGGAGGATTGATATGGGAGGGATTGTTTCATTCGGCGGTTATGTTCCACGCTATCGGATCACGAGGATGAATATCGTGCAGAATATGGCCTGGTATTTCCCCGTGATAATGGCGGTAGCAGGCGGAGAAAAGGCTGTTGCCAACTGGGACGAGGATGCCGTCAGCATGGCGGTCGCTGCAGGCTGGAACTGCATGGCGGGAAAGGACAGGAAAAAGATCGACTCGGTTTATCTGGCTTCAACGACACTGCCTTTTGCGGACAGGCTCAATGCAGGCATAGTCGCAGCGGCGCTTAATGTCCCGGAAAACGGAACAATGCATGCCGATTTCGGCGCATGCATAAAAGCGGGCACTACGGCCATGATTGCAGGCCTTGAAGCTGTCGCTGCAGGAAAGCGAGGCAATGTCCTCGTTGCTGCCTCCGACCTTCGAAGGACAAAGATGGCGACCATGCTCGAAATGTTCTATGGCGACGGTGCGGCTGCGGTTCTGCTCGGGAATAAGGACGTCGCCGCGGAGTTCATTGACAGCTATTCCATAAGCTGCGACTTCATAGATCACTATAAGGGCTATGGAAAGGAATTCGACTACAACTGGGAAGAGAGATGGGTGCGCGATGAAGGCTACGGTAAAATAATTCCTGAAGCTGTGAGAGGCTTCCTGAAGAAAACAAATCTCACAATAGGCGATTTCGCTAAAATAATCTATCCATGCTATTTCACGGGCACGCACAGGCAGATTGCAAAAGAGCTCGGCATTGAACCGGCAAAGCTTCAAAGCAACCTTCATGACGGAATAGGCGATACGGGAACAGCGCATCCGCTTCTTATGCTTGTTGACGCTCTCGAAGATGCAAAACCCGGAGACAAAATACTGCTTGCAAGCTTCGGCCAGGGCTGTGACGTGCTCGGCTTTGCCGTAACGGATAAGATTACTGCACTGAAGGCCTCGCATGGAATCAGGGCCGCCGCTCAGCAGAAAGTCGATATTGGCAGCTACCAGAAATTCATAAAGTTCAGGGATCTCATAGAAGCCGACCTCGGCATCAGAGGAGAGGCGAATCCGAACACTTCGCTTACGGTTCTCTGGCGCAAACACAAGGTGATACTCGGCATGGAAGGAATGAAGTGCAAAAAATGCAGCACCGTGCAGTTTCCCCCGCAGCCGATTTGCGTAAAGCCAGAATGCGAAAGCACGGTGTTCGAGCCGTACGAGTTTGCAGACAAGGAAGGCAGGATTGCGATGTTCACAGGAGACCTCCTTTCGCCGTCGGTCGATCCGCCCGCTGTCTACGGCATGGTCGAATTCAATGGAGGCGGCAGGACAATGCTTGATTTCACTGACTGCAATTTGAACCAGCTTAAGGTTGGGATGAAGGCGTGCATGTCGTTCAGACGTAGATATACTGATAACATGAGAGGTTTCACCGGCTATTTCTGGAAGGCCGTACCTCAGGTTCAGGGCGAGGAGGTGTAAGATGGCAAGCGGGATAAGAGACAAGGTTGCCATTATCGGAATGGGCTGCACCAGATTCGGCGAGCGCTGGAACGAAAATCCGGATGACCTTATGGTGGAGGCATTCGCCGAGGCAATCGCAGATGCAGGCATCGAAAAGAAGGAAATTCAGGCGGCATGGTTTGCATCATGCTTCGACGAGGCCAATATAGGAAAGAGCGCACTGCCTTTATCAATGGCGCTCAGGCTGCCCAATATAGGAATAACGAGGGTTGAGAACTTCTGCGCCAGCGGGACCGAAGCCTTCCGCGGCGCCGTATATGCGGTCGCCTCGGGTGCATATGACATTGTCCTGGCGCAGGGCGTTGAAAAGCTCAAAGACATCGGCTATGGCGGGCTTCCCGAGTTCAGTTCCGCTATGGGCCTCACAAACGCACTGTGGTTTCCCAATGTGACCGCGCCGGGCAGCTTTGCCATGCTGGCAAGCAGCTATGCGGCGAAATATGGTCTGGACATGCAGGATATAAAGCGTGCGATGGCACATATCTCGGTCAAGAGCCATGCAAACGGCGCACTCAATCCCAAGGCGCATCTGAGGAAGCCTGTCACCGAGGAGCAGGTGCTTGCATCGCCCATGATAGCTTATCCCCTGGGGCTCTTTGACTGCTGCGGGGTCAGCGACGGCAGCGCCTGCGCAATAGTTACCACCCCTGAAATAGCAAAATCTCTGGGCAAGAAGGATATCGTTTCGGTCAAGGCGCTTCAGGTGTCTCTTTCCAATGGGTCGGAAATCGGCTACGGCTGGGACGGCGCACACTTTGTAACAGCAACGAAGGCAAGCAGGGATGCATATGCCGAAGCGGGCATAAAGAACCCCCGGGAAGAGCTCAGCATGATAGAGGTGCATGACTGCTTCTCCATCACCGAACTTGTTACAATGGAAGACCTTCATATATCCGAACGGGGCAAAGGGCCCAAGGATGTTCTGGACGGGTTTTATGATGCAAACGGCAAAATACCGTGCCAGATTGACGGAGGGCTTAAATGCTTCGGGCACCCGATCGGCGCATCAGGGCTTCGCATGATATATGAAATGTATCTGCAGCTTCTGGGCAGAGCAGATAAGCGGCAGCTCAAAGACCCAAAACTGGGCCTGACCCATAACCTGGGCGGACTGCCTGTCATGAACGTCTGTTCGATTTCGATTCTTGGCAAATATGAAGGGTAAAGATGAAGCAGAAACAAAGTGGTAATCACAAGGAAGAGGGTCAAGTGAGGCACAAAGTGAAAATCACAGGGAAGCAGGTCAGGTGAGGCACAGAGTTGCAATCCAGAGAATTTACTTTGTGCCTCTGTGCCTAAGATTTACCCTTTCTGGAGAACTAAACTTTGTGCCTTCTTTTAACTGATTTAGGAGGTAAAAATGGCTGATAAAATGAAAGTCGGTAAGGAATATCCGCCCGTAATATGGGAAGTGGAAAGGGGCAAGATCAGAGAGCTTGTAAGAGCGATTGGCGATCCCAACCCTGTTTATACGGACAGGGATGCGGCAGTCGCGCAGGGCTATAAGGATGTGCCGACAAGCCCCACGTTTCTTACGGTCCCTGCCATGTGGTGCAATATACTGGCGACAGTCCTGCTGGATGCTTCTGTAAATGTTGCAATGGTGCTTCATGGGGAAGAGGAATATGAATATCTGGCTGAAATCTATCCAGGGGATATCCTGACCGGCGTCCCGAAGCTGGTCTCGATTGAGGAAAAAGAAAGCAAGTCGGGCAGGATGATGCATATGGTGACGATTGAGATAAATTATACGAATCAGCGTGATGAGAAAGCGGCAAAAGCCAGAACGCTGATAGTCGAAAGAATGTAGGGAGGCATGTCATGGCGGTTTATTTCGAAGACATCAATATAGGCCAGGAGATACCCAGGCTTGTTAAGGGTCCTTTGCAGAAGCTTCAGCATGTGATTTATGCAGGCGCTTCGGGGGACTTCAACCCCCTTCACACGGACGATGATTTTGCAAAAATGGTCGGGATGAAGGACGGTGTAATAACACACGGCATGTTCATAATGGGAATTATCGGGCAGGCCATAACCGACTGGGTTCCGAAGAAAGACCTCAAAAAGTTCGGCGTCAGGTTCATGGGCATGACAAGGCCCGGTAATACAATAACGGTAACCGGAAATGTTGTTGACAAAATAGCTGACGGAAATATTATTGTCTGTGAAGTTCAGGCCGCTGACGAATCAGGAGATATCAAGGCAACAGGCCGTTTCACTGCGAAGTTTCCCGCTAAGGGATAAAAAAATGTCAGGAGGAAAGGCATGTCAAAGATCGATTTAACCGGAAGGGTTGCAATAGTTACCGGCGCAGGGGCCGGACTCGGCAGAAGCCATGCGCTGGAGCTTGCAAAGCACGGTGCAAAAATCGTTGTAAATGACCTGGGCGGCTCACGTGACGGTCAGGGCGGCAGCCACACGGCGGCGGAACAGGTTTGCGCGGAAATAAAAGCGCTTGGCGGTGAGGCTGTTCCCAATTTCGACAGCGTTGCAACAGCCGCAGGCGGCGAAAATATTGTTAAAACAGCAGTAGATGCATTCGGCAAAATAGATATAGTTGTGAACAACGCGGGCATACTTCGCGACAAGACATTCGGCAAGATGGATGAGGAAAGCTGGGACCTTGTCAATGCCGTACATCTGAGGGGCGCATTCTGTGTCTCAAAACCTGCGTTCAACTTAATGAAGGAACAGGGCTATGGCAGGATTGTAATGACGACATCAGGCGCCGGCATATTCGGCAACTTCGGTCAGTCGAACTATGCGGCTGCCAAGTGCGGCATTGTGGGGCTGGCAAACGTGCTGAAGCTGGAAGGCGCAAAATACAATATCAAGACAAATGTAATCGCACCCATCGCCGCATCCCGCCTTACCGAGGACGTGATGCCCCCGCAGTTTTTCGAGAAGATGAAGCCCGAATTCATTACAGCGCTCGTTGTTTACCTCTGCTCTGAGCAGTGCCAGGATTCCGGTGCGATAATCAACTGTGCAGTCGGCTATTACAGCCGCTCCGCAATAATGACCGGCAAGGGAGTGATGCTTTCCGACGGCAAGAGAATCCCCGCGCCAGAAGAGATTATGGAGAATTGGGATAAGATTATGAATCTGGACGGCGCCAAAACGCTCGGCCAGCTGAACGAGATCTTCGGCGAATTCGGCCAGCTTCTGCAGTAGGTTCTTTAAAAACAGTGGATGGTCCTCGGCTGAAAAGCGGAGGGCCATCTATATCCGATTTTATAACGAGAATATCTGCTCGTAGGTGTCTCTCTTTTTGATGTATTCTATAGAGCCGTTTTCCATTACAAGGACTCTGGAAGGTCTTGGAAATGAATTCGTATTGGCGGCGAAGAACTGGGAATTGTAGGCCCCTGTACAGTAAATAATAAGGATCTCGCCTTTCTTCGGCTTGTGCTGGAGTTCAACCTTGCATTTCGCCAGCATGTCGCTTGAAAAACACAGCTGCCCGGCAATGAATGTCTCATATGGCAGATCATCGAATGTCTTCAATTCGGTAGCTACGGACCAGCGGTTGAACGGCATGCCGTTCATTGCTGCCGCAAAGCTGGTTTCTCCGATATTGACGGTCGTCATATCATGCACGCCACCGATTTTCCGGGTTCTGAGGACTTTTAAGAGCGTGACCCCGCTGTCCTCGACTATGCTGCGTCCCGGTTCAATGATGAGGACGGGTTCGCCTAATTCTTTAAGCGCCGAAACCGTATTCACGCTCCTGCCTTCGACGTTGATATTGCTTGTCAGGATCGCTCTCAGCATGTCTTCTTTGGCATGCTCGCAGTAGTATTCCTTGCCGGAAAAGTTCAGCACCTTTTCACCGTCTTTTTTCGAGACCGTAAACCCGCTCAGCCATCCGGCCCATGTCCAGAGTGCGGAATTGTCTCCTTCCAGAGATTTTGAATATCCGAACCTGATTTTCTCAAGGATATGCTCCCATTGCTCTTTCGTAAGGTAGCTTACCGGATATCCGCCGCCAATGTTGATCATGCTGCATTTGTGCCCCTGTGACTGTAGGTCTTTGCTCAATTCTACAAGCTTTCCCGCTGCAAACAGGAAAGGCTCGGGCCTTGTAACCTGAGAGCCTATATGGACATGAAATCCCATAAACCTGACATTGGTGGTTTTTTTAAGTATTTCAAAAAACTCCGGCATGCTGTTCAGGCTGCAACCGAACTTTGTCCATGGCCCGGCAGTTGTAATCAGTGAATTGACAAGATTGCCACCGTCTAGCCCGCTTATTCTGAGCATAATCCTGGGGGACTTTCCGATGGGGGAGGCCATTTCCGAAACCATCTGAAATTCATCAATGTCGTTTGCAATGATGAGCATGTCATTAAGGATGGCGGTTTTTATAAGGTCATCTGACTTGGCGTTGCCGTTCACATCGATAAGTTCGGGTTTGATGCCGCCGTCAAGGGCGCATCTGGCCTCGTTGTCGGATGCGACATCTGCTCCGGCCCCTTCCTGCCTGATAATCCTGAAAATGCCGGGATGTGTGCAGGCTTTGGCTGCATAGCGTATCTCGGCATTTTTATACAGCTCGTTAAAGACCTGGGAGTATGCCCTGAGAGTGCTTCTTATCTGGCCTGCATAATGGACATGCAGGGGCATGTCGTAATGCTGGTCCCACCATGATACCGGGTAGCCCGCAACATATGCCTGACTTTCAGAGAGGTTTACAAAGCCTGAGCCGCTGGTGAAGTCGGGACGGAAAAACTCGCTGTCATGCTCTGCTGCTTCCACTGTGAAGATGTCGGTTCCTATTACGCCAGCGGCAAGTGCTGCCGAGGCGGTCAGTTTAATAAAATCGCGGCGTTTTATTTCCATTGCGGTACATCCTCTGAATTTTCTAAAAAGTTACTTTCAGCAGAGCATGGATACTTTATTAGCATATCTCCATTTCAATTGGTAAGGAAACAATATACTTGCAAATTGCATTTAAATTATAATATCTTGACAGATGCTTATTTTAAGGCTGAAAATTTCAAGCCGAAGAACGATTTTACATATGAGGTGCAGTTTATGAAAAAATTAGCAGGCGGGGAAATTTTATTTCTGGCATTGGTTATGTTCCTGTCGGTATTGGCAGGATGTTCAAACAGTCCGTCCGACGACCCGGCAACTGAAACCGGTTATAACGCCTCAGAGCAACCGGGTGACTCTGATAACGAAGCCCTTCTTAAGATAGAATCGTATCTGTCACAGCTACAATTTCCTGATAATAGTGAAAATTCAGAACTGCTTGACAGAATAACCGCCAAACTTGGCCTCATAAACATCGAAGACGAAGAGCTTGTCAGTAATCTCGAAGCTGAGCTGAAAAGACTTATCGAGACCGAATATGAGGAAGGCTTGGCTAATTCAGCCAACCGCGTGCTTGCAAAGTTTGAAAGCCTTCTCGATGAATCCCTTCTGCCGGACCCCGGTGAAGATACGGAGCCTGTAGCTGTTGAAGGTGTCGACCCTGATGCGGTAAGAGTCCTCGTATCTGACGGCATTACCAGAAAGGGTGCATTTGGTGCAGGCGAGGAAATCATTCCTTATGCTGTTGTCTATGCACTCTCAAATGCAAAATCTGATAACGCTCTGGGTTACCTGCTGGCAAAAAAGGTGGAAGGGGCGCTTGTTCAGTTTTCATATAAAAACCAGGAACTGGGCGTTCTCGCACGATGGCGCAAACTTGGCGAACCCCTTATTACTGACGGCAAAGGCCTTGCTGTTCAAAAATGCCTGTCACCATATCTGAGCGAGGCATGTTTTCCAACGCTTATGTTCCCTGAACAGAAAGACATACTGCTGAAGGCCGAGGTCATCCTGCCGGAAAAGACCGTAACTGATGATAACGCCTTCATCCGCGTGCTGAGCACGTATGAGGACCTTAACCACGATGCGATACTCACCGACCATGACAACACCCTTCATGAAACGGGCGGGTCAAACACGCTGAATGATGTGATTGACGCCGCCCATGTGCTTAAAAAGGAATGGCCGGTGATGGATGCCTGTGTAGTCCGTGAGGTCGAAGGCTGGATGGATGAGGGCAATGACCTGGTGATAGTCTCCGGGCTTCCTCATCAGCTCAGGGGCAAGGCCAGGGAGCAGATGACGCTTCATTTCAATGACAGCCCCCGCAGGATACCGATGATTCTGGAAAAGGACACCCCGTATGATGACATGAGGGAATTCAAGGCCGGGATAATAAAAACCCTTAAGAACCTTTATGGCGGGTCGCATGTAAAGGCTATGGTAGGCGACACGGTAAGCCAGGACGGATACGGCGCATTGGCTAATGGTGTTTTCTATGCGCCTTATATGGTGAACTACAAGGCCAACCCGGACAGGCTTGATACAATAGGCTACGGCAAGATAGATCCCAATACGATTGCAATGGACTGGTCGGAAGTCATGGAAATGATCGAGACCGGCAGCATATCGAAAAAGAACTTCTGGATAAGAAACAACGCCTTTCTGAATATTGCCCACAGGGGCGGCGGGGAGCTGGCGCCCGAGGATACGCTCGTTGCCTACAGAAATGCGGTTTCTGTTGGAGCCGACGCGATCGAAGGCGATTGCCACAGGACAAAGGACGGGATCATGGTCGTCTCTCATGACTCCACAGTCGACAGGTGCACCGACGGGACAGGTGCGATAGAAGACCTGACTTTTGATGAAATCAGAGCGCTCGATGCCGGTTACCGGTATACGGCCGATGGCGGTGCGACATATCCGTTCAGGGGCAAGGGTATAAAGATACCTACTGTTGAAGAGGTCTTCAAGATGCTGACCACCGACCTCTCAGGCGTACCCATGATCCTGGAGATAAAGACCGAGAACAACAGGGCCGAGGCTGTCAGTCTGGTGCTTGACCTTATCGAAAAATATGACGGCGGAACCGGAGACCTCATCAACAGGCTTCAGATGGGAGCTTTCAATCAGGAGGCGCTCGATTATATATATGAGATGGGAAAAGACCGCGGGATGGAGCTTATTAGATGCTATTCCACCGAGGGCGTGATCGAATTCCTCACCACACCCGTATCGGTTCTTCTCGATCCTGAGTATGTTTCCCCGGGTGATGTGCTGGCGCTGCCGTGGGCCCTTGTGATGCCGTCCGTAATGAAGAAGGCGCGCGAGACGGGCACCAATGCGAACGTCTGGACTGTAAACGACAAGTTCCACATGAAATGGCTGAAAAATGTCATGAAGGTTGACGGCATAATGACGGATAACCCGGCATTGCTTGAGGAAGTGATTAAAGAAGACGCTGCAAAAAAATAACAGCAGGAGTTAAGATGAAATATTTCACCGCCGAGGAGGCGAGGGAGTTCGCCGGAAAATGGCTTCCAGCATGGACGGGCAACAACCCCGATCTGCTTGCCGGTTTCTATTCCGATGACGCCTTCTATCTCGATCCTGCAATACCTCAGGGCATCAGGGGGAAAGAGGCGCTGGTGAAATATTTTACCAAACTTCTTTCTTTCAATCCCGATTGGATATGGACCCAGATTGAGGGAATCCCCCTGAAGGACGGTTTCCTGAACAAGTGGCTGGCGAAAATTCCGGCAGGCGATAAGGTTCTTGAGATTGTAGGCGTTTGCTTTGTCCAGATAAATGAAGAGGGGAAGATTTACCGAAACGAAGTCTATTTCGACAGGTCGCCGCTTCTGGCCGAGCTTTCAAAACAGAAAAACAGATAAAAAAAGTCTTCACCTGATTTCAGCAGGCAGGGCGGCTTTCATTCGGAAAGCCACCTTTCAACATCATCGAAAAACTTCTCCGGCTGGGCCAGTGTGACCATGTGGCCTGATTCCCTGTAGCGAGGAAAGTAAATCGAGCGCATGTCAGGCGTTTCTGTATATGGCAGAGAGCCGGGCTTATAATAGACACGGATATATCCTTCGTCCGTCGCGTCGTCCCAGACGACGTCTTCCACCATGTCCGTGTATTCCTTCATGGTGTCCGGCAATATTGCGGCATATATGACAAGGTCCAGATCGCAGTCTGTAATGAATGTGTCCACCAGCGCCAGATTTTCGAGGAACAGACTGCCGTATATTTCATTCATGGGGTCTATCGGATATCCCGCATCTATCGCCTCGTTGTCATAGAATGTATTGTTAACGGCTTCGTTGCAGCCGACGACGTAAGCGTCCCACGTGCTGAGCGGACCCAGCAGCTTTTCGAGCGTATCCGTTGCCTCTTCCGGGCTGATTTTATCGCTTCCAAGAGCCTTAAGCATTATCGTCTTTTTTATCCTCATTCTTTCCGCTGCAGGCAGCCTCTCGAACCCTGCGCTCTCAAGGACTGCCAGCGTATCCAGGGACTCGCTTTCGATGTATCTGTATGCATTTTTTCTTGATGAAGGATTTAGAAACCATATCGACAACGCATCGCGGCCCAGTATCTGGGAGAGGATGGGCTCACTGTCGAGGATGCTCCTGTTGTAGTTCGATATGCCCATGGTATAGCCATCACCCATGTCATACTGGTAAACATCCCTCTTTGCTGTGCCCTCCACAAAATCGAGCGCATTGTCGAAGGCTCTGCAGTCCGGCCTTCCGCTGCAAGGCGTGTAAGTCGTGCCGGTAGCTTGTGCTATATCGTATATTACGGAACCCTCTTCTTCGTACGCCTCACCTGCAAGTTCGTCCTGATAAATTCCTGTGATCAGCGGTTCTATCAGTATCTGGCTGCTGAACTGTGAGGCAACGGCTTCAGGCGGGACGGTCAATCCCTTATAGAAAGGATCGATCTTCTCGAAGTGTTTCTGTATCTTTGATGCGAGCGCAGCGTCTTTGAATATCCTGCTCCCGTCGCCATAATGGCTGTAGAAGAGCAGCATGTTAAGCATGGCGCTTGCCCTTGTCCCCCCATAGCTTTCTCCGACTAATATTACCTGATTGCCCATGATTGCCGGGCGGTCAGCGAGAAAGCGCAGCAGGACGCGTATCACCTGCGCGGCATCGATATAAGGATTGAAATTCCGGACAGTGAATTCCGCTGTTCTCACATTCCTGTTATCTGCATGTTTTGCAAGGTTATATGAGAACCCGGTATTGGGCGCATCGATGTACAGGAGGTTGCCGAGCCGGGTAAAGCTATAGGGATTCGCCTTGATGCTGTCTGTCCGGTTTTTGTCGAGCGTAAACGGGGCGGTATTGAGGCTCAATAGCCCGGTGCATGTTGCGCAACCCGGCCCACCGTTAAAGAATACGAAAAGGGGTTTTGTTTCCGGGGACTCGTCAGCCGGGAAGAATGTATATGAAACCCGTATTTTCGAAGATGTATAAGACAGAGTTGGCCCATAGTTCTGAAAGCTGAAGTTAATGGGCTCGATTTCATAGAAACCGTTATTTTGTGTGACAGGCTGATTATCCGAGCTGTCGCTGCATGCAGCGATCAAAAGCAGAATCGGGATCAGTATGAAGAGTTGCCTGAAGGATGTCATTTATACGCCCCCTTTTTATACGGGGCCGTACTAATGCCTGTACAACCCCGAAAAGCTTATGCCGTTCTTTTTTGCGTTCACATTACCCAGAAGCTCGATGTGGTCCCAGTAGCTGCTGTCCGATGCCTGCATTTCCCACCCCGGAAGTATTCGCGGAAAGTGCTGTTTTAAAACCTTTTTAATTCCTTGCAGGCAGGCGCCCCTCATGTTGAACGCTTCTATTGCAGTCTCATCGGCAATCACGCGGAGTTTTGTGAATAAGGCTTCAACATCCGATATGCCGGGAAGATACGGGCTAATGAATGCCCAGGTGCCGATGCCGCTGTCTTTAAGCCTGGCCAGTGCGGCAAGCCTTTTTGATGGCGTCGGCGCATACGGTTCGAAATGTCTTCCCGCCCTGTCGTCGGCAGTCATTATGCTCATGCCGACACTGGCGTTCCTGAATCTTTTCAGGAGATCGATATCCCGGGTCACCAGATCGGATTTGGTAAGGATTTCCACGTTCACGTCATGATCGAGCAGGATTTCAAGAAGCCTTCTGGTGATTTTGTATTTAGCCTCGGCATACTGATACGCGTCAGTGACGCTGCTTAGCATGACGGTTCCGGTAACGGTTTTTCGCCCGAGTTCTTTTTGAAGCAACTCCGGGGCATTGACTTTGACATCCAGGAACTTGCCCCAGGGCTCGGAATGGTCGGTGAACCTTCTCATAAAGGTCGCATAGCAGTATACGCACGAATGCAGGCAGCCGGTGTACGGGTTGATCACCCATGAAATTCCGGGGATGCCTGACTTGTTCAGGATGGAAGAGGCTGTTTTTTCATTGATAACCATGCGGTTTCAAGAATACCATAATTCTTCGGGTGAAACACCTTCTGAGTGAGTACGGGCCGAGTTATTTTCGCGACTTGCTTTGTCGTGCTTCGGGCCGCAACGCTTCGACGTACGTCAATGTACGCCTGCGCGCCTCAACCCTTGCGCTTCGCGCAATCCATCGAAAATCCCCTCGGCCTGAAATATTTGATAAACCTGATATCAAGAAGGTTATTGAATTATGCCGGAAGGAGAGTCTATCCCCCCAATATCCATGGGAAAGCTTAATAATGTCGGCGGCTGCCTTTTAGTTATCAACCGCCATATATTATAAGCAGAATTCAGCGGCTCAAGAGCCGTCTTCGCTCATCAGGCGGCAGGTAGCCTTTTTTGCGGTTCCAGGTGAAGTAGATAACCAATGCCGTGACAATAATGATACCAGTGACGATCAGCTCTCCCTGATTAAGGCCAACCGGGCTTATCGGCGTGTAGATCAGAAGGTAGCAGGCTGAAAAGACAATGGCTGCCCAACCGACAAATTTTCCGACAGGGACGTTATATGGGCGCTTGAGATCGGGTCTCTTATCTCTCAGACGAATGAACGCAATGGAGACCAGCAGCCAGACGACTACCAGGAAGAAAGAGAAGATGTTTACTATACCCATGTATACACTCTTGCTGGTTCCGAGCAGGGGGAATATGGAGCTGACAGCCAGAATGATAAGGATTGCGAGGTAGGGCGTATTATAGCTATGATGGATTTTTGTCAGTCCTGACGGAAGAAATTTGGCACGAGAAAGCGCGAACAGCAGGCGGCTTCCGGCCAGATAGGCGGCATTCCAGGTGGTGAGCATGCCCAGAAGCGCTGCGAATATTACAAAAATGCGCGCATACGGGGAATTGTTAAAGAGGATGTCAACCGCCTTGACCACCACCAGACCTTCACCGCCTCGGACATTGAGCGGGGCGGCAAATGACAAGCCGATAGTAATAATGGCATAGAAGAGCACTGAGCCCCATACGGTATACAGGACCAGCTTTCCCAGGGTCCTGGGAGAGATATCAGTATCCTCGGCAACTTGTGGAATGGCGTTGAAGCCGGCCAGAAAGCTGGGGACCATGAGCATGACGATCAGCAGTCCTTTTACGTCACTGAAAAACGGTTTGGCATTTTCGATCTTGCCGAGGGTTATACCACTTCCAAAGAATAATACTGCGGCAAGGAGCATAAGAAGCACAGCAATGATCTGGAAGATGCTGGAGAGCTGCACTCCTCGATAGTTCAAGAAGGCGAAGATGGCGTTTACAGACAGTGCGATAATGATGAATGAGAGAAAAACCGGTTCACCGGCTATGGTATAGAGGCTTCCCCAGCGGGGAACGGGTACCCCGAGTCCCTCGAGTATGATTGGAAAGGTCATGGTCTCGAAAACCACCAGGCCACCCCAGAGGGCAACAACACACCAGGCTGTTACTATTGCAGCCTTTTCGCCCAAGCCTTCGAAGACGAAAACAACGTCGCCGCCGGCCCTGGGGAAGGCGGCCGTCAATTCGGAATATACCAGAGCCAGGAGCGTACAGAGTGCGCCGCCGATTGCGAATGCAAAAACGCCTCCCAGTGTCCCCGGGGCTGAACCCCACATGCCGGCGTAAATGACCCACGACCAGCCCACCACACATCCAATGCCAAGTGCTAACAAATCAAATCTTGACATAGACTTTTTTAATCCGGTGTCCTTGGAAACATCGCTCATACTGCCCCCCCCCCTAATTTTTGTGGTTTATGCAGTGACTTAAGCCCAGATTACCCCTTCTGTGCGCAGCTGATTAATCTCATCGGTATTCATCCCCAGCATGTCCTTAAGCATAGTCATAGTGTTTTCACCGAGGGCTGGGTCCTGCGGATTTTCACCGGGCGCGATGCCTGCCTCAGCGGTAAAGAACTTGATCGGGAGGTTGAAGGTTTTCACAGCGCCCATATGCTGATGATTGATGTCGACTACCGTGTTGCGGACCTTAAGGTGCGGGTCTTCGAGGAGTTCAGTCACGTCCTTGACGATTCCGCAGGGGATTCTGATATTTTGCAGGAAAGCAACTAGCTCATCAGCAGTCTGTGTATCTGTCCATTGTGAAAAAGCCGCATTGATGATCTTTAAATCGCGCGATTTGGCCTCAACTGCTTCCAAACCGTCGCCCTTGTATTTATCGGCGATATCGTCGCGTCCGATACTGCGGAATATCTTGTCGAATTTGTCTCCCCCGATACTGCACACCATGACCCAATGGCCGTCTCTGGTATGGAATGCATCCCACGGGGCGCCCAGCGGATCGGTATTGCCTCTCGCGGGCAGGGCATCACCGGTCATGCTGGCCCGGATGACGCTTTCCTCAAGCACGGAGAAGACTGTGTCCATCATTGATACCTCAATCTTGTGGCCCTTGCCGGTCAAATCGCGGTCTCGTAATGCTGAAAGGATGCCGACCGCAAGATAAAGCCCTGAGAGCGAATCTGCAATTGCAGGGCCTGTTTTGAGCGGGGGCTGCCCCGGATAGCCCGTCATGCTCATCAGTCCGCCCATAGCCTGTGCAACCGGATCAACACACTGCAAATGTGAGTAGGGGCCATAGCTCCCGAAACCGCTGATTGAGGCATAGACAATGTTGGGGTTTGCCTTGCTTACGGCATCGTACCCGAGACCTAGATGGTCGAGTGTTCCGGCTACAAAATTTTCGGTAAGCACATCGAAATGTTTGACCAGTTCAAGGAAGACCTCTTTGCCTTTAGCTGACTTCAGATTAAGAGCTATCGACTTCTTGCCGCGGTTCAACATGTAGAAATAGCCGCTCCAGGAATTCCTTATGGGTGGGAAGATGCGTGTATAGTCGCCAAAAGGCGGACCTTCGAGCTTGACAACCTCTGCTCCAAGGTCCTGAAGAATAAGGGTGGTAAAAGGCCCGGCATAGACCCAGGTGAGATCCAGAATCTTAATCCCGGTCAGCGGTTTGTTATTGTCCACGGCTGATTCTCCTTTCATTCCTATTCTTCAAGCTTGAATTCCCACTCGCACATCACACCCGGCCGTGGTTCATCTGGGTGTGCATGCAGGCAGGTGACACTGAAGCGCTCATTTATGACTTTGGCCAGTGCAATATAGAGAGGTGGCGAACCTATCTTGCAGGGGAATATTGGCAGGCCGAGTTCACCGCGGTAGGTTCCCATGGGGCATTTGTTGACTCGCATGACCAGGCGGGTATCGCTGACTTCAAGAAATTCCCAGGCAAAGCCCGCGTTGATCCATTGGGGAGCCGTGAATTTCAAAGCAGTGGCCAGGGCCTGAATATCATTTCCCAGATTGAGTACACGCTTAATCCTGTGGGCCTGTGCCTTGGCGGTCTGCTGCCATATCTCGCTGTCGAGGCAGCCGGTAACCTCTTCGCCATAGTCGCGTTCCACCATGATCATCCAATAGTTCTGATTGGTCCAATAATTTTTTACCCACATATCGATCATGTCGACCAGGGTCTCCTTGGGGAGTTCCATCAGTTCTTCTTTTAATGAATCCCAAGTAATTCTGCCTTGTTTGCTGATAAAATTCATAAGCGGGTTTCTCCTTTCAAAAAGAGTTAGCTGTACCTGGTAGTGAAGATCAACTTTTAATTAAGTCGGTCAATCGACTTAATAAATTTTATGCAGAATTGCATATGCTGTCAAGAGGGACTTATTGTATTATTTTTGATGTGCAATAAATATGGACTTGCAGAGGATAGAGTGCTCTTTTGAAGGGCTTTAACAACTATTGTTGTCGCGATGTGTTGCCGCGAAACTCTTCGATGGCTGCGTTGGGATCATTCTTTAAGAGTAAATCCCCCAATCTGATGACGGCCTTAATATCTTCCTCTTTATCCACTTCGAGCAGTTTCTGGAGGGAAAAACCATCGATTGCGGCATTGAGGATCATTGCTATGGCTCTGCTCATTGCGCTCTTGGGAACTTCATAATACCCGACCAGTACATCTTCGATGCCGTCCACCCAGGATTGATATTTTTCGGTAAATTTGCTCTTGAGGTCAAGTTTGCCCATCATGGCTTCTGTTGCCAGGTAGAAAAAAAGCTTGTTTTCATCGGTTTTGGCAACCTGTTTGACGCTCAGGTTTTTTATGCGTTCTTTAAGCTCATCGCGATCAAGCTCTTTCTGGGAAATTTCAGCTGCAAGTTTTGTGGATTCACTGCTGGCCCGGTCCATGATTTCGTAGAGTATCTGGTCCTTTGAATTGTAATAGTAGTAGAGTGCGCCATTGCTCATTCCGGCTTCGGCAGCAATAGCCCTGAGAGTTGTATTGGTAACACCACGTTCGGTAAAGATGGTTTTTGCAGCCTCAATGATTTTCATTTTAATTTTTTCGGTATCAGCTCGCATGATTACCTCGATAATCTTTTACCTAACAAAATATCAGACAACTGTCAATTAACCCGCACAACACAGAAACCTGAAATGATGCCTGTAGTCAGCATCCGACAATTCAGAGTTTCTATTCGGGTACATGCTCTCATCAATCATTTTAATTGATTTTATAATCCTTAAGGCTGCACATTCAGAAAGTTTATAGTTAGAAAAATGGATAGCTGGTTTTAAATTCTAAGGAAGCGGACTTCGAGATTCGCCGGGTCGAACGTGGCGATAGAATTCTTTTCAACTGCTCCCACCGTGATTATGTAGCTCCTGTCACTGCCGAGGGCTATTATCCCTGATGCAGGAATTTTTATTTTGTGGGGGACGCCTTCTCTTACCTCGACGATTGACGGCGTGTGCGAATGGCCGCGGAATATGAGCCGGTGCTTTTCGGGGTGCAGGCTGTGAATGAAATCGCTGATCGGCCTCCTTGTCGCTGCGGGCCATTCGAACGGGGATGAGTGCGTGAAGGTTATTCCGCCTGACTTTATGGTGTAGGGAAGCCCTTTGATGTAATCGATGGTTTCCTCTTTGAGTCCGCCTGTCAGATTGTCGGCTATCACAATATAGTCGTTGTTTCCCATGACAGCGCTCACATTGTTGTCTTTTAGTATCTGAACAGCTTCGTTGAGTGCTTCCGGATCGAGCGAATCGCAAATATCCCCCAGGTGGACTATATTGACGGCACCGAGTGATCTGAGCTTCAGGACGGCTTTTCTGAGCAGGGCGTTGTTGCTGTGCGTGTCTGCAAGGAGTCCAGTAAGGCCTTTGTTCATGACTGCTTTTCTTGCCTGATCTTAAGGAATTTGAACACCTTCCTCCAGAACCAGAATGTCTGACGGTGGAAATGCTGGCCCCGGCCGTTGCCGAAGAGCTTCCAGCCTAATTCCCGGTGATATTTTATAAAGAGGCTGAAGCGGCTCAGCTTAACGCTTCCTTTGCTTATATACCAGCACCGGGGGGCCATTACGGGTTCCCATCTGCCGGATGCAAGTTTTAAGGTCTCCAGCGTCGCCAGGCTTGCGGCAAGCCATGAGACCGGACAGATGAGTGCAAGCTGCCTGCTTCCAAGGAAGTAATCCCAGAACCACCCGACCCTCCAGTCACCCGATGTTATGTAGTTATACTGGCCGCAGCGGAAGGCCCTTGTGTGCATAACCGTCCTCAGGCCTTTATAGCCGAGCTTGGGGATGCCGAAGACATCTTCAATGGAAGGGGTCGTTTCGTCGATTACACATATCCAGCCCATCGAGCCCGACGGCATGCAGAGAACGGCAGGTTTTGAAAGCCTCCTGGCGGAGCGGAAAATAAGAATACTGTACGAGAGGTCATCGATTGCCGGGATGATTATGTCGGCTGTCGAGATCAGGCCATCAATTTCGTTCTCATCTGGCAGGCTGTCAACGGCGGTTATATTCATGCAGGGGTTGATGGCCTTGAGGGCTTCGCTTATAGCGCCGATCTTATTCCTGCCGGCCGTGTCGGCAAAGCATAAAGGCTGGCGATTAGTATCCTGCATCACATAGCTGTCGCCGCCTGCAATCGTGAGGTTTTCGAAGCCGCACCTTGCAAGTTCCAGTGCGATGGTTTCGCCCGAACCGCTGTCTCCGATGATGAGGATGCGGGCATTGCGGATTTTCTCCTGCTCTCTTTCGGTCAGGATGCCGTAATTGCGTTTGAAGAGTTCTTTATACGATGCCATTTCGCTTTCTTTCGATACGGCAGTAGAGTTTTCTGAAAGCCAGCCACCAGAGCTTCTGGCCGAGTTCGAGAACCGGGCCCAGCGGCGTCTGGAACATTCTGTACATAAGCTTTCTCTGCCATACCAGGAGCGTCGTCAGGCTTATGCCGTTTATCCGCTGAACCTTTATTCGCTTGTGGGTTATGGAATAATATTTTGGCGAGCAGACCGCTTTCCATTTGCCGGTTATTGTCTTTATGATTTCCATTGCGCCTATGGAAGAGCATGTCCATACGATAGGGCAAAGCTGTGTGGGCGGTGCGCCTTCAAAGACAAATTTCCTGTAATAATCTATCTGCCAGCTTGCAACAGGCACATAGAAATATGTCCCGAACTTGTAGCGGGGCGTATTGAACATTTCCTTAAGCTCTTCATAGGTTCCGAGCTTGGGAACGCCTTCGATATCCTCAACCGGCGGGCTTCCTGGCATTATCATGCTGACATGCGCCCATGTGCCGGAGGGGACGATAAGAAGCGCCGGTTTGCCAAGGCGCTGTGCGTCTCTGAATACTATGAGGCTGAAAGCGAAATCATCCGCCGCCGGAAAGACGATGTCCACCTTGTTTATCAATGCCGTGATCTCGTCATGGCCGAGTCTTCTGCTGTGTATCTCGACTGCGGCTTCGGGGTTGATTCTTTTTATCTGCTCTCCTACGGCCTCTGCCTTGTTCATCTCAAGTGTGTTTTCAAAGCAGCAGATCTGCCGGTTCATGTTGGATGGCTCGTATCTGTCAGGCTCGATTAGTATGAAATTCTCGACACCCGACCGCGCCAGGATAATGGCTACGGTCCCGCCTATGCCGCCGCATCCGACGATCAGGATTTTTGCCGCCTTGAGCCTCGACTGTTCTTTTTCCGTGAATATTCCGTAATTTCTTTCAAAAAGTGTCCGGTAGCTGTCCATTTTATCTCCATGAAAACCGTTGGACATAATAACACAAAAAAATATCAACACAGAAGGTGGAATTGAACAGGGCTTTCATGTAATATCCCGTGAATGGAAAATTCCGGAAATGAAGATTTGAATATGGACAAACCTTTCGGCAAAAAACAAATCGTGATGCTGCTTGCTGCGTTTTGTGTCCTTTGCGTTTATTTTGCTTTAAGCTGGATGATCGATATAAGGTTCGCCTCAAAGGAAGAAGACAGGTATTCAAAAGATATGCTTTCAAAGGCGCAGATCGCGGGCGACATTGTCTCGGCCAGGGTGAAAAACCTTTCCAATGCCCTGGACATTTTCCGCCGGGTTTATCTGACGGAATTTGCCTCGGAGAAAAGGAGCATAGGCTCGGTGATCGATCTTTTCGAAGAGGAGCTCAACGCGTTTCCCGAACTTCTCAGCCTTTCATACATGAACGCCACAGCCGAGCTCGTCTATGCAAGGGGCATCGAGGGCGATGAGGGCGAGGCCGCTGTCAACGCATCCATCGACTGGACAAAGGAATATTGGTCAAGGATAGGCCCTGACGATGAAAAGCCTTTTTATACGCCTTTGAAAGTATCCGGCGGAAATTACCTTCAGGGGATTCTGTTTCCTGTTGCTCTGGATGATAAAATTGCAGGCGGCCTGATCGCGGTAATCGATGCGGGGACAGTCGGATCAAAGAGCTTTGAACTCGTGGATATGCCGGAAGGTGCGTCCATATTTCTTTTGGATATGACAGGTATGGTGATTTCTTCTTCAAACAAAGGAAACAAAAAAAGCACTCCCGGTGCAACCTTTATTAATAAAACTTTTATGCAGAAAGTCGTCTCCGCTCAAAACGGATGCGAGACTTTTAAGTTCACAGCTGCAGAGAAAACCGGTAATAAAATAAGTACCGGCCGGGTGAATATCGCATGGCAGCAGGTAAGACTTGGTTCGAAGGATGCCGTAATAGCAATTGCCACGCCTGCGGCGGATTCTGTCAGAATGTTCAGAAAAACGCGCCTGACTCACATGCTGCTTGAGTTTTTATTCGCAGTGGTCGTTTCTGGCGCTATCACCTTTTACCTGATAAAGAAGAATGAAAAACATGAGGCAGAAACAAGTCCGAATTGATATCGGCAGGCCGGTATGATAGCAGTCGATGAGCACTTTCAATGAAATAAGGAGGGTATTATGCGGAAAAATTCATCAAGAGGTTTGACAAGACGCGAGTTTGTTGCCGGGACTTTGGCTGCTACAATAATGGCTTCCATACCTCAAACGGGTTGTGCAGAAGAGACAAAGGATAACAATCTGGCCAGGATCGATAAAAAAAGACCGATGCTTTTATATAACTGCAATTTGATAGATGTCCGGACCGGAAAGCTCATACAGAATGCTTTCATCATATATAACAATTCAAAGATAATTGCTGTCGGTACAGGTGAAGTCAGTCCAGATTATGTGCAGAAGATAAACCTTCAGGGTGCTTATGTGATTCCCGGGCTTATCGACGGCCATTGCCACACCACCGCATCACCCGTTTACGGCTCCAGCATCTGGGGAATTCCCAAACTGATGAAAGAGCAGGGAAGGCATTTCCCCAGCTGCATCAATGGCGGAGTGACCACGGTCAGAGATATGGGTGCATTTCCGCCCATACTTCACGGGTATATAAAAGACATCGACAGGGGAAAGATGACAGGCCCGCGTGTTATCTACTGCAATTCGATAATCAACATAAACGGAGGACATCCCGATATAAAGCCAACCGACATAACGATGTTCGCGGATCTGGCAAAGCCTTTCATGGGGTCGCTCCAGGCCAACTTCAAGAACAATGACGAGCTTATGAAAGACCTTGAAGAAAACACGGCTGACGCATCTTTCATCAAGCTTACCATGGACAACAAGTCTATCTTCCCGAAAAAAGGCGACATACCTGTTTACACCGACGAGCAGCTTAAAATGATATTCGATTATGCCGAAAAGAAAAGCCTGCCCGTTTCATGCCACAACCACCGCAAATGGGGTTATGACCGCGCAATGAAATATCCCTTCAATTCAATCGAGCACACCATCGGGGACGCTTATCTTACCGATGATGAAACCAACCTGATGGCGAAAAGAAACGTATCCATTGTGCCGACTCTGACCATCGCCCAGTGCTTTCTGATTGAAGATGCGTATGACACAGTTCCGGCGCAGTTCAGGAACGATTTTATCGATAATGAAGTCAAGATCAGGAACGATTATGTCAATAATCAGGGGTATAAGGATTTCGACCCCAAACTGAACCAGCAGAACATCGACAGTATGAAGCTCTACAAGACAATGGGCAAGGATAATCTGTATAAAAACAAGAAATTTCTTGTAGATCCCGACCTCTACTACAGCATCATGCTTCATGCCCCTCAGAATATGAAAAAAATGAAAGACTCGGGCGTCAATATAGGCGTCGGCATCGATGCCGGTATGCCGTTTGCCTATTTCGGGGGCTATTACCGGGAACTCGAACTGTTCACAAGGGTAGGCTTTACAAATGCCGAAGTCCTGAGGTGCGCAACACTCAACAATGCGAAGATACTCTGCATGGAGGATAAGATCGGGACGCTCGAACCCGGCAAGTATGCTGACATAGTCGTATACTCGCAGAATCCGCTCGATAACATCAAGGTGTGCAGGACACCTGAAATCGTATTCAGGGACGGTGATATCCTTTTTTCTACGGAGTCGGTAAGTATTGAAAACCCGATCTCCGGGAAGGCATAGCTTAAGAAAAACGTCAGGGTTTGCTTACCGGTCAGGTCTTAAAGTTCGCGGTCTTTTAGCGCATTAATAATTCATTATCGCGGGCATCTTTAACCTTGAATAAAATACAACCTCATGATATAGATTTCCTGTTAAAAAATTAACAGCTCAAACAAAAATTCTTTGGAGGCGAAAATGTCAGCAGTTCAGGCAGCAAATCTTAACGGCCTCGAGGAGTTCACATCCGAGCAGATAGCGAAAATGGATGCTATCATCGCGAGCTACAAGGGCAAGCCGGGCGCACTTATTCCGGTGCTCGAGCAGGTTCAGGAAGAACTCGGATTTCTCCCGATGGCGGTTCAGCAGAGGGTGGCAAACGGTCTTAATCTGCCGGTTGCCAATGTCTATGGTGTCGTAACATTCTATTCATTCTTCACGATGGTTCCGAGGGGAAAGCACAATATCCGCGTTTGCCTCGGGACGGCATGCTACGTCAGAGGCTCTCAGAGGCTTCTGGAAACCCTTACCGGTATTCTGGGTATAGAGCCTGGCGGATGCACAGAGGACAGGCAGTTCTCCCTTGAAACGGTTCGATGCCTGGGGGCATGCGGTCTGGCGCCTGTTGTCGTAGTTGATAACGATACGCACGGCCAGATGAAGGCGGCAAAGCTGGAAAGCTTGCTGGCGCAGTACAAATAGGAGGCTTGTGTTATGGCAAAGCTTACGATTGAAGATCTTAAAAAAATAAAGGACAAAGTTGAGAAGGAAGACCAGTTCCGTTCAGGCGAAAAAAGAGTAAAGATCAATGTCCATATGGGAACTTGTGGCATTGCATCGGGCGCCAAGGAAGTCCTGGATACGGTCATGGAAGAGATTGACGAGAATAAGTCAAACGACGTTCTTGTCACGACATCCGGCTGCATTGGAATCTGCAGCAGAGAGCCTCTTGTAACAATAGAAGAGCAGGGCAAGGATGCAACCGTTTATGAATATGTAAACAAAAACAAGATGAGACAGATATTCAAGCGTCATGTCATGGGCGGCGAAATACAGAGTGATTTCGTGATGGCCCGCGGCAAAGAGCAGGATGGGAGGTAGGTCATGGCAGCCAGAGTTTTCAGGGCACACATACTTGTCTGCGGCGGAACAGGCTGCAGAGCGACAGGCAGCGAGGCGATCCTGAGCGATGTCGTAAAGGAGCTCGCTAAAAAAGGGCTTACAAATGAAGTAAGCGTGGTGGAAACCGGATGCAACGGTTTCTGCGCAGCAGGCCCCATCATGGTCATATATCCGGAAGGCACATTCTATCAGTACGTAAAAGCTTCCGATGTTCCCGAGATTATAGAAGAGCATATCATCAAGGGTCGCCCGGTTCAGAGGCTCATGTACAAAGAACCTTTAACCGAAAAGCCGATTCCTCACATGCAGGAGATTCCTTTCTTCGGAAAGCAGATGCTTATTGCGCTTAAGAACAGGGGTCTTATCGACGCCGAGAAGATCGACGAATACATAGCCCGCGACGGTTACATGGCGGCGGCTAAAGCGCTTACAGAAATGAGTCAGGATGAAGTTATCGAGCAGGTCAAGAAATCAGGACTTCGCGGCCGTGGGGGCGGAGGATTCCCTACAGGCATGAAATGGTCTTTCGCCCGCAAGAGCCCGGGTGATGTGAAGTACATCCTCTGTAATGCAGACGAAGGTGACCCGGGTGCATTCATGGACCGTTCAGTCCTTGAGGCTGATCCTCATGCGGTTCTCGAAGGCATGATTATTGCCGGTTATTCTATCGGCGCAAGCCAGGGTTACATATACTGCCGTGCTGAGTATCCTCTGGCAATCAAGAGGCTCAACCTGGCAATCGAACAGGCCCGCGAATACGGGCTGCTCGGAAAGAACATTCTCGGTTCGAGCTACAGCCTTGATATCGAAGTCTACCAGGGCGCAGGCGCATTCGTATGCGGCGAAGAAACAGCTCTTATGGCATCAATCGAAGGCCGCCGCGGAATGCCGAGGCCGAGGCCACCGTTCCCGGCAACATCCGGTCTCTGGAATAAGCCTTCAGTTCTTAACAACGTCGAAACTTTTGCAAATATTTCTCAGATTATATTGAAGGGTGGCGACTGGTATGCATCTATCGGAACCCAGGGCTCAAAGGGCACAAAAGTTTTTGCTCTGACAGGCGCGGTCAACAACGTGGGACTTGTCGAAGTTCCGATGGGAACGCCGATCGGCGACATTATATTCGATATCGGCGGCGGAATTCCCAATGGCAAGAACTTCAAGGCTGCCCAGCTGGGTGGACCTTCCGGCGGATGCATTCCGGCTCAGGCGCTGAATACGCCGACGGATTATGAAGAGATCGTAAAGCTCGGCGCAATCATGGGTTCCGGCGGACTCATCGTCATGGACGAAGACACCTGTATGGTCGATACGGCCAGATTCTTCATGGAATTCTGCCAGGAAGAGTCCTGCGGTAAATGTACGCCATGCCGCGAAGGCACCAAGCGCATGCTCGAAATACTGCAAAAGATATGCAAGGGCAAAGGTGAGGCGGGCGATATCGAACTGCTGGAAGATCTTGCAGGTGTAATAAAGGATTCAGCCCTTTGCGGACTCGGCCAGACAGCCCCGAACCCGGTGCTTTCCACTCTGAAATATTTCAGGGAAGAATATGAAGCCCATATTTACGACAAGAAGTGCCCCGCAGCCGTATGTTCGGCATTGTTCAAATCACCTTGCCAGCATGCATGTCCGATAGACATGGATATCCCGGGCTATATAGCGCTAATAAGGGCGGGCAGACTCGATGACGGCTACAAGCTCATGAAGCAGACAAACCCGTTCCCTGGTGTATGCGGCCGCGTATGCCCGCAGTTCTGCGCTTCAAAGTGCCGCAGAGGCCAGCTGGACGAGCCGATGGCAATTGCATGGCTCAAGAGGTACATTGCAGACAACGGCAAGCGACCGGAAGTAAAAGCTGTCGAAGTTACCAGAAAGCAGAAGATAGCCATAATCGGCGCAGGTCCTGCGGGTCTTACCGCTGCTCAGGACCTTGCGAAGAGAGGCTACAAGGTGACAGTATTTGAAAGCCTTCCGAAGGCGGGCGGCATGATGAGATATGCTATCCCCGAATACAGAATGCCGCGCAACATAATCGACATTGAGGTCGCTGACATTGCAGCACTCGGCGTCGAGATCAAGACGAACTGCAAAATCGGAAAGGACATCAGCTTTGATAAACTCAAGAAAGATTATGATATCGTCCTTCTTGCGATAGGTGCTCAGAAGAGCTGGACGCTGGATATCGAAGGCGAAGATTCAAAGGGCGTCTACGGTGCGGTCGAATTCCTGCGCGAAGTAAACCTTGGCAAAAAGGTCAAGGTCGGGTCCAAAGTCGCTGTCATAGGCGGAGGAAACTCGGCAATCGACGCGGCAAGGACTGCTCTCAGGCTTGGAGCGAAAGATGTTACAATCCTTTATCGACGCGAAAGAAAAGATATGCCAGCGTGGGAAAACGAAATCGTTGCGGCGGAGCATGAAGGCGTAAGGATTGAATACCTGGTTGCGCCGACAAAGGTTGTCAGCAAGGCCGGAAAAGTTACAGGCATAGAGTGCGAACGCATGAAGCTTGCCGAATTCGACAAATCCGGCAGGCGCCGTCCGAAGGCTATTGCAGACAGCAAATATGTAATCGCAGTTGATACAATCATTCCTGCAATTTCACAGGCCCTTGATGCCGACTGGCTTGATGCTGCTTCGGGTATTACAGTTTCAAAGGGAGGCACCGTTGCGGTTGCAGGCAAAACAAAAACAGCGACCACGGCTGACGGCATATTCGTAGCCGGTGACGCTGCAAAGGGACCCGCAACGGTTGTTGAAGCCATTGCAATGGGCCATCAGTCAGCTGCTGAGATAGACAGCTACATCAGGAAGCTTAACGGCGAACCTGAATACAAGATGCCTGAGAACGAAAAGATCGACATCCCGTTTGAGGTTGACGAAGAGGTTATCGAGACTCCGAAGACAGAAATGCCTGAACTGACCCTTAAGGCAAGGGCAGGCAATTTCGATGAGGTTGAAACCGGCTACAACAAGAAGCTTGCATACAAAGAGGCATGCCGCTGCCTGAGGTGTGATGCCGAACTTTAATTGCTGATTCAAACCATTGAGAAACTGAAAAGGCCGGGACTTTTTAAGAGTTCCGGCCTTTTTTTATTCAAGTAAATTTCCTTCCCGCGGAAAAGCAATAATAATCATTAGTTGTCCATCATTGACATATAACCGACATTGACCTATATAACATATTGAAATCATTAGATATTATGCATTTTTCGGCATAATAATATTACACGAAGGGAACGCGATGAAAATCAGAATGATATCTCTTGCAGAAACATTTTGATTAGCGAAATTTTTGAAAGGAAATGAACTTCTTACCTTACATAATAACCTGTTCGGTAATTTGTTCCAATAATGCAAACAAGTAATCACAGGAGGAAATCAATGAAGATCACCATCGATGGAAGGGAATTGGAATTCCAGGCAGGTAAAACGGTTTATGAAGTGGCTAAAGAAAACGGGATATACATACCCGTCCTGTGTCATCATGAGCTTGTAAAGCCAGTAGGCGCGTGCAGGGTTTGCGTGGTTGAGATTCAGGGTGCCAGAAACCTAGTCGCATCATGCGCCATGCCTGCGGATGACAACATGAAGGTATTTACCAATACCGACAGGGTTCTCAATGCGAGGAAACTTGTTGTCGAACTGCTGATGACCCAGGGGCATCATAACTGCATCACATGTGAATCCAGCGGGGACTGTGTATTGCAGGACCTTGCATATTCACTCGGCGTCGAAAAACCGAGATTTTCCGAACCCGAAATACTGCCGGCAATCGAGCAGGCTAACGAGATGATAGTACGCGACATGAAAAAATGCGTCCTGTGCGGACTATGCGTGCGTGCATGCAACGAAGTTCAGGTAAACCAGGTGCTCGATTATACAGGCCGCGGGCCGAGCGCAAAAGTCGGTCCTCCTTTCAACAGACTCTACGAAGAATCCGACTGCGTCTTCTGCGGCGAATGCGTCCGGGTATGTCCGGTCGGTGCGCTTTATGAAAAACAGGGCAGATTTAAAGGCAGGGGAAAGAGCCTTCAAAAGGTAAGAACCACCTGTTCATATTGCGGAGTCGGCTGCCAGATGGATGTATGCATCAACGAAGGTCAAATTGCTAAAGTGACAACTGCAAGAGAAGGGATGCCGTTGCCGAACAAGGGAAGCCTCTGCATTAAAGGCCGTTTCGGTTACGATTATGTGGGACATCCCGACAGACTTAAAACCCCGCTTATAAAAATGGACGGCGAATTCAAGGAAGCCTCATGGGATGAGGCTATTGATTTCATATCAGCGAAGCTTCTCAAGATTAAGGAAACCAGCGGAGCGGATGCCGTTGCAGGGTTTTCATCCGCACGCTGCACTAATGAAGAAAACTACATGTTTCAGAAATTTCTCAGGGCGGTGATTGGAACCAACAATGTCGACCATTGCGCCCGGCTCTGACACAGCTCCA
>CAZEMO010000015.1:0-103237 GCA_964513375.1 uncultured Bacteriovoracaceae bacterium | reverse complement strand
AGTTTCCATTACTGCAAGGCATTGATGTTCCTGCCAGACTACACATAACTGCGATAGAGTGATGCTTTTCCGAGCTCGGAAAACCTATGATCTCCGAATGAGACCGATGAAATCAACCAGCCTCAGCTTTGGCGGAGATCCTCAAGCAGCTTTCCCGGGCTTATAAATGATTAGCTGTGTGATTTGTATGGATCTTTGAGCAGGAGCGCATAACTGGTACTCCGCCCGCCGGCAGGGTTCTTGGCAAGGATTCCGGCTTCAATCAACGCTTGAATATCGCGCGTGGCAGTATCTTGCGAGCATTTGGTAATTTTAGCCCATTTCCCAGATGTTACATTACCTTCAAACCCATCCAGTATTTTGTTGAGCATAAGACGCTGTCGTTCATTGAATGGAAAAGAACCGTGTTCATCCCAAAACTGTGCTTTTTGAAAGACTCGGGCAAGCATGTCTTCCGTTCCTTGGATTGCGCGGTCCAAACATCCCAAGAACCATTCCATCCAGTCTGATACATCCATTGAACCTTTTTGCGTATGTTCGAGGACGTCGTAATAAGCCTTGCGCTCAGCGCGAATTTGCGTCGACATGCTGTAAAAGCGCTGTGGGCTAGATTCCGATTGAGCCAGAACCATATCTGCAATGGCCCGCGCAATGCGGCCGTTACCGTCTTCAAACGGGTGGATCGTTACGAACCATAAATGAGCCAGCGCCGCGCGCAGAACAAGGTCCGTATCGGGTTTGTCGTTCATCCAAACCAGAAATCTTTCCATTTCAGTTTTGATTCGCTTGGCAGCAGGTGCCTCGTAATGCATACGCTCCCGCCCTATAGGACCAGAGATGACCTGCATTGGGCCGGTTCGATCACCCCGCCAATCACCGACTATGATCTTGCTCATGCCGCTGCGCCCTGTGGGAAACAGCGACGCATGCCAGTCAAACAACCGACTCTGGGTTAAAGGCTGATCAAAGTTCTGGGTGGCGTCCAGCATCATCTCAACCACTCCGTCTATATAGCGGTCGGCTGGAACAACCCCCGCAATCTCAATTCCCAGGCGGCGGGCAATGGAAGAACGGACTTGTTCAGGATTTAGGAGTTCTCCTTCGATCTCGCTTGATTTCAAAACATCAAGGGTCAGGGTTTGCAAGACGGCCTCGGCACGAATAGAAAACCCCAATGCCTCCATCCGGCCAACCAAACGGCCCTGGCGGTGGCGGATGGCAGCCAGATTATTCATGATCCGTTCGTCATCCCATCTGAAATTTGGCCAATCCGGCAATTCGTGGATATAAGTCATTATCCGCTCTCCCTGCATCCATTATACAAATATTCTCCGCATGATCAAGCTTATTCTCCGCAATACATGCGTAGAATAAGCGGCAATCTCCGCACTCTTTTGGGCCTAAATCTATGAACAGAGCAGCTAGCCGCGGGTAGTGCATATAGCTTTTTGTGATAACAAGCAGATCAGGCTTTAGGCTGACTGCCGATAACGTTAAAATAGCAATCCCAGCCAATCTGATGATATCTGCGATAGATGATGACTATCTCAGTCCCCGGGAAAGTTATGGTTTCCCCCAGTCATCAAACTTTTCTATTTAAAGGCATAAAAGTATTCCTCAGTGACTGTTTCTTTTACTTAAAGACAAGCCCCATCAAATTAGTATTAATTGCCGTTAGCCTCAAAGCAGTGGTGAAGTTCTTTCGGCAGATTGTGATAATCCACAGCCTCAGATTCCCGTGATAAATCCACCGAGTTGAACGTGTTCCAGAAGAGGACCGTATCATGGGCGTGTGAGGTTTCCTTGATAAAGTCGAGAACAGCGGCGCAGGTTTTTCCCGTATACACCGGTTCCAGTTTTATCCCCGCCTCTTCCCTGAATCGCTCAACCGCTGCAAGTCCCTTAACAGTAGGTATGCCGTAGCCTGCCCCCACGTAATCGTTCAATATAAGGGGCGGCTCGATCCGAAGCTCAGGAATGTCCCGGCAATTGCGCTTCATAAGGCCGTACACGCCTTTCATCAACGCTGCTGCCGCTGCCGGGGTGTTAAACTGAACCGGGCCTATGCGGTCGATCCCCGCACGCACTCCCGCAACCGTAGTTTTGAAACCTGCCAGGGCAAAACCGAGAGAGAGTCCTGCAAGGGTCCCGTTGGAGGCCGTGGCGCAGAAGATGTAGTCAGGCCTTGGCATCTCTCCGGCCTCAACCTGCCGGACGAGTTCAAATGCCGCATTCACAAAGCCCAGCGTGCCCGCAAGAGAAGACCCGCCCGCAGGAAGGAAATAGGCGCGCGGATGCATTAACCTCTGCAGGAGGTAGTAATGCAGTCCAGTATAATACATGCCGGGATGATAGATGATGTCGGCCCCGTAGTGATAAAAAAGGCGCAGGTTGTGCCTAACGAACGGGGTAAGCTGCTGATCAAAAAGGATGAGTGTACAAGCGAGTCCTAGCCTGCTGCAGAATATGGCAGTGGCAAGACCGTGGTTGGTGCCAATGCCGCCTATGGTCACAACTCGTTTCACCCTCTTCTGCAGGACTTCACCCAGGATGAACTCCAGCTTGCGGACCTTGTTGCCGCCATAATGAGGGCTCAGTGTATCGTCCCGCTTGATCCAGAGATTTTCATGACCGAGACCGGACAGGCGCTCCACCCGTGTAACCGATGTATCAAGCGGCATCCAGGGGATATTCCGGCCAAGCCCGGGGTATTTCTCAAAGAGAATCGGCCGGTTAATTTGAGCTGAAATCATCGGGCCTCCCTGTTCTTTCATTTCAGTCGCACCTTTCACATACGGCTGTAAACTGCCTTCCCTTCAACGATGGTTTTCTCGATACGTATACTGTGGATTTCATTAACAGGTGTCGAAAGGGGATTCTGTGAGAGGATAACCATGTCAGCGCGCTTGCCCGGGGTAAGGCTTCCCTTGATGTTTTCCTCGAACTGCGCATAGGCGGCATCTATCGTAAACATGCGCAGAGCTTCCATGACAGTGATGCCCTGCTGTGGTTCGAAGCCTTCGCGAGTGACGCAACACTCTATCGCTTTCAGCACCTCCGGAGATTCTATGGGCGCATCCGATGCCCCGGCCAAATGGATGCCCGCATCAAGCATCGAGCGGAAAGGATACGTACGCTTTGCCCTCTCCGGGCCAAGACGATTATGAAGCCAGTGCTTTTCCGAATGAATGAACAGGGGCTGGGTGGAAACGACCAGCTTCAAACGGGCTATAAGTGCAATCGTTTCTTCATCCAGGATGGAAGCATGCTCGATGCGGTGACGGTGGCCGGGCATCGGGTGCTCTTTCAACAGTCGGCCAAAAAGCTCAACGCACAGGCGGTTGGCATCGTCGCCTATTGCATGCACGCAGACCTGAAGGCCAGCGAGATGGGCTGCCAGCATGCGGCGGTAGAGCTCGTCAGGGACATGCATGAGCAGACCCTTTGTTTCCGGGTGATCGGAATAGGGTTCTTTCATTGAAGCCGTGCATGAACCGAAGGCGCCATCTGAATAGAACTTTACCCCGCCAATACGGTGGCCTCCCTGATGAAGGGCGGTCTGGCGGGCAGCTTCTACCTGCACAGGGTCGTCCGTGATGAGAAGGCCGTACAGATTGACAGGTACATGGGAAAGTAGCAGCTGCATGGCCAGCACGTCATACACCCCGGCCGCACCTGCAGGCCCTTCGGCCCCGGTCTGCAGCACGACACCAGCAGACGTTATGCCGTAGGAGGCCAGTTTTTTGAATGTATCCCGTCCGCTTTTTTCATAGACTTCCATATCCGGCATGGGCATGGCGCTCAACACCTGATGCGCAGCTGCTTCCCTGAATACGCCTGAGGGGTGGCCGTTTGCTTCCCGGTCGATGACGCCCGCGGGCGGGTCCGGCGTGGAGGCGGCAATGCCCATTGCAACGATTGCCCGCGTGTTTGCGATAATCAGATGGGCATCGTGCCTGAGTACAATGAGCGGACGGTTCGCGCAGGCAGCATCCAGGTCGTGCCGCGTAGGCAGCATCGGCGGCGTCAGCTTCTGTTCGTCAAAATTAAGGCCCACCAGCCAGCTTTCGGGCCCCCCCTTATTGGAAGCTTCATGCAGTGCCTTGATAAGCTCTTCAAGAGAACCTATACCGCCAAGGTCGGCGTTCATCTCGTAGAATACCATTACAGTCGGGTGCAGATGCGTATCGATAAAACCGGGAAGGAGGGCGCGCCCGGACAGCTCGATCTTTTCATAATCGCCGGTAAGGGCATCGCGGCATTCATCGGTCGAGCCGACCGCAATTATAGTCCCATCCTTTACAGCGAGAGCTTCTGCCTGCGGACATGCAGGGTCCATTGTTATGATATCGCCGCCTGTGTACAGCTGACCTGTTACCTTCATCGGATCACCTTATATAAGTATGCGTGGCTACCATGCTATTTGAGAGGCAGCGCGGAACCGACTGCCATGAGCAGATACGCTGCAATGATAAAATACCTGAAGAACGGGCCGCCCAGAAACCCCAGGCTGAAAGGAGGCGGCCCTCCTTCCGCACGCCTGCGGCTCATCCCCAGAGCAGGAGGTATCAGAATGGCCAGGAGAACCGCCATGGCTCCACCGGCATAACGCATATAGTCCAGAAATCCGGCAGATGTCCCTATCGCCATAAACAGGGTCGGCAGCGTTGCAATCAGCCATGCCGTACGGTAGCCCCACTTGAGCCGCTCCACCATGACAATGGCCAGTGCGTACGATACTGACCAGTAGCTCGTGAGCAAAGCCAGAAAAGCGAAGGTCGAGCCCAGGGCCAGAGCCCATGACCCGATCGCCCTGCACCAGCCTATTATGGCCACTTCGGTTACGGGTCTGGATACCAGCAGCACCATGCAGGTAATAGCCAGCACAAAAACGAAGTTGATGCCTATCCCCATAATTACGGCGCCTGCCACCTTATTCTTGTCCCAAGAGAGGCCTTCAGCCGCTTGTGGCACGGAGAATATGCCGGTGAAGCAGAACATGAGCATCCCGTACAGTGCAAGCATGGTTTTGGATGTGCCTGCAAAGAGCGGTACATGGTTGAACGGCCTTCCGAAAGACCACAAGGACAGGATGAGCAGAACCACACCGATTGCAATGATTGCATACTTCTCGCTCAGACCGATGGCCTTAAGCCCGAAAAAGACTACTCCTGCAGCCACGACATAGGAAATCAGCATGCCTGCGGTAAGAGGCAGGGCTGTGATATTTCTGAGAAGCTCTCCGCACCCCACGATGTACCCGGCCAGCAGGGCATAGAAGGTGACGACGATAAGGGCGAAGATCGTCCAGGTAAGTGCGCTTCCCCAGCCGCCCTTGAAGAAAAGATATTTGCCGAAAATCTCGACAAGCTGCTGCGAGGTGTCGCCCCTCAGCACGACTTCAACGACCATCAGGTGCAGGAGGGCGCTTACAAGAAATGCGATGATTATTATGGCGGCGAAGGTAACGATACCGTTGAGACCCGCCAGAAAGGGGACGGCCATGATGCCACCGCCAAAGCCCAGACCCGCCACGACACAGGCCGCCTCGAACACTGTCAATTTTTTCCCGGCCGCACTCATTGTTCGCTCCTTTTCGCAAACAGTCGCGGGGTAGCGCTTTCCGGCTTGTAGGTGGCAAGGCTTACACCCACCATAATGACCAGGCTTGCTGCAAGGCTCACCATGATAGGCTCCAGCCACGAGATTTTCATGAACATCTTCACGGCATAAAGGCCGACGCAGATCACGGTGGAAACTATGCTGCTGACAATGGCCCCCTGGCGGGTGGCCTTATCCCAGTAGAGCGCAGCCATGATGGGCACGAACACGGCCGAAACATATACTGCAAAGGCCAGCAGCAGGATGTCGAAAAGACTCTTCATGAAAAGAGCAAATACAATCCCTAATACCCCCACGATAAGGATGGTCAATTTGGCGGTAAGAAGCAGACCCTTGTCCTTCATCTTAGGACGTAGGGGTTTGACAAGGTCATTGGCTACGGTAGTTCCGGATATGAGCAGACACACGGAGGCCGTGCTCATCATGACCGCCATGAGACCCGTCAGGCAAAGCCCTTTGATGACAGGCGGGAGATAGTTGACCGCCAGCACCGGTATAATGGCGTCCGTCGAACCGTATTTCGCCGCCAGGTCGGGTATCAGACCTGCCCCCAGGACACCAAGCAGCACGCAGACAACTGACCAGTACACATACACACCGGCAGTTATAAACATGGAGGTCCGTATTACACGGGTGTTTTTCGCTGCATTGGCCCGCTGCCACAAACCCGGGTCGATCATGCAGAAAGTAGCGTCGATGATGAGGATGGCGACCAGGTAAAATGGTGACATTCCGCCCAGGATATTTCCGGCATGCGGCTGCAAAAGCGTCCATGTCTGGCCGAGCTCAGAGGACCGTGTCAGGACAACTATGGGCAGGATCAGGCCTATAGAAAGGAGCATGATTGCCGACTGGATAAGGTCGGAATAGACGACTGCGAAAAGACCGCCCACCATAGTGTAAAATATGAGGATCGCACCGGATAAAAGAATTGCCGATGTGTAGGTAAGGCCGAAGGACTTGCCCACTGCAGTGAATATCAGGCCTATGCCTATGATCTGCCCTCCGAATATTGCAATGACAGTCAGGAACATCGCCGCCCCTGTCGCAAGGTCCATGCCCGGACCGTAGCGTTTGCGCAGCGCATCCGGCACAGTCCAAATACCTACTTCCCTCAGCTTCTTTGAAAAGAAGCCGAACAGGATCAGACCGGTAACGTATCCGGCCCCGGCAATGAGAAAGATGATGCCAGACTCATAGGACTTGCCCGCTTTGCCCATCGTTGAGGCGGCGCCGATGGATGCCCCTACCAGGGTCCCGATCATGACCACGTACCCCAGCGACTTGCCCGCCAGAGCATAGTCCGTAAGATTTTTCGCCTTCTTTGTAAACCAGAGCCCGACGCCAAGCATGGCAAGCAGATATCCGAGGATGATGGCCAGGTCGATTATACTGATGTTCTGCATAACCCTCCCTGTGAAAATTTATTTATATATAGCGCCCAGAATAAACCCATCCTTTGATTCTGGACAAGATAAAACCTGAATATGCAAGCTCTTATATCAATTTTTTATCGTTTCAGGACAGGTTAAAATTGAGCACGGAAGAGAGCTGGAATATCTCCTCTTTTTATATGGCATTATATAGCCTTCCCTTTTGTATATTATTAGTATATATAAGTACTTATAAACACTGTTATGTGGTCGCCTCAAGGGCGATAGTATTATCCACACACTTTGGAGGAGTTAAAATGAGCCGCAAAATTATTGTTTTTTTCTTGATTGCATTGGGTTTATTTTTTACCGGTTGTCAGAAGTCTGAATCAGATTCGTCTGCAAGTTCGAATTCCGAAAGCTTAATTTCGGATACAGACCTTGGCGGTATCGAATTGAGTACGGGAAAGCTTGTTCAAAGTTTCGAACCGGCTTTACTGCATTATACCTCATTCGTTGAAAGTTCTATCGACCGCATTACAATCACAGCTTACGCCTCTGATGCAAATGCAACAGTAGGCGGCCAGATAAACATGCCAGTCAATCTTGAATACGGGAAAAATGATATCAGCATAACAGTTGCTGCAAAAAAGGGGTTTGCTAAAAAATATTATACAGTAACAGTTTATCGCCTGACCGAAACAAGAGGCCTGCCCATCATGAAGGTCAATCTGGATTCAGGCCTGCCTGTAACTTCAAAAGAAGAGTGGGTCCCCGCTCATTACACATTATACTCCGAGGATGGGATAACTGTTCTCAGCAACGGTAAAACCGGTATTAAAGGCCGGGGAAACTCAACCTGGGAAATGCCAAAAAAACCTTACGGGCTCAAGCTCGATAAAAAAACCTCTCTGTTGGGTATGGACAAGCATAAAAGCTGGGTATTACTGGCCAACTATTCTGACAAAACTCTTTTAAGGACCGAATTCGCCTTTTGTCTAGGGAAAAACATTTTTAACAAATTATCATGGACTCCCGATGTAAAATCGATAGACCTCTTCATAAACAGTGAGTACGCGGGCGTCTATCAGCTGGCCGAACAGATAAAAATCGACAGCAGCAGGGTAGATATCCCTGATATCTCCGAAACATCCGACCTGGAATCGGGAGGTTTCATTCTGGAAGTAAATTCATATCTCGATGAGATACATAACTTCACATCAGCAGAGGGTGTACCGGTATCTCTTAAGGACCCTGACGAAGTTGACAGCGATACATTCGAATACATAAGGAACAAATTTCAGACAATCGAAGATGCACTTTATTCGGAAGATTTTACAGACCCGGAAAAAGGATACCTCGAATATATCGATCTGGACTCTTTTGTAGACTGGTATCTTATCAATGAACTTACGAAAAACAACGATGCCATATTTCACTCTTCTGTTTACATGTTCTACAATCCCGCTACCCATAAAATGCATATGGGACCGGTGTGGGATTATGACATATCATCAGGAAATATCGACTTTAACGGCTGTGATAACCCTGAAGGATTCTGGATCAAAAATGCAAAATGGATTTCCCGCATGCTCCAAGACCCTGTTTTTGCAAATACAGTAATATCCCGGTGGGAAGAAAAGAAAGTCTCTTTATATGAAGCTATAAATTCAACCATTCAAGATAATGCCTCGGCTATCAAAGACGCCCAGCAATATAATTTCCTGTACTGGGATATTCTGGACCTATATGTATGGCCCAACCGGGTTGTCACGGGATCTTATTCAGGGGAGATATCCGAACTGGCAAACTGGCTGAACAGCCGTTATGCATGGATGGATGCCAACATTAACAGCCTTAAGAAATAATTGCCCCGATCAGCGAAAAAAGGGGGAATGGAAGTTGATCAGGGCAACCTGATCCTGACCGTCTCTCCTGCTGCATATTTTTCAAGGGCCGCTTCATCCAGTTCAACTCCCCAGCCCTCCCCGGAAGGCACCTTAGCTTTACCGTTTCCATAATCTATCGGATCAACAATGAGATCGTCTTCCAGCATGATATGCCCGAACAGCTCGGGATCATGACCAAGCGAGTTCAATCTGGCGGCTGCGAGATGTATCTGGGCGGCAGAGGCAATGCCCAGGGTCTGGTTGTGGATTACTATGCCCAGCCCGCGCATTTCAGCATAGGTCATGGCGCGCAGGGCGTCAGTTATTCCTCCGGGGCGCTCGGTATTGATGCCGACAACTCGTATCGCATTCATTTCAATAAGCGTGACAATATCATTAAGGGAAAAACATCCCTCATGCGCCATGAGCGGCGTTGTTACATGCTTCTGGACATGGGCCATGCCAAGCCAGTCGAAAGCGCGTACCGGCTGTTCGGCAACGTCAATTCCAAAAGGCTCGATCGCACGGATGGCGCGGACGGCCATATCCGGGCTATAGGCCTGGTTGTAGTCAACCCGGAATCGTGCGGTTTCGCCCAGCCTCTCGCGCGCCGAGGAAATTATCCTGACATCCTCTGCAATGCCCCGGCCCAGCTTGAAGCGGAACGTTCGCACGCCTGTCTTCTTAAAATCCAGCGCCAGGGCAGACATTGTTTCCGAATCCATCAGCGGTATTAGAACACCCATGGGGACTGACGCTCCTGCACCGCCTCCTATGAGGCTGCACACAGGGCGCTTTGCTATCCTGCCCATGAGGTCCCAGGCCGCCATATCGATCAACCCCTTGGCGGTTTCATTGTGCGCTACATTGTTGTGCATGCGAAAGCGGATATGTTCCAGGTTGAACGGACTTTCACCAAGAACATACAGGTAAAGGGCATCTTTGATCGCGGCTATAATCTGACCGGGGCTAACACCGGTCTCAGGCAGCCATACGAACTGCTCTCCGAGTCCAACGGTACCATCCTCAGCTGTCAGCCTGCAAATGACAAAATCACCCCCGAGCCATTCCTCTTCGGCAGGGATCATCATACCAAGCCCTCCTGATGAAAGCATGGCTTCCCGAACGAAGGCGGGAAAAGGAACCTTTACAGGGGTTAATTCGATTTCGGTGATGACGGGACCGTCAGATGTTTTATGCAGGGTTTCCATAACTCATGCCCTCCTCTTTTTTATAGTGCATAGACGACTTTGCCCTCAAATTCTGCGGCCTCGTTTCTGACAAGCCTTTCGATGTGTTTTTTCACCATGATCATCTCCCACATGAATATGAATTCATCGATATGAAAGCGCCTGCCGTATATATGTCCCTGCTGCGCTATCTCTTCTACTGTTGAGGGCTTGTTTTTAAGCGCTCTTATGATCCGCTCATCCCTTTTACCTATCTTGCCTAAATATCCTACAAGGCCTGCTTTAAACTCTTTGCCTGATAAAATGCCCTTTTCATGGCCTGTAATTATATGGCCGGCATCTATCTGGACTAGCTTGCGGCATGAGTCAATGAACATGTCGATATCGCCGTCGGAGCCTCCATACCAGGGCCCGAAATCACTGAGGTCTATATCGGCCGCATACAAAACCCCTTCATCG
Source organism: uncultured Bacteriovoracaceae bacterium (assembly GCA_964513375.1). Classification (GTDB taxonomy): domain Bacteria; phylum Desulfobacterota; class Desulfomonilia; order UBA1062; family UBA1062; genus DATCTV01. The sequence continues at coordinate 92,704 of CAZEMO010000015.1, read as the reverse complement.
GGAAAATACATGCAGCAGTATCCGGCCGAATGGCCCGGCGCGGCAATAACATGCATGGATGTCTTTCCGAAGTTAATGACATCGCCCCATTTATATTCGCCGCTTAGCCTTGATGTTGAAAGCCACCATTCGTGATTATTAAGCGGGGAATGAGGGCTGGGAGGTGTTTCAGGGTTTTTGATTCTTTCTATCCAGGCTTCAACCCGATCTCTGCCGTAAACCTCTTCAATGCCGAGGAATGCGCCCAGAGCTCTCCTGTCCCTGAAACAGACGGCCTCTTTATCATTAAGGTAAATCTCAGATTCGCTGAAGAGATAGTTACCGTTGATATGGTCATAATGGTAATGAGTGTTATATACGGCATCTATCCGGGACAATCTTTTAAGCGACTCCAGTCTTTTTTTGCCTGCGCCTGTATCGATTACCGCCTTGATATCATCGTCAATAAAAATGGTGGCGCTGGAAGGAAATCTGTTGTTGTTTGTGCCGGGAATGACTTTTATTTTCCCGAAAGATGTGCTTATCAGTTCGCCTGTTTTGTTCATGAGAATGCCTTTATCATTTTTCTGAAAACAGCAGGGAGGATCATATTTCTAAGATATCCTCCCGGACTTATTTTTTGTTTAAATTGCCTACGTCAATAAACGGCATTGCACCGCCGGTGACATCGGGAAGTTTTCCATCCCACTTTTCAATGGCTTTGAGATTTGCCTCGATTTTTCTGAGTTCAAGAAGGTCTGTTGAAATATTTGCCCTCTGGAGCCTTAATGCTTCTGCTTCAGCTTTAGCTGCAGTAATCTTCTGTTCTGCTTCGATCTTTATTCTTTCAAGATCCCTTTTTGATTTCAACGCCAACTGTTCTGCGGTCTGCTTGGATTCAATTGCTTCCATAAATATTTTCGAAAAGCTGAAACCGGTTATTGAAAACGCGTCAACTGCTATATTGGCATTCAGTAGTCTGATTGCAAGGTCTGCCCTCATTGCCTCGCTCACTGCCGGTCTTTTTGTGATAAGCTCTTCTGCTGTGTATTTAGCTGTAACAGCTTTAACGACTTCCTGCACCGCAGGATCAATAATTCGTTCTTTATAGTCTATGCCTATAGACTGATAGACCACATTAGCTTTGTCTGCTACGACATGATAATTCAGCGCAACTTCCGAAGTTACTTCCTGAAGATCCGCTGATGAGGCGGTAGCGTTTGTAACAGATTTTTGAATCTTGACATCTATAGAAACAACTTCCTGCATTATCGGAATCCGAAAATGCAAACCTTCTCCAAGCACTGTCTTCTGAACCGCTCCGAAATTAAGGACAACCCCTCTTTGGCCTGCACCAACCTGAACCCAAGGGTGCAAAAACAAAAAAACCAACAATACTACAGCAATAATAATCAATATTCTAATTGGGCCCTTTCTCATAGCTGTCTGCATCGCCTCCTTGGCTTTGTATATATCCTGTTCTTCCATTTTATCCCCCCTCTTAATACTTTTTTTGAACCATTAAACACTTTAGCATATATTAATAAATATTAATGTATTAATTAAAAAAATTATAGTTATTCATAAACAATCCATTCTTTCTGTTCATTATCCCAAGTCATTTATTAAACTACGATAAGGAAGATAAACAGCCTGTACTTTAAAAACGTGTTGTCCATCCCTATAAGAGCATAAAGGTTTCATTATCTCCTGAAAGGAGGATGACTATGTGCTCTGAAATTTTCACCTGCCCGCATTGCGGAGCCAGAAACAGGGTGCCCGAGAATAAAAGCTCAAAAGAAGCGAAATGCGGCAAATGCCACAAACCAATCGGGAATGTTGCAGCATCAAAACCCGTTGAAGTTACCGACTTCTCATTCGAGAGGGAGGTCATAAAACATCCCGGAATAGTCCTTGTCGACTTCTGGGCCTCATGGTGCGGCCCATGCAGGATGATGGGACCGGTCATTGACGACCTGTCAGCCAGGTATGCAGGAAAAATAAAATTTGCGAAAATGAACGTGGATCAAAACCGCATCGTCCCGTCAAAGTATTCGATACAGAGCATCCCGGCCCTGGTGATATTCAAAAAAGGCGAACTGGTTAAAAGCCTTATCGGCGCCAGGCCCAGGGAAGAGATTGAAGCAGCGCTAATTTCCTTCTTGAATTGATATGCCGGATAAATAAATAGAACTACTGGAAAATTTCCAGAATGATGCTTAAATGTGAAGTTTTATAGAGGTGTTCAAGGTTTTTGTTTATCCGGAGTCTTAGAGCATGATAGATGATATCTTGTTTCCCCCCTCCCAATCGATTAAACGCCGGACTCTTTAGATGATGAGCCGATAAGCCCGTGAGCCATTAAACTTGCGCATGCACTGCAACGTATTTTTTGGCATTTCACCCATTCCGAACTCGAAGCAGAGGAATCTTGCTCACAACAATCGCATTATTTATTCCAAAAACTTTTCTGTAATTGACCATTACAATGCGGCTTTCATTTATCCACGAAAGGCTCTTGCACAACTCCATTTTCTATCATTTCTACTTATAGAATTACAGGTTTCAATTTTCTCTCTCAGTTAACGCTTCCGTTTCCAGTAAAAGTCCAATCAATGCCGGAGCCTCTGATTTCAAGCGAATCAAGCGTAGCCGTAATGCGTATCTCGGTAAAGCGGCCGTCATTTATTTCGAGATATTTTCCTGCAAAGGCCTTAACCTCTTCAGGCGCTTTTTTCAGAGAATCGATGAACGCCTGCGGTGCCTCTATCGCACCAAGGAAAAGCCTGGGCTCATCGTCGATTCCTGCTGCACGGTCGCTGAGCCTAATTGTCTCACGGTAATGCAGAGGGAAGCTGATCCGGCTGCCGCCGGAGAGTTTTATCTCAAGCGCCGCAGGAGGGTTGTAGCAGTTGAAATCCGGGATGCTGACCGTGAAGCCTTCTGCTTTCATTGAATAGGCGATATCATCCTTTTGTCCGAGAGTTTCCGCCGAGCTGTCATAGGGTTTGTTTTCAAGTATATTGCCCGTCAGTTTTTCCCCGGTCATATGAAACACCCAGGAGCCGCTTCCTGTCTCTCTTATGTCCTTTTCATAAAAACCTGAATTGCCCCTTTCATCTGTGCCCTCGACGCGAAGTGTCCTTTGTATGCAGTTCTTGCCTATTTTTTGAATGCTGATTCTATCCGTAATCGAGGCCCTGCCATTCGTTAATATCTTAGGCTGCTTCAGCCAGTCCTCGGCCGGGAGCTGCACAATCTGGAATATGGAATCGGGATTGCCGGGAATGCCGCGGCGGTCTTCATAGGAATAGACAAAAAACTGGTCGAGCCCTGAGATGTCGAAATCGAACATCCGCGTGAACATGTCCCCGTATTTATTGATGATGAAATGGGTCGAGCCGCTCGAACTCAGATTCTCGGAAATGAACCTGCCCCGGTAGGGTGTGCCAATACCATAGCTATAGTCCCGAGGCAGCCACGGGTCGTTGAACGTTATGCTCTGCCCACCCTCGTTCAGCATGACGATGTGCGAACACTTCGCTGCACCCACCTTTTTGAGGTTTCCCGCCGGGTCTGTCCAGTAGTCGTCTTCGGGTATGGAGACTACCGAAAAATCCCATTTCAAGAGATCGCTCCTCAATTTCATGCCCGGCCCTGCCCAGAACGGCATGCCCCAGGCCTTCTGCCATCTGAATTTCGAGACCTCATCGAGAGCGTTCCACATGGTATAAATCTGGCGCTCTTTATTGAGTGCTATTATATGCTCATCGTCCATGGCGATCTCGGTTACCTGACCGTCAAGTCCCGCAGGCAGATTTTCGAGCATCTGCCATTTACCTTTCAAGCCTGTCCTCTCTACATTGGGCTTTACCCAGATATTGCCGTCTCTTACAGCCGCATAATACCTGCTGTTCATCGATTTTTGATTTCCCTTGAAATAGACCTTATCAGGCAGGTCTGCAGGAACGCATGCAACTGTAACAAACGCCAGAGATATCATCCATAGACAGAAACGCTTCATAAACAAATCCCCCTCAATATATTTCAATACAGCCGGGTTAAACGCTGTTATTAAATAATATGCCTTATGCTGAGCGGCGAATCAAGATATAAGCTTATATTATCTCTCCAAAATAACGACATAGACATTATAAACTGAAGGAGGCTTCTCATGCTGAAAAAAGGTGATGCGGCCCCGATGTTCACACTGTCCGACCAGAACGGAAGAAGGGTAAGCCTCAAGGATTTCTCCGGTAAAAAAATCCTTGTCTATTTCTATGGCAAGGCGCTTTCCTCCGGCTGAACAAGGCAGGCCGTCTCGGTCAGGGACGCGCTTGAGGAGCTCAAACAAAAGGGTATAGCCGCAATCGGGATAAGCCCGGACAAACCGGAGACATTAAAGAAATTCGATGAAAAATACAGCCTCAATTTCACGCTCCTCTCAGACCCGGACAAATCCATAACAAGCGCATACGGGGCATTCGGCAAAAAGATGATGTACGGCAAAGAGGTCGCAGGCATTATCCGCTCGGTTGTGATGATAGACGAAAAGGGCGTAATCCTGGGCGCATCATACAAAATCACGCCTGAAGAAACGGTGCCTCTCGCACTGAAGGCTCTGGGTAAATAAGCTGATAAGCTGTTGAGCTGTTGATTTTGCTCAATAGCTCCTCAGCTTAACAACTGGTTCTCTTGGCTTGACGCCTGTCAATAAATCAATAAAAACTAGCAATCCGGTAGTGATTAAAACGTAAATTGTGATATAAAATAAAGCCATGAGAAAAATCAAAGCGGACATTCAGGAAATTATAACCCAGGTCGTAGGGGAACTTAGCGCGCCAGAATCGTACGAGGTGGTCTCGCACAGGAGTTCGCACCATATACCCATGCCTTCGGTTGAAATTCTTCATAGCATAGTCGAAGACATGCGCTCGATACTTTTTCCGGGGTATTTCGGCAAGTCGGAATTTTCCATAAAGACCATGCCTTATTATGTGGGTTCTACGCTTGACACCGTGGCAAGAAGTCTTCTCGAACAGATAAAGAGGGGATTCTGCTTCTCCTGCGAATTCGACAGGGAAGTATGCGATACCAAATGTCTTGAGAGGGCAAGCCGCCTGACAACGGACTTTCTTAAAAAGCTGCCTCACATAAGGGCGCTCTTGTCCACCGATGTTTGCGCTGCCTATGACGGAGACCCGGCTGCCAAGAGCCACGGCGAAACAATCTACTGTTACCCGAGCATCAAGGCCATCACCAATTACAGGATCGCGCACGAGCTCCATCTTCTTGAAGTGCCTTTGATTCCGAGGATAATAACCGAAATGGCCCATTCCGAGACAGGCATAGACATCCACCCCGGCGCAACGATTGGCGAGAATTTCTTTATCGATCACGGCACCGGTGTTGTCATGGGAGAGACAACCGTGATTGGCAGAAATGTCCGCATCTACCAGGGCGTGACGCTCGGCGCAAAAAGCTTCCCTCTTGATTTCGACGGCAATCCGATGAAGGGAATCCCCCGCCATCCGGTCGTCGAGGATGATGTGGTGATATATGCCGGCGCTACAATCCTTGGCAGGGTCACCATAGGAAAAGGCTCGGAAATTGGCGGTAATGTCTGGCTCACACACAGCGTTGCGCCGGAGAGCAGGATAATGCAGAGCGGCCTTAAGGAATTCAGCTTCTCGGACGGAGAAGGAATTTAAGCACTTGACCGCTAAACCCCGGTGCTGATAAGCGGACAACAGAAAAAACAGCTGAAAACAGCAAGGAAAATACAGGAGGAAATAATTATGGTAACAAAAGAAGAAGTTGAAAAGGCGCTGGATAAGACAAGGACATATCTGAGAGGCGACGGCGGCGACGTACAGCTTATAGACGTGACCGAAGACGGGACCGTAAAGGTCAAGCTTCAGGGCGCATGCGGCGGATGCCCCATGGCTACGCTTACGCTCAAGAACATGATCGAAAAAATAGTAAAGCAGGATGTCCCCGGAGTTAAGGCGGTAGAGTCGGTTTAGAGGAAAAAGTGGTGAGCTGCGAGTGGTGAGTGGTGAGTAAAAAAGACTCAGAGACACTAAGCTCATGAATCAGAAATCCACAGGAGGACGGTAAACCCGTCCTTTTGTTTTATGATCAGGAAATGGATACTGAACACAATCATTCGATTATCGAACAATGGATAAAACCCGAAGCCAGGGTCCTCGACCTTGGCTGCGGGGATGGAAGCCTTCTCAAAAGGCTTGCGACCAATAAAAATGCCTATACAGTAGGCGTTGAAATCTCCGAAGAAAAGACAATCGAGTGTCTCAAGAAGGGCATCTGCGTATATCAGGCGGATATCGACAACGGGATTTCGAACTTCGACGACATGAGTTTTGAATACGTAATACTGAACGAAACCCTTCAGGAAATCTACAAACCCCACAGGGTTATCGAAGAAATGCTCAGGGTCGGACTTCACGCAATCATATCCGTACCCAATTTCGGCTATATCAAAAACAGGCTTTATATGCTTACAAAAGGACGCATCAGCGCAGATATACGCTTTTACGGATCATGGCATGACAGCCCGGTCATCAGGTTCTTTACCGTGAGCGAATTCGAGAACCTGCTCAATGAAATGGGAATCATAATAGAAGACGCAAGATACTTCATGCCTGCCGGCCTTCTCGCCGCCGTAAAGCCTCCTGTCCCCGACCTCTTTGTAAAGGCAGCGCTTTATAAGCTGAGGCGCGCATGATTGTCGAAACAAATATATTGAAGATAAAGAGGCCATTTGCGCTTGAATCCGGGTCGATCCTACCTGAAATCGACATCGCATATGAAACCTACGGAAAATTGAACCCTGCGGGGGACAATGCAATACTGATCGAGCATGCGCTCTCCGGCGACGCCCATGCCTCATTCTTTCATGAAGGCGATAAAAAGCCAGGCTGGTGGGACCTGATGATCGGCCCGGGCAAGGCGTTCGACACTGACAAATACTTCGTCGTCTGCTCCAATGTTATAGGCGGCTGCAAGGGAACGACCGGGCCATCTTCGATAAACCCTGAAACCGGCAAGCCCTGGGGTTTAAGCTTTCCCGTGATCACGATCCGGGATATGGCCGAGGTCCAGAGGGAACTGCTTTCCCGCCTGGGAATTAAACGCCTGTTGAGCGTGGTGGGCGGGTCTATGGGCGGCATGCAGGCCCTGCAGCTTTTCGGCGATTATACAGGCATGACCGATTCCTTCATAGCAATCGCAACTGCTCTTAAGCATTCGGCCCAGCAGATAGCGTTCAACGAGGTCGGCAGGCGCGCGATAATGTCCGACCCCCGATGGAACGAGGGCGACTATTACGGCGATGTGTCACCGGAGGCAGGGCTGTCTGTAGCTCGAATGATCGGCCATATCACATACCTCTCGGAGCGGATGATGCAGGAGAAGTTCGGCCGCTCGAAAAAAATCGCGAACATAAAGAATGTGTTCAAGCCCTCATTCGAGATAGAACACTACCTCGATTACCAGGGCATATCATTCGTGAAGCGCTTTGATGCTAACAGCTACCTCTATATTACGAACGCGGTGGACAATTTCGACCTTATAACATCTCTCTCAGGTCCGAACCGCACACGCGGCGAAAACAGGGAAAGAGGAAGGGTGGCCGATCTCGGTTCGAAAAAAGGGCTCGTCGTAACTTTCTCCTCGGACTGGCTTTATCCGCCTTCGCAGGGCCGCGACATCGTGAAATTCTTTACGGCGCTCAATGTCCGCGTCTCATATACCGAGATCGAAACCGATCATGGACATGACGCATTTCTTACAGATACAGGCAGCCTCACAGAAATCGTAAAGGGGTTCCTGAGCGGCCTCTGAGCTTATCAGGAAGTAAAGCTTATATTATCGATCAGCCTGGTCTTTCCAAGCTTGACAGCAAGGGCCATGACCGCATCATCGGTAATTCTTTCAACCGGAGCAAGCGAGGCCCCGTCCACTATCTCCACATAATCCATGATGCAGCCGGGTGCCGCCTCTATCATTTCCGAAACCAATTTTTTCACCTTCTTTGCATTGGTTTCACCCTTTCTGAAAAGGGTAAGCGCATGCTTGAGCGAGCGGTTCAGGACAGGGGCAATCGCCCTTTCCTCCGGGCTCAGGTATGCATTGCGAGAACTCATCGCGAGCCCGTCCTTCTCCCTGACCGTGGGGTAGCCAATTATCTCCACCTTCATGTTGAGGTCTCTCACCATGCGCTTTATAACGGCCAGCTGCTGGTAGTCCTTTTCGCCGAACACAGAGAAGTCGGGCTCCACAATGTTGAAAAGCTTGGCGACGACTGTTGCGACACCCCTGAAATGTGTGGGCCTTGAAACGCCGCACAGACCGCCGCTCAGACCTTCGACTGTTATATAAGTCGAATAGCCCTCAGGGTATATCTCGGAAGGTTTGGGATAGAATATGCATTCAACGCCGGTCTCCCTGCACAGCTGCTCGTCGCGCTCGAAATCACGCGGGTATTTGTCGAGGTCCTCGTTAGGTGCAAACTGAGTGGGGTTGACGAATATGCTGACGACCACATGCGGCGTATATTCTCTGGCCTTGACCACAAGGTCCAGATGGCCTTTGTGCAGATAGCCCATGGTCGGCACGAAGCCTATCTTACCGCCACCGGCTTTTATGTCTGAAACATATTCCTTCATTTCAGCAATGGTCTTTAAAATCAGCATGATCATTTCCCCCTTTCCGCATGGCATCCACAGGTGCCGCCTGCCGCTTAAAACATCAATCGCCGTGTCCAGGATATTATCCATTCCGGATTTATATATGATATTCGTAACCAATCATAAGACGATATGCAACCGTGAGTTGATGATTAACTTCATCGAATAATCCTGCGTACAGATAATGCTGGCAACCGGTATAATAAGCGGCTATATTTATGTAATCATCCCTTGCGCGACAAAGTGAAACCCCGGCGAAGACTTCTTACTTGGAAATACCCGGTCCCATGCTTTCTTCCGGAAACAGGAACCGGCAGAATCTACATTTTAGGAGGCGCCTGTGGATAAAGACCTTTTGACAAGGCGAAGCTTCATTAAAAAGAGTGCTGTGACTGCGGCTGCGGTAGCAGGTGGCGGCCTCTGGGCATGCGGAAAATCAATTGGCGATGAAGAGCACGGGGCCGTATTCGACAGGGATGTATTCTCCACTTCGGGCAGGACCAGGGTCAGGCCCGGGCAGGTAATCGGCAGACTTCCCGGCTATGAGGGCAGCAAGCCCAACATCATAACCATATTGTGCGACGACCTCGGATGGGGCGATCTAGGCTGCTATGGCAACAATGCCATCAGGACGCCTAATATCGACAATCTCGCAAAAGAGGGGGTGCGTTTCACGGACTTTTACTCGTCATGCTCTGTATGCACCCCTTCGCGCTGCGGCCTTCTGACAGGCCGGTATGCGGTTCGCTCAGGGCTCATTTTCGTAATGCCCGCCTCTGACGAGTCATTCATGCAGAATACGATAAGAAGACTCGGGCGCTGGTTCGGCAGTCTGGGTGCGGTCGACGTGCAGGAAGACTGCTGGACCCGGGGGCTACCGGAAGATGAGATCACCATAGCAGGCGCCCTGAAAGTTGCGGGCTATCGCACAGGAATGGTCGGCAAGTGGCATCTGGGCGACTTCAGCGTTGAGCCTCAGTACAACCCTAGGCGCTTCGGATTTGACAGCTTCTTCGGCGTGCCTCACAGCAATGACATGCCGCCCTGCGCCCTCTATCGCAATGAAACGATGCTGGAACCTGACATCATCAAACAGGATCAGGCACGCCTCACGGGCATGTATACGAAAGAGGCGATTGACTTCATTGACAAATCCAGGGGTGGGCCATTTTTCCTCTATCTGGCGCATACATTCCCACACCAGCCCCTCTACGCCTCAGGCAAGTTCAAGGACAAATCAAAGGTGGGCATATTCGGCGATGCCGTCGAGGAGATTGACTGGAGCGTGGGAGAGATAATGAAATGCCTTGAGCGAAACGGCATAGCGGATAACACCATCATCATGTTCACAAGCGACAACGGCCCCTGGTACAACGGGAGCCCCGGCGATTTCCGCGGCAGGAAGGGCCAGAGCTATGAAGGGGGCTACCGTGTGCCCTTCATCGTCAAATGGCCGGGCATCACAAAAGCCGGAACGGTCTGCACCGAACCTGCCATGAATATCGACCTGTTCCCGACCATAACCTCAGCCGCCGGGCTTACACTTCCTTCAGACCGCATCATCGACGGCAAAAATCTCGAGGGGCTCATTTCCGGAAAAGACGCCAAGTCTCCGCACGACACCCTGTACTTCTACCACTACGAAGAGCTTGAAGGCATCAGGAAAGAAAACTGGAAATACTTCCGCAACATCAACCACTACATCTGGCCCCAGCCCGTAGACAAACCGACCACATTCATGGGAGGCGTCGCCAAAAAGGGGCACTTCGCAGACTGGCCGAACCTTTACAACCTTAATGTAGATGAAGGCGAGTGCTACAATCAGGCTGCTAAATACCCTGATATCAGCAGGCGCATGGAGTCTGAAATTGTTAAATGGGAAAAAGAGATCGCGGCCAATCCGCGCGGGTGGCTTAAAAAATAGTCGCACATCCCCTCAGGTACAAGTATAGTGAAAAATAAAACCTATCTCAGGGAGGTACAATGGATCTTATAAAAATCATGCCATGCCTTGATATGAAAAACGGCAGAGTAGTAAAGGGTGTTCATTTTATCGACATCAAGGATGCCGGAGACCCTGTCGAGCATGCAAAATTTTATCAGGCAGAAGGCGCCGACGAGCTTGCCATGCTTGATATCGCAGCAACTCTGGAAAACCGAAAGACGAGGCTGGAATGGGTGAAAAAAGTTTCGTCAGTGATTTCGATACCGCTTACGGTCGGCGGAGGAATAGGTTCGCTTGAGGATATTGAAATGGTTCTTGGTGCAGGGGCAAGCAAAGTCTCCATGAATTCAGCAGCCGTCAAAAATCCTGACCTTGTAAAACAGGCATCAGAAAAATTCGGCGTCGAAAAAATAACCGTTGCAGTCGATGCCCGCAGAAATCCTTCCATGCCGTCGGGTTTTGAGCTTGTTGTATCAGGCGGTACACTGCCGATCGCCCAGGATGCGATAGCATGGGCAGCAAAATGCCAGGAGCTGGGAGCAGGCTGCATCCTGCCCACAAGCATGGACGGGGATGGAACGCAAAAAGGATTCGACCTGGCCTTTACACACGCAATAGCTGATGCAGTCAGCCTTCCGGTTATTGCATCAGGCGGAGCGGGCACGCTTGAAGATTTTTACAAAGCTGTCACAGAAGGCGGAGCAGCCATAGTACTTGCCGCTTCGGTGTTCCATTTCAGGATACTGAGGATCAGGGATGTGAAGGAATATCTATTTTCAAAAGGCCTGAATGTAAGTCTTTAATAAATGGCTTTGCGCTGAAAGCTGATTGAAGGGCTTTATCCCGGAAGCTCTTCAATCATCTTATCGAGAAAAGTCTCGATTTTCGCCCTGGCTTCCGGGTTCTCAAAGGCGGAGCCTGTAAGAGTCAACCCTCCCGCATATCCTGTCAGTCCAACAAGGTGAAGAGGTGCGAACATCGGCGGGATAATGAGCCACGAACGAGCCGCAGGCTTGCCGTACATCGTGTGTTCATCAGTTATCGGCCCCATGTTGGTGAATGCATTCACCCACGAGCCGCGGGCTGCCGCCACTCCGAAGAACCTGTTGAAAAACCATGATGAGAATCTCGCAGGTAAAAGCCATATCGACGGCATCGTGCCGACATAGTCGTTAAGTCCGTACCAGTTCGCCTTGCGGGAGCGGATTACCTTCGTAACAAGTCCAAGCGTGTCATCGAACCCGGTTCCCAGCTTATTGCCGAGAATGAAGAATTCCAGAGTGCTCAGGTTGCAGACTGCCTCAGCCCTGCCGCAGGGAATGTACCAGCGGCGAAGATCGATGGTCATTATCGAATGCAGCTCGGAGGCCCTGTCCCAGCTGCCAGCCGAAGCCAGTGTCCGTATGAACGCAGTCATCATCATATCGTTAAGCGTAGCACCGCGCGCTCGGCCGTATTCGGCGAGCCGCGCCGTTTTTTCAGCTGATATATGACGCATAAAATACCGCGGCCTTCCATCATGCCCGCCGGGAATCCGGTACCCGAAACCCTTCGACGGCATCATTACGCGCAGAGACGTTATCAGGTAATTCAGGTAAATCCTGGGGACAGCAAAGAGTGGCACGCGCCTCAGCACCTGCAGTATGCTCCGGGAGCCTTTCAGGTTAGACTCCGGAAGATAGTCCGGATCATCTCCGAGGCGGTTATAAATTCGGGCAAGGATGGCGGAAGCCTCTTTAAGGCCCCCGGCATCGGAAGATTCGTGCGAGATTTTGAGCGCGATGCAGTCTCTGCCATCGCCCTTCAAGAGACAGCCCTTCAGCTGCGGGCCGGCTTCAGAATCATGTTTTTCCGATATAAAGGCGTCATATTCTTCACGGGACGAAGCCAGCGTGAAATTGCGCCGCCTGTCACGGGGCAGGCGCTCCCAGTAAACCCTGAGCCTGTCTGTAACAAAGCGGCAGCCCAGAACAGGCTCGGCATCAAGTATCAAATCAAGCGCTTTCTCAAGACGGGCTGCGTCGATGCTGTGGTCGAACTCCATCTCAAAATGCAGAACCATCTCGGCCAGAGTGCGCATGCATATTGCCGTTTTATCAATTGTCCGGGCCTTAAACCGGTCGGGGATTTTTCCCATCTAATTCCTCCAGAATGTCCATGTTATACTTTACGGCGCAACATGCAAAACTCTGAATATCGTAAATCATATTTCTATTATAAAAAATGACTTGACACTCCGTTTCGTATCATTTAAGCAATAATATACCGACCAGTCGGATTGTTTCTATGGAAATTTATTTTGTTTGATTAACGCTCCACAAATAGGGAAGGAATACTATATCTGTCTAACAATGAAGCGGCATGGAATGCGCGTTGAAACCCGCAACCATAGCTCTGGTCAAGCTGTATCCCTATTTTTAATCCGATATCAGCATCATGATGTTTTCTAAAGTGTGTCAATTTGAAAATTACTGAAAAGAGGGAGGCAAGTTTTATGATCAATGAAGAAAAACTGAGTTCCACCGGTAACAATGATACTCTACAATTGGTTGACGAAACACTGCGTGATGGTACGCAGAGTCTGTGGGGAATGATGATGAGCTATCATATGATGGAGCCGGTTATCGGCGAAATTGCCGAGGCCGGTTTCACGTCCATCAACGGCCCGTGGCATGGCGCCCAGCCCATGATCAGCGCCCGTTTCTTTAATGAAGATCCCCGCATCATGTATGCGATGTTCAGGGATAAGCTGAAAAATACGAATTCTGACATCATGGTAACCACCATGGGCCAGATGATGACTGTCACAACTCCGCCAGAGAACAGAACATTGATAAAGACCTGTTACGGGGTGATTAAAAACTGGTTGCCGAATATTAACCAGGCTGCCTGCATCTGCTGTACCCGGGATGAGATCAAAAATGAATTCCCGTTTATATTCCCGATGTTTCGAGAACTGGGGATAGAAACCATACCTTATTTTGCCATCGGACACGGCCCCCGGCATACCGACGAATTTTACGGCGCTCAAGTAAAAGAAGTCGTCGAAAAATTCAAGCCGATCAGCCTGTGTATCAAGGATGTGGATGGATTGCTGACGTCGGAGCGCCTCAGAACCCTCATCCCCGCCATGCAGAAGAATGCGAACGGCACGCCTCTCGAACTCCATGCTCACGGCATGAACGGTCTGCATACCTATAACGCAACGGTCGCCATGCAGCTGGGTGTGAGGAAAATCTCAACCTGTGTCCCTCCGCTGGCATACAGCTCTTCTCATCCATCCGTTTACGATATCATGCGCAATGCCGAGGAACTCGGCATAAAACACACCATAAATGTAGAGAAGCTGGACATCATATCGGAGCGTCTGACCAGAATCGGCAAGGCTTTCGGCCATCCCGTCGATAATTACCCCCTGCCCTTTGATCTCTCATACTATAAACACCAGATTCCCGGGGGCGTCATTTCAAATACGAGAACACAGCTTGCACAATTGGGCATCCCGGAAAAGCTGCAGGAGGTGCTGGAAGAAATTCCACGCATTTTGAAAGAAATGGGCGATCCCGTCATGATAACCCCGTTCTCGCAGTACATTGTGACTCAGGCTGTTCTTAATGTGCAGCTTGGACGCTGGGAAGAATGCATCGACGCCATGATCGAGCATGCCGCAGGTCTGTTCGGTATCGAAGATGCCGGAATTGCCGATATGGATCAAAACCTCAAGGACAAGCTTTTGAGTCTTCCCCAGGCCAAAAAGATAAAAGAAAAGGCTGCTAATATTGTCGAGTATGTAAATTCGGAACCTCCGGTTGAAGAGCTGAAAAAGAAATTGGGCCTTTCACCCGATGTTTCAGATGAAGACTACTGTCTGCATTTAATTTTGATGGGTGAGGCCATGAAGGACGTCACCCCGGGCGGACCGGATGTTTATAAAAAGTATCTGTAATAGATAATTCTGATAATAAATCAGGAGGTTAAATTTTATGAGTACAGTAAATGCTGATGGCCTTGTGCCTATTGAAGCATCGGTAACCAGTGTTTTCTACCGCAGACCAAGTCCCGGAGAACCTCCTTATGTGGAGGAAGGTGATCAGGTTGATGAAGATACCGTGGTTTGCCTTTTGGAGATCATGAAGTGTTTCCGGTCCGTCAGTGTCGGTGTCAAAGGAAAGGTAGAGAAGATTTTTGCGGAGAGCGGAAAGCTGGTTAAAAAGGGCGACGTGCTTATGCTCATCAGGCCGGAGTAATAATCCTGTCAATCGGGGAACAGATATCCAGACTGGCGGCTGTGGGCGATAGCCGCCAGCTTAATCAGAGATGAGGACTTCTTTTTAAATTTTCGAGGTTGAAGGGTTTATGAAAAAGAGAAAAGTGCTTGTTGCAAACAGAGGAGAAATTGCCGTTCGAATTATCAAAGCCTGTAAGGACCTTGACATAAAGACCGTATTGGTTGTTTCGGAAGCCGATACGGAAAGTATGGGCGCGAAACTGGCCGATGAGATTGTCTGCATAGGCCCTCCCCAGGTCAAGTTGAGCTATCTCAATATACCAAAGATTATCGATGCCGCTTTAGAAACAGGAGCCGATGCAATTCATCCTGGGTATGGATTCCTTGCTGAAAACCCGGAACTGGTTGAAGCTTGTGAGAAGAGCGGGATCATTTTTATTGGTCCGCGTTCATCAACGATGAAGCAGCTGGGAGACAAAATAAGCGCGCGGAGTCTGGCCAGGATCAGCAATGTTCCCATGACCGACGGCAGCGAAGGTCTCGGCAGTTTCCATGATGTGCAGGCCGAAGTTGATAAAATCGGCTTCCCTGTTATTTTTAAAGCGGCTGCCGGAGGCGGTGGCCGTGGTATGCGTATCGTCACTCAACAGGAAAATTTGAAAAACGCTTTTGATATGGCTTCCAATGAAGCGCTGCAGGCCTTTGGTGACGCGACCCTGTTTGTAGAGCGCTATGTTCAGAATGCCCGGCATGTGGAAGTTCAGGTTATCGGAGACAACTTCGGGAAAGTCATCCATCTGGGGCAAAGGGACTGCTCAACGCAGAGGCATCACCAGAAAGTTATCGAAGAAGCCCATCCGCCCAATCTTCCCGATGATTTAAGGAACAGGATCCTGGATGCGGCCATAGCTCTCACTTCAAGCATCGGCTACAACAGTGCGGGTACGGTGGAGTTCCTCGTCGATAAAGATCGTCATGAATTTTATTTTATGGAAGTGAACACCCGCATTCAGGTAGAACACCCTGTTACCGAGGAGCTGACCGGCATAGACCTGGTAAAGGAGCAGATTAAGGTTGGTTTCGGCGAAGCCCTTTCACTCAATCAGGAAGATATTAAATTCAAAGGCCACAGTATCGAATGCCGCATAACGGCCGATGATGCAAAAGACGATTTTATGCCGTCGCCTGGTGACATCACATATTTTGCCATGCCGAACGGCAGCAATGTCCGGATAGACACGCATTGCCATGAGGGATGCACGATCAGCCCATATTATGATTCATTGCTGGCCAAACTGATAACGACAGGTGAAACCCGTAAAGAAGCTTTAGCAAATATGAAAACGGCCCTGGCGGATTTTAAGATCGAAGGAATAGAAACAAATATCCCCTTCCTGCAGTTTTTGATCGAGCAGCCTGAGTTCAATGAAGGAGATATACACATCAAGTGGATAGAAAACACAGTCCTGCCCAAGTTTGTGGATTCACTTAAATAAGGTTCGTCCGACTATAATGGCAAAAACCCGTTACCGGCAGATTGAGAAAATCGTGGCGAAAGAAAATACCGGCTCATACGGGATATGGCGCAAGGAATTATGCAGAAAATACCGGGAACTCCTTATCCAGACCCGCAATAACAGCTACAATGCCCTTTTGAAAACTCTTGCTTCAAAAGGCGAGACGGTGACCTGCCGGAAGGGGTGCACCCATTGCTGTTTCCACTATGTGGCGGTGCCGTTAACCCATGGAATGGCAATTGCTGATTATTTATATGATAGAAAGGAGCTGCTGAAGCAATTTATTCATAACTACGAAAAGTGGCGCCATAAAGGCTATGAGATTTCAAACGCGATCGATCAGACCCGGGGCCATGCCTTCGCCTCATCCTTGCCGATCAACGAAATCATTGCGCTCACCAGGCCCTTGTCCATGCGCTATCTTGAAATGGGCATCGCGTGTCCCTTTCTCGAGAAAGATACCTGCCTGATTTATCCTGTCCGGCCGCTACCCTGCTCGGGACAGTTTTCTGTCACACCTGCCAACTGGTGCAATCATAAGGTAGAAGAAAACCCTGTTATTTATCAGCTGGTGCCTGATGATGAAGACCTTCTGAAAATTCTGCAGCTGGCTGATCCCAGGATGATGATTTATGAAATTACTCTTCCGATCATGATTTACAGGCTCCTTACTGAAGGATCTTCATTTGTAATGGCTGAAGCGGGTTACCGGTTGCCTGAATAAAAAGGAGGGGAAAAGATTGCGTTCAGTTAAAGGCAGAAATGTTTTAATCACCGGAGCTTCTTCGGGAATCGGCAAGGCCCTGTCCGAAAATTTTGCCCGTCTGGGCGCTCACCTTTTTTTAGGCTGCCATCCGTCGGAAGCGGATATCTTATCGGGATGGGCTGAAAATCTCGAAAAAACTTACGGAATACGGACATGGACATTCCCCATCGATCTTGCCGCCGACAACGGTCCCGGTGATCTTCGGGAGGCTGTAATCAAAACAGGACAGATCATTCATGTTCTCGTTAACAATGCGGGGATAATTGCCTATGGCGACTTTCATAACCTGTCACTTGAAAAGCAGGAAAAGATAATTCGTATCAATCTGCTGGCCTATTTTCGACTGATGCACCTTTTTGTAAACGAAATGGTCGCGAAAGGAGAAGGAATGATCCTAAACGTATCTTCAGTTTCCGCCTTTCAGCCTTGCGCATACCACGCCGTTTACGGCGCATCTAAGGCCTTTATCCAAAGTTTGAGCGAGGCTGTTAATCAGGAACTCAAGGGAACGGGCGTATCTGTATACACGTTTAATCCCTCTTTTACAGACACTCCGATGCTAAAGGGAAAGGATTTTCCCGAACGACTCTGGTGGTTTTCCATAAGCGGCCTCAGTTCCCCCGAGGTCATCGCCCGCAAAGGAGTCAAGGCTTTCCTGAAAGGCAAATCCGTTTATATACCTGGCGCACGCAACTGGTTTATCCACTTTGTTTTGTTGAGGTTCGTCCCACGTATCCTTGCGGGCCCGATTTCTTCGCTGGTGCTCAGCGTAAGGGGACATTAAATATGGAAAACATCATGATTACCGGAGGATCAGGTTACATCGGGCAGCGTCTGGCCCGCGAGCTTTCAAGAAATGCTGCTGTGCGAAAAATTATCGGCATTGATATCCATCCACCCAGGGAAAATATCAGTAAATTTATTTTTATCAGGAGAGATGTGCGTGAACCTGTAAATGACCTTTTTAAAGATCATCAAATCGATGTGGTCATCCATACCGCCTTTATTTTACCGCCGATACACGATACAAAACTGATGGAAGACATCAACCTCAATGGAACGAGAAACATACTTTCCGCCTCCCTTGAAGCGGGTGTAAGCCAGTTTATCTATACAAGCTCAACTACCGCCTATGGATTTCATCCCGACAACGTCTGTCCGTTGACAGAAGAAAGTCCTCTAAGGGGTAACGACGATCTCATATACTGCAAAACAAAAAGGGAGATCGAATCTTTCATTAGAATTCAGGACCTGAGCGTGCGTTATCCCAATACAGCTGTCACAATTCTCCGGCCATGTTTTGTTGTCGGTCCCGGATTTAACAATCCGCTCGCCCGCTATCTGAAGAAGCGCTTTGTTTTTCTGCCCAGAAACACAAAACCTCTGCAATACGTCCACGAGGATGACCTGATCCGTGCAATTTGCCTGCTGATGGAAAAAAAGGCAGCGGGCATTTATAATGTCGCCGCCGAAGGCCTCATGAGCTTTGAAGAAATGGTGAGCATTCTTGGGAACAGAACGATTTACCTCCCCTTTTTCGTTATGTATTATCTGAATCAAATTGCCTGGTATCTTCGGATTACATTTCTCAGCGAGTTTCCAAGCCCGAACATGAACATGCTGCGTTATCCGTGGTGGGCTGAAAACAAAAAACTGAAAACGGAATTGGGTTTTAATTATCAGTACACAACTGAAGAAGCTTTCCGGGACTTCGCCTCCCATGTCCAAAAGCTGAAAAAACAGGGCAACAGAAGCACATCGAATTGATAATTAATCTGCAGCTGAATATGCAAATCAATCATTATAAAGAAGAGCCTTGTTATTTTGCCGGAACCCCTCGCTTCCCTTACTTTTTCCGTGAAGTTCGCTTTTTCCCTTCGCTC
Organism: uncultured Bacteriovoracaceae bacterium; assembly: GCA_964513375.1. Classification (GTDB taxonomy): domain Bacteria; phylum Desulfobacterota; class Desulfomonilia; order UBA1062; family UBA1062; genus DATCTV01. Next base: position 73,675 of record CAZEMO010000015.1, on the reverse strand, counting down.
TTCCATCGCTCTTTTGTCGCAGGCGACAGCACAAGATAAGTTATGGCTTCCTGAAAAGAGCGGATCGCCCATTCAGTAGAATGGCCTTCCTTGTCTAAATACCATCGAAAAGCGATCCCATGATAGATTGCAGATATGGATCTCGCCGTCGCTTCGGGATCAACGGACCGGAAAAGCCCTTCTCGAACTCCCTCCTCGACAGCAGCACGGAGAAGCATTATCCAGCCATTTACCCATTCGTGAAAGATCAGACGGTAGGGCTCGTTATGAACGGCCAGCATCATGCAGTCAAAAATCAACGGATAACCAGTATTGACATCGGGATCATCCCAGTTGAAAAGCCAGTCGAAAGAAAGGACTTTTGCAAGAGGATCCTTACAGCTTTCTATTGTCTCTTTACTGCGTTTGAATATCAGGTCGAAAAAAGCTCCATAAGCTGTTTCGAAAAGCTGATCTTTGGAAGAAAAGTAGTGAGCTACACCTCCTTTGGAGAATCCTGCCGCCCTGGCAATTGCCTCCATGGTGACATTGCTGCTGCCATATCGGGAAATCATGTGCAATGCCGCATCAATAATTCTTTCCCTGGCTAAAGTTTCCTTTTCCGTATTAGTTCCCATGTCAGCTCCTTATGATCTTCAAATAAATACGGGGCATTTGCACAACTACATAATGCCGGCAGTCATGTCGTACCGGCAAAGGCTTGCACCCAGTATTATCAACTATATCCTGGATCCTGGTTCGTATGCCCTTCAGGGTATTCACCGGAATGACGAATAGGGGTGTTATGCTAAGCACCTGGAGTTGCCTATGAAATGATCCGGTACGAGAAAAACTTAGTAGAACTGTCGCTCTATTGTCAATCGATTATTTTTGTCTCGCTTTTCATTTGACCCAGTCATTTCATCCTTGAGACAAAGGGGTAAACGGCATATAATGCTTCCGCTATTTGATCATGAGGAGGTATGACCATGGCGACAGAAAAGAAGTTGATCGGTAAGGTCTCCCACTACTTCAGCAAGATCAGTGTTGCAGGTATCCAGCTCAGCGAACCGCTTACAGTCGGCGATAAAATATCCATCGAGGGCGCGACAACAAAATTCGAAGAAATCATCGACTCCATGCAGATCGATAATGCAACCGTGACGAAAGCCAAAGCCGGCGACAACATCGGGATAAAAGTCAAAGACAAGACCCGGGTTGGAGACGACGTATTTCTGATCACTGAATAGGTTAATTCAAGAGACGACGGCAGCAGGCAGCAGCTTTACTCGCATAGGAAATGATCAAGGCTCTCCGGTTGTTATCGCTTAATCTTCAGCAGAATTTTTAATTCCCGGACCCGCTGCGGGTCTGATATATGAACCGGTATGAGCCCGCACATCAAGGCCTGGTAAGGAATCCTTCGCTATTATGATGGAACGCTGTTAAATTATGGAGGTGGTCTGTGATTACACAAGTGCTGGGAAACTGGAAGGTTCTTCAGGATGTTCACAATATGGGGGAGAAACTGGAATTATTCTCTCCTCAATGGGATTCGACATTTATAGGTGCTCAGATCTCTGAATGGGAGCCGATTGATAAGCTCAAGCACCTTCAGCTCATCTTTTCGGACAGCCCATATTACGGAAGGGGGCTCAGGTACTTTAATCAGGCGCCGTGGTGGTACAGGAACGACTTCACCCTGCCCGACGACAGTGAGGACATGGCATGGGTAATCAGTTTCACGGCAGTGGATTATTTCTGCAGGGTCTGGATCAACGGCACTCTGCTTGGGGAGCATGAGGGCTATTTCGCCCCATTCGAATACGACATCAGCAGTCATCTCGACAGAAAAGGCACTAATAGCCTTGTGGTTAAGGTCTGGTCGCCTTGGGATGACACCGTTCTTCCCGGCATGGAAATAGGCAGGGTGCTCGCCGTTGAAAGAAACCTCATCAAGGGAATGTACGAGCATGGCGACACGCTCATTCAGAGAGACGTGAATCCTGTCGGAATCTGGAGCGACGTATTCCTTACCGGATATGAGACGTGCAGGATTGAAGGCATGCCCAGGATAATGACCGATCTCGATGATGACATGAAAAGCGCCCGCATCAAAGCCCTTGTCATTGTGGAAAGCCCAGCCGAAGCGGCCGGCATTGAAATAGAACTCAGCCTGAAATCTCTTATGAACGGCCGGAATGTAGCATCTCAAAGCATTAAATCAGACCTCAGGCCGGGCAAAAACGAGATCATGCTGGAGGTCGGGATAGAAAATCCCCTGCTCTGGAATTTATGGGACAGGGGCAGGCCGGACCTTTACAGGGCGGATTTCACGATAAAAAAAGAGGCTTCTGTCTTTGACAGAAAATCCGAACGCTTCGGCATCCGGAAAGTTTCGCTTGAACGCGGCAAGGAAAAAACCCGTTTCAGCATCAACGGAGAAGAGGTCTTTATAAGAGGCACCACATATCTTCCCGACGTATATCTTTCCGCCGTCGCAAAAGAGCAGTACACGAAGGACCTTATGAACATAAAAGCTCTAGGCTTTAATGCCGTGCGCGTACATGTAAACGTACAGAAGAAGGAATTCTATGATCTGTGCGATGAAATGGGCCTTGCCGTGATCCAGGACTCTGACGTCAACTGGGTGTGTCCGACGACGCCGGAGTTTGCAGAAAGGGCGGTATCCATTTTCACCGACATGGTCCTTATGCTTTACAACCATCCTTCAATAATCACGTGGATATGCCTTAATGAGCCGGATGTATGGCGCACCTTCATAAATGACGCCCCCGTCGATTTCCACGGTTCCATGATGGATGATTATCCGGGTCCTCAGCTGGTTGAGGCCGTCAGGCGGCTCGACCCTTCGCGTCCTTATATAAAAGGCTCCTACTGCAATAAGGACCCTGAAAGCGGAGACAGCCACAATTATGCCGGGTCCCTTTACGGCGAGGAGACGCACTACACGGATATTCTCAATATGGAGAAGGAAAAGTTCAACACCGAATTCGGATTCGATGCGCCGGGATGCAGGGAAAACCTGTCCCGGCATCCTAAGTTAGAAAACCGTCTGGCGCCGGTCCTCGACCGGGTGGAAGAGCTTCAATACTACCAGTACAGGCTGATCAAATTTTACATGGAGCATTATCGGGCGAACCGGTTCTCTCCCACGTCAGGCTATTTTCATTTCATGTTCATCGATCTGTCGCCACAGAGTTTTTACGGTATCTACGACTGGTGGGGATATCCGAAGCCTGCGCTCAAGGCATGCCTTGAGTCGAATATGCCGGTGGCCGTCATGCTTGCCTTGAACAGTGACAAATTAACGGTTAAGGTCGTTAACGACACCCCGCACTTATACAGGGACTGCACGTGCCGTGTCTTCCTGAGTGGAGAAACGGGAGAAGACATCTTTTCGGACAGCATCAGGACGGATGTTCAGCCGGATTCGCTCGCCACGGTTCTTGAAAAGGGGCTTGCATTAAACGGGAATATGAAACTTTCCGCAAAACTGGTCCTTTCCGATCAGGACGGGAAAACGATTGTGGAGAACAGCTATGACAGCTTCGAGCATCCCGCCCACCCAAAAGGCCACTTCATGAGGATGTCTCACGAGCTAGGCATGAGGCTTTTCTGGGCATAATCATGATTCCAAATCAATTAACCCGATTTTAAAACTAAAGCTGAACGGGGACCCCAGCAGGTCCCCATTATTTCTCGTTAAATCTATTCCACCCTGAAAATTGTGGTCTGCTCCATCATGGAGTTCGTTATGAGTTCCAGGTCAAGGAATATCGGGGCATCGGTTCCGTTTGACTCTCCAATCTTGATATATTCCTTCAGCACGAACGGAACCCCCTGGCTGAAAAAGACATCCGGACCGTCGGATATCTGGAAATGAAGGTGTGGCGCGGTGGAGTTGCCGGAATTTCCGAGTCTGGCGATCTCGTCGCCTTCATGCACAACATCTCCCACGCCGACATTGATCGAGCCCGGTATGCAGTGGCAGTAGAATGCGTAATGGCCGCCTCCTATATCCAGCACCACGAAGTTGCCTCCGTATTCGAGCAAGGTGTGCAGGGTTACGTCCTTCTGGTTTCCATGATTTTCAGGGAGTCCGTCCTGAACGAAAACGACAGTTCCGTCCGCTACCGCCAGAAGGGGTGTGTTGTAGTTGAAATAGTTCGTATTCACTGCGGGATCGCCTTCATAGGTATCCGTGAACTCGTCATTCAACTGTAACGAGTCGAATGCATACCGTTCCGATGTGAAAATCCCTCCATAGGCGAATACGGTGTTGTTGAAATGGTATCCGAGGGTGGACTGGTTGATGTATGCAAGATTGTTCCTCTTTATAGGCGATGCGATAACCAGGGGCGACTCATTAAGCCTCGGCGCGAATGTTCCACCCCTTAGAGAAAACTCGTTGCCGCTCACCGTATCCCTGAAGATGAGCGAATTGGTGACAAGCCTAGGCGGCGTCTGCCCCAGAGGTATGGGGAGCTGGATAGACATGTAGTAGCTTGTGAGTTTGTCAAATGTAACAAAGGCGTTTGCGGGCAGGGGGTCCTTGTATATTTTGGGAAGGTCCGCCTTTTCTATCACGAACAGTTCGTCTCCCGTGCTGTAGTCGAGTACTGTTATCTTCTGAAGTTCCAGGCCGTCCTTCTCATACTCCCAGGTTTTGAGAGTATAACCTATTCTCAGATATTTTTCCGTCTGGAAAGGGATGTCGCTGAAAGCAACCTCGATGCTTCCGGGGTTGTTGCTGCTGCTGTTGCTGCTGCAGGCCTGCACAAACAGCAGCAGGGAAAATGCAATGAAGGCCAATAGCACTTTTTTCATATAATTCTCCATTTACTGAGCACCTATCATTTGCAGACGGTCCCAATGCATTTTTTTCTGCATATGGCGTCCGCATACAGTTCATTTCGGCAAATGGGAAAATTTCATAACAGTTCCGGCTTCAAGTTTTCAGGCCGGGAATGTGATGAAGGTGATGCCCTAATAGAATTCGTTTTTACGCCGATAATAATATTTATGCGTGACCCGTCATGCAGTCTGAGAATGGAGGAGATATGCTGAAAAAATCCGGCGGTAAATTGGAACGCTTCATGAAAAAACCTGCGAGGACAGTTCTGCTGGCAGCGGCCATCGTAATGGCCGGGATAATGCTCATGTCGTGTTCATCAAGCTCCGGCAATGCCCAGACAGTAAATTCGTTCGAGGGCGGAAAGCTCTACCTGAGTCCGTCCGGCTCTTTTTATATAGCGGAACTTAACGGCACGTTTCATGAAATGGGCCGCCAGTATGGTGCTCTTTTGAAAGACCAGATTCAGGATTTCTACAATAATGCCTTTGTAGACTACATGATGGAACAGAAGGGAAAAACTTATGAGCAGCTCGCCGCTTACGGCCAGAATTATTACAGTTCACTTTCCAGGATATCAAGGGACTATGTCGACGGCATGGCTGAGACATGCGGTCTGACGAGAGAACAGACGTACATGCTTTCCTCGGGTCTGCTGGGCCTTTTCGAAAACGGAGGGTGCAGCAGCCTTTCGGCCTGGGGTGATTATACCCCGGACGGTTTGACCGTGACAGGAAGGAACCTCGACCTGCCGACCGAAAGCCTGAGGCACTTCAGCAGATATTTCAATATCGTAGTCATGAACCCGACCGGGTTTCCGGCTGCGGTAGCCAACCTTGACTATATCGGCGGGCTCTTCTTCCAGACAGCGTTCAACAGCAAGGGCATATTCCTCGAACTGCAGAACGGCGAAAACGCTGATACCGCTCATCCCGAGGGCAGGGAATTTGCGAACGACATGCTGCTGCACAGTCTTTTTCTGAACACTACGAGCAGCGAGGTGGATGCATGGTTCAACACCAATCTTCCCGATGCCGGACTCATCATGAACGGGACGTTCCCGGATCACGCCACCATCTATGAATGGGCAACGTTCAGGGTGGCGGCAAGAAACACAGACGGGCTCATTTCGGCATCCAACGACTATATCGACCCGTCGTGGCACAGCTATTCACAGATAAATTTCTTCGACGAGTCCAACGAGGGCATAGGTTACACTGTGACACGCCGCAAGAATCTTCTGGCACGGGGCGAAGCAAACATAGGAAACATCACCCCGGAAAAGATGATGGAGATATTCGACACGACTATTCCGGATGGTGGTGCAACATTCCCCGAAGGGGGCTTTATCAAAACGGTTTATTCAGTGGTGGTGAAACCTTCGGAACTAAAGCTCTGGCTCAAAGTGCGCGGGTATTCAGGCTGGGAAGAGATCGACCTGGGCAGGTATTTCCACAACTGATTCATAAATGTTACTGATGCAGTCGGAGACGGCCAGGCGTCATGCCTTCATACAAATTGATGTATTACATGATCGGCAATTTGAAGTTTCCCACGGGCGCATTTCTGGAAAACCTGAAAGGTCGCCGATTAGACTTAAAGGGCCAGACAGGACGATGAGGCCGTATTCCCTGAGGTGACAGGACCGGGTATGACCCACGTTTTACTTGTCTCGTTTTCCCCAGGAGCTTCTATTTCCATTGCAGCTGGCAAAAGTTCTTCCTGATAAAAGGCATGGCTTCTTCAATGATGTGTCTGGACCCGCCTTTCTCCGCCACCTCGGTGGAAAGCTCATCCATTGTCGTGGTACGGCCCAGCCTTGCGGACAGGTAGCCCAGAAGCACGACCTCGACCGCGCCCCGGGCCTGTTCAGGCGTGAATTCGGGGTGAGTGTCATTGAGGATGCAGTCGGCGAAGTGCGTGTCCTCATGATATGCAGAGATTATGTAATACATGGGATACGCCCCGTGGTCGGTCTCAATCTCGTAGTAGGAGCCTTTGACCTTTGCATCCGGGTGGGATGAAAAAAGGCGCACAGGCTTTTCCCACGAGTGGTCTTCAAGCAGATGTCCCTTTGTTCCATGCAGCTCTGTGTTGTTGTTGAGCGGATGAACGGTGGTGGACGAAAGCGTTACCTCTATCATGGCGCCGTTCTTGTACTGCAGGTGCATAACGGCATTGTCCTCTCCCTTGCAATCCGGCGAGTTGAGGGCCTTGCCGAGCCAGGCCTGGGCACTCTCCACCTCTCCGAGCAGCCAGTTGAGCAGGGCGAACTTGTGCACACCCTGGTCCATCAGCACGCCTCCGCCGCCCTTGTCGCATGTGAAGTGCCAGCATCCGGCATCGAGGAACTGTGATGCCGGGCAGAAAGCTCCCTCATATGTACGGCCGAGGAAGACATCACCCAGCAGCCCTGCTTCGAGAGTTTCCCTGATAATGCGATGAGCAGGCAGAAAGCGGTGGTTCTCGGCGATCATGAACTTCACCCCTGCCCTGGTGGTTGCGTCAATCATGGCGTCGCATTCCTCGAGCGTTGGCGCCATGGGCTTTTCGCAAAGAATATTTTTTCCGGCGGCAGCGGCGCGGGTCACGTATTCGGCATGAAGGTAATGCGGCACGCAGACAAGAACTGCGTCTATGCCGCTTCCGAAGAAATCTTCAAGGTCTGAATAAGGCGTTAGCTTCATGCGTTTTGCCAGGATGGAGCATTTCTTTTCATTGACATCGAAAACCGAGACGAATTTCAGGTTTGCATCCGGCCTGTTCTTGAACGCCAGTGTATGAAAATTTGCGGCGTCCCCCGAGCCTATGACTCCGAAACGGACCTGGTCCATGTGTTGCCTCCATCCGGTTTTCATGTCTGCCTGAACTTAATACCTGCTGGCATAAGTTGAGGGGCTCAGGTCAAATATTTACACATCCCTGATATAATACCCCTGGTTCTGCAGTTAATCTCTCCCCATCACTTCAATATGCTCTTTTTCATAGCTATCCCGCCGGATGCAGTTGCCCCTTTTTCAATCGAAGCATAATATCTGATCTGATATGCCTCTCCTTTTTCATAAGCGCTTATTGAAAGTGGCAGGTTGTAGGCTGTATCCCGGTTCCGGTTTTCTGCTACACCGCAGTGTTCCGAAACTGATACTGTAACCCCGTTTTTAAGTAGTTCCACTTTCTCTATCGCCAGCCAGGCATCACCAGAAATGCGGTTAAAGAGCACCTGATAGCTGCCAGGTCCTGTGACATGCTTCGTTATGTCTATGAGCACGGGCTCAGGTCCTGCTGCAAACATCGATTCATCCCATGAAGCAATCGTGCAGGCTGTCGTCTCATGGTGATAGTTTATTCCGATAAGGTCGAAACGGTTCAGATGAGGCCAGAGGCGAGCGCAGAAGTCTTTATAATTCTTTTCAGATTTTTTTGTCCACAGCGCTTCTGCAAGAGCAGCCCCTCTGGGGAAAGCCCTGTATTCGGCGGTTGAATAATGGGTAATATATTCACCCCAGAGCTGCGCCTGTCCGCCCAGTATGTGTTTTGACTGTTCTCTATTCAGAACAATTGGCACAGGTTCGAACTGATATGCGATACCGATGGTTAGAGGAAGTATCTCCGGTTCGTTCTGAATATATGGGCTTATTTCCTGCATAGTGTTGTTGAAATAGGTGAACTCTGTAGGCGTCTGTACAACATCGTGCCCCATCATGGCGGCTCGTATAGCATTAATCTGGCTCGTCCAACACATCACTGTAGCATTCTGCGCCAGGCCGCCTTTCAGTATTTCGTCCCAACCTATTAGTGTTCTGCCTTTTGAAGTGATGAAATCATCCATCTGTCTGATGAAATGACTCTGAACTTCCTCTCCTGTTTCAAGCCCTAGGGCATTCATGATGGAAAGTGTCTCGGGATCATTGAGCCACTGCACGTAATGGGCCTCATCTCCCCCTATATGTATGTACTGTCCGGGAAAGAGTCCCATTACCTCGGTAAGCACATCCCTGATGAATTCAAAGGTCTCCGGCTTTATGTTGAACACATTGTCACTCTGCCCCCAGAGTGTCCTGACTTCTACAGGCTCGTTCGTTGTCCCATATTCCGGATAGGCCGCTATCGCGGCTGTTGCGTGTCCCGGCATCTCTATCTCGGGGACAATCATGACATGGCGCTGAGATGCAAACTCAACGATGTCCCTGATTTCTTCCTGCGTATAAAACCCGTAATGCGGCCGTCCGTCGAAGACAGCTATTCCATTAACGAATCCTATCTCCGATTCACTGCGCCATGAGCCGATTTCAGTGAGCTTCGGATATTTTTTTATCTCTATTCGCCAGCCCTGGTCGTCGGTCAAATGCCAGTGGAAGCGGTTAAGCTTGTGCATGGCGAGAAGGTCTATTAAGCGCTTCACGAAATCAACCGGCATGAAGTGCCGGCCGGTATCAAGCATCATGCCGCGCCAGATGAACCTGGGATAGTCCTCTATTTTTATGCAAGGGACCTTCCACTGTACACCTGCAACAGGCTCAGGACTGAATATCTCAACAGGCAGAAGCTGCCTCAGGGTCTGCGATGCATAGTATATCCCGGCCTTTTCCGGTGCACGGATAATTATTCTTTCAGGTGTTACTTCAAGGCTGTAGCCTTCAGTGCCCAGATGCGTCAAGCCCTTGTCCAGTGCGATGTCTATGGTCCCTGAAGGCTCTCCGGTCGGAATCCTGTCTATGTTGCACTCGATTGCATTGCATATCATCTCTGCAAGGCGGTTTGCTTCGTCTTCGCATCCGGGTTCGGCATTGATTACGGTTGCAGGTGTAATCGTGAAGTAACCGTCTTTTACTGTCATGCTGACAGGTTTTGGGATCACCGAAACTTCAGCACGTTCCTTGTACGGAATGCAGGCTGAAGCCGCCATCAATATTAAAAATGCAAATATGCCAGTTCTTCCCATATTCTATCTGCTTTGCCTTATCTGATATGCCGCAACAGTGAACGCCCCAATATTATCGCTGAAGGCCTGATCACGGATTACCACGCTGAAATCCTTTGAAAAAAAGCTGTTGTTAGCGACTACCATTACTATCGTCCTGTCAGGGTTTGAAAAAGCGACATTGCTTATTGTGCTGTCAGTATCCACCCTCACTGCGCCGGGCTTTATAAATTTCATGAAAAGGCTGTACATGTTGAAATCGAATTTGTATTCAACCCTGGCTGAACCGCCTTCCTCGATTATCTCCATGCAGGTTGCTGTCGCGCCGTGAGGGCCTTTGTTCGGCTTGCCGTTCCTGTCCAGCATTACAACCCAGAAATTGTATGAGCTGGCCCAGTTCCTGAATATGTCTATTATCTCTACAGCACCCTGAGTCCTGTAGTAGGAGCGCTCAGTAAAATAGATATTCTTGTCAGGGAACTCGTTATGTATCGTTGTTTGCGCCTTTATGTTCCCCTCATATGAATGGAATGCAGTGCCGTCAACATATTTTGCAGACTCACTTTCTCCCAAGATCTTCCTCGGGAAATCGAGCATGTTCCAGTTGTGGTCCAGGCACCAGATTTTTGTCGTTATGCCTTCTTCTTTGAACAACGGCCCGAGATGATAGCGGATGAAATAGGCCTGTGTCTCAGGGGTCCATTTGCATGTCGGGTAGCCGGTATTAACCATTAGAGGTTCATTCTGTATTGTGAGCGCCTCGATGGGTATTCCTTCTGCCTCATATGCCCTGATGAACCTGAGAAGATACCTTGCATAGGCGTCATAGACTTCGTCAGACGGGATAAGTTTTGCATCATCAGCATTCTTTGTTCCGATCAGTTCGCCATTTGTCTTCATCCATGCGGGAGGGCTCCATGGCGATGCGAAGAATTTAAGGTCAGGATTGACCTCTTTTGCATATTTGATGACCGGAAGGATATATTCCCTGTCTTTTTCTATCGAGAAGTGTTCCAGTCCGAAATCCGTTTCCCCCTCTGGCACGTCATCATATGAATACCAGTCCTGTTCGTCCGGTATGAAATCGGAAGTTCCTATGCATATTCGCGCAAGACTCTGCCCCATTCCCGGTGCAGGATTTTCTCCGGGCAGTGCATACTGCCCCCCGAACATGAATTCAATGGCCTCTTTCCATGCGTCGCTGCCTATGCCCAGCTTCTGCAGGTTCCAGCACGTGGAGTGGTCGAATGACCCGCCTAACCCCATAATGTCCTGATATTTTTTTAAGGTATCAATTTTTATGACGGTTCTGGCGAGATTCACCTTTGTTTTCGGTTTAGTTGTAATTTCGGTTTCATCCATCATAAGCATCGGCTCTTCAGTTCCCTTCATGACAAACAAGGGGATTGCGTCTACAGCACTGTGTGACGCACGCCAGACGGAAACCTTCAATGTTTTTATAACCGGAGGGTCAGGAGTTTCGCTGTTGTTGCCATTGCCGCCGCCCTGTTCGGAGGCCTGCGCAAAAGCTGTATCATCGTCTGAAGATGCACAACCGACAAGCAATGCAAGTGTTATCAGAAACAGGATAGAATATTTTTTCATTCATGCCTCCATCATCTTTATTATAATTTCTCAGGGCTCCGGCACAACCAGTATGGTTTCCGCCACATCGAGCTTGTCTATCTTGAAACGCCAGTGGCCGTTTGCCACCTTGTACGATTCAACCGGCTTGCGCCTGTCGCCGTCAAGTATAAGGAACTCTGCTGGCTCGAAGAATGCAGGCGGCGTAACGTCTATCCATACATTGTTCTGCGGGAGCCAGTAGAATCTATTAAGAAGCCTTATCAGGTAATTCAAATTGGTGACGAAGACCGCTATTCCCTCCGGCGCAACTACCGCATTCACGTCAACTCTGTAGCGGGTTGTATCTGCTACGACGCCTTTTGCTGCGACCTCTCCCTCGAGCATGATATTTCTGTATGACGTCAGTTCGGTCGCCAGAGTCTTCATCTCGTCAGTCTCACACCCGGGGCATCTCTCGGCCCATTCCTTATTGTAAATGAACCAGAGTATTCCCCTGGAGCCGTTTCCTATCACCTGATGCCACTGCCCCCTTATCTCGTCGGCAGAGGTGCAGCGAAGCTCCATGGTGTTGAACATGGTCTGCGTCCAGTTCCATGTTGGCTTAGGTTCTGCGGCGGTCTTTATCAGATGCGAGTACTCACCCGAAAACTCGATCCTGTCCCATGAGAACGGGGGAAAATTGAATTCATTGCATTTGGGCGCCATAACGCAGTAGTGGTCCATTCCGCCATAATCAGCAAGGCCTCCCCAGGCAGGAAAGCTGTAAGAGCATGCGTTGTATATCCATAGCGGCTTGTCACCCCAGATATCGCGGTTTTCACGGAGCTCTTCAAGCGCATCGGCCGGGTCGCCGCTCAGGTCGCCTTCACCGCTGACTGCATTCAACAGCACCCTTGGGCTGTTTCCGTAATTTTTGACAAAGTCCTTCTGATAATCATTAAGATTACCCATATGGGTGAAAAGGTAGAAATCCTTTTCCTCTGCCATTGGTATGATAACTTCAGGCGGATAATCAGGCGAGGGATAGTAGATGAACATATTTATGCCTAACGAAAGCTGTTTATCCAGCATGGCCATGTCCTTGAAAATGCTGCTGTTCCAGTTGCCGACAGGAAAAACAGGCCTGAAGAGCCTGAGCGAGCGCGAAACGCTGATGGCAGTGAGCCCGTCGAGCCCCTTGACAGTGAAGACAGTCCATTTCGCAAACGGGACGCCCTCATGCCTTGGTATAGTGATGAGCGAGGTCTGACCGGGTGCTATGTCGGGATTTTGAATAACCGCAAAATCACTTACGTCAAGCCCGTCAATATAAAGCCCGGTTACGGTGAGAGTCCTTGCAGAATCGTTTCTGACATGTACATAGATAATGTCGCCGGCAACATTTGAAGTTATATAGGAAGGTGTGAGCGAGGGCTCAGGAATGACCCCTGTCCTGCTCCATACAACATTTGAGCCATCTCTTATCTCGATAGAGACGCTGCTGCCCGCATTGAAGCCTGAGGAAGGGGAGAAAAACCTTACGATGCCTGTATCTCCTGCCTTCAGTTTTTTCTGTATGACCTCAGCCCAGGCGATATCCGGGTTGTTTTCCGCGTCAACTCCGTTGATTAATATTGCATCCGGGGCGCAGTCAAAGGGTGCAGTGAAGTAACCTGAAAATATGCCCCCGTTATCAGGCGCGGCCCTCTGTTCGATTATCCTCGGGTTATAATGGCTCGGGGAGAATGAAATATCATCAAGCATGCCTGTTCCCTGAGGAAAATCACCTACTGAGATTATTTTTACTGTTGAGTCCGAAACTCCTTTTGCGTTTGTCACCGTGAGTCTGACCCTGTATGCGCCGGGCGATGAATAGGCATGGGAAATGCTCCATGCAGAGGCATACGACCCGTCGCCGAAATCAATTAAAGGATTGAGGGCCAGCCCGTCGGGATCAGTTGAGCCTTCGGCTGAAACTATGACATAATCTCCTGTCTCGATATGGCTTGCGTTCAAAGAAAGCAAAGCCAGAGGCTCATTGACCTGTGCAGGCGGTTTGCATGCCGCAGCCAGGAAAAGCAAAATGATAAAAACAAATGATCTGTTCACAGTTTTCATTGTGCAATCCCTCCCATGTCAAAATAAGGCTTGAAGATATCCTTCAATACGCCTCTGGCCGCCTTGTGCGTTGTCCTGTCCATTTTCGTAACCCCCATATTCTGCACCGGGGCCTCTTTGTCTACGCGGTACCAGTTGAACTGGCACCACCAGACTGCAGATGCAATGAAACCATCTGTCTCATTGCCGTCTGCATCTACCGCGGTCAGGGGAAGAATGCCATCAAGGGTTTGTCTGGCAATCATCACCTGGTCAAGTTCGCCGTTTCCATTTGAACCGGGCCATGTGCCGAACTCGCAGACAATTATAGGTTTGCCGGGGTGAAGCTGATGCTGCTCATAAAGGAAGTTCATAGTCTCAGAGGTTATATATTGTCCGTAGAAAACACCGTAATACATGGTGAAACCGACTACATCCACCGCGTCTATTGCCCCTCCGGTTATACCGACGCCGTCTGCAGCGAGGCTGAATGTGACCAGCCTGCCGTCGGGATAGTTCCTGTCGAGGTCGTCATGAAGGTCCTGTGCGTAATTCTTCAGTTTTTGTGTAGTGAGCAGGTAATACATGGGTTCGTTGGCTACGCTTGCAAGGATGACCGACGGGTTATTGCGGTGGTTAAAGCACATCTCTCGCCACATCTGCTTTGGAAGCCCTCTCTTGCTGAGATTGTCGATAGATACGCCGTTCAGCCACCAGGCGGGAATTTCGTTCCAGACGGCAAGCCCGATCCTGTCGGTGAGTATATAGGTGTATATGTGGTTGGGGTAATGCCCGGCCCTTAGAAACCTTACATTCGTATCTTTGATTACTTCAAGGTCGCGCCTTATCTTCTCTATTGTAGCAGACCTTCCCGTATCGGGCCAGTCCTCGTGCCTGGCCATGCCGGTGAAAAATACCGGCCTGCCGTTTAAAAGCAGCTTGGAGCCCTCTCCTGCGCCCACTGTCCTGATGCCGAACTGGGTCGAAAAAGTATCGACAGGAACATCACCCGATAGCAGTTCGACTTTCAATACATAAAGATGCGGGTCAGCCGGACACCATAACTTTGGCATATTCACCTTTGCTAGAAAACCCTTTGCCGAGTAAGCTTCTGAGGCAAGCTCGAAAGACCTTTCCGTCTGCCCTGAAAGCGATGCCCGGTCCCCTGCAAGATGAGACGCCACAGGGTCTGAGAGATATCCCGGATTGTTCCTGTCCATGCTGGAAACGCTTATCTTTGCAGTGAGGGCTGTCTTTTCAGAGGAGTTGTTTTCAACAACAACGTTAACCGATATATTTCCCTCGGTATCCCTGGGAATTACATCCGCCCTTACGATATTCACAGGAGGTGCGGCCTCGAGATACACATCCTGAACAAGCCCTGAATAGTGCATCCAGTCAGTGGCGAAATAGGTGGGCAGAACATCCTGCCTCAGCTTCCATTCCATTGCGTCTATCCTGAAGAAGATGACGTTCCTGCCTCCGTAGATGAGCTTATCTGATATGTTCAATGCAAACGGGGAGTAGCCTCCCTCATGATAACCCGCCCATTCGCCGTTGACCCACAGGTCTGCGATATAATCTGCACCCAGGCTTATAAGTCTTACTGTTCTGCCGCACCAGTTCCCGGGTATGTCTATTGTGCGCCTGTAATATATGCCTCCCTCGTAATTTTCAGGACCCTGAGGACTGTCGGGAGTTGGCGGCATTATATTTTCAACACCGGGTACCTGATGCGTATCCCATGAGGAATCGTTGTAACCGGTTTCATATGCCCCGGCTGACTCGGCATCAATCTTTTCAAACCAGGACGAATTCCTCATCGAAAGGCTAAGGTCATGGTCAATCTCGAATCGCTTTTTCTTCCACTGTCCGGCAAGGCTTATAACAGGCCTGTCCTGCGGTTCGAAGGAAATCATAGGCCTTCCGCTCTGAACAGGGACATTCACTCCGTCGGCCATGGAAAGCTTCAAAGTCATTGGCACCTTGCAGCCTGGCAATGCGAGAATGCATATCAATAAAATTATGCCTGCACTGATTTTTCTCATGAAAGTCTCCTCATATCTATTTCGCCATAAAGCGGACAAATAAAATTGTTCCTGGTGCCTGCTCAATTTCGTTGTAATTAAAGAAAGAAATTTAATTTATTTCAGCCTGATTTTCAAGCATAATTAGAAACACCGGTAAAATACAAAGACATAATAAAACTTAGTAGATACAAATACTTTTGGAGACATGTATGAATGAAAAACTCACCACTCCCCGGATGATGCTTTTCAGCTCGGCTTCTATCAGCACGAACATAATGGCGATAACGGTTTCCACCTGGCTGATGTACACCTATGCCCCGCCACCGGATTCAGGCCGGCCTGCGCTTGTACCCATAGCAATCATTGGAGTGCTGATGGCAATCGGCAACCTGTTGAACGCCGTTGTCGATCCGCTCCTTGGCCACTGGAGCGACACCAGACGCGGTAGGCTGGGCCGCCGCAGGCCATTCATACTTATCTTCCTGCCGCTTTCGGCACTGATGATGATCCTCATCTGGACGCCACCCGACAAATACATATCAACCACAAACATAATCTATTTTCTGGTGGTGACCTCGCTCTTTTATATGACGCAGAGCGCGTGGCAGATCCCCTATGACGGCGCGCTTCCTGAGATGGCTGACGACCCGAAAGACCGGGTTACCCTTGCGGCATGGAAAAATGTCTTCGCCCTCGTCGGCGTTCTTGTCGGGGCTCTGGCTTCAGGAGTACTTTACAACTCTACGTTCGGACCGCTTGGAATGGGCGTCGCAGTCGGTGCCGCTGCATTAGTCGGTGGAGGTCTTACCCTTCTGGGCATTCGCGAAAAGAAAGCAGAAGGCCTGGGCGATCCCCTGCCGGTATGGAAAGGGATTATAGCCACGTTCAGAAACAGGCCGTTCATAAGCCTTTTCCTCGCAACCCTGTTCGTGCAGGCGGCCTACGGTATGCTTATCGCCAACCTGCCCTATTTTGTAACGCTTGTACTGGGACTTCCGGAAAGCAGTGTCGCAATTGTACAGGGAGAGGTAATCATCGTCATGGCCCTGGCGGCGATTTTCTGGAACAGGATGGGCCGCAGACGGCTCAACAAAAGACTATGGAAAGTTGCGACATTTTCACTGGGAATATTTTATATGTCGGCCTTTTTCATTGGCTCTGTCCCTGGCAAAACCTCCGTCGTGATGGCGTTCGCTCTTTTTCCGTTCATAGCTTTCATGCTGGCCGGCAGTTCCATGCTGCCATATGCAATGATGGGATCGGTTGCCGATTATGACGAGATCAAGACAAAAACCCGGCGCGAAGCAGTCTATTATGGCGCTTTCTCTCTTGCTGTGGAAGGCGGCCCGACAGTATCGACCCTGCTTCTTCCTCTGCTTTACCAGAACTTCGGATACACAGTTAAAAATCCGATGGGAGTGCGTCTGGCATACCTCGTTATCGGGGCACTTGTAATGACAGGACTGTGGTTTTTCCGTAAATACCAGCTGGGTGACACACCGGATGAGGTTAGAAAATATGTAGAGGAAAACGAAGGCTCAGACTGAAAGTCAACATGCCTATAGCAGCAGGTTGAGAAGCACTTCGGTATAGAGTGCCATATCCTCTTCACTCACATATTCATTCGGGCCGTGGGTGTTGTCGCCGCCGGGACCGAACAGGACTGCCGGAATACCGAAGCGATGAAACAGCCTCAGGTCAGAACCGCCGTTGCCGACAATGAGAGGAAACGGCTCTTCTGAGTTGCCCAGGATTGCATGAGCCGCTGTATCACGAACCTCTTTCGCCCACGAGTTGTTGGCATCCATGATTGACGGCGGGAATCTCAGGCCGTACCAGCGGATTGTGCACCGGCAGCCCTTCAGGAATTCATTTTCTTCACAGGCGGAGTAAACCGTCTTTTCCAGTTCAGCCTTAATGTCTTCAAGTTTCTCTCCCGGCAGGTATTCGATGGTTCCGCGCAGTTTTGCAGAACACGGGGTCGAGCTAGGCCAGTCCCCTGCAATAACCTGACACACTGATGCAGGAACCTTCGGCATTCCAACCAGATCGAACGCCTCCCATAGAGGATGCTTCGCTTCGGTGCAGCGTTTTACGGAAAGAGCCTCTATTGCCTCGACTATCGAGGAAATCGCTGTAAGGAGGCCCGGCCCGGCTGACTTGTAATGGATGACTTTAGCGTTCTCGTCAATAATGCTCACTTCGAAAAAATGCGCGCCGCGGCCTGCAATGCAGACTCCCTGAAGGCTTGTGGGCTCAGGTATGATGGCCTTCTCAGCCCTGTAACCTTTGAGAAGCAGGTCGAGCGTGCCATTGCCTCCTCCTTCCTCATCCACGACAGATTCAATCAGCACAGGGGCCTTCAGCACTGAGCCTGTCTCCTTTATTGCCATCATTGCGAACAGAGCGCATGCGAGGCCTGCCTTCATGTCAGCCGAGCCGCGGCCGAAGAGTTTTCCCTCAGCCCTCGAGCCCTGCTGAACAGTCCACCCTACACCCATCTGAACAACATCGACATGACCGTTTATGATGATGGAGCCGGGTATAACCGGCCCCTTTCTGAAATCGTCAGCAACTGATCCGAATGCGCCGACAAGGTTGGGCCTGCCATCATAAAGAGGCAGCTCCATTGACTCCACATCGACATAGTCATCGTGCAGAGATATCTTTTTCTGGTCGACTTCTTCGTATTTAACATCAGATCCGGCCTTCATGAGGTATTTCTCGACAATTTTCTGGCAGGCCATCTCCCGGCCTTCAGTCATCGGAGAATAGGCCAGCACCATTTCCTGAGCCATTTCGTAAAGGAGTTTTTTGTTCTCTCTGCTCCATTTAACAGCTTTCTCTTTCATGAAGATACCTCTCTTATGGCATCCTCCATCTTTCCAAGAGCCTCTTCAAGCGTTCTTGCATCATGCATGGCAGAAACCGTGAAATCAGTATGAAAATAAAGGCCGTTCTTAATACAATTTACAAAAAATTTCTGGGCCAATGAATTGTCCAGTTTTGAAAACTCATGATAATTTGTCACCGGCTCCCGGGTCCCGAAATAGATGAAAAAGTTTGAGCCCAGATACTGGACTTTTGCAGGAACAGGGGATGCATCAAACAGGGACTGCAGACTGTCGAAGAAACCTGCTGAACGTGATAGCCATTCATCGAAGAATCCGGGCTTTTCCATCAGAGTCATGGCGGCAATGCCTGCGGATGCGCCAAGCAGGTTTCCCGAAAATGTACCGCCTGCAATGACAGGATCTATCGCGTCCATGATTTTCGACATGATGTTTTCTCTGCCGGCAATCGCCGCAATCGGCACGCCGTTGGAAAGCGCTTTACCGAGAGTGCAGATATCCGGCGTTACCCCATAATAACCCTGGCCGCATGATATTCCTGTCCTGAAGCCTGAGAGTATTTCATCGAATATCAATACAATGCCGTACTGATCGCATATCTGCCTAATATTGCCCAGATATTCGCCTGTCGTAGTAATGCATCCGTTATTGTAGTCTATCGGGTTCATTATGATGCCTGCGATTTCATCTTGCCTTTCCCTGACAAGCCGCTCGAATACCTCTGCATTATTCCACGGTATTATGTAAAGGGTATCCCTTATCGCATCGGGCACGCCTGAAGACAGCTTTCCTGTTCGAGACAGAAGACTTCCGTCATTTTCCCTGTCTATTTTTCCGGCAAGATTGTTGGCCAGCATATAGTCATTCGTGCCATGGAAGTGCCCGTCGATGCGGACTATCTTCTGCCTTCCTGTAAATCCTCGAGCAAGCCTCAAGGCAAGAAGTGTCGCCTCGCTGCCCGAGTTTGCATATCTGACCTTTTCAGCGCAAGGGATATGTGCGCATATCTTTTCTGCAAGCATTGCTGTTATATCCGTGTCATATTCAGCCGTGAATCCGTAATCGAGGGCTTTGATTATTGCACGCCTTATTTCTGGCCTGTTGTGTCCGAGAGGAATCGCCCCGTGCCCCATGAAGAAGTCAGTGTAGAGCATGCCGTCAAACCCTGTGATGTGCGGGCCGTCGGCCTTTTTAACGTACATAGGCAATCCTGTATAGGGGTTGATTCTGAAGCTCGAGGAGATTCCTCCCAGAAGACAGCCGTCCTGTTTCATAAAGGTATTGTTATTCATGAAAGAATCCTCAGCCTGAAATTATTGTGAAGCCTTTTTCCAGATAATCAAAGAATGGGAAAAAATCTACATACAAAATAGTCTCCCTTTATGCTACCTTGAGATACAGGCAATTATTTCATCAGGTTGTGTTTCAGTCTGTAATGGCATCTGGTTTGCTTGGCATTATATCAACAGGTTATACAAGGAGAATTCAATGGAGCGTATAAGATTGCTGCCTGCCATTCTGGTTCTTTCTCTTCTAGTCGTATCAGCCGGATGTTCGTCCTCTTCAGCTGACAATGATGAAACCGGTGAACCCTCTCAGGAAACGGCGGCATCAGAAGGCTCTTATGAGGCAGGCGTGTCGATAAAGGAACTCTGGCCTGACATGAAGGATATTGATAACAAGCTTATCAACATGGCCGCCTATGGCATTCTCGGTATAAGATGCTCGGCGTGCGAGCCTGTACTTATGGCAAACGCAACAGGCGTGCATGATGTCCCTTTTGTCAGGTCGTTCGTTGTCAGCCAGGGCGGCAGCACTGTAGCCTTTGTGGTTCTTGATGCTCCTGTCATAGGAAGTGCTTACACCAGGAAGATCGAGGATGGAGTATCGAAGGCAACCGGAATACCTACAAGCAATGTTTTCGTATCCGCCACCCACACTCATTCTGGCCCCGACCTGTTCGGATACATGGGAGGGGTCTCGGAAGGCTACAAAAAAAAGATAATCGATTACGCTGTCGAGTCTGTCATAGAAGCTTATAGCAGCATGATTCCAGTCAGGCTCTTCGTATCGCAGCCTGACTTCGTACGTGAAGAAATAAAAATCAGGAACATCAGCGGGGAATATGCCATATTCCCTGACAAGGACGGAAAAGCACAGAGATGGCAGTATAACCGAAGGGGCTGGCCGAGCAGGACAGAAGAATTTACTAATCCCGAAATCGACGACAAGCTTACTGTCCTCGAGGCGAGAGACTATAAATCAGGCAGGGATGTTTTCGTTATGATAAACCTTCCCAGTCATGCAGCGCTGGTGCCAGACAACACCTCTCTTATCACCAGGGACTTCTGCGGTTATCTCGTAGACCATGCCCAGAGGCTCCTTGGCGGGACCCCTGTTATTTACATGCAGGGCACAATGGGCGACGTGAATCCGGCTTACGACATTGATGTAGTCATGAAGTCGCTCATCTCAAATAATAATCCGAATGATGATATCGACCTCTATGAAGGCGCAAAAGTGTTCGGGGAACTTGTTGCCGAACAGGCAGTTGCGGCAATGGATGATCAGGTTGAGATTGAGCAGGGTCTTCATGCTGACAGCCTTGAGGTTGACGTTAGCGTAGACAATCCCCTGATGATAACCCTGATAACGCTCCTTGGCTCCAGGATACAGATGGACTTCGACTTCTCTCTGCTGGGCGGCTACACGATGAAGACCCGTGTCAACTACGTGAGAATGGGCAGACAGATGCAGCTCATAACTCTTCCGGGCGAGCCCACTACGCATGTGGCACTGGGGATAAAAGCCGGCGAGCACAAAGGAAAGAACGGGAAGGAGATAGAAGCATTCGCCGGCATAAAGCCTGCCATGAAAGCGCCGGTCAAGGTCATATGCGCTCTCACCTCCGACACCCTTATCTACATGCCGCCATCAGTCGAGAGGAACAACTCCCCTGACAGCATGCCGGGCATACTTCCCCAGGTCTCCTACGAGGAACAGATGGGCATAGACTCGCACCTGGCAGATAAATGCCGCGATGCGGCTGTAAAACTCATCAGGCTTGACAGGTTTTGAAAATAGTTTATTGATTTCAGGATGCCATTTTCCAGATCAAGTTTAGACAGGGGGGCTTATGCCTGAATACGGCAAGGAAATGAGGAGCAATTTCTTTTCCAAGGTTCCGGGTTTCGGATATATCCAGGAAGAAGACAAGTTCATGTTCCTGGCTGACAAACCGAAATACAGGCTGAATATCATCGGCACAGGTGCAATGGGCGGCGAGCATATGAGGATAACGGCATTTCTAGGCAAGGCCTCGATCAACGGCATCTATGACTCGAATCCGGCAAGCGCCGCACACGCGAAACAGATGCATTCTCTTTTTGTGCCGGGTTCCGATGTCAAGGTTTATGGCTCGCTCGAGGCCGCATGCAGTGACCCCGCGGCAGATGCCCTGATAATATGCACGCCCAATTCTTCGCATATCGATATCGTGAGGGTCGCGGCAAAATCAGGCAAGCACATCCTGCTTGAAAAGCCGATGGCGACCACGATTCAGGACGCATGGGAGATAACCGGGATAGCCAGGAGTTACGAAGCCGTATTCCAGATAGGCCTTCAGTACAGATTCAAGGCCATATATGCGGAAGCAATTCATGAGGCGTTCGAAAGGAAGTCTCTGGGCGAGATCAAGCTTGTCAGCATACTCGAGCACAGAGTTCCCTTCCTTGACAAGGTCGGCCAGTGGAACAAGTTCTCGAAATATTCGGGAGGAACTCTTGTCGAAAAGTGCTGCCACTATTTCGACCTACTGAACCTTTTCGCGCAGGGCAGGCCTGTGATCGTGTATGCCTCCGGCGGAATGGCTGTCAATTTCAAAAAGTTTGAATATAAAGGGCAGAAATCCGACATTCTCGACAGCGCTTTCGTGACTGTCGAATACGACAACGGGATCCGCGCCGGATTCAATTTGTGCATGTTTTCTCCCATGTTCCTGGAGGAGCTGATAATATGCGGGGACGAAGGGAGGCTGAAGGCGCAGGAATCGGAAAACTGGCAGCCCGGACCAAGGCTGGGCACATATCTTGAAGTGATGAGGGGGGAAACCGGTCCTTCCAGGACAGGCTCTCCGCACCACCCGTCTTATATAGAAGATACCGGCCACAATGGAGCAACCTATTTCGAGCACATCAGTTTTTTCAACAATATCGAGAAAAAACCCTCGTCAGCTGCAAAGGCTCTTGAAGGATTCTGGTCCATCGTTGTTGGTGCCGCGGCTGAAGAATCAGCCAGAACCCGCAGGATAATCGAGATAGACAAGCTGCTCAAGAAGAGCGGCATACCACTGTAAGAATCGTCCATCAGCTCAGTACTGACAGGGCTCAATCCCTCATGAGGATCTCGACTGCTTTTACCGGGACCCTGTCGCTCCATAACCCCATGTCGAATGCGACCTCGTTCTGGCCGTCGAGCATGACATCCGTGGCAGCATAATAGGCACGGAAATCAAGGGTATCCTCTTTGGAAAGAAAGCATTCACCGCTTCCAGGCACAATTGAACATCCGATCAGTAGAGGGGCGCAATGGTCCGCTGTCAGTCCCGGTTTGCCATGATAATCGCTGTGAACTTGATAAAGTATTTTTGAAGGGGCGTTTGTCAGGGACTGGTAGGCGGCCATGGTATCGCTCAAAGGTGCAATAGTGTCGGCGTCGCCGCTGAACAGTATTACGGGGCACTTGACTGATGCAGCCTTTGAATTGAAATCCAGCATGGTCATCCTGTCACGCACAAAAGCCGGGACATTCTGGTTTGTGACAGACGGGTTCTGCAGAATCATGCCCCTAGGACTGATGCCGCCGCCGGCCTCCCAGCAAAGAGCGAGCAGGCCACCGAGAGAATGACCGACGATGATTATGTCATTCAGATCAGCCTTGGCCCCAATTTCTGACAAGGCAATGTCTGTAAGGTCTACGGCACGGGAAAGCATAAGATTCTGGTCGAGGTCGCCCAGGAAATCAAGGCCTGTGAGTCCGAACTGAGGGAAGACGACTATGCATCCCTGACGGACGTAATGACGTATCTGGCCCATACTCATGGAGGGGTCGGTCTGGGAGAATCCGTGAAGGACTATGATGACAGGGGCTTTGTCTCCTTTTTTCAGAACCTGAGGCACATAGTACCATACGGCAGTGCCGTCGGGCCGGGTAAGCTTTACGGTCGAGAATCCTTCACAGATATAGCGTGAATCAGACCCCGGTCCTGTTGAAGGCTGGCCGGCAGCGGTAGGCCCGGGAGAGCTGTTGAGCTCGGAATCGAGTATTATTTTCTTGAAGCCGTTCTTTTTGTTAGACCACGCCGGCCATGAATATCCTCCCGGGTAACCGGGGTTGCCAGTCCGGGCAAACTGAGCCCAGTAACGTGACATCACTTCCGAGAGCTTCTCCCTCCCGGAAAGATTTGCACTGCTCCATGCAAAACGGAAAAGGTCGTCCGCAGTGCGGCCGAAGTTGCTGAATACAAAGGGTATCTCTATGGCATGTCCTGCGCCGATGAGGGTGTCCAGCGGTTTGGGCTCCTCGTCCCATGCGAACTCGTACACATAGAGGTTGCCCTGCTGATCGGCCAGCTTTCTGGCGAGTCCGTCTGTACTTATCTTCCGGGCAAGGGTGTCGCTCAAATCGGCAAGGGGATCGTACAGAACCAGCCACAGGGGGTTCAGGACATCGGAAAGTTCAAGGTTGGGATTGTCAGGATCGAAGTTCATGATTAATTCGTGAAAGGCTACCTCTACCGGCACGTTCCCGTTCTTGAGTTTGGAAACCACGAGGGGAAGGAATATCTTTGCTTCGTCCCTGGTGCTTCCAAAAATCATCGGCATGTGTCGGAAATCTCCCTTATCGATGCGGTCAGATACATTATCAAGTATGACCGTCCCATCCTCGAAAATGCTCGACCATCCGCCGCCCAGCATGCCTGCCACGCCGGGGTTCAGGCAGACATAGATATCCTGCCATGATTTGCTGCGCAGATATGCCGCCGGGTCGCTTCTTCCCGGGTCGCCGGCCTGTATGTTGTCGAGCCCGTATAGTTTTTCCAGGACGGCAGAGGAAACCTTGTCCCCATCGGCAATGGTTGTCGAGCCGGGGCCGCCGCTCTGTGCGATGGCCTTATGGAAGAGCCCTTCAGCCAGGGGACTGACAAGCAGGGAGAAGACATTCTGAGCCCCGCCTGACTGACCGTCGATGGTAATATTGCCGGGATCGCCGCCGAAGGCTTCGATGTTTTTATTCACCCAGTCCAGCGCCTTGATGAGGTCGAGAGTGCCGTAGTTGCCTGAAGAGTCAAGGGGGCCTCCAACGCGAAGAGAGGGATGGGTGAACCACCCTACTGCCCCCACTCTGTAATTTATGCTCACGAAGATTACGTTCTCCCGCGCAGCGAAGTTGGCGCCATGGTACATGGTCATATTGGCCTGTCCCGAAAAGTTGCCACCGCCGTGTATCCAGAAGAGCACGGGCAGTCCTTTCTCATCGGAACTGGGTCTCCAGATATTCAGGTAAAGGCAGTCCTCGCTTCCGGCAGGCTTCCCGAAGGTGCCTGTGTCCATGGAACCCATGAGGCCGCCGTACTGGGGGCAGGCGCTGCAGAAGCCCTGTGCGGGTCTGATGCCTGTCCATGGTTCAGGGTCCTGTGGCGCCCGCCAGCGCAGGTCCCCGAGAGGCGGTTTTGCATAGGGGATGCCGAGCCAGGCAAAAGCCTGTCCGTCAATGCGTCCCAGGACAGAGCCGGACTGAGTCTGGCGTACGAGGGTGTCAGTTGCCGTCATCGTGTTTGCAGTCTCGGGGTTCGTTGATGTCGTATCGTCTGTGGAGGATGAACCGCAACCGAAAAGGATGGTAATCATCAGACTTGTGACAGCAGCAATCCTTATCAGGGCATTTCCCATGTCTCACCTCATATTCACGGAATTTTAACTGAAATAACTTATAATAAGAATACTTCCTGATCGCATCAAGTCAATATGATGTACTCCATCTTAACGTAACTCTTTGCACTTAATGACCATCTTCATGAAATCAGGCGCCAGCCTTTTATCTTTGCGAGCAGCTCGAAAGGTCTTATGAAGTCGCCGTAAGCCATCGAGGCGTGATGCGCAATCCCGTTATCGACAACCTTTCTGAGCACATCCTTTACCGGCTCTTCGAAGCGAGCCTTCAGGTAAGTCCCGCTAAGGAGCTTTTCCATCGGCAGGCCGGTGGCCCTTTTCAGGAAGACTCTCTGCTCGCCCGGTGCCGAATCGAACCTCAATATGGTCAGATCCCCGGGCCTGAGCACAAATCCCGCTGTCACACCTTTGCCGGCAGCGAAATAGGTGTCTAGTGTGCATGCCGAGGCGCCGTCCCTGAGATTGCAAGGCGCAACCCCGCAATGCCAGAGAAGTGCATAGTCCTCCTCGAAGTTGACCTGCGAAAAATCGAAAAGGTAGGGCGTATCAGCGCCCGCAGCCTTTTGTGCCAGCATTGACACCGCGCCTTCCACATCGCCTTCGCATGCCGTTATCCTGCCCGAAGGCTGAACGAGAGACATCGATGCGCAAGGGGATATCCCGTAAGTCGCTGCGAATTCAGGCCAGCAGCGCACGGCTATTGCATCGAGTCCGTTCGAATCCATGAATTTTTCTATTCCGGCAGCGAGGTAGGCCGTGCTTTCAATCTGCCCATCTGACAGGGAAGAGGCGTCGAATGTGTTTTCCAGAAGCCTTCTTTTTTCATCAGCATCGCCTGAATGGGCTTTACAATTAATAAGTTCAGACATGCTGAAATAGTCTGTCAGTATTCCAAATTCCCTGTAGAGGTTCAGATCATACACGTCAAGGTTGAAGAATCCGTGCGCCCTGGAGCCGATCACTCCAATCCTTGAATCCTTCAGTGCCTTGATGACTGAAATCGCCTTGACCCAGTCCAAATCGATATCCGTACCGAAATGTGCGTGATAGTTCTTCACCCCTGACTTGTAGAGGTTGGAGGCATTCAGATTAAGCCCGCAGATGGAATTCAGCCTTATCTTGCCCCCGTCATAAGGAAGCTCCGGAAGCGCCCAGAGAAGGGTCGGCTTGCCCAGTATCTTGTCGATTTCGAGTAGAAGATGACCGAGATGGAAGGTCCCGCTTATGCAAACAAGGCCGTCCACCATCTTTCCAATGAGCATGGCCGCGGCGTTTTTCGCATCCTCGACTTCTATGACGAGATCGTCGACAAAAATGAATTCGGCATCGTTCAATACGGAAAGACCTCTCTTTATCCGGTTGAAAATCTCTCCAGCAGCCTGATAGTCGAATGTCTTCCTGGCAAGGCATACTACGCCTATCTTTACCCTGTTATCGTTCATGACGGCCTCCTAGTCCCACTTCCTGTAAAGCATCTCATACCGATGACCTGTGAGCTTCTCGCAGACGGCCCTGGTCTCAGGGTCGACATCCGACCTGCTCCCGCCTTCCTTAAGCCTGTGTATCTCTTTCATGAGCACGGCATGTGTTGCAGGAGTGATTCCGAATTTCAGCCCTGCCAGGATGCCCAGGACAATAAGAGCGAAGGGTGCGGCAAAAAACATGGTCTTGAGTTTGGAAAGAGTTTCCGGGGTCTGTGCGGTGTTTGCTACATACCCGATCAGGAAAAGCGCCTGACTGAATATGAAAAGGGTAAGGGCCTGGGTAAGCTGCCTGATGAATGACATGACGCCTGCATATATCCCGGCCCGGCGCTGTGTCGTTATCATCTCGTCGACATCCGTAATTGACGGCAGAATGGCCCAGGGTATCATCGTTCCCGCTGACATGCCCGCGCCTATGAGAGCACAGAGCCCGACAAGTATCCAGACCGGTGTTGCAGGAGTTATCAGCATTGAAAGCGCCATCGCAGCAGCCCATATGCTCAAGCCTGTCACATAGGCTCTGCCCTTGCCGGCATTGTTGGAAATAGAAACGTAAACAGGCAGAAACAGAAGCTGTGTGATGAGAAGCGCCCCCAGGCAGGCAGAGAACATCTTGGGTTTGCCGATGTAATAGTTGAGGTAATAGACGAACATCGCCATGAGTATGTCGAGTGCAGCATAGGCTAACAGATACATCAGCATGTGAATCCTGAAAGAGCGGTTTTTGAACATGAAAACCATGCTCTTGAGAAAATCTTTCGTGGGATGGTTGCTGTCAACCTCCTCCCTTGGCGCAACCGGCATTTCCCAGGTGCCCCAGAAGACTATCAGCCAGGGAAGCGCATAGAATATCCCGAAAACAAGCCCCATTACCATGAACCCTTCGGTTTCAGTCGGGAACCTGTGTATGAGCATCCCGGGGACAGTCCCGGCAATCAGGGACGATATCTGCGAAAACATCATGCGCGCGCCTGACAGCCTTGTCCTTGTCTTATAGTCCTCTACTATTTCCGCATTCAGCGCCGAATAGGGTATCATGACCATCGAGAAAACTGTGCAGTTGAATATGTACGCCAGCACGTAATAGGCGAAAGTAGCAAGCATGCTTCCGGATTTGAAAGGTGTCCAGAGAAGGAAGAAGCTTAGCGCTATCGGAATTATGCCTATCAGAAAGAATATACGCCTTCTGCCGAATCTTGATTTCATGTGATCGGTGAAATAACCCATTGTTGGGTCGATGATTGCGTCCCAGGCCTTTCCGACAAGAACGACGAATCCCGCAAGTGATGCGTTCATGCCTACGACATCGGTAAGAAAATATATGAACAGCATTGAAATGATGAGGAACGACCCGCCTCCGTACAGGTCTCCAATGCCGTATGAAAACAATGTTTTAACAGTGACTTTTCTCTGTCTGTTCATATCATCCTCCGGTAATCATTTCATGAAAAGCTCATCTTCGAGTTTTTGTATGTCATCGATGCAACCCTTCAGGAATGCCTGCCATTCAGGTTCTAATCCGCTGCCGAAAGGGGTTGCCAGCCAGTCGTCAACTATCTCAAAGGCATGCTGAGGGGGTGTGAGCCATTCGGCCAGAACAAGGACGTTCGCGTTGTTCACTGCGGAGGCTTTCTTCGCCTCATAGGAGCAGGTGCAGTGCACAGCATAAACCCCTTTGAACTTGTTGGCCACAATGACGCTGCCGGCGCCAGTGCCGCAAATGGCTATGCCCTTTTCACAAGCGCCCGAGGCGACCGCTTTTGCGACATTGGCAGCCGAGACATGATAGGGGACGAAATCACCGCCCTCCTTCATGCCCACATCCCTGACCTCATGTCCGGATTTTTCAAGTCGGGCTGCAAGCTCTTTCTTGAGCGAAAGCCCGGCCCTTGTGCTCCCGATTGCTATCTTCATAGACTCCCCCTGTTGCCGATGCAGCATGACAAAGCTAAAATTACATCACGTACAATCGCTCAAAAAGTCCAGAAAAATTTTTGGGAGCATCCCCCTGAACCTGAAGCTATCCGGCAAAAATCCATTCAAGAATCCCATCTATCGAGCACTCGCCTGTTTTATCAAACACCTTTTCGAGCGACCAAAGACCGGGGAAGAGGTCCTCCTTCTCCACATATCCCTTCATGGACAAAAGGGCCTTTCTGTAATTATCACGGCTGATACCCTGACTTGCCGGACTGTACTGTATGCCTGCTTCGTCAAAAAAGGCCTTCATCCTTTCAAGGTCAAAAACAGCCTTTTCGCGCTGAAGCTTGAGCACCACAAGGATATTAAGAGCAATCAGATTGCCATGGATGTAGTGGCCGTGAGTTATGTCTTCGAGGTTATAGGCAAGGAAATGCTCGCCTCCCTCCTCGGGCCTTGCATTGCCCCATTCGTCGCAAAGTTCCACCTCGGCAAGAAGCCCGTCTACAAGGGCCCTTATACCTTCGTTTGATACATCCCTAATTTCGGGAGCATGCCTGATCAGCTCACAGGCTATATTGCGCGCCCTGTCAAAGACCCCCTGGTCGAACTTGGCACCGAATCTGTCGCGGGCGATGAGCCAGTCGCCAAGCGCTGTAGTTATGGAGATTACATCGGCTATGCCAGCCCTGTTGAGATAAGCAGGGGCTTTTTTGATGATTGAATAATCTGCAATAAGCCTTTCAGGCATGACGTCACCTATGTACCGGACCTTGTGGTCTATCCTCACTGCAATGGATCGGCAGAGCCATGCATCCACCGATATTATGGAAGGCGATATAATAAGGGGAATGCCCCATTTCCAGCTCAGGTATTTCGCTGTGTCGCAAGATGTGCCGCCGCCGAAGCCGACTATGTAATCAACCTTCGGGCGTTTTCTTTTTTCAAGCTGTTCAAGGTTTTCAATCGTCATGTCGCGGTTGAAGATTATCTCAGCGGGGGGATTTGTAATTTCGAACCTGATGAGTTCCCATGGCTCCTCCATGGTGACCATTATATAGCTGCCTGTGGCATTCAGTGTTTCAGTCAGTATGCCTTCGCCGAATTCAATGTTTCTCTTCTTCATAAAACCTTCCTTTCAGATAAAAAGATTATCATAAATAGCGAGGACTGCATCAATCAGGCAGTATCATTTATCAGGGTTGGATAAAGCTGAACCATCAGTCAAATACTTACTCCTTCCCAGCATGCCAGTTTTCTACAGGATGCCTTTACTGTCAATAGATGGTATGCCACATTATCTTCTATGGCAGTGTACACATATTTTGACCCGGTTGCAGGAACGGCCTCACCGTCGAGCTTCCTTTCATAGACAGCATTCTACGAGGCAACTATAAAACTGAATATCTTTTTTCCTCCGGTCTTGAGTGTTACAACGTCTTCTTCAGGGGAATGCCACAACACGCATCCGCCTGTTATCAATAATGTTAACAAACAAAACCATATCAACAACTGCCTTTTCATGGCACCTCTCAATCACCTGTCGGCTTCGATGAGCCCTATGGCCTTTTCACGGCAGGCATCCGCGAGTTTGCCGTCAAGGCTCATGCTCATTGATTCCTCGTAGCTGGTGTCGCCTTTCACAAGTCCCGGATGATAGTTCCACTCCTGAGAAGGCACAAGGTAAATCAGTTCGTCTCCCGTCAGGCTCGTAACCATTTTGAAAGGCGCCGTCATGGCCTCCTTTATCCCTTTGAAGGCGGGGACAGGCTTGCCATAAACAATATGCTCGCCTTCTTTTATGCCCAGGCCCATGTGCGTGAGCGCCTCGCCGGGAAGCATCGATATCTGAAGCTCTTCCCCAAGCCTTATGTAGGTAACCTGAGTGTCCGCCTTAAGGCCTGATAAAACGCTGCCTTCGACATCCATTTCAAGGGACCTGCTGAGGAGCGTAAACAAGAGTAGCATCAGTGGATTGTCTATAGAGAAACTTTCGACTCTGGCCTGGCTGACATGCATGTCGGGTGATATCATCTTCTGGTCGGACATGCCTGCAAGGGCCTGACTTGCTACATCCTCGCCGAACTGTTTTGCAAAGAAGTAGCTGTTATGTGCATTCAAGCCAATATGGTTGCCTTCGATGGGATTGACGTCGCCCATGGTACCCTGAATGTATACTGAAGGGGCGTCAACTTTCCTCTGTATGTAATCGATCAAATAGCCGCAATAGTCCCGTGTGAAATTGTAAGTGTCAGGCGAGACTATGACAGGATGGCTACCGTAGTTGACCATTACGCCTATGGTCTTGTCCGTTGAATAGTCTCGCGCCTCGATTATATTGATGGAGTTGTCGGCATCAGGCTCTGAATACTGTCTATCGACATCAGGCCAGCCTCTCCGGTTGCACACCCAGGTTACGGGTTTGCCCCTGTATTCGAATACCTCACCCTTCATACCTGTCACCCTGGACGGTTTGTACTGAACAGCCGAGACAAAGAGCTTTGCAGGGGCCTTCATGCCGTCGGCATTGACGATGGACTTTACGACCTTATCGATAACAAAGGCGCGGTAGTCGTCCGAAACGCCTCCATACGCTCCAAGGAGGTCGAGTGATGCATGCGAGTGCGTAGCCGCGATATATATATTATGCTTGGGGATTTCGGTTTTCTCGGAAACTTTTTCCTGTATCTCTCTTATTATCCTGTTCCCGATAACACATGCATCGATCACAGCTATTGCAATTGACTCAGAACCCTGGATTATCACCATGCTCCGCACATATGTAGGATCGTTTACTCCCTGCGCTTTCCCCAGTCCGGATCCGCGTATCCCGAGCATGCCATAACCGGCGAGATAAATCTTATATTCCTCCCACCACTTCGGGCTGTCTTCAGGGACGACCTTACAACATTGGCGCCTGTGAGAAAAACATTTTCCGGAACAGCCTCCACTGCGGCAGGCCCTGAATCATCATCGCCTGACGATGAGCCTGAGCAGCCAGAGAACAGTATTAAAAGCGAAATTATAAGGTAAAAATGCGAAATTGTGATCCGTTCCATCATAAGCCTCCCCATAAAGTGCTTTTTCTCAATCTGTAAATATCGAACGTTCAATCAAAGTCAGGAATTCATCGAAAAAGGCCTCATACTCCATGCCGAAGGTTTCCCTGAAGTGTTCCCGCCGCATCAGGATTATCTGTATGATGCCGGATATCTGGCCCCACATGGCCAGCATCATCTGTTTCGGAGTCAACGTTGTTCTTATGCTGCCCTTCTCGATCGGTACAGCGATTGCCTCGGTAAGCATGGCCGCTGTTGTGTCGGTGGCCTGCTGGCAGAGGGCTTTGAAACCGTCCAGCTGTTCAGTTGTCTCACCCCGGTAGTAAATGCAGGTTCGAGCCTCGTAGCGCATGGTGAGATCGAAATAGACCGGGTTATCGAGGAAGAACCGGAAATAGGCCCAGGCAAGCGACCGCAAAAGAGAGCCCTCAGGGTTTTTCACGGCATGCTGCAGCCGGGAGTGAAGTATCAGGAGAGCCTTGTAAACCACAGCCAGGGAGAGTTCCTCCTTGTCCCGGAAATAATGGTACATTGTCCTCTTTGTATACCCTGCCGAGGCGGCTATATCTTCAAAAGTGATGTTGTCGAGGCCCCGTTTCATGATGAGCTCTTCGGAAATGTCCACAATACGGTCTCGCCTCTTCTCGCGCTCCCATTCCTTGCGGGTCGTGTGTTTGCCTTTGTCTGTTGACATGCATCTGAACTTAGCATACACCAAGAATGAAATCAATTACACTCTAGTGAATAAAAATACATAAGGATGTTATATGGTCCTGGCGCTTATCGCTTTTTTTCTTTTTTTTCCGGCCCTGGTTCTATGGCTATGCCATCGTCTCCTGTTTTTCAACAAAATCGGCGCTGTTGTGATCTGCTATGTGGCAGGTGCCCTTATCGGGAATATCGGCGTTCTCCCGACAGGGTTCAGCAAAGTGCAGAACCCCATGATGCTTATCACTGTTTGCCTGGCTCTGCCCCTCATGTTCTTTTCGCTGGATTTAAAACGCTGGAGCAGGCTGGCTAGAAAATCTCTCCTCTCCTTCGGTCTGCAGATAATTTCTATTATCATTATTTCCACAGCAGGCTATTACATATTCAGAAGCCATATCGGCGCTGAGGCATGGAAGATTGCAGGCATGTTCATCGGCGTTTATACCGGTGGCACCGTAAACCTCGCGGCTATAGCAACGGCGCTACAGACCGACCGGACCCTCTTTCTGGCTGCGCATACCTCTGATACCGTCATAGGCGCTTTTTATCTGATGTTTCTCATGACAATAGGCCAGCGGATATTCCTGAAAGTCCTCCCACCCTTCAAGCCGGCAGAAAATTCGAGCGTGGAAGAAACGTTTAATTACGATTCATACACAGGCATCTCTAAAAGAGATATAATCATACCGCTCCTTTATGCGACCGGTCTTGCCGTAGTTATTTTTATAGCGGGCGGCCTTTCTTTCCTTATCTTCAGGGAGGATGTGGCCTTTGTTGTTTCTATACTTGTTATCACCACCCTGGGGATTGTCTGTTCGTTTTTTCCAAGAATCAGGAATATAAAGATGACCTTTCAGCTGGGGAATTATTTCATACTAATATTCTGCCTGGTGGTCAGCTCCATGGCCAACATTAATTATCTTCTGTCAACAGCACCGATAATGCTTATCTATGTGACTCTTACTATTTTTGCATGCCTTGGGCTGCATGTAGTGCTGGCCTCCCTGTTCAAAATCGATGTAGATACGGTCATCATAACCTCAGTTGCAGGCATCTGCTCGCCCCCGCTGGTGCCGATGGTGGCATCGGCCCTGAAAAACAAGGAGATCGTAATCACGGGAGTGGTAATTGGAATTATCGGATGGATGATGGGCACCTACCTGGGCATAGCAGTAGCGTATATCATTCACAGCCTACCTTTTTAATGTGACATCAGCTGCAGGCCTGGCATAATACCCGCCCGATAATTTTGATGGAACGACTAAGGAGAAAAAAGATACATGAAGACAATTCCGCAACACGGTATTAAACACTCGGAAGTGCTCGCACGCCTCAGAGAGTTTGGCAGCGGGGACGCAAATTACAGGGACAGCAGGATCTGGAGTCTGGTGTATTGCCTGGGCGAGGAACACACCTCGTTTCTCAAGGAAGCATACGGGCTCTACTTTTCTGAAAACGCTCTCAACCCGATGGCCTTCAAAAGCCTCAA
This sequence comes from uncultured Bacteriovoracaceae bacterium, assembly GCA_964513375.1. GTDB lineage: Bacteria > Desulfobacterota > Desulfomonilia > UBA1062 > UBA1062 > DATCTV01. The sequence continues at coordinate 39,744 of CAZEMO010000015.1, read as the reverse complement.
ACTCATGGAAACCGAGATAGTTCAGATGACAGGCCGTCTTTTAAACGGTGATGAGCAGATTGTCGGAACCATGACTTCGGGTGGTACCGAGACCTGTCTGCTGCCGGTCGCCACATACCGCGACCGGGCACGCATTATGCGACGACTGCCATTCAAACCCGAGATGATAGCCCCGAGGTCCATTCATGTGGCATGGATGAAAGCGGCAAAATATTTCGGCGTCAAGATGGTGCATGCCCCGCTGGATGAGAATTTCCGCGTCGATGTTGCAGCGGTGGAGAAACTGATAAACCGCAATACCATCCTTATTGCGGCCTCGGCTCCATGCTATCCGTATGGCGCTGTCGATCCCATTCCGGCCCTGGGAGAAGTGGCAATGCGCCATAATTTGCCACTGCATGTGGATGCCTGCCTGGGCGGTTTCCTGTTGCCGTTTGTGGAACGGCTGGGATACCCTGTTACGTGCTTTGACTTTCGCGTTCCCGGAGTAACATCTATCGGGGCAGACCTTCACAAGTACGGCTTCAGCGCAAAGGGCGCCTCGGTGCTGATGTACCGGAACATGGAATATCTTAAGCACCAGTTTTTTGTTTATACGGATTCCCCCACAGGCATATTCGCCTCACCGGCCATGTTGGGAACCCGCCCTGGGGGTGCAATCGCCGCCGCCTGGGCAGCGCTAAACGTTATCGGCCTCGATGGGTATATGGATATTTCTCGAACCATTATGGATACAACCAGACGCCTGAAAAAGGGAGTCGAAAGCATCGATGGACTGAGGGTGCTTGGCTGTCCCCCAATGAGCGTCTTCGCCTATGACTCGAATGACAGGGGCCTCGACATCTATGCAGTCGGGGATCAGCTGGAAGCACGCGGATGGCTTGTGGACCGTATCCAGCATCCAAGCGCCCTGCATTGCATGGTTACGCCGGGGCATGCCAGCGTTTGTGATGCTTATCTATCCGATTTGCGAGAAGCGTTTGATATAGTGCGCAGCAATCCCGGCCTTGCAGCCAGAGGGAATGCAGCCATGTACGGCATGGTCGCACATGTTCCACTGCGCGGACTTATCAAGACACAGGTTGCCAGGATGATGGCAGACCTATACGGGCCTGAGTGCAGAATGCCTGCCACGGCTAGTGGCGCACAGCAGAACTCCTTTCTGGAAAGGTATCTTCTTCCGGAAGCGTTGAAAGTTCTCAGCCGCTGGAGCACACGAAAAGAAAGGAAAAGAAAACAGGCTTACGCGGCCGGAATCAGTTGAAATGTCCCTGTTTTTCAAAGCTCCTGTTATAAGACAACAAAAAGTGTCGGCTAATATGCCTCCTCTCTAGGGTCAACCTTTACTATGGGCGGTTCTTTGACGAAGAGTAGCTTTTTGAAAACAGGTATCGACAGTCCTCCGACAATATACATGCCAATACCGTAAAGCCCCGCTGTAATGAACATGGAGCTGTGGAAATCGCCCATGAAATCCTGGATGAGAAGTGCAATAACCATGCTGAGCGAAGCGTTTCTGATGCCCAGTTCCATAGAAATCGCCCTTGTCTGATAATTGTTTATGCCGATAAACTTTGAGAAAATGCCGCCCAGCGACATGCCAAGCACCGTCATTATGAAGAGCATTGAATAGAATTTGACGCCGTATCGTTCAGTGTCTGCAAATGCATGCAGGTTGCTGAGGACGCCTGCGACAATAAGGAAAAGAAGCGCAATGACCCCGAGCGCAGAAAAGAAAGGGATGGCCTTCTTTGCAAATTTTTCCCATCTGCTTCTGATGAGCATGCCGACGATAAGAGGGATGAGCACCAGCACAAAAATTGTTATGACGATAATCTTGACCGGCATATTCACTTCAGGGACATTCGAACAGAAGATTGCCAGGATAAGCGGCGTGAATAACAGTGAAAGAGCGGTAGAAAACGAAGTGAGCGAAACCGACAATGCCACATCGCCTTTGGCAAAATATGTCATCAGGTTTGAGGTTGCACCTCCGGGCGTTGCTGTAACGAGTATCATGCCGACATATATAAATGGAAAAGAACTGTAAAAACCCATCAAATGTCCTATAGCCAGGGCTATGAGAGGCATCATTCCGAACTGCATGACTGTCCCGAATATAATCCCTTTCGGCTGTTTGAAAACAAGTTTGAATTCTTCTGCGGTCAGGGTGAGCCCCATACCCACCATGACAAGAAAAAGCATCAGGATGATGGCAAGTTTGAATATCTTGTCCAGGAAGACCTGCTCAGGCTTTGCAAGGAGTTTTGCAAAGTTGTAAGTCTGTCCGTTGATTTGACCCGTAATTGTTTCGATTTTAAATGAAAGCTTGTCCTGAAGCATTTTATCAATACCTGCATAAACAGAAGCGGCGCCTTCTTTAAGCAGTTCCGGGTCTTCTGGTGGTGTCAGCAGAAAAATTTCTCCTGTTGTTTTTCTTATGAGGTAAATCGAATTTTCATGTGAAAATGCGGAGACTCCCTTTGGCTTGAGTATCCTCAAATTTCCGGTAAAATTTTCGGGTCTGGCATCCGCCCAGTCCATCTGGTTGGATTCGGTGTTGAGCTTTGCGAACAGGGATATATCCCCTTTGCCGAAGGATATGGATAAAAGATTGTTGTATATTGTCTCATCTTCTGACGCTGCTGGCTTTGCATATAGTGCCCCGGATAATAAAAAAAGAACAAGCATGCTTAAGAATGAACTGAGGACGCATTTTGATAAAATACTCTTGAATAACTGTAATTTCATCTGGTTACCCTCCCAACCCTTTATAAATTTCATATAGACTGATAAAATCAGATGTATACAGGATTATTTCTTTCACAGTCAACAATTTAACTGCTTAAAAGAAACATGCATTGGATTCTATGAAAGTTGAAAGAGAAATGGAACTCAAATATAATAAGACAGGATCGCCCGGAATAATGAATTTATGAGGAGGGGCTATGATGCGTAAAGTCCTGTACACGTTACTTTTTATTGTTATGCTCGGCATTGCCGGATGTAAGGCCACAGGATCTGTCTCTGATGGCGGCACAGCGATTGAAGGGTTCCCTGTTGTACTGACCGGAGACATGTCAATGAACACCACGACCGATAACCAGGGTGCATTTGCATTCAAGAATCTCAGACCCGGCACCTATGCCGTGACACCATCACTTGCTGGCTACACCTTCGATCCTCCCAGCTACACGATCAATATCAAGGCAGGCGATAGTAAAGGTTTTGAGGGTCTTGATTTTGAGGTAGTCTCCGAAGTCGAGCCGCCAGAGACATCCCCGGAGGAGATTGGTCCGTACCATGTGGGGCACTACAAAACCAGCTACACGATCGAACCATACGGGACTTATCAGGCGGTAATCCGCTATCCGGCATTGACCGACGGTCTTCGAACCCGGAAGGACCCCCGTGGCGCCCCTTACCCCGGGATCGCAGTCTGCAACGGGCTCCTCGGTCAGGAGTCCCAGATCACATGGATAGCCGAGCACCTCGCTTCTCACGGATATGTAACTATCTGCTTCACACCGCCAAAAACATACTCCTCCGATATTACCCAATGGGCAACAGGTTTCAAAGCCGGCATTACAAGGATGAAAAACGAGGCTCAGATGAGCGAAACGCCAATGAGCGGCCTTCTGGATACTGACAGGTTCGGCTCCATAGGACTTTCCATGGGCGGGGGCGGAAGCATCGAGGCCACCGGCATGCAGGATTCAGAAATAGATGCTGCAGTAGGCCTGGCGCCGGCCGGATACAGTCGGACTGTGGAAACCGATACCATGGCCGCTGCAAGGAATATAAGGGTCCCCATACAGATTCAGGTAGGGACAAATGACGGTATGGTCCCCCCTGCGAATGCCCGGCCCTATTATGATGCTGTCATTCCAGGAGTAACCATAAAGGAGTATGTGGAGATTAATGGCGGCAACCATATCGGCTTCCTTGACGAAACATATGCCGAAATCGCCACAATACTCAAAATAGACACTCCGATAGGGATAGCATTTGCAGAGCAGCGCCGCCTTTCGGGAAAATATTTTACGGCATGGTTCCAGTATTATCTGAAGGGGCTTGCCGGCTGCTATCCCTACCTGTTCGGCCAGGAAGCGCAGGATGATTATGATTCCGGAAAGCTGCACGAGTGGCTGTACAATATACCATGATGATGGCTCCTGTCGTGCGCCAGCCCATGTGATGCTCAAGCAACAGGACTTTTATGCCATTGCTTTGATAAACATTTCCATAAAACGCACGGAATCAAAGTGAAGGGGGATGTTCACAGCGGGATTTTTTTCAGTTCCCTTGGTACTTTCCGCCTTTTCAAGGCTGACAACTTTCCCCGGGCATATCCCTTTCTCCTGAATCTTTATGTAGTATGGATTTTCATCAAACAGCGTGGCATCAACGACATATGCTGCGGCTACAACGTCCCAGGGGAAAAATCCCTTTTTGCGGAAAAAAATCATCCGGTTCAGATTGAGCCAGTGAGGTACCACTTCTGAAATATATCTCGTCACCCTTGTGTCTCTGGCCTGAATCCTTTTAAGGTGCTCTTCTCTGAAAACGGCCTGTGAGCAGACATCCATCGTTATCAGGGTTTTTAGGACAGACGCGGACAATGCAAAAGAAGCAGCCCTTCCATCGAGATGGAAATTAAACTCACCGAAAAATGAAAACGGCTTGAAATTAATGGAGCCTCCCATAATGATAAGTTCATTCAATCTGGACGCAAAACCTCTGTCCAGCATCATGGCGGTAGCCAGATTCGTGCATGGCGCAAGGGCAAGCAGTGAAATTTCTCCCGGATTTTTATTCACGGTCTCAAGCATAAAATCGACAGCGCGGTTCGGCTTTCCAAGTTCATTTCGAGACTCTGCCCCCATGTAAACGGGAATATCCTTCCCTGCTACATCAAGAACCTTCTTTGTCACGCCAATGCCTGCAGGCGCTTTTACATTCCCGAAATTGACGGTAATGCCCTCAATATGAATTTGGGGGAAAGATAAAAGAAACAAAATCGCCAGGCCGTCATCCACATCCCTGAATTTTATCCCGGTCGCGGGATCAGCGTCGATCAGAACCCTTTTATCGCGCATAAACCATCTCTTCTGTTCAGTCTGTAAATACTATACACGTTACCGCTTTACATATAGTTGCCGCGCCCCTTGCAACCATTACCCATATTGCTTCAAGCAATGCCAGCGATATCGATAAAAGTTTGCCCGAGGAGATGTTCCCGTATCTTCTTAGATGGAAACAGCCTTTCTATACGTCTCTTAATGAAAGAAAAATCGAATTTTCCGTCTCTGGCATGAAAGCCATAAGGTCCGTCAGTGCCGAACAGACAGCGGTCATATCCAAGAAACTCGACGACATTTTTTGTGATTTCATCACTGACATATGAAGTCTGGGAGAGGTCAACGAAAATATTTTTATTATTTTTTATTAGTTGCCAGGTTGAGCGGTATCCCGGGAAGCCAGCATGCGCCAGAATAATTTTAAGTTCCGGCACTTTGTCTGTAAACGCCAGAAAATCTCCGTTAGCTCCATAACCGGCATGCATAAGAAGCGGCTTATCTTTGCCGATGAGCAGATCAGCAACCGGCAGCAGCCGGACAGGATCGAATCTGTGCCAGAAAGGATGCGCCTTGACACCGGCAAAACCCGGGTGAGACATCCATTTTTCCAGCTCTTTAGCCTGATCGTTACCACGATCAGGGTGAACGAATACCCAGCCAAAAAATCGATCGGGAATTTTTTCGACAAGATTAAAGACTTCTGCATTATCCGGTTGAACATATACCTGATAAGCCTTTCCCCCTATCCTGACATTTCCTTCCGGAGTAAAATTGTCGATAAGAATTCTAGCCAGTTTTTGTGTGGCCGGGTGAAAAAGGAGGAACTGAAGCATCTTTATAATCAGCAGAGGCGGCTCCGGCAGGGGATCATTGAGACAGGCAATCAAGGATGCTTTATCAATCCCGCATTCATCCATCCGGCTGATCATTTCATTGACTGTAAGCAGCCGTTCATCAAGATGATAATGGCAGTCTATTACTTTGGCCATCAAGCCCTCCTCATCAACAGAATTCTTTTTTAAGGTCGGGGTTGCCCGCAATGAAATCCCTGACCTGTTCGCGCTCCTTATCTTTGAGTTGGGGCAGGGGCATGCGGACGCGAGATGTAACCGGATGGCCGAGCTGCCTGATCACCTCCTTGATGACGGCATGCCTGGCTGCAGTGCCCGAGTTGCGGGCCGGCTTCGGCATATGCGACATCAGCTTGAAGCCACGCTTCTGGACAAAGGCCGGAAGGGAAAACGAATTCACAATCGGGATCATGTCCAGAATCTTCTCCTGCAGCTGGATCGAGAGCTCTCTGACCCCATTCCTGCAGGCATTGTAGGCGTCCACTACCAGATGCGGCGCAAAGGATGCGACCGGATCGATAACACCGCGCCCCCCCATCTCAATGGTATGGCGCAGCAGGAAGCCCACACCGGCAAACAGACTGAACTTCTCGGCCGGAACCTCTTTAAGGATCTGACGCATTTCTTTAAGGCAGAAACAGCTCACCTTCATGCCCGCTATACCATCTATCCTCAGGATACGCCCGAGCTGTTCCGGGGTGAAGAAAAGACCGGTCATCTGAGGGAAGTGGTAATACAGTATCGGGCAGGGTGCGAGCCGGGTAATTTCCTGATAATAAGCGAGCACATCATCAAACTTCAGCGGGAAGTATGTCGGAAGGGCCACCAGAAGTCCGTCGAGCGGCAGCCCTTCGCAGGTGCGAAAGAAAGCAAGGGTTTCCTCGAGGCCAAAGAAGCCACATCCGGATACAAGCGGTACGCGTCCGGCATTCGCCTCAGCCGCTGATATGATTATGGCGCGCCTTTCTTCAAGCGTGATGTAGGGAAACTCTCCCCCGCTGCCCATTACAAGCAGACCGTGACACCCGCTGGTTACGTAGTAATCTATCAGGTGCTTGAAGCCCTTGTGATCAACCTGTTCGTCATCAGAAAGCGGGGTCGGCACTACCGGGAAAATACCTTTAAACATAATGACTGCCTCCTTATTTTGCCGGCGGTTTGATATCCCGCCTTTCATATGCTCACAATTCATGTGTAATAAAAAATACATCTACTACTTCCAACAGCCAAATCATAGTCCTTCATGGAGCACTCGATTCCCAAATTGCGATAACAATTATATGACAGCGGGGAAATTCATTCTGAACTCCTGGGAAAAAAGTCATATTTATGTTATGTTTCGGTAATAGTCATATTACTAAATCAGCTGCCCGATGAAATAGTGAAACAAGGGGGATTTCATGAGTCAGGATTCACGCCATATAGCTGTACTTGACGTAGGCCGCACTAACAAGAAGCTTCTCATCTATGACATGAATCTCAATCAGGTGGACAGCGTCTTTGCCACCATCGATGACGTGGCGCACGGGACGGAGAACCACGAACCCGTTGAGGCCGTAACAGGATTCTTCCTTGATTCGCTCTCTGATATGGGAAAGCGCTACAATATAGCGGTCATTTCCATATCCACCTACGGGGGCACTTTCGTCTGTCTGGACGAAAACGGCAGCCTGGCCGTGCCTGCTCTTTCAGGTTCAACCGATCCTGGAGAGGCCTTTCATGCCGATTTCGACGCATTCATCGGCGACCCTCGCGATATCCAACGCCGCATGGCCACCCCCCGCATGCCGTATTTAAGCGTGATCGCGCGCGGGATATACTATGTTAAAACTCATTATCCTGAAGGGTTCGCCCGCACCAGAACCATCCTCGGCCTGCCTCAGTACTACGGGTTTCTCCTTACCGGAAAAACAGGAATGGACATAACCTATGCCGGCACGCACACGGGGTTGTGGGACTTTGAACAGATGCAGTGGTCCGAGGTGAGAGACCGTCTCGGCGTACATGAACTTATCCCTGCCAGTGTTTCAAATTCCTGGGATATACTGGGCACTCTCTCCCCGGAGATCGCACGGCGTACCGGCCTGTCCGAAGATGTTATCGTGACCATGGGTGTACACGACTCCAATGCCGCCATGGTGCCTTTCCTCATAAGGGAGCCTAAGGATTTCGTGATGGTGTCAACCGGTTCCATGTGCGTGGTCATGCATCCAGTGCCCGCACCCCGGCTGGCCGAAGATGAAATCGGCGAAATGGTCTACTTTAACCTGGACGGTTTCGGTGGCGTTTTCAAGACAGCCCTATTCGTGGCCGGACTGGAATTCGACCTGTACATGGGTTTCCTGGAGGGGAGCCACGGAAGACGCGATCATCCCGGCTTCAACCCCGCTCTTCTCGAAGATATTCTTAAACGCAGTGACGAGTTCATACTTCCGGCAATAGTTCCTTTCGGCATGTATATGCACTCGCCGGCGCGATTCGTCGAAGGTGATAAAATATTCACTCTGGATCAGGTTTTTACGGGCCAGGCCCCCGGATTCGTTAAGGATTACGAGAGGGTCTATAATATCCTTATGCTGAGCATGGCCCTGCATACCCGCAAGGCAATGCTGCGTGCAGGCATCGCGCCCGGAAAGACAGCCATCATTGCAGGCGGATTTTCAAACAACGCGCTGTTTACACATCTGATCGCGGCTCTGTTCCCGGAATCGCCGGTTATCTGCACAGATCTGAACGAGGCTTCGGCCCTGGGCGCCGCCATACTGGGCCTTGCCGCCCAAGAAGGCGTATCGCCAAAAATGCTGGCAGGCCGTTTCAGCACGCATCCACAGCGGATACAGGCAACCCCGTTAGCCGGTCTTGAAACTTATGTTGAAACCTTCGAGCACTATATGGAAAAACCACATCACCAGGGTTGATCAGCTGGCAACCTTTTTCCGGTATTTCGACGGACTTATACCCGTCCAGATTTTGAACGCTTTGCGGAATGCGGTGGTTTCTGAAAAGCCTGTGAGGTCTGCAATCTGGTCTATGCTCAGGTTTGTGTCCTGAAGATAGCGCATTGCCAGGCCGGTGCGTACACCGTTCATGATTTTCTTGTATGTGGTACCACGTTCCTCCAGCCGGCGATTAAGAGATCTAATGCTCATCCCCAGTTCTTTTGCCATTTCCTCTATTTTAAGAAACTTCTCGAGTGATGTCATGATAATGTTCCTGATCCGGTCTATGAAATGATCCGATTTTCTGAGCCCCTTCAACATCTCCTCACAGAACTGCGTGCAGTACTCATAAACCCTTCTATCTGCAGTAAAGACAGGCAGATCGAAGAAACCGGCATTAAGACGCAGACTGTTCTCAGTCTCCATAAACCTTACGGGACAGTTAAACATTTCTTCATACAATACGGCGTGCTCTGGCGCCGGATATGTGAGGCATATCTCAGACAAGGGCAGCTTCTGCTTCACCAGAAAGTTCATGCCGTAGTACGTTGTGGAAAGCACCTCTTCGATCGCATAGACGAGCACCTGATCTTCAAACGGATACAATGGGCTGAACTGAATGACCAGGTCAGAACCTTTCTGTTCGCTGCTGATAATGGTAAGCTGACCGGGAAGGTCCTGATACCTGAGAAAGATGTCCGCTGCGTCTCTTAGCGTTCTGCTGCTCATGAGCGCGTACCCGAAGGCACCGAACATGGCAATGTTAATCTTCTGTCCGAGCTTCAGGCCCAGCGCGCTGTCCCCGGTTATATCAAGGGCATTCCCGACCAGGCGGATATAGTCAGGATAAGTGATGAAGGATTCTTCGCTTTCGAGCCAGCCGCTTTCAAGCTCTGTCCCTTCCAGCAGACCGGAAACCTCGATGCCCATCTCTCCTATCTGTTTTATCAGCCATTGTGCTGTAGGGGTACGGATAATGTCTTTATCCATGCATATTATTATATACTATAAAAACATGTTGGCGCAATTTGCCAAATAAATGACTTTATTTAACCTATCATGCCTTCCGGCTGTGAGTATAAATAATCAGATATACTGTTAAAGGAGGTATTATCTATGGCAGACAAAGTAAAAATCGATGATTGTCTCTCGATCAGGAACGGGCATCTTTTCATAGAAGAATGCGATACGGTAGACCTTGTAAAGGAGTATGGTTCGCCCATTTTCGCAGTATCAGAGGACCAGCTCAGACGAAACATCAGGAGATACAGGAAGAGCTTCGAGGCTGGATGGACCGACGGACCCGCAAAAGTTATGCCTGCTGCAAAAGCCAGCTGGTCGCATGCGATCCAGAAAATCATAGCCGAGGAAGGCTGCGGGTGCGACATCTATTCTCCCGGCGAGCTTGCCGTAGCTATTGATTCGGGATTCGACCCGCAGTTCATATCTGTCAACGGTGTACCCAAGGATGATTCCCATATAGAAAATGCGATAATAAAGGGCGCACGGATCACTCTTGACGGAATGGAGGAAATCGACGTTGTCGAAAAAGCCGCCAACAAGTTGAATAAAACCACCAGGGTAAGGCTGCGCTTGAGGCCCACCATTTCCGGTTTCCGGAAGTTTTCCCACTTCAATCCCACCGGCCCTGTAGCTACGGACATAGCAGCAATGTCATACAAGGGCGGCATGATGTACACTCAGGCCATAGAAATCGGAAAAAGAATTATGAAAATGAAGAATGTCGAACTGGTAGGCTTCCATGAGCACCATGGAAGACACCATCAGTCAACACAATATTGGGTCGAACAGATGAAGTCTTATGCCACCGAGATAGGATATGTCTGCAAGGCGCTGGGCGGCTACCAGCCCAGTGAAATCAGCATCGGCGGAGGTTTCGCAGGCCACAGAGACCCGTTTAACGCTGAAACCAATTATTTTGAACCTTATGAACTGCTGGCGCTGCACGGACTTTCGATACTTCTGCAGGTTTTTGGTCCCAGGGTGCGTTATGCGGCGATCAGGTTTATCGTGAATCTGATGATGGAATACGTTCCAAACAAAAAGCTTGCACCCACCATAGAGGACTATGCCATGGCCTGTACCTCGGCGCTGAAACAGTATCTTCCTCAAAACGGCGTATCCACGAAGGGTCTGATGCTTCAGATGGAGCCCGGGCGATCGCTGCATGGCGATACGGCTATACACCTGACTACAGTAAAGAATGCAAAACCTATGGACAAGCCCCTCATATGGAACAAATATATAGTGGACACCACTCAGTTCTGGTTCACGGGAGGGATTTACGAACATCATCTTCATGACTACATAGTTGCCAACAGGGCGGATGAGAAGAAAACCGAAAAAGCAGATATTGTGGGCAGAAGCTGTTACGGAGACCGCCTGCTCCCCTTTGTCAGGGTTCCGAAAAATTTAAGGGTCGGCGATATCTTCGCCCTGCTCGATGTCGGCGCTTATCAGGAGGTCTCCATGAGCAATTTCAACGCCATGCCCAGACCAGCAACCATACTTGTAAACACAGACAGGACATTTACCATAAGACGACCGGAAACTCTGGAAGATGTTTTCGGGAGAGATGTCATGCCTGAACATCTCCAGACAAAGGAAAAGCTGACAAGAGTTAAATAAACAGCTTTTTCCAAAGGAATATCTGCTGGGGGGGAAGCTATGTTATCAGCCTGTCCCCCCTAATGATGAAGGCCGGCACATTACCCGGAGATCTCGTTCGAGTAGCCTGAAAGGAGCGTTTTTCAATGTTCGACTATTTGATTAAGGATGCACTGATCATAGACGGTTCGGGCTCTAAACCCTACAAAGACGATCTAGGCATCAATGGAGACAGGATTGATGCAATTGGCAATCTCAAGGATGCACAGGCCTGTAAAGTAATTGACGCCCTCGGACTGGCGGTTTCACCCGGATTCATCGACATCCATTCTCATCAGGACCTCTATATCCCGGATCAGGATACTGTCGAGCGCTTCGAGTTCTTTGTCCGCCAGGGTGTGACCACATGCGTTGTGGGCAACTGCGGATGGTCGCTCGCTCCATGCGCACCTGCAACAAAGCCGATGCTTCTGGAACTTATCCGGAGCATGGGCGCACCAGTCAAAGAGCTTCCATGGAACACCATGGCAGAGTATTTCTCGTATCTCGAACAAAAGGGCACGATGTGCAACCTGGCTCATTTGGTAGGCCATAACGCCGTTCGTATCGCGGTTATGGGCGGCGAATCCCGATTCTGCACACCCGAAGAATCTAAACAAATGCAGTCATTCATCAGGGATAGCCTCGATGCCGGATGCATAGGATTTTCTTCCGGCCTTATGTATTATCCCGGTATGTATTGCAATACCGATGAGCTCATAGAGCTGGCCGGAGTGCTGAAGGAATTCAACCGGCCCTATGCAACCCATCTGCGTGGATACTGTACCACATTTGAGAACTCCCTAGACGAGGCCCTGACCATCATCGAATCAGCAGGCATTCCCTTGCAGGTATCCCATATTAACGCCGTGCCTTTCCTCGGGTGGTTTGCAAACTACCTTTACGAGGTCATACGTATCATAGAAAGGATCAATTCAGTCATACCTCTTCCTCCGCTGCCGAATCCCCAGCAAGATAAAATGCTGCAGCGCATTGAGGCCTCGCTCGACAAAGGCATGGATATCGGCATGGATATAGTCCCCTACACGCTTGGCAATACAACCGCCACGGTCCTCTATCCGCCATGGGCCAACCGCGGGGGTAAATCCGAACTGCTTAAGCACATCCGCAATCCTGAAATGCGAAAACGCCTTGAAAAGGAAGTGCTCCACACGGTGCCGAAATGGCCTCACTGGGAGGAAGGTTCATGGTCCGATCCTTACGTCAGCGCCCTTGGCTGGAAACCGATACGGGTCCTGTCGGTCAACTCCGATGCTAACCAGTGGACGAAAGGAAAGTCATTCCCTGAAATCGCAAGGACATGGAATACGACTGAATTCTCCGCCCTGTGCCGACTGATGCTCGAAGAAGAAGGAGAGGTTGCATTCACATTCGGAATCCCTGCAGGACCATGGATCGAGAAGATGTTCAACAAGGTCATGGCACATCCCATATTGAGCCCCGGAGCAGACTCCATATTGCCGGCCAAAAAACGCGACACCCCACCTCCGTCGGCTTACGGCTGTTTCACGCGGATAATAGGGCACTATTCCCGCGATCTCGGACTGTTCCCAATCGAGGAAGCCGTGCGCAAAATGACAAGTCTTCCGGCAAGCCGCTACAAGCTCGAAGGGCGCGGTAAACTCGAAAAAAATGCATATGCCGATCTGGTCGTATTCGATCCTCTTACAATAAACGAGGCCTTTACAGAAAACGGGCTTCCAGATTATGCTACAGGCATAAAGCAGGTATTCATAAACGGTGAATGGATAGTGGAAAATGGATCCTTCAAGAGGCAACTTTTGCCCGGGAGAATACTGAAGGCATAACAGTTGATTATCGCATATATAAAAAAAGGCGCTGATAAACATATCCGTTATCAGCGCTCTTTCTATTCTCAGAAAAATCTGAGCTTATCTAATCAGAATTTCTTATCCGCACCGTAATACCAGTCTACGAACGGCTGCAGTTTGACGCCCACCCACGGGTCGGTCATATATCCGTACAGCGCTCTCATCTCACGCTGGGTATTGTTCATAACGGCATGGTGCCCGTCCACCCAGACGTCCACCGGATATTCATTGGTGCCGTCGTCATTCTGGTCTCTGTAGAACCACGGATAACTGCGCTGTGTATTGAGGAAGTCTATAATCCAGCCTGCAGAACCCTCTGCCGGGGCATCCGGACTATCTCCGAAGAATTCGATATTGCCATGGTATTCGCCGATTTGCGAGATCATGTTCTCGTATCGCCATACCGATTCCGCCAGATTTCCGCTTATTGCGTAGATGAGGTCGATGAGAGGCTGGAACTGCATCATGCGCATGCGCGGTATGATATAGTGGTTGGTGGCGGCAAGCGCATCATCATAAGTCTCTTTCTGCGCGGTGAACCTGAACCCGGTGTTGTAGTAGTCCGTATACGAGCTGTACTCTTCAAGCGAGAAGTCAGGTGAAGCGAATTTATCATCGGCGGGATACTCATACGCCTCGCCCCTCACCATTACACCACGGTCGATATCGCCGCCGGCAGTAAGCTCATCTGCATCAAGCTGGTCAAGTATGCTGGTCTGGTTCGTATAAAGTAACTGTATCCATCCTGGAATCGTGTCTATCCCGTTCCCGATCTCGTCATCGCGCTGGTTACATACAGCACTGAGTTCCGCGCCATGACCATACCTGCTGTCTGCCTCATCCGAGGCAACAAAATATACCCAGGAGACGCCGCGTGTGGTATTTCTGACAAGCTCGACTGCCTCTGAAATGTTGGATGACCTCTGAACTATGTCCCGGACCATGAACATACTGCCTACACCGGGAGTTTTTCCCATGAACGAGACAAGACACACATCCTGGCCGACTGAAAGCCCTTTGATATTGAGGCCTGAACTCTGACCTATGAACGCCGGAACGGAAACCGTGACGAAAGGATATCCTTCATCTGGCAGATAGACCACCATGGCTGCGGCATCCTGATATATGTCCGCCGTCGAGAACATGAAGTCGCGGCCGTGATAGGTCTCGCCGGTTGCTGTCGCTTTTCCGCTGACAACGAACTCATTGCAGCCATAGCGTATCTGGTTGCCTCTTAATGCGAAATTCTTCTTCGCTTTTTCCAGAAGTTCGGTAACCGATTCATCATCCGTGCTCGAAGAATTGGACGCCTTGGCCAGGATCTTCAGAAAGGCGCTGCGGCACTTGGCTATTATAGCTTTGTTATCGTCGGTAACCTTGGCATAACCGAGGACGGCCGCCAGGAAGAAATACGTGGTATCGACGGCCTCGTTTATTACGAGGAGATGGGTGTAACTGATTTTTCTGCCAGTGTTAGGATCAGTCGTATATCCTGCGGCCTGCATGCCGTCGGCGAATCCCTTCATCTCTTTGCGCAGGTTTGACGGAATGTCCTTTTCCATAAGTGCTACTATGTCGAGGATTGTATCGTACATGATGTTGTAGATTTCGTCCGCAGTCTCGCCTTCCTGAGGCAGGTTAAGTCCGAGCATGCCGAACTGCTGTAGGGCCAATTTCTTCATATAATCGGTAAGCATGCTGTAGCCCTGCTCAGGCCTGAGCGTTGCGGTCTGATAGCCCATATTGTATGCACTGCCCGTAAGCACCATGCAGTATTTGGGGAACTGCCCGCTTGATATTCCTTTGGAATTTACGCCTTCTGAGTACTTCCCCGTAAACTTCATCAGATAGCCTTTGTCGCCGTTCACTTCGATTTCCTTGAGCAATTCCAGCCCCTGGCCGGCCATAACATCCGTCAACGTTGTAATTTCAGCCTGCTCGGAACCGCTTGACGAAACGCTTTCATCATCACTTTTTGAAGCACAGCCGGAAACGCTAAGGAATGTTCCTATGACGAGAAAGATTAACAGCCATTGTTTTCTCATTGCTACCTCCTTTTGATTTTAAACTTCTCAACACACATCCATCGCATTTGAATGGAATCGATCTCTTATGATTCACATCAGCAACCGATCCTGCAACATTGCCTCGAATAATCCTGCAATATTTTCTCGGATTCGGATATTCTCAGCATTTCAAAGTATAATATACATAAAGCAAATACTATGCCTATAATTAATCATATAAGTATTTGATTGTAAAGGAATAAAGATTTAAATCTACACCAAAATGCACTTTTTTTCCTTCATGAAGGAACTCTTTTTCCTGAACAAGAAACAAAGAGAGAACTTACAAATTATTTGTTCTTTTTGATGTTTATCCTCGTTTGTGATAGTTTAAGGTTTAATTGTTTTTGAGGAGGGGTTATGAGAAATGTCCTTGTCATTATTGTCTGTGCTGCTTTCCTTTTTTCATGCAACGCGCCTGGAACATATGAGAAAAAAACTCCCGACAACGAATTTACAATACTCTCATACAATGTCGCAGGGTTGCCTCAAGGCATCTCTTCAAGCAATCCTCTGGTCAACATGCCTCAGATCGGTCAGAAGCTGAACCTTTTTGATATCGTGCTTGTTCAGGAGGATTTTTCATATCACTATAATCTCAGATACGGAGACGGCCATCCGTTCGAATCTGCGTTTGATTCTTTCCACGGCACAGTAGGTGATGGTCTGAATTCGTTTTCATATTGCAGTTTCTCCAGTCTCCAGAGAGTTACATGGGAGGCATGTCATGGAGTTCTCGGTTATGCCAACGATTGCCTGACGCCCAAAGGTTTCATGTTCGCCCGCTATGAGATTTCCAGCGGAATATTCGTTGATATTTATGACCTGCATATGGATGCCGGCGGCGCAGACGGCGATAACGAGGCAAGGATCGTTCAGGTGGAGCAGCTTATCGATAAAATAAATACCTTCTCAGCAGGCCAGGCCGTAATCGTCTGCGGGGACTTCAACATGAGATACGACAATGCGAACGACAACATCAATCTTACGCGTCTTATCTCAAGCACTGGACTCAACGATGCACGAATGGAACTCGGCATTGCCGGTGACAGGATTGATAAGGTCCTCTACCGCAGCAACAGTACGGTCCTTTTGACGCCTCTTGCTTATTTGGTTGAAATTGATACGTTCCTTGATAAAAAAGGCAACCCACTGTCCGATCATGATGCCATAAGCGTGCTGTTCAGGTGGGAAGAGGCTTAATTACTGATTTGCTATCGAGCTTAGGCTTCATTTTCCCGACTGCCGGCCCTGCAAGAAGAGCAGGGGTTTAAAGATTCTGCCGTTTTATCCGAGAAGTTCAATATGAATATCTGTGTAAAAAGACATCTCTATCTTCTTATTCCTGTCATTATGCTCTTGTGCGGATGCTCAACGTCAGACAACGACGGATTCCCGTCAAACGTCTATTTTGCTGCCGCCGCCGATTCCGGAAATATATATGAAGTCTCTTACAGAGAGCACCGGCTCGTAT
The DNA here is from genome assembly GCA_964513375.1 of uncultured Bacteriovoracaceae bacterium. GTDB lineage: Bacteria > Desulfobacterota > Desulfomonilia > UBA1062 > UBA1062 > DATCTV01. The sequence goes on along the minus strand of CAZEMO010000015.1, from coordinate 22,813 downwards.
TGAACGGAGTTGGTCTGGAAATGGGCTGGTATGTCGAGGACGGTTCCAATGTATATATCGGAACGCATGAAATGCAGTCCTGTCTCTCGACACACTGGAAAGCTCAGTATACGGGATCTCATATAGATGCGGTAATATTCGAAGACGACGGTCAGGGGTCATACGATCTACGCTTTATCACGGTGTCAAACCCCGTATATGACGAAGGATCGGAAGAGCTTTCCTTTGATGCTCTTGCTTTAATGACCTTCAATGAATTGACTTATGCCGGGGATAGTATCGAACTGGGCAGACTGATTATCATCTTTCTGAATGACGTCCATGACCCGGTTGATGCCGCGCTGCCATCAGACGAGACGGCAGGTGAGGATTATAAAATTTCAAATTATATGACATCCGGGATTATAGACACGTATCATCAGTTTGCCGAAGACTTCGACAAAGCGGTAAACAAGATGATTCAGGATGCAACTGCGATAAGGGGGAGCGATATTTCGTCCATGATCAATAATCTTAACGAAATGCTCGCAAAGATCGAGGCGCAAACAGCTTTGTCAGACAGCGAAAAAAACGTGATTCTGACATGCACGAAAGAGGCTGTCACTCTTCCTTCTTGCTCGGACCTTACCAACAACTCATGCAGGCAGGACTGGAAAAATATCATTCAGTCACGGATAAAGACCCCGAACAATGTCGTCTCAACAGTAAATACGGCAACTCTTACAACCGACGGCATGATAGTTCAGGCGAAGCAGTCTCTTCGCGACACCGTAAGCGGCGCTGCCTCCACTGTTTTCAAGACCATACAGAAACTGGCGCAGCAGCTTGGCCAATAGCAGGGCTTGTTTCCTTTACCCGGCTGCATGGAACGGTTGAATTTGGCTTTGCATTATTAGAAGTCATGAAATCTAATGCTTGATTTATCCGCCGCAGAACTTATAATTTTAATAGAAACCATTTTCTTTTTTTAATTCATATCCATTGACTGTTTTCAAAATATATCAAGTGCCTTTATCCATGCTTCCTTCTGGTTTCTAAAAAATGAAAGAGGAGGCGATAATGGTAAAATTCTTTAATATTCTCCCTATCCTGGTTGCCGGCGTTTTTTTATTGTTTCCCGGGAGAGTTTCAGCCCTGAATATTTCCGATCTGCCTGGTCCGGGAGAAACGCTGATAATAGAAAATAACGATGGGCTTGTCATAAATGAAGGCGAAACAGCCATTCTAGGCGGAACGCTTTCGGTAAAGGGAAGCGGCGATGTCAGGCCGACGCTTTCAATAGAAAACAGCGGCGACTTTGTGATGGATGACGCAACGATAACTTGCGAATACGGCTCAGTTGAAGTCAGAAACAAAAGCCAGGGTGTAATCAGAAACAGCCTTGACTTCAGCCAGACCTTTATAGCTGGAAACACCGGTAAAATAACGATTGAGAATTCCGGCGAGATAACCTTCGTTTTTCTTGCCGGAGGCGGAGAAACTATCTTTGAAGCCGAGTCGGAAAATTCCGAAATCAGCCTGAACAACTCTGGAACCATCGACATCCCGACCGGAAAACTCAACGTCAACTGTATCAACGACGGGTCGTTTTCATTTTCACAGCCGGAAGGGAGCTTCAACATAAGCAATCTTTACGCCTCTGCATCGGGATCGAATCAGGATAAGGACAGCCTCGAATTCTCGTTTTCAGGCGGAACCTTCAATGCCGGCAATATCTCGTATGAGCTTGTCAACTCCTCCCTTATATTTGCAAGCAATGCAGAAATCATTATCGGCAATATCCACTTTGTTCAGAGTGCAACTTTCAAGGGATCCGAATTTATAAACAGCGGTTCGCTCGTGATTTCTAATCTGAATGTTGAAGCCTATATCGCCGGATTTTTTCTTGAAAACGATTCTGTTCTCGAAATTACCAATAGTTATGTGAAATCACAGGCCGATGCTTCCGGAGTTTTTCCATCCACAACGATCGAAAACAGAAAAGACTCCAGTTTCAAGAATCTTTCAGCAATAGCCAATGGATCGTCGGGAATCGTCAGGCTAATTAATCATGACAATATGTACATCGGCAATTTCAATATTGATGTAAATTACGGCGGCATGATTCAGGCGTGTTTTTCCGGCGGCGATGCATCGAACAACAACATGAGCATAGATTCCAGCGGATATTCTCATGGAACCCCCAGCAGGGCCGAATTGATTGTTTGCGAAGGTGCGTTTCACAGCAACAACATTGCAATTAATATAAACAACGCTTTAGCGGCAGTTTTCAATATGGCCGCAGCTTCGATAAACAATCTTTTCATTAGGGCTTTGGGAGGAGCCTTGGCGAGAATAGGCTCCCTTGAAGGTGAACTGGCGATAACCAACTTCAATGTCGAACTAAGGGGCGACACCGAGGATATATCCGGGCTCAACATTTGGAGCACGGCGGTTCTGAATTTAGAGAACATCAATGCCGTGTGCGGAGATGAGGTGCCCTTTTCAATACCGGTTCTTGAAGACGGGACCGTTTATTCCTTCGAGTCGGACTGTTCGTCGTCGACATCGGCGCTTGCGGCCGGGCCGGCGAATCTTTCGCCTGTTTCCGGATCGGTCGACATCGATCCGGGAACGATCATGCTTTCCTGGCAGGGTGCCGTCTCGCAAGGGGGCTCGGGGACATACGATCTGTATATCTCTTCAGGCAAGGAGCAACAATGTGTCATGTGTTCAAGTGCAGCAGCAACCGGCCTGAGTGTTGAATCATTCGCACCGTCCGGCCTTGAATACGGGACAGTATATAACTGGCAGGTCGTGTATAATGATGCCGCAGCCGGATATATTGCATCACCCGTATGGTCTTTCACGACAATGAACGATCCCTCGACAGGGTCTGAAGATGACACTGCATCGGCCGAAGAAAGCAGTGGCGGCGATGGGTGTTCGTGCTTCATAACTGCGGCGGTGCTTTTCGACAGATAAAGCCCGGTTCAAATTGCAATAGGCATGAAGCTTGATTGCTTTTGTGTCCCCCTGGATGCCGGTTTGTTCCGAGCCGTTGAATTGTGGGGCGAGAACCGGACCAATATCACGGCAGGCATCGCGCTGTTGAGAACCGGAATCCGCCTGTTTTCAGGTATTCCAATATGTCGAATAACTTAGAAGAAATAAGTTATATAAGAATCAGTGTATCTTCTATACTTACATTTTTTCTTCGCAGGACCGGAACGAAGAAGCTTTTTAATCGATATCGCCTGAGTTTTCCGTTATCTCTCTGACGACCCTGCACGGATTACCCGCGGCGAAGACGTTCGGGGGGATGTCGCGCGTCACGACACTGCCTGCGCCGATTACGGTTTTCGAGCCGATTTTCACGCCCGGGCAGATTATCGCGCCACCGCCAATCCATACGTCGCCCTCTATCTCGACAGGCTTTCCGAACTCGAGGCTCTTTCTTCGCACTGCTGCGCTCATGGGATGCGTGGCTGCATATATCTGCACCGCCGGGCCGAACATCACATGCGAGCCTATGCTTATGGGCGGGCCGCTGTCCAGTATCACGCAGTTGAAATTAAAGAATACAAAGTCGCCCAGTCTGATGTTTTTTCCGTAGTCGCAGAAAAAAGGAGGCTCTATGAACACACCGTTACCTGACTCAGGTATAAGCTCTTTTATGATCCTGGCGCGCTCATCCCACTGCTCGTCCGTCGTTGCATTGAACGCATCGATCAGGAGCCTTGCGCGCCAGCGGGCGGCTATAAGTTCGGGATCGTTCGACAGGTAAAGCTCTCCGCGCAGCATTTTTTCCCGTTCGGTTTTCATATCAGCCTCAGATAAAAAGATTTTGAGCTGTTAAGCTTATAAGCTGTTGAGTAAAACCTTTTCGTCAACTTTAATTTTTCTCATCAGCTTTTTAGTACGCCTCATTTCCAGTATTCTTTGCTTCGCGTTCCGTTTTTTTCTTATCCACCGGATTTATAATTTTAAAGGAATATGAGACTTCCAGTCATTTTTTCATGAGCGTCCCTGAGTGGTTCCTGATTCGCCCAATAAAGTTTGCAGGCGACAGAACGGCACGTATGCATTTATCGAGCTCCGGAGAACCATTGATAGCCTTTAGCTTTTCGTCTGTGAACATCCAACGTGATGGAAAACCTTGACCATATGAGTCTCTGAATCCGAGTGCATTAAAGAACTGCACAAGTTGTGTTCCTGATCGATAATCTGTCTCCTCATTAATGAGTAGTCTGAGCTTCTCAAGTGTATTTTGTGTTCGGATCATTAATTACCTTTGTGTTTCATAGAGTACATAACGTATCAAACAGCCGGTGCGGCAGTGATCGGCTACGGTTTCTATTCCAAAAACGAGTGCTCGTCGTCAGGGAAGGTGCCGGCCCTGACTTCTGCCGAATAGGCATTAACGGCGTCCGCGATGGTATCGCTCAGTTCCATATACCTTTTTACGAACTTGGGTTTGAACTCTTTGTTCATGCCCAGCATGTCCTGTATCACCAGCACCTGCCCATCGCAGGCAGCGCCCGCACCTATGCCGATTGTGGGAATGGAAAGCTTTTCGGTGACCTTTTTCGCAACAGGCGCAGGTACGCATTCAAGCACAATTGCAAAGGCACCGGCATCCTCAAGCGCAAGGGCGTCGTCCATGAGCCTTTGCACCGCCGTTACCCCGCGACCCTGAACCCTGTGGCCGCCGAATGCATAGACCGACTGAGGAGTAAGGCCCAGATGCCCCATGAGAGGTATGTCTGCCCGGACGATTGCCTTGACCTGTTCGATCACGCGGATGCCGCCCTCGAGCTTTATGGCGCCTGCACCCCCTTCTTTAAGGAATCTTCCGGCGTTTCTGAGAGCCTCTTCGACGCTCACCTGATAGGACATGAAAGGCATGTCGCCCACAATGAGCGCCTTCGGCTTTGCGGCTGCAACGCACTTCGTATGGTAGATCATCTGCTCCATCGTGACAGGGATCGTGTTTTCATATCCCGCAATGACGCCCCCTGCGGAATCGCCTACAAGGATTATATCGACATCGGTCGAATTAAGGATGCGCGCCATGGTGAAATCATAGCACGTCACCACGACTATGCGCTTTTTTCCTTTGCTCTGGACTACATCGAGTATGCTGACAGCCTTTTTCATAAGACCCTCCTTCAGGGACGTTCTTCCAGGCTATACTATCACAATAAGGCGAAAGAGCACAGATGATTAGAATGAGAATCAGGCCGGTATCCTCAGCGCAACCATGATACCGGCCTGTTAATGAGTAATCTTATGACGCAAAGCTTTCTTCAGGAATCTCCAGGTTGGACATGTCCTCTTTCTTGATACCCTTAACGATGCCTTCGATTTCAGGCAGCACATTCCTGATAAAGAATTTGGCAGCATTTACTTTGCCTATATAGAAGGCGGTGTCCTTATTCGATTTTGCAAGCTGTGCAGTGTCGGCAATGCCCTTTTCGGCGGCAATCACAGAAAGCTTCTGCTGGGCGATGCCCGCCTGCCAGAATATGAACCATGCCGAGACGACCTTGCCCATAAGCATAAGGAACGGGTATGCATTATTGACCGGGATGAGGAATTTTCCCTCTTTGCCGCACTTTGCAAAGAACATCGCCATTTCGGCCAGGGTGTTTACGCCCGCCTGAACGTCATCGGCCAAGTCTTTGAGGCCTTCCGTATCCTTATATTTTGCAATTGCGGCGTTCATTTCGCCCAGGAGCCCCATGAAGTAAGTGCCCTTTTTCATACCGAGCTTGCGGCCTATCAGGTCGAGCGCCTGTATGCCGTTTGCGCCTTCATAGATGGATGCGATTTTTTCGTCGCGCAAAAACTGCTCCACAGGGTACTCGGCGCAGTATCCATATCCGCCATAGACCTGCATGGCGGTCTCGGTGACCTTGAAGGCCACATCCGAACAGTAGGCCTTGCAGATCGGTGTCAGGACTTCGGCAAGGCCGAGCCACTTATCCATTTCCTCGCCGTTTTCGGCGACAAGACACCTGTCGAAACAGTAGGCGATGAAATAGCCAAGGGCCCGCATACTCTCGACGTTCGACTTCATCCATAAAAGATTGCGTCTTACGTCTGCGTGCTGGATAATCGGAACCCTGGGCGCTTCCGGATTTTTCATCTCGAGCAGCGAAGAGCCCTGTAGCCTGTCCTTTGCATACTGAAGCGCATGGAGGTAGGCGATGGACGCGCTTGCTATACCCTGCATGCCAACCGCAAGGCGCGCCTCGTTCATCATCTGGAACATGACCTTCATGCCTTCTCTTTCCTCGCCCAGGAGTTCGCCATAGCATTCGTTGTTGTCTCCGAAGTTGATGAGGCAGGTAGCGCTGCCGTGTATGCCCATCTTCTCTTCTATATTGGCGATTTCATAGTCGTTGCGTTTGCCGAGGCTGCCGTCATCGTTCAGGATGTACTTCGGAACTATGAATATCGAGATGCCTTTTGTGCCTGCCGGGTCGCCTTCGATCCTGGCGAGCACCGGATGGATGATGTTTTCCGTAAGGTTCTGATCGCCTGCGGTTATGAATATTTTCGTACCCTGAATCCTGAAGGTGTCGTCAGGCTGGCGTATGGCCTTCGTGGTCATGTTGCCGAGGTCTGTTCCCGCACCGGGTTCGGTCAGGACCATAGTGCCGCCCCACTGCCCTGCAAGCATTTTGGGGATATATTTATGCTTCTGCTCCTCGGTGCCGTAGGTCATTATCAGGTGTGCCGCACCCTCGCAGGCGAACGGGTAGCAGATGAATGCGAAATTGTGGAAGAACCACTCTGTCGCCGCAGTCCTTACCGTAACCGGTATGCCCTGGCCGCCTTCGTCTGGCGGGAAGCTCATTCCTATCCAGCCGCCTTCGCAGAAGAGCTTGAACGCCTTTTCAAAACACTTGGGGACATATACCTGGCCGTTCTCAAGCCTGCACCCTTCCTTGTCACTCTCCGCAAGCGTCGGAAAAATCTCATCGACAGCCATCTTCTGGGCCTCTGCAAGTATCATGTCGAACATGTCCTTTGAAAAATCGGTGAACCTGGGCTTTTCACACAGCTTCTCTACATCGAGCATTTCATAGAGTATGAACTGCTGGTCCCTTTCATCAAGAATCATTTGTGCCATAGAATACCTCCCTTATATGAATATGAAGGTGCATTATTATAAATTCGGAGAGGCATCGTCAACCAGGATGTGCTAAATAAATCGATATGCATTTGAAAAAATTGACACTGAGACCTCAGGATTACCCGGTAAAGGATATCTATCCATTCAACCTGGATGTGTTTATGAACTCGCCATCGCTGGAATTCGATACAAAGATCACGTTTTTCTGCGGCGAAAACGGCTCGGGCAAGTCCACCCTTTTGAAGGCCATAACAAAACGCTGCGGCATCTATATCTGGAAGGAATACGGCAAGACGCGATTCGATTATAATCCATACGAAGAGGAGCTTTACCGCTATATCGATATCGACTGGACCGACGGGAAAAAACCCGGGGCCTATTTTTCAGCAGAATCCTATGAGCATCTGGCAACAATCATAGACGACTGGGCGAGCTGCGACCCGGGCCTGCTCGATTATTTCGGCGGTAAATCCCTTATCACTCAGTCCCACGGCGAATCCTTCATGTCTTTTTTCAAATCCCGATATAAGATCGAGGGCGTCTATTTCCTCGATGAACCGGAGACGGCGCTTTCGCCCAAGAGGCAGATCGAATTCCTGAAGCTGCTTACCCGGATGAGCGCCGACGGCCATGCTCAGTTCATAATAGCCACTCATTCGCCGATACTCCTGAGCTGCCCCGGGGCAAAGATCATAAGTTTCGACGGCGAGCGACTTGAACCCATACCTTACGAGGAAACCGACTATTACAGAATTTACAGGGACTTTCTTCTTGACAGGGAAATGTATCTTAAAGGCCTTGCCGGGTAGTGAAATATTATTTTATTTTTTTACAGTTCAGGCAGCTGCTCACGATTGAACAAAGCCTTTCAACCTGTTCGGCAGATACCGTATGAATGACTTTTGTCTTTCTTGAAAGCGTTACCGTAATATTATATGTCCTGAACATCTTCCAGCATGTTTCGCATGACTCGATATGTCTTTTGAAATCTTCATGAATATCTTCGGGAAGTTCGGAATCGACATATTCACAGAGAAGTTTCAGGTAATGATCGCATTTCCTTGTCCCGTCCTTCATGAATACCTCCTAAGATGCCTTGAAAGCTTATCCCTCAGCATAAGCCTCCCCCTGTGGAGCCGCGATTTGACAGCAGGAAGCGAGAGTTTCATGGCCTCTGCGATCTCTTCGTTTTGCAGTCCTTCAACGTCCTTCATGATCACGATCGTGCGAAGTGTCTCAGGCAGCCTGTCTATTGCCTGCCTGACTATATCTCTGCTCTCGTCGGATAAAAGAATGTCATCGGGCAGGTCTGCCAGATCCTGTAAAACCCCGGAGCCGGCCTCTACATCTTCTACCGGCACAAGGTCCCTGTGCTTTTTTTCCTTTCTGAGATAGCCGTATGCCGCGTTCGCCGTCACCCTGTAAAGCCAGGTCGAGAAATAATTTTCGTTCTCCAGGGTGGCTATCTTCGAAATCACTGTAATGAATACCTCCTGCATGATCTCTTCAGCGGCGCTGCTGCTGCGGGTAAGCTGATATGCAAGGCTGTAGACCCTGGAAGAATATTGCCTGACAAAATCCTCCACTGCGGTATTATCACCGCTCTTTATCCTCCTTACGAGTTCTGCTTCGTTTATCTTGTTTTTTGTCTTACCCATTTAGATAAATTTTATAAGGAATTGGATTTAAATTCATTCCATGAAAGTATCAGGCTGCGGGCGGCTTTCACTTCATCAACCCTTGCGACAGGGGTCATAAGCGGCCTTTCATGGAAGGATTCAGGATCGGTCTTAGCAATCTCCGCTATTTCCTTCATTGCATCTGCAAACCTGTCGAGCTCTGCAAGAGGCTCGGTTTCGGTAGGTTCGATCATGATCGCCCCGGGAACTACAAGCGGGAAATATACGGTGGGCGGGTGAAATCCGTAGTCCATAAGGGCCTTTGCCATATCCATTGTACTCACATGGCTGTCTTTCTGATTCTTGTCGGAAAGTACGAATTCATGCAGTGTCGGGGTGTCATATGGCAAATCGAATACCCCTGAAAGCTTCTTTTTAAGATAGTTCGCATTGAGTGCGGCTGTCCTTGAAACCTCGCCTACGCCGCCCGGGCCAATGCTCACAATATAGACAAGCGCCTTTATCAGCACGCTTACATTACCCAGAAATGAATGCACCCTTCCTATTGAATCTGGTGCATCATAACTGAGGACAAAGGGTTTGTGAGGTTCATGCACAATTCTCGGCACAGGAAGATATTTCTCCAGTTCATCGCTTACAAGCACGGGCCCGGCACCGGGACCACCTCCTCCGTGTGGCGTTGAAAATGTTTTGTGGAGGTTTACATGCATGCAGTCCACACCCATGTCTCCGGGCCTTGTGATGCCCATTATGGCGTTCAGATTTGCGCCGTCCATATAAAGATATGAACCATTGGCATGCAGCAGGTCTGCTATCTCTCTGATCTCCTGCTCGAATATACCGAGCGTGTTAGGGTTGGTGATCATCAGCGCGGCGACTTCAGGAGTCAGGTGTTCCTTCAGAGTCTTAGCCTCAAGATATCCTTTGGGACCGGAAACGATGTTTTTTATCTGAAAGCCGGCAATGGCGCATGATGCCGGGTTTGTTCCATGTGCCGTATCGGGGATGAGAACAAGCGATCTCTTTTCACCCTTTGATGTGATGGCCTTTTTTATAATGAGCATCCCGGTAAGTTCGCCATGAGCTCCGGCAGCAGGCCAGAGGCTGCAGCCTTCCATTCCGCATATATCTGTAAGATAGCGCTTGAGCGCGGCAAGAGCCCTTAGCACATTGCTCATGGCAAACTTGTCGGCAGGGTGCTTCTCTGCTATGTTTTGTGCAATTACCTCGGATATCTTGGGATTGTATTTCATCGTGCAGGACCCTAGCGGATACATACCATGGTCGACTCCGAAATTCCTGCGAGAGAGCCTTGTAAAATGCCTCACTGTCTCAACCTCGGAAACTTCAGGTATTTCAGGCTGTTCCGGTGCAATGAAACCTGCCAGATCATCCGGCAATCCACTGCCAAAAGGCTGCGGCACGGTCCGTTTGTTTTTTCCACAGCCGCTGATAAACTTGAGGACCGGCTCCGATATTTCCGGAAAAGTGCTTACAGGTTTTCGATCAGACATCTCATTTCCTCTTTTGAATTTGCTTCGGTCACTGTTACAAGAACCGCTTCAGGCATTTCAGGATAACAGCTTTGTATCTGTATGCCAGGTGCTATTTCCGCATTTTCGAGTTCAAGCACCTTTTCCTCGCTCATTCTTATCACAAACTCGTTGAAAAACGGGGCGCTGAATAAAGTGGGATAGCCTTTTCTGTCATAAATATCTGCCAGGAGCCTTGCCCCTCTAGCGCTTTGAACAGCAACAGTTCTGAGTCCGGCAGGCCCCATGGCTGCAAGATATATGGCTGAGCGTGTCGCACACAGTGCCTGATTGCTGCATATGTTGGATGTGGCCTTTTCCCTTCGTATATGCTGCTCCCTGGTCGAAAGGGTGAGACAGAATGCGGGATTTCCCCTGGCATCCTGCGTAAGTCCCACTATCCTTCCGGGCATGCGCCGGACATTGTCCTTTCTTACACACATGAATCCCAGCATAGGCCCGCCACCGCTTGTCGGATTACCGAAGGACTGGGCATCCCCCGTTACTACATCACAGCCCCAGACGCCAGGCTTTTTCAATAAGCCAAGAGAAACGGCGTCTCCTGTCACGATGCCCCAGAAAGCGGTATCTTTTACTGCCAATGAAACCTTTTCCATCGGTTCTAATACCCCGAAGTAATTCGGATTCTGTATGAAAAAGGCCGAGTCGCCTCCCGTCATCTCCTTCAAAACCTGAAGGTCAATCTGCCCCGATTTGGCATCGTACGGGACCTCTTCAATAACAACCTCGAAGTTTGCCATGTATGTTTTCAGCACGGCCCGGTACGAAGGGTTTACAGTCCTTGCAACAAGTATGCGTTTAACTTCTTTTGCCCTGATGGCCATCATTACAGCCTCTGCAAGGGCAGTCGCACCGTCGTACATGGAGGCGTTCGCCACATCCATGCCCGTCAGAGCTGCCATCATGCTCTGGTATTCGAAGATGGTCTGGAGCGTCCCCTGGCTTATCTCAGGCTGATAAGGCGTATATGCAGTATATATCTCCTGCCTGGAGACGATCATATCGACGACCGCAGGTATATGATGCCGGTATATGCCCCCTCCTGCAAACATAGCCTTTGCGAAGTTCCCCTGTGGAATCCGCTTTATCGTTTCCTCATCCAGAGGCCCTGGTATTTTCAGCCTCTGTTTAAGACGCAATTCAGCTGGTATCGTAGAAAAAAGCTCTTCCTCATTGCTGATTCCGATTGTTTTGAGTATCAGATCCCTTTCTTCATTGCTGTGCGGTATGAATGACATTATTTCGCCTCTGATTTGACATATTCCCCGTATGCATCCGCATCCATAAGAGTACCGGCCTGGACAGGATCATCCATTAAGATTACAGCCATCCACGCTGTCCCGTAGCAGTCCTGGTTAACAAGCTCGGGGGTATCGGGTAGAGTTGTGTTTATCTCAACGATCTCGCCCGAAACCGGCGTATAAATGTCGGACACTGCCTTTACCGATTCGATGGTGCCTATCGTATCGCCCTTTTTCAGTTTCGTGCCAACGGCTTTGATCTCGACAAAGACAATGTCCCCAAGCTCTTTCTGCGCATAGTCCGTTATGCCGACCCTCAACCTGCCGTCTTCGATTTTCCCCCATTCATGGTCTTTTGAGTATCTGAGATCATCCGGAATATTCATATCCTCCCCCCTGCCAGTAATTATTTTGTCAGATTTGTTTTTACAAAAGGCGGCTTTTTAACCCTTGCCGCAAGTTCCTTGTCCCTTATTACTATGCACGCATTATCGCCGTAATGTACGGATGCGTCGATATACGCCAGCGCAATGCCCGTATCCAGCACAGGTGAAATGCTTCCCGAAGTTATAGTCCCGGAAAATGCACCCGACCTGCAGATATAGCCATGCCTCGGGATGCCTTTTTCCTCCATGACAAGCCCTACAAGCCTTTTCTTTAGACCAGAGGCCAGCTGTTTTTCAAGAACCGTCCTGCCTATGAAAGCAGGCTTGTTCATATCAACGGCAAATTTGAGTCCCGCTTCCAATGGCGTGGTTGTTTCATCAAGATCGTTTCCGTGAAGCGGATAACCCATTTCAAGCCTCAGCGTATCCCTTGCCCCCAGCCCGCAGGGTGTTGCGCCATTATCCGCAAGGGCTGCCCAAAGCCCGGGTGAATGTTCCGCATCCATGAATATTTCGACACCGTCCGAGCCCGTATATCCTGTACGCGAGATAATGAGCCTGCCGAAGGAAGTATCGGCAGTAAGGAAATAAAACCTTTTAAGCTCATCATAGTCAAAGTTTATAATCTTACCAAGCACTTCGCCTGCAAGCGGGCCCTGAAGGGCGATCATTGCAGTAACAGGGCTTTTGTCCAGAATTTCCACACTCTCTTCCCTGTGCGCCTGAAGCCATGCAAAATCTTTATCGATATTCGATGAATTAACGCAGAGCATGTACTCCTCTTTGGGCTTTATGCAGTACACTATTATGTCATCAATTATCCCAGCCTCTTCATTGAGAAAAAAGGTGTATTTAACCTTGCCCCTTTCCAGAACGGTAACATCAACCGTAAGAATCCTGTTAAGGAATTCTGCGCAGCCCAGGCCGCTCACCCATATCTCGCCCATGTGGCTTGCATCGAAAATGCCTGCACCGCCACGCGTGGCCATGTGCTCTTCTTTAATACTTGAATACCATACCGGCATATCCCATCCATGGAAATCAATGACCCGCGCACCCATTTTCACATGACTGTCATAGAGTGGTGTCCTCATTATCTGGCCTCCTCATGAGCATACGCCGCTGTCACCGTATTTTCGAGCAGCATTGCAACGGTCATGAGGCCCACCCCTCCGGGAACTGGGGTTATAAGGCTTGCCTTTTTGGCGGCCTCTGCAAATTCAACGTCACCCTTGAGGCCTGCTTCCGTACGGTTCATCCCTACATCGATCACCACTGCACCTTCCTTGATCCATGAGCCTTTGATCATTTCGGCCTTACCTATCGCGGCTACCAGCACATCGGCGGCACCTACTTTTTTGTCAAGGGCTCTGGTCCTTGAGTGGCAGATGGTAACGGTCGCATGCTCGGCCATGAGCAGGAGCGCCTGCGGTTTTCCCACCATGTTGCTGCGTCCTACAACCACGGCGTCCTTTCCCTTGAGCTCCACACCGCATTCCTTGAGCATGTACATAACGCCTGCGGGCGTGCATGAAACAAGCGCCGGATCGCCTGTCAACAGCCTGCCCTGATTATACGGATGAAGCCCGTCGACATCCTTAGCCGGTTCGATTGTAAGGAGAATCTCCTGAGAATTGAATCCTTGCGGCAGGGGAAGCTGGACAAGGAGCCCGTCAACCTCTCTATCCTCATTAAGCTTCTTGACGAGGTCGAGTATCTCCTGCTGCGAAGTTCTTTCATCAAGAGTATATGAAAACGACCGGATGCCCGCTTTTTCACAGGCAAGCTTTTTGTTCCTGACATAGATAGCAGAGGCAGGATCGTTTCCTACAAGCACTACGGCGAGCCCTGGCTGCCTGTTATATTTCGCGGTAAATTGAGCCGCCTTTAAAGCTACTTCCGCTCTTTTTTTCTCTGACAATTCCTTCCCGTTTATTATATTGGACAAAACAAAACCTCCCCTTAACAATTATTTGTAGACCAGCTTGACGTTTACAGGTCGGGCGTTCAGCGCGCTGGATAGAGGCAGTATCAGCTCCCTGTCAACGCCTATCCAGCTGTAGTCGGGCTTGACCATTCTGAGTTTGCCGTCAGCAGGCGGCACTCCCCACTCGGTATGCTTGTACGTCACGAAAAGAATCACATCGTAAAATTTCTCGCTCTCGCCAAGGACATATGATTTTTTAAACGTCTCGGAATTGATGCGGTTCGCCTCTTTGATCTGCGAGGCGTATTCCTTTTCGAGCTGTATGATTGCATATCTGGCAACGCCTTTTTCCGAATAGCGCGTCAGCGTGCGGGATTCCTCACTTGCGACATAAACTGTCGAAAGGCCCGGCAGCATCTTGAGGTATTGCGCGGCAATTAGCGCAGCCGTCCGCCTGCCTCCTACTGACTGGTGGTGGCAGCCGTAATATTCAAAGAGCTTCTGCTGCAGCATCTCGGCATAGCGCTCGCCCTGCTCGTAGATGCTTTTAGAAACGAATCTGAGCTCCTTGGCAAGGCTTTCTGCAGCTTCAGCTATAGGCCAGTCAATCTTTACATGGAAATGCGTAAGCGCATAGCTGTTGTTCTTCTTGTAGCGTTCGTCCCTCTGGATAAGAAGGCAATAATCGACATCTAGGAGATTATCCAGGAGTTCGAAAAAATCTTCCTTTTCAAAAAATTTGATCCCGGATGTGAATGATTTTTTGAGATTTACGCTTGGCACCATTGAAATGGTGTCCTTGAGCACCCGGTTGTCATCATTGAATCTTATATATTTCATATGCTGGTCATCTATCGATTCCTCACAGAAGAGTACAATAAAAGGCCTGATAACGGAGGATTCGGCCATGAATTCTTTTTTCTTGGGTCTCATATCCCCGGGGTCGACATAAGGATAGACAAGGCACATCTTGTCACGGCAGATTCTGTAAGGATTTTCTAGCGCCATCTCCCTTAATTTCCTTTCCAGTTCATCTCGGAGAAAAACATAGATGGAACGCCTGACCGTTTCAATGTGACTCAGCTCAAATCTGGATTTCTTCATGCACCCCCCAAGACATCTGAGATGGAATCAAAAATGGGCCGAAGCAGTCCGTAAGCCGGGTTCTGTTTCCGCCTTCGGTTACCCGGAGACGGACAGTGGCCATTCATCTAGGACGCCGATTGCCCGGCGCCTCGAGCAACCTACCCAGGGACGGAACGGGCAGCCCCTTATGTCCCTCTATTGGTTTTGCTCCGGGTGGGGTTTACCTGGCTTCCCCGGTCACCCGGGGAACCGGTGAGCTCTTACCTCGCCGTTTCACCCTTACCCGCCATATAGACGGGCGGTTTGTTTTCTGTGGCACTTTCCCTGGGGTCACCCCCGGTCGCCATTAACGACCACCCTTGCCCTCTGGAGCCCGGACTTTCCTCCCGCGCTTTTGCGCCGGCGGCCACCTGTTCTGCTTCGACCCGGTAATATTTGCATACCGTATGGGGCTCTCAGTTTCAAGAAGGATTATATGCTGGCGATTAAGCAGGAGTTTCGGGCAAGGAACACTTATCTGTCTTTATTTGTCCAGCCTTTTGACAGCCGGACGGCTTTGAGTAGACCATTCATGGCACAAATCGGCAAGCCAGCGCTCAATCTCAGATTCTCTCGTGTCTGGCGGAATCATGATGTCATCGGCTGGCAGCCTTTTCCCGTCCAGTCCCACATAAAAGACTGACCACTTTTCATCCCGCCTCACCACGAGCACATCTCTTCCAAAAACATCAAATCTCATATGATTAACGATTTTAATGCCGTCCTGGTCAATCATCCTGCGCCGGGTCTGTCTTGTTGCTTTTGTTTTTATTTTTTTTCACCAGGACAGTTATTTCGAAATCTTCAGGGACATCGCCCTTATTCTCCCAGGGTCGTCTGTATTCCAGATTAATGTCTGTCCGGCCTGTGCCTATTGCGATAAAGGTAAATATTGCAGTCCCGCCTGAGCCAACCCTGTCCGTTTTTTCAGGTTTATACTCCCCTTTGCCTTCCTGCCTGACGACATCATCATCATAACCCTCAACCACTTCCCACTGATAACCTGTGGTATAGTTACCGGGCAGCTTTATCACAAGCCTATCACCTATGTTCAGGGTTACCAGCTTTTCATCGTCTTTAGACGTCACCGTCTTATTCGCCGCCTCAAGGGGCATTGAAATCATGCATATTGCCAGGACAATAACCGTGTATAAAAATATCTTCATCATACACCTCCTTTTCCCTGCCAGAGCATATAAAAGGCGAATGCCGCAACTACCAGCCCGTGAGTTATATCACCTGCTTTTATCATTTCTAGAACCTTATCGGCTTTGATGAGTTCGAGGGTAATGGACTCGGTCGGATCAAAATTCTGCTGACTCTTCAGATATGCATCTTCTGCCAGAAATGTATGGCAGCGGTTTGTCTGTATTGCCGGGTTTGGTTCGACAGTTCCTATATGAATCATATGCTCTGAAAAATATCCCGTTTCCTCTTCCATTTCCCTTAATGCGGCAACCGAGGGGTCGATGTCCTCTTTTTCAATCAGTCCGCCAGGTATTTCGAGCGTGACCGAGTCTGTACCGTGCCTGAACTGCTTTATCATGACTATATCGCCATTTTCCGTAAGCGGTATCACATTGACCCAGTCGCTGAATTCGAAGACAGTGAAGTCCTTCCTGATGTCATTCGGTATAAAATGGTATGTGTCTTCCCTCAGACCTACTATCCTGTTCTGATAGATTCTCCTGGAATCCAGTTTAATCCATTCAGATTTCATTTTTCAGTTTCTTACTATAACAGTAACCTGGAAAGCCTTGACATCATAGGTACCAGCCCCGCTCATATTATTGTACCTCAAAAGGAGATCGGTTGTCCCAGAACCTGTCACCCTGAAACTTGTAACCGAGGTTCCATTAGAGGAACTGGCCATAGGACCGCTCACAAGCTGCAGAATATCGTCGTCATACCTGCCTACAGTCCAGTCATAGCCGTCATTCGGGTCGTCATTGAGAACGACAGTCAGGGTATCCCCGATATTCATTTCGATGTCTATCCAGTCATCATTGTCCGTAATGGTCCTGTCGGCTGCAAATGAAGCTTTCGCACAGAAAAGAATTGCGGCTGCAATCAGGATAATGCCTGTCTTTTTCATGGCAATACTCCTTCAAGAATTATTGACTGTAATAGGATACTTCGTCATTTCGGGCAAAAGGCTTTAGATAAATAAACTTTTTAAGGCAGTCAGGGCGGGCAGGCGCCCGCCCTTGAATTATTTTAAATTCTTGCGCTGTTTATGAAACAGAATGAGCTGCCGGATGAATCCCCGTCCGATACGGCATTTTCGGCATTTGGCTTCTGTGTGTCGTCATCCGGATCATCAATTTCTGTGTCATCTCCTGATTCAGGACCCATCAAATAGGCGTTTGCCGCCTGATTGGCGTTCCACCCATCACTGTATTTGGAAAGATACTTGCTTTTTGAACCTATCCACTTCCAGGTTTTGCCTTCATTATCTGATTTGACTATATCAAATTCAATATTGGCCGGATGTTCAGCATCTATGACAAATGTATTCTCAGAGGGTCTGAGAACAGGAAGGAAATGTGGGAAATCGCTCCCTGAAATGCTGAGGCGTATCCGGTGTCCTTTCTTGAACACATTGCATGTGGGCCATAGTTCGATCACATAGGGGTAGAGAGTGTTTTCTTCTATCATGTCAGGGTGCAGATCCGGGTAGGAATAGAATGGATCAAAGGCCTTGTAAGCCTTATCCAGTTTCTTCGTGTCGTCCGGATCATAAGGTCTATGGGATGCGGCAAGCCAGCCTGAAGTAAGGTTTTTTGCGCGTCCGTCTTCGAAGACATCGTTCAGCTCAGCCACCCACTGTACATCTTTTCGGTTCATAAGATTAAACAGGAGATTGGGTTCTTCCATATTGAAATATTTCTTTATGAGTTCAAGGACATTGTCCCAGGCATCCGCTCCGATTGTGTCAAAAGTGGTGCTGGCCCAGAATGTGAGCTTGACAGGCCCTGTAATCTCAACATCATTTTTAAGAGGTTCTGTCGTGAATGTCAGCACGCCTTTCTCATCGTCGCGTTCATCCTCCCAGGGTGCATTGTCTCCTGCCCCCGGTTTTCCGTTTATCGCACGCGCAAAGATGTTTATTAAGTCAGGTACGCCTATATAGAACCTTACCATTGACCTGGACAATGCTCCATGCAGGTTTGAGGGCCTGTGCTTGAGCACCGGCGCATTGCCGTTATTGGTATAATCAAACGAATCGGTCTGCCACGCCAGACTATAGTTATTTCTGGCGTTTGAAAAAGCCCCTGTCGTAAAAGAATCCCCGCTGATTCCGGAGGCCTTTTTGCCTGACAGCCAGAGATTCTTTTTTTCAACCCTCGAAGCAGGCAGCGGCCATGTTTTTTCAGCCCTCCACCTGTCTTCTCCCATTACGTAAAGCAGTACTGGAAATTTGGTCATGAACGAATCGACCTTGCCCTTTATCTTCCAGTCAAACCAGCGGGCGGCAATGGCCTGCGTCTTGTAAAGGTCAGGCAGGCCCATTCCCATACTACCGTCCATATGATACCACGGACCCATTAAAAGAGCCTTGTCGCCCGTATCATGCCGGGACAGCCCGTATTCATAATGATTGAGCGTACCCTTAGTGAATATGCAGAACCAGCCGCCAAGAACGAATACCGGCAGTTTATCGGGAATGACGCGCTCTCCTTCGGGAATCGGCTGACCCTTGAACATTTCAGTTTCCTCGGTATTGCCGAGATACATCCACCCGCCTTCAGGTTTGACGGGCCAGTACTGCATGCTCGAACGCGGGTTAATAAAATCGCCGTCATATTCCAGCCCCGGATCCTGAGCCAGGTCGATATGTGTCTGAATGTTGGCCATGTGGTCTTTCCATGCAGATGCCGCATCGTTAAGTTCATCCATTGTCGGAGTAAATTCCTTTTCGCCCAGGATACTCAAGGGAGGCAATATCGCAAGGATATCTGTCATGGGCAGCCAGAGCCCCACCATGAACCAAACGTCGAGATTTCCATTCTGCATGAGCGTTTCCTTATAAGGATCGCTCTGCGGGACATATGTGAAAAGGGCCTTCAGGTGTTCCGGCTCACCGTTTTTATCACGCCGGCACAGGCCTGCCGTATTAAGCTGCGTAATGGCCATATATGAAGCTCCGATCATGCCGGAGGTGCCGTCAGACCATGGCTGGCCGTTTTCTATGCCACCTTCATCCTTGTCTCCCGGCAGCCAGTGATCGACTATATATGCTACGTCATACTGCTCTTCAAAGGTGAATATGTCCCATTTCCCTTCCGCCGAAGCCGAGCCCCTCAGGTCTATTCCCAGCACGTTGTAGCCGTGCTTTACCAGAGGCACCCCCCACGGGATGATACAGAACTCACGGCGGTAGCAGGTTGCAACGATAATTGTCGGTCTTTTCGTTATACGGCCTGCAGCAATGTCCGCCGGATCGTCTTTAGGCCTTACAAGGGTGCCCCACAGCGTGACCCCCTTGAGTTTGTCTATGCTCTGATTACCTATGAACTCAACCGGACTTTCATCGGCATGCCTTCGGTACTGGTCAGGGATATCAATCCTGACATTCAAATCTATTACATAATCCGTCGCACCTGATGAATTTGCTGCTGAAGCAAGATTGCTTTGGGTAAAATTGCCCAGGATGCCTGACGCATCAAGCGGAGATGAAAAGAAGGTTACCGTGCAAACACAAATAAACAAAGCAAACTTTTTAAACATTTTATCCTCCAAAAATATAGCAATTGTAAAATCTGCAACTTAACAAATCATTAACATAATACTATAGTGACTATAATAAAATACTATAATGCACAGGCAAGTGCCATGTAAAAATAATTTATTCACAGAAATCGAATTATTATGCCGATAAGTTGCCATATAAAGTTTTTTCAAGAGGGGGATTAATGGTCAAGGTTACATGTCTCGGGGCGGCAGGTACCGTAACAGGGTCAAATTACCTTATTGAAGCTGGCACCGGCAGGAAATATCTTGTTGACTGCGGCATGTTCCAGGGCGGCGTGGATATGGAAATGAGGAACTGGCTGGCCTGGGATTATGACCCGCGCGAAATTGATGACCTCATTCTGACTCATGCCCACATAGACCACAGCGGCAGGATACCGAAGCTTGTCAAAGACGGCTTCAGGGGCCGCATACTGGCAACGCCTGCAACGCTTGATCTGTGTCAAATAATGCTGCTGGACTCGGCCCATGTTCAGGAAATGGACACCCAGTGGCAGAACAGGAAGAACAACCGCAAAGGCAAAAGAACTGTCGAAGCTCTTTATTCGATTGAAGACGCGGAGCGCTCTTTTAAATATTTCGAACCTGTTCAGAGAGAGACTATCACGCAGCTTGATGATTCCGTAAGGTTCAGGTTCAGGAATGCAGGGCATATCCTGGGATCGTGCATCATCGAGATGTGGATCAAAGACGATGGCAAAGAAGTGAAGTTAGTATTTTCGGGAGATATCGGACAGGAAAATCAGCTCATCATGTGTGAGCCTCAGGAGCTTTTCAGTGCAGACTTCCTTTTTGTAGAATCCACTTACGGAAACCGTCTCCACCGTTCGATAGATGCAAGCAAGGATGAGCTGCTTGATGCAGTCACATATGCATATGGCCACGGGGAAAAGGTACTCATCCCGGCATTTGCGGTTGAGCGGACACAGGAGATTTTATACATCCTGTCGGAGTTGAACCGCTCCGGGAAGCTGCCGGAAATCCCTGTATTTCTCGACAGCCCTCTGGCCATAAAGGCGACCAATATTTTCAGGAAATACAAAAAGGAATATGACGAAGAAGCACTCGCCATAGTCAACCAGGGTATAGACCCTCTTGACCTGCCGAATCTTAAGTTCACCAATGACATGAAGGAGTCCATGGCGATAAACACAATGAAGGGCCCTGCCATAGTGATTGCAGGAAACGGAATGTGTACGGCAGGACGCATAAAGCATCACCTGAAGCACAATCTATGGAGACCCGGCGCAAGCATAGTGATTGTGGGCTTCCAGACACAGGGATCAACCGGCAGGATGCTTGTCGAAGGCAGGCGTTCTGTAAGGATTCTGAGGGAGAACATCTCCGTCAGAGCACGCATTTTCAGTATCAACGGCTTTTCAAGCCATGCCGACCAGAAGGGTCTCATGGGATGGGTCGGACATTTTAAATCTTCGGCACCGCAGGTCTTTGTCGTTCACGGTGAACCTGTTGCCAGTGATACGCTGGCAAAGCTCATCCGGGATGAAATCGGGCTCGATGCACAGGTTCCCCTCTGGAAGGAAAAGCTGATTCTTGCAGGAGGAGAACAGGCAGGCAGAATCATTGCTGTTCCGGCCCCTGCTCCCGCCGATATAACACCGGTCATGATGAAGGCTATAAGCAGTGTGGAAGCGGAGCTTTCCAGGCTTAAGGCCGTAGCGGCCGAAGGCGCCGCATCAGGACGTATGACACCCGAAGATGTAGATAAACTCAAGGCAATCCGGGAAGACATGGAGGCAATCCTGGCAGGATAAGGGCCTATAATATCTCTCTCGCAAGCGGCAGCCGCCTCAGGACAGCAGTGAAAGCAAATGTTACAACTGTTGCTATAACGGATACACAGATAAATTTCACGAGAGGCCCGGCAGGAACATGGGCAAACATATACTGGAAAATTATCAGTATGGGCACGTGGAAAAGATAGACACCGTATGTGCACAGTCCCATTTCGACACTCAGAGCGTTCGAGCCGTTAATCTTTTCCCTGAACAGAATCATAAACCCTATGCAGAAACCCGTGCAGAGAAAGGTTTCCCAAAGCACAAATAAAGGACCGGGGAAAACTTTGAACCATGCTGTTACGCTGTAGAGAATGGAAAGGCCAATGCCCACACCAAGCCAGATATAACCCGATTTCGCCGGGAAGCGCTCGACCCAGTTCTTTCTGTATGCCAGCACGCCCATGATGAACCAGCCCAGATCGCGCGGCACATCGGCAAAGGCCACCTGAATGAATCCTAAAAGGCCTATCCACTTATCGATCGGATAAGGTATTCTGACAAGTGCTGATATGATCATGATAAGGAGCGAAAAGGCAATGATTTGCCACGCTTTCGGCAGCGGTGCATTCATAATACGTCCGGTCGGCCCTTTTCTTAGAAACATCCAAAGGGCATAAAAACAGGCATAAATGAGCAGATGCTCTACAAACCATAACTGCGCAAAATTCAGCTCCGGCCATGCAGGGCCTGTCCAGTCTGCGGGTTTCGCTCCCATGCCAAACCAGAAGTTCGTGTAATATTCGAAGAATCCGATATACCCGTATGGCCTGAAATTAATAAAATAGCAGTAATGAATAACCGGTATTATCGCCAGGAAGAAAACCAGGAGAGGTATTCCAAGCCGCTTGAACCTGTCCACCAGAAATTTAGCAGGCCCTTTCTTGTCAAAGGCACCCGGCATGAAATAGCCCGAAATGAAGAAAAAGAGGCTCATGAAGAAAGAGCGGTTTACCCCAAAAAATATGCCTAATATTCTGGCCCGTTCAGGTTCCTGGTATGCCCACCATCCCCCGGTGGGTCCATATGCCTGGCCGACATGGTGCATAAGGACAAGGATTATGAGGGCTATTCTGATATTATCGAAATAAGCAGTCCTGCCGGCATTAGTACCCATTAATCAAGCATAAATACTTTTATTACACACATTGCAAGATCGAATAAGGAAAGAGGGTCAGGCAAAATAACATGACCATTTGAGTATTCTAGCGTTCCAGAACGGATGATTATGATAACTGGATACAGAGGTGCTGTCAGTGACAAT